>NZ_CP103057.1:885000-2085000 GCF_025231525.1 Sphingomonas endolithica
CGGATACCGTGCCCAAGGCGCGGATCGCCTTATACTCTGCCGCTTCCGCCGCTCGTTGCGATACCGCGAATTCGACATCCCCGCCTAGGATCACCGCGCCGCGTGCCGCGAGTTCGCGCTGGATCGCCTGTGTCAGGCTGCCGATCGCCGCCAGCGCGCCGACGCCGAGGAAGAGGCAGGCGAGCAGCAGACGCAGCCCGCGAAACTTCAAGTCGATCTCGCGCCGTGCCAGCCGCCACGCCGTGCCCCATTCGCTCACGCGGCACTGTCCTGCACGATGTGGCCATCCGCCAGTTCGATCGTCCGGTCGCAGCGCGCCGCCAGTGCGGGATCATGCGTGATCACCACCAACGTCACGCTGGCGGCCGATTGACGCTCGAACAACAGGTCCATCACTGCAGCACCGGTCGCCGTGTCCAGATTGCCCGTCGGCTCATCGGCAAAAACCAGATCGGGCCGCGGCCCCAAGGCCCGGGCGATCGCCACGCGCTGCTGCTCGCCGCCCGACAATTGCGCCGGATAATGGCCCAGCCGATGCCCGAGCCCGACCGCAATCAGCTCCGCCTCGGCACGCGCAAAGGCATCCGGCATGCCGGCCAGCTCCATCGGCACCGCGACATTCTCGCGCGCAGTCATCGTCGGCAGCAGGTGGAAGGCCTGCAGCACGATGCCGATCCGCCCGCGCCGCGCCCGCGCCAGCGCGTCCTCACTGAGGTGCCCGAACTCGAGCCCAGCGACCCGCACGCTCCCAGCGCTGGCTTGTTCCAGCCCCGACAATATCGCCATCAGCGACGACTTGCCCGAGCCGGATGGGCCGAGCAGCGCCAGGCTGGTGCCGGCGGCGACATCCAAGTCGATGCCGCGCAGGATCGTGGTCGCGGCATCGCCGGTCCCCAGGGTCAGGGTTACACCGCGCGCGGCAATCACCATATCGGCCGGCAGTGCGGCGGCATTGTTCATCATGAAGGAAATCGCGTTGGAACGTGGGCGTTATGGATATGGGGCGGGGGCGATGGTTCTCCAAGCGATGCTTCTTAGTGGGTGTGACAAGCAGCCGGCAGCCGCGCCCGACACGACAGCAGCCCCAGACGCGGCGGCTGCGAGACCGGATCAGCCCGTCTCTCCCGTCCCCGCCGCCCCTGCCCCCGTCGCAGGCAAGGAGCGGCTGGTGCTGGCATTCGGCGACAGCCTATATGCCGGATATGGCTTGGCGCGCGGGCAGAGCCTGCCCGACGCGCTACAACGCCGGCTCCGCAACGAGGGCATCAACGCCAAGATCGTCAATGCCGGCGTCTCCGGCGACACCAGCGCCGCGGGCAGGCGACGCTTGGTCTTCTCGCTCAACAACCTGCCACGCAAGCCGGACCTGGTCCTGCTCGGGCTCGGCGGCAATGATGTGCTGCGCCAGATCTCCCCGGCCGAGACGCGCGCCAACATGGTCGCGATGCTCGACGAACTCGCCAAGCGCGACATCCCGGTGATGCTCACCGGCATGCAGGCGCCGCCCAACCTCGGCCCCGATTACGTCAAGCCGTTCAACGCCATATGGCCCGATCTCGCCGCGCGCTACAAGGCCGGACTCTACCCATTCATCCTAGATGGGGTGATCGGCAACGCCGCGTTGATGCAAGCCGACCGCGTCCACCCCAAAGCGGCAGGGATAGGTCGCATTGCCGACAAGGTCGCGCCGCTGCTTGCCAAGCAGTTGCAGGGCCCGCGCTAGACAAAGAACGGCACCAGGCACGATGCAGCGAGCGTCGCGCGGGGACGCATCCCCCTGCCCTTGCCCCCCGATCCGTGCCATTGACCGCGCATCATGAACACCGTCCTCAATATCACGAGCTCCATCCTTGGCCAGCCCTGGCGCTGGCGGGCACTGGCCACCGACACGCGGGATCCCGGTTTCGCCCCCGACGATCTCGTCACGCAGTTGCTGCTCGCGCGCGGCTGCCCACGCGACGCGCTGGAGGCGCACAAGGCGCCCAGCATCCGCGGCTTCATGCCCGACCCGTCGATCTTCCGCGACATGGACCGCGCCGCGGAGCGGCTTGCCGATGCCATCGCCGCCCAGGAATCCGTTACGATCTTTGGCGATTATGACGTGGATGGCGCCACCTCGGCTGCGTTGATGATCCTGCTGCTGCGCGACCTCGGCCTGGAGGCGAAGCCCTACATTCCGGATCGCCTGATGGAAGGCTATGGCCCGTCGGGCACCGCCTTGGTTCGCCTGAAGAACGAAGGCGCCGACCTGATCGTCACAGTCGATTGCGGCGCGCAGGCGTTCGACGCGCTGGCCCAAGCACGCGATGCCGGAGTCGACGTGATCGTCGTCGATCACCACAAATGTGCGCTCTCCCTCCCGCACGCTCACGCCGTGGTCAACCCCAACCGGCTTGATGAAGACCAGGGCCAGCATGGTGGCGCGGCGCACGGTCATCTAGCGGCGGTGGGCGTCGCCTTCCTGCTCGGCGCCGCGCTGATCCGCGTAATGCGCGCGCGTGGCGCGTTCGAGGGCAAGCCCGAACCGCGGCTGCTCGACCTGCTGGATATCGTCGCGCTCGGCACGGTCGCCGATGTCGCCCAGCTGCGCGGCCTCAACCGCGCCTTCGTGTCGCAAGGGCTGAAGGTGATGGCGCAGCGCCGCAACATCGGCCTCAACGCGTTGATCTCCGCCAGCCGCCTGACCCGCGCGCCAACAGCGCAGGATCTCGGCTTTGCGCTCGGCCCCCGCATCAACGCCGGCGGCCGTGTCGGCAAGTCGGACCTTGGCGTCCGCCTGCTCACCACGCGCGATCCGCAGGAAGCGGCCGCCATCGCTGCCGAGCTCGACCGCCTCAACGAGGAACGCCGCGCGATTGAGGCGATCGTGCAGGAGGCGGCCGAAGTCATCGCGCTCGACGCCCGCGACCGCGCGGTGCTGGTGGTTGCCGGCCATGGCTGGCACCCCGGCGTGATCGGTATCGTCGCCGGTCGGCTGAAGGAGAAATACGGCCGTCCCGCGATCGTCATCGCGATCGACGAAAACGGCATCGGCAAAGGCTCGGGCCGCTCGATCTCCGGCGTCGATCTCGGCGCGGCGATCCTCTCGGCGAAAGACAGCGGCATCCTCGTCGCCGGCGGCGGCCACGCCATGGCGGCCGGGCTGACGATCACCGAAGACCAGCTGCCGGCGCTCGGCGACTTCCTGGAGGCACGGCTCGCCGATGCCGTCGCCCGCTCGATCGGCGACCGCGCCTTGCTGCTCGACGCCCTGCTTGCCCCCGGCGGCGTCACCCCGGCGCTGGTCGAGGCGATGGAGCAAGGCGGCCCGTACGGCATGGGCTGGCCCCAGCCCCGCGTCGTCGCCGGACCGGTGCGCATCATCAAGGCGGACATCGTGGGCAACGGCCATGTCCGCACTGTGGTCGTCGGTGACGACGGCCGCTCGCTGAAGGCGGTCGCCTTCCGCCAGGCCGAAACCGCACTTGGCGCCGCACTGTTGGGCGCCCCGCCCCACCGCAAACTCTGGCTCGCCGGTCGCGCCCGGATCGACGATTGGGGCGCCAAACCCGCCGCCGAACTGCACATAGACGACGCGGCCTGGGTCGATTGATCGAAATAACCCCGCCACCGGGTTGACCCCCGCCCCGCATTTCCCTAGTCGCCACCTCCACCAACCGGCCACGCCGGCATGGCCCCTTCGTCTAGCGGTTAGGACGCGGCCCTTTCACGGCTGAAGCACGGGTTCGATTCCCGTAGGGGTCACCAACGGCAGAAATCAGCCGTTTCCGCTACCTAAATTTTGAAATTTCGTCCGCCAGAGGTATAATTTGCGCCCGGTTTCCTTTGCGATGCGCTATGAGCGACCATCAAAGCGCCTGCGCTCTATCGATAGTGGCACACCCCTTCCAAAGACATGTCGAGGATAAGGTCGCCCTCCGAATCGATCAGGCCGAGTTCGTGCAGTTTACAGCAAACGTTCTTGTGCAGGCATGGAAGCTAGAGGTGGCATCCTCGGCCATCATCGTCGCTTGCGACGGGGAGGCGTCAATCTGTCGACGTCTTCCATGTCCAGAAGCGTGTAGGCCGTTCCTGCACCGAAGCGGTCGTCTGCGACGTGGCTGAGGTACGTGTCGCCGACATCGCCGCGGGCGCCGCATCCGAGATCGTGCCGTACCTCACCAGAAAATCAAGCGACCAGTTCAATTCGCGCTTTTGAGCCCGCTCGTAAGACGCTGTGCGCCTGCTTGGGCGGCGTGGAGGTGCGCTCAACCACTTCGTTTCCGCCCCGAACGACTAAACCGTCAATCTGGGCAAGCAGCAGTACGCCGGTCTCGCGCGCAAGTGGATTACGACCTCGGGATACAGGCGGAGGAATACTGCACCCAAGCAGGCTCATACATCAACGACAGCGTACCCTCCAAACAGGGAATTAAGCGCTTCCCGCCGTCCAGTCCCTAGCTCACATCGAACAACGAGCGTACGGTTCGCACAGGAAGGATGCGACATGACAAACCAACACGATAAGCAGAAGAAGATGCATTACGAGCTGACGAACGTGGGCCTGCGCGCTCAGGCGACAGCGGTCGGGCTGGTGCAGCTATGCCTTGAACTTCGACGGGCGAACGTGATCGACGAGCCCGCTGTTCAACGGATCAAGGATGCCATCGGCGATCAGGTATCGCTGACCGCACCGAGGCCTTTGGCGGGCCCGGGGTATCGAGACGAGATAAGGACCCGGCTGGACCGGCTGTTCGCTGGTGAGCAGGAAGTCGGCTCGGCAGAGGCACTGGCGTTTGGCGCAACGCCGGACTGATCTAGAGTTCGCCCAGTAGGAGGGGGCAGCCCTGACGGACTGGCCCCGCTCGATCGTTAGTGCATTGTCGCCCGCCGCCATTACCGGTCGGCGGTCGACCCAACCGGAACCGGAGGCTGGCAATGACGGGGTTGCTGCTTCCGGTCGCGGTTGCGGCAGCCCAGGATACCGTGCGGCCGCACGGTATGTGCTGAAGTGGCCGTACCTCGCTCGCCACCTTGGCGGCGGCGAGCCGTGGAATATCTCACTGGGAACGCGTCAGAACCGGCGCGCTGCCGCCTAGCGCAGCGGGCGGGGGTCAACTCGTTCGACAGGATCATCCGAGGCCAAACCGCCACCAAGCGACCGATACAATTCGACGAGGTTGCTTTCCCGGTTCAAGCGGGTGGTGACGAGCTGCTGTTGTGCCGCATACGCCGTACGCTGCGAATCGAGGGTGTTCAGGAACGACTCCACGCCCGCCCGGTACCGCGCATCTGAGATCCGCAGCGCAACAGTGGCTGCGTTGACGCGTGCCGTCTGGGCTGAGATCTGCTCGTCGATCGTCCCACGCTGCGCCAGGGCATCGGCGACTTCGCGGAAGGCAGTCTGCACCGCTCTCTCGTAGGACGAAACCGCTGCCTGCTGCTGCGCCCGTGCCACGTCCAGATTACCACGACGCCGACCGCCGTCGAACAGCGGCAGCGAGACGGAAGGTGCGCCCGTATAGGTGAAGCTGCCACCGGAAAAGAGCCCGCTCAGCGCAGTGCTGATCGTGCCCAGCGTCGCGGTCAGCGAGATGGTAGGGAACATCGCTGCACGGGCCGCGCCGATATTGGCGTTCTGCGCGATCAATTGATGCTCGGCCTGCAGCACATCCGGACGCTGTAGCAACACATCCGACGCGAGATTGGCGGGAAGACCCCGCAGCGCTGCATCGTCGTTGCCCAGGCCCTGCGGCAGCAGCGCCACGGAGACAGGCGTTCCGACCAGCAGGTCGAGCGCATTCTTGTCCTGGGCTACCCGCGTCTTCAATACCGCAATGTCGTTGCGGGCGGCCTGGTAGGTCGTCTCGGCCTGGCGCGCCTCCAACTCGGACGCGATCCCGATGCGGAACTGCGCCCGCGTCAGCTCGAGCGATTGCGCGAACGATTTCAGCGAGTCTTGCGATATCCGGAGCTGATCTTGATCCGATGCATAGGTCAGCCACGCGGTGGCGATCTCAGCGATCAGGCTGATCCGTGTCGATCGTTGCGCCTCTTCGGTGGCGAAATACTGTTCCAACGCTGCACGGCTGAGGTTCCGCACGCGGCCGAACAGGTCGAGCTCGAATGCCGAAAACCCGGCATTGACCGAATAGAATTCCAGATCGGAGGATGATGATCCGATCCCTGCCCCGGCGCCTGCTCCGACCCCGCTGCCAGTCCCCGATCCTGTTCCGCCGCCAATGCCACCAGTTCCAGTGCCCCCAGTGCCCGTGCCGGGACCCGAACCTGTTCCCGCGCCAGTACCGCCGCCGGCCGCCCCGCCCAGGGCACCAGCAGCACCCTGGACGTTGTTGGTGTACGTCGCCGATCCGGACAAGGTGGCAGTTGGGAGCAGATCAGCACGCTGGATACGGTATTGCGCACGCGCTTGGAGCACGTTGGCCGCCGCGATGCGCAGATCGCGGTTGTTCTCCAAGCCCAGCGCGATCGTATTCCGCAGCCGATCGTCGGTGAAGAAGTCCCGCCAGCCGATCTTGGTGATGTCCGGTGCGTCGGTGGCGGCTACCGGGTAGATGCCGCCCTGCGGGAGTGCCGCGGGGACGGCACCGATCGGCCGCACGTACTTGGGCGCGAGATTGCAGCCAGCCAGCGCGGTGGCGCCAAGCAAGCCGAGAACGATTTTACTATTCATCACCAATCAGGCTCCCTGCGGCGCAGGGTGAGACCCGTGCTCGCTGTCGTCATGCCGACCTTCGTCATGCCGGCGATCCTCGACCACCTGCTCGTCACCGCGTTCATGCCCAAACAGGCGCATCACGACGATGAAGAACATCGGAACGAAGAAGATCGCGAGCACCGTCGCCGACAGCATGCCGCCGACCACTGCGCGGCCGATCGCATTCTGTCCGCCGGCGCCCGCACCGTTGGAGATCGCGAGCGGGAACACACCGAAGATGAAGGCAAGACTGGTCATGAGGATCGGGCGAAGGCGCAGCTTGGCCGCCTCGATCGCCGCATCGAAGGCATTCAATCCGTCCCGCATCTTCTCCTCGGCGAATTCGACGATCAGGATCGCGTTCTTCGCCGAGACGCCGATCGTCGTGATGAGGCCGACCTGCAGGTAGATGTCGTTGTTGAGCCCCGTCATGCTGGCCGCCAGCAGCGCGCCGACGACGCCGAGCGGTACGACCAGCATCACCGAGATCGGCACCGACCAGCTCTCATACAGCGCCGCGAGGCATAAGAAGACGATCAGCAGCGACAGACCGTACAATGCTGGCGCCTGGCCTCCGGACAGCTGCTCCTCATAGCTGAGCCCGGTCCAGTCGAGCCGCGTACCAGGCGGCAGCTTGGACTGCATCTCCTCGACCGCCTTCAGGGCAGCGCCGGAGGAGACGCCGGGGGCCGCCTGACCAAGTATCTCCATCGAAGGCTGACCGTTGTACCGCGTCAGCTGGGTAGGTCCCTGGTGCCAGGACACGTCCGAAAAGGCCGTGAACGGCGCCATGTTGCCGCTGGCACCGCGAACGTACAGGTCACCGATGTCCTCAGGGGTCATACGATAGGCTGCATCGGCCTGGATGTAGACGCGCTTGACGCGCCCGCGATCGATGAAGTCGTTGACGTACGAACCGCCCCAGGCAGTCGCGATGGTGCTGTTCACAGCGGCAAGGTCGAGGCCAAGCGCCCCTGCCTTGTCCTGATCGACATTCACCTTCAACTGCGGCGCATCGTCCAGAGCGTTAGGACGCACGCCGACCAGCGACTTATTCTGCGATGCCATTCCAAGCAGCTGGTTGCGGGCAGCAAGAAGCTTGTCGTGGCCCAACCCGCTATCGTCCACCAATTGCAGATCGAAGCCGGTGGCGTTACCCAATTCCTGCACTGCCGGCGGGATGATTGCGAAGATCAGGCCGTCGCTGTAGCGCGAGAATGCACCCATCGCGCGCCCGATAACCGCCTGCGCCTTGTTCTTGGCACCGGGGCGATCCTTCCACTCCTTCATCGGAATGAAGGCGATCCCGCTGTTTTGGCCCTGGCCTGAAAAACTGAAGCCGTTGATCGTGTAGACACCGCGGATGGCGTCACCGGCGTCACTGAGGAAGTGATCGCGCACCAGGTCCAGCCCCTTTTGGGTCCGCGCGGTGGTCGCGCCTGGAGGGCCTTGCACCAGGGCGATCATCACGCCCTGATCCTCGTCGGGGAGGAAGCCGGTCGGCAGGCGGGTGAACAGGAAGGCCATGCCGGCCAGGATCAGCGCATAGGCGATCAGCGACCGGCCCCAGCGGTTCGCCGTGGAGCGCACACCGCGCTCATAACGAACCCGACCGCGATCGAACTTGTCGTTGAACCAGCGGAAGAAGCGCGCCAGCGGCCCATTGCCCTGGCCCTTGTCCGGATCGTGTGGCTTGAGGATCGTCGCGCAGAGGGCCGGAGTCAGGATCAGTGCAACCGCGACCGACAATACCATCGCCGAGACGATGGTGATCGAGAACTGACGGTAGATGACGCCTGTCGATCCGCCGAAGAACGCCATTGGCAGGAACACCGCCGACAGCACCACGGCGATGCCGATCAGTGCGCCGGTAATTTCGTTCATCGACTTACGCGCCGCCTCCCTTGGCGACAGATGCTCCGTCGTGATGAGCCGCTCGACGTTCTCGACGACGACGATCGCATCATCGACGAGCAAGCCGATCGCCAACACCATGCCGAACAGGGTCAGCGTGTTGATGGAATAGCCGAAAGCGGCCAGCACCGCGAATGTGCCTGTCAGCACGACCGGCACCGCGATCGTCGGGATAAGCGTTGCGCGCCAGTTCTGCAGGAACAGGAACATGACGAGGAAGACGAGCACCACCGCCTCGATCAGCGTCTCGACCACCTGCTCGATCGACAGGCGGACGAACGGTGAGGTGTCGTACGGGAAAATCACCTTCACGTCCGGCGGAAATTGCTTGGCGAGCGCGTTCACCCGCTCCTTGACGGCAACCACCGTGTCCAGAGCGTTGGCGCCCGGCGCCAGCTTGATGCCGATGCCCGACGCGGGTTTGCCGTTCCACTGTGCGGAGAAGGCATAATTCTCGGCGCCGATCGCGACACGCGCGACGTCGCCCAGACGCACCACCGAGCCGTCGGCGCCGCTCTTCAACCGGATCTGCGAGAACTGCTCAGGCGTGGTCAGCCGCGACGATACAGACACCGTGGCGTTCAGCATCTGCTCCTTGGGAGCCGGCTGCGCGCCGATCTGGCCAGCCGAGACCTGAGCGTTCTGCGCCGTGACCGCAGTGGTCACGTCCGCCATGGTCAATGCGTAATTGTTGAGCTTGATCGGGTCGACCCAGATGCGCATCGCATATTGCGAGCCGAAGATCTGGGTATCGCCGACGCCGGCCACGCGCGACAGCGGATCAGAAATCCGCGACGCGACGATATCAGCAAGGTCGTCGGCATCATGCTTGCCGTCTTCCGAGTAGAGACCGACGAACAGCAGGAAGTTCTGCGTCGCCTTGGCCACGATGATGCCCTGGCGCTGCACTTCCTGCGGCAGCAACGGCGTCGCCGCCTGCAGCTTGTTCTGCACCTGCACCTGAGCGATGTCCGGGTCGGTACCCTGCTCGAAGGTGAGCGTGATCGTGACCGTTCCAGAGGACGAGGACGAGGACGAGAAATAGCGAAGGTGATCGATCCCCTTCATCTGCTGCTCGATGATCTGGGTGGTCGTGTTCTCCAGGGTCTGCGCGTCTGCGCCCGGATAGTTGGCGGTGATCGATACCGCCGGAGGGGCGATCGCCGGGAACTGGGCGATCGGCAGGCTTCGCAGCGACAGAATGCCGGCGATGACGACCATGACCGCCAGCACATAGGCGAAGATCGGGCGATCGATGAAATAGCGTGACATTGCTTCTTACTTCGCCTGTGCCTGCGCATGACCCTGCGGCGGCGCAGCGCCGGCGGGTTTGGCGTTGGGGTTCCACAGCTTGCCTTGCACCGGCATCCCCGGGCGCAGCATCATGCCGCCTTCGACGATGATCTTGTCGCCGGGCTTGATTCCGCTGGTCACGAGCCAGTTCTCGCCAAGGGCGCGCGTCGTCTGCAGCGTACGCACCTGCACCTTGTTGTCCGGACCGACGACCATCACGGTTGCCAGACCCTTCTCATCGCGACTGACGGCGCGCTGTGGCACCAGCATGCCCTTTTCCTGCGTACCTTCGACGAGCGAAGCACGAACGAACATGCCGGGCAGCAACAGGCCATTGGGATTGGGAAAGAGCGCGCGGATGACCTGCGAGCCGGTCGTCGGATCGACGGTGACGTCTGCAAACCGAAGCGTGCCTTGCGCCCCATATTCGCTACCGTCTTCCAGCTTCAGCTTCACGCGAGCATTGCCGTCCCGGGTCAATTGGCCGCTGAGGATCTGCTGGCGCAGCTTCAACAGGTCGGCACTCGATTCCTGGATATCGACGTAGATCGGATCAAGGCGCTGGATGGTAGCAAGCGCATTGGCCTGCGACGCCGATACCAGAGCACCGGTGGTGAACACCGAGCGGCCGATGCGGCCGGTGATCGGCGCACGGATGGTGGTGCGGCCAAGATCGATCTCCGCCGTGCGCAAGGCGGCCTGCTGGGCAGCGACGTCCGCGCGCGATTGTGCAGCCGTGGTCTGGGCGTTCTCGAACTCCTGACGGGCGATCGCGTTGATCTTCACCAGTTCGCCGTAGCGTCGCGCCAATGCAGCGCTGGAGGCGATGCTCGACTGCGCCCGGGTGAGCGCGGCGCGAGCGCTTGCCGCCTGCGCCTGATAGGGTGCCGGATCGATGCGGTAGAGCGGCTGCCCTTTCCGGACCACGTCACCCTCGACGAATAGACGATCGAGGATCAATCCATTCACCTGGGGGCGGACTTCCGACGTCTCGAACGCAGCGGTGCGACCGGGAAGCTCGGTCGTCAGCGTCACCGGCTCCTCACGCACGACGACGTATCCGACAGGCGCCGGGCCTTGAGGAGCCTGCTGCTGTTGCTTGCCGCCATCGCCGCAGGCGGTCAGGGCGAGCAAGGCGCTAGATGCCAGCATACAGCCCATCAGCCGATTGGAGGACATAGAATTTCCCGCTTGAAAAAAGGTATGAGAGCGATCACTCACCAATCGCGTCGTTAGACCCGCCGGTCGAGCGGGTCAACATGACTCAAGAGAGGTTCATCAATTGTCGATCGTGGAATGCCTGCCCCCGTCGCGCGCCGAGTTGCGCCGAGATATTATCAAGGCGGCGGCACGTCGATTGTTCGTGGAACACGGCTTCCACGCCACCGGCATTGCGCTGATCGCCAAGGAATCCGGTGTGGCCGTCCAACAATTGTACCGCGACTTCCCATCGAAAGAAGATATCATCGCAGCAATTGTCGAGGCAGATTGCAAGAGATTTGCGGACTTGGCCACGCTCGACAAAGCATTAGCGGCAAAGAATCGCGATGGCATCATCAATTGGCTGACAACCGCCACCTGCCGCGAAGACGAGGAAAGTGATCGCCTCTTCCTCGAGATCGCAGCCGAGGCATCTCGCAACCAACGTGTGAGCACGATCTTCTCCGATGTACGCAAGATGATGTCGGAGAACATCAGTCGCGCCTTTGCCGGCCTGACGGGCAGTGATACCGTACGCAAGGAGCATGGGCTTTTGGCCGAAGCCTTCATGATAGTGTCAGTCGGCTCGGTCTGTACACGGACCTTGCATGGGGGCGGCGGCAATCTGGCGAGCAACAAGCTGATAGATTGTTTGATCAGCGGCCTTGGGCGATGAGGTCTGATCTTGCCTGGAGAGACTACCGGCTCTGTGTCTGACGTTCGGGCGACAGCACCGTCCGCGGCCCTAAATTTAGCAGTGAAAAGGCTGCTGGCCCGACGACGCATCCATACTCTGTTTGATGAAGGTACGTTTCTGACCAGAAAAATGGCCAACCGCGCAGCCTCTCATCCTGCCGCCCGCTACATACGACGTTTCAGCGCACGACTAAGGTGGTGTTCTGTGGGACTAAATCACGCAGAAGGCTACTCCCGTGCTTCGCGTCCCAAAAATATGCGGCAATTTCCATAGTGCTAGTCTTTGCTGCGTTTATCAACGGGGGAACCGCAGCAAAGATAGCGAAACATCGATGCGTCAGCCCCCTCCAGGGGCCTTCGATCCCTTCGGCCGGCTCTCAGGCGGCGGGAGGTCGCGGGGCTTCCCGCCGTTCCAGTCGATGCGATAGAGATCGAAGCGCCGATCCGCGAGGTTGCGCACCGTCCCCTCGGCGCGCGCCCAGGTCAGATCGGCGAGATTAACGTCGGCGATCGTCAGCGTCTCGATATTCTCGCTCGCCTCAGCCGCGATGCCGTCGCGGGCGAACGGAAAGTCGCACGGTGTCAGGATGCAGGACTGCGCATATTGCACGTCCATATTGTCTACGCCCGGCAGGTTGCCGACATTGCCCGACAGGACGACGAAACACTGGTTCTCGATCGCGCGGGCCTGCGCGCAATAGCGCACACGCATATAGCCCTGGCGGTTGTCGGTGCAGAACGGCACGAAGATGATCCGCGCACCTTCGTCCACCAGCCGCCGGGCGAGTTCTGGAAACTCGCTGTCGTAGCAGATCAATACCCCGATCGGGCCGATATCGGTCTGGATCACGTCGACCGAGCTGCCGCCCTTCACCTTCCACCAGTAGGCTTCGTTCGGGGTCGGGTGAATCTTCTCCTGCGAGTGGACCGATCCATCGCGCAGGCAGACATAGGCAACGTTCTGGATACTGCCGTCTTCGGTGCGGGTGGGGTGGGATCCACCGACGATGTTAATGTTATATCGCAGGGCCATGCGCGAGAGTTCGCGGACGATGGGCTCGCGGTGTTCGGTCATGCGGTCGATCGCCTCCATCGGCGACAGCTTGCCCGTCTCGAACGACAGCAGCGACATCGTGAACAGTTCGGGGAACACCACGAAGTCGGACCGGTAATCGGCCGCTACATCCACGAAATATTCGATGTTCTTCACGAACTCCTCGAAATTATCGACCGCGCGGGCCTGCAGCTGCACCGTTGCCAGCCTCACGCTCTCGACGTCGCGCGGCACGCGGAAGGCCGGCGGCTCGTTCGGATCGACATACGGATTGCGCCACACCATGTGCGCCGCCAGGCCGTCCGACGCCTTGTCGAACGGCAGATACTTGTCGAGCACGCCGATAGGGGTGAAGCCGTTGGAAAGCTGGAAGCCGATCACCGGATCCCGCAACTCGCCGCGCTGGACGCGGGCCAGATAATCCTCCGGGCCATCGACCTTGGATTTGACCCGCGCATAATTGGGCATGCGACCGCCAAAGACGATCCCGCGCAGTTCCAGCCGTTCGGCCAGCGCCCGCCGGGCATCGTACAGGCGCTTGCCGATGCGCAGCCCGCGCTGCCGATCATCCACGGCCATCTCGATGCCGTACAGCCAGTCGCCCGTTGGATCGTGGCGGCTGCCAAAGCCGTTGCCGGTGATGGTCGCCCAATTATGCGGCGCGAGTGCGATCACCTCGTCGATGCGCGACGATGCGCAATAACCGACGATCGCGCCCTCCAGCACCGCGACGAACTGACCTTCCGGAAAGTTGTTGATCTGGCCGCTCAGCTGTCCCGCGCTGTAATTCTCGATGCCGGGATAGGCGCGGCTTATCAGCGCCAGGATGCCCGGAACGTCATCCGGTACGGCGATCCGGATATCCAGCGTGGCGGGGCTCTTCCTCAACATCGGTCTATTCCCCGTCATCGACGCATGCACATTGCTCGATCGCCAGCGCCTTTAGGGGCGTCGGTCGATCAGCAGCAAGCACATACTCGCGGCTTGCGCTCTCCGGTCTGCGCGGCCAGCCGCCGGCGCTCCTTGCGGTTCGGTGGGGCAGCATGGCCGACCGAGGAGCCTTCGACTGCCCCAGCGGACGATACCAGTATCTCTTCGCTGCGCTTCACATGCATTTCGATCGCTCCTGGCCGGGGTAGCAGGAAACGGGCACTTGGCCGCTTCGTTCCGGGTGCTGTGGCGACCTGCTGGCACGGACGGTCAGAGCCAGCGCACGCGCCTGAACCGCCGATACAGTACGCCGCAGGTGACTGCGATCACACTGAGCACCATGAAATATCCGTACTTCCAGCGCAGCTCGGGCATGACGTCGAAGTTCATGCCATAGATACCCGCAATCGCCGTCGGCACGGCCAAGATCGCTGCCCAGGCGGCGAGTTGGCGCGTAATGTCACCGGTGCGCTGCTGTTCCATCAGACTGCTGAATTCGAATACTGACGACAGCACTTCGCGCAAACCATCGACCATCGTCTCGACCCGGCGGACATGATCGAACACATCGCTGAAGTAGGCGCGCGCTTCCGGGTCGATACAGGGTAGCTGGCTGCGCGCAAGCTTGCGCGCCATTTCCTCCATCGGCACCAGAATACGTTGGAAGCGGATTAGTTCGCGTCGGAGGGTAAAGATCCTCGCTACTTCATGCCGTTCCAGGAAGGCGTCGAGGATCCGTCCTTCCATGGCCAGCACCTCATCCTCGATCGACTGGACGATCGGCAGATATCCATCGACGACGAAATCAAGCACGGCGTGGAGGACATAATCCACGCCTTGCCCCAGCAGGATCGGCGCGGCTTCGAGTTGATCGCGTAGCGGCTGATGCGAACGATCCGATCCCTGACGAACGGTGATGATATGGCTATGGCCGACGAAGATCGCCGTCTGCCCATAATCGATCGTGCCGCCCTCCAGCGTCGCCGTACGGGCAATGACGAACAATTGTTCGCCATGCACATCGACCTTAGGCAATTGTCCATCCCTGAGCGCGTCCTCGACCGCCAGCGGGTGCAAGCCGTACAATTCCTTCAGCAAGGCGATCTCGTCGGCGCACGGATCGCACAGACCGATCCAGATGAATTGCAACCGATCGGCCGGGCAATCGACATGCTCGCCCAGCGCGACTTCGCGGACACGGTGCCCATGGCGATAAAGATACGAAGCGACGACCGTCATGCGTGACTTCCGACCTCTAGCCCCGACGGTGCCGCTGCCGTGCCCGTGATCGCAGCGTTTGATCCGACCGCGCGTTTGAACGGTCGTTCGTCTCAGCCGACGCGCGGATCGCCTGTGCCGCGAGCAACGACGCCACGGTTAGCCGACCATCGCTCATCGTCGCAGTCTCTACGGGACAATCGAGAATCGTCGCCGAGGGTATGGAAGCCCGAGCCGCATTCGCACACCATCGCCGCCATTTCCGAGGCACTTTCGGACCATGCATACTCATGATGCGGGACGACCACCGCCGGGTTCGGTGCTCCGAAGGAATAAACGCCCCTCAATCCTGGGCCTGGGCGCAACCCCGTTCGCGCCGGCATCAGCCGCCGGCTGCCGATCGCGTCCGGCTGGGATCTTCCACCTTTTCACCACTGGCTTGCAGCCTGCAGGCGAGGCGACACATGGAGCTTCGCCTCGGGGCTGCGCCAGGAGGGTGGCATTTCGTTCATGGCTTCGATGTGCGGCAACGCCGGCGGAAGCCCGATCTTCGGCTCCGACGATAGCGCGTCCGCACGTACAAACTCCGGCCCGTCGGCATCCCGACGCGCTTGTGGCGCCGAGGCGGGCATCCGTTGCCACCGGGCACTGACCTCGATCCGATCCAGCACGTGGTGGCCGAGCAGCAGTAAAGCCGCGCCAAAGCTGCTGCACAGGAACGCGATGGCAGCGAGCAGGTATATCACCACGCCCGGCTCTGCCCGCGCTGCGCCGTCATAGAGATGACCTAGCGTATGGATCGCCAGATAGGCCGTGGCGCAGCTTAGTGCACCCGCCGCCCTGATCGTAATATCCGTTCGCTTGTGAGCCCAGTCCGCCATGCCACCCGTCCTCGATGTGGCATTCCAGCTATCGCTTGCGGCATAGCGTTTCGAGATCGAAACACGTGTTTCGCATAGCCGCCACGTAGCATTTGGCAGCACCTGACCGGCACCGGCCATCATGCGGCTTCCAGCGCGTGATGATGCTGCAGCCAGTGCGGAACATGCTGCGCCGTCATCATCGCCTCGGGCAGGATGCGATCGGCCACCACCGCGAACCGATCGCCATCGACCAGCACTTCTGCCACCAGCGCGCGGCAATTATAGGTCGAGGCCATCGTCGCGCCGTAAGCGCCGGCCGTCAGGAACACGGCCAGATCGCCCGCGGCCACCTCGTCGATATCGCGCGCCATCGCGAAGGTGTCGCCGCTTTCGCAAACCGGGCCGGCGATATTGGCGCAGATCCGCGCCCCGCTCGGCCGCACCGCCGCGAATTCGTGGAAGGCGTCGTACAAAGCGGGCCGTGCCAGATCGTTCATCGCCGCATCGACGATGACATAGGGTCGCGGCACGCCGGGCTTCACCCACAACACTTCGGTCAGCAGCACCCCGCCCGCCCCGGCGATGAAGCGCCCGGGTTCGAACATCAGCGTCGCATCCCAGTCCCGCGTGACGCGCGCGACCATCGCGCCATACGCGGCGGGCGTCGGGAATATTTCGCCGGCACGGTAGGACACACCGAGACCGCCGCCGAGATCGACATGGCTGATCGCGTGCCCAGCCGCGCGCAACTCGGCAATTAGCCTGCCGACCCGCTCATACGCCTGCTCGAGCGGCGCCAGATCGGCGATCTGGCTACCGATATGGATCGCAATGCCGCGCAGGTCGAGACCGTCGAGCGCGGCAAGGCGGGCATAGATGCCGGCAGCGTCCGCCACCGCAACGCCGAACTTGTTCTCGCGCCGGCCGGTGGAGATCTTGGCGTGCGTCTGCGCATCGATATCGGGATTGATCCGCAGCACCGCGGGTGCGCGAACGCCGCGCGTGGCCGCCAGGGCGGCAAGCACGACGCCTTCTTCTTCGAGCTCCAGGTTGAACTGCCCGATTCCGGCATCCAGCGCCGCGGCCAGTTCCCGGCCGCTCTTGCCTACGCCGGAAAAGACGATGCCGGACGCCGGCATCCCGGCCGCCAGGGCGTGGAGCATTTCGCCGCCGGAGACGATGTCGGCGCCATAACCCTCGTCCGCCAACAAGCGCAGCACGGCAAGGTTCGGGTTGGCCTTCACCGCAAAGGCGAGATGCTTGCGCGGCACCGCTGCCAGCCCAGCGCGGAACGCGCGCGCCGCGT
Source organism: Sphingomonas endolithica (assembly GCF_025231525.1). Lineage (NCBI taxonomy): Bacteria > Pseudomonadati > Pseudomonadota > Alphaproteobacteria > Sphingomonadales > Sphingomonadaceae > Sphingomonas > Sphingomonas endolithica. The sequence goes on from NZ_CP103057.1 coordinate 902,172, forward strand.
CGCGCAGCGCGGCGGCGGAATAGACATAAGCAGGCGTACCGACCGCCGCGGCGATGGTGTTGAGCGCGACCGCCTCGGCGTGGAGCACGCCGTCATGGAGCCGAAAATGCGACATGGATGATCTCGATGTTTCTGTCGGGTGAGCGACGCTGGCGAGGAATACTCAGCGTGCCTCGTCGATGTTGCGGCGAAAACGGCGGATGCGGCGCGCGTGGATGATATCGGCGGTATGGGGATGGCCCCGCCGCTCGGCCTGGACGGCAATCGCCACCCGCTTGCCGTTGATCACCAGGGTCAGGCCGAACAGGACGACCAGGAACAGCAGGACGATGAGCGGTGCGCTTTCCGCCGTCAGCGCTACGCCACCTGCCGCGATGCAGAGCACGGCACCAGCGCTGCGCCACAGCGCATCTCGCTTCGTCACGCTGCGCTCCTGCCGCCACATGCCGTCCGCTCATCGCGGATCACGACATCGCCCGCGCGCGCCAACGCCTGGCCCACATCCGAGCGATGCGGGCCGTGCCACAGCACGATGTCGGCGGGCAGCTCACACTCTTCGCCGAGTGCGACCAGCACGTCCGCCAGTTCGAACGTCAAGCCGATCGCACGGTCGCGCTGCCGCTCCGACGCCGCTTTCGCGCGCCCGATCAATGCCGGAGCGCCATCGACTCCTCGGCCCTCGATCGCCGTGAAGCCGAGCGACCGGGCAAAGTGCGCCGCCTGGATGAGCAGGCACCCCGCGCCGCAATCGGCATCAACGATGCGTACCGAGAACCGACCGCGTTCGCGCAGCGTCGTCAATGCCGCGACGATCGCGGGCCAGCGCGGATCGTGCAGTGCGGTGCGGCTGCCCGGCAGATGCGCGCCCGCCCCGGGCGGCTGCGTGGTTGTGGACTGAGCGGCGGTCTGTGCAATGCTGTTCTTCATGGTGCGTATCCCCTCAGGCGGCATGCGGCAGAGCGCGCTCGTTGGCGGCGACCGGCGCGAAGGAAATCAGCGACTGGATTGGGGCCGACGCGATCTCGACGGCGGCATGATACACCTCCCGCTCGGATTGCGCGTAGCGCATGGCAGCGGTGAACGAGACGAACCGTCCCTCCATCTGCTTGCTGCTGAGCTGAACCAGCCAGTGGCCGGCGGTATCTTGTCCGACGTACAGGATGGGGTCGGACGGGTCAGGCTCCGGATTGGATGCCGACGACATGGTGTTGGTCCTCGTGGATGAGGCGGATCGAGGCTGATCCGCACGTCATCATCTACGAAGCCCTACATAGCCTTTCGAGATCGATTCCCGCCTTTCGCATAGCAGCGGCATAGCGTGCGGCGTTCAATCGGCGCGCAGGCGGTACCCGACGCCCAGCTCATTGGCGATCACGCTGCCGACAGGCTCCGGATATTCGAGCTTCTGGCGCAGATTGCGAATGACGATGCGCAGATATTCGACGCGGGGATCATCATCGCCGCCCCAGGCGGCAGCGATGATCCGGTCGTGCGTCACCACCCGCCCGATATGGCGCGCGAGCACGGCGAGGACATCGTGTTCCTTGCGCGTGAGATGGAGTTCCGCCCCATCGCGGCAAACCAGCCGGCGATCGAGATCGATCGTCAGATTGCCCTTGCGGATGACCTTCTGCGTCGTTTCCGACACGCCGTGATGGCGCAAGGCAACGCGCAGCCGGGCGAGCAATTCCTCGCTGTCGAACGGCTTGGTGACGAAGTCGTCGGCCCCGAGATCGAGCGCGGCGACCTTCTCGTCCGTGGCGTCGCGGGCCGACACGACGAGGATCACGACATCGCCGCTTGCCCGCAGCAGCGGGATGAGGCTGAGCCCATCGCGATCGGGCAGACCGAGATCGAGCAGGATCGCGCTCGGCGCCTCGGCGGCGGCACGCTGGATCGCTTCGCGCGCGTCCATCGCCTCGACCACGGCATAGCCCGCGCGTTCCAGTGTATTGCGAAGCAGGCGACGGATCGAAATCTCGTCGTCCACCACGAGGATCTTGGCCGGCATCAGAGGGCGCTTTCGGGTGCGGTGCGCACGATCAGGTTGGAGGGAAAGACGAGGGTGAAGGCAGCGCCCGTTCCATCGCCCCGATTGCCGGCCTCGACGGTCATGCCCATCGCCTCCGAGAATGCCTTGACGATGGCGAGGCCCAGGCCCGTGCCGCCGATCGCCCGATCCGATCCCTCGAGCCGCCGGAACGTCTCGAATACCTCGGCCTCGCGCCCGGGCGGCAGGCCGGGACCGTGATCGACGATCGACAGCCTGATCTGCCCGTATTGGTGGCGCCCCTCGACGACGATCGGCGTCCCGGGATCGCCATAGCGTCCGGCATTGTCGAGCAGGTTGAGCAGGCAATGGTGGAGGAGCTGGGAATCGACCCGGACCAGCGGCAGGTCGGGCGGCACGTCGAGCTGGATCTGGTGGCCATCCAAGGCACGCCGGGCATCGTGCGCCGCGCCGGCGACCGCGTCGGTGAGGTCGGTCGCCTCGACGTTCAGCTTCAGCGCACCGGCCTCGACCCGCGCCATGTCGAGCAGGTTGCCGACGAACCGGTTGAGGCGCGCCGCCTCGTTCTTGATCGTACCGATCAGTTCGGGTGTGGCGCCATGTTCCAATTGATCGGCAGCGGCGATCACCGCGGTCAGCGGGGTTCGGAAGTCATGCCCGACGGAGGACAGCAAGGCCGCGCGCAGCCGATCGCGCGTGCGCACGGCATCCACATCGCGCATGTCGGTTTCCAGGCGCAGTCGCTCCAGGACCAGCGCGGACTGGTCCAGCAGGCTGGTGAGCAACGGCAATTGATCGGCGCGCACCGGATCGCCGGCGTCGTGGCGCGCCACCCCCATCACGGCAAGCGTCCGGCCGCCGGCCTTCAACGGCTTGAACAGCCATTCCGAGGCAGCGAGCGTCCCCGAGCCCTTGCCCGCCGCCGTCCCCGCATCGAACGCCCAATTGGCCGCCGCCAAGTCCATCGTGTCGAGGCGATAGTCGGGGTTGCTGGCGGCCTGGACGGTCAGGCCGGTGCCGGCCATCGTACCCAGCAAGATGGTCTGCACGTCGAAGACGCGGGCCACGTCTTCGCAGATCATCCGCGCGGCCTCGGACGGGTCGTTGACGCTGCTCAATTGGCCGAGGAAACCGGCCAGGATGGCATTGGTTCGGGCATTGCCGGCGGCGAGATCAGCCTGCGCACGGACCCGCGACGTCAATTGGCTGGTGGCGATCGCCACGCCGAGCAGGACGAAGAGCGAGATGAGGTTTTCGGGATTGTTGACGCTGAACGTGCCGACCGGGGGCAGGAAGACGAAATTATAGGCGAGGCTGCAAACGATCCCGGCGAACAGGCCGGTGCGCAAGCCGAACAGGCTGGCCGCCACCATCACCGGCAGCAGGTAGAGCAACGCGACGTTGCCCAGGCTCAGGACGTGGAACAAGGCGCTGGCGATGGCCGTCACGGCGGCGATCAGCACTGCAGTGATGCCGTATCCCGTCGGCGAGCCCCAGCCCGTCTTCGACCGCCGCCATTCGACCGCGCGCGCCTTGGCATCGTTCTCGGTCGGCAGGACGTGGACCGTGACTCCGGCCGTTTCGCGGATCAGCTGATCGACCACCGAACCGTGCAGGAACTCGAACCAGCGCGACCGCCGCGACTTGCCGACGACGAGCTGCGTCGCGCGCGCATGCACCAGATATCCGCGGATGCCGTCGACGACGGAGACCGCGGGGACGGTTGCGACGACGGCGCCTAATTGCGTCGCCAGCGTCATCGCGGCGGCGACGCGGCGGTGCTGTTCGTCCGTGAAATGCGCCGTCCGGGGCGTTTCGACGAACAAGGCGGTCCACGGCCCACGCAGGCCATCGGCAACGCGCTTGGCGGCGCGCACCAGGCCGTCTGTGCCGGGCAGTTCGTTGATCGCGACGACGATACGGTCGGTGCCGGCCCAGGTGCCGCCGACGCCCAGCGCCCGGACATGGTCCAGCATCTGCACGTCCACCGCTTGCGCGGCGCGGCGCAGTGCCAGCTCCCGCAAGGCCGACAAATTGGATTTGGAGAAGAAATGCGACAGTGCCCGGGTCGCTTCGTGCGGCAGATAGACCTTGCCGTCCTTCAATCGCTCGATCAGCTCGTCGGGCGGGATATCGACGACCTCGATCTCGGCCTGTTCGAGGATGCTGTCGGGCACCGTCTCGCGCACGCGGACGCGGGTGAACGAGGCGACGACGTCGTTCAGGCTTTCGACGTGCTGGATATTGATCGTCGTATAGACATCGATCCCGGCCGCGAGGAGCTCCTCGACATCCTGATAGCGCTTGGGGTGGCGGCTGCCCGGGGCATTGGTGTGGGCCAGCTCATCGACCAGCACCAGCCGCGGTGCGCGCTCCAGGATCGCATCGAGATCCATCTCGTCGATGCCATGCCCCTCATAGGTGATCGCGCGGCGCGGCACGATCTCATGGCCCCGCGTGAGTGCCTCGGTCTCGGCGCGGCCATGCGTCTCGACCACGCCGATCACCGCATCGACGCCGGCGCGGCGCCGCTCGGCTCCTTCCGACAGCATCTCGAACGTCTTGCCGACGCCGGGCGCTGCGCCGAGGAAGATCTTCAGACGGCCACGACCCTCCTGCGACGCCTGTCGCAGGAGGGCCTCGGGCGATGGTCGGTCGGTCGGTTCGTTCATCCGGCGCTGGCATCCAGCGCACGGTTGATCGCCAGCACGTTGACGGTCGGGTCGCCGAGGATGCCGAACAGCGGAGTCTCGACATGCGCCTCGACCAGCGCGCGGACCTTCGCGGCAGGCAGGTTGCGGGCGCGCGCGACCCGATCGACCTGCGCCAGCGCGGATGCCGGCGACAGATCGGGATCGAGCCCCGAGCCGGATGCCGTGGCGAGATCGGCGGGCAACGGCCCGGTCACGCCTTCTATGCGCCGCTTGGCGACATCGGGCTTGATGCGATCGACCAGGGCCTGCGACGTCGGCCCCAGATTCGAGCCGGACGAGGCGAGGCCGTCATAGCCCTTGCCGGCGGCCGAGGGGCGCGTCTGGAAATAGCGATCGCTGGTGAAGGCCTGCCCGACGACGGTCGAGCCGACGACCTTGCCGCCTTGCGTCACCAGGCTGCCATTGGCCTGGCTGGGGAAGATGATCTGTCCGACGCCCGTCATGGCCAAGGGATAAGCGATCCCGAGCAGAAGCGCGAACAGGATCGTCATGACGGCGGCAGGGCGAAGCGCGGAAGTGAAGTCGGAAGTCATGGGAGTTACCCTTCTAAAGCGTCTCTGTTCCCCGGCGAAGGCCGGGGCCCAGTCGGGAAGGTCACGGTGATGGAGCGCAGCGTCTCCATCCAATCGTCGCGCGACTGGGCCCCGGCCTTCGCCGGGGAACAGTGCGGGCAGCGCGCGATCACGCCAGCCCTAGGCCACCGACGGCAAGATCGATGATCTTGATGCCGATGAACGGCGCGACAAGCCCGCCCAGGCCGTAGACGGCGAGATTGCGCGCGAGCAGCGGCCCTGCTGCCATCGGCTTGTACGCCACGCCCTTCAGCGCCAGCGGCACCAGCAACGGGATGATCAGCGCGTTGAAGATGATCGCGGACAGGATCGCGCTCTGCGGGGTGGACAGGCCCATCACGTTGAGCACGCCCAGCCCCGGATACAGCGCGACGAACATCGCCGGGATGATGGCGAAATACTTCGCCACGTCGTTCGCCACCGAGAAAGTGGTGAGCGCGCCGCGGGTCATCAGCAATTGCTTGCCCAGGCCCACCACCTCGATCAGCTTGGTCGGATCGCTGTCGAGATCGACCATGTTGCCCGCCTCGCGCGCCGCCTGCGTGCCGGTGTTCATCGCCACGCCGACATCCGCCTGCGCCAAAGCCGGCGCATCGTTGGTGCCGTCGCCGCACATCGCGACCAGCTTGCCGCCCTGCTGTTCCTTGCGGATCAGGTCGAGCTTGTCCTCCGGCGTCGCCTGGGCGAGGAAATCGTCCACGCCGGCTTCGGCCGCGATCGCCGCGGCGGTGAGCGGATTGTCGCCGGTGATCATCACCGTGCGGATGCCCATCGTGCGCAGCTCGCCGAAGCGTTCGCGGATGCCGGCCTTGACCACGTCCTTGAGGAAGATCGCACCAAGCAGCCGGCCATCCTTGGCCACGGCCAGCGGCGTACCACCGGCACGGGCGATCTCGTCGGTCACGCGGCGCAGTTCGGTCGCCGCGGCGGTCTGCCCCGCGCCGGGATTGGCCTTGAGGATCGATTCCACCGCGCCCTTCTGGATCAGCGACGGATCGATGCGCACGCCCGAAATCCGCGTCTGCGCGGTGAACGGGATGATCTCGGCCCCGCCCGGCAGGTTGGCGATGGTGATGCCGAACTTCTCGCGCGCCAGTACGACGATCGAGCGCCCTTCGGGCGTCTCGTCGGCAAGGCTGGCGAGCAACGCCGCTTCCGCCAGTTCGCCATCGCTGACACCGCCGACGGCACGGAATTCGCTCGCCTGGCGGTCACCGATGGTGATCGTACCGGTCTTGTCGAGCAGCAGCACGTCGATATCGCCCGCCGCTTCCACCGCGCGGCCAGACTTGGCCAGCACGTTGAAGCGCACCAATCGGTCCATGCCGGCGATGCCGATCGCCGACAGAAGTGCGGCGATTGTCGTCGGGATGAGCGTGATCAGCAAGGCGGCGAGGATCGCCACCGGCACGCCGCCACCGGCATAGGATGCAAAGCCCGGGATCGTGCCGACCGCGATGAGGAAGATGATCGTGAGGCCGACAAGCAACAGGGTCAGCGCGATCTCGTTGGGCGTCTTCTGCCGCTCGGCACCCTCGACCAACGCGATCATGCGGTCGAGAAAGCCCTCGCCGGGGTTGGCGGTGACCCGCACGCGGATCTCGTCCGAGATGACGCGCGTACCCGCCGTCACCGCGGAGCGGTCGCCGCCTGCCTCGCGGATCACCGGCGCGCTCTCGCCGGTGATCGCCGCTTCGTTGACCGAGGCGACACCGGCGACGACTTCGCCATCCGCCGGGATCAGGTCGCCCATCGTGACCAGCACAATATCGCCCGCCCGCAGCGTGCTGGCGGGCACGTGCTCGACCTGCTCGCCTTTCATCCGGCGTGCGGTGAGCTCCGCCTTGGTGGCACGCAGGCTCGCCGCCTGTGCCTTGCCGCGGCCCTCGGCCAGCGCCTCGGCAAAGGTGCCGAACAAGACGGTCAGCCACAGCCAGATGACGAGCTGGAGCTTGAAGCCGACGCTCAGCCCATCCTGCCCGATCACGAGCAGGACGGTCATCAGCGCAGCGACGACGGCGGTGACGAACATCACCGGGTTGCGGATCAATTGCCGCGGATCGAGTTTGCGGAAGGAATCGCCGATCGCCGGAACGATCAGGTCTGCCGTGAAGAGCGACTTGGTAGGGTTGCGTGCCATGTGGCCAGGTCCCGTCAGAAGGTTTTGCCGCTGATCATCGCGAGATGATCGGCGATGGGCCCAAGCGCGAGGCTCGGGAGGAAAGTGAGGCCGCCCAGGATCAGGATCGTGCCGACCAGCAGGCCGACCCACAGGCCGCCCGTCGTCGGGAACGAGCCGGCGCTCTCCGGCGTGTACTTCTTCGCCGCGAGGCTGCCGGCGATCGCCAGCATCGGCACGATGATGAAGAAGCGCCCCAGCCACATCGCCACGCCCAGCAAGCCATTATAGAATGGCGTGTTGGCGGTCAGGCCGGCAAAGGCCGAACCATTGTTCCCGACGCCGCTGGTATAGGCGTAGAGGATCTCGCTGAAGCCGTGCGGTCCCTTGTTGAGCGGTCCGGCCAGCCCCGCGGGCAGCACGGCGCTGATCGCGGTAAAGCCCAGGATGATCAGTGGCAGGATGGCGATCGCCAACACGGCCAGCTTCACCTCACGGCTCTCGATCTTCTTGCCGACATATTCCGGCGTGCGGCCGACCATCAGCCCGGCGACGAACACCGCGAGGATGGCGAACAGCAGGAAGCCGTAGATGCCGGCGCCGACGCCGCCGATGACGACTTCGCCCAGTTGCATGTTGATCAGCGGCACCATGCCGCCGAGCGCGGTGAAGCTGTCGTGCATGCCATTGACCGCACCGCAAGACGCGGCAGTGGTGACGACCGAGAAGAGCGCACTGGCGGCGATGCCGAAGCGGACCTCCTTGCCCTCCATATTGCCGCCCGCGACGCCCAATTGGTGAACGATCGGGTTGCCCGCGGCCTCCTGCCAATAGGTCACGCCGACGCCGACCATGAACAGGATCAGCATGGCCGAGAGGATCGCCCATCCCTGCCGCGTGTTGCCGACCGCCTTGCCGAACGTCCAGGTGAGCCCGAAGCCGATCAGGAAGATCGACAGCATCTGTATAAGGTTGGTCAGTGCCGTCGGGTTCTCGTACGGATGCGCGGAATTGGCGTTGAAGAAGCCGCCACCATTGGTGCCGAGCATCTTGATCGCTTCCTGGCTCGCCACCGGGCCGAGCACGAGCGTCTGCTTGGCGCCTTCCAGCGTCGTCACGTCGACCGTGCCGGCCATCGTCTGCGGCACGCCGCTGGCGATGTAGAAGACGGTGAGCAGCACGCAGAGCGGCAGCAGCACGTAGAGCGTGACGCGCGTCATATCGGCCCAGAAATTGCCGATCGTCGCCGCCGAGCGCCGCGCAAAGCCGCGGAACAACGCGAAGGCCAAAGCGATGCCGGTCGATGCCGAGAGGAAGTTGTGGATCGTTAGCCCGAACATCTGGCTGAAGTTCGACATCGTCGATTCGCCGCCATAGCTCTGCCAATTGGTGTTGGCGGTAAAGCTGATCGCGGTGTTGAACGCCAGATGGCCGCTCAATCCCGGCAACCCTTGCGGATTGCCCGGCAGCACGCCCTGCAAGCGCAGCACGGCATAGGTCACGGCCATCAGCGCGACGTTGAACAGCAGCATGTGCAGCGCGTAACGCCGCCAGCCCTGCTCGGCATTCGGGTCGATCCCCGAAAGCTTGTAGAAGCCGCGCTCCACGGGTGAGAGCACGACATGGAGCGGCGTGCGCCGCCCTTCATAGAGCGCGAACAGCCATTCCCCCATCGGCTTGGTCAGCGCGAGGAGAATGGCGACGAAGCCGAGGATCAGGATCCATCCCTGGAATGTCATGAGAAGGCGCTCCTTTCTAGAAGCGTTCGGGGCGGATCAGCACCGCCACGAGGTAAAAGAGCAGCCCGAGCGCGGTGATCGCGGCGAGCCAGAGGTCAAGCGTCATCAGCGTGTCCTAGAGCTTGGGGGTCAGGCCTTGTCGCACAGCCGGACATAGGCGAGCGTCAGCGCCACCAGTCCGACCATTACGGCGATCCAGAGAAGGTCTTCCATCGCTCAGTTCCTCGTCAGAAGGCAGCAGTCAGCGAGGCGACGATCGTGCCGCCGGCGATGTTGCCGGTGCCGTCCTGGCCCTTGCTGAAGCTCGGGCGCAGATAGGCGGCGTCGCGGCTCGAGATGTCGGTGTCGACGTACGATAGGTTGAGCGTCAGGTTGTGCCAGGTGGCATCCGCGCCCAGCGCCCAATCCCAGTAATTGCCGGTCGGCGAGACGGCGGTCGCATTGGGGCCAAGGCCGTTCTGGCCCCAGCTATGGCCGATATGCGCCTTTGCAGTGATCGGCGTGCCGGCCAGCGCGAACGCGCCGTCGCCGGCCACGTACAGATTGTCGTCCTTGGCGCCAGCATTGGTATAGATGCCGGCGGCGGCATCGGCGCCGGTGCGGTACCAACGGCCGAGTGCCTCCTGCTTGGGCGCGTAGGCGACGCTTGCCGTCAGCGTGGCGGGGCCGGTCGTGCCGGTCAGCTTGATATAGGGTTCGGCGAAATCGGTCTTGTCGGCGCCGCCGGGATAGACATACCAGGTGAGCCCGGCGTCCAGCGTAGCATTGTCGGCGAGCTTCGCCTTGTAGCCGCCGATCAGGTCGAGCTCCATGTTGGCGCCGCCGAACGTGCCCCAACCGCCCAGGTTCGACGCCCAGGTCCCGATATAGAAGCCGCTTTCATGCGCGATGGTGATGCCGCCCTGCACGGCCATTTCCTGGTCGGACTGCGACACGCCACGGAACCGGTAATCGGATGCGATCGCCACCGATCCACTAACGGTGATCGCGGCCGGCGCTGCAGTCTCGGCAGGGAGCTTGTTCTCGGTGGTCGACTGCGCCTGCGCGGCAAGCGGCAAGGCCAGGAATGCTGCTGCGATGGCCGAATATGCGAATTTCATCTGTGCCCCCAACGGAGTGGCGACCACGAATGATTGTGGTGCCTTGAGGCTGTGCAATTAGGCGCCCGGCCCGTTGCAATTCGAGAGCGATTCCGGTGTTTCGCATAGTGCTGGCGTATGTTTTGCGGTTTTTGCCGGGGACAGTGCGGGCTCGGCATCGCCGGCCCGGCCGTCGCCGGCAGCCGCATTTCGCAATGCTATGCCGCCGCTATGCGAAAGGCCTGGATCGATCTCGAAACACTATGCGGGATTGGCGATGTGAGCGTCATGGTCTCCTTCACATCCACCTACCGGCGCGCACCATCCGCGAGAAAAGATCGCGGGACGGTCATCACGGCATCCTTGCCATGAGCCCAATTTTGCTCGTTTTCGCCCTGCCGATCGAACTGCTTGCCTTGTTCGCGATCTGGAGCTGGAGCCCGCGGGGGCGACCGGCTGGCTGGCTTATCCTGGGCTGCGTAATGCTATCGTGCGTGGCCGGGTTGGCGGTGATGCTCCCGGCATCCCTCGCGGCGCGCCTCTGCCTGGGCTTGGCGGGCATGTATCTGTTTTCCGCACTTGCCTGGGCATGGTGGGCCGCAGGCACGCGCCCGACGGACTGGAGGCCCGGCGACGTCGGCCGCGCCTGTCTGGCGACCGCGTTGTTCGCCCTGGCGAATGTTGGCTAAGGCCGATTCTCGCGCGGATCCCCTACCTGGGTGACGTAGGCCGATCGCTACGCAGCGTGATGCGTGTAAGCTCCGAAGGCCGCCCGAGGCGCAGCGCGAAGCCCGGCCACAGCCCCGTGCCGTTGCTGACGTACAGCGTCATGCCATCGACCTCGTACCGGCCGGACACGAAGCCGGCATTGCCGCGCGCCACCAGCCGGTCGAGCCCGAGGATCATGCCGCCATGCGTGTGCCCGGAAAGCTGCAGCGCGACGCCGCGCGCGGCGGCCTGCCGCGCCCGGCGCGGCTGATGGTCGAGCAGGATCACGGGGGCATCTTCGGGTGCGCCGGCCAAGGCCGCCGCGAGATCCGGCCCGGCCTGTCCATGGCCGGGCGCCGACAGATCGGTGACACCGGCAAGAACGATCCGCGGCTCGCCACGCGTCAGCAGCGCGTGCGCATTGGGCAGCATCTTTATCCCCAGTCCGGCGATGTGCCGCATCCACGCCGCATACTCGAAGAAATATTCGTGATTGCCCGGAATGGCGTAGACGCCGTCGGGCGCGCGCAGGCCGCGCAGCGGCTCGACATCGGCGCGGCGCATCTCCACCGATCCGTCGATGAAGTCGCCGGTCACGACGATGGCATCGGCCCCGGCAGCGTTGGCGCGATCGACCACCGCGCGCGCCCATGTTGCGGGAAACAGCCGACTGATATGCAGATCGGTCAGTTGCAGCAGCCGGTATCCCTCGAATTCCGGCGGCAGACCGGCGATCGTGACCTCGATATCCGTGACCGGCGGCACGCGCACCGCGTTGGCCACCGCGATGGCCGCCAGCAGTGCCGCGACGCCTGCGCTGCCATATCGTACGCTGTCCGGAAGGCTGAGCGCGCGCTGCCTCGCCAGCATGGCGGCCAACGTGCCGAGATCGAGCACGATCTGCACGACGGCGAGCAGCACGATGAAGCCAAAGGCCCAGTTGAACAGGATGACGACGGACCGCGGGAATTCCGGCGCGAACACCGAGCCGGACGATAGCTTGCTCCAGAAATGATATTGCGACGCGGCCAGCAGCAGGAACGCGATCGCACCCTTGCCCCACAACGGCAGCGATAAGGGCCAGAGCCAGCGCGCGATGACGAACAGGCTCGGCGCTGCAAAGATGAGGTGAAAGATCGTCGCTCTCCAGATGTGCGGTGTCGTGGCTAGGGCACGCTAGGGTTGCACGGGGCGTCGCGTGGCTCAGCGTTCTCGGCGGGGGATCTGCATCGCCACGCTGGCGGCCGACAATAGCCCGCCGAGCACCGCGACGGCAGTCCAGCCGCTCAGCGTCCAGGCCCAAGTCGCCGCTGCCGATCCGGCCGCGCCGCCGAGGAACATCGCGCCCATGAAGATCGTGTTGAGCCGCGCACGCGCCTCCGGGCGGAGCGCGTAGACGATGTGCTGGTTCGACACGAGCGCGCTCTGCACCCCGAAATCGAGCAGGATCACGCCGACGATCAGCCCGGCGATGCTGCCCCACACGCCGATCACCACCCATGCGGCAAGCGTCAGCGCGGCGCCGAGCAGGATCACGCGGTGCGGGCCGCTTCGGTCTGCCATGCGCCCGGCGACCGGTGCGGCAAGCACGCCCACCGCGCCGACGATGCCGAACAGGCCGGCGATGTCGGCACCCAGGCCGAAGCGCGGCTGCTGCAAATGCAGCGCCAGGATCGTCCAGAACGCGCTGAACGCGGCGAACAGCAGCGCCTGGGTAATCGCCGCTTTCCTCAGCGCACCGAACTCTCGCCACAAGCCGCCGAGCGAATGCAGCAGCTGGCCGTACCGCAGGTCGGCATCCGGCGTGCTCCGCGGCAGCCGTGCCGCCAGCAACGCGCCCGCGCCCAGCGCCAATGGCACGCCCAGCCAGAACATCGCGCGCCAGCCGGCATGCGTCGCAACGAAGCCCGCCAGTGTCCGGCTGAGCAGGATGCCGCATAACAGCCCCGCCATGACGGTGCCGACCGTGGCACCGCGACGCTCCGGGCTCGATAAATGGGCGGCAAAGGGGACGATCTGCTGCGCCACGGTCGCCAGTACGCCGACCAGCAGCGATCCCGCGATCACCAGCGCAACACTCGGCGCCAGCGCGACGATGGCGAGCGCCACGGCCAGCCCGATGAACTGCAGGACGATCAACCGCTTGCGTTCGACCAGATCCCCCAGCGGCACCAGCAGGAACAGCCCCGCCGCATAGCCGAGTTGCGTTGCCGTCGGCACCAGGGCGGTGGCCGCGCCCGGCAGGTCGCGCTCCATGATGCCGAGCATCGGCTGGTTGTAATAGATGTTCGCCACCGCAATGCCCGCGGTCGCCGCCATCGCGAAGGTCAATCCCCTGCCGAGGCGCTCCTCGGGTGCGGCGTGGAGGGTGTTGGCAGTGTGCGTCATCGCGTCCCCCTGCCCTCAACGCGGTGCGAGGTCGAGAGACGAATGCTCCTGAGTGCGCGTCGCCGCGTGAGAAGCGGCAACCTCGTTGCGTCGTCAGGCGCCAGCCAAAGCCTTGCGCGTGATAGTCGCCAATAATTCGCGCAGGGCGTGATCGGCTTCCTGGCGCTGGATCGTGTTGTGTTCGGCGGCAGTGCGGACGCGCATGTCACCAAGCGCGTCGGCAACGGCGATGGCGGTTTCGTAGGAGACGATCTCCGCTGCGAAGCCTTTTCGGATCGCACCGATCAGCGCGATGTCGAGCAGCGGACCGGGCGCGATGCTCTTCGAATCGCGCTTGGCGTCCTTGAGGATGCCCTTCATCCACAGGTTCGCCGGCCCGTCCGTATCGCGGCCGGTCTGCTGCAAGGCGTCGGCCTGGGCTTGGCTGAGCGCGATCTGCTCCTGCAGCAACGAGGCGAGCGCGGCATCCTGGATCACCGGTACGAGCTTCGGCAGGCGCTCGGCCATCAGGATGGCGCCGGCATACAGGTCCTGCACGCAGGCGATGAGGAGTTTGTCGGGCGTATCAGTGCTGCTCATGAGGCGATAACCGGCGGACCGCGCATTTGTTGCCGGCAGCCGACCGGGCGCCCTATTCTTCGTGGTGAACCAATGCTTTGCGCCTGCGTTTTGAGCATCTTACCATCATGCGCGGCAGGAGACAGCGAGTGCGGATCCATCATCTCAATTGTGGTACGGACTGCCCCGTCGGCGGCGCGCTGTTCGATGGCTGCAGCAAGGGGCCGCTCGGGCACCTCGTCTGCCATTGCCTGCTGATCGAGACGGATGCGCATGGCTTGGTGCTGGTAGATACCGGTTACGGCCTGAACGACGTGCGGCACCCGCATCAGCGGCCGCACCCGCGGATCACGCGGGCGTGGCGGGCGATGCTCAATATACAGCTGCGCGAGGAGGAGACGGCGATCCGGCAGATCGAGCGGCTGGGCTTCTCGGCGGCGGATGTGCGGCATGTCGTGCTGACGCATCTCGACTTCGATCATGCCGGCGGGATCGACGACTTTCCGAACGCGACCATCCACCTGCTCGATGCAGAATTCCGCGCCGCCACCGGCCCGCGCACGACCACCGTAGCGCGTAACCGCTACCGTCCCCGGCAGTTCGACACCGCCGACCAGTGGCAGGTGTATGACGGCGTGGGCGAGCCCTGGTTCGGGTTCGATGCGGTGCGCGATCTGAAGGGCCTGCCGCCGGAGATCCTGCTCGTGCCGCTGCCCGGGCATACATGGGGCCATGCCGGCGTGGCGATCGATGGCGGCGATCGCTGGCTGCTGCACGCTGGCGACGCCTATTTCTACCGCAGCGAGGTACGGCAGGCGAAACGTGAATGCACGCCGGGGCTGCGCGGCTATCAGACGCTGATGGAGGTCGACCGCGCACTGCGACTGGCCAACCAGCAGCGCGTCAGGGCGCTATCGGTGGAGCAAGCCGGCGCGGTGGACGTGATCTGCTCGCACGATGTCGTGGAGTTGGCTGCATGCCAGGCCGGGCGACCGCTCGGCCTTTGATGACCGTCTTACCTTGTCCGTTCGTGCTGAGCTTGTCGAAGCACGTGCCCGGAACGCGCCCTTGGCCAAGCTTCGGACGATCGGGTTAGAGCGTGATGACTTGGAACAATCTCACTCCCCCGTTCATCCTGAGTAGCCCCTTCGACTGCCTGCAAGGGCAGGCGCTCAGGACAGGCGTCGAGTAGCCCGTAGGGCGTATCGGGAAGGCGTATCGAAGGACATGCGATACCGCGCTCCAAGTGCTTCGATACGGGTCCTCGATACGGCCTGCGGCCTACTTGGTCTCTACTCAGCACGAACGGTAGAAGATGAGGTCGCCATGTTTTGGTCGTTCAGTATAGTAGCGAAGACGCCCGGAGTTCGGCCCACGCCTGCTCGTCAGGCCGCGTGACCGCGTCCAGGTCGCCCGCAGTGGCGCTCGCATCGTCGACCCAGTCGCGCAGGCCGGGGCCGCCGTTGATCACGTCGATCGCGAGCTTGCCGAATTCATATTCGTACGGGAAATCGCGCCACAAATCGTAATCGGGATAGAGCGTGCGGATCGCCTTGAACCCTGCGGCCTGAACGCGCCACGGGCGGAACGCTGCATGGTCGTAGCCTGACCCTTCGGCATGGATGAACACACCGTTGCACAACTGCCCGACATGCTTGTGGAAGGTCGGCTGAAACCAGAAATCGCGCAGGGTGCAGCCCGCCAGCCAGTCGGGCGCGATGCGGTGCATCTCGGCAATCACTGCCTTGGCGTCGATATCGGGCGCGCCGAACAGCTCGAGCGGGCGGGTCGTGCCGCGGCCTTCGGACAGGTTGGTGCCCTCCAGCATCACCGTGCCGGCATAGGCGCGCGCCATGTTGACGTTGGCGGCATTCGGGCTGGGATTGATCCACACCCGGTCCTCCGGCCAGCCGAAGCCGGGCGCGGCGTCCGGTGCCCAGCCCTGCATCGCGATCACCCGGTATTCCACGTCCAGCTTGTAGTGCGCGATGAACCAATGGCCGAGCTCGCCCAACGTCATGCCATGGCGCATCGACATCGGCCCTGCCCCGACGAAGCTTTCCCAACCGGGAAGCAAGGTCAGCCCCTCGATCGGGCGGCCGGCGGGGTTGGGTCGATCGAGCACCCACACGCCCTTGTGGTGCTCGGCGGCGGCCTGCAGCACGTACAGCAACGTCGTGACGAACGTGTAGATGCGGCCGCCGACATCCTGCAGGTCGACCAGCATGACGTCGAACGTGTCCAGCGACCGGGCGGTCGGGCGGCGTACCTCGCCGTAGAGGCTGAATACGGGGATGCCGTACCCCGGATCGGCGAAGTCGGGCGACTCCATCATATTGTCCTGCAGGTCGCCGCGCACGCCGTGCTGCGGGCCAAACACCGCTGAGACGTTCACGCCCGCGGCGACCAGCGCGTCGAGGCTGTGCGTCAGGTCCGCCGTGACCGAGGCGGGATGCGCGAGCAAAGCGACGCGCTTGCCCTCCAGGGGTGCACGCAAGGCGGGGTCGGCGAGCAGCCGATCGATACCGAATTTCATGGCCGGCGTGGTGCCGGGCAGCGCCAGCGCGTGCAAGCGCGTTTTTCGCGAGGGGGAGCGAAACCGGTGGCGATTGGTTGTGCTGCCGTATCATTAGAGGAACCGCCATGATCCGCTCCTTCCTGCTCGGCTTGTCCGGTGGCGCTCGCGCGATGACCCCGCTCGCGGCAGTCGCCAACGCCGCACGCACCGGAAACCTGCCGGCTGACAACAATGCGCCCGACTTCCTGTCGCACCCGATCGTGTCGGCCGGCACGATGGCGCTGGCGGTGTACGAACTGGCCGGCGACAAGCAGCCGAGCGCACCGGACCGCATCATCCCGGCGGCGGTCGTGGTCCGCGGGCTGAACGCGGCCTTTGCTGGTGCCGTGGTGGCGCCGCGTGACCGACGCTGGGCTGGTGCGGCGGTCGGCGGGGCGACGGCGGTGATCGCGTCGTATCTCACCTGGCGTGTGCGGATGCGGGCGATGCAGGATCATGGGCAGACGATGACGGGCTTTGTCGAGGATGCCGTCGTGGTGCCGATGGCGGTTGCGGCGGCGATGGGGCGCTAGGCTGATCGGCATGTCGGTTGGCCTGCGTACGCTCGGCACGTGACTGGGGCGGAAAGCATCCACCAAGCCGTTAAAGCTACTGCTCGGAAGCCGGCAATCGTCCGGTGAAACAGTCGCGATTGTGGAAGTCGGGCGGGCCGGGCGCGTGGGCGAGTGCCCAGTAGGATTTGGTGCCGTCCACTTCTTCGATCACTGCCGATAGTCCGATGTGACAGGGGCCAGGCGGGATATCGTCCAGTTCCTGATCGACTTCGATGATGTAGCCGGCGTCTGGCCCGCCCCGCGCGATGTGCGGCGGAGCGATCTGCGGCAGGTCGCGCATGCCGGCGCGGTAGCTGTCGAAGCCATAGGCGGCCCACTCGGTCGACGGCGCGTAATTGAATTCGAGATAGCTCTCCGATCCCCCGGGTGCGAGGAACAGCTCGAAACAGGTCGTCTTCCATAAGCCACCGGCCCTGAGCGGCGACTTCGCTTCGGGCAGCAGCAGGGCGTCTCCGCCCTCGACGATGAAGGTCAGCAGCAGGCCTGTGGCAGTTGCCACGAGATCGACCACCACGCCGCGTACCCGGGCGGGAGGTGTGTCCGGGTGCGGATGGAGGATGTATCTCATCGCGCTACCCTAGCGCATGAGGAGCGGAGATCGACCCTTTGCTTGGTCGTTCCGAGCTGCACCAAGCGTTTCGCGGCAGTTCCCCGGCGGAGGCTGGGGCGTGTCGCATGATGCACGCGCGAGAGCGGGTTCAATAAGCAGGCAAGGCTAGGGCCCGCACCGCGGCGCGGTCGATCGGGGCGTCGAAGCGGCAGCCGGTAAAACCCTGGTCGGCCCACACCACCGTCGCGCCGACCGGCATGCCGCCCGGAAAGCGCAGCCACAGCCGCTCGCCGCGCTCTGCGCCAAGGTCGGCCTGGATCCGGCAGCCGAAGATCGAGATGTCGTGCAGCAGCGCGTCGGTTGGCTCGGTGCCATGGCGCCGCACGCTGCCGCGGCTTACCGACACCGGGTGGCGGACGGCACCGCGTTGCTCGACCGAAGCCGGCGCGACACTGCGATATTGCGTAACCCTGGACGCCATCGAGCTCCCTTTCCCGCTCGATGTGCAAGCGAAACTTCAACGAACCGTTAAGGACGTCCCACTGACGCTGCGCTAACGCTCTGGAAAAATGCGACGAACACGCTTATGTGCGCGGCCTCCCATGGCAACCATCCTCCCCTCCCCGCCGCGTGTCGGCATGGTTTCGCTCGGCTGTCCCAAGAACCTTGTCGACAGCGAACGCATCCTCACCAAGCTGCGCAGCGACGGCTACGCCATGTCGCCCGATTATGCCGGCGCCGATATCGTGCTGGTCAATACCTGTGGCTTCCTCGATTCCGCCAAGGAGGAAAGCCTGGAGGCGATCGGCGAAGCGATTGCCGAGAATGGCCGCGTGATCGTCACCGGGTGCATGGGCAAGGACGCCGAGACGATCCGCGCGCGCTTCCCGAATGTGCTCGCGGTGACCGGCGCGCATCAATATGAGGAAGTGGTCGGCGCCGTGCACGAGGCGGCACCGATGCCGCCGAGCGCGTTCCTCAACCTCGTGCCCGACAGCGGCCTCAAGCTGACGCCGCGGCACTACAGCTATCTCAAGATTTCCGAGGGCTGCAATCATCGCTGCAGCTTCTGCATCATCCCGTCGCTGCGGGGCGATCTGGTCAGCCGCCGGCCGGATGCGATCCTGCGCGAGGCGGAGAAGCTGATTGAATCCGGCACCAGGGAATTGCTGGTGATCAGCCAGGATACTTCGGCTTACGGCGTCGACATCAAGCACCAGCCACGCACGTGGCACGGGCAGGAGGTGCGCGCGCACATGACCGATCTGTCGCGCGAGCTCGGCAAGCTCGGCGCCTGGGTCCGGCTGCATTACGTCTACCCCTATCCGCACGTCGATCACGTCATCCCATTGATGGCGGAGGGGCTGGTGCTCCCCTATCTCGACATCCCGTTCCAGCATGCCAGCCGCAACGTGCTGAAGCTGATGAAGCGCCCGGCGAACGAGACCAAGGTGCTCGAGCGGATCAGGAACTGGCGGACGATCGCGCCGGACATCGCGATCCGATCGACCTTCGTGGTCGGCTTTCCCGGCGAGACGGAGGATGATTTCCGCTATCTGATGGATTGGCTGGAAGAAGCGCGGCTCGACCGCGTCGGCGCGTTCCGCTTCGAACCGGTCGAGGGTGCGGCGGCGAACCTGCTGCCCGACCATGTGCCGGAAGAGATCAAGGAAGAGCGCTACGCCCGCCTGATGGAGCTCACCGCGCGTATCTCGGCGGAAAAGCTCCACGCCAAGATCGGCCGCACGCTCGACGTGATCATCGATGCGGTCGATGAGGATGGCGCCACCGGCCGATCGAAGGCTGACGCGCCGGAGATCGATGGCGAGGTGCATCTGCGCGATGCCGGACACCTGAAGCAGGGCGAAATCGTCTCGGTCGAAATCGAGGATGCCGACGAGCACGATTTGTACGGCGTGCCCGCCCGATCAGTGATGCAAAAGGTTGGCACGATGCTGGGCGAGATGCTCTAGCGTTCCGTGCCTTCGGGCGACCCTCAATCCGTTCGTGCTGAGTAGAGACCGAGTAGGCCGCAGGCCGTATCGAGGGCGCGTATCGAAGCACCGGTGGAGCGCGCGGCCGCCTGTCCTTCGATACGCGCTCTCGATACGCGCTTCGCGCTACTCGACGCCTGTCCTGAGCGCCTGCCCTTGCAGGCAGGCGAAGGGGCTACTCAGGACGAACGGAGGCAGGTAGGGTGATCGACTTCAACGTCCGAACTACCTCAAAGAGTATCCGATGCGCCGCCTGCTGATCCCTCTGGCCCTGCTCGCCACGCCCGCAGCCGCGCAGCAGCTGACCCCCGCTGAGACCGCTCAGGTCGACGGGCTGGTGACCGAAACGCTGGCCGGCAGCGGCGTGCCCTCGGCATCGATCGCCATCGTGCGCGACAATCGCATCGTCTTCACCAAGGCGTACGGCAAGCAGTCCGAAGCCGCCCCCGCCCGGGCGCAATCGCGCTACCAGATCGCTTCCGTGTCGAAGCAATTCACCGCCGCCGCGCTGCTGATGCTGGAGAATGACGGCAAGCTGCGGCTCGACGAGACGGTCGCCAGACACCTGCCCGGGATCAGCGGTGGCGATACGATCACGCTGCGGCAATTGCTGAGCCATACGTCTGGCCTGCAGGATTACTGGCCGCAGGATTACAGCTTCAAGGCGATGGCCACGCCCGTCACGCCGAAGCAGATCGTCGATCGCTGGGCCAGGAAGCCGCTCGATTTCGCGCCGGGCACGCAGTGGCAATATTCCAACACGGGCTACGTCGTGGCTGGGATGATCGCCGAACAGGTGTCGGGCCAACCGCTGCTCGACTTTCTCGACGCGCGGATCTTCAAGCCGCTGGGCATCGCCGCGATGGACCAGGATCTCGCGAACGGCGCGCGCTACCCGCAGGGCTATGAGCGCGCGGCGCTCGGCCCCGTACGGCCCGTGACACCGGCGGCATCCGGCTGGCTGTTCGCGGCAGGCGAATTGGCGATGAGCGCGGGCGACCTGGCGAAGTGGAATGTCGCACGACTAACGCGCGCGATCCTGCCCGCGGAGGATTGGACGGCACAGGAAACGGCGATCCGCCTCAGCGACGGGGCGGCGACCGGCTACGGCCTGGGCGTCTCACTCGGTGAGGCCGATGGCCGCCGCTTCGTCGAACATAGCGGCGAGGCGGTCGGCTTCCTGTCCGAGAACATCGTCTATCCCGACGACAAGGCGGCGATAACCGAGCTGACCAACAGCTGGTCGAGCCCGGCGTTCATGACGATCGCGCGCGGCATCGCCGGCATCGTCCTGCCCCGCCCTACCACGGCCACCGCCGACCTCGACGCGACCCGCCGTGCACGCGCGCTGTTCGATCAGTTGCGCAGCGGACGGCTGGATCGCACACAGCTGACCGAGGATGCGGACTATTATTTCACCCCGCGCACGCTCGGCGATTTCCGCGCCAGCCTGGCCCCTCTCGGCGAGCCGGTCAGCTTCACGCAGTTCGGCCGCGCGCGATTGCGTGGCGGCTTCGTCAATCGCACGTACCGCGTGACCTATGCCGACGCGACGCTGTCGATCAGCACCTACCGCGAGCCCGGTGCAACCGGCCGGTTCGAACAATTCCTCGTCGCGCCTGCACAGAAGTGATCCTGCCATGACCGATTTCGCCAAACTGCTCCAGCCGGACCGCGGCCAGCCCGCCCGCACGATCCACGTCGTGCATCCCGACAACTATGCCGAGTGGCTGGCAAAGCAGCCGCAGCGCACGCGGACGGCGGTCGCCGCCCACCGGCTGACCGGCAAGGCGGGCAATCGCGCGGTGCTGCCGGGCGATGGCCCGGAAGATTGGTCGATGCTGCTGGTGTGCAACGAAAGCCTGGACTCGCCATGGCGCATCGCGTCGCTGGGCGAGCAATTGCCCGAGGGCAGCTACCGCCTGGCCGACGGTGAGCCGGGCGCGGCGATGCTCGGCTGGCTGCTCGCGCAATATCGGTACGAGCGGTACAAGCAGGGCGACAGCGTCGGCCCGCGCGTGCTGCTGACCGGCGAGCCGGCGCGTATCGACGAGACGGTGCGTCTTGCCACTGCCACCGCCATGGTGCGCGATCTCGTCAACACGCCAGCGTCCGATCTCGGCCCGGCGGACCTGGAAGCGGCGGCTGCGCGGCTGGCCGAGCAGCATAATGCGACGCTGACGGTGACCCAGGGGGAGCCGCTCGCCAAGGGTTATCCGATGATCCACGCGGTCGGCACGGCGGCGGCCGCCGATCGGGCGCCGCGGCTGATCGAGCTCGAATGGGGTGATCCGGCACACCCGCGCGTCGCCCTGATCGGCAAGGGCGTGACGTTCGACACCGGCGGCCTGAACATCAAGCCGGGCAGCGGCATGGCGCTGATGAAGAAGGACATGGGCGGCGCGGCACACGCGCTGGCACTGGCCGGCCTGGTGATGGCGGCGCGGCTCAAGGTGCGGCTGCATCTGCTGATCCCCGCGGTGGAGAACAGCATTTCGGGCGCAGCCTTCCGTCCCGGCGACGTCCTCGCCACGCGCCAAGGGCTGACGGTCGAGAACACCAACGCCGATGCCGAGGGCCGGCTCGTGCTGGGCGATGCGCTGACCAAGGCGGGCGAAGGCGCGAACGGCCGGCTGCCGGAGCTGATCATCGACTATGCGACCCTTACCGGCGCGGCGCGCGTCGCACTCGGGCCGGATCTGCCCGCCACGTTCAGCAACGACGAGGCCTTGGCGCAGGCGCTGCTCGATGTGGGCATGGCAGTCGGCGACCCACTGTGGCGGCTGCCTCTATGGGACGGCTATGACGACATGCTGAAGTCGGACATTGCCGACATGGTCAATTCGGCCGAGGGCGGATATGCCGGTGCAACGATCGCTGCGTTGTTCCTGCGCCGGTTCGTCCCGGCAGGGATCGCCTGGGCGCATTTCGATACGTTCGCGTGGCGCCCTGCGGCCAAGCCCGGGCGGCCCAAAGGCGGCGACGCGCTGGGCCTGCGCGCGGCTTGGGCGGTGTTGAAGGCACGCTATGGGTGATGAGCGCAGCACCGCGCTCCCCGTCAAAGGCCAGGCTCAGTAGCGGAACGGCAGAGATCGTGCCTTGCGCCCGGTTGCTCCCACCTTCGCTACTGGACCCCGGCCTGCGCCGGGGAACTGGCGGCCTCAATCCAACCCAGCCGCCGCCTCGATGATCGGCACGAACTTGGCAGCGGTAAGACTGGCACCCCCCACCAGCGCGCCATCGACGTCGCCGGCCGCCAGCAGTGCCGCCGCATTGTCGCCCGTCACCGACCCGCCGTACAGCAGGCGCATCGCATCCGCGTCCGCGCCGATCGCCGTCCGTAAAGTCGCCCGGATGGCACCGTGCATGGCGGCAATATCCGCCACCGTCGGCGTCCGTCCCGTGCCGACTGCCCAGACGGGTTCGTACGCGATCGACAGCCAGTCGGCCGCCGCCCCTTTCGGTAGCGACGCGGTCAATTGCCCGGTGACCACCGCCTCCGCCTTCCCCGCCTCGCGCTGCTCCAGCGTCTCGCCCACGCACAAGATGGCGCTCAGCCCGCCGGCGAGCAGCGCCGTCGCCTTCGCCTTCACGTCCGCATCGGTCTCGTAATTGTCCGCCCGGCGCTCGCTATGCCCGACGATCGAGAAACGCGCGCCGGCCTCGGCGATCATCGCCACCGAAATGCAGCCGGTGTGTGCGCCGCGGGGCGCGGGGTGAACGTCCTGCGCGCCGATCGCCAGTCCCGGCGTGGCGGCGACCGCCGGTGCGATCAGCGTTGCCGGCAGGGCCATTGCCACCTCCACATTGCCGGCACTGTCCGCCGCGCGCGCGATGCCTTCCAGTTCGGCGAGCGCCGCCAGATCGCCGTTCATCTTCCAATTGCCCGCGATCAGCTTGCGTCGTGTCATGCGTCTCCCCTTTACAGTTGGGACGGCGATAGAGTGCGATCCCGCGTCTGCACAAGCTTGAAGCTCGCCGGTGCTGCCCGTAAAGCGGTGCCAATTCCGTACGTGCAACAGATCGGTCGTCCATGCTCAGCCTCATCCGCCGCCTCACCCATTCGAAGGTCGGCCTGGTCGTCACGTTCGGCCTGCTGGCGCTGATCGCGCTGGCTTTTGCCGCCACCGACATCACCGGCATGCAGTCGGGCGCCACCGCCGGCGGCGGTTCGGTGGCGACCGTGGGCAAGGCCAAGATCGGCGAAGGCGAGCTGCGCGACCGCGCGCAGAACGTGCTGGAGGGCTATCGCCAGCAGCAGCCGGGCATCGACATGGGGCAGTTCATCGCGCAGGGCGGGCTGGAAGGCACGCTGAACCAGCTGATCGAGGATCTGGCACTCGACCAGTTCGGCCGCGATCAGGGCATGGTCGTCAGCAAGCGGGCGGTGGACGGCGAGATCGCCAGCATCCCGGCGCTGCAGGGCCCCGACGGCAAGTTC
The DNA here is from genome assembly GCF_025231525.1 of Sphingomonas endolithica. Classification (NCBI taxonomy): domain Bacteria; kingdom Pseudomonadati; phylum Pseudomonadota; class Alphaproteobacteria; order Sphingomonadales; family Sphingomonadaceae; genus Sphingomonas; species Sphingomonas endolithica. Next base: position 926,177 of record NZ_CP103057.1, read on the forward strand.
AGCCAGACGATCTATCAGCAGCTGCTGCGTGACCGGAAGCTGACCGACGTCCAGATCCGCCAGGATATCGCGCGCGACATCATCAAGCAGCAGCTGATCCTGCCGACGCTGCCCGCCGCACAGGTGCCGTTGCAGCTTGCACTGCCTTATGCCTCGCTGCTGCTCGAAAAGCGCCAGGGCCAGGTCGGCTTCATCCCGACACGGGCCATGCCCGTGGGCGCCGCGCCGACCGAGGCGGAGCTTGCCACCTGGTACAAGCGCAACATCGCCCATTACACCATCCCGGAACGCCGCACGATCCGCTACGCGATGATCACGGGCGATCAGATCAAGGCGCAGACCGTGCCGACCGAAGCGGAGATCGCACAGGCCTACAAGTCGCAGGCCGCGACCTATGCCGCGACCGAAAAGCGCTCGATCGTGCAGGTCATTCTTGCCGATCAGGCCAGCGCGAACGCGCTCGCCGCCAAGGTGAAGGCCGGCACCTCGATCGAGGCGGCGGCACGTGCCGCGGGGCTCGAGCCGATCACGCTGCCGCTGGTGCAGAAAGCCGCTTATGCCGCGCAGAGCACGCCGGCGATCGCCGATGCGGTGTTCGCGGCGCCACAGGGGGGCGTCGTTGGCCCGCTGCGTGGTACGCTCGGCTTCAGCGTGGTGCGCGTCGATGCGATCCAGAAGGTCGCGGCGCGGTCGCTGGATGAGGTACGCGACGAAGTGTCGGCTGCCGTGTCGCGTGAAAAGGCCAATACCGTGCTGGCACGCATCCACGATGCGCTTGACGACGGCATCGCCAATCGCTCGACCTTTGCCGAGCTCGTTTCCGACCAGAAGCTGACCGCCAGCGCCACGCCGGCATTGCTCGCCGACGGCCGCGATCCCAACGACGCGACACGCAAGGCTGCGCCCGATTTCATGCCGATCATCGCCGCCGCCTTTGCTGCCGAAACGGGTGACAGCCCGCAGCTGGTGACCATCGGCACCGATGGCGGCTTTGCACTCGTCGCGCTCGACCGCGTCGTGCCGCCTGCCGCACCGCCGATCGCCGCGATCCGCCCGGTACTGGCGCGCGACTTCACGCTCGATCGCTCGCGCCGTGCGGCCCGGGCGATCGCCGCCGGCATCGTCTCCAAGGCCAACAAGGGTGGCGCCTTCGCGGCGCTGTATGCGGCAAGCGGCGTGAAGGTGCCGCCGATCCAGCCGCTCAACGCTTCGCGCGCGCAGCTTTCCACCAATCCGCGCGGCGCGCCGCCGCCCCTGGTGCTGATGTTCTCGATGTCGCAGGGCACGTCCAAGCTGCTCGAGGCACCGAACAACGAAGGCTGGTTCGTGCTCCATCTCGACCGCATCGAGCGCGGCAATGCGGTGGGCAAGCCGCAGGTGATCGACGCGATGCGTGCCGATCTCGGCAAGGTCGTTGGCCGCGAATATGCGCAGCAGTTCGGCGCCGCGGTGCAGAAGCATGTCGGCGTGAAGAAGAACGACAAGAGCATCGCTGCCGTCCGGGCAACGCTGACGGGTGCAGGCGCCGCGCAGTAAGAGACCTTGTTCCCCGGCGCGGGCCGGGGAACGGTAGCGGGCGAGGCGTCACAAGCCGCTAGCTTGGCCCGCTCCACCCTTCAACCGGCCCCGGCCCTTGACCGGGAACGCTGCCGAACGGGCTATGATGACCATGCCAGACGCGTCTCCCCTGACAGAACTCGCCGCTGGTCGCCCGGCGCTGGTGTGGCGCCGGCAGATCGCCGACACGGAGACACCGGTTGCCGCAGCGCTCAAGCTGATCGAGCCCGGTCGCGGCGATTTCCTGCTCGAATCCGTCGAAGGCGGCGCGATCCGCGGGCGCCACAGCCTGATCGGACTCGCCCCCGACCTCGTGTTCCGCGCGCAGGACAATGCGGCGGAGATCAACCCGCATTGGCTGAGCGACCGCGATGCCTTCACGCCCTGCGACGCGCCCACGCTGGACGCGTTGCGCCAGCTCGTCGCCTCCTGCCGCATGGCCGTGCCACCGGAACTGCCACGCGCACTTGCCTGCCTGGTCGGCTATTTCGGCTATGAGACGGTCGGGCTGGTCGAAAAACTGCCGCAGCAGGACCAAGACCCGCTCGGCCTGCCGGACATGATCTTCGTGCGGCCGACGATCGTGCTGATCTTCGATCGCCTTGCCGATGCGCTGTTCCTGGTGGCACCGGTCTGGCCCGACGCCAGCCGTTCGCCAGCCGAGATCATTGCCGAAGCGGAGGAACGGATCGACACGGTCGCCGCGCGCCTCGCCAGTGGTGGCCTGCCGCCCCCTGCCCGGCTCGAGGCACTGCCCGAGGTGGCGCTCGCCCCGGTACTGGCGCCCGGCCGCTACGGCGAGATGGTAGCGCGCGCGAAGGACTATATCGTTGCCGGCGACATCTTCCAGGTCGTGCTGGCGCAGCGCTTCACCGTCCCCTTCCCGCTGCCACCGATCGAGCTCTACCGCGCACTGCGACGCATCAACCCGTCGCCCTTCCTCTATCATCTCGACCTGCCCGGCTTCACCCTCACCGGCTCCTCGCCCGAGATCCTGGTCCGCGTGCGCGACGGAGAGGTCACCATCCGTCCGATCGCCGGCACGCGCCCGCGCGGGCGAAGTGCAAGCGAGGATGAGGCCAACCGCACCAGCCTGCTGGCCGATCCCAAGGAACGCGCCGAACACCTGATGCTGCTAGATCTCGGCCGCAACGATGTCGGCCGCGTCGCCGATCGCGGCACGGTGCAGGTCACCGACAGCTACACGGTCGAATTCTACAGCCATGTCATGCACATCGTCTCGAACGTGGTCGGTCGGCTCGGCGAGGAGCATGACGCGATCGATGCGCTGCTCGCCGGCTTCCCCGCGGGCACGGTCAGCGGCGCGCCCAAGGTCCGCGCCTGCGGGGTGATTGCCGAGCTCGAATCGGAAAAGCGCGGCGCCTATGCCGGAGGTGTCGGCTATTTCTCGCCCGACGGCTCGATGGACAGCTGCATCGTGCTGCGCACCGCGGTGGTGAAGGACGGCGTCATGCACGTTCAGGCAGGCGCGGGCATCGTCGCCGACAGCGATCCGGCTTCCGAACAGCGCGAATGCGAGGCAAAGGCCGGCGCGCTGCTCGCCGCCGCACGCGAGGCGATCGCACGGGCTGGGGATAGCGGGTTCGGCCAGTAGCGCAGGCTGCTACGCAGGTCCTTGGGGAAAAGCGCGCATTCGTGCATGCACAATCCAAGCCGTCACCCTGACTTGTTCGGCAACTATCCCTTTTAAACATGATTTGTCATCCCCGCGAAGGCGGGGATCCATAATGTCGGGCTTAGCGGTTGAAATGCAGACGTTCGAGTATATGGATCCCCGCCTGCGCGGGGATGACGGATCATGATCGAACGGGATAGCCGCCGAATAAGTCCGGGGTGACGAATAGGAGCCAGATAGCGGCTCGCCTCGAGCCGCACACCCTATCGCAAGGAAGTTACCGCTCCCCGCCCGGTACGCGCGCCGCATCAGACCGCTGTTGGCGCTTGTCCGCGGCATAATCGCGCAACTGCTTCGCGACACAGCCCGTCTGCCCACCCGTGCCGACCGGCGAGCAGGTATTGGGCAAGCCCCCTGCCACGCGACCGACCTCGTCCATCGTCTCGGCGCGGTTCACCCAGCTCTGCGACGCCGCATCGGGCTTGGATTCGCGTAGATCCTTGGGGATCCGGTACGGGTCCTCCAGCGTGCCACAGACCACGACTTCGCCGGTCGATGTGGGCGGCGGGCACTTCTCGCCTTTTCGCAACTGCACGTTGCGGATTCGCTGCGGCGGCTGGCCGGTTTCCTCCTGTGCCTGTGCACCGGTCTGGATCGGGGTCCGTTGCGCCATGCCGGGCATGGCGATGGAGAGCAAAGCAACGGCTAGGGGCAAGCGGATCATCGGTCGGAACTCCTGTTTCACCCTTAACGTGCGGAGGCCGCGCTTGCTCCATGCTGAACAAGAAGCTGTCACGGGCCATGCTGTTGCGCTGTTCCCCCCATCGGCTATGGCGGCGACCATGATATTGGTCATCGACAATTACGACAGCTTTACCTGGAACCTGGTCCATTACCTGATGGAACTGGGTGTCGAGGTAAAGGTGGTGCGCAACGACGCGCTCACCGCGCGCGATGCGATCGCCAGCAACGCCCAGGGTTTCCTCATCTCCCCCGGCCCCTGCACCCCGAACGAAGCCGGCATCAGTCTCGATCTCGTCGCCGCTTGCGCCGCCGAACACAAGCCGCTGCTCGGCGTGTGCCTGGGCCATCAGGCGATCGGCCAGCATTTCGGCGGCGCAGTGGTGCGCGGCGGGCTGATGCACGGCAAGACCTCCCCGGTCGAGCATGACGGCACCGGCCTGTTCGCCGATCTGCCCAGCCCCTTCACCGCCACCCGCTACCATTCGCTGATCGTCGAGGACGTGCCCGACGACCTGATCGTCAACGCCCGCGCCGCCGATGGCTCGGTAATGGGCGTGGCCCATCGCACGCTGCCGATCCACGGCGTGCAGTTCCACCCGGAGAGCATCGCCACCGAACATGGCCACGCGCTGCTCGCCAATTTCCTGCGCATCGCCGGGCTACCGGTAGGTGAACGCGCGTGAGCCGATCCAGCCACCGTCATCCCGGACTTGATCCGGGATCCAGGGCGCCGCGTAGATCCATCAGCGGGTTTGAGACGACGGCGGTATTGAAATGACCACCATCACCCTGCTCCCAGACCCCAGCACGCCACTCAGCCACGAATCCGCGCGCCAGGCCTTTGCCGACATCCTCGACGCCCGCGCCTCCGAAGACGCGATCGCCGACTTCCTGACCGCGCTTGCCGAGCGCGGCGAGACGAGCATCGAGATCGCCGAGGGCGCCAAGGCGCTGCGCGAGCGCCTGATCCCGATCACCGCGCCAGCGGGCACTGTCGATGTGTGCGGCACCGGGGGCGATGGTCACCACACGCTCAACGTCTCGACCGCGGTCAGCCTGGTCGTCGCGGCGTGCGGCGTGCCGGTCGCCAAGAACGGCAACCGCGCCGCCTCGTCCAAGGCGGGCGCCGCCGATACGCTGGAGGCACTCGGCCTCGACATGGAGCGCGCCGGCGCCATGGCACAGGCCACGCTCGACGATCTCGGCATCTGCTTCCTGTTCGCGGCCAACCATCATCCGGCGATGAAGCGCATCACGCCGATCCGGCGCCGCATCGGCCGCCGCACGATCTTTAACCTGATGGGTCCGCTCGCCAATCCGGCGCATGTCACCCGCCAGTTGATCGGCATCGCCCGCCCGGATTATGCCGGCATCTATGCCGAGGCGCTCGAACAGCTCGGCACGGAATCGGCGATCGTCGTCTCGGGCGAGGAGGGGCTCGACGAACTTTCCGGCGCCGGCCCCAGCATCGTCGTCAATGTCGGCAGTGCCGCCTTCCCGACGCGGATCGCGCCCGAGGATGCCGGCCTGCCCCGCCACCCGATCGCGGCGATCCATGGCGGCGATCCCGCTTATAACGCACGCGCGCTGCGCCGCCTGCTGCATGGCGAAACCGGTGGCTATCGCGACGCGGTGCTGCTCAATGCCGCCGCTGCGTTGATGGTCGCCGGGCACAGCGATACCCTGCCCGAGGGCGCCGCCGCCGCTGCCGAGGCGCTCGATGCCGGGCGGGCGAACACCCTGCTCGACGCCTGGATTGCCTATTCATGACCGACATCCTCGATCGCATCCTCGAAACCAAGCGCGCCGAAGTGACGGTGCGCAAGGCGACCACCCCGCTTGCCGAACTGGACGCGCGTATCGACGCGCAGACGCCGCCACGCGGCTTCCGCGCCGCGCTGGATGCCCGGGCGCAAAGCGGCCACGCGCTGATCGCCGAGATCAAGAAGGCCAGCCCCTCCAAGGGCCTGATCCGCGCGGACTTCGATCCGCCGGCGCATGCCCGCGCCTATCAGGCAGGCGGCGCCGCCTGCCTGTCGGTGCTGACCGACGAGGCTTGGTTCCAGGGCGCGGATCACTATCTGACCGAGGCGCGCGACGCCTGCACGCTGCCGGTGCTGCGCAAGGAATTCATGATCGACCCCTGGCAGGCGCCGGAGGCGCGCGCGCTCGGCGCCGATGCCATCCTGCTGATCATGGCCGCGCTGGACGATGTCCTGCTCGCCGAGATCGAGGCCAGCGCGATCGAATGCGGCATGGACGTGCTGGTCGAGGTGCACGGACGCAAGGAATTGGATCGCGCGATGAAGCTCAAATCGCGCCTGATCGGGGTGAACAACCGCAACCTGCGCGATTTCACGGTCGATTTCGCGCGCACCTATGAACTGGTCGCCAAGGCGCCTGCCGGCTGCACCTTCGTGGCGGAAAGCGGCCTCACCACCCGCGCCGATCTCGACGCGATGGCGGAACACGGTGTGAAGTGCTTCCTGATCGGCGAGGCGCTGATGCGACAGGACGATGTCGAGGCAGCGACGCGGGTGCTGGTGGGATGATTGCTTTCGCTACCACCCCGGCGAAGGCCGGGGTGGTAGCGATACGATTATTGGCGTGCGCAGCGCCCCGTTACATCAACCTTCCCGCCTGGGCCCCGGCCTCCGCCGGGGTGGTAGCAGGAAGAAGAGCATGACCAACCTCACCCATCTCGACTCGGCCGGCGCCGCCCACATGGTCGACGTCTCCGCCAAGGAGATAACTGCTCGCGAGGCGACCGCCGAGGGCCGCATCACCATGTCCCCCGCCGCCGCCGAGGCGATCCGCACCGGCGCGGCCGCCAAGGGCGATGTGCTCGCCGTGGCGCGCATCGCCGGCATCATGGCGGCCAAGCGCACCAGCGACCTGATCCCGCTCTGCCACCCGCTACCGCTCACCCGCGTGGGCATAGAACTCGTCACCGACGACACCGGCATAACCGCCACCGCCACCGCGCGCACCGACGGCAAGACCGGCGTGGAGATGGAAGCACTGACCGCCGTCTCGGTAACGCTGCTGACGATCTACGACATGGCCAAGGCGATCGACAAAGGCATGCAGATCGACGGCGTGCGATTGCTCACCAAGACCGGCGGCAAATCCGGCGATTGGTCCGCGCAGACCTGACCCCCCCGGCTCGTCATCCTGACGAAAGTCAGGATCCAGCGCCAAACAGACAGTCGCCCGAGAGGCTCCTGGATCCTGACTTCCGTCAGGATGACGGTCGTGTGTGGAGAAAAGGCGGCACGCCCAACGCGCACCGCCCCCCGAGCCCCTCAGATCAGAACTTGCCGCTCAGCGACACGCCGATCACGCGCGGCTCGTTGAACACGGCCGCGTTGAAGTTCTCGATCACGCCCTTCAGGTTCTTCTCGTTGGTGATGTTGCGCGCGAACGCCGCGATCTCGTAGTTCCGGTCCGGCGTCGTATAGCCGACCTTCAACCCGCCCTCGATATTGCCGTCGGCATGGAATTCTGCCGTCTTGTAGAGCACCAGGTTGGTATAGCCCTGCGCGTTCCAGTCGGTCGAGACGAACAGATTGCCATCGTTCGACAGCGGAATGTCGTAGCGCACAGCGGCGTCCAGCTGCCACTTCGGGGCGTTGGGCAGCGGGTTGCCGTCGATCTGCGCGAAGGTGGTTGCCACGGCCGGGTTGCCGAGATTTCGGACGATCGTCGGATCCTGCACGGTGCAGGTCACGAACGCGCCGATCGCGCAGACCTGCGCATAGACGTTCTTGTCCTTGATCTCGGTGTGCAGCGCGCTGCCGCCCAGCGAGATGCTGATGTTGCGGATCGGGCGCCATTCCAGCTCGGCCTCGATGCCGTAAGCGTCGGCATGATCGGCGTTGAACAGCACGCCGTTGCCATTGGCATCGTTGCCGTTCAGCTGGATGTCCTTCACACGGTAGGTGAAGCCCGTCACGTTGAAGCGCATGTTGCTGAACGGGCGTGTCTTGAGCCCTGCCTCGTACGACATGATCGTTTCCGAATCTGCCGTGGTGAAGGCAGCACCGAACACCGCCGAGCGGCCCTGGATGGTCGGCCCGCGGAAGCCGCGCGCGACACGACCGTACAGGCTGATCGCGTCATTAGCTTCGTACAGCGCAGAGACGTCGAAGCTCGGCTCCTTGCCCGTCAGGCGAACGTCGCGCGGCGCGGTACCCGGGAAGTTCACCGTGCCATCCACGCGGTATGCCGGCGTGGTCAGAGTGGTGCGCTTCTTGTCCTTGGTATAACGCCCACCGGCGGTCAGCGTCAGCTTGTCGAAGCGATAGCTGATCTGGCCGAACGCCGCCCAGGACGTGTTGATGTCGTGCAGCTGCACGAAGTTGCGGCTGTTATACGCGCCATTGGTCGGCAGCAGCAACGATGCGCGCTGGCGGAATTCGGTGTCGTCACGCTGGTCGAAATAGAATCCGCCGATCTGCCACTTGAAGTCGGTGTCGCCGTTGCTCGCCAGGCGCAGTTCCTGCGTCCACTGGTCGAGATCGCGGATGCGGCCCTGGCTCTGGCCGGGGAAGCCGGTCGGGAACAGCACGGTCGTGCCGCCATCGGTATCGCCGCGGCTATAGCCCTTGGTCGTCTCGTAGGCAGTGATCGAGGTCAACGTCGCCGCGCCGAAGTCCCATGCCGCGTTCACCGACGCGCCATAGGTCTTGTACGCCTGCGGGTTGCCGACCGCTTCGTCGAGCGCAACGCTGTCGCGCGGCTCACGCTGGATGTTGTTCGATCCGCGCACCAGCGCACCGCGATGGAAGATCGTCGAGGTACCCTTGTAGTCACGGGCATGGCCGGAAACGTTGATGCTCAATGCATCCGTCGGCGTGAACAGCAATTGCAGCCGCACGTCCTTCTCATCGAACCCGCCCAGCGCATCCCTGCCGCCGCGCGTGCCGTCGGGCCCCGTGCCGGCGAACGTGTTGTCGACCCAATCGTCGCGATGCTGGTAGAGACCCGACAGGCGGAACGCGATCTTGTCGGCCACGATCGGCCCGCCGATGCCGGCATCGGCCGTGATCGTGTTGAAGCTGCCATAAGAAGCCGTCCCACGGCCCTGGAACGTCTGGCTCGGGCGGATCGTATCGAACTTGATGATGCCCGCCGTCGTGTTGCGGCCGAACAGCGAGCCCTGCGGCCCGCGCAGCACTTCCACCTGGTTGACGTCGAACACCGGGTTAGATTTCAGCACGACATGCTCGAGCACGACATCGTCCTGGATGATCGACACCGGCTGCGACGCACCGAGATAGAAATCGATGTTGCCGAGGCCACGGATGTAGAAGCGCGGGAAGATGCGCCCGGTGGTGCTTTCGGCATACAGGCCGGGCACGCGCCCGGCGAGGCTCAGGATATCCTCGCCACCGCTCTGGAAATCGCGCAGCGAATCGCCGCCGACCACGGCGACCGACACCGGCACCTTCTGCAGGTTCTCGGAGCGGCGCTCCGCCGTCACCACCACTTCGCCTAGATCGCTGTCCGAACCGCTATCGGCGACCGCCACCTCCGTCGCGTTCTGCGCCGAAGCGGCAGTCGCGCCCAGCATCGCGCCGAATGCGGCCCCGACGAGCAGGGTGGATTTGATGACGGTCTTGTTCAACATGAGTGTCCCTTTGGTAAGTCGATTGATCAGTGCGCACGACGGTGCTCGTCACCGTTGACGGTGCCGGCTGTCTATCTCTGACGATCTATGTCCCGCGCTGGCGTCGCCCTAGGAGCCGATTAAGACCGAACCGTGACAACGCTGGACAGCCGTGGATGATGGCCGGCGGGTGTGTGATCTTGGCAACGGTGCCGCATAGCGAGGGCAATTCCCTACTTGGTTCCCCGGCGAAGGCCGGCGCCCCGTAGCGCCGCAGATGAAACGGGAATCAACGTGAGCAAACGACCGTTCTAAGCCTGGCCCCCGGCCGCCGCCCGGGGACAGTAGCCAAAAGCGCTCGACCTTCACCCACTTCCCACGATACGCCGGCCGCCATGACCCTGCTCCCCGTCACCGAAGCCCAGCAGCGCCTGTTCGCGCTCGCACCCCGCGCCCCTGCCGAGACCGTGCCACTCGCCCAAGCCGTCGGCCGCTGGGCCGCCGCCGACGTGCTGGCCGATCGCACGCAGCCGGTGACCGATCTGTCGGCGATGGACGGCTACGCGATCCGCTACGCCGACCGCGCCGGCCCGTTTACTTTGGTCGGCGAAAGCGCCGCTGGCCGCCCCTTCACCGGCCCGATAACGGCCGGCGAAACGGTACGCATCTTCACCGGCGCCGCCATGCCCGATGGCGCGGACAGCGTCCTCGTCCAAGAAGAAGCGTCGCGTGAGGGCGACACGATCCTCCTCGCCGGCGAAGGCCCCCGCCGACAGGGCGGCAACGTTCGCCGACGCGGGCTTGATTTCACCACCGGTGACCGGCTGATCGCTGAGGGCCAGCGCCTCACCCCCGCGCGGCTCGCCGTCGCCGCGATCGGCGGGCATGGGGCGATTGCTGTCGGTCGGCGGCTCAGGGTGGCGGTCGTGGCGACGGGCGACGAACTCGTTCCCGCCGGCACCCTCCTCGCCCCCGGTCAGCTGCCGGAATCCAACGGGCTGATGCTGGCGGCCATGCTCGCGCCCTGGCCGGTCGACGTGATCGACCTCGGCATCCTGCCCGATGACCTTGCGGTCATGACGGCGGCCTTTGCGGCGGTCGATGCCGACATCCTCGTCACCACCGGCGGCGCCTCGGTCGGCGATCACGATCTGGTGCGCCCGGCGCTGGAGGGTGCCGGGGGCAGCATCGATTTCTGGCGCATTGCGCTGCGCCCCGGCAAGCCGATGATGGCCGGGCGTCTCGGTAACACGGTGGTGCTCGGGCTCCCCGGCAATCCCGTGTCCGCCTTCGTCACCGCAACCCTGTTCCTGCTGCCGCTGATCGCGGCAATGTCCGGCGCGGCCGATCCGATGCCGCCGCCAATGCCTGCGCGCCTTGGCGAAGACATACCGGCGAACGATCATCGCACCGATTACCTGCGTGCGCAGTTACGCGACGGCTGCGTGTTCGTCTCGACGATCCAGGACAGCTCGATGCTGCTGACACTGGCGCGAGCGGACTGCCTGCTGATCCGTGCCGCGGGCGCGCCGGCGGCAAAGGCGGGCGACTCAGCGGAAATCCTCAACCTTGCTTGACTTGGTGGTGAACGTTCCATAAAGGTTCCTCGTCTGTTCTGACGGAGGAACGCCAATGCTAACGCGCAAGCAGCACGAGCTTATCTGCTTCATCCACGATCGCCTGGAGGAAACCGGCGTGTCGCCCTCGTTCGAGGAAATGAAGGAGGCGCTCGACCTAAAGTCGAAGTCGGGCGTGCACCGCCTGATCAGCGCGCTCGAGGAACGCGGCTTCATCCGTCGCCTGCCCAATCGCGCCCGCGCGCTGGAAATCCTCAAGATGCCCGAGCGTGGCGAGGTCGTGAAGCTGGCCAAGAAGGCGCCGCGGGTCGAGGCGCCGCAACCTTCTCAACAGCCGCCGCGCCCCGCCCCGGCCAACGATGTGATCGAGATCCCGCTACACGGCCGGATCGCCGCCGGCGTGCCGATCGAGGCGTTCGAAAGCGATGCGATGCTCTCGGTGCCTGCCGCCTTGCTCGGCAGCGGCGATCATTATGCGCTCGAAGTCTCCGGCGACTCGATGGTCGAGGCCGGCATTCTCGACGGCGATTACGCGCTGATCCGGCGTCAGGAAGTCGCGCGTGACGGCGAGATCGTCGTGGCACTGATCGAAGAGGCAGAGGCCACGCTCAAATATTTCCGCCGCGAAGGGGCGATGGTGCGGCTCGATCCCGCCAACCGCGCCTACGATCCACAGCGCTACGCCCCGCAGCAGGTGCGCGTACAGGGTAAGCTCGCCGGTCTGCTTCGCCGCTACGACTGATCGCCGCCGGGCGCCGCCGCCAGGGATGGCGGTCGCCCGGCCGGTAAACCGTCTCGACATGGCCGGTGGACAGCGTGATTGCGACGCCGCCGGTCTTGGCGAGCATGGACCGATCGAGCCGTAGCCAGCGCGGCGCGCAGCCTCGCGGCAAGCGCCGCTCGCTGACCACGATATCGGCCTCGCGGCACGCGGCGATCAACTCACCCGCCGGTACCAAATAGGCGCTGCGCGTCGCCAGGATCCGCCATGTCCGTCCGCCCGCGACGCGGTCGGTCAGGCACAAATCCCGGTTGCACCGCGCCTCGGGCTGTTCGGCCAGCAGCAGCGGCGTGCCGTCTACGCCGCCATTCTCCGCCAGCATGTCGGCGGTATAATCCCCCACCCGGTCGCGCAGCATGGCCAGCCTGCCCGCGGCGGTGCGCACCGCGACATGCCGCCCGTCGCCGGTCACCAGCAGGTCCGGCGCCGGTGTCAGCAAGGCCCAGCCAAGGCCGAGCAGCAACGGCGCGAGACCCAGCCGCCGCCAGCGCGTGCGCCACAGCGCCACCCACAACCCACCCATGACCATCAGGCCGTAAGCACCCACTGGCATCGCCGGCAGCGCCGCCACCGATCCCGGCAGCGCGGCCGTGGTCCGCGCCAGCCACAACAGCGATCGCAGCGACGCATTAGTCAACCACCACGCTGGCGCGCCGAGCCCCGCAGTGTCCAGCAGCAGCGCAAGGGCCTCCAGCGGCATGATCACGAAGGTGGTCAGCGGAATGGCGACGATGTTGGCCAGCGCGCCGTACAGCCCAGCCTTGTGGAAATGGAACAAGGCGATCGGCATCAGGGCCAGCTCGACGGCCAGCCCGGTCAGCACCAGCGACCCGATCCCACGCCCGAACGCCTGCAGCCGCCCCTCGCCCCGCGGCGCGAACCACGCCGTCACGCGGGGATGCTCGTGCAGCGCGACGATCGCGGTGATGGCGGCGAAGGACAGCTGGAAGCTTGGGCCCGCCACCGCCTCCGGCCAGAGCAGCATCACGACCAGGGCGCCGGCCGCGACCAGCCGCAACGTCATCGCCTCGCGCCCCATCGCCAGGGCGACGAGCACCAGCAGCGCCGCGACGCACGATCGGATCGTCGGCACCTGGCTGCCGGTCAGCAAGGTATAGCCGATCGCCGCCCCGGCACCCGCCGCCGCGGCGATCAGCGGCAGCCGGAAACGCAACGCCAGCCATGGGCTGAGCGCCAGCAGCCGCAGCACGACGAGCATCGTCGCCGCGACCACCGCGGTGATGTGCAGTCCGCTGACCGACAGCAGATGCGCCAGCCCCGAGCGCCGCATCGCCAGGGCATCTTCCTCGCTGATCGCCCCCTGGTCGCCGGTCGCGAGCGCACTCGCAATCCCTCCGGGACTGCCGTCGACGCGGCTTTCGATATGCTGCGACAATCGCGCCCGCAGGTCCGATCCCACCGCTTCGCCCGGCGTGACCACCACGACCGGCGCGAAGCCACGCCCGGTCCCGCCGATCCGGTCGAACCAGGCGGTGCGCGCATAGTCGTACGCCCCCGGCACCGCGGGCTCGGGCGGCGGCATCAGCCGCGCCCGCAGCCCGATGATGCTGCCGCGGGTCAGTCCTGCAGGCACATCCTTCTCCGCGAGATTGACGCGGATGAAGCCCGGCAGCGTGGTGAGCCGCCCCTGCCGATCGGTCACGGGTTCCATGATCCTGGTCGGCGCCAGCCGCAACCGCACCAGATCGCGCGCGGCGAGCGGTTCCAAGCTCTCGACCCGCGCTTCGAACGCGACGATCATCGGCCGCGTCAGCACCACGCCCGCCACCCCCTCCGCGCGCCACCATATCAGCGCCAGCCCTGCCATGACGCAAAGCGCACCGACGAACACGATCCGTGCCGCTCGCCCCCCGTGCGCCACCGCCATCCCGCCCAGCGCCGCCGCACCGCACAGCGACAGCACCATCATCCAGGTCCGCGGATCGGGCAGCAGGAACCAGGCGGCGATACCCGCGCCGAATGCCACCGGCAGCCACAGCACGATCTGGTCGCGCTCCGCCTCCAGCCAGCGCTCGATGCCCGCGTGCGCCTGCGAAAGCGCCGACCAAGCGGTTTGAAGCCGCCATGGTCGCGTGCTAGGGGCGTCGGCGGCAGAGCTGGCCATAGTCCTCAAGTCTGAAAGGATGCGCGGTTGAGCGCAATAGCCGAACCGGGAGCGATCGCTTCCGGCACCCCCCAGGCGACGAAAGTCGTCACGCGTTTCGCACCATCGCCGACAGGCTTCCTGCATATCGGCGGGGCGCGCACCGCCTTGTTCAACTGGCTGTTCGCGCGCCATCATGGCGGCGACTTCCTGCTGCGCATCGAGGATACCGATCGCGCGCGCTCGACCCAACCGGCGATCGACGCAATCCTCGATTCAATGACGTGGCTGGGCCTCGATTGGGACGGCGACACCGTCTACCAATTCGCCCGTGCCGCGCGCCATGCCGAGGTCGCCAATGAGCTGCTCGCCAGCGGGCACGCCTATAAATGCTATGCGACCGCCGAAGAGCTGACGGCGCTCCGCGAGAGCCAGAAGGCCGCCAAGCAGCCGATGCGCTATGACGGCCGCTGGCGCGACCGACCGGCGAGCGAAGCCCCCGAGGGCGCGCCTTATGTCGTCCGCATCAAGGCCCCCAAGGATGGCGCGACCACGATCGAGGACCGGGTCCAGGGGCCGGTCACCGTGCAGAATGCCGAGCTCGACGATTTCGTCCTGCTGCGTTCGGACGGCACGCCGACCTACATGCTCGCGGTCGTCGTCGACGATCACGACATGGGCGTCACGCACGTCATCCGCGGCGACGATCATCTCAACAACGCCTTCCGCCAGCTGACCGTGATCCGCGGCATGGGCTGGCCCGAGCCGATCTATGCCCATATCCCGCTGATCCACGGCACCGATGGCGCGAAGCTCTCCAAGCGGCACGGCGCGATCGGGGTCGATTCCTACCGCGACGAGCTCGGCATCCTGCCCGAGGCGCTGGGCAATTACCTGCTCCGCCTGGGCTGGGGCCATGGCGACGACGAAGTGATCAGCCGCGAACAGGCGATCGAGTGGTTCGAACTTGCCGGCGTCGGCAAATCGCCGTCCCGCTTCGACCTGAAGAAGCTGGAGAACCTGAACGGCCACTATATCCGCAGCGCCGATGACGCACGCCTCGCAGGGCTGGTCGCCGAGCGACTCGAATTTGCGGTATCGCCCGAGCAGCTCGACCTGCTGCGGCGCGCCATGCCGGCGCTGAAGCCGCGCGCCGCCAACCTGAACGAGCTTGCCGGCAACACTGCGTTTCTGTTCCGCACCCGTCCTCTCCTGCTGGACAACGACGCAGCAGCACTACTCACCGCGGAATCGCGGGCGCTGCTCGCATCGGCGCACAGCAAGCTTGACGCGCTTGGCCGCTGGGATACGGAGAGCCTCGAAGACGCGGTTCGGCAGACGGCCGAGGAATCGGGTACGAAGCTCGGCCAAATTGCCCAGCCTCTGCGCGCGGCCTTGACCGGCAAGAAGACCTCCCCCGGCATCTTCGAGGTACTCGAACTCCTCGGTCGCGAGGAAAGCCTCGGCCGGATCGCCGATCAGATGACCGCCTGACCAGGCGATAGATAGAAGGACCTATGATGAGCGACCCCGCAAAGCTGGCCGTCGACGGCAAGGATCTGGATCTCACCGTCATGTCGGGCAGCGTCGGCCCCGACGTGATCGATATCCGCAAACTCTATGCCCAGACGGGCAAGTTCACCTACGATCCCGGCTTCACCTCGACCGCCTCGTGCGACAGCGCGATCACCTATATCGATGGTGACGAAGGCGTGCTGCTGCACCGCGGCTATCCGATCGGCCAGCTGGCGGAGCAATCGAGCTTCATGGAGGTCAGCTACCTGCTGCTCAACGGCGAGCTGCCGTCGCAGGAAGAGCTCGACCAGTTCAGCCACACGATCAGCCGCCACACCATGCTGCACGAACAGCTCGCAACCTTCTATCGCGGCTTCCGGCGCGATGCGCACCCGATGGCGATCATGTGCGGCGTCGTTGGCGCGCTCAGCGCCTTCTATCACGATTCGAGCGACATCACCGATCCCTACCAGCGCATGATCGCCAGCCATCGCCTGATCGCCAAGATGCCGACGATCGCGGCGGCCGCCTATAAATATTCGGTCGGGCAGCCGTTCATGTATCCGGACAATTCGCTGTCCTACACCGGCAACTTCCTGCGCATGACGTTCGGCGTTCCGGCCGAGCCTTACGTCGTCAACCCGATCGTCGAGCGCGCGATGGACCGTATCTTCATCCTCCACGCCGATCACGAGCAGAACGCCTCGACCTCGACCGTCCGGCTTGCCGGGTCGTCGGGCGCCAATCCGTTCGCGTGCATCGCCGCCGGCATCGCCTGCCTGTGGGGCCCGGCGCATGGCGGCGCCAACGAAGCGGCGCTCAACATGCTGCGCGAGATCGGCACGGTCGATCGCATTCCGGAATATATCGCCCGCGCAAAGGACAAGAACGATCCGTTCCGCCTGATGGGCTTCGGCCACCGCGTGTACAAGAATTACGATCCGCGCGCGACCGTGATGCAGCAGACGGTGCGCGAAGTGCTGGGCGAACTCGGCGTCACCGATCCGGTGTTCGACGTCGCGCTGAAGCTCGAGGAGATGGCGCTGAGCGATCCGTACTTCATCGAGAAGAAGCTGTTCCCGAACGTCGACTTCTACTCGGGCGTCATCCTGTCGGCGATCGGTTTCCCGACGACGATGTTCACCGCCCTGTTTGCGCTCGCCCGCACCGTCGGCTGGGTCGCACAGTGGAACGAGATGATCGCCGATCCGGAGCAGAAGATCGGTCGCCCACGCCAGCTGTATACCGGCCCCACCCAGCGCGATTATGCGCCGGTCGGCCAGCGTTGATGCGCGCCACGCGAGTGCTGGTGTTGATCGTCGGCGTGCTCGCGTTGCTGATCGGTCTGCTGTGGATCGGTCAGGGCATGGGCCTCATCATGTGGCCGGCGTCCAGCTTCATGCTCGCGCAGGGTGAATGGGCCGTGCGCGGCGCGCTGCTTGCCGTGCTCGGCCTCGTCGCCATCTGGTGGTCCAGGCGGCGCTGAGCCGCCGACCACCGATCGTGATCGCGGCGGGTCGCCCATAGGCGACCCCAAGCCGACAGACTTGACGGATTACGACGATGCGCGACGATTCGGTACTTACGGACGGGCCGGTCGATCAGGTCGTGTCGGACACGTACGCGGTGTCGGACCACCCGCCGGCACCGCCGCTCGGCTGGATCGACACGCGCGCCGGCATCCCCTATTTCTTCACCGAAGACGGCCAGCCCTGGACGCCGATCGGCCAGAACGATGCGATCACCTGGCCCGAGCTCGCCGGACTGTTCCGCAGGCGCGATCTTGCCGGGGTCGAACAACATCTGCTCTGGCTGAAGGCGCACGGCGTCACCTGCCTGCGGCTGATGCTCGAATATTGCCACCACGAGCATCGCTATATCGAGCGGCCGGCCGGCACCTTCCCGCCCAACATGGTCCGCCTGTGGGACGATCTGTTCGCGTTGCTGGAGAAGGTCGGGCTGCACGTCCTGCTCACCCCATACGACACCTTCTTCATGTGGATACGGTGGCGCGATCATCCCTATAACCATCGCAATGGCGGGCCCGCCGCCAGCCGGCGGCAGTTGCTCACCTGTCCCGATACGCGCGCGGCGATCAAGGCGCGGCTGGCCTTTGCCAGTGACCGCTGGGGCGGCAGCCCGGCGCTGTTCGCGTGGGATTTGTGGAACGAGATGCATCCGGCGCATGGCGGGGACAATCCCGCCTGCTTCACGCCGTTCATCTCCGATGTAGGCGGCTGGCTGCGCGCGTTCGAGGTCGAACGGCATGGCCGCGCCCACCTGCAAACCGTATCGGTGTTCGGGCCCGAACTGATCAAGCATCCGACCTTGGTCGAGCCGATCTTCCGCCACCCCGCGCTCGATTTCGCCAACACGCACCTCTACGAATCCAAGACGATCGACGATCCCAGGAACACTGTCGCGCCGGCACTCGCGGTCGGGCGGCTGATGCGCGCGGCGGTGACCGATGCGCACGATCTCCGTCCGGTGTTCGATTCGGAACACGGCCCGATCCACCGCTTCAAGGATCGCAAGCACACGCTGGCCGAGCCGTTCGACGACGAATATTTCCGCCACATCCAATGGGCGCATCTCGCCAGCGGCGGTGCTGGCGGAGGCATGCGCTGGCCCAACCGCCACCCGCACGTCCTGACGCACGGCATGCGTCGCGCGCAACTGGCGCTGTCCAAGGCGATGCCGCTGATCGACTGGACGCGCTTCCGCCGCCGCAATCTCAACGCCGAGATCATGGTTTCCGACGAGCGGGTGGCATGTTTCGGCTGCGGCGACGACATGCAGGCGCTGGTCTGGCTCTTGCGCACCGATGTCACGGCGCGAGGTGGCATGCTCGATCGGGAGGCGGCGGCCCTGGACGTCACCTTGACGGTGCCGGAGCTGAGCGATGGGCGATACCAGTGCCTGCTGCTTGATACCGTGTCGGGCGAGGTCGTCCGAAGTGTCGAGACCACGGCAGCAGACCGGCGGCTGACGATCCGCGACTTGGGCATCGTAGGCGACCTGGCGATCGTCATCCGCAAGCTCGAAGGTTAGTTTATAGAGCTATGGCAGTTCCCCGGCGAAGGCCGGGGTCCAGTAGCGACGGCGAGAATGATCGTGCGTCACGCCAGTTTTGATCTACGCCTCCACTGGACCCCGGCCTCCGCCGGGGAACAGCAACGAACCCTTCCTGCTGCGAAAGCAATTACCCGCGAACCGGCAAGGTGAACACGAACCGCGCCCCCTGCCCCGGCGCGCTGTCGACGGTGATATCGCCGCCCATCGCCCGCGCCAGCCGCCGGGCGATGTACAGGCCCAGCCCGCTGCCGCCGGGCTCCCGCGGATCCACCCGCTCGAACTTCTCGAAGATCCGCGCCTGATCCTCCAGCGCGATACCCTTGCCCTGGTCGGCAATGATCACGGCGGCGACGTCGCCCTCGCGCTCGGTCCTGATCCACACCATGCCATCGGGCGGCGAGTATCGCACGGCATTGCCGATCAGGTTGACGAGCACCTGCAAGGCGCGCCGGAATTCGCCACTGGCCGGCAATGTCTCGTCGATCGGCGGCTTGTCGATCCGGACGCGGGCCTCGCCCGCGCGGACGCTGAGCAAGCCCGCCGCACGGCGCGATACGTCGGCTAGGTCGATCGGCTCGATCGTCACGGCAAAATCGGCGCGCTCGATCGCCTGCAGGTCGACCAGATCGTCGACCAATCCCATCAGATGGCGCCCGGCATTGGCGATATCGGCAGCGTAATCGGCATAGTCCTGCCGCAATGGCCCTTCGGACTGCGCGTTGATGCTGTCGGCATTGGCGATGATCCGCCCGAGCGGGGAGCGCAAAGCCGCGTCCAGCCGCATCGCGAACGCATCGGGCAGCACCTCGTCCGGCGCGGCAGGCGTTGCTGCCGGCATGTCGATCACATGCACCGCGCCGATAAAGCCGGCAAACACGCCCATGCGGTCGGTGCGCGGGGCGGCCGCCAGCCGCACCGGCTGTCCGGTGGCGCGGATCGTCGCACGCTGGTCGTCGAAATGCTGTCGCATGGCGAGGCCCCCCAGCATCGGGAACGCGCCCTCGTGATCCTCCGCCAGCGAGAACAATCTGGTCAGCGGCCGGCCGAGCATGTCGCCCGCATCGAAGCCGTGCCGTGCGCCGGCGGTTGCCGACAGGAACGTCAGCCGCAGCGCCGCGTCCGATTCCCACAGCCAGTCCGCCCCGCTGCGCACGAAATCGACGTCACGGTCGTTGTCCGGCGTACTGGCACGCCATGGCGAGCGCAGCCGCCAGCCGGTGATTTCCAGCCGCACGCCGGCGTGATCGGGATCGGCTCTCACCCACAGGTCAAGATCCGCATCACCGTCGCCGGCGACCACGGCACGCGAGACGAGGATGCCCAGCCGCCCGGCAAGCCGCGCCAGCGCGGCGATTTCCGGCACGGCGATCGGCTGGCCGATCGCCCCGCCACCACGGGCATTGAGATCGCTCAGCCGCTGATCCGCCTCCACCAGCCGCCCATGGGGATCGATCCGGCCGCGCACCGGCGGCAGGCTGGGGTCCAGCACGTTCATGCGCCCCGCCCCCCTTGCGGCGCGAGCGCGGCAATCGCGGCGCGATAGGCCTGGGGCAGCTTCAACGGCGCCAGTGCCGCACGCGCCTCGATCGGCGTAATGTCCATGATATCGTCCAGCATGTCCGCGAAACGCTCCAGATCGCCGCGCGGATCGGCCTCGCACAAATCCAGCCCGATGCGGGCGATCGCCGCGCGCGGGCAATCGAGCGCGCGCAGCACGAGCCACAAATGCCCTGCCCCGACATCGCCCACCATGTCGCGCGCCTGATCGTAATCCAGCCCCGCCGCCTGAGCCAGCAACGCCGTGAACAAAGCCAGCCGCCGGTCGCCCAATGCCTCGCCGAGCAGATCGGGCAGCTCTCCCGGTGCCGCTTCATAGGCCACCGCCAGCCGCATCGCCGCCGCTTCCAGCCGATCGCCTTCGTCATGCGCGGCCAGGCTGCGCAGCGCCGCCTCGGCAAGGGCGCGATCGAGCTCGGCCGGATTGTCGTCCTGCGTTGCCCGCTCGCGCAGCGCCGCGGCCACCCACCACAACAATCGGTGGTGCAGCTCGGCTGGCAGATCGGTCTGCGCAGCACCCTCGATCAGCCCGCGGCGACGTCCTTCTGCGGCAAACAAGGCGCTCGCCGCGTCCGCCACGACGGTGTCGGGATGATTGGCCAGCCGCGCCAGCAGACTGGGCGTATCGGGCTGCAGCGGTGCTGCGGCCGGCAAGGCATCGCCGATCGCATCCTGCCGAACCCGCGCGATCAGCTCGCGCATCAATTCGGGATCGCGCAGCAGCCGGGCGGCAAGCAGGCGATCGAGCACCGGCGTGCCGGGCGCCACCAATCGTGCGGCGGTCGCCGCCAGGTCGCGTGCCGACAATAACCTCGCCGCCCGCTGCGTCAGCGCAGCTTCCACGCCCGAAACGAGGCCGGCCAGAACCTGCCCGATGCCCGCGCGCATGCGATCGTCCAGCCGCGCCTCGTCCGCCAGGAAGAAGTCGCTTATCCCCGCCGCCAGGCGCAGCTCAGCACGCGTGTCCACCGCCGCTGCGCGATCGAGCAGCCGGGCGGCGCCATGCTGCGCCCCATCATCAAAATCGCGAACGTTGATCGCCATCCGGACTACCTACGCGGAGTGTCATTAATGCGCTCCTAAGGCTCTTGGCGAAAGCCCTCGATCACCGCGGCCAGCGTCACCGCGGCATAGCTGCCCGCCGCAGCGAGGGCGATCAGCGGCAGGCCAAGGATGGCGAGCGGCAGGATGACCAGCAGATAGGCCGTCGCGCTGCCCCACCACCAGCGCTTCGGCCGGCCCCGGCTGCGCGGTCCGCTCGATGCGCGTTCCGCCAGCGCTGCGGCAACGACCAGCGCGATGCCGAGCGTCCAGCCGGTGGCCGTCGCGTCCTGAACGCTCGTGACATGCCCCACCAGCAGCGCACATGCCGCCGCCAGCGCCGGGATGGCGGCATTCTGGAACCGCGCCAGCCGCTCCTCGTCGCGCAACCACGCGAGCGCACCACCAATGGTGAACAGCAATGCCGCGACGATGGCGAGCGCGACACCGACCCAGGCGATCTCGAACATCACGCCGGCCAGCGCCAGCGCTCCGGTGACGATCCCCGCCGCGGCAAGCGCCCAGCTCGGCACCGCGCGCGCCATCAATGGCGGCAGCGCCAGCCGCGCCAGCGGCGCCAGTACGAAGCGATCCGCCCAGGGCCGCGGACGCGACACCAGAGCCGCGAGCAGCGCATTGCCGCGCGTCGCCAGCGCGCGCGAATCACGCTCGATGCCATGCCCTGCGGCGGCGGCGAACGACAAAGGCACATGCTCGGCATGCGCCTGCGCCGCGACCCGCAGCAGCGTCGACTGGAAATCATAGTCGCGTGGCATCACCGCGACCTCGGCGATGCGCTTGGCATCCAGCCGCGCGAGCCCGGCCCAGGCGGTATCGGCACCGACGCGTTCGAAGCCATGGGCAGCATCGCGATCGGAGACGGTGAGCAACGCATCGCCACCATCCTGCGTCATTAGCTGGATCACGTCGCCCGTCGTCACCAGCCCGTCCGCTACGACCAGCACGCGGGCAAGCGGGTGTAGCTTCTCCGACGCTTCGCGCGCGGTGCGCACGACGTCGACGGAGGCGCCGCGGCGGCCGATGCGAGCGATCGCGCCCAGCAATTCGGGGGTAAGCCGTGCCACGACGACGATGATCTGGCTCACGCCGCCCGCGATCAGCAGGCGCGCCTGGAACTCGATCAGCGTCAGCCCGCCGAACGGCAGGGTCGCTGCCAGCGTGCCCGGCCGATCATCGGCATCCTCGATCGCGAATATGAGCCCAGCCAACATGTAACGGCTGTTAGGCGGTCGTGCGGGCGATGGCAAAGGCCGCGCCCGCCTAGTGGTCGAGACGGCTCAGAGTCGCTCCACGGCACGGCGCAATTTGCGCATCACCAGCATGTCCTGCACCGGCATCGCCGCCGCTTCGGTCGCCAGCGTCATCAGCCGTACTGCGCCAAAGCTCGCCGCCAGGCCTTTCAGCCGGAATGCAGCCGCTTGCCATGCCTCGGCATCCTTGGCATTTTCGAGCCCATCGAGCCCACGCCGCGCACTATCGAGGAACGCGCCGCGCAACTCAGCGATCAGCGCAGGCTCATCTCCCACTGCCGCTGCCAGCGTCGCATCGATTGCACCGGGATCATAAGCCATCGTGGGATCGTACGACGCGATCCTTAACAAGGTTTCAACGGGCGATCTCTTGGGCGCGACGCCCGCGCCGAACCGGCCCGTCACCCCGGACCAGTTCGGTGATCGTACGGCGCGAACCTGCACCATACGTCATCCCCGCGCAGGCGGGGATCCATATACTCAAACGTCTGCATTCAGTCGCTAAGACCGCCACTATGGATCCCCGCCTTCGCGGGGATGACCAACCATGTCTGAAAGGGATAGTTGCCGAACATGTCGGAGTGGCGGCCCTGCGTCTGGTGGTGGCGCCCAGACCTATTCGTTTCCCTAACCGTGGTTTCATGATAAACCGCGCCGATGAACGGGGGTTCGCGCATCATCGCTATCAGGCCCGCTCATGGCGCAGCGGCGAGGGATGAACGGTTGCTAGAAGACGTTGCCCTTGGTCACCGGTCCTACGAACCGGTCTATGAAGCCGAATATGAGGAGCTGCGCGTTCGGCGCGAATGGCTGATGCCGGCATTGGGCGGTCTGCTCTCGGCCGCGTGGATTATCGGCATGGTGGCGCTGGCCTGGCCGGACCTGACGGGACTGACGCCGCTGGAGGTCACCAGCTTCGTCGCTGCCTTGTGCGTGCCCCCGGCGCTGATCGGCATCGTGCTGCTGCTGTTGCTGCGGAGCAGCCGGGCCGAGGCCCGTCGCTTCGGCGAGACGTCCCAGGCGATGCGCGGCCACGCCCTGGCGCTGGAACGCACCGTCGCGGTGCTGTCGCATGCCATCGATGCCAACCGCGCCAAGCTCGCCGAACAAACCGACACGCTCATCGCCATGGGCGACAGCGCGGCGGCCAAGCTGGCGACGATCGGCACCGGCATGATGGGCGAAGTCGCCGCCGCCGACGCCCATGCCCGCACATTGGCCGATGCCGCGGAGCGGACACACGCGCAACTCGACACGCTGATGGCCGCCTTGCCGCGCGCGCAGCATGACGCCGATACGCTGGCACGGTCGCTGGGCGACATCGCGGCGGCAGCGGCCAGCCACGCCGGGGCGCTCGGCGTACAGGTCGGCGCGCTGGCCGATCGCGGGCGCGATGCCGATGCGCTGGCCAACGGGGCAGCATCGCGCCTGGCGGCGCATATCGTGCGCATGAAAGAGACGGGCGAGCATGCCGGTGAGCGGCTCGAACTGATCACCAGCGAGATGTCGGACACGGTAGACGGCGTGCTCGGTCGCGCCACCAGGGCGGTCGATGCAGCGCGGCAGGGGATCGCCCAACAGGGCGATGCCATGCTGGCGATGCTCGCCACCAACCAGGCCGCTTTGGACCACACGGCGCGCGACAGTGCCGAGGCGCTTGCCGCCCGTGTCGCCGCGATCGATGCGCTGATCGACCGCATTGCCGATCGCCTGGGCGACCAGCGCAGCGCCAGCGACACGATCATCCACGAACTGGACAGCGGGATCACGCACGTCGCGGGTCGGCTCGATGCGCTGCATGCGCAAGGTGTCGACCGCACGCAGGATCTCGCCGCCTCGATCAGCGCGCTGGGGGGTTCGGCCAATGCGATGACCGAGGCGTTGAAAACCGGCGACGTCATGGCGCGCGGCGCGATCGACACCACCGAACACCTGCTCCTCGCGCTGGATGCGGCCGCGCGCGAGATCGACGAAACCTTGCCGGACGCGCTCGCGCGGCTCGATGATCGCATGCTCGGCAGCCGCCGCGTCGTGGCCGACGCCAAGCCCGAATTGCTGGCACTCGTCACTGCGGCCGAAAGCACGCACGACGCGATCGAGGCGATCGCGCAGGTCATTTCCGGGCAGCGCGCGACGCTCGACAAGCTCTCCGGCACGCTGCTGCAGACGCTGAACGACGGCCGCGTCAAGGCGGATGAGCTCGGTCACATGGTCGACGAGACGATCGATCGCACGCACCGCTTCGCCGAGGAAGCCGCGCCGCGCCTGGTCGAGGCGCTGTTGCGCGTGCGCGACACGGCGAGCACTGCCGCCGACCGCGCGCGCGAGACACTGGCCAGCGTCATTCCCGAGGCAGCGGCGGCGCTCGAACAAGCCTCGACCGCCGCGCTGCAACGCGCCTCGGGCACGGCGCTGCAGCGGCAGATCGCCGCGATCGGCGAAGCGGCCGACGCCGCCGC
Source organism: Sphingomonas endolithica (assembly GCF_025231525.1). Classification (NCBI taxonomy): domain Bacteria; kingdom Pseudomonadati; phylum Pseudomonadota; class Alphaproteobacteria; order Sphingomonadales; family Sphingomonadaceae; genus Sphingomonas; species Sphingomonas endolithica. The sequence continues at coordinate 951,105 of NZ_CP103057.1, forward strand.
CACGGCTGCGGGCCGTGCATCGGATCGCCTGACGCACCAGATGCAGGCGATCGCCGATGCCACGGCGATCGTCGAAAGCCGCATCGAGGATGCCCGGGTCGAGCGCGAAAAGGACGATCAGGACAATTTCGCCCGCCGCGTCTCGCTGCTGATCGAGTCGCTCAACTCGGCATCGATCGACATCAGCAAGGCCTTCTCCGCCGACGTCACCGACAGTGCCTGGGCCGCCTATCTGAAGGGCGATCGCGGCGTCTTCACCCGCCGCGCCGTGCGGCTGCTGGATGCCGGCGACGCCCGCGAGATCGTTCGCCTGTACGACGAGGACACGGCGTTCCGCGAGCAGGTCAACCGCTACATCCACGATTTCGAAGCCATGCTCCGCGCGATCCTGGCGCAACGCGACGGCTCCCCGCTTGGCGTGACGCTGCTGTCGTCCGACATGGGCAAGCTGTATGTCGCACTGGCCCAGGCGATCGAGCGGCTGCGGACCTGAGGCTTTCCAGCCTGGAGCAATAGCGTGGGCGCGCCATCACCAATCGACCGTTCGTCCTGAGCTCGTCGAAGGGCGTGTTACGGGCGTCCGCGCTTGTATCACGTGCTTCGACAAGCTCAGCACGAACGGTGATGGGGCGCCCAAGATATCCCCATGCTAAACCGCCGGCAGGATCCGATCGACGATTTGCGGCGTGATCCAGCCATAATAATAATTCAGCTGGAACAGCACGAACAGGACCGTCGCGACGATCGTCACGCGCAGCGCGATGCGCCCCGCGTTGAATTCGTGCGGGGCGCTATCCGCCTGCCCCGGCACACGTTCGGCGCCCGCCTCGTCGGAGGTGCGGACGCCGAACGGCAGGACCAGGAACACCGAAAACGACCAGAACAGGATGTAGATCGCCAGTGCCGAGGTCCATTTCATCATGGAGCGTCAGGCCTCGATCAGCAGCACGTCGACGATCGGCTTCTTGCCGGTCCAGCGTGTCGCCACCTTGCGCACGGAAAGACGCAGCGCCTCGCGCAGCTTGGCACGGTCGCGGCCGCCCTGCCGGGTCGCCTGCACCAGCGAGTCGGTCACTTCCGCAATGAACGGATCGCGATCTTCCTCGACCGGCACGCCCTGCAACCGCACCTGCGGCTGGCCGAGCATGCGCCCGCCCTTGTCGATCGCCACGGCGACCGAGATCTGGCCGTTGACCGCCAGCTTGCGGCGCTCGTTGATCGTCCCGCCATCACCGGGCAGGATCACATCGCCGTCAAGCACCAGACGGCCATGCTGGGCGTGGCCGATCTTCACCGGATCGCCCGGCGCCAGTCGCACGATATCGCCATTGGTCTGCACCAGCGCGCGCGGAATGCCTTCGGACAGGCCGAAGCGTGCCTGCTCCATCAGATGCCGCATCTCGCCATGCACCGGGATCAGCACGTCAGGCCGCATCCAGCGATACATCTGCGCCAGCTCCGGTCGGCCCGGATGGCCCGAGACGTGGACATGCGCCTGGCGATCTGTGACCATCAGCACGCCCTTGGCCGCCAGCTTGTTCTGGATCAGCCCGATCGCAACCTCGTTGCCCGGGATCTGCTTGGACGAGAAGACCACCATGTCGCCGGTCTCTAGCGAGATCGGGTGCGACCCCGCCGCGACGCGGCCGAGCGCGGCGCGTTCCTCGCCCTGCCCGCCGGTCGCGATGACCAGCAGCTTGTTCGCCGGCAGCCGCATCGCCGCCTCGGGCGCGATCAGCTCGGGGAAGTCCTTAAGATAGCCCGTTGCGCGCGCAACCTTGATGATCCGGTCGAGCGAACGCCCGGCGACACACAGCTGGCGCCCGGTCTCGCGCGCCACTTCGCCCAGCGTATGCAGGCGCGACGCGTTCGACGCGAACGACGTGACCATCACACGGCCCTTGGCCTTGCTGATCGTGTCCATCAGCCCGATGCGCACGTCGCTCTCGGAACCCGATGCCTCCATGTTGAAGACGTTGGTCGAATCGCACACCAAGGCGAGCACGCCCGCATCGCCGATCGCCGAGAGCTGCTCGGGGGTCGCGGGATTGCCGATCACCGGGGCGGCATCCAGCTTCCAGTCACCGGTGTGGAAGATCCGGCCGTACGGCGTGTCGATCAGCAGCGCGTTGGGCTCGGGGATCGAATGCGCCATCGGCACGAAGGTGAAGTGGAACGGCCCGAGGTCGAAGCCCTCGCCGACGGGAATCGTCTTCAGCTTGACGCGCGCGGCATTGCCTTCTTCCTCCAGCTTGCCGCGGATCAGGCCGGCCGTGAACGGCGTGGCATAGAGCGGCACGCCGAGATCCTCGGCGAGGTACGGCAGCGCGCCGATATGATCCTCATGGCCATGCGTCAGCACGATGCCGACGAGATCGCCGAGCCGTTCCTCGATGAAGCTGAGGTCCGGCAGGATCAGGTCGATGCCGGGATATTGCGGATCGGCGAAGGTCACGCCGCAATCGACCATCACCCACTTGCCGTTACAGCCGTACAGGTTGACGTTCATGCCGATCTCGCCGGAGCCGCCAAGGGCTACATAGAGCAGTTCGTTCTTTGGTTTGGTCACGTAGGTCTTTCTTCGTAAGTCGGCCGCGAGCCTATCGGGCGGGCGGCATAAGGGTGCGCCGTCAGGCGCGAATGATCTCGTTGAGGAAGAGCGGGGCGCCACGGCCGAAGGATCGGCGGGCGCGCACTCGAAACTCTTGAACGCTATATATGGGCGCGATCCCACAACATCGCCAGCCCCTGAATGGTCAGATCGCCTTCGATCACGTCGAAAACGCGCGTTTGCTTCTCGAACAGGGTGGCCAGGCCGCCGGTCGCGATCACTTTCACCGGCCGCCCGACCTCTATCTTCATGCGCGCGACCAGCCCCTCGATCATCGCGACATAGCCCCAATAGATGCCGATATGCATCTGGCTGACCGTATCGCGCCCGATCACGCTGGTGCTGGTCGGTGCTTCGATCGCGATCCGCGGCAGCTTGGCGGCGGCGGTGACCAGCGCATCGAGCGAGAGGTTGATCCCCGGCGCGATGATCCCGCCTTTATAGGCGCCGGAATAATCGACCAGGTCGAACGTCGTTGCAGTGCCGAAATCGATCACGATCAGGTCGCCGGCGTGCAGCTTGTGCGCCGCGATCATCGTCACTGCACGATCCGCGCCGACCGACTTGGGCTCATCGACGTCCAGCGCCATGCCCCATTCGACCGGCGGCTCGCCGGCGATCAGCGGCTCGCCGCCGAAATATTTCCGCGCCAGCGTCTGCAGATTGTGCAGCGCGCGCGGCACCACGGTGGCGATGATCACGCCGGTCACGGCCGTGCGGTCATAGCCTTCGAGACTGAGCAACTGGCTCAGCCAAACCGCGTATTCGTCCGCCGTGCGACGCGGATCGGTGGCGATCCGCCAGCGCGCCTTGATCGCACCGCCGCCGACGCCGGTATCGACCAGCGCGAACACGACATTGGTATTGCCGGCATCGATGGCGAGCAACATGGCACTAGATCCTCTCCGTTCGTGTCGAGCCCCTCGACTGCCTGCCAAGGCAGCCGCTCGGGATAAACGTCAGCACGTGCTGACGTCGAGACACGCTGGCTTGGCACTCCGGGCCGGTTGCTCGACTACGCTCGAAAAGAACGGAGAAGGGAGTCATATCAGGAATACATCGCCGGCGTGAATGACACGGCGGTCGCCATCCGCCAAGCGCAGGATCAGCGCCCCGTCGGCATCCAGCCCTTCAAACAGGCCTTCCACCGCACTGCCGTCCGGCAATGACGCGCTGAGCGCGGTTCCCGGCGGATGCGCCCGCTCCAGCCAGCGCGCGCGCATCGGCGCCAGCCCTTCACTGCGCCAGCGCGACAGCCAGTGCGCAAAGGCGGCCGCCAGCGTGTCGAGGAAGTCCGCCGGCTCGGGCGACGCGCCATGCGCCGCGAGGCTGGTGGTCGGCCGGTCGAGATCGTCCGGGTGATGCGCGAGATTGACGCCGATGCCGATCACCACCGCATCATCCGCGCGCTCGAGCAGGATCCCCGATACCTTGGCCCCGTCGATCAGCAGATCGTTAGGCCATTTGAGCATTGCCGCCGCGGCACTTCCCCGGCGAAGGCCGGGGTCCAGTCGAGATGTCGGCGATGACAAAGCGCTGCGTCCAGCCAATGTACGTTCCACACCTGGGCCCCGGCCTTCGCCGGGGAACAGGTAGACCGACACTACCTCCTCCAGCGCCACGGCCGCAACCAGCGCCAGCGTCGCCGCCGCCGGATCGGTCCCCCGCAGCCGCACCAGCGTGCTCGCCGACAGATTGCCCACCGGCGACACCCACGCCCGGCCCTGCCGGCCGCGTCCGCTCACCTGCCGCTCGGCGCGCAGCCACAGCCCCTCGGCCGCACCGCTTCGCGCAAGCTCCAGCATGTCGGCGTTGGTCGAGCCCGTCTCCGCGACGGTACGGATCGCCTGACTCAGAACAGCGACCGTGCGGCGTTCAGCGTCAGCACGCCGAGCGGCGCGAGCAGCACCCAGCCGATCGGCGATACGAACACCGCCGCGGCGGCGATCAGCCCGCCCTCGACCGGGCTGTCGTTCTTCGCGAACTCTGGTGCCGGATCGTCGAAATACATCACCTTCACGACGCGCAGATAATAATAGGCACCGATCACCGAGGCGACGAAGCCCGCGATTGCCAGCGGATAGAGCCCTGCCTGCACTGCTGCCTGGAACACCGCCAGCTTGGCATTGAAGCCGAGCAGCGGCGGGATGCCGGCGAGCGAGAACATGAAGATCGCCAGCGCCAGTGCCAGCATCGGCCGCGTCTGCGACAGGCCGGACAGGCTGGCGATCGTCTCGACCGGCTGCCCATCGGCATCGCGCATCTGCAACACCACCAGGAAGCTGCCCAGCGTCATCACGACGTAGACGGTGAGGTAGAACAATACCGCGGCGACACCGGCCTGCGTACCGGCGGCCAGGCCGATCAGCACGAAACCGACATTGTTGATCGACGAATAGGCCAGCAGTCGCTTGATGTTGCCCTGCCCGATCGCGGCGACCGCCCCCAGGATGATCGATGCCAGCGCCGAGAAGATCACGATTTGGCGCCACTGATCGGTAGCCGGGCCCATTGCCACGATCGCAACGCGCACCGCGATGGCCATCGCCGCCACCTTCTGCGCGCTGGCGAACAAGGCCGTCACCGGCGTCGGCGCGCCTTCGTACACGTCCGGGGTCCACATGTGGAACGGCACTGCGGCGATCTTGAACGCGATGCCGGCGAACACGAACACCAGCCCGAAGGTGAGCCCGAGCGAATGGCCGGCGCCATACGCGGTGGCGATACCATCGAACACCGTCGTGCCGCTGAAACCATAAACGAGCGAAATACCGTAGAGCAGGATGCCGCTCGCCAGCGCGCCAAGCACGAAATATTTAAGGCCCGCCTCGGCCGAGCGTGCATCGCGCCGCATGAAGCTCGCCAGCACATAGGCCGCGAGGCTCTGCAGCTCGAGCCCGACATACAGCGGCAGCAGGTCGGTGGCGGACGCCATCATCCCCATGCCCGCCGCCGACAACAGGATCAGCACCGGATATTCGGGGCGCAGATCATCGCCCGCGGTCCGCGCGAAGAAGCGCGGCGCCATCAGGACCCCGACCGCGCATGCACCATAGATCAGCAGCTTGCAGAAGGTGCCGAAGCCATCGGCACGGTACAGCCCGTCGAACGCTTCGCCCCCGTTACCAGCCGGGCCGATCAGCGCGATGGCAGCACCGGCCAGCACCGCGACGCTCGCCCATGACACGGCACGCGTCACCGCCTGCCCGCCCCAGGCGGATACCAGCATCAACGCCAGCGCGCCGAGCGAGAGAACGATCTCGGGCAGCGTCATCAACAGATTGGCGGAAATGGTCATTCGTGGCCCCCGGTATGCGCGGCGGGTGCCGGAGCCTTACCCTTGGTCGGAGTGGAATCGCTTGGCGGTGCGGCGCGATCGACGCGGGCGACCAACATGGTCACGTCGCGGCGCATCGGCGCCATGAAGCTCTCGGGATAGACGCCCATCCACAACACGACCGCGGCGATCGGTGCCAGCAGCGCGAGTTCGCGGCCGGACAGATCGGTCATCCCGCGCACGTCGTCCTTAGTCAGCTCGCCGAACACCACGCGCCGGTACAGATACAGCATGTACGCCGCGCCCAGGATGATGCTCGTGGTGCAGAGCAGCGCCGTCCAGGTCGATACCTGATACGTGCCCATCAGCGCGAGGAACTCGGCGACGAACCCGCTGGTCCCCGGCAGCCCGATCGATGCCATGGTGAACAGCAGGAAGAACAAGGCGTAGCGCGGCATGTTGATCGCCAGCCCGCCGTAACGGTCGATCTCGCGCGTGTGCAGCCGATCGTAGATCACGCCGACGCACAGGAACAACGCGCCCGACACCAGGCCATGGCTCAGCATCATCATCATCGCGCCTTCGATGCCCTGCTGGTTGAAGGCGAACAGGCCGATCGTCACGATCGCCATGTGCGCGACCGAGGAATAGGCGATCAGCTTCTTCATGTCGGACTGCACCAGCGCCACCAGCGAGGTGTAGATCACCGCAATCGCCGAAAGCCCGAAGATCAGCCAGGTCAGCTGCCCGGACGCTTCCGGGAACATCGGCAGCGAGAAACGCAGGAAGCCGTAGCCGCCGAGCTTCAGCAGCACGCCCGCCAGGATCACCGAGCCCGCCGTCGGCGCCTGCACGTGCGCATCGGGCAGCCAGGTATGCACCGGCCACATCGGCATCTTGACCGCAAAGGAGGCGAAGAAGGCCAGCCACAACCAGGTCTGCGCATGGGCCGGGAAGTCGGTGCGCATCAGTGTCGGGATGTCGCTGGTGCCTGCGGCATTCGTCATCCACAGCATCGCGACCAGCATCAGCACCGATCCGAGCAATGTGTAGAGGAAGAATTTGTACGACGCGTAGATCCGGTTCGCGCCGCCCCAGATGCCGATGATCAGGTACATCGGGATCAGGCCGGCCTCGAAGAAGATGTAGAACAGGAACAGGTCCTGCGCCGCGAACGTGCCGATCATCAGCGTCTCGGTGACCAGGAACGCCGCCATATATTCGGGCACCCGCTTGGTGATCGCGCTCCAGCTCGCCCCGATGCAGATCGGCATCAGAAACACGCTCAGCATGATCAGCATCAGCGCCATGCCGTCGATACCGAGCTTCCAGTCGAACACGCCAAGCGAGCCGCCATTCTCGACGAACTGCCACTGCGCGCCGCCAATGTCGTATTGCGCCCACAGCCCGATGCCGAGCACGAAGTCGACCAATGTCGCGGCAAGCGCGATCCACCGCGCGGTGCTCGCATTCACGAACAGGCACGCAATCGCCGCCAGCGCCGGTATCGCCAGCATGACGCTCAGGATCGGGAAGCCGCTCACAATCCCACCAGTCATTGGGAAATCGCCCAGGTAATCGCGGCGGTCAGGCCGATCAGCATCACGAACGCATAACTATAGAGGTATCCCGTCTGGACCCGCGCGGTGACGCGCGTGCCCTGCTGCACCAGCCAGGCCGAGCCGTTGGGCCCGAACCGGTCGATCGTCTTCTCGTCGCCCCGGTGCCAGAACAGCCGCCCGATCGCAAAGGCAGGACGCACGAACAGCAGGTCGTACAATTCGTCGAAATACCATTTGTGCAGCAGGAAATCGTACAGCACCCGGAAGTGGCCAGCCACGGCGGCGGGCATTTTCGGATCGCGGATATAGGCGGTCCAGGCGGTGAACAGGCCAAGCAGCATCGCGATCGTCGCCGACAGCTTGATGATCGTCGGCACGCCATGCATTTCGTGCATCAAATGCTCGCGGAACGCGATCGACCCCTTCCAGAAACGCTCACCCGCCTCGGGCTCGATGAAGAAGCCGTGGAACGCGAAGCCGGCGGCGATCGCGCCGATCGACAGCAGGATCAACGGGATCAGCATCGGCAACGGGCTCTCGTGCGGGTGATAGCCCCCCGTCCCTTCCGGCAGATCATGTGCGTCGGCATCGTGCGTGTGCGGATGCGCGGTGGTGTCCTCGATCGCCTGATCGTCGCTGTCGTGATGATGCACGTCGTGACCCTGGGTATCGTGGCCATGCGCGTTAGCCCCATGCGCATCATGGATCGCGTGCTGGATATGCTCCGACTGCGCCCAGCGCGGTGCGCCGTAGAAGGTCAGGAACATCAGGCGCCACGAATAGAAGCTGGTCAGCAATGCGACGAGCACGCCGACGAACCACACGCCCGGCTGGCCGGCGGCCCAGGCCGCCTCGATAATGCCGTCCTTGGAATGGAAGCCGGCAAAGCCGATCGCCAGCGGATTGCCGAACACGCCGGGCAGGCCGACACCGGTAATTGCCAGCGTGCCCATCATCATCGCCCAGAAGGTGATCGGGATGCTTTTACGCAGGCCGCCATAATATCGCATGTCCTGCTCGTGATGCATCGCATGGATCACCGAACCAGCGCCGAGGAACAGCAACGCCTTGAAGAAGGCGTGCGTGAACAGGTGGAACATCGCCGCGCCATACGCGCCGATGCCGGCCGCGAAGAACATGTAGCCGAGCTGCGAGCAGGTCGAATAGGCGATCACGCGCTTGATGTCGGTCTGCACCAGGCCGACCGTCGCGGCGAACAGGCACGTCGCCGCACCGATCGTCGTCACTACGCCGAGCGCCACCGGCGACGTCTCGAACATCGGCGACAGGCGGCACACCATGAACACGCCCGCCGTCACCATCGTCGCGGCATGGATCAGCGCCGACACCGGGGTCGGGCCTTCCATGGCGTCGGGCAGCCAGGTGTGCAGGCCGAGCTGCGCCGACTTGCCCATTGCGCCGACGAACAGCAGCAGGCACAACACCGTCATCGTATCGAGCCGGTAGCCGAGGAAGCCGATCGTCGAACCCGCCATGCCCGGCGCCGCGGCCAAGATCTCCGGAATGGAGACCGTGCCGAACACCAAGAACGTGCCGAAGATACCGAGCATGAAGCCGAGATCGCCGACGCGGTTGACGACGAACGCCTTGATCGCGGCGGCGTTGGCAGATGGCTTGCGGAACCAGAATCCGATCAGCAGGTACGAGGCAAGGCCCACGCCTTCCCAGCCGAAGAACATCTGCACCAAATTGTTGGCCGTCACCAGCATCAGCATCGCAAAGGTGAACAGCGACAGATAGGCGAAGAAGCGCGGCTGGCTGTCGTCCTCGGCCATATAGCCCCAGCTATACAGGTGGACGAGCGCCGAGACGGACGTGATCACGACCAGCATCACCGCGGTCAGCGAATCCACCCGCAACGCCCAGGACACGTCCATCGCGCCGGAATGGATGAAGTGCAGCACCGGCACCACGACGGGTGCGGCGCTGCCGCCGAGATAGCTGAAGAACACCGGCCAGCTGAGTGCTGCCGACACGAACAGTGCCGCGGTGGTCACGATCTTCGCCGGACCGTTGCCGATCGTGCGATTGCCAAACCCGGCAACGATGGCCGCGAGCAGCGGCAGGAATACGATAAGGAGGATCACCAAATCACCCCTTCATCCGGTTGACGTCGTCGACCGAAATCGTCCCGCGCCCGCGGAAATAGATCACCAGGATGGCCAGGCCGATCGCCGCCTCGCCGGCCGCCACGGTCAACACGAACATCGCGAACACCTGCCCCACCAGATCACCCAGGTAGCTGGAAAAGGCGACGAAGTTCAGGTTCACCGCCAGCAGGATCAACTCGATCGACATCAGCAGCACGATCAGATTCTTACGGTTGGCGATGATGCCCATCACGCCGAGCGCAAAGAGCACGGCCGCCACGACCAAATAGTGCGTGAGGCCAATCACAATTCGATCCCCTGCCCAACTGTGGGCTGCGTGTTGCGCGTCGCGTCCTGCGGCCGCCGTGCGATCTGCTTCGAGATGTTCTGCGCCCGCACGCCGCCGCGCTCGCGATGCGTCAGCACGATCGCGCCGATCATCGCCACCAGCAGCACCAGCCCGGCACCCTCGAACACGAACAGGTAACGCGTGTAGAGCAATTGCCCGATCGCCTCGATGTTCGGCACTCCCGCATCGATCGGCGCCGCGCGCCGGCCGAGTGCCACGCCGCCGGCGCTCCACGCGCCGAACGCCACCATGATCTCCGCCGCCAGCGCCACTGCCAGCAGCACGCCGATCGCGGCATAGCGCGCAAACCCGGCGCGCAGCTCGTCGAAGTCGATGTTGAGCATCATCACCACGAACAGGAACAGCACTGCGACCGCGCCCACATAGACGATGACGAGCAGCATCGCGATGAACTCCGCGCCCACCAGCACCATCAGGCCGGCGGCGTTGAAGAACGCCAGGATCAGCCACAGCACGGCATGCACCGGGTTGCGCGACGTGATCGTCAACGCGCCCGATACGATCACCATGATCGCGAACAGGTAAAAGGCTATGGCTTGGATCACGGAATCAGGATGCCCCTAAAAGATGTCGCGCGCTTAACGGTACGGTGCATCGGCGGCAAGGTTCGCGGCGATCGCGCGCTCCCAGCGATCGCCGTTATCCAGCAACTTCGCCTTGTCGTAGATCAGTTCCTCGCGCGTCTCGGTCGCGAATTCCAGGTTCGGCCCCTCGACGATCGCGTCGACCGGGCACGCTTCCTGACACAGCCCGCAATAGATGCACTTGGTCATGTCGATATCGTAGCGCGTCGTGCGGCGGCTGCCGTCGTCGCGCGGCTCGGCCTCGATCGTGATCGCCAGCGCCGGGCACACCGCCTCGCACAGCTTGCACGCGATGCACCGCTCTTCACCGTTGGGATAGCGCCGCAGCACATGCTCGCCGCGGAAGCGCGGCGACAGCGGGTTCTTCTCGAACGGATAATTGATCGTCGCCTTGGCCTTGAAGAAATACCGCAAGGTCAGCGCATGCGCCTTGAGGAACTCCCACAGGGTGAAAGCCTTGATATATTGAGCGACGCTCACGGGCGCTTCTCCGATGGGGTGACGACCTTGTCACGGCACACGCCGTCGGTCGGGTAACGCGGACGCTGCGCCTGGTAGAAGCCGCTCTGCGTGCCGTATTGCTTCAGATACACGCGGTCCGGCGCATCGCAATCGGTGCCCACGCGCGTCAGCATCAGGAAGCCCGACACCAGGAACACCCAGAACAGCGACAGCGGCAGGAACACCTTCCAGCCCAGCCGCATCAGCTGGTCATAGCGATAGCGCGGCACGGTCGCCTTCACCCAGCTGAACAGGAAGAAGAAGAACAGGATCTTGGCGAACAGCCAGATGATGCCCGGTACCCAGTACAGCGGCGCCCAGTCGAACGGCGGCAGGTACCCGCCCCAGAACAAGGTCGCGTTCAGCGTGCACATCAGCAGCACGTTGGCATATTCGCCGAGCCAGTAGAGGGCGAAGCTCATCGACGAATATTCGGTCTGATACCCGGCGACGAGTTCGCTCTCCGCCTCGGTCAGATCGAACGGCGCGCGCTGCGTCTCGGCCAGCGACGAGATGAAGAACATCACCGCCATCGGGAACAGCAGGGGGTTGAAGGCGAAGCCGTTGATGAAGCCGTACAGCCCCTTCTGCGCCATCACGATGTTCGACAGGTTGAAGCTGCCCGACCACATCACGATCGAGATCAGGATGAAGCCGATCGCGACTTCGTAGCTGACCATTTGCGCCGCGGCACGGATCGCCGAGAAGAACGGATATTTGGAGTTGGACGACCAGCCCGCCAGGATGATCCCGTATACCCCGAGCGACGACGCCGCGAGCACGTAGAGCAGCCCGACATTGATGTCGGCCAGCACCACGCCCAGCTGGAACGGCACCACCGCCCACACGATCAGCGCGACCGTGAAGGTGATGATCGGCGCGATCAGGAACAGGCCCTTGTTCGCCGCGGTCGGCACGATGGTTTCCTGCAGGAACACCTTCAGGCCGTCGGCGAACGACTGCAGCAGGCCGAACGGCCCCACCACGTTTGGTCCGCGGCGCAGCGCCATCGCCGCCCAGATCTTGCGATCGGCATAGATGATCATGGCGACGGCCAGCATCAGCGGCAGCGCGATGACGAGGATGCCGATGATCGTGGCCGTGAACCACGCCCATTCGAACGACATGCCGGCAGAGTTCTGGAAAAACGCGGTCATTCCGCCGCCTCCGCATAGTCGTTGCCATGCACGAGTTCGGCCGAGCAGCGCTGCATCGTCGGGCTCGCCCGGCAGATCGCATTGGTCAGGTAGAAATCGGCGATCGGATACCCCTCGATCCGGCCCGAGGGCGTCGCCTCCAGCGCCGGCGGGTTCCAGGCGAACGTCTTAAGCCCCAGCGTCGCCAGGTCCGGCGTGTCCGCCGCCATCGCCGCGCGCAATTCCTCGATCGTGTCGAACGACAGCGTCTTGCCGATCACCGCGGACAGCGCGCGCAGGATCGTCCAATCCTCGCGCGCGTCGCCCGGCGGGAACACCGCGCGCTCGCCTCGCTGCACGCGCCCTTCCAGATTCACCCAGGTACCCGATTTCTCGACATAGCTGGCGCCGGGCAGGATGACGTCCGCGGCACGCGCGCCGGCATCGCCATGATGGCCGATATAGACCTTGAAGCTTTCCGCGAACTTGCTGAAGTCCACTTCGTCCGCGCCCAGGAAGAGCGCGAGCTTGGGCTTGGCCGCGACCAGATCGGCAATGCCGCCCTTCTGGTGCCAGCCGAGCATCAGACCGCCGTTCCGGGCGGCCGCCATGTGCACGACATTGAAGCCGTTCCAGCCGTCACGTACCAGGTTCAGCGTGCCGGCCAGCGCCAGCGCAGCGCCATGGCCGCCCTTCAGCGCCGCGCCGCCAACGATCATCATCGGCTTGCTCGCGCCGCCAAAGGCGTCCGTCACCGCCTGCGGCAGATCGCCCAACAGCGACAATTCCTCGCCCAGCCACTCGACCTTGTAGGTCAGGTCCGTCTCCGGCCCGATCGCGAAGACCTTGGCCCCCTTCTTGATCGCCTTGCGGATCCGCGTGTTCACCAGCGGCGCTTCCCAGCGCAGGTTGGTGCCGACCAGCAGGATCACGTCAGCGTCTTCGGTGCCGGCGATGGTCGTGTTGAAATTCACTGCCGCCAGCGACGAGGCATCATAGTCCATGCCCGTCTGCCGGCCCTCGATCAGCGTCGAGCCCATCGACGCCAGCAGCGCCTTGGCCGCGAACAGCGTCTCGCAGTCGACCAGGTCGCCATGCACCGCGGCAACGCTATCGCCCGCATCGACGGCAGCGATCGCGCGGAACGCCTCGTCCCAGCTCACCGGCTGCAGCTTGCCGTCCACGCGCACATAGGGGCGATCGAGCCGGCCGCGCACCAGGCCGTCGACGGCATGCCGCGTCTTGTCGGACGCCCATTCCTCGTTGACGTCCTCGTTGATCACCGGGAGCGCGCGCAGCACCTGGCGCCCACGGCTGTCGAGCCGGATGTTGGTGCCGACCGCGTCCATCACGTCGATCGACAGCGTCTTCTTCAGCTCCCACGGCCGTGCCTCGAACGAATACGGCTTGCTGGTCAGCGCGCCCACCGGGCACAGATCGACCACGTTGCCCGACAGCTCGCTCGATACCGCGCCTTCCAGGTAGGACGTGATCTGCATGTCCTCGCCGCGCCCGATCGCGCCGATTTCCTCGACGCCGGCGACTTCCTCGGCAAAACGGATGCAGCGCGTGCATTGAATGCACCGCGTCATAACCGTCTTGACGATCGGCCCCATATATTTCTCGGTCACCGCACGCTTGTTCTCGTCGTAGCGCGACTGGCCACGGCCATAAGCGAGCGATTGATCCTGCAGGTCGCACTCGCCACCCTGATCGCAGATCGGGCAATCCAGCGGATGGTTGATCAGCAGGAATTCCATGATGCCCTCGCGGGCATTCTTCACCATCGGCGTGTTGGTGAAAATCTCCTGATTGTCCGCCGCCGGCAGCGCGCACGACGCCTGCGGCTTTGGCGGTCCGGGCTTCACCTCGACCAGGCACATGCGGCAATTGCCCGCGATGCTGAGGCGCTCATGATAGCAGAAACGCGGGATTTCCTTGCCGGCAATCTCGCACGCCTGCAGCACCGTGGCGCCCTGCGGGACTTCGACCTCGACGCCGTCTACTTTGACTTTTGGCATATCAGTGTTCCGTATCGGCTAGGCCGAGGCGCTTTTCGATCCGATCGACGCGCATCTTGAGGTCGGCAACGTCTGACTGGATACCGTAGATCGTACCGATCAATCCACGAATATGATCCTCAAGTGCAAGCAAACGGATTCCCTGCGATGTCTGCTCTTTCTTGATCGCAGCAACGTCCGCCTGAATATTCTTCAGGATTTCCAGCATGATGTCGGCGCGTTCGTCCGTCACTCCGCCGCCTCCATCATCGGGCTGAGCCCACCACCGTTCTTCTCGATGATCCGCCGCTCCATCTCGGGGCGGAAATGCTTGATCAGCCCCTGGATCGGCCACGCCGCGGCATCACCCAGCGCGCAGATCGAATGGCCTTCGACCTGCTTGGTTACCTGCTGCAGCATGTCGATTTCCGACACGTCGGCATCGCCCGTGCGCATCCGCTCCATCACGCGCCACATCCACCCGGTGCCTTCGCGGCACGGCGTGCACTGGCCGCAGCTCTCATGCTTGTAGAAATAGCTGATCCGGCTGATCGCGCGCACGATGTCGGTCGATTTGTCCATCACGATCACCGCCGCGGTGCCGAGCCCCGACCCGACGGCCTTGAGGCCATCGAAATCCATCGGCACGTCCATGATCTCGGCCGCCGGCACCAGCGGCACCGAAGACCCGCCCGGGATCACCGCCAGCAGATTGTCCCAACCGCCGCGAATACCGCCGCAATGCACTTCGATCAGTTCGCGGAAGGTGATGCTCATCGCCTCTTCCACAACGCACGGCGTGTTCACATGGCCGCTGATCTGGAACAGCTTGGTGCCTTCGTTCTTCTCGCGCCCGAAGCTTGCAAACCATTCCGGCGACCGGCGCAGGATCGTCGGCACGACCGCGATCGACTCCACGTTGTTCACCGTCGTCGGGCAGCCATACAGCCCGGCACCGGCAGGGAATGGCGGCTTCAGCCGCGGCTGGCCCTTCTTGCCCTCGAGGCTCTCGAGCATCGCGGTCTCTTCGCCGCAAATATAGGCGCCGGCGCCGCGATGGACGAACACGTCGAAATCATAGCCCGATCCGCAGGCATTCTTGCCGATCAGCCCGGCGTCATACGCCTCGGCTACGGCCGCGAACAACGTCTCGGCCTCGCGGATATATTCGCCGCGGATGTAGATGTACGCGGCGCGCGCGCGCATCGCGAACCCGGCGATCAGCGCGCCCTCGATCAGCTTGTGCGGATCGTGGCGGATGATCTCGCGATCCTTGCACGAACCCGGCTCGGATTCATCGGCATTGATCACCAGGAAGTTCGGACGGTCGGCCTTGGGCTCCTTGGGCATGAAGCTCCACTTCATGCCGGTCGGGAAGCCGGCGCCGCCGCGCCCGCGCAGGCCCGACGCCTTCACCTTGTCGATGATGCCGTCTTGCCCCAGCACCATCAGCGCCTTGGTGTTGTCCCAATCGCCACGCGCCATGGCAGCCTGCAGGTTCCAGGGCTGGAACCCGTAGACGTTGGTGAAGATACGATCCTTGTCAGCGAGCATCTACTTGCCCTGTCCGATCAGCTTTTCAGCGAGGAAATACGCGCCGACAGCCAATGCCAGCCCGATAACGATGCCCAGCACGCCAAGAGCCAGCTTGACCGCCAGCACGACGACGACGATCGCGATGATCAGTGCGATCAGAGCACTCATGCCCACTCACCCCGGTAATCGTGGTTCTCATCGACCATCGCCTTCAGCGCAACAGGCCCACCGGCCGGCTCGCTCGACTTGCGGCCGATCGTCGATCCCGGCTTTGCCGGCTGCCCGGCGGCCAGCGCCTCCAGCACGGCCGTGGTCCGATCGTAATCCAGGTCTTCGTAATTGTCGTCGTTGATCTGCACCATCGGCGCGTTGGCGCAGGTGCCGAGGCACTCGACCTCGCTCAGCGTGAACAGCCCGTCGGGCGTGGTCTTGCCCTTGATCAGACCCTTGTTCTTGCACGCCGCCAACACGTCGTCGCTGCCTGCCAGCATGCACGGCGTCGTGCCGCACACCTGCACGTGATACCGTCCCACCGGCGCCATGTTGAACATCGTGTAGAAGCTGACCACCTCGTACACGCGCATATAGGGCACGCCAATCGTGCGCGCGACGAATTCGATCACCGGCACCGGCAACCACCCTTGAGTCTGCGTCTCGGCACCGACCTGGCGCTGCGCCAGATCGAGCAGCGGCAACGATGCGGATTGCTCGCGCCCCTTGGGATAGCGACCGAGAATCTCGTTCGCCTTCTTCTGGTTCTCTTCCGTCCACGCAAACGCGCCCCAGCGCGCGCGCGTCTCGGCTTCGTCGGGGATCTGAGGTGCTTCAGCCATTATCGGTCACATTCACCAAAAACGATATCCATCGCGCCCAGGATCGCCGTCGTATCCGCCAGCATGTGCCCCTTGGCCATGAAGTCCATCGCCTGCAAATGGCTGAACGCGGTCGGCCGGATCTTGCAGCGGTACGGCTTGTTGCTGCCGTCAGCGACCAAATACACGCCGAACTCGCCCTTGGGGCTTTCGGTCGCGACATAGACATCGCCCGCCGGCACGTGGAAGCCCTCGGTGTACAGCTTGAAGTGATGGATCAGCGCTTCCATCGATCGCTTCATCTCGCCACGCTTGGGCGGCACGACCTTGCGATCCAGGCTGGAGATCGGCCCGTCGGGCATCTCGTTCAGGCACTGCTTCATGATCCGCGCCGACTGGCGGACCTCCTCCACGCGCACCATGAAACGATCATAGCAATCGCCGCTCGTGCCGACCGGCACGTCGAAGTTCATCTTGGCATATACGTCGTACGGCTGCGACTTGCGCAGATCCCAGGCAATGCCCGAGCCGCGAATCATCGGCCCCGAAAAGCCCCATTTGATCGCATCGTCACGGCTGACCGTGCCGATATCCACGTTGCGCTGCTTGAAGATGCGATTGTCGGCCACCAGGCTGATCGCATCCTCGAACAGGCGTGGCAGCCGCGTGTCGAGCCAATCGCCGATATCGGTGAGCAGCTTCAGCGGTACGTCCTGATGCACGCCACCCGGCCGGAAATAGGCCGCATGCATGCGCGCGCCCGATGCCCGCTCGTAGAATCCCATCGTGTCTTCGCGCAGCTCGAAGAGCCACAGGTTCGGCGTCATCGCGCCGACATCCATCACATGCGACCCAAGGTTCAGCATGTGATTCATGATGCGAGTCAATTCAGCGAAGAACACCCGCAGATACTGCGCGCGGATCGGCACTTCCAGGTCGAGCAATTTCTCGACTGCGAGCACATAGGTATGCTCCATGCACATCGGCGAGCAGTAATCGAGCCGGTCGAAATAGGGCAACGCCTGCAGGTACGTCTTGTACTCGATCAGCTTCTCGGTGCCGCGGTGGAGCAGGCCGACATGCGGGTCGACGCGCTCGACCAACTCGCCGTCGAGTTCCATCACCAGGCGAAGCACGCCGTGCGCGGCCGGATGCTGCGGCCCGAAATTGATCGTATAGTTCTGGATCTCCACGTCGCCCACACTGGGGTCGGCAGCATCCATGCGGCGCTCCACCGCGTCGAGATGATCGCTCACTGGTTTTGTCCCTTGCCCGGCGTCGGATTGACGTCGGGATCGGCAGGCTTGTCTTCTGCCTTGTTGCCGGCATCCTTGTCGCCCGAGCCGGTCTCGGCGCGCCCCTCGGCCGTCTTGCCATAAGGCTCGCTCGGCGCCCGCGCCGGCGCGACCGCGCTCTGCGCCGCGTCCGCCTTGACGATGTCGTCCGCCTTCAAGGGTGTCGGCGCACCCTTGGCCTCGGGCAAGGCCGCCTTTTCGTCACCCGGCAACACATATTCGGCGCCTTCCCAGGGCGACTGGAAGTCGAACGTACGGAAATCCTGCGCCAGCTTCACCGGTTCGTATACCACGCGCTTGGCCTCTTCCGAGTACCGCACCTCGACAAACCCGGAGAGCGGGAAGTCCTTACGCTGCGGATGCCCACGGAAGCCATAGTCGGTCAGGATCCGGCGCAGGTCGGGATTGCCCGAGAACAGCACGCCGTACATGTCGTACACTTCGCGCTCCAGCCAGCCGGCGACCGGCCAGATCCCCGTCACCGACGGCACCGGCTTTTCCTCGTCGGTCTGCACGTGCACGCGGATGCGATGATTGCGCGTCAGCGACAACAGGCAATACACCACTTCGAAGCGATCGGCCCGCTCGGGATAATCGACTCCGGCGATTTCCATCAGCTGCTGATATTCGAGTCCGGGTGTATCGCGCAGCAGGGTCAAGGTCTCGACCAGCGTCTCGCGATCGACCGTGAAGGACACCTCGTTCACGGCTTCCAGGCTGGACAACACGCTTGCGCCGAGCACCTGCTCGGCCGCCTCGATAACGCCGTCGTTCGCGGCATAGGCCGGTGCCGGCGCCCTCACCGTTCGATCGTCCCGACGCGACGGATCTTCCGCTGCAACTGCATGATGCCATACAGCAACGCCTCGGCAGTTGGCGGGCAGCCCGGCACGTAGATGTCGACCGGCACCACACGGTCGCAACCGCGCACGACGCTGTAGCTGTAATGGTAATAGCCGCCGCCGTTGGCGCAACTGCCCATCGAGATCACGTATTTGGGCTCCGACATCTGGTCATAGACCTTGCGCAACGCCGGGGCCATCTTGTTGCACAGCGTGCCGGCGACGATCATCACGTCCGACTGGCGCGGCGACGCGCGCGGCGCAGCGCCGAAGCGCTCAAGATCGTAGCGCGGCATGTTGACGTGGATCATCTCGACCGCGCAGCATGCCAGCCCGAACGTCATCCACCACAGCGAGCCGGTACGCGCCCATTGGAACAGCTCTTCGGTCGAGGTGACGAGGAAGCCCTTGTCGCCCAGTTCACCGTTCAGGTCGCTGAAGAATGCCTGGTCGGGCTGCACGATCGAACTGGCGCTCGCGGCGCGATCAAGTTCGACCGGGCCTGCATGACCGCCCAAATGACCAGTGCTCATCGGGGTCATTCCCATTCCAGCGCTCCCTTCTTCCAGGCATAGACGAGGCCGAGCGCCAGTTCGGCGATGAAGATCATCATCGAGAACCATGCCGTCCAGCCGAGCGTGAACACGCTCACTGCCCATGGATATAGGAATGCTGCTTCCAGATCGAAGACGATGAACAGGATGGCGACAAGATAAAATCGTACGTCGAACTGGCTGCGGCTGTCTTCGAACGCCGGGAAGCCGCATTCATATTCAGTGAGCTTTTCCGCCGTCGGCTTATGCGCGCCGGTCAGCCGCGCGACGAGCATCGGCAGGAACACGAACGCGCTCGACAGCACCAGGGCCACGCCCAGGAACAGCAGGATTGGGAGGTATTGCGACAGGTCGACCAAGGGTTTCTCGCATGTGCGAAGAGGGATGGCGCGGCTTTAGGCCCATGCCCTTGAACGGGCAAGGCTTTGAGCCCTTGAGAATGACTCGCAACGGCATGCCGTGCGGATCAGCCGGCGGCTAACCCCATTTCGCGTAGCAAACCCGGCCAGCGTAGCGGAGCAACAACCGACGGCTGGGCTTTGCCATGCCGCCGGTCGCTCAGCGCAGCGCCCCAGCAATCAGCTTGTGCATCTTGGATTGCAGCACGTCGTTCGCCGCCAGCACTTCCTTGCGCGCGATCATCTGGTCGCCGCCGCGATAGTCGCTGACGAACCCGCCGGCTTCCTTGACCAGCAACATGCCCGCGGCCACGTCCCACGGCTTCAGGTCCGATTCCCAGAAGCCGTCGAAGCGACCGGCCGCCACCCAGGCAAGATCGAGCGCCGCCGCACCGAAGCGCCTGATCCCCGCCACTTCCGGCGCCACGGCCCCGAAAATCCGGCTCCATTGCCCGAAATCACCATGACCGAGGAACGGAATGCCCGTCGCGATCAGCGCATCGGCCATGTCGCGCCGCGCAGACACGCGCAGCCGCTCCGACTGCACCCAGGCGCCCTTGCCCTTTTCCGCCCAGAAGCTTTCATCGGTCAGCGGCTGGTACACCAACCCCGCGGTCACCTCGCGCTTGCCGTTGGCGAGCGTCTCCTCGACCGCGATCGAGATCGCGAAATGGGGAATGCCGTGCAGGAAGTTCGACGTGCCATCCAGCGGATCGACGATGAAGCGCGGCTTGCTCGGGTCACCCGCCACTTCGCCGCGCTCTTCCATCAGGAAGCCCCAATCGGGGCGGCCGTGGCTCAGTTCCTCGAACAGGGTCTGTTCGGCGCGCTGATCGGCCATCGACACGAAGTCGGCCGGACCTTTGCGGCTGACCTGCAACTGCTGCACCTCGTTGAAATCACGCCGCAACCGCGGCCCCGCCTTGCGCGCGGCGCGGTCCATGACCGTCATCAAACCGGAATGCGAAACCATAACTCTTCTTCTTCCCCCCTCCCGCTTGCGGGAGGGGTCGGGGGTGGGCTCCCGGCCAAAGCTCGGGCAATATTATGGAGAGAGCGCGAGCCCTCCCCACCCCTCCCGCAAGCGGGAGAGGAGCGGAAATCAATCCGCCCGCTTTACATACGTCTGCTCGTAGACATCGACCACGATCCGCGTGCCCGCGCCGATATGCGGCGGCACCATCACGCGCACGCCATTCTCCAGGATCGCCGGCTTGAACGAGGAGGACGCCGTCTGCCCCTTCACCACCGCGTCGGCCTCGACGATCAGCGCCTCGATCGTGTCGGGCAGCTGCACCGAGATCGGGCGCTCCTCCCACAATTCCATCACCACATCCATGCCGTCCTGCAGGAACGCCGCAGCGTCGCCCAGGATGCCGGCATCCAGCGTGATCTGCTCGTAATTCTGCTTGTCCATGAAGGTCAGCGTATCGCCATCGCGGAACAGATATTGGAAATCGACCGTATCCAGCCGCACCCGCTCGACGCTCTCGGCGGAGCGGAAACGGACGTTGGTCTTCCGCCCGTCGATCAGGTTCTTCATCTCGACCTGCATATAGGCCCCGCCCTTGCCCGGCTGGGTATGCTGGATCTTGACGGTCTTCCAGATGCCGCCTTCATATTCGAGGATATTGCCGGGACGAATTTCGACCGCATTGATCTTCATGGGAAACCTGTAGCTGGAAAGAGCGAAGCGCGCGCCTTAGCGGGATGCGGCCTTTCCGGCAAGGTAGGGGTAGGGATCGACATCGCGCCCCTCATACCATTTCTGCTCGGGCAGCGTGCGCGTCAGCCCGAAATGCAGGTGGTAATTCCCTGCCCCGGCATTGCCGGTATCACCGACATAGCCCAGCGGATCGCCCGTTCTCACCACCTGCCCCTCATGCAAGCCAGGCGCATAGCCGGACAGATGCGCGTAATAATAGGTCCACTTGCGCTGCGGCGATCGCACATACGCCGTGATCCCCCCGGCGGCACTGTTCCACAATTTTTCGATCCGGCCCGGTGCCGCGGCCAGCACCAGCGTGCCTGCGGGAGCCATGATGTCCGTGCCATGATGTGGCCTGAGGCCATTGTCGCGCGGGTCGCCCCAGCTGTCCTGGATCGTCTCGCGCGGCATGCCCTTCACCGGCATGGCGAGCACCACCCCGTGGGGCAGTGGCTCGCCGGCCACAGGGTGCGGCGCCGCTGCGCGTTCGGCACGGGGCGCCGCATCCGGCAGGAACAGCAGCGCCGATGCCCATAAGCCGAGCATCACCACCACGACGATGGTCACCAGAATCGCCAGCCTACGCATCACATTACTGCTGGAACACCGCGGGCGTGCCCGGCTTCACCATCAACGACAGTCGCGCCGCGTCCCAGTTGGTCAGGCGGATGCAGCCGTGGCTCTCCGCGCGGCCGATCGTCTCCGGCGACGGCGTACCGTGGATGCCGTAATGCGGCTTGGACAGATCGAGCCAGATCACGCCGACCGGCCCGTTCGGCCCGGCCGGCAGCTTGGCTGCCTTGGCATCGTCCTTGGCATCCCAGAACAGGTCGGGATTGTAATGGAACGGGGGATTGTACGACGCGCCCTTGATCGTCCACTTGCCGATCGGAAGCGGATCGTGCTCGCTGCCCATGGTCGCCATGAACTGCGCCACCAGCTTCCCGTTCTTGTCGAGCACGCGCAAAACTTCGTCGGACTTGTCGACCACCACCTTGGCGCCCTGCGGCTGCGTGGCATCGACATTCAGGTCGGTCAGCGTCTTGCGCCATTCCGCCGGCAACTTGGCGTCATACTCGCGCGAGGTCGGCAAGGCGTTGGGGAAGACGACCTTGGCGCCGGGCGCCAGCCGCGTGCTCGGGCTGTTCAACGCGATCAGCACGTCAGGCGTGGTGTGAAACGACTCGGCCAGCTTCTCCATCGCGTTGCGATAGGCCAGGGCCAGCAGCTTGGCCTGTTCGGCAGGGTCCTTAGGCAAGGGATTGACGTAAGGCCCCGCCAGCGACTCCGCCGTCAACGTCAGCAAACGCGTCGGCCGCAGCGCACGGTAGGGATACAAAGCACGCAACGTTGCCTTGTCCGCCTTGCCCGTCGTCGGCAGTCCACGGGTCTCCTGAAAACCCTTGAGCGCTGCGGTCAGCGACTTGCCGGCTTTCCCGTCCAGCACCCCCGGCGAGAAGCCGAGATGATCGAGAATCACCTGCAAATGCAATGTGGTACGATCGACAACGGCCGAAACCGCCTTCGTTCCCTCCGCCTGCGCAGAGATCGGACAAAGCGAGGCAATCGCCAGACAGGCTGCGCCGAGAGCGGTTTTCCTCACCAATTCAAACTCCTAAATACAAACTATGCAGACAACGACGGAAGAGCGGCTTGTTTCCCAGCCGTCACGATCACCCGAACTTTCGCGCCGCTCTCTGATCGGCGGCGCCGCGCTCGGCGGGATGGCGGCGATGATGCCGTTCCCGGCGATGGCCGCGACGGGTGAATGGCGCCTCGCGATCCGCAACGTGCACAACAACGAAACGGTCGATGCCGTGTTCGCGCGCAACGGGCGGTTCGTGCCTCAAGGCCTCGCCGAGCTCAACCATGGTTTGCGCGATTGGCGCACCGGCGAGGTGACGCAGATGGACCGCCAGCTGCTCGGCCTGCTCGTCCGCTTGCGTGAAAAGCTCGACCTTGGCGGCTGCAACAAGATCGAGCTGATCTCGGGCTATCGCTCGCCGCACACCAATGCCGCGCTGCGCGCTCGCGGTGGCGCCAACACCGGTGTCGCCTCGACCAGCCAGCATATGCTCGGCAAGGCCACCGATATCGTCGTACCGGGCGTCACGCTGGACAAGCTGCGCGGTGCGGCACTCGCGCTCGGCGGCGGCGGCGTCGGCTATTATCCGCGCGACGGCTTCGTCCATGTCGACACCGGCCGCGTGCGCCAGTGGTGATCGATCAAGGGTAGTTCTGCCGCGCGTGCATCCCGGACAATATGTCGATCTCATCCGATTTTACTCGGTAGATAAGTATGTAGTTCGGGTGGACGACGGCCTCTCGGGTGCTCGCTATCCGGCCCAACCTGTGGATGTACGGGTACAAGGCTAGCTGCTCCGCCTTGGTCTCGATCAGAAGAAGCAGCTTATGCGCGGCGACCTGATTACGTGCGGCAATAAAGTTGATGATCTCGCGAAGATCGGCCTTGGCCTCAGGTAGCCAGATCAGCCGCATTGCGCCGATGACTTTCTATCAATGCTCGCATCTCGGCCATGACCTCGTCGTGCGGTATACCTGGCTCCTTGCTGTCCAGCGCACGCTGCACCTTGGCCCGAAACCAGACGTCATACGCCTCCGCCTCTTCGGTGGAGCCAAATTTGGATTCGATCGGCGACAGCTTTGCCATGCGCCATCGCATACCAGATCGACGCCGGGCTTTCTAGCGCGCCAGCACCTCGCCGAACGCCCGCACCGCCGCCGCCTCGTCGCCACCCCAGACGGCGCTCGACACCGCCAGGAAGTCCGCTCCCGCCGCCACCAGCGGTGCGGCGTTGGCCGGCGTGATCCCGCCGATCGCCACGCACGGTATTTCGAACACGGTCGACCACCAGCTGAGCAACACCGGCTCGGCAACGTGGCTGACGGCCTTGGTGGTGGTCGGATGAAAGGCGCCGAACGCGACATAATCGGCCCCTGCCTCGCCCGCTTCCATCGCCAGATGCCGGCTGTCATGGCACGTCACGCCGATCTGCGCCTTGGGCCCCAGCACGTCGCGCGCCTCGCGCGGATCGCCGTCATCCTGGCCGAGATGCACGCCGTCCGCCCCCAGCCGCTTGGCCAGTGCAATGCTGTCGTTGACGATGAACGCCACATCGGCGTCGGCGCAGATCTGCTGCAACGGCTCGGCCAAGGCCGCCGCGACATGCTGATCCATGCCCTTCAGGCGAAACTGGAACGCCGCCACCGGCCCGGCCTCGAGCGCGCGCTTCAACCGATCGGGAAACGCCCCGCCCACATCGAGCGGCGAGACGAGGTACAGCTGGCACGCCGGCCGTCTGATGTCGCGCGTGAACTGGGCGGCGAAATTGGGGTCGAGCGGGCCGAGCGGGTCAATGTCCATCCCCGCGCGATAGCGCCGCGATCGCCGCGTGGAAAGCCGCCGGATCGTCGAGCTTGTGCGCCACCGCCTGCACCTGCCGCCCGCGGCGTAGCGCGATCGGCGCCTTGAGGTCGATCACCACGCTCGGCCAGGCCACGAGCGCAAGGTTGAGCATCGCCCGATCCTTGATCGCCGCCGCGTCCCAGGTCGGGCGCAGGCCGGCAATCTGGTCGACCGGCACCGCGATCGATTGCAGGTAGCCGGCCTGCAGCGTCAGCACGCCATCCGCGATCGTTACTGGCAGGCGCTTAAACGAGCGCAGCAGCCAGAGCAGCGATACGACCGCCGCCTGATCGATCGCCCCGATCACCATCGCGGCCCACCAACCGAGCAACGCGACCACAACAAGATGCACCACCAGCATCTCGACGATCGCCAGCCCCAGCAGCACGCCGATCATCGGGCCGAGGCTGCGATGATAGGCGAACTGCATGAGAGGCGCTTATTCTTCGTTCTTATAGATCGCGATGATCTTCTCGAGCATCGCCAGCGCCTCGTCGCGCGGGCGCTGGAAGGTGTTGCGGCCGATGATCGAGCCGTTGCCGCCGCCATCGCGAATGTCGCGTGCGTCCTGGAAGATCGCATCGGCGCCCTTGGACGCACCACCCGAAAACACCACGATCCGCCGCCCGGCAAAGCTTGCCTGCACGACATGCCTCACCCGGTCCGACTGCTTCGACCAGTCGGTGCCCTCGTACATCGGCTTGGCATCCTTCTGCTCGATATGATCCGTCGGCAGCTTCACCTTGATGATGTGCGCGCCCAGCAGCGCCGCCATGTGCGCGGCATAGGCCCCCACATCCAGCGCCAGCTCGCCCGACTTGGGCAGCATGCCGCCGCGCGGATAGGACCAGATCACGGTCGCGATGCCGACCGACTTTGCTTCCGCCGACATTTCGCGGATCTGCCCGATCATCTCGAACAGATCGTCCGACCCCGGATAGATGGTGAAGCCAATCGCCGCGCAGCCCAGCCGCACCGCATCCTCGACCGATCCGGTCACCGCCTGGTTGGCGCCCTGCGCCCAGCTGTTGGAGCTGTTGACCTTGAGGATCGTCGGGATCTGCCCGGCGAACGTTCCGGCGCCCGCCTCGATCATGCCGAGCGGCGCGGCAAACGCG
Source organism: Sphingomonas endolithica (assembly GCF_025231525.1). Classification (NCBI taxonomy): domain Bacteria; kingdom Pseudomonadati; phylum Pseudomonadota; class Alphaproteobacteria; order Sphingomonadales; family Sphingomonadaceae; genus Sphingomonas; species Sphingomonas endolithica. The sequence continues at coordinate 976,947 of NZ_CP103057.1, forward strand.
CTGAGGCCGGCGTCGATCGCCAGCTGATAATGGTAATGCGGATCATAGGCCGGCGGATTGACCGCGAAGCTGCGCGCCGGGCCATGTTCGAAGCCCTGGTCGACCGGCAGGATCACCAGCTTGCCGGTGCCGCCAAGCTTGCCCTGCATCAGGATACGGCCAAGATTGGCCTTGGTCGCGACATTGTCGGATTCGTATTTGTCGAGAATGGCCTGGACGATCGGCGTCATGGAATTTTCCTTCATCAGTGGTTTAAAGGGCCAACCAGCGCCGCAGCGCCTGGTCGACCAGGATCATGGTGTCATCGGAAGCCTTGCCGATCAGCCCGCCGACGCGTTCGCGCCGGATGGCCTGGACAAGGTCGATCTCGATCTCGCTATCGTCCAGCAAGTTAGTCTGGTCGGTGGCGGATACCGGAATGCGATACAGACTGTCGCCGCTGATCTCGCTGGTGATCGGGCAGACGGTAAAAGCGGGATGATGCGCATTGAAGGCATCGGCCTGCACGATCAGTCTCGGCCGCGGTTTCTTCGAGAAGTCGCCTTTGCCGATCGTGGACACGATATCGCCCCGTTTCATTCGGCAGCTTGGCCGGGCTCGGCCAGGTCGCTCAGGTCATCGTCCGCGGCGGCCAAAGCTTCCCAGGCGCGATCCTGGTCGCTTTGGCCCCGCGCCGCCGCCCGCAACGATTGGCGCCGCGCCTCTGCCAGAAAGGCTTGATCGTGCTGCTCGACATAGCGGCGGACGGCATCGCGCGCGATATCGCTCTTCGACCGGCCCTGACCGCGGGCAACCGCCGTCAACCGCCGTTCGAGATCGTCATCGAGCCTGACACCGAGCACAGCCGCACCTATTTGTTTAACACGTTAAACATAGGCCGGGTGGCCTAGCGCGTCAACGCCGCCACGCCGGGCAAATCCTTGCCTTCCATCCATTCCAGGAACGCCCCACCCGCAGTCGACACGAAGGTGAAGTCGTCACCCACGCCGGCCTGGTTGAGCGCGGCCACAGTGTCGCCGCCCCCTGCAACCGAAACCAGCGACCCATCCTGCGTCAGCGCCGTCGCCGTCTTCGCCAGCGCCACCGTCGCAGTGTCGAACGGCGGAGTCTCGAAGGCCCCCAGTGGCCCGTTCCACACCAGGGTGCGGCAATTTTTCAGCACATCCGCCAGCGCCTCCACCGCCGCCGGCCCGACGTCGAGGATCATCTCGTCCGGCGCCACTTCGTGCACGTTGCACGTCCGCAGGCTCGGCGGGTTGGGCGCGAACTCCTTCGACACCACCACGTCATATGGCAGGTGGATCGTGCAATTGGCCCGATCCGCCGCCTCGAAGATCTCGTCCGCGGTGCCGGTCAGGTCATGCTCGCACAGCGACTTGCCGACGTTCACGCCGCGCGCCGCCAGGAAAGTGTTGGCCATCCCGCCACCGATGATCAGGTGATCGACCTTGGTGACGAGATGCTTAAGCACGTCCAGCTTGGACGACACCTTGGCGCCGCCGACCACGGCGGCCACCGGATGCTCGGGATTGCCCAGCGCCTTGTCGAGCGCGTCCAATTCGGCTTCCATCGCCCGCCCGGCAAAGGCCGGCAGCACATGCGCCAGACCCTCGGTCGAGACATGCGCGCGGTGCGCGGCGGAAAACGCATCGTTGACGTAGAAATCGCCAAGTTCGGCAATCTTTGCCGTCAGTTGCGGATCGTTCTTCTCTTCTCCGCCGAAGAAACGCGTATTCTCCAGGATCGCGACATCGCCCGGCTGCATCATCGCCGCCGCTTCGCCTGCGCCGTCCCAGTCGACGAAGCGCACCGGCCGGCCGAGCACCGCCTCATAGGGCCGCGTCACCAATGCCAGCGACATATTGGGGTCGCGCATTCCCTTGGGGCGCCCGAAATGCGCTAGGATCAGCACGATCGCCCCGCGATCGGCCAGCTCGCCGACCGTCGCCAGCGTCGCGCGCAGCCGCGTGTCGTCGGTCACCCCGCCGTCGGCCATCGGCACGTTCAGATCCTCGCGCACCAGCACGCGCTTGCCGCGTACCTCGCCCATATCATCGAGCGTTTTGAACGTTCTATCGGTCATGTTTCGATCCTGATTGCATCGCCAATGGCGATCGCGCCGCCTGTAATTACCATCGTGCACACGCCGCCACGCCAGTCCGGCGTCAGCGCGGCGCACAATCCCGGCGCCAGCTTGTCCATCCGGCTGCACGGATCGGTTTCGCGCGTGATCTCCAGCACGACCTGCGCGCCGATCCGCAAGCGGACGCCCCGGTCCTGCGGCAGGTCCAGCCCGTCGATCAGCAGATTGGCGCGCCGCTCCTGCCACGGCACGGCGGCACCGACCTCGGCCAGCGCCGCTGCCCAGTCGCCATGCTCCATCAACGTCACCTGACGCCGGTGCGGCTTGCCCTTGGAGCCGCCACGATAGTCACCTTCGATCCCGCCCTCGGGCGTCACCGCGGCACGCTCCACCGTCTCCATCGCCGCGCCCGGCTGGGCATGGCGCGCGATCCCCGCCAGGATGCCGACGCCTGCCGCAGCCGACGGATCGGACTCAGGCATCCCGGCGGGTCCGTGCATCAGATGAACTTGCCCATCGCCACCGCGGTATCGATCATGCGGTTCGAGAAGCCCCATTCATTGTCGTACCAGCTGACGACGCGGACCAACTTGCCGTCGATTACCGCGGTCTCCAGGCTGTCCACCGTGGAGGATGCCGGGGTATGAACGATGTCGATCGAGACCAGCGGCTCGTCCGAATAATCCAGCACGCCGACCAACGGTCCGCTTTCCGATGCCGCCTTCAGGATCGCGTTGACCTCCTCGCGCGTCGTGTCGCGCTTGGGCGTGAAGGTCAGGTCGATCAGGCTGCCATCGGGCACCGGCACGCGGATCGCGGAGCCATCCAGCCGGCCCTTCAGTTCGGGCAGCACCTCGCCCACCGCGCGCGCCGCGCCGGTCGTGGTCGGGATCATGCTCATCGCCGCGGCACGCGCGCGACGCAGATCGGGGTGGATCTGGTCGAGGATCTTCTGGTCGTTGGTATAGGCATGCACCGTCGTCATCAGCCCGCGCTCGATGCCGATCGCATCGTTCAGCACCTTGGCGACCGGCGCCAGGCAGTTGGTCGTGCACGAGGCATTGGAGACGATGTTGTGCCCGGCCTCAAGCTTGTCGTGGTTGACGCCGTACACCACGGTCAGGTCGACGCCCTTACCCGGTGCCGAGATCAGCACCTTCTTGGCGCCGGCATCGAGATGCTTCTGCGCGCTGGCGCGGTCGGTGAAGAAGCCGGTGCATTCCAGCACCACGTCGATACCCTGCTCGGCATGCGGCAGGTTCGCCGGATCGCGCTCGGCGGTCACGCGGATGCGCTTGCCGTCGACGACCAGGTCGTTGCCCTCGGCCGACACCACACCCGGATACTTGCCATGCACCGAATCGCGCGAGAACAGCCAGGCGTTGGACTTGGCGTCCGCCAGGTCGTTGATCGTCATCAGCTCCAGCCCGGTATCGCCACGTTCCAGCACGGCCCGCGCGACGAGGCGGCCGATGCGCCCGAACCCGTTGATCGCAACCTTGATCGTCATCGAAATATCTCCCTCGTCGGATGCCCGTGCCGAAGCGGCGACGGCCAGCAAAAAGTCCCGCGGTCTTTGCGGTGGGTGGCTGCGTGCGTCAACCACCCGCCGACGCTCGAGCACGGTTCCCGTGAATCGCTGTTGTCGCAGGCATCAAGCATGCTATCCAGCGCGCATGGCCGATGGCTCCCCGCTCGATCGCATCCACGCCGCCGTTTCCCGCATTGAGGCGGCAAGCGCGCGCCACGCGCAGGAGAAAGCCGCGCTGACCCAGCGTCACGCGGCGCTGCGCACCCGCATGGCCGAGGCCGTCGCCGCGCTCGACGACGTCATCACCCGCGGCACGCCCGAGTGACGGCGCGCTAGCATGGCAGAGGTCACGCTCACGATCGGCGATCGCCGCCATGTCGTCGCCTGCCGTCCGGGCGGCGAAGATCAGCTGCAGCATGTCGGCATGCTGCTCGATCAGCGCTGGGCCGCGGCCAATCGCGCGGCCGGCGGCCAGGGCGGCGAGCGCACGATGCTGTTCGTCGCGCTGATGCTGGCCGATGCGCTGGACGAGGCGGAGCGCCACCCGCCCCAGCCGGCGAGCGACGCGATCGATCCCGACGCGCTGGTCGCGCTGGCCGAACGTCTGGAATCCTTGGCCGAGCGTCTTGAGAAGTAATCTCGCGCGCGCTATATGCAGTGACGGCGGGCACTGCCCGGTACGAGCCTTACCGATTATCCCTGAGGCGATTCTTCTTCCTAGGGGGTTGTCCCTGCGCAGATCCTGGTCTGTCGTACATGATCCCCACCTGATGCTTTTGGCGTCAGAGGATATTCAGGCTACGGCCATGGTGGTCCCGCCACCCCATCTGGCCCGATGATGGACAAGCAGACGCTCCGCGCCCGCCTGCGCGCCGCGCGCGATGCCTTCGTGCTGGATGCGCATCCTTCGGTCCTCGTCCCCCAGCCCTTTCTCGATCGACTCGACCACGGCCTGACCGTCGCCTCCTACGTGCCGATGGGCGGCGAGGCTGACCCCTCCCCGCTCGCCCGCGCCGCGGTGGAGGCAGGCTGCGAGATCGTCCTGCCGCATATCGTCGATCGCGCCACGCCCTTGCGCTTCCTCGCCTGGGATACCGAGGCGGCGTTGATCGCCGGCCCGTTCGGCCTGCATCAGCCCGCGCACACCGCCGACGAACGCCGGCCCGACATCATCTTGACCCCGCTCGTCGCCTTCGACTCAGCGCTCAACCGCCTGGGCCAGGGCGCCGGCCATTACGACCGCGCGTTCGAAGCTTTCCCGGACGCGTGGCGTGTCGGCGTAGCCTGGAGCGTGCAACAGGTCGAATCGCTGCCCGCCGACCCGTGGGACGTACCGCTCCACGCCATCGTCACCGAACGAGATTGGATCACGCCGTGACCCCCAGCTGGCGCAAACCCGTCGGGATGCTCGCCATCCTGACCATGATCGCCCTGTGGGTGATCGCCATTGCCAGCCTGTCGAACACCGTCGGCGCCTGGCACTGGCTGCTGCAACTGGCCTTCTATCTGGTCACCGGCATCGTCTGGCTCTGGATCCTGCCGATGCGCCGCATGCTGCAATGGATGGAAACCGGCACCTGGCACGCCCCCGCGCCCTAGCGCGATGACGTGGGGCAGCATCACAAACCCCGTTCGTCCTGAGTAGCCATCGGGTAGCCCGCAGGGCGTATCGAGAGGGCGTATCGAAGGACAGGCACCGCACGCTCCACCGCTGAGCCCTCGATACGGCCTTCAGCCTAGTCGGTCTCTACTCAGCATGAACGGCTGTGGGTGAGGTAATCACCCTCCAAGCCACCGTCATCCCGGACTTGGTCCGGGATCCAACGTGCCGCCAACGCAGCACCTGCAAATAACGGTCATCAAACGCCACAAACTGGATCCCGGACCAAGCCCGGGACGACGGCAGTATGTGTGGGAAACCACGTTCGAAAACCTCTCCCAAATCAGGGAGTGGCGCGAGTGACGGGGCTCGAACCCGCGACCTCCGGCGTGACAGGCCGGCGCTCTAACCAACTGAGCTACACCCGCTTGTAAAGCGTGGAGGCGGCTCACTATGCGCGGGCCGCCGACCTGTCAACGGCGATTTAAGACAAATCAGCTCGCCGTGTCCGCGCGGGGGTCGGTATCGTCGCCGCGACCCTTGCGCTCCTGGGTCAGCGTGCCGTGTTCGAACAGGAAGCCGGCAATGTCCGGCTTGCCCGCGGCACCGATCACGGTCTGGATGATGATCAGCAGCGGCACGGCCAGCAACGCGCCCGTCGTGCCCCATACCCAGCCCCAGAAGCTGATCGAGATGAGGATCATGATCGGGTTGATGGTCAGGCGGTGCCCGACAATCAGCGGCGTGACCACATTGGCCTCCACCAGATGCAGGCCATACATGATCGCCGGCGGGGCCAGCGCCACCCACACGTCGGAAAAGGTCATCAGCCCGCCGATCGCCAGCAGCAACGCCGCCACCACCGGCCCGAAATACGGCACGTAGTTGAGCAGGGCAACGATCCCGCCCCACATCAGCGGAAAAGGCATGCCCAAAGCATACAGCGCCCCGGCAATGCACAGGCCGAGCGCAATGTTGATCGCGGTGATCGTGCCGAGATACGAGGACACGTCGTCCACCACATCCTGGATCACCCGCGCCGTCGCCATCGCCCCGCCGAAGCTCTGCCGGCTGGTGATCGTGCGCTTCCGCATCCGCGTCCAGCCGGAGAGGAAGAAGAAGGCGGTCAGGATGCCGAAGAAAATCTGGATGATCACCCCAGGCGCCGAAGTCGCGGCCAGCTCCAGGATCGAGCTCGGCGGCGCGACGCCGGCGGTCGGCGCCTGGCGGATCGGGGTCGAGGCGATCTGGCGCAGCGTGCGGTTGGCGTATTTCTCGAGGCTCGAATAGAGATCGAGCAACGGCGCGAGGTTGGTCTGGATGCGGTCGATGCGCGTCGGCAGCAGGCGGAAGAATTCGGTCGCCGGCACGACGATCGCGGCCAGCGCGATATTCGCCACGATCAGGAACAGCAGTACGCAGGTCAACGCCGCCAGTGCAGACGGCACGCGGCGGCGCTCGAGCCATTCGAGCAGCGGGATCAGCGCGACGGCGATCACCAAGGCGGTGGTGGTCGGCAGGAAGAATTCCGCCCCGGCCTTCAGCGCGAACGGCGTGGCAAGCACCAGCCCCAGTCCCGCGATCAGCGTCAGCCCGGCGAGCAGTCGATCGCGCCGAAGCGCAACACGCGGGTCCTCCGGAATATTGCCGCTCGGCACATCGCCTGCCGCCCCCTCGCCCGAGGATAACGGCAGCCCGAATACCCCCGATGCCGCGGCCGGCGTTCCCGGGACCACCGGCTCGGCATTCTCGTTGCTCACCACCATCCGATCGATCCTCGCACGCCTACTCAGGCAGCACCGTAGCGCCATTCCCAGCGCTTGTAATCCCGGCTAGCGTGGGGCCATGCGCGACCTCATTCTGGTGATCGACGAAGGCACCACTTCGACCCGGGCCATGCTCTTCCGGCCCGATGGCGCCTGCCTGCATAGCCAGGCGGAGGAACTGGCCCAGCATTATCCCGAGCCGGGCCGGGTGGAACATGACGCGGCCGAGATCTGGCGCAAGACGCTCGCCGTCACCCATGCGGTGATCGAGCGAGCCGGCGGCGCGGAGCGCATCGCCGCGATCGGCATCACCAACCAGCGCGAGACGATCGTGTTCTGGGATCGCCACACCGGCGAGCCGCTCGCCCCGGCGATCGTCTGGCAGGATCGCCGCACCGCCGCCACCTGCCGCGCGCTGAAGGAACAGGGCCATGAGCCGATGGTGCAGGCCAAGACCGGCCTGCTGCTCGATCCCTATTTCTCCGGCTCGAAGATCGGCTGGGCGATGGAACATTGGCCGCAACTGCGCGACGCCGGCGACCGGCTCGCCATCGGCACGATCGAATCGTGGCTGATCTGGAAGCTCACCGCCGGCGAAGGGCAGAGCGGCCTGCACATCACCGATGCCACCAACGCCAGCCGCACCGCGCTCATGGCGATCGGCAGCGGCCATTGGGACGACGGCCTGATCGACCTGTTCGGCGCGCCGCGCGCGGCATTGCCCGAGATCGTCGATTGCGCCGGCCGCTTCGGCGAAACCACCCTGTTCGGCGCGCCCATCCCGATCTGCGGCATCGCCGGTGACCAGCAGGCCGCCACGATCGGCCAGTCCTGCCTCAAGATCGGCGATACCAAGGCGACGTTCGGCACCGGCGCGTTCGTGCTGACCCAGGCCGGCGCGACGCCGCCCGCGTCGCACAATCGCTTGCTCTCGACCATCGCCTGGCAGCTGGGCGGCCGCCGCGCTTACGCGCTCGAAGGATCGGTGTTCGTCGCCGGCAGCCTGATCAAATGGATCCGCGACACGCTCGGCCTGATCGGCGACGCCGCCGAGACCGACACGCTCGCGCGCAGCGTGCCGGACAATGGCGGCACCTATCTCGTGCCCGCACTATCGGGCCTGGGCGCGCCCTGGTGGGAGCCGGACGCGCGCGGCAGCATTTCGGGCCTCAGCTTCTCCACCACCAAGGCGCACATCGTCCGCGCCGCGCTGGAAGCAATGGCGCACCAGGCCCACGATCTGAAGAGCGCGTTCGCGGCCGACGGAGTCGACTGGAATTGCGTCCGCATCGATGGCGGCATGGTCGCCAACGACTGGATGGCGCAGGACATGGCCGACATGCTCGGCATCCCCGTCGAACGCCCGCAATTCGCCGAAACCACCGCGCTCGGCGCGGCGATGCTGGCAGGCGTCGGCTGCGGCCTGTTCAAGGACCTCGCCGCCGCCAGCGTCATGCGCGGCGACGTCGAGACGTTCGATCCCACCATGAGCAAAGACACCCGTCACGCACGCCTCGACGGCTGGGCGAAGGCGGTAAACAGCGTGGTGACACTAGCGCAGGGCTGACGCGGGGCGACCGATTACACCTGCCCGACCTTCCCCCCGTTCGTGCCGAGTAACGACCGAGTAGCCCGCAGGGCGTATCGAGGGCGTGTATCGAAGCACCGCCCAGCAAGCGCGCCCTGCGACGAGCGATACAGCACCAACATCCTCACCGTCACCCCGGACTTTGTTCCGGGGTCCACCGTGCCTCACGCTCAACCTTCAAGCCGCCATCCCGTCGCAAGCCGCTTGGTGGACCCCGGAACACGCCGGCGACTGACCCTTGCGAACATAGATCGTCATCCCCGCGCAGGCGGGGATCCATAGACTCGGGCGTCAAGACTTCAGCCGCGAAGCAAGCCGGTATGGATCCCCGCCTGCGCGGGGATGACGTCGGGACCATGTCCAACGGTACAATCACCGAACGCGTCCCCGGTGACGGCTCGTCCAGCGCACCCGACAACGCCGCGCCACACGCCCGCATCACCCCAGCCCCCCCATCACCTCCCCCGCACCTGCGCATAGGCCCACATGCTGGTCAGGCTGACGTTCGGCTCCGAATAGGCATCGATGGTCGTGCTGATCACATCCGGCAGCGACGGCTGCCCGCCCGGCCGATACCAATAGACGATGCTGAACGACGGGTTCTTCGTGACATGCGCCGGCGGCCCGAACCGCCGCCGCAGCCGCTGCGCATAAAAGCGGTTCGCGACGGAGCGAGCGGCCGGGTCGCTCATATTGCCACGGTGCCGGAAATTGGCCACCGCCAGCCGCCGTCCTTCGTGCAGCTCGAGAAAGTACAGGCTGATGCGCATCGCGGTTGCGGGCGACTCGTAGCACGGCATCCCGCCGCCGCGGTTGAGCGGATCGACCATCAGCCTCTCCGTCGGCGCACACGGCACTTGGCGATAGCCACGCCGCTGCAGCGCCACGGCAACCTCGCGTGGCGACATGAGCGGCGCAATGCCGCCGATCGCCGCACCTGTCCAGTCGGGCCGCGTGGTCGGCAGCGCTCCCGGCTCGTCGCCGCAGCTGCTGACGGCCAGTGCTGCGGCAAGCAGCCATCCATATCGCACGATCACGTCCCCCCTGACCCACCCCACATCTTGTGGCCAAGTTGCTCGGCCGGCGCCAGCGCCATCGGATCGGCGGCCGCGTTGCATCGTCCGACCACTGACGTACAATGCAGACGCCGTCCGACACGAAAGGCATGCCATGCGCCTCGTCCTGCTTCCCGGTCTCGCCTTCCCGCTCATTTTGTCGCTCGCCGCCTGTAGCCCGGGCAAGCACGGGCCGCACGATCTCGACCGCGACGAGACCTTGCTGCAGGTCAGCGCCACCGGCCGCGCCGAGGCGCATCCCGACGAGGCGCGGTTTTCCGCCGGCGTGTCCTCGATCGGCGTCGATGCCGCCGCGGCGACGCAAGCGAACAACGCCCGCATGAATGCGGTGATCGCCGCACTCACCGCGCTCGGCGTCGCGAAGGAGGATATCCAGACCAAGCAATTGACCGTCGCGCGGCTCGATTGGGGCCCGAACAAGCGCAAGTTCGAAGCCAACAACGTCGTCGAGGTGCGGATGCGCGTCGTCGACAAGGCTGGCGCAGCGATCGCCGCCACCACACAGGCGGGTGCCAACGTCCTCTCCGGCCCCGATCTGCGTGTCAGCGACGATTCGGTGGTCAACGGCGCCGCTTATGCCGCCGCCTACAAAGCGGCCCGCGCCCGCGCCGACGCGCTCGCCGCCGCGGCCAACCTCAAGGTCGTGCGTATCCTGTCGATCCGCGACGGCAGTACCTCCGCCCCGTCGCCGGTCGCCGACATGGCCTATGAAGCCCCGCGCCAGGCCGCCCCCGCCCCGCCCCCGGTGCTGGCCGGCACCGACACGACCATCGCCGCGGTCAGCATCGACGCGGTGCTCGGCCCCCGCTAGCTTTAGGCCGCCACGCTCGCGCGATCCTCGAACAGCGCCTTCAGATCCTTCTTCAGGATCTTGCCATTGGCGTTCCTCGGCAGCGTCTCGTGCACGAAGCGCACCGCCACCGGCGTCTTGAACGCGGCAAGGCGCGCCTTCACCCACGCCTGCAGCTCCGCCTCGCTCGCCTCGCACCCCGGCGCCAGATGCACCACCGCCGCCGGCTCCTCGCCCAGTACGCGGTGCGGCAGCCCGATCAGCGCGCAGTCGGTCACCGCCGGATGCGCGTACAGCACGTTCTCCACCTCGCTCGAATAGATGTTCTCGCCGCCGCGGATGATCATGTCCTTCGCCCGGTCGACGATATAGACGAACCCCTCCGCATCCACCCGCGCCAGGTCGCCCGTGCGCACCCAGCCACCGACGAACGTCTCGGCCGTCGCCTCGGGCTTGTTCCAATAGCCCTTCACAATCATCGGTCCGCGCGCCCACAACTCGCCGACCTCGCCCACCGGCATCTCGCCTACGCCGTCGTCGTCCATGATCTTCACGTCGGCCACTGCCACCGGCGGCCCGGCGCTCGTCGGGCGGTTGAGATAATCCTCGCTCGAATGGCTGGTCACCGTCGCCATCGTCTCGGTCATGCCCCAGCCATTGCCGGGCAGCGCGCCGAACTCCTCGTAGATGCGCCGCACCAGCTCGGGCGCCGACGGCGCGCCGCCATAGGCAATCGCCTCCAGCGACGAGAGATCGTAATGGTGCCGCTCGGGATGCTCCAGCAACTGCCACGCGATCGTCGGCACGCCGCCCGTCACGCTGACCTTCTCCGTCTCGATGATCTCCATCGCGCGCACCACGTCCCAGCGCCGCATGAAGATGCAGGTCGATCCCGTCGCCACCGCGCCCATCAGCCCGGCACTGCACGCCGTGACATGGAAGAGCGGGATCACCGTCAGCGTCGTGCGCGGCGTCGGCTCCGGCACCGCCTCGCCGCGCCTGAGGAACGATCGCGCGCCGGCATAGCCGCCCGACAGGATGTTGGTCATCAAATTGCGATGCGTGCCGAGCGCCCCCTTGGGATGGCCCGTCGTGCCCGACGTATAGAAGATCGTCGCGTCGTCGTCGGGCGCGATCCCCACTTCAGGAAACGCCACCTCCGCCAGCCCAGCATAATCGTGCGGCGTACCGATCAGATCCTCCAGCCGCGACTCCCGCCCCTCCAGCGCACCCGAGGCGCGCGCCACCACGATCCGCTCCACCGCCGGCAGCGCTGGCCCCGCCGCCACGAACCGCTGGTGCCGCTCGTCATCCACGAACAGCACGCGCGCGCCCGAATCCTCCACGCCATATTCCAGCTCGCCTGCCGTCCACCAGGCGTTGAGCGGCACGACGATCGCGCCGATACTGGCCGCGGCGAAGAAGATCACCGGCCATTCCGGCAAATTGCGCATGGCCAGCGCCACGCGGTCGCCCTTCGCCACCCCCATGTCCTGCAGCTTGCCCGCCAGCATCGCCACCGCGCGATACTGCGCCTCGAACGTCACCCGCTCGTCCTCGTAGATCGTGAACACCCGCTCGCCATGCGCCCGCGCCGCCTGCGCCAGCCAGGCCAGGCTCGGCGGCGCGTTCTTCCACACCCGCGTCGGCACGCCCCTAATGTCGATCGTCGCCATCTCGAACTTCGCCCCCGGCGCGGTCAGCAGCGCCTCCGCCTGCGCCAGCGTGACCGCCGGCCAGGACGGATCGAGCGCGATCAGGGGGTCGCTGGACAAGGCATGCTCTCCACAAAACTGAACATCGGGTTTGGCTTATCTGCCGGTTTAGACCCGTTTAGAGTTGATTCGCGCGCCGCTCAAGGCAATAGGAGGCGGCATGTTTCGAAACCGGGGTATGGGCCGACCATGAAGATCGCGAAGCCGGAGGATCATGGCCTGGATGCGTCGCGGCTGACGCGGATCGATACGCTGCTGAAGGAGCGCTACATCGAATCCGGCAAGCTCGCCAACACGCAGATCCTGCTCGCCAAAGACGGCGAGATCGTCCATTTCGCGCATCAGGGCCCGGCGCGCGAGGACAGCGCCAAGCCGGTCGACGAGACCAGCCTGTTCCGCATCGCCAGCATGACCAAGCCGATCACCTCGATCGCGTTCATGATGCTGGTCGAACAGGGCCTGGTCGCGGTCGACACACCGGTCCATCACGTACTGCCCGAATTCAAGCATGTCGGCGTGTTCAACGGCGGCGGCGGCGAGGTGCCGTTCGCCACCCTCCCCACTACCGAGCCGATGCGCATGGTCGATCTGCTGCGCCACACCTCCGGCCTCACTTATGGCTTCCAGCACCGCTCGAACGTCGATGCCGCTTACCGTGCGGGCACGATCGAGAATTGGCATGGCGGCCATGATCTCGACGGCTTCGTCGCCGCGCTTGCCCAGCTTCCGCTCGAATTCTCCCCCGGCAGCGCGTGGAATTATTCCGTCTCCACCGACGTGCTCGGCGCCGTCGTACAGCGCGTCTCGGGCATGCCGCTCGACCGCTTCTTCGCCGAGCGCATCTTCGCCCCGCTCGGCATGCCCGACACCTTCTTCCAGGTGCCCGCCGACAAGATCGACCGCCTGACCGACTGCTATACCCTGGTCCCGAAACAAGGCCGGGTGATGTACGATCGCGGCGCGGAGAGCGCCTGGGCCAGGATGCCCAAGCTCGTCTCGGGCGGCGGCGGCCTCGTCTCCACCGCGCTCGATTACCACCGCTTCTTGCAGATGCTGCTGAACGGCGGCACGCTGGACGGCGAACGCCTGGTCGGCCGCAAGACGATCGACCTGATGACGATGAGCCATTTGCCCGGCGGCGCGGACCTTTCGACCATGTCCAAGTCGCTGTTCAGCGAAACTGCCAATGCCGGCACCGGCTTCGGCCTGGGTTTCGCGGTCAATATCGATGTCGCCCGCTCGATGATCCCGGGCAGCGTCGGCGAATATTATTGGGGCGGCATGTTCTCGACCGCCTTCTTCGTCGATCCGGTCGAGCGCCTGTCCATGGTGTTCATGACGCAGATGTCGCCCAGCAGCACCTACCCGATCCGCCGCGAGCTGAAGACGTTGATCTACAGCGCGCTGACCTGATGCCTCAAAGCGCCACCCGTCATTCCCGCCAAGGCGGGAATCCATAGTCACTGACGATCCGGCGTGAACTCGACGGCAGAGATTATGGGGCCCCGCCTTCGCGGGGATGACGAACGACAGGAGAGAGAAATGAACAGCCCGATCCGCACCGAACTCCACGACGATATCCTCGTCATCATCAGCGACAACCCGCCCGTCAACGCGCTCGGTGCCGCCGTCCGCCAGGGCCTGGAGGCCGGCATCAAGCAGGGCCTCGCCGACCCGCAGGTCAATGCGATGGTCATCCGCTGCGACGGCCGCACCTTCTTCGCCGGCGCCGACATCACCGAATTCGGCAAGCCCTTCGTCGAACCCGGCCTACCCGCCGTCGTCGACCAGATCGAGGCCTCGACCAAGCCGGTGGTCGCCGCGATCCACGGCACGGCCTTGGGCGGCGGCTGCGAGGTCACGCTCGGCTGCCATTACCGCATCGCCGTGCCCTCGGCCAAGATCGGCACGCCCGAGGTCAAGCTCGGCCTGCTCCCCGGCGCCGGCGGCACGCAGCGTCTGCCGCGTATCGCCGGCGTGCCGCTCGCGCTCGAACTCACCGCCAAGGGCGATCCGATCTCGGCCAAGAAGGCGCTCGACGCCGGCCTGATCGATCGTCTCGCCGGCGAGGACAGTCTGGTCGAAGACGCCCTCGCCTTCGCCCGCGAGATCGCCGCCATCCAGCCGCTCCCCCGCGCCAGCGAAAAGACCGCCCAAGCCGATCCCGAAGCCGTCGCCGCGTTCAAGAAGGAAAACGCCCGCAAGTTCCGCGGCTTCGACGCCCCCGCCGCCAACATCGCCTGCATCGAAAAAGCCAGCGACGGCTCCAGCTTCGACGAAGGCATCGCCTTCGAGCGGCAGGAATTCATGAAGCTGATGATGGGCGTGCAATCCGCCGCGCAGCGCCACATCTTCTTTGCCGAACGCCAGGCCGCCAAGATCGACGGCATCGCCGCCGATATCGCGCTCCGGCCGATCGCCAAGGTCGGCGTGATCGGCGCCGGCACGATGGGCGGCGGGATCAGCATGAATTTCCTCTCCGCCGGTATTCCCGTGACGATCGTCGAAATGGCGCAAGAAGCGCTCGACCGCGGCACCGGCGTCATCCGCAAGAATTACGAGGCGAGCGCCGCCAAGGGCCGGCTCAAGCCAGAGCAGGTCGAGCAGGCGATGGCCGCGCTCAACCCCACGCTCGATTTCGCTGCGCTGGCCGACTGCGATCTGATCATCGAGGCGGTCTATGAGGAAATGAGCGTCAAGAAGGAGATCTTCGCCCGGCTCGACGCCATCGCCAAGCCCGGCGCGATCCTCGCCTCCAACACCTCCTATCTCAACGTCGACGAGATCGCCGCCGCCACCAGCCGTCCGGGCGACGTGCTCGGCATGCACTTCTTCTCCCCCGCCAACGTCATGAAGCTGCTCGAAGTCGTGCGCGGCGCGAAGACGGCGGACGACGTGCTCGCCACCGTCATGGCGCTATCGAAGAAGATCAGGAAGGTCGCGGTTGTCGCCGGCGTCTGCGACGGCTTCATCGGCAACCGCATGCTCAAGCCCCGCCAAATCGAGGCGATGAAGCTATTGATGGAAGGCGCCACCCCCGAACAGATCGACCGCGTCCATGTCGAATTCGGCATGCCGATGGGCCCGTTCCAGATGAGCGATCTCGCCGGCGTCGATATCGGCTGGCACCGCGATCCCACGCGCATCGAAAACATTCGCGACGCGCTCGCCGCCGAAGGCCGCTGGGGCCAGAAGACGAGCAAAGGCTTCTACGATTACGACGAGAAGCGAAACCCCACGCCCTCCCCCCGCGTGGCGGAAATCATCGAGGACTTCCGCTCGAAATCGAACCTGCAGAAGCGCGAGATTTCGGATCAGGAAATCATCGAGAAGACGCTCTACACCATGGTCAACGAAGGCGCGCTGATCCTGGAAGAGAAGATGGCGCAGCGTGCCAGCGACATCGATGTGGTGTGGATCTACGGCTATGGCTGGCCGGTCTATCGCGGCGGCCCGATGTTCTGGGCGGATACCGAGGGACTGGCGAAGATCGTCAGCGGGCTGGAGAAACACGGCTTCAAGGTCGCCGAGTTGCTCAAGAGCAAGGCCGAGAGCGGCGGCAGGTTTAACCGGTGACACAGAATGGGGGAGTGGTGGCCACCCTCCCCCCGTTCGTGCTGAGCCTGTCGAAGCACATGCCCCAAGCGCAGACGCCCGAAACACGCCCTTCGACAAGCTCAGGGCGAACGGTGGAGAGACTAGCATGACAGACCTAGACCAATTCCGTACCGAAACCCGCGCCTGGCTCGCCGCCAACTGCCCGCTCGAGATGCGCGAACCCATCCGCTCCGAAAAGGACGCCGTTTGGGGCGGCCGCGACCAGTCCAACCTCACGCCCGCGCAAAAGTCCTGGATGGACGCGATGGCCGCCAAAGGCTGGACCGTCCCCGACTGGCCGAAGGCCTATGGCGGCGGCGGCCTCTCCCCCGCCGAAACCAAGATCCTGCGCGAGGAAATGGCCGCGATCCGCGCCCGTAATCCGCTGAACTCCTTCGGCATCTCGATGCTCGGCCCAGCCTTGCTTAAATACGGCACCGAGGAGCAGAAACTCGACCACCTGACGAAGATCGCGAAGGGCGAAAACCGCTGGTGCCAGGGCTATAGCGAGCCCAACGCCGGCTCCGATCTTGCCGCACTCGCCACTTCGGCGGAAGACAAAGGCGACCATTATCTCGTCAACGGCCAGAAGGTGTGGACCAGCTATGCCGACAAAGCCGACTGGATCTTCTGCCTCGTCCGCACCGACAAGACCAGCAAGCAGGGCGGGATCAGCTTCGTCCTGTTCGACATGGCTAGCGAAGGCGTCTCGACCAAGCCAATCCTGCTGATCAGCGGCTATTCCCCCTTCTGCGAAACCTTCATGGACAATGTGAAGGTGCCCAAGGAAAACCTTGTCCACGAAGAGAATAAGGGTTGGGACGTGGCCAAATACCTGCTCGGCCACGAACGCGAGATGATCTCCGGCATGGGTCTCGCCTCGACCGGCGGCAACCCGCTGATCGACGGCGCGATCGCCACAATCGGCCTCGATCATGACGGCCGCCTGGCCGATCCGCTGCTCCGTGCAAGCATCGCCATGTTCGAAGTCCGCAGCAAGGCATTCGGCATGATGAGCGAGCGCTTCATCGACGAACTGAAAGCCGGCCGCGCCCACCCCGCCCAGCCGAGCATGATGAAATATTACGGCACCGAGCTCAACAAGAGCCGCTACGAACTGATGATGGCCGCCGGCGGCAGCGACGCGCTCGAATGGGAAAGCGACGCCTCCTCCGGCGGCGCCACCCCCCGCGCCTGGTTGCGCACCAAGGCCAACTCGATCGAAGGCGGCACGAGCGAAGTGCAGCTCAACATCATCGCCAAGCGGATTCTGGAACTGCCGAGCGCCTAAACGCCCTCTCCCCGCTTGCGGGGAGAGGGCAGACGAGGCGAAGCCGAAGTCGGGAGAGGGGCAGTGCGGCAGCGACGCCGCCCGTGACTGCCCCTCTCCCCTACCCTCTCCCCGCAAGCGGGGAGAGGGAGAAAGGAAAAGAAATGCCCCTCTACCTCAACGACGAACAGCAAATGCTCCGCGACACCGCGCGCGACTTCATCGCCGAACACGCCCCCGTCGCCCACCTCCGCAAGCTCCGCGACGACGACAACCCCGACGGCCTCTCCCGCGATCTCTGGAAGAGCTTCGCCGACATGGGCTTCACCGGCATCCTGATGAGCGAACAGGACGGCGGCCTGGGCCTCGGCCATGTCGAGGCCGGCATCGTGCTCGAGGAAATCGGCCGCAACCTCTCCCCCTCGCCCTTCCTCACCACCGCCGTCGCCGCGGTCGAGGCCTTGAAGGGCAGCCCCCACGCCGCCCGCCATTTCCCGGGCATCCTCTCCGGCACCACCATCGCCGCGCTCGCCATCGACGAAGGCCCCAAGCACCGCGAGCATGTCGCGCTCAAGGCCGAACGCTCGGGCAACGGCTTCAAGCTCAACGGCAGGAAACGGTTCGTGCAGCACGGCCACATCGCCGACCTGATCATCGTCGCCGCGCGCACCGCCGGCGCCGCGCACGAACAGGACGGTATCACCCTTTTCGCGGTCGATCCAACAATGCCCGGAATACAACAGGATAGCCAACGCCTCGCCGATTCCAGCATAGCCACAAGCGCGACCTTCGAGAACTTACACCTCGATGCCGACGCCGTCATCGGCGAGATCGACGCCGGCCACGACCCCTTGAACCGCCTGCTCCGCGCCGCCCGCACCGGCGCCGCCGCAGAGTCGCTCGGCGTCGGCGCCGGCGCGATGGACATGACGATCGGCTATCTCAAGGAACGCAAACAGTTCGGCCAGACCATCGGCAGCTTCCAGGCGCTGCAACACCGCGCCGCCCACCTCTACAGCGAAATGGAAGTCGCCCGCGCCGCCGTCATCAAGGCCGCACAACTCCTCGATTCGGGATCCGAAAAAGCCGACGACGCCGTCTCCGTCGCCAAGGCGATGACCACCCTCGCCACCACGCTCGCCGTCCAGGAAGGCATCCAGATGCACGGCGGCATCGGCATGACCGACGAATACGATATCGGCTTCTACATGAAGCGCGCCCGCGTCCTCGCCGAGATGTTCGGCGACGCCAATTTCCATGCCGACAAGCTCGCCCGCGCCGCCGGCTATTAAGGCGATGACCGAACTGCCAAGCCCCGCATCCCTCGCGGCCGATCTCTGCGACCTCCTCGACATCGAGGAACTCGACACCGATCTCTATCGCGGCAAGCGCGGCCGCGATGGCTTCGGCCGCGTGTTCGGCGGCCAGGTCATCGCCCAGGCGCTGCAGGCCGCGCAGCGCTCCACCGACGCGCACAAGATCGCCCACTCGCTCCACGCCAATTTCATGCGCCCGGGCAACGAGGATTTCACCATCCTCTACCGCGTGGTGCGCGATTTCGAGGGCAAGAGCTTCGCCACCCGCCGCGTCATCGCGATGCAAAAGGGCCAGCCGATCCTCACCCTGACCTGCTCGCTGCAGACGCCGGAAGACGGTCTGCACCATCAGGACACGATGCCGGATGTGCCCGGTCCCGAGAGCCTACAGTCCGACACAGAACTGCGCGCCGAGATGGCCAATCGCGTCCCCGAACGCTTCCGCCGCTCCTTTCTCAAGCCCCGCCCGATCGAGATCCGCCCCGTCTCCCCCCGCTCCTGGCTGGATCCGGTCAAGAGCGCCCCCCGCCAGCAAAGCTGGTTCCGCATCTGCTCGGCCATCGGCGACGATCCCGCCCTCCACCGCGCGATCCTGGCTTATGCCTCCGACATGTCGCTGCTCGGCACCGGCACGCTGCCACACGGCATCAACTGGCTGACCCCCAACCTTCAGACCGCCAGCCTCGATCACGCGCTGTGGCTGCACGAACCGTTCCGCGCCGATCAATGGCTGCTCTATGCCTGCGACAGCCCCTGGGCCGGCCACGCGCGCAGCTTCAACCGCGGCCAGATCTTCGCCCAAGACGGCCGTCTGGTCGCCAGCGTCGCTCAGGAAGGGCTGATGCGATTGCGCGAATAATCCTGTTCCGCCGCGCGCATTTTGTGCCACCTTGGCGCTTATGCTGAATCGCCGCACGCTCCTCGCCCAGGCCGGTATCGCCGGTCTTGCCACCACCCTCCCCGCCATCGCGCAGAAGTCCAGGTCCGCCCCCGGAGACGCGGCTGCCAGCGACACGCTATCCGGCATCGCCGAGGAACTGCTCGTCGATTTCCCCGAAGGCGCCACACAGCTCGGCCTGGACACGAACGCACGGGCCGCACTCAAGGCAACGCTCACCGATCACAGTCTCACCGCCGATCGGACTCGCCTCGCCCGCATCGAAGTGCGCCGCACCCAGCTCCGCAACATCGATCGCTCGGCTCTATCCCCGCAGATCGCCATCGACGTCGATGTCACGCAAGCCGCCTACGATCTCGCGCATGATGGCTTCGCCGCGCTCCCGCACGGCGATGTCGCGATCCTCAACCAGAACGCCTCGTACCGCAGCACGCCGTACATCGTCAGCCAGGGCACCGGCGCGTTCGCCGAAATCCCCGACATGCTCGAGAGCAAGCACAGCGTAGCCAACCGCGCCGACGCCGACGCCTATCTTGCCCGCCTCGAGTCCTACCCCGTGCAGCTCGACGCCGAGACCGCTCGCATTCAGGCCGACGCCGCCGCCGGATTCATCCTGCCGCGCTTCCTGATCGACATCACCGCCGCGCAACTCGCCGCCGCCGCCGCGCAACCGGTCCCCGAGTGGAACCTCGTCACCACGTTCACCGCCAAGACGAAGAAGGCAGGGGTCGCGGGCGCCTGGTCCGATCAAGCCGCCCAGATCGCCAGCCAAAAGATCGCCCCGGCGCTCGCCCGCCAGGCCGCAACTTTCGAGGCGCTCAAGCCAAAAGCCGGCGATACGCCCGGCATGTGGAAGCTCCCCGGCGCCGAACGAGCCTATGCTTGGCTGGTCGAGGCCGGCACCACCACCAAGCGCACGCCCGAGGAGATCCACCAATCCGGCCTCGAACAGGTCGCCGCGCTCACCGCCGAGATGGACGTATTGCTAAAGGCTCAGGGCCTGACCAAGGGCACGGTGGGCCAGCGCCTAATCGAACTCGGCAAGCGCCCAGACATGCTCTACGCCAACACCGACCAGGGTCGGGCCGAACTGCTCGCCTACCTCAACAAGGTCGTCGCCGACATCCGCCCGCGCATGCCCCGCGCGTTCAACAAGCTCGTGCCCGGTCGCCTGGACGTCAAGCGCGTGCCGCCCTCGATCGAGAACGGCATGCCCAACGGCTATGCCTCGGCCGGATCGATCGACGGCAAGACGCCCGGCGCCTATTACATCAACCTTAAGGACACCGGCATCTGGCCGCGTTTCGCCCTACCCACGCTGACCTTCCACGAAGGCATTCCCGGCCATGTTTGGCAGGGTGAATATACCTATGATCTTCCTCTGATCCGCACCCTGCTCGCGTTCAACGCATATAGCGAAGGCTGGGGCCTGTACGCCGAACAGATTGGTGACGAGGTCGGCTTCTACGAGCGCGATCCGATCGGCCGCATCGGTTACCTGCAATCGATGAACTTCCGCGCCAGTCGCCTCGTCGCCGACACCGGACTCCATCACAAGCGCTGGACCATGGCACAGGCGACGCGCTGGTTCGGCGAAGCGACCGGCTACACGCTCTCGCAATGCCAGAGCGAACTCAACCGCTATTGCGCCTGGCCGGGCCAGGCGCTCGGCTACAAGACCGGCCACAACGAAATCAACCGCCTCCGCGCCAAGGCCCGCGCCGAGCTCGGCCCCCGCTTCGATGTGAAGGCGTTCAACGATCTCGTCGTCGGCACAGGCGGCGTGCCGCTCAGCGTGCTGGCGCGGATCGTCGATGCGTGGATCGGGCGGTGGAAGCCGTACTAGCGCCACGCGGCCCGGGGCCGGCTAGAAGTGGTGGTCAGCGGACCGTACGCTTTCGGGCAGCTAATAGCGACTAGCTGCCCTTCACTTTTAACAGCACTGCTTCTACGTCACCCCCAACGTTTCCCGAAGTCCGCGAGGCGCTCCACGTGTTTGTGAACGAGCCGATAGTGCCTCCGGAGTATCGGATTTGGAGGGTGCGTTCGCCGTACCAGCGAAGCGCCAGATGATCCATATTATCGCCCGATAAGATGACGCGGCGATCAGCCCCGTCCTTGGTCGAAACGTAGACGCTGGAGTACGTTGAGGTAGCTGCACCTCCCCCGGCGTCAAATCGAACTTCTGCGCAAAAGCGGGCTGCGCAGGAGCGCTGCTGCAACGCCTCATTAGACGAACCGGCCGAACAACCCCCAAGCCCGCCCGTCATCAGGGACAAGGCGACGGCCAAGATGGCGCAGAAGCGGGTCGCGGACCCCGCAAGCAATGCATGTTCCATCCCTTCAGAATGCGCTGCTCCGTGAACGTCCGCAATCAGGAAGCATGCGACTTGCCTCGAATGGCCATGATCGGGCGTTTGCGGACGTTGGACGGCTCCCCGGCCTGAACGGCCGAAAGTGGTGGTTAGCGGCCCGGCGGCTTTTGACAATCGTTCCCAAATAGCAGACATTCGGAGCGTGTCGCTGAGGCCAAACATACTAGACAGGCTGTATCGGTGGGAGTCGGCTAGCCGCGCCTCGTCACGCTGGCGACAACTTTTCACGCTTGTTCTCTTAGAGATGCCCGGCCTCGCGGCGCTCATGGCCCTCCGCTACACCGACGATCCATCGAGTATCACCCGCAACTTCCTTTACGGCGTGTTCTTTGTCTCCACTGCGGCTATGCTGGGCTGGGGATGCTACTCTTTAATCCGCACCTTGAAAGCGGCGTGGAAAGCAGCACGCGGACTGCCGCACGAGTTACAATCATGGCGTGAACCGTAGAGCGTTCGGTTAGGTATCGCTGGCTAGCTAGGCGATGAGCCGTCCGAAGCTGGTTACGGTGACCGTTGCCACGAACGACCGCAAGTGGGCGACTGCCGACCGTCCGCTTATGGGGGCCGCTTTGCCCATCGCAATGTCGCAACGTGGTGGAAAGCGGACGTTCACCAGTCACGCATGGGAACCACCATAACAGAGGTGAGCAGGGTGATTATCAACGCAACGATAGTAAGAGCGGTAACGTCAACCGGTAGCATGCCAGGTCCGTCTGAGTAGGCGGAGCTGGACAACCACGTTTAGCTGTTTAGCGTCGATTTAGCGGTAGCCGGAGGGATGAGATCATGATTGCTATTATCGCGCTCGGACTTTCCGCTGCAGCGGATGGCCCTGTTCTAGCTAGGGCACCATTGATACGGGGGAACCCATCCAAATGGTTTGCTGGAATTTATCCGAAGGAGGCGGCTCTCGCTCGTGAGCAGGGCACGACCGTGGTCTTTCTGGAAATCGACGCGACTGGTACGATTACGAAGTGCACCGTCCAGAAAAGCAGCGGTTCCGCCGCACTCGATGAGGCCACTTGCCAAGTTGCGCTTACCCGGGCCCGCTACAAACCCGGGGAAGATACAGAGGGCTGTCCCTTAGCATCGACCGCAGTGCTGCCGGTAACATGGGCACTGCCGTAGGGCGGACAGCACAGACGCACGAAGGCCGCTGCACGCTAGTGTCGCTGGGGAACGTCCGGTTGTGGGCGTTATCCGCCATGGCCGAAACTGGTGGAAAGTGGAAGGTCCGCTAATCTCTTCGGAAGCAGAGAATGCAGACGGGGATCGGCGATAGCGCGAGCAAAGCGAACACGATCAGCCCGCTGACGTCGCCCTTAAGGTCGAACCCGAAGAATGCGAACGTGAACCATACCATCGCGGCAATAGCGAGCGTGTAGCTGATTGCTGCAACCCGAGCCGCGATGTTCGCCTCCCCTGTCATTTGCCCGACAATAATGAAGGGGGGAAACGTCCGCAATAGAACGCGGCATCTTGCGACTGAATGTCCGCAAGTGGGCGTAAGCCGCCTTGGCGGAAACTGGTGGGAAGCTGCCGTTCAAGCGGCGGCGGCCAGCTTCACGCTTTTCCGGTGAAGGAAAGTCTCTGGAGCAATCTCATCCGGCATCAACGAACCATGCTCCGATGCGAGAGAAACGAGGATTGACCAGCGATCGGATGGTCGTCCCCCATCCGCCTCAAGCCCGCGGGCGTTCAGCGGAGCGGTGCGTCGAACGAGATCGCCAACTGTCGCAACACCGGCTGGCAATCTTCCGCGATCCGCCCACATCGGAATCATGCCAAACACCGCAATCCCAAATACGACGCAGCTAATTAACCACTGACCAATTAGCAATGTCACGATCGCCGCAAGCAGACCACCAGTTAGAAGAAATCCGCCGGCCATCCCGACCGGCGTCAGCCGAGCTAATGGAAGGCGAAGGCCGGTTTCCCGGCTGAGTTTCCTAAACAAAGCGAACGGCCTGCCATAACCTGTCAAAGCTGTTCTAGGGCTGATGCCTTGCACTTTATCAGGGTCGAGCGACCGCCTGATCCGATAGAAGGTCATGGAAGATCCGCATTTGCCGCCTTGCGTATCCCACCCGGGCGTGTGGGCGCAGATAACGGCGTATAGATCGCCCACGGTGGCGCACCGTTCGGCTTCGTCTTTCGTGATCGTGAAGCTGAATACCTTCTCAACCTCTTCAATCAGGTCGATTGCTCCCCATTCAGGATCGAGGTCAAGGGTAGTCAGCATGCTCCAATCATGCCGCCACCCTTCGCTCAATGCAATGTCCGGAAGTGGGCGACAGCGGTCATCACTTTCACGCCCTTCAGTAACGATGCGGGCGCCGCCCAAGTCAGATCCTGCCGCTGCTGTGGCTCCGTCCTTCCGAACACGGGGATAACGCGGCCGCCGCGCCTCGCGGATCGCGACACCGGTCACGACGGCGCCGGCCAGCACGATCGCGGCGATCGACAGCAGCCCAGCGGGCGAGATCGCCACGCGCAGTTCCACTTCGACATTCCGCGACCAGGATCCGATTGCGTCCGACATGATCCCTCCCGGCAGCGCTCGTGAAAATCAACTAGTGCCGCGACGGGAAGTCACTGACAAGTCGGATCGAGCACTCACACGGCGGTCTTGCCATATTCCTGTTTCGTCACCGGATGGCTCGACGACAGCCCGCCATCCACCACGATCGCCTGCCCGTTGACATAGCTCGCATGGTCCGACGCCAGGAACGCGGCGACCTTGGCCAGTTCCTCCGGCTGTGCGCCGCGACGCAACGGGTTGAGCCGCCCGACCCGGTCCATCTTGTCGGCCGAGCGCGCATAATCGAAGGTCGGCTTGGTCATGCCCGTCTCGGTGAGGCCCGGACAAATCGCGTTGACGCGCACGTTCGATCCGGAAAGCTGCTGCGCCGACACCATCGTCAGGTTGATCACCCCCGCCTTGGACGCGGAGTAAGCCGGTGACCCCGCGCCCGATCGGATCCCTGCCACGCTCGCGGTCAGCACGATCGCCCCGCCGTCACGCTCGGCGATCCGGGGTGCGGCATGCTTGATCGCCAGGTACGGCCCGATCAGATTGACGCGCAGCACCTCGGTGATCAGCGCCACGTCGGTATCGAAGATATTGGCCATGCCGCCGGAAATGCCGGCATTGGCGAACATCACGTCAAGCCCGCCATAATATTCGCTGGCGACATTGACCGCGCGGATCACGTCCTCCTCGTTCCCCGCATCGATGCGGATCGCGTGTGCCGTGCCCCCCGCCGCGACGATCATCGCCGCGGTTTCCTCCACCGCCTCGGCGATGTCGGCGCACAGCACCGATCCACCCTCGGACGCGAACAGCGAAGCCGCCGCCCGCCCGATCCCCGAGCCGGCCCCAGTGACGATGATTGATTTGCCGCTGAACCGCATGTTTTCCTCCGTCAAATCGTCACCCCGCCGTCGATCACGATCGACTGCCCGGTCATAAAGGCGCTCGCCGGGCTGGCGAGGAACACCACCGCCCCGGCAATCTCTTCCGGCACGCCGATCCGCCTGAGCGGCACCGTCTCGTTTGCCGCAGCAATCCGCGCCGGATCCTCCCACAACGCCTTGGCGAAATCGGTCTTGATCAGCCCCGGCGCGATGCAGTTGATGCGTACATTGTCCGGCCCGAATTCATGCGCCAGGTTGCGCGCCAGCTGCATGTCGGCCGCCTTGGAAATCGCATAGGCGCCGATCACCGTCGTACCGCGCAAGCCGCCGATCGACGAGACGATCACGATCGAACCCTGCTTCCGCTCGCGCATTTCCGGCGCGACCATCGCGATCAGCCAGTGGTTGGAGACGATATTGTTGTCGAGGATCTTGCGGAACTGCTCGTCGCTGATCCCCGCCTGCGGCCCGTAATAGGGATTGGACGCGGCATTGCAGACCAAGATGTCGACCTGCCCGAACGCCGCCCGCGTCTCGTCGACCAGGTTCTGCAGGCCCGCTTTGTCGGAGATGTTCGCCGCCACCGCGATCGCCGTCCCGTTGCCGAACCGCGCGTTGAGCTCGGCGGCGACCGCATCACACGCCTCCTGCTTGCGGCTCGAGATCACCACCTTGGCGCCATGCTCGGCCAGCTCGATCGCGCTCGCCTTGCCAATGCCCTTGGTCGAACCGGTGACGATCGCCACCTTCCCTGTCAGATCAAATAGCGACATCTTCAACTCCCTCTCCCCTCCGGGGCGCAACGGGTCGATCATGCCCCCGGCATGATCTGAACAGCGCGGGGCGCTGTTCACCCGCTGCGGGCCGGGGAGAGGGGCCGTCACAAGCGCCATCTCCCCGTACTGCCCCCTCCCTAACCCTCTCCCCGGAGGGGAGAGGGAATGATTACGCCCCCGACTTCAACGCAAACGCCCACGCCGCATCCGCCAGCCGATACACGCCGGCCGCCGATTTCTCCGCCTGCGCGCTCGACGCCGTCCCATCGACTATCCGCTTCTTGATCCCCTGGACGATTCCGGTCAGCCGAAACAGATTGTACGAGAAGTACCAATTGAGATCCGGCACCCCATCGCGCCCCGTCGCCGCGCAATAGCGCGCAACCATCTCCTCGATCGTCGGGATGCCCGTCTCCGGCCCCGTCCGTCCCTGCACGCCGGAGCGCCCTTCGGGCGACGTCACCCAGGACATCAGGAAATAGGAAAAGTCCGCCAGCGGGTCGCCGAGCGTCGACAATTCCCAATCGAGCACCGCGATGACGCGAGGCTCGGTCTTGTGGAAGATCATGTTGTCGATGCGGTAATCGCCATGCACGACCGAAGTCCGCGTCTGCTCCGGCACGGTGCGCCCCAGATAGTCGATCAGCCGCTCGACCGTCTCCATAGGCTCGGTCTCTGCCGCGCGATACTGCTTGGTCCAGCGCGCCACCTGGCGCTCGAAATAATTGCCCGGCCGGCCATACTCGCCCAGCCCCGCGGCGACATGATCGGTATTGTGCAGCGCCGCCAGCGTGTCGCACATCGCGTTGTAGATGCCGGTCCGCTCGTCCGGCGCATAATCGGGCAACGTCCCGTCCCACAGGCTGCGCCCATCGGCAAAGCCCATGACGTAAAAGTCCGTCCCCACCACGTCCGGATCGGTGCACAGCCCGTAGGGCCGCGCGACCGGAAAGTCGGTCGGATACAGGCCTTCGATCACGCGATATTCGCGGTCCACTGCATGCGCCGAAGGCAGCAGATTGCCGAACGGTTTGCGCCGCAGCACATAGTCGCCCGATGGCGAGGTGATCTTGAACGTCGGGTTGGATTGCCCGCCGGAGAATTTGGCATAGCTGAGCGGCCCCTCGAACCCCTCGACATTGGCCTCCATCCACGCGGTCAGCTTCGCCTCGTCGAGCCGGTCCTTCTCCGGCACAGCCATGGTCTGCGGGGAGTCATCCATCACGCGAACTCGATCACCGAGCGCACCGTATCGCCGGTGCGCAGCTTCGCCATTGCCGCGTTGACGTCCGACAGCTTGATCCGCTCCGCCACCATCGTGTCGAGATCGAGCTTACCGTCTAGATAGAGTTGCACCAGCCGCGGCAGATCGATCGGCGCGCGCGTCGAGCCGAGCAGCGAACCCTGCAGCTTCTTGCCCGTCAGGAAGGTCGGTCCCGGTATCTTCACTTCCCCACCCGGCGCGATCATGCCGAGGATAGTCGCCGTCCCGCCGCGCCGCAGTATGTTCCACGCCAACTCCGCAGTGTTGGGCCGCCCGACCGCCTCGATCGCATAATGCACACCGCCGCCGGTCAGCCCGATCACCTTCTTGGTGAGATCCGGGTCCATCGCGTCAAAGCCGTGCGTCGCACCGAGTTTCTCGGCTAGTGCCAACTTGTCCGCCACCGGATCGATCGCGATGATCTGCCCCGCCCCGGCGATCTTGGCGGCATTGATCGCCGCCAGCCCGATCCCGCCGCAGCCGATCACCGCCACCGTCTCGCCCGGCCGCAACTGGCTATCGTTGAAGATCGACCCTGCCCCAGTGATCACCGCACAGCCAAGCAACGCCGCGCGATCGAACGGCATCTCCTTCGACACCGCCACGCACGCATTCTCATGCACCAGCATCATCTCGGCATAAGCGGAGAGATTGAGGAACGGCGCCAACGGCGTGCCGTCGCCCAGGCTCAGCCGCGGCGGCGCGCCCTTCGCCCGCCTGGTCGAGGGATCGACGCACAGGCTCGGCCGGCCCGAGACGCAAAACTCGCACGCACCGCAGAATACGGTGAAAAAGGTGATGACATGATCGCCAACCTTGAGATGCGCGACATCGGAGCCCACCGCCTCGACGATCCCAGCGGCCTCATGCCCCGGCACGGTCGGCATCGGATGCGGGAAGGCCCCATCGATGAAATGCAGATCGCTGCGACACACGCCAACCGCCATCGTGCGGATCAGTACTTCGCGCGGACCGGGATCGGAGACGACGATGTCCTCGACCACCAGATCGGTCTTGGGCGCGTAAAGAACCGCTGCTTTCACGTACAAACCTCTTTCGTCACCCCGGACTTGTTCCGGGGTCCACCGTGCCTCGTTGGCAAAGCACGCGTGGCTGAGTGGACCCCGGAACAAGTCCGGGGTGACGGTGGATATGTCACCGCCGCACTGCCTCCTTCGCCGCCACTGCATCGGGCAGGTCCGCGTATTTCCCGAACTCATGCCGCGCGATCGCCCGGTTGTGCACCTCGTCCGGCCCGTCCGCGAAGCGCAACGCCCGCATCGCCGCCCAATCGTGCGCCAGATGAAAGTCCCCGGAAACGCCGCCGCCGCCATGCGCCTGCACCGCATCGTCGAGGATCTTCAACGCCATGTTCGGCGCCTGCACCTTGATCATCGCGATCTCCTGCTGCGCGCTCTTGTTGCCGGCGCGGTCCATCATGTCCGCGGCCTTGAGACACAGCAGGCGCGTCATCTCGATATCGATCCGCGCGCGCGCGATCCGCTCTTCCCATACCGACTGGTCGGCGATGCGCTTGCCGAACGCGACACGCGTCAGCAGCCTTTTGGCCATCGCCTCGATCCCCGTCTCCGCCACGCCGATCGTGCGCATGCAGTGATGGATACGCCCCGGCCCCAGCCGCCCCTGCGCGATCTCGAACCCGCGCCCTTCACCGAGCAGCAGATTCTCCACCGGCACGCGTACGTCCCTGAGCTCCACTTCGCCATGCCCGTGCGGCGCATGGTCATAACCATAGACGCTCAGCATGCGCTTGATCGTCACGCCCGGTGCATCCATCGGCACCAGGATCATGCTCTGCTGGCTGTGGCGCGAGCTTTCCGGGTTGGTCTTGCCCATCACGATCGCGACGGCACACCGCGGATCCCCCACCCCCGACGACCACCATTTGGTGCCGTTGATCACATAGTCGTCGCCATCGCGCACCATCGAGGTTTCGATGTTGGTCGCGTCGGACGACGCCACCGCCGGTTCGGTCATCAGGAAAGCCGAACGGATCTCCCCATGCATCAACGGGCGGAGCCAGCGTTCCTTCTGCTCGCGCGTACCGTAGCGATGAAAAACCTCCATGTTGCCGGTGTCCGGCGCCGAGCAGTTGAACACTTCCGAGGCCCAGCCGACCTTGCCCATCTCCTCGGCGCACAGCGCATATTCGAGGTTGCTGAGCTGCGTGCCCTCGAACTCGAAACTGTCGTCGACATGGGTTTGTCCGGAATGCGGCGGCATGAAGAAATTCCACAGGCCCGCCTCCTTGGCCTTCTGCTTCATGTCCTCGATCACCTGGATCACCTTCCAGCGCTCGCCGCTATGCGATTGCAAGTGATACACGTCCTGCCGCGCGCGGATGTTCTGGTCGATGAAGTCGCGCACCCGACCGCGGAAATACGTCTCCCGCTCGCTCAGCGTGAAATCCATGGGGTCTCTCCAATCAGCCGCTTTGGTCGATCGATAAACCGTACCGCGTTTTCGGTAAAGCCGCGCGCCGACATATTTTGCGCCCTCCGCCGCCTGCCCAAAAAAGACTGTTTCTTCTAAAGGAACTTGGTAGACATGCCCGATGGCGGCCGATCCCAACCTGTTCGATGAAGAAAGCGGCACGAAGCGTTTTCGTGCCAAGCGTGACGCGATCCTCGCGGCGGCGGCGCAGGCGATCAACGAACAAAGCGCCAAGGGCATGACCTTCGCCGATGTCGCGCGCCGCGTCGGCCTCAACACCACCAGCGTGACCTATTATTTCAAGCGCAAGGAGGATCTCGCCTCCGCCTGTTTCGAAAACACGCTGGAGCGGCTCCAGGCGATGCTCGACGAGGCGCTGCGCGAACCGACGCCGCAGGCGCGCGTCGCCAAATACCTGTCGATCAACATGCGGCGGCTGGCGGCGATTCAGGCGGGCACCGAAACCCCGTTCGCCGTGCTGTCCGATCTGCGCGCGATGGAGGAGCCCGCGCGTGGCCCGCTGATGGCCGGATGGCGCGAGGTGTTCCGCAAGACGCGCACCCTGTGGGGGCCCGCCAAGACGCGTGCCGAAAAGGATCTGCACGGCGCGCGCGCGCACGTGCTGCTGGAAAATACCTTCTGGCTGCCGATCTGGCTCACCCGCTACGATCCCGACCAGTTCGACCGGATCGAGGCACGGCTGATGAACGTGTTCGAACAGGGCATCGCCGCGCCGGGGCGATCCTGGGCGCCGGAGATGATCGATCTCGATCACGACACGTCGGAGCCCGGCCGCGCGGCCTTCCTGCTAGCGGCTACGCGGCTGATCAACGAACTCGGCTATCGCGGCGCCTCGGTGCAGAAGATCGCCAGCGAATTGAACGTCACCAAAGGCAGCTTCTACCACCATCTCGATGCCAAGGACGATCTGGTCATCGCCTGCTACCAGCGCAGCTTCGATACGATCGCCGACGCACAGCATTTGGCGGACGACGCAGGTGGCGATTACTGGCAACGTCTGTCGAGCACGATCGCCACCTTGCTCGACGTCCAGTTCTCCGAACGCGGGCCGCTGCTGCGTACAACGGCGCTCAGCGGCCTGCCATCCAGCGTCCGCGCGGAAATGGTCGAACGCTCAAACCGCATCGCCAGGCGTTATGCCGGCACGATGAGCGACGGCATCGCCGAAGGCTCGATCCGCGCCGTCGATGCGCTGGTCGCCGCGCAGGCGCTGATGGCGCTGCAGAATGCCGCGTTCGACATGCGCAACTGGGCCCGCACCATGCCGCGCGACCGGGCGATCGCTTTTTATGCATCCACGTTGGCTTTCGGATTGTTCGACGATCGCGTGTTGAGCCTGTGACTTTCACTACCCCGTTCGTCCTGAGTAGCGACTGAGCTTGTCGAAGGCGCGTATCGAAGGGCGGGTTCAGGGCACAACGGTGCTTCGATACGGGCCTTCGATACGCCTTCGGCTACTCAGTCCCTACTCAGCACGAACGGTATATGCATAAGCCCTCGGGCGACAATCTGGAGCTTACCCAATGACCGGCATGGGCCAATTCGACTGGGCCGACCCCTTCCTCCTCGACGATCAGCTCGAGGAAGACGAACGCATGATCCGCGACACCGCGGGGGCCTATGCGCAGGAAAAGCTCGCCCCACGCATCATCGACGCGTTTCAGAACGAAGTCACCGACGTCGCGATCTTCCGCGAGATGGGCGAGCTCGGCCTGCTCGGCCCGACCGTCCCCGAACAATATGGCGGCGTTGGCGCGAGCTACGTCGCCTACGGCCTCGTCGCGCGCGAGGTCGAGCGGATCGACAGCGGCTATCGCTCGATGATGAGCGTCCAGTCCAGTCTCGTCATGTACCCGATCTACGCCTACGGCTCCGAAGCGCAGAAGATGAAATACCTGCCTAAACTCGCATCGGGTGAGTTCATCGGCTGCTTCGGCCTGACCGAGCCCGGCGCCGGTTCCGACCCCGGCGGCATGACCACGCGCGCCACCAAGGTAGACGGCGGATACGTCATCTCCGGCGCCAAGACGTGGATCAGCAACTCGCCGATCGCCGACGTCTTCATCATCTGGGCCAAGTCCGACGAACATGGCGGCGGCATCCGCGGCTTCATCCTCGAGCGGGGCATGAAGGGCCTCGAAACCCCCAAGATCGAAGGCAAGCTCAGCTTGCGCGCCTCGATCACCGGCATGATCATGATGGACGAGGTCGAGGTCGGCGAAGACGCGCTGCTCCCCGACGTGCAGGGCCTCAAAGGCCCGTTCGGCTGCCTCAACCGCGCCCGCTACGGCATCAGTTGGGGTGCGCTCGGCGCCGCCGAATTCTGCTTCCACGCCGCGCGCCAATACGGCCTCGACCGCCAGCAATTCGGCACGCCCTTGGCCGGCCGCCAGCTCTACCAGAAGAAGCTCGCCGATATGCAGACCGAGATTGCGCTCGGCCTGCAAGCCTCGCTCCGTGTCGGCCGCCTGATGGACGAAGGCCGTTTCGCTCCGGAAATGGTCTCGATCGTCAAGCGCAACAATGTCGGCAAGGCGCTCGATATCGCCCGCATGTCCCGCGACATGCACGGCGGCAACGGCATCTCGGGCGAATACCAGATCATGCGCCACATGATGAACCTGGAGACGGTCAACACCTACGAAGGCGCGCACGACGTCCATGCGCTGATCCTCGGCCGCGGGATCACGGGGATCGCGGCATTCTGATGCGCCAAGAGCACCGTGTTCCCGCGCACGCGGGAACCCAGGGCCACAAGCGTCGCGCGTCTGACCCTGGGCTCCTGCCTCCGCAGGAGCACGCCCTTGCCTGACAAACCCCTCGCCGGCATCAAGGTCCTCGAACTCGCCCGCATCCTCGCCGGCCCATGGTGCGGCCAACTCCTCGCCGATCTCGGCGCCGAGGTGACCAAGATCGAACGCCCCGGCGCCGGCGACGACACCCGCCACTGGGGCCCCCCGTTCATGACCGGCCCGAACGGCGAAAACCTCGACGCCGCTTATTACCACTCCACCAACCGCGGCAAAACCAGCCGCGCAATCGACATCACCACCCCGCAAGGCCAGGCCGAAACACGCGCCCTGGCGGCCACATCCGACGTGGCGATCGAAAACTATAAGGTCGGCGGTCTCGTCAAATACGGCCTCGACCATTCCTCGCTCACCAAGCTCAATCCCCGCCTGATCACCTGCTCGATCACCGGCTTCGGCCAGACCGGCCCCTATGCCGCCCGCGCCGGCTACGACTTCATCATCCAGGGGATGGGCGGCATCATGTCGCTGACCGGCGAGCCCGACGGCGCCCCGCAGAAATCCGGCATCGCCTATGCCGACATCTTCACCGGCGTCTATTCCGCCGTCGCCATCCTCGCGGCCTTGCGTACGAGAGACCGCGACGGCACCGGCGCACATATCGACATGGCGCTGCTCGACACGCAGGTCGCCGTCCTCGCCAACCAGGCGCTCAACTGGATGGCGAGCGGCCAGGTCCCCCACCGCATGGGCAACGGCCATGCCAACCTCGCTCCCTACCAGGCCTTCGCCGCGTCCGACGGCGACCTGATCATCGCGGTCGGCAACGACAGCCAGTTCGCCAAGCTCTGCGCGATTCTAAACCTCCCGCTCGCTCATGACGACCGCTTCGCCACCAACCCCGCCCGCGTGCGCAACCGCGCCGCCATGATCCCACTGCTCACCACCGCCATCGCCACCTGGCGCAAGGCCGATCTCGCCTGGGCGCTAGACGAAGCAGGCGTTCCGGCCGGCCCGATCAACCGCGTCGACGAGGTGTTCGCCGACGCGCAGGTCGTCGCCCGCGGCCTCGCCATAGAACGCGGCGGCATCCCCGGCGTCGCCTCCCCGATCGTCATCGACGGCCAGCGCATGGTGTCGGACACCCCCAGCCCGCCCCGCCCCTGACATTGCACCGCTTCGTCCTTTGCGATAAACATACCCGCAATTCAGATCAGGGAGAGCATCATGGCCACCGCCGTCCGCCGCAACGCCCAGATGAGCGAAGCCGAATGGGCCGCGCGTCAGGAGCTCGCCGCCTGCTACCGCGTGTTCGACATGCTCGGCTGGTCGGAGATGATCTACAACCACATCACCGTGAAGCTCGATGAGGACGGCGCTTTCCTGATCAACCCGTTCGGCCTGCACTTCAGCGAAGTCACCGCCTCCAGCCTCGTCAAGATCGACATCGACGGCAACAAGCTCGACGACAGCCCCTACCCCGTCAACCGCGCCGGCTTCGTCCAGCACGCCTTGTTCCACCGCCATCTGCCCGACGCGCATTGCATCATGCACACGCATACCACCGCCGGCATGGCGGTCAGCTCGGTCGAGGGCGGTCTGCAGCCGACCAACTTCTACGCCTGCAACTTTGCCGGCCAGATCGCATACCATGATTTCGAGGGCGTCACCGTGCGCGACGAGGAAGGCGAGCGGCTGCTCGCCAATCTTGGGCCCAAACGCGTGATGCTGCTCAAGAATCACGGCATCCTCGTCATGGGCAAGACCCTGCCCGAGGCGTTCATCAAGCATTGGTCGCTGCAACGCGCCTGCGAGATCCAGATCGCGACGATGAGCATGGGCAAGCCTCTGCTCGTCGACGAATCGGTCGTCGCCGTCCACCAGCGCGACCTGCACATGGCACAGGTCCCCGGCGGCGCCGGCGCCGCCGATTTCGCCGCCATGGTGCGCAAGGTCGACAAGATCGACACCAGCTGGCGCGACTGACTGGGCTGGGCTCGCGCGCTAAATAGGTAGCAGCAAGCTGCTCCGGGCGATGGTTAGCTGGGCATCAGGCGCGAGCCGCCAGCCCCAAACTGCTCCTTGGCGAAGGCCGGGGCCCAGTCGCGGAACATGCATGACGCGCGACACCCACCACTACGACCTATCCGCCTGGACCCGACCTCCGCCGGGGAACCTCCAGGCGTTCACCGTCGCGCCGCCAGCAACATCGTCCCCCGCCGATCCCCCGCCAGCGCATCCGCCTTCGCCCAGCCATGCGCTGCGGCCGTGCGCGCCACCAGCTCCCGCCGCCGCGCCTCGTCAAACCGGCCATCCCCCCCGACGAAGAAGATGCGCGCCAGATAGGTGCGATCGACCGCGCCCGGCGCCGTCGCCGTACGGATCCGCCGCACGGCCTTGGCCGCCTGGCCATCCACCGCGCGCGACCCCGAGGAATGGAACACCGCCACCTGCGCCGGCCGACCAGCGGCATCGATGCGGAACGCCACGTCCACCACCCCCTCCGGCCCGCTCGGCTTGCCGATCGGCCGCGGGTCGGTGAGTCGGCGCTGCAAGCTGCGTTGCGCCTCCACCGCCCAGCGGTCGAGCGCAGGCGTCTGTAGGGCCGTGCCGGTGCGCGGTGCCTGCGCCGCGACCGGCAAAGGCGTGACGATGAGCGCCGCGGCCAAGGCGGCCGCGACTCCGTTCAAGGAAGTCAGCATGTCGGGTCTCCAGCGCCACCGGCATCCATGCCGCCGCGCCGCACCTATCTAGTCCCGCGCCGCGCCCGAGACGAACAACGATGTTGCGCAACCATTCTGCATAAGTGCAGGATACCACCATGTTCTGCTGGGACGATCTCCGCACCTTTCTTGCCGTCGCGCGCACCGGCAGCACGCTGGGCGGCGGGCGCCTGCTCAAGGTCAGCCAGACCACTGCCGCACGGCGCATCGCCGCGCTCGAACAGGCGCTCGGCCTGGTGTTGTTCGAGCGCCGGCAGGCAGGGTACACGCTCACCTCGGACGGTGAGGCACTGCTTGACCGCGCGATCGAGGTCGAGCGCGCGGCAACGACGTTCGACGATACTGCGGCAGCGCAGAGCCGCGACGTCCGCGGCGTCGTCCGGCTCACCACCTCGGAACTCTACGCCGTCACCGTGCTGGCGCCGATCCTGCGCGATCTGCACGACGCCTATCCCGCGATCGAACTCGAACTCGACACGACCGACCAGATGCGCGATCTCGCCACCGGCAGCGCGGATGTCGCCGTCCGCGGCAGCAAGGATCCGCAAGGCGCTGGCCTGGTCGGCCGCTGCATCGGCGGCGATCCCTGGACGCTCTATTGCAGCCGCTCTTATGCCGATCAGCACGGCGTGCCACGCAACCGCCATGCCCTGCAGGGGCACGCCATCATCGGCGGCGGCGGTGAGACGGTCTGGCCCGCCTACCACGCCTGGCTGCGCGCGAACGGCCTGGATGCCGCGGTCACCGTCCGGCACAGTTCGCCAACCGGCCTGCTGTCCGCGGTCCGCGCCGGCGCCGGTCTCGCGGTGCTGCCGCAGTTGATCGGCGAAAGCGATCCCGATCTCATCCGCTGCCTGCCGCCGATGACGGAACACGCGATCAACCTATGGGTACTGACGCACGAACGCGTCCGCCACGCCCCCCGTGTCCGCGCGGTGGCGGACTTCATGTACGAGCGGTTGAAGCAGCTCATGCAGCAAGTCTCCGCTACCCTGCCCGCAATTGGTGGCGCCTCCCCGCAACCCGCCTAACGGCGCCCCAGCGCAGGCCGGGGACCAGGCGGCAGGTACATGTAACCGCCCCGGATAAGGTCACCGCCCCCTCAGGGACTGAAAACCAGCACCAGGAACACCAGGAACATGGTCAGGTGTACCGCCCCCTCCAGCATCGTCGTGCGCGTGCCCGAGAAAGTCAGCGTGTTGAGGATCAGCGTCACCGCCAGCAGCACGATGTTCGTCGCCGACAGGCCCAGGACCACCGGCTGCCCGGTCCACAAGCCGATCAGCAAAACGGCCGGCACGGTCAGCCCCAGCGTGGATGCCGCCGCCCCCAGGCACAGGTTGATGGCGCGCGTCAGCTGGTTCACCGCCACCGCCTTCAGCGCCGAGATTGCCTCCGGCGTGAACACGATCATCGCGATGATGATCCCGCCCAGCGCCGGCGGCGCGTCGAACTCGGCAATGCCGCGGTCGAGCAACTTGGCCAAGCCCTTGGACAGGATCACGATCGGCAGGATGTTGGCGAGCAGCAGCACGACGTGCCGCCCGGTCGATCCTTCGGCAATCCCATGGTGCGGCAACGCCCGGCCGCTATCCGCGTCCGCCGTCGCCTCCGCCCCGCCGACCGGCGCGAAGAAGCCGCGATGCCGCCCGGTCTGCAACCACAGGAACATGCCGTACAGCGCCACCGTGAACAGCGAGAAGAACAGCGACTGGTACACCGACAGCGTCCCCGCGCTGGTGCTGGTGGTGTAGCTCGGCAAGACCAGCGCGATCACCGCCAGCGGAATGATGATCGCCAGATACGATCCTGCCGCCTGCAGGTTGTAGCTCTGCTGGTGGTATTTGAGGCCCCCGACCAGCAGCCCCAGCCCGACCACGCCGTTCAGCACGATCATCAGCACGGCGTACATCGTATCGCGCCCCAGCGTCGGCACGCTTTCCGATCCCAGCATCACCGCCGAGATCAGCGCCACCTCGATGATCACGATCGACAGCGTCAGCACCAGTGTGCCGCGCGGTTCGCCCAGCCGCTCGGCCAGCTCCTCCGCCTCGTGCACCACGCCGAACGCCGCCCAGATGATGACGCCCAGCAGCCACAGGAAACATGGGATCGCCGCCGCCGCCGGCAGATAGGCGATCGACGCGCCGGCGACGAGCGACACCAAGGCAGTGGCCCAGGCGGCTACCAGCCGCAGGTTGGCGGCGACCATCATGTGGCTCTCTTTGCGGTAGAAGCTGAAATCATCGTGTTCCGATCGCGATGGCATGCCCAAGCCCGGAGCATGATGGCTAACGTTAACTCTCCCCCGTTCGTGTCGAGCGAAGTCGAGACACCGAGCCGAGTGCAAGTGTCTCGACTTCGCTCGACACGAACGGACGGGAGAGGATTAATCCAAGGTTGCCTCGCTCTATCATAAAAGCAGGCGCAGCGACACGGCAGGCCCGCGCCGACGTGTTTCCGCTGTCCTACAAGCCGCCTCCCGGCGTAGACTCACCACAAATGCCGCAAGCCCGATGCCCTCGCCACGCCACCATCGCCGCAACCGCGACACGGCCGCCAATGCCGTCGCGCCGAAAAACACGCGCGTGCCTCAACAGTCTCAACATTCGCGCCGAAGATCGGCTGAAAACGGCCAGTTCTCGTTCAACCGTTCGGTTGACCATGGGCGCTGCAGCCACCCTCAACCAGATGGTTGAACGTCGATGACCAGCTTTACCGTCAACAATCAGCCACTCGAATATCGGATGGATCCGCAGACGCCGTTGCTGTGGGCGTTGCGGGACGCGTCCAATCTCACCGGTACCAAATATGGCTGCGGCAACGGCCAGTGCGGCGCCTGCACCGTCGATGTCGATGGCCGCGCGGTGCTGTCGTGCCAGACACCGATCAGCGCGATCGAGGGCAGCTTCGTCACCACGATCGAGGGGCTGTCGCGCGAACGCGATCATCCGGTGCAGCTTGCCATGATCGCCGCCAACGTGCCGCAATGCGGCTTCTGCATCCCCGGCATGATCATGAACGCGGCGATCCTGCTCAAGCACAACCGCAATCCGACCGAAGCGGACATCCGCGAGGCGATCACCAATCTGTGCCGCTGCGGCGTCTATCCGCGCATCCTCGATGCACTGCTCACCGCCGCGCGGGTGCAGCGGGGCGACGAGACGGTCTCGACCGGTGCGCCGCCCGGCATCGATCCCGGCGACGCCGCCCGCCGCGTGCCCGCGCTGACCCCGCCGGTACCCGACGGCCGCTGATCGGGCCGGCGTTCCTTTCGCAACGCTGACACCTGAGTTCAGCATCGCGTCAGCGCCGGGGGTGCAGATGGGCAGCATAGACCAGGGCTTCTGCCCCGGTGTGATGAAGGAACTGCAATGCGCAAATCCATCGTGGCGGTATTGATGGCCGCAACCGCCCTGATCCCGACCGCCGCCTTTGCGCAGCGCGGCGAACGCAACGGCAATTTCGGCCAGCGTGGCGAGGGTCGCCAGACAGGCCGGCCCGCCCCTGCCCAATCCGCTCCTGCCCAGCCGGCGCCGGCCCAGCAGGCCGCACCCGCGCCGCGCTTCGAGAGCCGCCCTCAGGCACAGCAGCCGCGTGCCGATCGCGGGCAGTGGCGCGGCAATAATGGCGGCCAGTGGCGGGGCAATGGCGGCATCGCCGTGGGCCAGCCTCAGTCGGTCCGGCCCGTCCAACAATCGCAGTTCAACGCCGGCCAGCCCCGCGGCGATCGCGGCCGCTTTGATGGCAATCGCCCCAACCGCCCCGGCCTTGCGCCCGATGCGACACGCAGCGATCGCGTGCGCTTTCCCAATGGCAGTTCGGTCGGCGTGACCCGTGGCAACCAGGATGGCCGCGGCGGCCGCCAGGGCGGTCGCGACTGGCGCGGCAATGGCGGCAACGATCGCGGCTCTTGGGGCAATGCCGGCCGCAACGACTATCGCAACGGCAATCAGATCCGTGGCGGCGACTGGCGCGGCAATGATCGCATCCGCGGCGACAATCGCGGCAATTGGAACCGCAACTGGCGGCAGGACAACCGCTACGACTGGAACCAGCGCCGGCAGTATAACCGCAACGCCTACCATCTGCCGCGTTACTATGCGCCGTCGGGGTGGGATTATGGCTATCGGCGCTTCAACATCGGCTTCACGCTGAGCACGATCCTGTTCAACCAGAGTTACTGGATCGACGACGTGGACACTTATGGCCTGCCGGAGGCGTACGGCCCGTATCGCTGGGTGCGCTATTACAACGATGCGCTGCTGGTCGATATCGACAGCGGCGAGGTGGTCGACACGGTCTACGACATCTTCTGGTAAGCCGTTGAGTTGGAAGCCCGCCGGCACACGTCCGGCGGGCTTGCCTTTTGGTGCTCCGCCGCCACATTGCCTGAGCCATGCACATGCAACGAAAAGCCGGATCGCCCTCCCCCGCCCGCCGCCTAGCCGGGGAGACCGTTTCCCGACGGCTGGAGGCGAACCCGAAGGTCACGCATGCCAATGTCGAGGCGGCGCAGATCTATTATCACCTCGATTTCCTGAGCCCCGCGCAATGCGCCGCCTTGATCAAGCTGATCGACACCAATCGTCGTCCGTCGACCTTGTTGTCGCAGTCGCCCGACACCCAGTTCCGCACCAGCGAGAGCTGCGACATGGACCGCTGGTCACCCGACGTGCGCCCGACCGACGAAGCGATCGCCGCCCTGCTCGGTCTCGACCCGACCCATGGCGAGACGATGCAGGGCCAGCGTTATGCCCCGGGCCAACAATTTCGCGCGCACCACGATTATTTTCATGAGGGCGAAAGCTATTACGAGGAAGTCGTCAAAGCCGGCGGTCAGCGCACCTGGACCGCGATGATCTTCCTCAACGACGTGGAGGAAGGCGGCGCCACCTGGTTCCCGCAAGCCGGCATCCGCGTCGCGCCCCGTCCCGGGCTGCTGCTCGCCTGGAACAACATGAACCCCGATGGCAGCCCCAACACCGCCACGCTGCACGAGGGCATGCCGGTGATCGAAGGCACGAAATATATCGTCACCAAATGGTTTCGCGAACGCAGCTGGCTACGCGCCTAGCACCGGCATCTCCGCCACGAAGGCACGCACCAGATGCGCCGAATTGCTCGCCGCCAGCCCCATGAAGGTCAGCATCTGGTTCGCCCCGGCGTCGCCCCCGGCCAGATCGGATACGCTGCGGAACACGACGAACGGCACCTGATTGGCATAAGCGACCTGCGCCACCGCCGCACTCTCCATGTCCACCACGCGCGCCTGATAGACGGCGGCAAGATAGCGTCGATAATCGGCATTATCGACGAACGCCGTACCGCTGACGCCAGTGCCGCCGACGATGACGCGCGGTTGATGTTCCAGGCAGTGCGGCTCCTCGCCCTCCGCAGGCGGAAGGCACCGCTCGAGCACCACCTGCCCGGCGACCTGGATGGCGAGCGCCACGAGGTCCGGATCGGCCTTGAACCAGCGCCGCTCCGCCACCGCATCATCGGCATTGCCGATCAGCACGTCGCGCGGAAACAGCGCGCCATGGCCGGGCAGATCGGTACCACCGGGAATGCCCGTCGGCGGGGCAAAGCCGCTCGCCGTCTCCCGCGCCACCGCAACCTCGAAATTCTGCCCCCACCGCTCCGGCACGCTCACATCGCCGACCGACAGGTCTGGATCCACCCCGCCGGCAATGCCCGAGAACACGATGCTGCCGATGGCGAACCGGTCGATCAGCAATTGCGTGTTCATCGCCGCATTGACCATCGAGATGCCGCTTTGCATCAGCACCACGGCCTTGCCGGCCAGCGTGCCGGTCAGGATTGTCAGGCCGTTGACGGTGTATGTCTCCGGCGAGGCGACGCTATCGACCAGCGCTGCCCATTCCGGCGGGAAGGCGGTCATCACGGCGATGCGCGGCATGCTGTCGAGTTTGATCGTCATGATTCTGCGATGACGGCAAAATCCCACTCCATCAATCGCCGCGACGATGCCGGATGCGCTTTCCTACACCTTGATCCATGCTAGGCAGGTTCAGAGAGGATGCGGGATGCCACAATACGAACTGGACGGTAAGCGACCACAGCTTGCGGCAGGAGCATGGGTCGCGCCCAGCGCCGATCTGATCGGCGACGTGCATCTCGCCGAAGATGCCAGCGTATGGTTCGGCGCGGTCATTCGCGGCGACAACACGCCGATGCTCGTCGGCGCCCGCAGCAATATCCAGGAAGGCGCGATGTGCCATTCCGATCCCGGCGCGCCGCTGACGATCGGCGCGGATTGCACCATTGGCCATCATGCCATCCTGCACGGCTGCACCATCCAGGATCGGGTGCTGATCGGCATGGGCGCCATCATCCTCAATCACGCCGTGATCCCGGTAGGCAGCATCGTCGGCGCCGGGGCATTGGTCACCGAAGGGAAGACGTTCCCGCCCGGCAGCCTCATCATCGGCAGCCCGGCGCGAGCGGTCCGCCAGTTAGACAATACCGCACAAGCGATGCTGCGCGTGTCAGCATCGCATTATGTCCAGAACGCGCGCGCCTACGCGACTGGGCTCAAGCGCGTTGACTAGGGCTTCGTCTCGGGGATCGGCGGCCGCCGGCTATCTGGACACCGATATCGGTTGCGCTATGAAACGGGACCTATGAGCCTTCCCCCAATCCTGAAAAATCTGCGGCTGCCGATCGTCGGCTCGCCGCTGTTCATCATCTCCGGGCCCGATCTGGTCATCGCGCAGTGCAAGGCAGGGATCGTCGGCTCGTTCCCGGCGCTGAACGCCCGCCCCCAGGCACAGCTCGACGAATGGCTGCATCGCATCACCGAGGAACTGTCGGCGTGGAACCGCGACCATCCGGAACGCCCGGCGGCGCCGTTTGCGGTCAATCAGATCGTGCACAAATCGAACGAGCGGCTCGAGGCCGATCTTGCGACCTGCGCCAAGTGGCAGGTGCCGATCGTGATCACGTCGCTCGGCGCGCGCGAGGATCTGAACACCGCGGTGCATGGCTGGGGCGGCATCACGCTGCACGACATCATCGACGATCGATTTGCCCGCAAGGCGATCGAAAAGGGCGCCGATGGCCTGATCGCCGTTGCCGCAGGCGCCGGTGGGCACGCCGGGCGCCTGTCGCCCTTCGCCTTGATCCAGGAAATCCGGCAATGGTTCGCTGGCCCACTGGCCTTGTCGGGGTCGATCGCCACCGGCGATGCGGTGCTGGCCGCGCTCGCGATGGGGGCAGACCTCGCTTATATCGGCTCGCCGTTCATCGCGACCAACGAAGCCAATGCCGATCAGGCGTACAAGGACGGCATCGTCGCCGGCAAAGCGGCCGACATCGTCTATTCCAACCTGTTCACCGGCGTGCACGGCAATTACCTGCGCGCATCGATCGTCGCGGCGGGCATGGACCCCGACAACCTGCCGGAAGGCGATCTGAAGACGATGAACTTCGGCGGCGGCAACGATGGCGGCGGCAGCAAGGCCAAGGCCTGGAAGGATATCTGGGGATCGGGCCAGGGCATCGGCGCAGTGACCGAGGTAGAACCCGTCACCGCGCGGGTGGATCGCATCGAGCGGGAATATCGTGCCGCGCGGTCACGACTGGCACTATAAGCCGAAAAGGAGCTTTGGCGGCGCTTAGAACGCTATCGCAAGGCGATCGTGGAGCAGGCGCGCAGGGCTGTGCGACTGCACCTTTCCGACTTGCGACGCATCCAACAACGCGACGCGGCGGTACAGGTCCGTACTAGCCGCAATCAGCGCCTGTGCCACCTGTGGCATGGCAAGCATGCCAGCAGCATCGCTGATCGGCGCCGGCCCAAGGCGCCGTGACGGGTCGATCGCATCGCGCCGGTTCAACTCGCCGGCATCCACCGCGCGCTGGGTCAGCAGCCAGGCGATTATGTGCATCAACCTCGTCGTGACCTTCAGCGACTCGCAAGAGAAGGAGACACGTTCCAGCGGGCTCAACGCGTCGCGCTCAGCCCTGCCGTGTTGATCGAAATAGCCGCGTGCTTCGTCGGCAAGCAGCATCGCTTCGACATACAAAGTGTCGATCAGGCGGCGCTGGATGCGCTGGTCGATGACGAACCCCTTCATGGCGATCAACTGGCACAATCGAGCAGGCGGCGACAGCGCAGAGTGCCGCTGTCGGCGTATTTCCGCGTCCCAAAGCGGATCATCGGATCAGGCAATGATATCCGGCACCAGCTGGTCTTCCAGCATCGCCACTTCGTCGCGCAGCCGCAGCTTGCGTTTCTTGAGTCGTGCTAGCTGCAATTGATCGGTCGAGCCGCTGTCGGACAGCGCGGCGATCGCCGAATCGAGGTCACGATGCTCGGTGCGAAGGACCTCCAGCCGCTTGGCAATCTGCGTCTCGTCCATCGATCCCCCACTCACCGGCGGACGTTAGCAAATGGATCGCATTCCGGCGAACGGCAAAACGTCCTGCCGCGGAAAAATGCTGTTCGGCCGCTTGGCCGATAAAAGCAGGGAGACAATTAACCTCGTGCGTGGTTGTCTGTGTCCCCGCTACACAAATCGAAGGAGGATTGCTTCAATGCAGACCGCACATCACTCGGCCCTCGAGGCCAAGCATGCCGGCCTCGACCAGAAGATTGCCGCGGAGGCGCAACGCCCGCTGCCCGATACGGCGCTGCTCGCCGCGCTGAAGAAGCAGAAATTGAAGTTGAAGGAAGAAATGACGGCGCAATAATCGCCGGCGAAACGTTGCCGCGGGGGGGATATCCCCTCGCGCAACCGTCAGCTGTGGTATCGGTGCCGCCGGCCAGTCATGACGCTCACTTCTTGATCAGAGACGGCCTGTACTGCACGGGGCTTCGGGTTCCGCCGCCGATCGGCTTGCGCGCCAGCATGGGATCAATGACCCGATCAAAGGCGATGCCGACCCGACCTGCCGCCGACCAGGCGACCTTCCCACCGACCCAGCCGATACCCCGTACGTCGAATTCGACGAGTTCGCCCTGTGCCAGCCCCGCCGGTATCTCGGCCATCAACCCGCCCGAGGAGAGGTTGCGCACGCGGACATGCTGTATCTCGCTTGCGCCCTGCAGCCGGTAGTCCGCCATCAGAAACAGGCTGTCGCGCGACTCGTTGCGGTTATAAGCCACGTCCTCCGCCGACGTGCCGCTTGCAGGATCCTGCCCGAAGGGATCGTGGGAAATCTGGTCCATCACAATGCTCGAAACGCCTCCCGTTCGGGCCGTTCTACCCGGCAATTGCTATCAAATGCCTAAGGATCGGTGGGCAGGCGTTCATTCCTCGCGCGAGACCTTCTCGTTGCGCTCATGTCGCTCCTGCGCCTCAACGGTCATCGTCGCGATCGGTCGTGCTTCCAGCCGCGCCAGGCTGATCGGTTCGCCGGTCACTTCGCAATAGCCATATTCTCCCTCGTCGATGCGGCGCATCGCTGCCTCGATCTTGGAGATGAGCTTGCGTTGCCGATCGCGCGTGCGAAGTTCGATCGACCAATCGGTCTCGCTCGACGCGCGATCCGTCAGATCGGCTTCGCGCAACGAATCGACCTGTAGTTGCGACAAGGTGCCCGCGGCTTCCTTCAGGATCCCATCCTTCCAGGCTTGCAGCTTGCCGCGG
This sequence comes from Sphingomonas endolithica, assembly GCF_025231525.1. Classification (NCBI taxonomy): domain Bacteria; kingdom Pseudomonadati; phylum Pseudomonadota; class Alphaproteobacteria; order Sphingomonadales; family Sphingomonadaceae; genus Sphingomonas; species Sphingomonas endolithica. The sequence goes on from NZ_CP103057.1 coordinate 1,021,574, forward strand.
AAATATTCCTGCTGCTTCGGGTTCATGAACTCTTCGTCGGAGGACGGGCGATACCCGTCCGCGCTCGCCTCTGTCGGCATGTTCGGTTTTTCGGAGTCATTCAATCGATTCAAGACCGTTGCCATGTCACTCTCCCCAGACGGCCCGCGGCGCTTTGTTGCCCCTGTCTCGACCGTTCCTGCCTACCCCTGATGAGCGCGCCTATACTAGCGACGCCGTCGCTCCACAAGCGACCTCACACGGCCATCCCACCGCGACTCGCAGGCGATGATTGGGGAGAGTTTCTGCAGACTGCTGCACCTGGCGACAGTAACAGCGCCGCATTCCGTGCCGCGATGATACGTTAATCATAAAGGACTGCCTGCACGGAGGAGAATTGCTCCGCTAAGAGCCGCATTCTTGGTTAAGAAGCTTGCACTTAAGCCTTTGTCAGGCACTTTGGGGCAAGAGCGGCGACCGGCCGTTTTCGGATTGGGGTCTGGCAGACACTGCCAGTAGCGAAAGAGTAACATCATGTCGGTGCGGATGGCCTTGGCGAAATTATGCGCTTGCGCCTGTGGTGGCGCATTGATCGGTGGTGGTGCGGTGCATGTCGCCGAGGGCGCGCGGACGCGCCAGATCTACACCAAGCACCAGACGAAGCGCGTCGTACGCAAGGTGGCGACCGTCAAGCGGCCGGTGAGCCGCATCCGCCGGGTCGTTACCCAGACGCGGGTCGCCTGCGCTCCTGCGACTGTGACGGTGACCAGCCAGGGCGCGCCGATCCCGCTGCCCCCGGTTGCATTGGCCCAGGGTGAAATGCCCGTAATCTCGGGCGGTGGCGGTGGCGGGGCGGCAGTGATCGGCGGCGGCGGCGGGGGCTTTGGCGGCGGCGGAGGTTTCTTTGCCGGCGGCTCGTTTGGCGGCGGCGGCGGTGGCGGGGGCGGCGGGATCGTCGTCTCGTCGACGTCGAGCAGCAGCTCTTCGTCCAGCGGCGGCAACGTCGACGTGGATATCGACAACAAGAACGAGCAGAACCAGAACCAAGGTCAGAACCAAAACCAGGATCAGACCAACAACAACAATAACAACAACCACAACAATAACGAAAACAACAACAATAATAATAATCACAACGACAATAACAATCACAACGATAATGACAATCATAACAACAACGACAACCACAATCACAACAACAACGGGTCGTCGAGCAAGGGCTGGAGCAGCGGCGGCGGCTGGAGTTCGAACGGCGGCTGGAGCAGCGGCGGGCACAGCAGCGGCGGCGGCCACGGCACCTCGTCGGGTGGCCCAGCGCCGGTCCCTGCCCCGCCGATGGTGTTGCTGTTCGGTGCCGCCGCAGCGGCATTGGTCGCGCGCAAGCGCTTCGCCAAGAAGACGGTCGTCGCTGTCTAAGCTGGCAGCTTAGCTTACAGAAAAGGGCTCCCGCTGCGAGGCGGGAGCCCTTTTCTGTCGGCCCCTATTCCTTGCCGCTGTGAGCAAGTGGCTCGCGTCAGGCGGCGAGCAGCAGCTTTTCGATCTGGTCGATCGGGTGGCCAGTCAGGTCCTTGTCGAGTTCCCCCGACAGGCGATCGCTGACTTCCTTGTGGTAATGCTTGCGCAACTCACCCAGCGTCCGCGGCGGTGCGACGATGAACAGCGACGTGAAATCATTCTTCATCGCACGGCGCTTCAGCAGGTCGGCCGTCTCGGCAGCGAAGCGATCCTCCTCCTGCTGGTGAAAGTCGACCTCGCCCATCGAATTCTGCCCACCGCCGACGCTGGACGAAGCACGACCGGCGAGATCGGTCTTCTGGTCGCCGTCGCTGGGATTGTTCTGCTCGACCGCGCGTTCGCCGACGAGATTAAGGTACGTCTCATCACCTTCGTTGCGCAGGAACAGCATCTTGCGCCCATCGGTGACGACGACGACGGCATTGTGCGGAACCTGCATGGGATACTCCTTGTTGATTGATTCAGGGCAAGTGTAACGCCCCGTGAGCGGCTTGGGTTGCGCAGGGGTAGCGGCGGCGGCATAGCCTGCCGGCCATGCACGACATCAAGCTGATCCGCGAAAACCCCGCCGCCTTCGATGCCGCCTTGGCCAAGCGCGGCCTGTCGCCGCTCGCCGACAAGCTGCTCGAGATCGACCGCGTCCGGCGCGAGCAACTCACCGCCGAGCAGACCAACGTCGCAGAACGCAACGCGCTGGCCAAGCAGATCGGCCAGGCCAAGGGCAAGAAGGACGATGTGCTGGCCGAGCAATTGCTCGCACGCGTGCAGGCGTTGAAGGACGAAGCGCTCGGCTTCGTGGCAATGGACGGCGAGTTAGACGATCTGCTCGCCGGCATTCCCAACCTGCCGCTGGCCGACGTGCCGGAAGGCGCCGACGAGGACGACAATCAGCTGGTGCACGAACGCGGTGTGCCGCGCAGCTTCGCGTTCGAGCCGAAGCTGCACGACGATATCGGTCCTGCGCTGGGCCTGGATTTCGAGACCGGTGCGGCGATGTCCGGCGCGCGCTTCACCTTGGTCCGCGGCAGCGCCGCCAAGCTACACCGCGCACTCGGGCAGTTCATGCTCGACACGCTGACCTCCAGCCATGGCTATGAGGAATGCGCGCCCCCGCTGTTGGTCAAGTACGATGCGCTGTACGGCACCGGACAGATGCCCAAATTCGCCGAGGATTTGTTCAAGGCAGGCGAGGATCACTGGCTGATCCCGACCGCCGAGGTCAGCCTGACCAACATCGTGGCGGGCAAGATCCTGAGCGACAAGGAATTGCCGCTGCGCTTCACCGCGCTCACCCCCTGCTTTCGATCCGAAGCCGGTGCGGCGGGCCGCGACACTCGCGGGCTGATCCGACAGCACCAGTTCGAAAAGGTCGAGATGGTCTCGATCGTGACGCCCGATACTTCCGAAGCTGAGCACGAGCGCATGACCGCATGTGCCGAGGGGCTGCTCGATGCGCTCGGCATGCCGTTCCGCCGCATGAAGCTCTGCACCGGCGACATGGGCTTCACCGCGGCACGGACCTACGATCTCGAAGTCTGGCTACCCGGCCAGGGCCGCTACCGCGAGATATCCAGCTGCTCGACCTGCACCGATTTCCAGGCGCGGCGGATGAACGCGCGTTATCGCCCCGAGGGGGAGAAGCAGACGCGCTTCGTGCACACGCTGAACGGCTCGGCGCTGGCGGTCGGGCGGACGCTGGTGGCGGTCCTGGAGAATTACCAGCAGGAAGACGGGTCGGTGGCGGTACCGGAGGTGCTGCAGCCGTATCTCAAGGGGCTGAACCGGCTGGAGCCGGTATAATGCGCATCCTGATCACCAACGACGATGGCTATCACGCCCCCGGCCTCGAGGTATTGGAGGAGATCGCCGCCGCTTTCTCCGACGACATCTGGGTCGTCGCACCCGCCGAGGAGCAATCGGGCGCGGGCCATTCGCTGACGCTCAGCCGGCCCATCCGCGTGCGACAGCATGGCGAGAAGCGCTACGCCGTCGCCGGCACGCCGACCGATGCGGTGATGATGGCGCTGGCGCGGATCATGAAGGATACGCCGCCAGACCTGATCCTGTCGGGCGTGAACCGCGGCGCGAACCTGGCCGAGGACGTGACCTATTCGGGCACCGTCTCGGCGGCGATGGAGGGGGCGCTGGCCGGGGTCCGGTCGATCGCGCTCAGCCAGGTCTATGCGCGCGAAGGCATGGGCGACACCGTGCCGTTCGAGGCGGCAAGCGCGTGGGGGCAGCGCGTGCTGCGCCCGCTGATCGATGCGCCGCTCGCGGCACGCACGTTGGTCAACATCAATTTCCCCGCCGGGCCGGCCGATGCGGTGAAGGGGATCCGCATCGCCAACCAGGGCCTGCGCGATTACGGGCGGCTGAAGGTGGATACGCGGCGCGATCCGCGCGGCTATGAATATCACTGGTTCTCGCTCGGGCCGGTCATCTCCACTCCGGCGCACGCGACCGATCTGGAGGCGGTGGCCGACGGCTATGTCGCGGTCACGCCGCTGCATCTCGACCTGACACATTACGAATCGGTCGATATGCTCGCGGCGGCCTATCACTGAGCCGTAACGGGAGGGGAACTGACATGAGGATCGCGTTGGCCGCCCTGCCGCTTCTGGCGGGGTGCATTCCCGGCGGCGGCGAGCGCCCTGCCCCAAGCCCATCCTACGATCGTCCCCAGCCCGTCCGGGCACCGACCGACAGCGGCTCCGACGAGGTGCAGACGCTGCCGAGCCCCCCGCCCGCCTGGCAGGCGCGGCCGGTGACCGCCGATGCGCAGACGATCGAGGCGAGCAGCTATGTCGTGCGACCGGGCGACACGCTGCGCGCGGTCGCCGATCGTACCGGCGCCGGATCGGAAGCGGTCGCGCGCGCCAACGGCCTGGTGCCGCCGTTCACGATCCGCGTTGGTCAGCGGCTGGAGATACCGGGCGGCCGCTATCACCTGGTGCGCTCCGGCGAGACCGGGATCGCCATCTCGCGCGCCTACGGCATCGATTGGTCGCGCATCGTCACCGCCAACGATTTGGCCGAACCCTATGTCCTGCGTGTCGGCATGCGCGTGCTGATCCCGGGCGTCACGCCGGGCCGGACCCGGCTGGAGGAGCGTGCGGCGGCGTTCAAGCTCGATGTCGACGATCTGGTCACCGGCAGCAGCCCGGCGATCCTGGCGACGCAGCGCCCCGCCCAGCCGACCACGTCGCCACGGCGCGTGCTGTCCCCGACCACGCCGGTGGCGGAACCGGCACGGCTGCGCGGCGGGTTCATCTGGCCGGTGCAGGGGCGCGTGGTCGGCCAGTTTGGCCCTGGGGCAAGCGGCGAGAAGATCAACGGCATCAAGATCGCGGTGCCGCTCGATACGCCGATCAAGGCCGCCGCCGATGGCGTGGTGGCCTATGCCGGCGACGAGATCGCAGCACTAGGCGGGTTGGTGATCATCAAGCATGGCGATGCGTGGACCACGGTATACGGCCATGCCAGCAAGCTGCTGGTGCAACGCGGCCAATCGGTGAAGCGCGGGCAGACGATCGCGATCTCGGGCGATTCCGGCTTTGCCGACCGGCCGGAGCTACATTTCGAACTGCGCAAGGGGCGCACGCCGGTAAACCCGATCCCGCAGCTTCCGTCTTCATAGCGTTCACCACCACTTCTACCCACTTGTTCTCCCGCCTTTGCGGGAGAACAAGTGGGTACAGGCTCACGCCGCATCATGCCGAGCAAGGTCAGGCTATTGCGGAGCCTTAGGCGAGGTAGCGCAATCCGCTGGCCACATGCTAAGCGCGCGCGCATGACCGAGCATAATTCCCTCCTCCTGCGCACGCTGGCGTCGCGCGGCTATATCCACCAGACGACCGATGCCGCCGCGCTCGACGCGCTGGCCACCAAGCAGGTCGTGCCCGGCTATATCGGCTTCGATCCGACCGCGCCGTCGCTGCATGTCGGCAGCCTGGTACAGATCATGCTGCTGCGCCGGCTGCAGCAGAGCGGGCACAAGCCGATCGTGTTGATGGGCGGGGGCACCGGCAAGATCGGCGATCCGAGCTTCAAGGACGAGGCACGCAAGCTGCTCGGCGAGGACGGGATCAAGGCGAACGTCGCGTCGATCCGCCGCATCTTCGAACGCTTCCTGACGTTCGGCGACGGCCCGAGCGATGCGGTGATGGTGGACAATGCCGAGTGGCTCGACGCGCTCGAATACATCCCGTTCCTGCGGGACGTGGGGCAGCATTTCAGCGTCAACCGCATGCTGAGCTTCGATTCCGTCAAGCTCAGGCTCGACCGCGAACAGTCGCTGAGCTTCCTCGAATTCAACTACATGATCCTGCAGGCCTACGACTTCCTCGAACTGTCACGCCGTGCCGGGTGCCGGCTGCAGATGGGCGGCTCCGATCAATGGGGTAACATCGTCAACGGCATCGAATTGTCGCGCCGCATGGATGGGACGGAAGTCTACGGCATCACCACCCCGCTGATCACCACGGCAGACGGCGGCAAGATGGGCAAGACGATGTCGGGCGCCGTCTGGCTGCACGAGGATCAGCTGCCGCACTTCGACTATTGGCAATTCTGGCGCAACACCGACGACCGCGATGTCGGTCGCTTCCTGCGGCTGTTCACCGATCTGCCGCTGGACGAGATCGCACGATTGGAAGCGCTGCCGGGCGCGGAGATCAACGAGGCGAAGAAGGTGCTGGCGAACGAAGCGACCGCGATGTGCCGCGGAACGGCGGCAGCGGCCGAAGCGGCGGAGACCGCGCGGCGGACGTTCGAGGAAGGATCGGCCGGCGGCGTGCTGCCGACCTTTGCCGTCGCGGGTGAGATCGGCGTGATCGACGCGCTGATTGGGATCGGCTTCTGCGCATCCAGAGGCGAGGCGCGGCGACTGATCCAGGGTGGCGGCGCCAGGGTGGCGGGCGAGAAGGTGACGAGCGAGGCCATGACGATCACCGTCGGCGACACCCCGGTGGCGATCGCTGCGGGAAAGAAGCACCACGGCCTGCTGATCCGCGGCTGACGGCCGGCTTCCTTAACAAGCAAGTAAGCACGTTCCTTGCCGCCGGCTTTACGCGGGTGCCATAGCCCAGGGTCAGCGTCACCGTGGGGGATACCATTATGGCTACCGGCAACATCGCCTATGCGGATCATCGCATGCTGGCCCGCGACGAAGTCGATTACCGGGTGCGCGCCTTTGGGCCGGATGCGCGCGAATTGTCGCTGCTGATCGTCAACATTTCCGCGCGAGGCCTGATGGCGCGCTGCGAACGCGACCTGGAAGTCGGGTCGCGGCTGCGTGTGCCGCTGCCGGTCGTCGGCGTCGTCGCGGCGGAAGTGCGCTGGGCGCTGGGCGGCCGCATCGGTTGCGAACTGGATGCGGCGATCGAGCTTGCCGACTATTACGAACTGCTCGCCCGGATGGTGCGCGGGAACTAACCCGAGCGCAGCAAGGCAACGCCTGCTTCGCGCTCGAACAGATACAGCGCGGTGCGAGCCGCCTGCCCACGCGGCCCGTCCAGCCCGCCATCGCGATCGATCAACAGGCGCGCATCGTCGGTGGCGATCGGCAGCAATTCGGTCAGCATTTCAGGGCTGGCGATGCGAAACGCCGCCTCGCCCGATTGCTTGGTGCCGAGCAGTTCGCCCGCCCCGCGCAGCCGCAGATCTTCTTCGGCTATACGGAAGCCATCATTGGTTTCGCGCATCAAGGCGAGGCGCGCGCGCGACGTTTCGCTCAGGCCGTTGCCGCGGATCAGCAGGCAGTTCGACTTGCCCGAGCCGCGCCCGACGCGCCCCCGCAACTGGTGGAGTTGGGCGAGGCCGAAACGATCCGCCGCCTCGATCACGATCAGCGTTGCGTTGGGCACATCGACCCCGACTTCGATCACCGTGGTCGCCACAAGCACGCCAATGCGCCCGGCGGCGAACTCGGCCATCACTGCATCCTTCTCCGGCCCCTTCATCCGGCCGTGCACCAATCCCACACGATCGCCGAACCGCGCGCGCAGCGTTTCCGCGCGGTCCTCTGCAGCAGCGAGATCGCTCTTGGCGCTTTCCTCGACCAACGGGCACACCCAATAAGCCTGGGCGCCATCGGACAAATGCCGGGCGAGTGCCTCAACCATGTCGGGCAAGCGATCCTCAGAGATCACCCGTGTCTCGATCGGCTGGCGGCCGGGGGGCATTTCATCGAGCATGCTGACGTCCATCTCGCCATAATTGGCCAGCGTCAGCGTGCGCGGGATCGGCGTGGCGGTCATCGCCAGCAGATGCGGCGCGGCGCGCGCCTTGGCTTGCAGCATCATGCGCTGCGCGACGCCGAAACGGTGCTGCTCGTCGACCACGACGAGGCCGAGATCCTTGTACGTCACCGTGTCCTGGAAGATGGCGTGCGTGCCGATCAGGATATGGATCGCTCCCGACGCCAGCCCCATCAGCGTCGCTTCGCGCACCTTGCCCTTGTCGCGCCCGGTTAGGATCGCGATCTCGACAGGCAGCCCGGCGAGCTGGCGGCGCAGCGTTTCGTAATGCTGGCGCGCGAGGATCTCGGTCGGGGCAAGCAAGGCTCCTTGCGCGCCGGCCTCGACCGCCATCAGCAGCGCCATCGCCGCGACCAATGTCTTGCCCGACCCGACATCACCCTGCAGCAGGCGCAGCATCGGCTGCTCCTGCGCGAGATCGCCCTCGACCTCGCGCACCGTACGCGCCTGTGCGCCGGTGAGTTGATAGGGCAGCTTCAAGGCATCGCGCAGGCGGCCGTCGCCGGCCAGCGCCCTGCCCCGCCTGGCCCGCGACGATTGCCGCACCAGCGTCAGCGCGAGCTGATTGGCGAACACCTCGTCATAGGCCAGCCGTTCGCGCGCCATGGCATCCGACGAATTGGCATGGATGCGGACCAGCGCCTCGCGCCATGTCGGCCAGCCGCGCTTGGCCAGCAGGCCGGGCTCAATCCATTCGGGCAGATCGGGCGCACGCTCCAGCGCCTGCTCGACCAGCTGCCCCATGCGCCGCGAGGTAATGCCTTCCGACAGCGGGTAGATCGACTCGCGCGTCGCCACGTCAGGCGCCTCTTCCAGCGGCAGGCAATAATCGGGATGCACGATCTGCAGCTCTTGCCCGTACATCTCCAGCCGCCCCGACACGCGGCGCTGCTCCCCAATCGGCGCCAGCTTCTTCGCCCAGCCGGGTTGGCCGCCAAAATAGACCAGGCTGACAAAGTTGCCGAGCGCATCACTCGCCTGCACGCGCGTCGGCCCGCGGCCATTGCCCGAGCGATAGCTTTGCGCGGTCAGCGTGATGGCGATGGTGCGTCCGGCATCGGCCATGTCCAGCTCGGTACGCGGCACCCGGTCGATCCAGCCGGTCGGCAGATGGAAGGCGATATCGATGATCCGCGCGAGCCCCAGCCGATCGAGCGGCTTGGCCAGCCCCGGGCCGATGCCCTTCAGCGCCGTGACTTCGGCGAACAATGGATTGAGGATATCGGGTCGCATGACTATCTGGGTCTCTACAGTCCCCCGACAGTCGCCGCTAGCGCCTGCCGGGCAATCGTCGTTGGAGTAAGCATGGATCGCGAGACACGTCTGAAACGCCTGCATTTCCGCGCGCACCATCGCGGCGTGAAGGAAGCCGATCTGCTGATCGGCGGGTTCTTCGACGCGCATGGCCGCGGCTGGGACGAGGCGGAGATGGTGCTGTTCGAGGAACTGCTCGAGGAGCAGGACGTGGACATCATGGCCTGGGCGATCGGCACGGCGGTGGCACCCGAGCGGTATCAGGGCTCAATCGTGACCGCGCTCAAGACGCTGGATTACGTGCCGATCGCGACCTAACTCCAAAGCACCCCGTCACCCCGGACTTGTTCCGGGGTCCACTCCTCCGTTCACGCCGCATCCATTGTGGCACGGTGGACCCCGGAACAAGTCCGGGGTGACGGATGGGTGGACGAACATGGAAACCGAATGCCCGATCTGAAGAAAATCCTCGCCGCCAAGCGCCCGCTAACCCTCGCCGGCGTCCCCACCGGGTTCGAGCCATGGCTGCTCACCGATCTCGCCCGCGCCGCGCCCGCCCGCGCCGTCTTCATCGCGCCGGACGAGGTGGCGATGCGCGCCATCTCCGCCACCGCACAGGTGTTCGCGCCTGAATTGAAGGTACTGACCTTCCCAGCCTGGGATTGCCTGCCGTACGATCGCGCCAGCCCGACGCTCAACGTCATGGCGGAGCGCATGGCGACATTGCACCGCCTCCAGCAGCGCCCCACGAAACCACAACTGCTCGTCACCACCGCCAACGCAGCCGCGCAGCGCACGTTGACGCCGTTCCGCATCCGCCAGCTCGTCACCACGCTCGCCCCCAAGGCACGGATCGATCGCGACAAGCTCGCCACGATGCTCCAGGCCAACGGCTATGTGCGCGTCGAGACGGTGGCGGATTCCGGCGAGTTCGCGGTGCGCGGCGGCCTGGTCGATCTGTTCCCGAGCGGCGAGGACCATGCGCTCAGGCTCGATTTCTTCGGCGACGAGATCGAATCCGTCCGCACCTTCGATCCGCAGGACCAGCGCACCACCGGCCGCGTCGAGGGCTTCACGCTGCTGCCGGCGTCGGAGACGCTGCTCGACGAGGACAGCATCAAGCGCTTCCGTAGCCGCTACCGCGAGCGCTTCGGCGCCACCGCGACCGGCGATCCGCTGTACCAGGCGATCAGCGAGGGCCGGCGGCTGGCGGGGATGGAGCATTGGCTGCCGTTGTTCGAGGACAAGATGGCGACGTTGTTCGACCATCTCGGCGACGGCGCGGTCGTGCTGCGCGACGGCGGCGTGATCGCCGCGGCGGAGCAGCGCTTCGAGGCGATCACCGATTATCACGCCAACCGCGTCAAGGCGCAGGTCAGCGATCCCGGCAGCTATCGTCCGTTGCCGGCGGATGCCTTGTACCTGACCGCCAAGGAGTTCGCCGAACGCGCGGACGCAATCCCGACACACCAGACCTCGCAATTCCACGAACCGGAATCGGCGACGGTGCTCGATTTCAACGTCGATGGGCCGCGCGATTTCGGCGCGGAGCGCTCCGCGGGGGCGAACGTGTACGAGGCGGTGGTGCATCACCTGCGCACCGTGCAGCGCGACGGCAAGAAGCCGATCCTGGCGAGCTATTCGATCGGCGCGCGCGAACGGCTCGCCTCGCTGCTGGCGGATCACGGCCTGAACGGCGGGGTCAAGGTCGATACGTGGCAAGAGGCCTTGGGCGTCGGCAGCAAGAGCGTCGCCCTGCTCGTCCTGCAGCTCGATCACGGCTTCGCTACCCCGGACGTCGCGCTCTTGACCGAGCAGGACATGCTCGGCGACCGCCTCGTGCGCCGCAAGAAGCGCAAGAAATCGGCCGACGCGTTCCTTGCCGAGCTGGCGATGCTCACGCCGGGCGATCTTGTCGTCCATGCCGATCATGGTATCGGCCGCTACGAAGGCCTGACCTCGATCCCGGTCGGGCAGAGCCCGCACGATTGCGTCGCTTTGACGTATGCCGGCGGCGACAAGCTCTTCGTGCCGGTCGAGAATCTCGAAGTGCTGTCACGCTACGGCTCGGACAGCGACGGGGCGAGCCTCGATCGTCTCGGCGGCGAGGCGTGGCAACGCCGCAAGTCGAAGATGAAGGAGCGGATCCGCGAGATCGCCGGCGAGCTGATCGCCACCGCCGCGGAACGCGCGACGCGCTCGGCGGACGTGATCGAGGCGGATAGCAGCTATACGCAGTTCGTCGATCGCTTCCCGTACGAGGAAACCGAGGACCAGGACCGCGCGATCAACGACGTGCTCGGCGACCTGACCAAGGGCACGCCGATGGACCGGCTGGTGGTCGGTGATGTCGGCTTCGGCAAGACCGAGGTCGCGTTGCGCGCGGCGTTCGCCGCGGCGATGGGCGGGCTGCAGGTGGCGATCGTCTGCCCCACTACCCTGCTCGCGCGGCAGCACTTCAACAATTTCACCGCGCGGTTCGAAGGCTTCCCGATCAATGTCGGGCGGCTGTCGCGGCTCGTGCCAGCGGCGGAAGCCAAGGCGACCAAGGAGAAGCTCGCCGACGGCCAGATGGACGTCGTCGTCGGCACGCACGCGATCCTCGCCAAGTCGATCGACTTCAAGCGGCTCGGCCTGGTGGTGGTCGACGAGGAGCAGCGCTTCGGCGTGACGCACAAGGAGCGGCTCAAGTCGCTCAAGACCGACGTCCACGTGCTGACGCTCACCGCGACGCCGATCCCGCGCACGCTGCAGATGGCGATGTCGGGCCTGCGCGAATTGTCGGTGATCCAGACGCCACCGGTCGATCGCCTTGCGGTGCGCACGTACATCATGCCGTGGGATCCGGTGGTGCTGCGCGAGGCGCTGTTGCGCGAACATTATCGCGGCGGGCAGAGCTTCTTCGTCACGCCGCGCGTCGCCGATGTCGAGGAAATCGAGGCGTTCATGCGCGACCACGTGCCGGAAGTGCGCGCGGTCGTCGCGCACGGCCAGATGTCCGCGACCGAGGTCGAGGAGCGCATGTCGGCCTTTTACGACAAGAAGTTCGAGGTGCTGATCTCCACCACGATCGTCGAGAGCGGGCTCGATATTCCGAGCGCCAACACGATGATCATCCACCGCGCCGACCGTTTCGGCCTCGCACAGCTCTATCAGCTGCGCGGGCGCGTTGGGCGGGCGAAGACGCGCGCCTATGCGTACCTCACGACGCCGCCGAACCGCATCGTCACCGAGACGGCGGAGAAGAGGCTGAAAGTGTTGTCCGATCTCGACAGCCTCGGTGCCGGGTTCCAGCTGGCGAGCCACGATCTCGACATTCGCGGCGCGGGCAATCTGCTCGGCGACGAGCAGTCCGGGCATATCAAGGAGGTCGGCTACGAACTCTACCAGTCGATGCTGGAAGAGGCGATCATGGAGGCAAAGGCCGGCGGCCAGCGGCTACGCCCGAAGGATTTCAGCCCGCAGATCACGGTCGATGCACCGATCCTCATTCCCGAGGATTACGTGCCCGATCTCGACCTGCGCATGGGCCTGTATCGCCGCCTCAACGACGTCGAGGACCAGGACGGCGTGGAGGCGTTCGCCGCCGAGATGATCGATCGCTTCGGCCCGCTGCCGAGCGCGACGGAGAATCTGATCCGCATCATCGAGATCAAGATGCACGCCAAGCGCGCGTGCGTGTCGAAGATCGACGTCGGGCCGAAGGGGGCGTTGGTGACGTTCCAGAACGACACGCCGCCCAATATCGAAGGGTTGCTGGCGTGGGTCGGCAAGCTCGACGGCGTCGCGCGGCTGCGGCCGGACAGCAAGCTGGTGGTGACGCGCAGCTGGGCCGATCCCAAGGCACGCCTGCACGGCGCGCTGCAACTGGCGAAGGGACTGGCGCGGGCGGCGGGGTAATCCCACACTTCCCCGGCGAAGGCCGGGGTCCAGTAGCGATGGCAGAGGTTACGACGCGCAGCGCCCACCACCTTCCGCTTACCAACTGGACCCCGGCCTCCGCCGGGGAACAGCTTAATCAGCGCGTCCGGCCAAACCTAAGAGCTATGATCCGCCACGATCCGCCACCCGCCCGCCTCGCGCACGAACACCAGCGACGTCGGCCCACGCTGCTCGCGCGCCTCCGCAAACCGCAGCCGGTACCGTGCGATCAGCAGCGCATGTCGCGCGTCGAGCAGCGTGAAGCGGATCACCTCGAACGACAGCGTGCCTCGCTTCGCCGCCACCTCCGGCGCAAAACGCGGGCGATAGCGCGCAGCGATCGCCGCCTTGCCGCTGACGATCCCGTCCTTGACCACGAAGCTGGTATCGGCCGCCGCCGAATAGACGCGCATGAAACGATCGAGATCGCCCGCATTCCAGCCGGCGGCGCTATCGGTCATCGCCGCCATTATCTCCGCCTGGGCCACAGCGACCGGCGTCGGAGCAGCAGCAAACACGGCAACCACGATACCGATCATGCGCGTTTCTCCAGCAAGCCGACCAGCGCCGAGCTCGACACCGCCTCCGAGCACAGGAAGCCCTGATAATATTGGCAGCCTTCCTTGGCCAGGAGATCGAGCTGTTCCTCGGTCTCCACGCCTTCGGCGATCACCGACAGGCCGAGCGACCGCGCCATGTCGATCACGCCGCGCACGACCACGCGGTCGCGCGCCGTGCCGGTGATGTCCTGCGCCAGTTTCTTGTCGATCTTCAGATAATCGAGCGGCAACGACTTGAGATAGGCGAGGCTGGAATAGCCGGTGCCGAAATCGTCGATCGCCGTGCGACAGCCGGCCTGGCGGAACGTGGTGAGCAGGTCGGCGGCAATGCTCAGATCCTCGATCAAGCCGCTCTCGGTGATCTCCAGCGTCAGCCGTTGGCTCGGGAATCCGCTGCTATCGATTCGGTCGAGGAACAGGTCGGCGAAGCCCGGGCGGGCGATGTCGCCCGCGGTCAGGTTCAGCGACAGCCGCAGCTTCGACAAGGGCTCGGGCCAGGCCGCCGCACGCTGCAGCACGATCTGCTGGATGTGATCGGACAATGCGATCTCCAGATGGGCACGGGCGGCAGCCGCGAACAGCAGGTCTGCGCCGATCCTGCCCAACGTACCGTGCTCCCAGCGTGCCAATGCCTCCACGCCGACGATCGTGCCATCCCCCATCGCCACCTGCGGCTGATACAGGATGTCGATCTCGCCCCGTTCGATCGCGGTCCCCAGCTCCGATGCCAGCCGATCGACCGGGGCATCGCGTCGATCGGCATCGGCGACCCGCACCGAAGCGCTGTCCGACGCCTTGGCATCTGCCAACGCCTCGCTCGCGCGACGGAGCAATGCCGTCGCGTCGTCTTGCGGCGCACGCTCGGCAATGGCGATGCGGCAACCCAGCACGGCGATCGAACTGCCCACCACGAAGGGTTTGGCCAGCACGCCGGCAATCCGTTCTACCGCCAGGTCGATCCGCGCGCGCGGCTGTTGCGTCGCGACCAGGAACTCGGACCCGCCCATCCGCGTGACCAATACCCCCTTGTCCAACGTCTCGCGTGCTGCCTCCTCGATCCGCTTGTACGTGCTGCGCAACAACGCATCGCCGGCTGCGCGGCCATAAGCGGTGTTGATCACCTCGAAGCGGTTGAGCGCGACCAGTACGACCGCAAGCGGCGCTCCCGCCAGCAGGCGCCGGTCGATCCAGCGGCGCGTGCCGCCGACATCGCGGGCGCCGGCCAAGGCGTCGTGCATCGCAGCGGTGGAGTTGGGCGCACTACCCAGCGGCTCGACCAGCGCATCGACGCGCCGTTTCGCGGCATCATGCTGGACATGCTGCACCACCCGTCCGACGCCGGCGATGTCGTTCGCAAAAGCCGTCGCCGGCCGCGACGACAGCCGCCGCAACGCCGCCACCGCTGCGCGCCGCTCCGCCGTATCGAGCTTGCGCAGCAACGTGCGCGGCGATGCATCCTCGGCGACGTCGAGCAATCCCGCCAGCGCCGGCGTCAATTGCATCGTCCGCGCACCCAGATCGAACCGCCAGCCGAGCGGATCGGCAGGCGCACTCGGCCGCCAGTCGCCGGCCATCCGCGCGGCATGGCGCGCGGCGAAGCGCACCGCCTGGACGAACTCCGCTTCGCTGAACGGACTCGCCAGGAAATGCGTCGCCCCGGCATCGTAAAAACGCGGTATGGCATGCAAATCGCCGCGCGAGACCAGCGCCAGCATCGCACCGCCATTGGCGCCGACCGCATCCTCCAGCGCCGCCGCCGCCTCCAGCCCCTCGGCCAGTGATCCGCGCGCATCGATCACCGCCACGGCCGCGCCGCCGGTCAGGAAGCGGCGCTCGGCACCTTCCGACCGCCTGGCGGCGACGACCTGCCAGCCTGCCCGGACGGCCGATGCGGCGAGTTCGTCGCGCTGCCGGAACGACAGGATATACAGTCGGTCCGCCTGTACGTCGGTCAATCTCACCCCCGGCTCGAATTGCTGGCCCCTTCCTGCTCTGTCCGACGTTTACACCGCAAGGACAAGGCTTCTCCGCGGCCATCGGGCAATCGCCCTTGTTCCACCTCCTCCAAAGGCCTAGCTTTCGCCTATGTCCTGTGCGCCCAATCTGATCGATAGCCATGGTCGTACCATCAGCTATCTGCGCATCTCGGTCACCGACCGCTGCGACCTGCGCTGCCGCTATTGCATGGCCGAGCATATGACGTTCCTGCCCAAGGCGGCGGTGCTCAGCCTGGACGAGATGGCGATCATCGCCGAACGCTTCATCGCGCGCGGGATCCGCAAGATCCGTCTGACCGGCGGCGAGCCGCTGGTCCGCCGCGATGTCGGGCAATTGGTGCGCCGGCTCGGCCACCATGTCGGGCATGGGCTGGACGAGCTGACCATGACGACCAACGGCAACCACCTGGTCGAGCATTCGGCGGCGTTGGTCGATGCCGGCATGCGCCGCATCAACGTCAGCCTCGACACGCGCGATCCGGCGCTGTTCCGCCACATCACCCGCCACGGCGACGTCGCCCGCGTGATCGGCGGCATCTTCGCCGCGCGCGATGCCGGCCTGCGGGTCAAGATCAACATGGTGGCGCTGAAAGGCCAGAACGATCGCGAGATCGGCTCCATGCTCGCTTGGTGCCGCGACGAAGGGCTGGATCTCACGCTGATCGAGACCATGCCGTTGGGCGCGATCGACGAAGATCGCACCGACCGCTTCGTGCCGCTAGGTGCTGTCCTGGACGAACTCAAGGCCGAGTTCCCGCTGGTGCGCGACACACATGATAGCGGCGGCCCCGCGCGCTACTGGCGCATCGACGGAAGCGACACCCGGCTGGGGCTCATTTCCCCGCTGACCGCCAACTTCTGCAGCACCTGCAACCGCGTCCGGCTGACGACCGAAGGTATCCTCTACACCTGTCTCGGCCATGACGATCAGGTCGATCTCAAGACGATCCTGCGGGTACAGGGCGTGGCCGGGCTCGATGCCGCGCTGGATGCGGCGATGGGCTCCAAGCCGCTGGCACATGAATTCGACATCGCCGCCGCCGCGCCCGCCGTCAGCCGACACATGAGCGTGACCGGTGGTTGAGACAGGATGAGCGAGCAACGCCGCGCCCTGGTCGCCTCCCCTACCCCTCCGGCGCAGGAGGCCGCGCGCGAGCTGGCCGACGCGCATGATTGGGTACCGCTGGAGGAAGCCGAGCTGATCGTCGCGCTCGGCGGCGACGGCTTCATGCTGCAGACGCTGCATGCCATGCTCGAGCGGCGCAAACCGGTCATACCGGTGTTCGGCATGAACCTTGGCACCGTCGGCTTCCTGATGAACGAATGGCAGCGTCACGGGCTGCACGATCGGCTGGCGCGGACCAGGCCGTTCAAGGTCGTGCCGCTGGCGATGACGGCCGAGACGATGGGCGGCGAGATCGTCACCCTCCCGGCGATCAACGAAGTGTCGCTGCTGCGCGAGACGCGCCAGACCGCCAAGTTGGAAGTCACCCTCAACGACCGCATCGTGCTGCCCGAACTGGCCTGCGACGGCATTCTCGTGGCGACGCCCGCCGGCTCGACCGCCTACAATTTCTCGGCCCAGGGCCCGATCCTGCCGCTGGGCTCGGCGATGCTGGCACTGACCCCGATCAGCCCGTTCCGCCCCCGCCGCTGGCGCGGCGCGATCCTGCCCGACAAGGCACGCATCGGCATCCGCGTGCTCGAACCCGACAAGAGGCCGGTCAGCGCCGTTGCCGATCAGCGCGAGGTTCGTGATGTTTCGCGCGTCGACATCGTCATCGATCGCGCCCGCGAACTCACCTTGCTGTTCGATCCCGAACATGCGCTCGACGATCGCATCACGATGGAGCAATTCGCCGCCTGAGCGATAATAGCCGCCGAACGGGGTTGCATCCCCGTTCGAGCCGTTTATAGAACCGGCCTCGGCTCATTCCCCGATAGCTCAGCGGTAGAGTAGGTGACTGTTAATCACTTGGTCGTTGGTTCGAATCCAACTCGGGGAGCCAGTTCCAGCCTGCAATGCGCGGGTTGGAGGATGTGGCAAATGACTGCAACCACAGCGTTGGCACAATAAGGGTCAGACGCGACAGCGCTCGAGTTCTCGGCGCAGCGTCTCGACCATTTCCGCGGCCGGCATCGCGCGGGAAAGCGGCGCACCCCGGCCGGCCCATTGCGCACCGAAACCATGCTCGCCCCGCGCCACGGCCGCTGCGTGAAGCGCCTTCGCGGCATCATAGGCGATCGGGTAATCGGGCGGCAGCCTGTCGGCGACGTAATCGGCAAGCGCCGTGAAGCGGTTGCCCAGCGCCCGCGCAGGTCGGCCGGAAATGATCGGCGTCAGCCGTGTATGATCGGCCCCCGCCCCCGTCAGAGCGGCGCGATACGCCGTGTCGGCGGCAGATTCCGGGCAGGCAATGAATGCGGTACCCAGCTGGGCGGCCGCCGCGCCGAGATCGAGGGCGGCGGCGATACCAGCACCATCCATGATCCCGCCAGCTGCGATGATGGGTACGCCTGCCTCTCGCACCAGCAACCGCGTTAGTGCGATCATGCCGAGCGCATCGTCCGGTGCGTGAGGGTCGAAGACCCCGCGATGCCCGCCTGCCTCGACCCCCTGCGCAACGATGGCATCGATGCCGGCCGCTGCGATGGCGCGTGCCTCCTGGGGGCTTGTGGCGGTCGCCATCATATAGATGCCGCGCGTGCGCAGCGCCGATAGCGCGTCAGCGGAGGGCAGTCCGAAGTGGAAGCTGACGACAGGTGGCGCCAGTTCCAGCAGCATCGCCAGCATATCGGGATCGTCGGCGAAGCTCCGGTAGCGCGGGCGGAGCGCTGTGGGAGGCGCAGCGCCGAACTCGGCAAAAAGCGGGGCGAGCCATTCCAGCCACGCTGCCTCTCGGGCGACATTGGGCTTTGGTGTGTCATGAACGAACAGGTTGACGTTGAAGGCGCGTGCCGTCCTGCCGCGCACTTCCTCGATCATCGCGCGAGCGCCTGCCGCATCCGTCGCGCCTACTCCAATGGAGCCAAGCCCCCCAGCTTCGGAAACCGAGGCCGCCAGCTTTGGTGTCGAGACGCCCGCCATGGGCGCCTGGATCAAGGGGATCGTGAGATGAAGGCGATCGATCAAGGACATATGCGGGCAGCATCCGTCGGGAAGCAAAAAGCCCCCTCGGTTTGGGTTGTACTAGACCGAGCAAATATCCTCTGAATGGCTTCCTGGCTGCAAGCCGATTTGATGCTGCGGTGGATTGTTCGGGCGAATTCCTCCAATGGCGCATCTATGCAGCACGTTCGGCTCCGGGGTCTTGAAGAGGGCTAAAAGCTCTCATGTTTTTTGCTGGCGATCACGCCTTCCACATTTCACCTTGCCCTCGCCCGCCGCCTCCATCCTCCGTGAGAGCGGCACTCGCCAAGGCTGCCGCTTGCGACGCACCCCCGGCGGTCGCCATCTCCGCCGCCAGCTCTTCCGCCGCCCGTCGATAGCATGCATTCCCCGTCACCGTGCGCAGTGCCGCGGACAGGCTGCGCACCGTCAGCCACCGTGGCGACAGCGACAGCCCCGCCCCGACACGCACCACCCGCGCCGCGGTCCCGGGCTGCTCGAAGGCGATCGGCAGCGCGACGATCGGCACGCCCGCCGCGAGCGCATCCAGTACCGAGTTGAAGCCACCGTGCAGCACGGCCGCCACGCAGCGGGACAGGATCGCCTCCTGCGGCCAGAATGCGCGCACCAGCGGATCGCCGGGCAGCGCCGCTGCTTGTTCTGCGCTCAGGCCGCCGCCATGCCCGATCACTGCGCGCGCGCCGATCGCGGCGCATGCCTGCGCCATCATCGCGAACAACCTGCGCCGGCTACCTTGCAGCGTGCCCAGCGAGCAAAAAATGAGCGGTCGTCCATCCGCGGGCAGATCGGGCTCTTCACGCGTCACCGAGCGCCAGGGACCGCCAAAGACGATCGGTGCCGTGCGCGGATAATCGAGCCCCTGCGGACATTGCGCCACGACAAGGCGGGGTGCGCCCTCGCGCTCCAGCCCCCATGCCCGGCGTCGCGCGTCCAGTACCTGCGTGATCGGGCGCAGCAGCACGTCCGAAACGGCATAGCCGCCGCGATTACGAAATCGGCCAAGCCTGTTTGCCCGGTAAGCCCATCCGAGAAACGGCGGCGGCACGTCGGGCTCGCGCAGCAGCGGCAGGCCGGTGACACTGACGACATAGGGAACCCCGATCCGCCGCGCGATCAGCGACCCTGCTGGCTCCGCCGAATCAGCGATGACCGCATCGACACCGATCCGCTCCAGCAGGGTGGGTGCATGGTCGAGCAACGCTTCGGTCATCGTCGCCGTGGCCCGGATCATCCGGGTCAGGCCGATCGGTCCTGTCGCGTCCGCTAGCCTGGCGAGATAGCCGGCCAGTGCCCCGGGTCGGGCGCTCGAACCATCCAGTGCGGCAAAGCCGACATCCGGTTCCCGCACCAATGATGCAGCGTCGGCTATATGGACCATCGTCACCCGGTGGCCATGCGCCATCATAGCGGTGCCAAGCGCTTGCAGTGGATTGAAGTGCCCGGGTGTGGGCGGCGCGATGATCGCGATGTGGCGGCTAGCGGGGATCACACACCTGCGCATCAATCAACGGAAGTGTTGCGCTAGGTTCCGCCGACGCCGCTGTCGAGAGGAGATGGCGGGCGGCAAGAGGCGATCGGAGTGATTGGCGCTTCGCGAGCTGATCAGCCGTGGCTGGAAACTGCCCCGCAAGCCGTGCTGTGATAGGTTTCCAGATTGAAGCATCGGGCCAACCAGCGGCCGGTGACAATGTGCCTCGGTCATCGACGATCCCACGCTGTGTAGACGTTTCGCTTCATTGCTGGTTGAGAGATAGGCATGCCCGTCACCGACATAGCCACCCGCACCTATGATCACGGTTTCCGTCTGGATCCGATCGTCCGCAGCCTGCTCGATACGGATTTCTACAAGCTATTGATGCTGCAGATGATCCGGCATCTCTACCCGGACGTGCAGGCCACCTTCGCGCTCATCAACCGGACGAAGAGCGTGCGACTGGCGGACACGATCGACGAGCAAGAATTGCGAGCGCAACTGGATCACGCGCGCACCGTTCGCTTCAGCAAGAAGGAGCTGATCTGGCTCGCCGGCAACAGCTTCGCCGGGCAGGCGCGCATCTTCGGGGCGGATTTTCTCGCCTGGCTCGCCGACTTCCAGCTTCCCGACTACGCGTTGCGCCGCGTGGACGGACAGTTCGAACTGAGCTTTGCGGGTCCGTGGACGCACACGACGATGTGGGAAATCCCGGCGCTCACGATCATCAACGAACTGCGCTCGCGGGCCGCGACCAAGGAGATGGATCGCTTCGCGATGGACGTGCTTTATGCCCGTGCCAAAGCGAAGATGTGGGACAAGGTCGTACGGCTGCGCCCCCTGCCCGATCTCGTCATCTCCGATTTCGGCACGCGCCGGCGCCATGGTTTCCTGTGGCAGCGCTGGTGCGTGGAGGCACTCAAGGAGGGCCTGGGGGGCCGTTTCATCGGCACCTCCAACGTGCTGCTGGCGATGGACAACGATCTCGAGGCGATCGGTACCAACGCCCATGAACTGCCGATGGTGTTTGCCGCGCTCGCGAACGACGAGACGGAGATCGCCTCTGCACCCTACCGCGTGCTCGATGATTGGCGGCGTCATTACGGGGGCAATCTGTTGATCGTGCTTCCCGATGCCTTCGGCACCACGTCCTTCCTCGCTCATGCCCCCGACTGGGTGGCCGACTGGACCGGCTTCCGTCCGGACAGCGCACCGCCAATCCCGGGCGGCGAGCAGATCATCCGCTGGTGGCAGGCACATGGCCGCGATCCCCACTCCAAGCTGTTGATCTTTTCCGACGGCATGGATGTCGATTCGATCGAGGAGACGTATCGGCACTTCGACAAACGCGTGCGGATGAGCTTTGGCTGGGGCACGAACCTGACCAACGATTTCCGCGGCTGCGCGCCCGACGGCACGATCGGGCTGGAGCCGATCTCGCTCGTCGTCAAGGTGACGAGCGCCAACGGCCATCCCGCAGTGAAGCTTTCCGACAACCCTGCGAAGGCGACCGGAGACCCGGACGAGATCGCGCGCTATCTACGCATCTTCGGGACGGACGGGCTCAGAACCGTTGCAGTGTCAGTCTGACCGCCGTCGGCAGATCGGGTCGCTCCCGTTCCGCGACGCGCCAGCGCTTCCATACACATCGACTTAAAGCTTGATGCTGCCGGTTGTGCCGGTCTGCGACCCACAGAGACGCAGGTGGTAGTTTGCGGACCGGGCACTACATAGCGCAGGCGATGAACCCGCAGGCAGCACCCTTCCGAGCGGCGCGCAATGGAGGTGTCGGTGGACGAACCCGCGCATGGAGCGCTTCGTTTAGGCAATCGAGACGGTCTGCCCGACGATATCGCCTTTCTGCGCGCGCACTATCCGCGCGGCGATTGGCGATTGCACACGAACTTCGGGCAACTTGCCGACTTCTGGCTGCAGGTGCATGCCAGCCTCCGTCACGAAGGGAGCGAGGTGTCGCGCCTCGTCGACGCCTTTCGCGATCGGCAGATCGATGCCATCCAGCTTCAGCGCGCCTTCGTCCCGCTGCTCAACGGCTTTCTCCAGCATCTCGATCAGCATCATCGCATCGAGGACAGTCTCTATTTTCCGAAGTTCAGGCTTCTGGACGAACGCATGGTGGTCGGGTTCGATCTGCTGGAGGCGGACCACACGCAAATCCATCACCATCTGGTCGCGACCGTCGAGCATGCGCGCGGATTGCTGAACGCGTTGTCGGCTCCCGGCGAAACCGCGCGTAGGGCGGCAGATAATTACGCCGACACGGCGCGGAACCTCCTCGACCTCCTGGTAAAACATCTCGCCGATGAGGAGGAACTGGTCATTCCCGCGATGCTGCAGCATGGCGAGCGCCCGCTGACCTGAGCACCGCGGGGTGGCGACGGCGGATGCTCAGCAAGCTACCCGCCGAAGCCACCTCGTCCAAAACCCCCGCCGAAGCCGGAACGCGAAATCACCGCGCTCCGCGATTGCACCCTTGCCGGTGCGCGGGCCGACGGGTTGAACGCGCTCGATCCTACCTGGGTGCGCCCGGTGACATAATCACGGCTGATCCGGCCACCGCCGCCGCCGAAATAATTACCGTCGCGATCACGGTACATCGGCGCGCCGCGATAGCCGCCCCCGCCGTTCAGCATCTGCCCGATGACGAAGCCGGTCAGCAGCGGCGTGAAGAAGCTGCCGCTACCGCCATTGCCGCGCGCACATTGCGCGGCGCCGAACTGCGCTTCGCACGCCTGCTGCGTGTCATAACGTGGCGCATTCTGCGCATTGGCCTTTTGCGCCTGGGCATAGGCCGTCTCGCACTGATCCGCCGGGATCTTGCCCGCCGTGCGACATTCGGCGACGCTGGTATAGCTCAGCGCATCGACCGGCTGGTCGGCCGGGCCGTCGCAGGCGGATAGCGACAGGCCGGTGCCCGCCATCAGCGTGGTCAGGACGATGGATTGCGATCGTTTCATGGGCAAGTATCCCTCAGGCGCTCATGCACGCGGCGTTGAGCAGGCCGACGCCGAGCGAAATGCTGGCCATGTAGATCGCCGCAGCCAGTTCGCCGCGCACGATCCGGTCGCTGAAATCGCGCATCACGATCATCCGCACGATCGTGAACGCGACGATCTGGATCACTCCGGCGAGCAATGCCCACACCGCGAATTCGACCAGGCTGACGGTATGTTCGAGCGCCGAGGCAAGCGGCAGGATATAGCCCAGCAACGCCGCCCCCAGCGTGATCGCCGCCGCGACATTGCCCTCGCGGATCAAGGTGCGCTCGTTATACGGCGTCGCCGCCTGGTAGATCACCTTGAACGCGATCGTGAACAGCCCCGCCGCCACGAACGCGACGATGAACGCCACGGCGCTTTCCCAAAAATCATAGCTGTCGGTCATCGTCTTCCCCTCAGGCCCTGAATTCGCCCAGTTCCAGGGCCATGCCTAGCATGATTTCGAACGAAACTTCGCCCGCTTCGTTTTCCTGATCGATCGCCAGCAGCAATTCCGCGCCGCCGCCCTCGATATCGCGGCCGAACAGCATGCAGGTCTGAAAGATGCGGCGATCGACGATGCCGTCGCGATCGTCGTGCAGATCCTCCCAGAACGTCACCGGCTGCTGCTTCTCCGCCTCCGCGCCGAACCAGGCGCGGCTGTATTCGGGCAAACCTTCGTCCGTGAAGGTCCGCGCCGACAGCCGATCGCGCCATTTCGGCCGCTCAAACGGGCCGCTCGGATATTTGCTGTCCCACGGTGCGAACAGCGTGACATCGGTCACGTCCTGCCCTGCGCGATCGTTGGTCACCGCCTGGAACATGACATCGTCGTCGGTGTAGAAACGGTGGATGAACCCGCCATCGTCGAGCGCGACCAGCCCCTGCGCGACGATCTGCAGCGTGTCCGAATCGAACGGGAACAGCAACGCGCCGCCAAAGCGCCGCCACGCCAGCGGATCGAGCACGACGGTGCGGCCGATCGTCACGTTGCGGATCGCGGACAAGGCCGGCTCCGTCGCGACTGGCGTGCGCCCGAACAGGCGATCGAACATCGAAATACCTCGGCTAAAGCTTGGCGGTCCGTTTAGAACAATCGGGCGAGCACCGCTAGCGCCCCTTGGTGGAACGCTTATGTAGGCGGTAGGATTTTGGGAGAGCCGACAAGATGACCGATACCGTCTGGACCGTCCGCACGCTGAAGACCGCGCTCGATGATAGCGCGCCCGTCCGCGACGGCGAATTCGGCCTGCGCATCGTCGAAGGAGTCGATCCGGTGCTGCTCGTCACCATGCATCAGCACGGCGATCTCGAGGCGTTCGTCAACGTTAGCGAGGAACAGATCGCCGCCTCCGTTCTGCTCTGGCCATGCGACGAACAGCGCGATCGCGCTGCGTTCAACGAATTCCTGTTGAAGGCGCAGAAGCTCGTGCCCTTGTCCAATTTCGGCATCGCCACGGTCGACGGCCGCGATTTCTACGAACTGTTCGGCGAGCTGGCGACCGACACGCCGCTGCACACGATCGTCACCGAACTGCGTGCGCTGGCCGACAACGCCATCGACGCCGCGACCGAATTGCGCGCGAACTTTGCCGCCTGACCCCCTTTCCGCTGGAGTAATTTCGACATGGCTATCTGGAGCAAACTCTTCACGCTCGGCCGCGCCGGCGCCAACGAGGCCGCCACTGCGGTCGTCGATCGCAACGCGCTGCGCATCCTCGACCAGGAAATCCGCGATGCCGACAAGGCACAAGGCAAGGCGCGCGACGATCTCGCCGGCCTCGTCGCCCGCCGCCGCCTCCTCGAAACCGAGGTCGAGAGCTACCGTGCCCAGGCGGCCAAGTATGAAACCTCCGCGCGGCTGGCGATGGACAAGGGCGACATGGATCTCGCGCGCCAGGTGGCGCAGCGCGTCGCCGATCTCGAACAGGATATCGCCATGAAGGCGCCGCAGATCGAGGACATGCGCGGCGCAGAGGACCAAATCCACAAGGCGGTCGCCGCTACCGATCGCAAGATCGAGCAGCTGCGCCGCGAGGTCGAAGTCGTCAAGGTCAACGAATCCGTGCAGCAGGCGCAGTCCACCGTGGCCGCGGCCGGCGCCGGCTCGTCGCTCGGCTCGGCGGCGGAAAGCCTCGCCCGCATTCGCGAGCGCCAAGCGATCCGCGGCGAGAAGATCAAGGCCGCGGGCGAGCTCGAGGATCGCCGCACCGGTGCCGATCTCGACGAGAAGCTGCGCCTCGCCGGAATCACGCCAGGCCATTCCTCCGCCGACGATGTGCTCGCCCGCCTCGCCCCGCCCAAGCCGACGCTGCAGATCGAGCAGCGCGACGATACGCGCGACGCCTGAGCCATGCGCCGCCTCACGCTCCCGCCGCGCGCCGATTGGCGTGCCAAGGCCGATGCCATCGGCTTCGTCTATCATGACACGGACGGCACGGCCTATTGGGACGAGAGCGCGGCCTATGCCTTCACTCTCAAGGAAATCGACGACGATATCGAACCGGCGGCGGCGGAGCTGCACGCGATGTGCCTCGATCTCGTCGAAGAAGTGGTGCGCGACGAAGCATTGCTAACCAAGCTGGCGATCCCGGCCGAGCAGCACGATTTCGTCGCGGCAAGCTGGCGCACCAGACAGCCGTCGCTCTACGGTCGCTTCGATTTCGCTTACGACGGCAGCGGCCCGGCCAAGCTCTACGAATATAACGCCGACACGCCGACCTCGGTGTTCGAATGCGCGACGTTCCAATGGCTATGGCTGGAGGAACTGATCGCCAGCGGCGGCCTGCCCGCCGGCGTCGACCAGTTCAACAGCCTGTTCGACAAGCTGCGCGACCGGTTCAAGGCGATCTTCCCAACCGGCGGCTTCGTCCATTTCGCCGCCGACGGCAGCACGATCGAGGATCGCCAGACCGTTCGCTTCTTCGAGGATCTCGCCGCCCAGGCGGGGATCGAACCCAAATATGTCGAGATGAAGGATATCGGGCTGAATGCGGCGGGTCGCTTCGTCGATGCCGAGAATTTCGAATTGCAGGCGGCGTTCAAGCTCTACCCGTGGGAGATCATGTTCCGCGAGCCTTATGCCGCCAACCTCACCAAGGCAGGCGTGCGCTGGATCGAACCCGCCTGGAAGTCGGTGCTGTCGAACAAGGGCTTGCTGCCATTGCTTTGGGCGCGGCACAAGGGCCACCCGAACCTGCTCCCCGCCTTCTTCGACGACGATCCCGCCGCCGCATCGCTTGGCGACTCCTACGTCCGCAAGCCGCTCTTCTCGCGCGAAGGCGCCAATGTCGCCGTCACGCAATCCGGCGTGACGGCGACGACTCTCGACGAAGGCTATGGCGAGGAAGGCTTCATCCGCCAGGCCTTCCACCCTGCCCCCATGTTCGATGGCCGCCACGCGGTGATCGGCGCCTGGATCGTCGGCGACGAACCCGCCGGCATCGGCATGCGCGAGGACGACGCACTGGTCACGCGCAACCTCGCACGCTTCGTGCCGCATTATATCGAGGCGTGAGCGCGGCATCTGAACGGTGACGCTGGGGAAGGAAGATGCCGTCATGGTCCATCTCGAAGGCGTCGCCTGAAGGTTAAGGGATCATGACTTCACCTCGCCCGTTCGTGCTGAGTAGAGACCGAGTAGGCCGCAGGCCGTATCGAGGGCTCGTATCGAAGCACCTTGGAGCGCGGTATCGCGTGTCCTTCGATACGCCCTCTCGATACGCGCTTCGCGCTACTCGATGCCTGTCCTGAGCGCCTGCCCTTGCAGGCAGTCGAAGGGGCTACTCAGGACGAATGGGGTGAGTTGCCCCAAGTCATCGAGCTCTAATCCCTTCCCCACTGGAGGGGCGCGGCTCGGCTTCTTCAGCCGAGTGGTGGAGGGGTAGCCACAAGCGTGATGCTGCCCGGCTACCCCTCGCGCCTCAATGGATCACCTGCGCCAATCAAGCGACCGGCAGCATCACTCCATCGCCGCCAGCAGATCATCCAGGTGCACCGTGGCAAACGTCGCGAAATCGTCGGCGACGCCGTAGGGCAGCAACAGCGTACGATCGCGCACCAGCGCACCGCAGCTATACACGACGTTCGGCACGTACCCGTCCCGCTCCTTCGGGCTGGGATGGACCAGAGGCAGTGGCATCCGTGCCAGCACCTTGGAGGGATCGTCCTTGTCGAGCAGGCACGCACCCATGCAATAATTGCGCACCGTGCCCACGCCGTGCGTCAGCAGCAGCCAGCCCTCCTCGATCTCGATCGGCGAGCCGCAATTGCCCATCTGCACGAACTCCCACGGATATTTCGGGCGGACGATGCGGCGGCCGCCATTCCACGTGAAGAGATCGTCGGATTCCAGCAGCCAGATATTCTCATTGTCGTGCCGCCCGATCATCGCATAGCGGCCGTTCACCCGGCGCGGGAACAGCGCCATGCCCTTGCCGCCCGCCGCGTCACCCTGCAGCGGCCGCATCTCGAAGCTTCGGAAGTCCTCCGACGACAGCAGTTCGGATCGCGCTGCCGAGCCGCTGAACGCGGTATAGGTGCCGTAATAGTGCAAGCTGCCATCGTCTTCGGTGAATTGTACGAGCCGCAAATCCTCGATGCCCTGGTGCTGGCTCGGCGTGATCGGGAACAGCACCGTCTCGGAGACGTCGCGGCTGCCGCCGCAATGCAGGTGCACGACCGTCGTGTCGTCACCCTCGCCGCGATGTTCGATGATCGGCGGCATCGCGGTGGGGCTTGCCACGTCCACGGTCGGCAAGGCGCCCGGCGTCCAGCTGCCGATGCGAAACGTCACCGACGAAACATGGCCCTCGCCGATCCCGCGCAGCGACATGATGAAACGCACGCCGCCATCCTCGAGCCCGGACTGGTCGGGGTGGACGACGATGCTGGGATTGAACAAGGCGGCCGCTTCGAACGAATATTCCTGGCAGAAATAGGCACCGATCAGCAATGCACGTGCTTCCTCGATCGTCCCGCTGTCCAGCCCGATCTGCTTGGCGATTTCCTCGAAGCGGCGCATCAGCAGCGCATCGACATCCCGGTGCCGCTCGTCGAGCGAGTCGGTGACGCGTGCGCGATCGTCCTCCAGTTCCTGCGGCGACATGCCCAGCACGCGATCGACGATGCGCTGCGTCCTGGGATGCCCGGCGATGGCAAAAGCGGCCGGATCTTCAGGCGCGAAGGGCCGGATCACCGTGCGCGAGGGGTCCGGCCGCAACAAAATGGCCGAGTGTGTCATGATGTCGGTACCGCTCACGCCAGCATCCTTGTGTTACGTCGTCGAAACGGCATAACCTGCGGCGGCGGAAAAGGCCCATAGGAAGAGACAATATTCTCGCGCTGCAAGCACTTAGCAATGTTCGTCAGCGCTCATTCATCTTGCAAGTTCAATATGTTGACAGTCACCTGCGGACCCTTGCAGCATCTAAATCGTTCCCCATCTCGTATATCACAGCGCGTCCTGCCGCAGGGAGGCGTTCCTGGAGGAAGACATGTCGAAATTTACCATGAAGTTCGGCGGAGCGTTGCTTGCCGCCACGGCCACCCTGGCACTGTCAGCCTGCGCAACCGAAACCACCTACCGTCCGGCAACCGGCTCGGGCTTTGCACGCACCGGCTATAGCGATCGTCAAATCGAACCCAACCGCTATATCGTCAGCTTCTCGGGCAACAGCTACACCTCGCGCGACACGGTCGAGAAGTATCTGTTCTTCCGCGCGGCCGAACTGACGCTGGCGCGCGGCTATGACAACTTCATTCTCGCCGATAAGGAAACCGACCTGCGCAGCCGCACCTACAGCACGCCGGGCCTGGGCTATGGCGGTTTCGGTGGCGGCTATGGCGCATTCGGCGGCTGGGGCCCCAGCTGGCGCTATCGCGGCCGCGGCTTCGGCTGGCGCTCGTGGAGCCCGTTCTATGGCGATCCCTTCTTCGATCGCAGCATGGACGTGCAGACGATCGACAAGTTCGAAGCTAATGCCGAGATCGTGATGGGCAAGGGTCCCAAGCCCAAGGACAACATCCGCGCCTTCGACGCGCGGGCGGTGATCGAGAGCATCGGGCCAAGCGTGGTCGTGCCGAAGTAAGGTCCGCCACTTGCGCTAACGAAAAGCCGCCGTGCCCCGAGGCACGGCGGCTTTTTAATGTTCCCCGGCGGAGGCCGGAGCCCAGCTTTGCCGAAGGCAAGCCGCAAGCACCGCGGCCCCCGTTATGATTTACCGCCCCGGATCCCGGCCTTGGCCGCGGATCAGGAAAGTCAGACCGCCCCGTGGCAATGCTTGTACTTGTTGCCCGATCCGCACGGGCACGGCGCGTTGCGGCTCACCTGCCCCGCCCAGTCGGCCGGATCTTCCCCGATATTGCTGCCATCAGGCTGCGGGATCGACAGCGGCGGCAGCCGCGTCTGGATCAGCCCGAGCGAGCCCGCATCCACGTCGTTGCTGTCGTCCAACCCGGTGAACGGGTCGAAATGCGTGGTGATGAAATCGGGCAGATCGGGTAATGCCGGCGCCTCGTTCACGCCGAACTCGGCATAGGCGATCGTCCGCGTCACGTCTTCGCGGATGCTGTCGAGCATGCGCTCGAACAGCGAGAAGGCTTCCTGCTTATACTCGTTGATCGGCGTCTTCTGCGCATAGGCGCGCAGATGGACGACCTGGCGCAACGCATCGAGCGTTGCCAGATGCTCCTTCCAGTGATGGTCGAGATTCTGCAGCAGGATCGACTTCTCGACCTGGATCCACACGTCGGGTTCCAGCTGCGCCGCCTTGTCGGCGACCTGCGCATCGGCGGCTTCGCGCACGCGTTCGACCACCATCTCCGGATCGATCGCCTCTTCCTTCAGCCACTCCTCGATCGGCGGATCGACCGCCAGCGTGGTCAGCAGCTTCTCCTTGAGCGTAGCGACATCCCATTGCTCGGGGTATGAATTGGGCGGGCACGCCTCGCCGACGATCGCGTTGACCGTCTCGCTGCGCATGTCGGTCACCACGTCACCGACCGTCTCGGCATCCATGATGTCGCTGCGCTGCTCGTACACCACCTTGCGCTGGTCATTCATCACGTCATCATATTCGACGACCTGCTTGCGGATGTCGTAGTTGCGCGCCTCGACCTTCTTCTGCGCGGTCTCGATCGCCTTGCTCAGCCACTTGCTGCCGATCGCCTCGCCGTCGCCGATATTGTTGCGCATCATCCGCGCGAACAGCGTGTCCGGCCCGAAGATGCGCAGCAGGTCGTCGTCGAGGCTGAGATAGAAGCGCGACAGGCCGGGATCGCCCTGGCGGCCGGCGCGACCGCGCAGCTGGTTGTCGATGCGGCGGCTTTCGTGACGCTCGGTGCCGAGCACGAACAACCCGCCGGCCGCCAGCACTTCGGCCTTCTCGACCGCGATCTGCGCCTTGATGCGCGCGATCGCCTCGTCGCGTTCCGGCCCCTCGGGCATCTCGGCGAGCTCGTCCTCGACCATGAATTCCAGATTGCCGCCAAGCTGAATATCGGTACCACGCCCCGCCATGTTGGTCGCGATCGTAACCGCCGACTTGCGCCCGGCCTGCGCGACGATATGCGCCTCCATCTCATGGAAGCGCGCGTTCAGCACCTTGTGCTCGACGCCTTCCTTGACGAGGAATTCGCTCAGCAGCTCCGATTTCTCGATCGACACGGTGCCGACCAGCACCGGTTGGCCCAACTCTGCGTGGTGCTTGATCTTCTTGGCGATCGCCGCGAACTTGTCGGCAGTGTCCTTGTAAAACTCGTCCTCCTCGTCGACGCGCTTGATGTCGACGTTGGTGGGGATCGTCACGACGTTCATCCTGTAGATGTCGAAGAATTCCGCCGCCTCGGTCGCGGCAGTGCCGGTCATGCCGCTGAGTTTCGGATACATGCGGAAATAATTCTGGAACGTGATCGAGGCCATGGTCTGGTTCTCTGGCTCGATCTCCACACCCTCCTTGGCCTCGACCGCCTGGTGCAGGCCATCCGACCAGCGGCGACCGTCCATCATGCGCCCGGTGAATTCATCGATGATGATGACCTTGCCGTCCTTGACGATGTAATCGATGTCCGCCTTGAACATCACGATCGCGCGCAGCGCCTGGTTGAGGTGATGCACGACCTGTGTGTTCTCGAAATCGTACAGGTTGTCGCCCTGCAACAGCCCGTCGGCCTCGAGCATACGCTCGACCTTCTCGGTGCCGTCTTCGGTCAGGATGATCGTCTTCTGCTTCTCGTCCTTCTCGTAATCGCCCGGCACCAGCCGCTTCACGACCAGATCGACCGAGCGGTACAGGTCCGTCTTGTCGTCGGTCGGCCCGGAGATGATCAGCGGCGTGCGCGCTTCGTCGATCAGCACCGAATCGACCTCGTCGACGATCGCCATCGCGAACGGGCGCTGCACCATGCTGGTCCGCTCGTACTTCATGTTATCACGCAGGTAATCGAAGCCGAATTCATTGTTCGTGCCGTAGGTGATGTCCGCGGCATAGGCCTCGCGACGCTGCGCGTCGGTCAGGTTGGGGATGATCGTGCCCGTGGTGAGGCCGAGGAAGTTGTACACCTGCCCCATCCACTCGGCGTCGCGCGCGGCAAGGTAATCGTTGACGGTGATGACGTGGACGCCGTCGCCCGGCAGCGCGTTGAGATAGGTGGCCAGCGTCGCGACCAACGTCTTGCCCTCGCCGGTGCGCATCTCGGCGATCTCGCCGCGGTGGAGCACGATGCCGCCGACCAGCTGCACGTCATAATGGCGCTGCCCCAGCACGCGCTTGGCCGCTTCGCGCACCGTGGCGAACGCCTCGGGCAGCAGATCGTCGAGCTTGGTGCCGTTCGCCAAGCGCTCGCGGAAGACGATCGTCTGACGGGACAATTCCTCATCCGACATGGCCGAGATGGTCGGCTCGAACGCGCCGATCTTGTTGACGATGACGCCAAGCGACTTGACGTAGCGGTCGTTGGACGACCCGAAGAGCGATTTGGCAAAGCCGCCGAGCATGGAGAATTCCTGTACGTTCAAAGGGCGCGCACGCGAGGAGCGGCGACGAAGGAGATCGGTTCGGGGAAAGCGCGGACGTTGGTCCCGCGCTCAGGCGCTTACCGGCGCAATTTGCTCAGATAGAGCGGGATCGGTGCGGCGAGCGCCAAAGCGGCATTGCCGACCAACACGCGCGACGTTGCAGCCGCCGTCGGCTGGACGACAAGCGCGAGCCAGGAGCGTTGCCGCTGTACGGCAACCAGCGCCGCACTGGCGGCTTGCTCGCCGGTCATCGCGGCGCTTTGATGGAACTGCGCCTCGCCCACGCGCACGCCCGAGATGACGCCGGTCAGCGCGCTCAGCATGGCGGAGAGGAACAGTAACAGCGGCACGTATCATCCTATGACAGTCACGTGTTGCCGGAGGCTGAACGCGAACCGGCCGGACATACTTGCTGCCTGCGGCTTCGCCTAGAGGCAATCGACTGGGGCGGCTTGCCCCTTCTAGTTCCCCGGCGAAGGCCGGGGCCCAGTTGAGGAACGTAGGTTGGTAAGCGTCGCGCGCCATTACGTCGACCTTCCCGACTGGGCCCCGCCTTCGCCGGGGAGCAAGACGCGCTGGCGTGCTAGCCAAACTGCTCGCCTGCCGATACGCATGGACACAGAAACGCCCGCACCAAGCAGGCACAGCATGGAGCAGAAAATTGACCGACACGATCCCCACGCATGCCAAGCAACTGTTCTCGACCGTCACCGAAGACGGCCGCCTCGAACTCGCCATGCGCACCGTGCCCGTGAACGAACCGGGTGATGACGAGGTGCTGATCCGCGTCGATGCCGCACCGATCAATCCGTCCGATCTAGGCGTCATGCTGACGGTCGCCGACAGCAACGCCTTCGAAGCGGGGGAGGACAGCGCGTCTGCCGCAATCCCGGAGGCGATGCTGCGCCACGTCGCCGCGCGCAAGGGTATCTCCATTCCGATCGGCAATGAAGGCGCAGGCCTGGTCGTCCAGGCAGGCTCCTCGCCCGCAGCGCAGGCCCTGCTCGGCAAAACCGTCGCGCTGGCGGGTGGCGGCATGTACGCGACCTATCGCGTGGCCAAGGCAAGTGCGTGCATGGTCGTACCGGAGGGCACATCCGCCGAAGAAGCCGCCTCATCCTTCGTCAACCCGCTCACCGCGCTGGCCATGGTCGGCACGATGCGGCTCGACGGTTACAAGGCACTGATCCACACCGCGGCCGCCTCCAACCTGGGACAGATGCTGGTGAAGCTGTGCCTCGCGGAAGGCATCGAGCTGGTCAATATCGTGCGCAGCGCAGAGCAGGTCGCGCTGCTAAAGTCACTCGGCGCACGTCACGTGGTCGATTCGTCGCAGCCCGATTTCATGAAGGCACTGACCGAAGCGATCGCCGAGACCCAGGCCTTCCTGGCGTTCGATGCGATCGGCGGCGGACGGCTTGCCGGACAGATCCTGACGGCGATGGAGGCGGCGGCGCTCAAGACGCAAAAGGCAAACGGCCCTTATGGCTCGACGCAGTACAAGCAGGTCTATCTCTACGGCGGGCTCAACACCGCAGCGACCGAGATCACGCGCGGCTTCGGCATGTCGTGGGGTATCGGTGGCTTCCTGCTGACCTATTTCATGCAGCGCGTCGGGCAGGAGGAGACGGCGGCGCTCCGCTCGCGGGTCGCGCGCGAGCTGAAGACGACATTCGCCAGCACCTATACCAGCCGCATCACGCTGGCGCTGGCGATCGAGCCCGCAACCATCGCGGCCTATAATCGGCGCGCTACGGGCGCGAAGTATCTGATCTTGCCGCAGGGGTGACAATTACCTGCCCCCCTCCCTGAAAGGGAGGGGGGCAAAAAGTCAGCCGTTCACAGCCGCGAAGACTCTGTCGTAATTCCCGCTCGCCTCCGCCGTGCGCAGGAACTGCACGCGCTCGACGCCATTCTCGGGCCCGGTCGGATGTGCCTTCAGCAGCGCCACCGTCTCGGCGATATACGCATCCAGCGGCATCGACTGCGGGTTCTCCGCATGCCCCGGCATCAGATCGGTCGCCACGCCCGGCGGCGAGATTTCGATCACGTCGATGCTGGTGTCGCGCAGTTGATGGCGCAGCGACTGGCTCCAGGAATGGATCGCCGCCTTGGTCGCGCTATAGGTGGGTGTTGCGGCCAGCGGCACGAAGGCCAAACCGGACGACACCGTCATCACCGTGGCGCTCGGCTGCTGGCGGAGATGCGGGAGCAACGCCGCCGTCAGCCGGATCGGACCCAGCAGGTTCGTGGTGATGGTGGCTTCGACCACGCCGAGATCGAACGGTTCGGCGAGCAGATCCTCCGCCACCATAATGCCGGCATTGTTGATCACCACGTTGAGTGCCGGATAATCCCCGGTAACCTGCGCTGCGAACTTCGTGATCGCCTGCGGATCGGCGACATCGAGCACGGCATAATGCATGCCCGGATTGTCCGCGGCGGTCTCCTTCAGCGCCGCTTCGCGCCGGCCGGTGACGATCACCTCGTTCCCCTCCGCCTGGAGTGCCACCGCGAGTGCCCGCCCGATACCCGATGCGCCGCCGGTGATGAGAATGGTGTTGCCGCTGATGTTCATCGTTTCTGCTCCTGTGATTGCCTGTAAGCACTGATATAGAGCGGCACTTACCGACCGAAAGTAGGCACCGGAATGTGCCATACGCACCAAGAGGAAACCAATGTCCGTCGCCGCGTTCGAGAGCTATCCGCAAGCCGATCCCGAGGTCGATGCGCTCGTCACCGACGTGATCGGCCGCGTTGCCGACAAATGGACCATGCTGGTGCTGGAAGTGCTGGTGGAACATGGCGAGTTGCGGTTCACGCGATTGGGCCAGCTGACCGGCAAGATCAGCCAGAAGATGCTGACGCAGACCCTGCGCGCGATGGAGCGCGACGGGCTGATCGTGCGCACGGTGCACCCGGTGGTGCCGCCCAAGGTGGAATATCGCCTGACCGATCTCGGTTACACCCTGGCCGGCGCGTTCTGTGGCGTCTGGGAATGGGCGGCCGAAAATCTGGAGCGTATTCAAAAAAGCCGCGCGGCATTCGACGCGCGTACCGACGGCTGACTATTTGCGTGGGCGCCCGCGCCATCTATGAGGATGGCCATGACCATTTCCCCGCTTGCCTCGCTTTTTCCCACGCTGCCGGCCATCGCCGGCGTCACGCCGCGCATCGCCCGCGCGCAGTACAAGAATTGGGACCGCTGCGACCTGACCTTCGTGACGTTCGCCGAGGGCACCACCGCCGCCGGCGTGCTGACGCAGAGCAAATGCCCGTCGCCGGAAGTAGAATGGTGCCGCAAGGCGCTGACGCTCGGCAATGCGCGCGCGCTGGTGGTGAACGCGGGCAACTCCAACGCCTTTACCGGCGCGCGTGGGCGTAGCGCGGTCGAGGCGATCGCCGCGCGGACGGCGCAAGCGCTCGGCTGCCAGCCCTCTGACGTCTATGTCGCATCAACGGGCGTGATCGGCGTGCCGCTGCCGATCGACAAGGCCGAGGCCGGCCTGGATGCCGCATTCGTCGCGGACGTATGCAGCTGGCAGGACGCCACCAACACGATCGGCACGACCGACACTTTCCCCAAGGCGGCCACCACCTCGGCGATCGTCGATGGCAAGACGATCAACCTGGTCGGCATCATCAAGGGTTCGGGGATGATCGCGCCGGACATGGCGACGATGCTCGGCTTCATCTTCACCGATGCGGCGGTCGATGGCGCGTTCCTGCAGGGGTGCCTGGCCGCGGCAAACGCCACCAGCTTCTCGTGCATCACCGTGGATAGCGACACCTCGACCAGCGACACCGTGCTTGCCTTCGCCACGGGCCGCGCGGGCAACACGCCGCTGACCTCGTCGGACAATGACGGCGCAGATGCCTTTGCCGCGGCGCTTGCCGATCTATGCCGCCAACTGGCGCACCTCGTCGTGCGCGATGGCGAGGGGGCGACCAAGTTCATCCGCATCGATGTCGACGGCGCGGAGAGCGACCGCAGCGCGCATCGCATCGCCATGTCCGTCGCCAATTCGCCACTGGTGAAGACCGCCATCGCCGGCGAGGACGCCAATTGGGGACGCGTCGTCATGGCGGTGGGCAAAGCCGGCGAACCGGCAGAGCGCGACAAGCTCGCCATCCGCTTCGGCGCGACGCAAGTGGCGGAAGGCGGGCTGGCGGTGGAAGGATATGACGAGGCACCGGTGGCGGCGCATCTGAAGGGTAGCGACGTCGAGATCGGGGTGGAGCTGGGGCTCGGCGAAGGCCGTGCCACGGTGTGGACCTGCGACCTGACGCACGGCTACATCTCGATCAACGCGGATTATCGGTCGTAGGGCAAGACGCGCGCTCAGGTACGGCGCGTTGCGCGGTGGTTTGTGGATGCAGTGGTCCATAATGCGCTTGCATCAACCCCATCGTCACCCCGGACTTGGTCCGGGGTCCACCAAGCCGCTTACGACGGGGATAGTGCCTCGAACGCACAGCGTGCTGCACGGTGGACCCCGGAACAAGTCCGGGGTGACGATCAGGGAGCCGGACTGCCTTGGGCGAACGGCCGGTCTAGGCTAGCCCGCATCAGGCAACGGCCAGTGCTCCCGCGAACGCCGAAGCCCAGGGTCGCAAAGACGGCGTCCTGCGACCCTGGGCTCGTGCCTGCGCAGAAGCCCAATCAACTCAGGCCAGTTCGCCTTCCAGCCAGGCCTTGATCCGGCCCTTGGGCTCGGCGCCGACCTTGGTCGCAGCAGGCACGCCGTCCTTGAACAGGATCATCGTCGGGATGCCGCGCACGCCGTAGCGGCCCGGCGCATCGGGATTCTCGTCGATGTTGAGCTTGGCGATCGTCACCTGCTCGCCTAGTTCCTCGGAAATCTCTTCGAGGCTCGGCCCGATCATCTTGCACGGGCCACACCATTCGGCCCAGAAATCGACCAGCACCGGGCCATCGGCCTTCAGCACGTCATTGTCCCAGCTGGTATCGGTAATCTGCTTGGTCGCCATGATATTCTCCTTGTCTTCACCAATCTAGGCACGCGGGCCACAACCCTCAAGCGCGCGAGGGCAAGCTTTGCTCCCCACGGGCGAAGCGGCGCTATGGCGAGACGTCGGCAAAGCCCGGTTTGTGCGCCTCGATCAGCGCGGCCGGCAGGTCGAACAGCACCGGGCCCGAGGTATAGAGCAAAGCCGCCTCGATCGTCCGGTCGGGGAAGATCACCGCCAGCGCGTGCACATAGGCCGCCATCTGCCGCAGATGGTAGGACGGGACGTCCGCCAACCCCGCGGGGCTCTGCCGGCCGGTCTTGAAGTCCACCACGCGGACATGGCTGTCGGTCACGAGCAGGCGATCGACCGTTCCCGATACGACGACGCCATTGCCGACCACCGCGGCGATCGGCGCCTCGGCCAGCGACTGCGGCCCAAACAGGTCGGCATGCGCAGGGTCGGCGAGCACCGCGACTACCGTGGCGGCGATCTCCGCGCGCACCGTGGCATCCGCCACGCCACCAGCGCCGGCCAACCAGCGCTCCGCCGCCGCCGCGCGCTCCTCCACCGGCACCGCCGGCAAACGTTCGAACAGCGCGTGGATCAGCCGCCCGCGCTCTGCTGCAGCACGCATGGCGGGCGATGGCGGCGGATCCGCCACCGCGTCGTCGCCAAGTGAGGACGGCGCCAGGGGCCGCGGCGGGCGAGCTTCCTCGGGAGCGTCGCGGCGAGCCCAGTCCGGCACCGCCTCCGCTGCCGCGCTCGTCTCGGCGGGCCCGCGTTGCAATGCGACCGGCTTCTGCCGCTCGCGCCCGCCGAACGTGCGGACGTCCTCGGCCGGGTCGATCTGCAAGGCGGTAAAGGCGTGGTCAGCGGCTGCGTACCAGCTCTGCTCCGGCGGCACGCCTTTGGCCATCGGCCCGAGCGCACCTGCGATCACCAGCCGCTCTTCGGCCCGCGTCGCCGCGACGTAGAACAGCCGCCAATGCTCTTCCAACTCGCGCCGTTCCGCCGCCTCGATGACCTCGCCCAGCGTACCGCCGCGTTCGGCGCCGCGGGGACGGAAGATCGGGAAGGGCAGCTCCACGCCCTCCGGCGCCCATTTCAGCACGCGCGCGGGGGTGCGCGTCGGATCGGCAGTGGCATCGGCCAGGATCACCAGCGGCGCCTGCAGCCCCTTGGCACCATGCGCGGTCATCACGCGGACGGCATCGAGCGGCGCCGACGGATCGCGCACGATCTCCACGTCGCCGCGATCGAACCAGTCGAGGAAGCGCTGCAGCGACGGGGTCGAGGCGCTTTCGAAATCGAGCGCGGCGTTGAGCAATTCCTCGATCGGATCGCGCGCCTCCTGTCCCAGCCGCCGCAGCAGCTTGCGCCGCCCGCCGAGCGGCCCGGACAGCATCTCCTCGAGGAAGCGATATGGCGTCGCAATGTCGGCGCGCGACAAGATTTGCAGCAGCGGGGCGAGCCGCTCGCGCGGCTGCGTGCGCGACAGATGCTGCCACAGGCTGCCCGAACCGCGCGGTGCCGCCGCCATCAGCTCGTCCTGTGTCCAGCCGATCAGCGGCGAGACCAGCAAGGATGCGAGCGACAGATCGTCGCCGGGCTGCAGCACGAAGCGGATCGCGGCGAGCAGATCCTGCACCGAAAGCGGCGCGTTCAGCCGCAGCCGGTCCACCCCCGCCACTGGCACGCGCTCGGCATAGAGCCGCGCCACGACCAGGGAGGCGAGCTCCCCGCGCCGCTTGACCAGGATCATCACGTCCTCGGGTCGGAGCGCACGGCCCTTGCTGTCCAGCATCAGCGGGGTAGGCCCGTACAGCCACGCCTTTACCTGACGCGCGATATTGGCGGCCAGCGCACGCGTGGCATCGGGCACCCAGCCCTCGGCCTCCTCGTCCGATCCGCCGGTCACCACCGGCGGCCACAATTCCACCGCACCCGGGCCCGGCACTTCGCTGGCATGCGTATCGACCTCGGCCGCGCCCATCGCCGGTGCACCGATCGCCTCGATCACGGCATCGACGAACTCCAGCACCGGCCGGGTCGAGCGGAACGACTGGGTCAGCGACAACTGGGCCATCGGCAAGCCGCGCTCCTCGGGCGACGTTGCGTCGTCGCCCAGCGCCTCTTCCGCACGCCGGCTGAAATACAGCTCCGCCGCTTCGAAATTGCGTGGATCGGTGCCCTGGAAGCCGAAGATCGCCTGCTTCTGGTCGCCGACCGTGAACAAGGTGCGCGTGTTCGGGGCATGCGCTCCCTGTCCGGCGAAGAACTCGTCGGCGAGCGCGCGGACGATGCGCCATTGGTGCGCATTGGTGTCCTGTGCCTCGTCGATCAGCACATGCTCTGTCACCTGGTCGAGCTTGTAGCGGATCCACTCGCCCATGCCCGGCTGATCAAACAGATCAACGGTCGCACGGATCAGGTCGTCGAAATCGACCGCCCCCATACGCCGCTTGGCCAGGGCATAGGCCGCGGCATAATCGCGCCCTACCGACAGCGCGTCGGCCAGCAGATCGGCATAGGCCGCACGGGTCCGCATCGAGAGCAACGCCGCGCAAGTTTCGTAGAGGCCGCCGGCCAGCTCGGCATAGTCGGGATGCTGCGGCGCCTGCCCCTTGCCGAAGGAGCGCACGTCACCATCCGCCTTGGCCCACACCTTGTGCAAATCGTGCAGTGTCGCGGCGCGCTCGGCCGGCGCGCGATCCAGCCAGGCCGACACCAGGCCGGCGCGCTCCACGCCACCCTTCGTGCCCCACGCGGCATTGAACCCGCCGACCGCATCGAGCGTCTCGTGATCGAATGCGCAATCGTCGCACGCGCCGGCAATCTCTTCGTCGATGTCGCCCAGCGGCAAGTCCATCGCGCCACGCAGGAACGGCCCGATCTCGCTCGGCAGCGCCGCCATCGCATCGGGCGCTCGCGCACAAGCGCGCAGGAAATTCTCCGCCTCGCCTTCGCCCAACCGCAGGCTCAGCGCGCCGACGATCGCGATGTCCCGCTCGCTGGCGGCGACCAGCATCTCGGCCAGCGCCTCGCGCGCCAGCAGCGATTCCTCGCGCGCTTCCAGCGGTCGGAACCCCGGCACCAGCCCCGCTTCGATCGGGAAGGCCGCGAGCAATCCCTGGCAGAAGCCATGGATCGTCTGGATACGGATGCCGCCGCCCGGCGCATCCAGCACCTTGGCGAACAAGGTGCGGGCAGCAGCCACCATCGTATCATCCGGCGCCTCGCCCAGCGCTTCCAGGTCGCTGAACAACGCCGGTCGCGGCATGCGCACCCATGCCGCCAGCCGCTGGCTGATCCGCCCTGCCATCTCGGCCGCGCCCGCCTTGGTGAAGGTCAGGCACAGGATCGCGCCCGGATCGGTACCGCGCAGCAACAGCCGAAACACGCGCGCCGCCAGCACCTGCGTCTTGCCCGTGCCCGCCGACGCCGATAGCCAGACATGCGCATCGGGGGCGCTGGCCCGCGCTTGCGCACCGATCAGCCGCGGCAGCGGACGGTTACCGCCGCTCACGGCCATACCATTCATCGAGCCGCATCAATTGGTCATACTCGGCATACGGCGCGAATTCCGGATGCAGCTTGGCCTCGAACGGCGCATCGCCGGTCAGCCATGCGCGGGCCGCTTCGGCAAAATGGTGCGCGGCGGTCTGCGTGAATTCCGCGGTCGGGATGCGGTCGCGCTTGCCTACGGGATCGACCGGCGTCGTGACATAGCCGAAACCGTCGCCCTTGCGCCCGAGCGACCAATATTCGAACGCGGTGGCCGTCCCCTTGATCCCGTCATACCCGCCATATTCCGCGATCAGCCCGAGCAACCCGAGTTGCAGGCTGAACCCCGCCCGCAACGCCGCGGCCGATGGCGGCTGCCCGGTCTTGTAATCGATCACCGCCAGCCCGCCTCCCGGCATACGATCGATACGGTCGAACTTACCGGTGAGCGTTACCCCCGCGATCGACATCTTCCCCTCCTGCTCGACCGCCAGCACGCTGCGCCCGCTCTCCGCGCCCTCGATGATCTTGGCGGAGATCCAGTCGATCGCCTCCATCAGGCGCGGCTGCCACAAGGCGCGCATCATCGGGTGCGTGCGCTCGTCCGCCAGCATGGCCAGCGCGCGCGGCCGGAGCGCGGCGGGGTCGCACTTGTCCTCGCGCGCCCAGGCTTCCAGCACATCGTGCACCGCCGTCCCGCGCCACGCCGCGCTGGGATCGGCATCGACCGGGTCGAGTGCCGCCAGCCGCAGGATGCGCTTGGCGTAGAACGCGTACGGATCGGCCTTCAGGCGATCGACATCGGTCACCGCGATACGCGTCGGTCGCAACTCCGCCGGCGGCGACGGCCGGGGATGCTCGGCCGGCACATGCTCGCCGGTATCGTCCAGCGCGCGCGTCCATCCTTCCAGATCGCGTGCACGATCGAACCGCTCGGCGGCCAGGGCCTGCAACCGCAACCAGAAACGCGAGGCGATCGCCGGCGATTTCGCATCCCGCCGCGCCCGCGTCATCAGCGCGTTCGGTGCGCCGAGGGCACCCGCCAGATCATGCGCGGCGAGCCCCACGCGTCGCTCCAGCCCGGGCAGGCCCAATTCGCTGCGGATGCGCGGCGCCAGCCACGGGTCGGGCGCCGGTTGCCCCGGCCATGTCCCTTCGTTCAATCCGCCCAGAATCATCAGATCGGCGGTCTGCAGCCGCGCCTCGATCAGACCGTAAATGGCCAGGCGCGGATGGCGGCCTTGCTGCAACCGTACGGCCACCTCGTCCATCAGCGTCTTGAGCAATGGCGCGAGGCTCTCCGGCTCGACCAGTGCTGGACCGGCGGCTGCCTGCACTTCCAGTTCGGACAGCAATTCCGCCGCCGCGCGTCCGGCCGGGCCGGACCACAATTCATCGCCGCACAAGGTCTGCGCCGTCTCGCGCAGCGCGGCGATCATCGCCGGCAGCGGTTGCGCCCCCCCGGCGAACAGCGCTTCGACCGGTGCGAGCAGCGCGCGGGCCTGGGGCCACCAAGCGGCCGCTGCGGCCGATCTTGCCCCCCTCCCTGAAAGGGAGGCGCCGGGGGTGGGTTGGTCCTGTGCGGAACGGTCCTGAGTCTCAGCCCCCACCCCCGGCCCCTCCCTTCCATTGAGGGGAGGAGAAAGATGCGCATCGATGCCCGCGAGCCCGGCGGCCGGGCGTGGCCCGCGCATCACCCGGTCGAGGCTTCGTGCGCCTTCCAGCCAGGCCGCGCGCGGCGCGCCGGTCTGCACCAGCGGATGCTTGATCAGCGCCAGCAGCGCCAGGGGCGCGAAGCGCTGCACCGCGGCCTCGGCCAGCGCGGTCAGCAAGGTGCCGGGCGGCAGGATCGACAGCGGCCGTCCAGCCGTATCGTCGATCTCGATGTTCCAGCGCCGCATATGCGCCGCCACGCGCCGCGCCAGGCCGCGATCCGGCGTGACGAGGGCGGCCGTCCGCCGTTCGGTCTCCAGTACCTGGCGCAAGGCGAGCGCGATCGCCTGCGCCTCTTCGGCCGGCGTCGCCAGCTCGGCTGCGGCGATGCCTGCCAGGCGCCTTTGGTCCGCTTCCAGCGTCGTCCACTTGCCGGTGAATGCAGCCGGCGCCAGCGCATTGGCGACGGCGCGGCCGCGGTCGACGGTCGCGTCATGATCGCTGCCGCCGCGCCAGGTGGCGAACTCGGCGCGGTTGACGCTCATCCGCTCCAGCAGCAGCTTCAGGTGGAATTGCGGATGCGTCTCGATCGAGCGCTTGCGCCGGGCAGTGACCGGGTCGGGCGCATGGGGCCCGAGCGCCGCCCATTCGTCGTCGTCCATGCCCGTCGCCAGATCGGCCAGCACCACCATCCCCTCGGGGAGTTCCGACACGCAGCGCAACAGCCGCGCCACCGACGGCGCGCTGTCGATCACCCCGGCGGCGCAGACAAAGCCATCGGGAGGCGCCACCCGCCATCTTGCCGCCAGCCGATCGAGCAGCAATGCCCGCCGCGTCGCCAGATCGATCCGGCCGAGCCGCTGCAATTCGCCGGGCCAGCGATCGAGCACGATCCCGAACAGCGCCAGAGACTTCTGCCAGTGGCTCGACAATTCCTCGGTCAATTCCAGTTCGCGCAGGCGGCTTGGGCGCACCTCCTCGACCAGCAACTGGTCTAGCGTCCGGGCGAGTTCCCCCGCCAGCCGTACCGCCTCCGCCGCATCGACCGGTTGCCCGGCCTTGGCACGTTCCTCGGCAACCAGGCGGGCCAGGATCATACGTCGCTGGAGCGGCGGCACCGCGGGCGGCACGGTGTCGTCGCCGGCGGCTGGGTCGATCGCCGAGCCCACTGCCTCGTCGAGCTCGGGATCGCCGATCGCCACCAATCGCGGCAACAGCAGCCCACCCTCGCTCGCGCGCACGAAGGCGTCGGTCACCGCGCGCTTGGCGCGATTGTTGGGCAGCAGCACCAGTCCGCGCGCAAGGCGCATGCGGTCCCCGCCCGCCCGCCGGATCAAGCCGGTGGCCAGGGCATCCGCAAACGCCCGATGGGCCGGGATCGTGAAGAGCGCCGGCTTGCCGCGCTCAGCCATCCGCCAGCATCGCCTCGACCTGCGGGATCGCCCCCGGCGTGCCGACATCGAACCAGAGCCCCTGGT
This sequence comes from Sphingomonas endolithica, assembly GCF_025231525.1. Taxonomy (NCBI): domain Bacteria; kingdom Pseudomonadati; phylum Pseudomonadota; class Alphaproteobacteria; order Sphingomonadales; family Sphingomonadaceae; genus Sphingomonas; species Sphingomonas endolithica. The sequence continues at coordinate 1,065,279 of NZ_CP103057.1, forward strand.
GCACCAGCCCGTAGGCGCGCCCCGCGGCGATCGCCCGTTCCCAGAACAGCATCGTCGAGAACGGCCCCTCCGGCCAATCGGCGATCACCCGCGGCGACAAGATCTGCACGCCGGTATAGACGAACGGGGCAGGCTTGCCCGGCACGCGCCGCCCGACGATCCGGCCGTTCGGATCGATCCGGAAGTCGCCCTGCCCGGCATGGCAATGCGCCTGCGCCAGTGGCACCAGCAGCAGCAGCGCATCCATCGTCGCATCGTCCCACCGCGCCGCCAGCGCGCGGATCGCGTCGGTCGGCCCGTCGATCCACAGATTGTCCGAATTGATCACCAGGAACGGCGCGCCGCCGATCAGGTCGCGCGCCTGCACGATCCCGCCGCCCGTCTCCATCAGCGCACGGCGCTCGTCGGACACGACCAGATCGATGCCCTTCACCCGCGCGGCGAGATGCGCCTCCAGCGCGTCGGCCATGTAATGCACGTTGACGACGGCGCGCTTGACGCCGGCGCTGCGCAAGCGATCGAACACATGGTCGATCAGCGGCCGTCCCGCTACCTCGACCAGCGGCTTGGGCCGCGTCGCGGTGAGCGGACGCATGCGTTTGCCCAGGCCCGCGGCCATCACCATCGCCGTTTCGGGCACGTTGCCGCCGGGGTCGGGGCGGATCGCCAGCGTCTTCATGCCGACAACGCCATCGGATCGCCGCGGCGCTCGGCCGGGATGTTGATATCGAACCATGCCTTGACCGGTGCGAGGGCGGGATGCGCGAGATCGTGTTCCAGATAGCCCCACACACGGGGGCACAAAGTGGGATAGCGGGTCTTGCCATCGCGCCTCCACAGCCGCGTGAAGATGCCGATGATCTTCGCATTCCGCTGCGCGCCGAGCACGTGATACGCCGCGTCGAACCGCTCGTCGGCGCCGGTGATGTCGCGGTACCGTGCCAGCATTTCCGCCTCCAGATCGGGCGCGACATCGCGCCTGGCATCCTGCAGCAGCGATACCAGATCGTAGGCCGGGTGCCCGGCCAGCGCGTCCTGGAAATCGAGCAGGCCAAGCGCCTCGCTGCCATTCATGTCGATCAGCATCAGGTTCTCGGCATGGTAATCGCGCAGCACGGTCACCTGCGGCCCCTCGACGGCCACGTCGAACACCGCGTCCCATGCCGCGGTGTAGCCGGCCGTGTCGGGCGCGATCCCCACCGCCGGGCAATACCATTCGGTCAGCAAATTGGCCTCGCGGAGCAGCACCGCTTTGTCATAAGGCGGTACGTCCGATGGCGCATGCCCCCGCAGCCGCACCAGAATGTCGATCGCCGTCTCGTACAGCTGCCGGGTGCGCGCCGGCTCGGCATCCAGCGTCTCGCGCATCCTTTGGTCACCGAAATCCTCGATCAGCACCAGGCCCTGGTCGAGATCGACGCCGTGGATCGCCGGCGCCGCAAACCCGCGCTCGGCGAGCCACTGCGCCACGGCGATGAACGGCCGGGGATCCTCGTGCGGTGGCGGCGCATCCATCAGGATGGCGTTGCGGCCACCCTGCACGGCACGGAAATAGCGCCGGAACGAGGCGTCCCCCGCCACCGGTATCAGGACCGCCCCGCCCCAGCCCTGAACGGATAGGAAATCTGCTGCCCCGGCGGGCGGAATCATGTCTGCGGCCATCGCGCCTTCCATGCCGCCGGGACCTCGGCTGTCAAGCCGCGCGTCCCATCCGGCAGGATCTCCAGCGTCAGGGCGAGTGCCGCGGGCCAGTATTCCGGCGCCCGTTTGGGCCATTCGACGATCAACAGCGAGTCCGACGCCGCCTCCTCCAGCCCAAGCTCCTTCAACTCGTCGGGGTCGCCGATGCGGTACAGATCGACGTGCAGCACCGGCAGGCGCACCTCGGGCGGCGCATAAGGCTGGACGATCGCGAAGCTGGGACTAGGCGCCTCGCCCGCCAAGCCCAACGCCGCGAGGAGCCCGCGTGCGATGCTCGTCTTGCCCGCCCCCAATGGCCCGGCCAGGGTGATGACGTCGCCCGCCACCGCAAGCGCCGCGAGATCGGCGCCGAGCGTCTCGCTCGCCTGGGCATTCGCCAGCACGATCATCGCCGCGGCAGCGCCACGGTGATCAACGTTCCCTCGCCCGGCGTGGAGACCAGCTCGATCGTGCCGCGATGCGCTTCCACGAACTGCTTGGCGAGCGGCAGACCCAGGCTCAACGCGCGCTCGTCGCCGCGTACTTCGCTGCCCTGCTCGAAACGATCGAAGGCGCGGGCGACGGCCGCCTCGCTCATACCCGCGCCATCGTCCGACACCACGATCCGCGCCGCCGCTGCCGATCCATCGGCGTGCAGCAGGATGCGGCCACCCTCCGGCGTGCCCGCTACGGCATGACGCAGCAGATGCTCGACTACCTGGCGCAAGCGCTCCGCATCACCGACGATGCGACCCGCCGACGGCAATATCTCGATCGCCAGATCCTGCCTTCGGCGCTTTGCCGCTGGCGCGACTGCTGCGGCGGCGGCTTGCACGACGCGGTTCAGATCGACCTCTGCGGTCGCTAGTACCGGCGGCTGCGCCTCGTTCTGCGTCAGATCGAGCACCTCGTCGACCAGCATGCTGAGGCGCTGGACGGATTCCAGGATCGACTCGACATAGTCCGTACCCGTGGCGCTCAACTTGCCGGCATACCCGCCGCTCAACATCTCGGCGAAGCCGCTGATCGAGGTGAGCGGCGTGCGCAGCTCGTAGCTCATATTCGCCACGAACGCCGTCTTCACGCGGTCCGCCGCCTCCAGCGCATCGTTGCGGTCGCGCAGCGCGCGCTCGATCCGCCGGCTGTCGGAGATGTCGAGCATCGTGAACAGCCCGTTGCCATCGGGCAGCGGCACGGCGGCGAATTCGAAGTGCCGACCGTCGGTAAAGGCCACCCGGCCGCTCCGCTGCTGCCGCTCGACCGTCGCGGCGCGGACCAGCTCGCCGATCAGCACCGCACGTGCCGGGTTGGCGAGCTTGCCCGCCGCGGCATCGGATAGCGCGTCGACACGCGGGTGAGTGGCGAGAAACGCCTCCTCGAAATCCCACAGCGCGCGGAACTTGTTGTTCCAGATCTGCAGCCGGCCATCTGCGGCGAACACGCCGATCGCTTCGTACAGATTGTCGAACGTCGCGGTGCGCACGCGCAGCAGCGTATCGCGCGCGCTGGCCAGCTGCACCTGCTCGGTACGATCCTCGAAGATCAGCAGCAGCCCGCCGTCGGGCAATGGCTGCGCCACGACACGCAAATGAACGCCGCCGGGGATCGACCAATTCTCCTCGATCGCGCCGCCCGCCGCGAGAAACCAGTCGCGCCGCTCCGCCTTCCAGCCGGGAAAGTCGCGCACCTCGGGCACCCGATTGGCCTCGCGCATCCGTTCCAGAACGCGTTCGAACTCCGGCCGATCCGAGAGCCACTCGTTCTTCATCGCGAACATTCGGCGAAACGGCTGGTTGCAGAATACGAGCGTGCGGTCCGCGGCAAACTGCACGACGCCGGCGGACAGCCGGTCGAGCATCGCGCGCTGGGCCTCGCCAAACCGCTTGATACCACTGCGCGCCTGTTCGAGATCCTCGATATCCACTGCATAACCCGCCACGCCGCCGGTCGGCAGTGGCACATCATGCACGCGCAGCATGCGCCTGGAGCCGCGGATCGTCGCTGGCATCACCTGCGTCTGCGGCACCCGCAGGTCGCGCGCCAGCACCGCCCCGGTGAGCGCGCCGCCCTTTCCCGATCCCTCGACGAGTTCCAGGCCGCGCCGCACCACCTCCTCGGCATCGGTCCCCTCAACCGCCGCGACATAGGCCGAATTGACCATGGCCAGCCGCATGTCCGGCCCACGATACCACATCGGCAAGGGTGCCGCCTCGATCAGCCCGGTCAGCGCCTGGAACGCCGTCCGCGCCGCGCTGCTCTCTTCCGACAATTGCGCGATTTCGGCATGGCTGTCGGTCGCATCGAGCACCCACAACACCACGCCGCCGGGTGCCTGCAGCCCGAGCGGTGCGCGAGCACCATGAATCATCAGCGATCGCTCCGACCCCTGCACCTTGACCCGGCGCGCGAATGGCCGCCCCGCCTTTTGCGCCGCCGCGAGATCCTCGCTCAGCAGCGCCATGTCGGTTGCCGACAACCCAGCCGCACCGTTCGACAGATCGCCGACATAGCGCGGCACGGGCGACAGCCCGAACCAATCGGCCAGCCGCTCGGACAATTCGACCCGCCCGTCGGTACGCACGACCATCGCCAGTGCGGGAGAGGATGAGAGCAAGGCGCCCAGCCGGGCATTGCGTCCCACAATATCGACAGCGCCGCGCCGCGCCCGCAGCCCAATATAGAGCGTGTAAACGGTACCGACGATAAATACGGCGAGGCAAACACCCGCTGTAACACCCTCGCCCGCTGAAACTTCGATCACGGTCGCCCCTCCGGCCCAGCTGACTGCCATAGCCGTTGGGTGGGACGCACGATAGCTGGAACCGCTTCCCTAAATTCCGTCAGCCGAAGAGCGCGAAGAGAGCCCTCGACTACGGTCAGGAGGTATCGCGAAACCGGTCGACCGTAATATCGCAAAGAAAGTTGATCAAGCGATGCAGGAAGGGGCTCAAAGCGGCTGAGCCCCTTCATGACTGACGTTTAGGCTCAGAAGGTGGGCAGCTTCACCCGTGCACCGGCAAAGATGTAACGCCCGATCGACGACACAGGATAAGTGTTGTCGGAACCGAGTTCCGGCTTCTGGCCAAACGCGTTGTTCACGCCGCCGAAGAACTGAAACCGGTCAGACACATCGACGCTGGCGTAGAGATCGTGCTGCCACAGCGCTTTCATCTTCAGGTACTCGGGAGCAACGATATCAGGGTTCCCGGCTACCGTCTGGTTGCTATAGCGCAGCGTCTTGTCGAACCAGGACAGGCCATAGTTCAGTGTGAGTTTGCCCAATTGCCACGTGAGATCGGTGTTTACGGTATACTTCGGCGCCCGCTGCTCACCACGGCTATCAGTGGCGTCTGCACCCGGGGTGCCGAAGAACTCCAGCTTGTTCAGGTAATTACCAATAACGCGCAGGTTGAAGAGACCGACCGACCCAGCATCCAGTCGATAGCTGAAGTTGACGTCCAGTCCGGATGTCGCAAAGCTTGCAACGTTCTGCGGCAGAACCGTGAAGCTCGTGATGTTGCCTACGTCCGCTGTGCTTGTCTCCGTCGGCGTACGCGTGATGAGTCCGCAGAATGCGTTCTGCAACGTCGGCTGATCGACGCACAATTGGGCCACCTGCTCCGGCGCCACTGTGTTGATTGCGTTCTTCAGCTTGATGTCGTACCAATCCGCGCGAAGCGTAAGGCCGGGCAGGAAGCGTGGCTGCACCACTGCGCCTGCCGTCCAGGTCGTCGCCTCTTCTTCGCTCAGATCGCGATTGCCGCCGCTGAAGCCCGAAATGTTGGCACTCCGCGCGTCGACATAGGTCGCAGGGTTTGCAACACCGAGTCCGCCAAGCAGCGCTTGGCAATTGGCAGCACGATACTGCGTACCGTTCTGTATCTCCGTACGATCGCAAGGGTCGGTAATGAACTGGAACGTCTGCGACAACGCGCCGAACAACTCACCGATGTTGGGTGCACGCACAGCCTTGGAGTAGGTGCCGTTGAACGTGATGTCGCGCACTGGTGCCCACGTGCCGTCCACCTTCCACGTCGTGGTCCGTCCGATGGTCGAGTAGTCGGAGACTCGCGCAGCCGCACCAAATTCTAGTCGATGGGCGAAAGGCATGTCGCGGAGCAGTGGGACGTTGAGTTCGCCGAACACTTCCTTGACGTCGAACGAGCCCTTGTCTCGGCCCAGTGCATTGGTGAAGGTCAGCCCCTGCGCGGCGATTGGATCGGGTGTGAAGCTGCTCTGTTCCTTGCGGTATTCGGCACCCACGGCGAAGCCGACCGGGCCGCCGGGCAGCCGGAAGAATTGTCCGAAATCACCGCTCAACGACCCGCTGACGACGTGCTGGCGAATACGCGAGCGATCCTGGGTGTTCGCACGCACGAAGTCGAACGCGGCCGCGCTCGCGACGTTGTCGCCGAACAGGTTGAACGGCACGCACTCGCCCGGCCGGAACGTCGCCGGCGCACCCGTGTAACGGCCTGTGGTAGGATCGACATAGGGCTGGTCGATGACCGCAGTCGGATCGACATTGATGCGGCAGGTAGTCTGGCCATTCGCCGGATTCCGCACGGCATCGATGGCGTACAGGAAGCGGTCGTCATAGACGTCGTTGACGTAATTGTTGGTCACGTTGGTTTGGCCGAACACGTACGAGATCTCGTACTTGGCGTGGTCGCTCACGTCGCCGCGCGCACCCACGACGGTGCGGAAGGTCTCGCGCTCGATGGTTTCGCCACGCTGCCCGATGTCGAAATTGTCGCGCGTCACCAACACGCCGCCATTCCCGGCAAGCGCTGCGGGGAGGTAGGGGTTGTCGTCGGCGATCTGCAGGTAATAGTCGAACGACGGCTGCCCGAGCGAGAACGTCTTGCTGTTGGCATATTTGCCTTCGACGAACACAGTCAGTGCCGGCGAGACATCGAAATGGCCCAATACGTTGACCACGTGGCGCTTGATCTGCGGCAACAGGTCATTCTGGTAATCAGCAATGCGCGTGCCATTGCCACCGGTCGAGTAACCGGGTTGCACGACGGTGCCGATGTCGAACGGTACCAATTGGCCCGCGCCGTTGACGATATAGTCCGGCGCACCATCGCCAGTGACGTCGATCCCACCTTCGCGCGCGGTATCGTTGTAGCGGATATCCCGCGTAGGAATGCGATCAGGGATGCCGTTGCTCGCGCCGCCGGAATAGCCCGACTGGAATTCAGGATCGGCGGGATTACGATAGAAGCCGGTCAGGTTGCTGCCCACTAGCCGATCCCGATCACGCGATTCCAACCGGCTTTCTTCGCCGTATTCGTACGCGACCGCGATGTTGCCGCGACCCCCAGCGAAGTTCTTGCCAGCCGTCACGCTGATCAAGCGCTTGCCGGAATCGCCCTGTTCAGAAATGCCGGCTTGGCCGCGAGCAGAAATGCCTTCGAAATTCTTCTTCAGCACGAAATTGACGACGCCAGTCACCGCGTCAGCACCATAAACTGCGGAAGCACCGCCGGTAAGCACATCGACGCGCTCCACCAGGTCGACAGGAATGGTGTTGATATCGACGGCCTGGCTACCGGGCACCGAAGCGACGTGCCGGCGACCATCGACCAGCGTCAACGTGCGCTCTGTCCCCAGATTGCGGAGGTCGAGCAAGTTGAGACCCGTACCACCGATGCCCGCACGGCTGCCCGAATTGTCCGCAGACGTCGACGACCCCTGCAGGGCTGGGAAGCCGGTGAGGAATTCGGTCAGGTTGGTCGTACCCGACTGCTGAATGCTCGCCGCACCGAGCGACACGACTGGGCTTGGTGTATCAAAGTCTGGTCGGCGGATGCGAGAGCCAGTTACGACAATATCGCCATCGGTGCTGCCGTCTGCAGACGCAGGGTTCGCCTGCGCCGAGGGCTCAGATGGGGTCGGGAGGTTACCTTCGGCACCTGGCAGCGCCTGCTGCTGCGCTAGCGCAGGCGTCGACATCATGGCCGTCGCCAATGCCAGAGCCGCAGTACCGAGACGCCAATTTAGCTTGATCATGTGTCCTGCCCTTGTCAGCCGAATAATATGACAAAATCAGGACATTATTGCTGACGTACAATCAACCCTCTGAAACCAAAAAGGAATTCGTGTTGCACCGGTGCAACAGTCATAGTAGGCAACAAAAGAGGGGCAGCCTTTCGGCCGCCCCTCTGCATCTAAATTGTAGCTCGATCAGTAGCGGTAATGATCCGGCTTGAACGGCCCCTCGACCGGCACGCCGATGTATCCGGCCTGCTTCGGCGTCAGCTGCGACAGCTTTACGCCGAGCTTTTCGAGATGCAGCGCGGCGACCTTTTCGTCGAGATGCTTGGGCAGGACGTACACTTCGTTCTTGTAGTTCTCGCCCTTGGTGAAGAGCTCGATCTGCGCCAGCGTCTGGTTGGTGAAGCTGGCCGACATCACGAATGACGGGTGACCGGTTGCGCAGCCCAGGTTCACCAGGCGGCCCTTGGCGAGGATGATGATCTGCTTGCCGTCCGGGAACTTCACCAGATCGGTGCCCGGCTTCACTTCGGTCCACTCATAGTTGGACAAAGCCGAGATCTGGATCTCGCTGTCGAAGTGTCCGATGTTGCAGACGATCGACATCGGCTTCATCGCCTTGATGTGATCGGCGGTGATGACATCGGCATTGCCGGTCGCGGTCACGAAGATGTCGGCGCGAGTGACGGCCTCTTCCATCGTAACGACTTCGAAGCCTTCCATCGCCGCCTGCAGAGCGCAGATCGGATCGACCTCGGTGACCATCACGCGCGCGCCACCATTGCGCAGCGACTGGGCCGAGCCCTTGCCGACGTCACCGAAGCCGGCGACGACCGCGACCTTGCCGGCGAGCATCACGTCGGTGGCGCGACGGATCGCGTCGACCAGCGACTCCTTGCAACCGTACAGGTTGTCGAACTTCGACTTGGTCACCGAGTCGTTGACGTTGATCGCCGGGAACGGCAGCTCGCCCTTCTTCGCGATCTCGTACAGGCGGTGCACGCCGGTCGTTGTCTCTTCCGAAACGCCCTTCAGGTTCTTGACCGTCTCGGTCAGGTAGCCCGGATACTTGGCGACGAACGCCTTCAGCGCGCGCTGGAACTCGACTTCCTCGTCATTCTCCGGCTCGCCGAGCGTCGCGCCAGCTTCGAGCTTGGCGCCCCACAAAGCGAACATCGTCGCGTCGCCACCGTCGTCAAGGATGATATTGGCGGTCTGGCCGTCCGTATCAGCGCCCCAGTTGAAGATGTCGCCGACATAATCCCAATAATCGGCCAGGCTTTCGCCCTTGATCGCGAACACTGGCACGCCGGTCGCAGCGATAGCGGCGGCGGCGTGGTCCTGGGTCGAGAAGATGTTGCAGGTCGCCCAGCGCACATCCGCGCCCAAGGCGGTCAGCGTCTCGATCAGCACGGCAGTCTGGATCGTCATGTGCAGCGAGCCGGTGATCCGCGCGCCCTTCAGCGGCTGCGACGGGCCGAACTCCGAACGGAGCGACATCAGACCCGGCATTTCGGTCTCGGCGATGTTGATCTCGGCGCGACCGAAATCGGCGAGGCTGATGTCGGCGACGACATAATCTTGGGTGTCGAGCACAGGGGCGGTGGCCACAGGGTATCTCCGGTCAAACGAATGGATGCCGCGCCTTACGCCTGGCACGGCTGAAAATCAAATATAAAGATGTCTTTATATGTTGCCTAGGCCGTCCCTGCACCGCTTGCCAACAGGCGCGCATCCACCCCTGCTTCGGCAAAGCCCCGCTCCCAGCGCTCGCTCGCGGGCGTGTCGTACAACAATGCCAGGTCACCGTTGACGTTGAACCAGCCGTGTCGCGTCAATTCCTCGTCAAGCTGCCCGTCGCCCCACGCGGCATAGCCCAGTGCGACGACGAAGCGGCTCGGTCCGGCGCCCTCGGCAATCGCCCGCAATACATCAATCGTGCCGGACATCGCCCAGCGCCCGGCGACATCGATCGTGTCCTGCCCGCCCCAGTCGGTCGAATGGATCACGAAGCCGCGGCGCGGCTCGACCGGACCGCCCAGATGCACCGGCGCGTTCGGTGCCGCACCAGGATCGATCGCGAACTGTTCAAGCAGCGTGTGCAGCCCGAGCCCGTTAATGACGGTACCCAGCCCGATCCCGACCGCACCCTGCTCGTCATGCGCGCACACGGCGATAGCCGCACGCTCGAACCGGGGATCGCCGATCCCGGGCATGGCGAGCAGAAACTGGCCGGTGAGATATCGCGCGCTTTCCATGACTTGCGATTGTAACGGCGCACGCGACGGCTCGCCATGCTTGAAATCAGTATCAGTTGATACGAGTTAGGGATGAGGTCGCGCTCTTGTGCGACGGCAGGAGATTGAATGATGACGATTAGCGTCGGCGACCGTATTCCCACCACCACCCTCACCAAGGTCACCGCCAGCGGTCCTGACCAAGTCAGCTCCGACGAATTCTTCAAGGGCCGCAAGATCGTACTGGTCGCCGTGCCCGGCGCGTTCACGCCGACCTGCTCCGCGCGACACCTCCCCAGCTTCGTCGACAAGGCCGATGAACTGAAAGCCAAGGGCGTGGACGAGATCGCCTTCACCTCGGTCAACGACGCGTTCGTCATGGATGCCTGGGCCAAGAGCGCAGATGCGGGCGACATCACCATGCTGGCCGATGGCAATGGCGACTTCGCCGAGGCAATCGGGCTGACGATGGACGGATCGAAGTTCGGCATGGGCAAGCGCAGCCAGCGTTACTCGATGCTGGTCGAGGACGGCGTGGTCAGGCAGTTGAACGTCGAAGCCCCAGGCGAATTCAACGTGTCGTCGGCGGAACATCTGCTGAGCGAAATCTGACACGGGATTGGAACGCGGGGCGTCTGGTTGCGTTTACGCAACGAACAATCTCCAAGGAGCCCGTCATGAACGACACCACCGCAAACACCAACAACGACACCGCGACCGACAAGACGGTGCTCGAGCAGACCCAAGAGACGGTGACGGCGGCGGTTCAGACCGCCACCGAGGCTGTCACCTCCGCCTTCGGTTCGACCGTGGAAGCCGCCAAGAACAACCCTGTAGCAGCGGCGGCGATTGCCGCTGGTGCTGCGGCAGCCGTTGCCGGTGCTGCGTTCGGTGTCAGCAAGCTGCTCGAGGCAGATGCCAAGCCCAAGACGGCATCCAAGACGAACTCGAAAAAGTCGTAATCGGCAGAGCAGATTAGGGGGCGCGTTCTTACCCGAGAGCGCGCCCTTCGTGCGTGCTGCTTGCTGACTGCCCCCGTCTTGCCAGCGTCACGAAGGTGGCTTAGCGACAGCAGATGACAACTGCCGCCGACATCGTCGCCGAACTCGACACCCTATATTGCGCCTCGGTCGAACGGCTGCAGGCCGCGCTGACTGATTTTATCGCGAACGGAACTATACCGGACCCCGCCTGTCGTCGTGACGGCAGCTTTGCTTATCCCGAAATACGGCTGACCTATCGCGGCGGCAACGATCGCCCCGCACCCATGCGCTCGTTTGGTCGCCTCGGTACCGAGGGCGAATACAAGATCAGCGTGACCAAGCCGGCAATTTTCGCCGACTATCTGATCGAGCAGCTGACCCTGCTGATCGAGGATTACGACGTCGAAGTGCAAGCGGTGGAGGGGCGGCAGGAAATCCCCTTCCCCTACGTGCTCGATCCTGGCCATGCGCTCAGCCTGGACGAAATCTCCGCTGCCGATCTAGCGCGGTTCTTCCCGGCCACCGAACTGGCCAATATTGGCGACGAGATTGCCGACGGGCTGTGGGTCGCCAGTGACGAAACACGGCCGTTGGCCCTTTTCGATGGCCTGCGGACCGATTTCAGCCTCGCGCGTCTGCGGCATTACATGGGCACGCCCGCCGAACATTCGCAGCGCTTCGTGCTGTTCACCAACTATCACCGCTATGTCGACGAGTTCGTCCGCTGGGCGGCGGGGCAACTCGGCCCAGATGCGGATGGCAATCCCAGCCGCTTCACCGGCCTGTCCGGCGCGGGCGGGATCATGATCCACCATGGCGACGATGCCGACAAGATCGTCAGTGACAGCGCTTGGCGGCGGCACCAGATGCCGGCCTATCACCTGATGGCGGACGATCGCACCGGGATCACATTGGTCAATATCGGCGTCGGCCCGTCCAACGCCAAGACGATCACCGATCACTTGGCGGTGCTGCGCCCAGAGGCTTGGCTGATGATCGGCCATTGCGGCGGCCTGCGCCCGAGCCAGCGGATCGGCGACTACGTCCTCGCGCACGCCTATCTGCGCGACGATCACGTGCTCGACGACGTGCTGCCGCCGGAGATTCCGGTGCCCGCGATCGCCGAAGTCCAGGTCGCCATGGCGCGTGCGGCGGAGACGATCTCCGGCCAGTCGGGTGACGAGCTCAAGCGTCGCCTGCGCACCGGCACGATCGTCACCACCGACGATCGCAATTGGGAACTACGCTACTCGAAGTCGGCACTGCGCTTTTCGCTCAGCCGCGCGGTCGGGATCGACATGGAATCCGCCACCATCGCCGCCCAGGGCTATCGCTTCCGCGTGCCCTACGGCACCTTGCTGTGCGTGTCGGACAAGCCGCTGCACGGCGAATTGAAGCTGCCGGGCCAGGCCAACCGCTTCTACGAACGGGCGATCAACGAGCATATGCGGATCGGCATCGAGACGTGCGAGGAGCTGCGTCGCGAAGGCGCCAAGCTGCACAGCCGCAAGCTGCGCGCGTTCAACGAGCCGCCCTTCCGGTGACCTAGGCGCGGGCAGGATCGCCCTTAGGGAAACCGTTCCGGAGTTGTGCGTTACGCTAGCTCAACGACTTCAGGAGTCATCCTATGGCCACCCCGCCCAAGAATCCGACCGACGGCACCCAGCCTCCCGCTCCCCGCAAGCCCGCAACGCCGCGCAAGACGACGCGCAAGGCGCCAGCCACCGGAGCGGCCAAGGCCCCCGCGCGCAAGCCTGCGACACCGCGCAACACCGTCACGAACTCCGCTGCTGCGAAGCCGGCGACGGCAGCCAGGAAGCCTGCAGCCAAGCGGAACGCCAGCACCAAGGCACCTGCCACGAGCGCTGCCACGAGCAAGGGGCGGAAATGGGGCATTGCCGCCGTGGTTGGCGGCGTCGGTGCGGCAGTGACCGCAGGCCTGCTGGCGCTACGCGGCAGCACGCCGGTGGACACCCCGTTCACGCCGCACGAGGGTGAGAAGGCGCATCAGGCGGACGGCACTGACTCCTCGGCATCGTTCGAGGCTGGCATTGCCGATGAGGGTACCATTCCTGGGTGAGAGTGGCTCAACTTGTTCCCCGGCGAAGGCCGGGGCCCAGTTGCGGAACCTGATTGTCTTAAGAAGCGCTTCGTCACAGCGACCTGTCCGCCTGGGCCCCGGCCTTCGCCGGGGAACAGTAGATGAGAGGATATTTAGGCGGTCAGCCCTTACCAGCCGCTAGGTTTCCCCTTGTTTTGCATATCCAGCCACTTCTTGAGCGGCGCGAAATAAGCGACCATTGCCTTGCCGGACATTTCACGGCTGCCGGTGAACTTCTCCAGCGCGTCTGGCCAGGGCTTGGACTGGCCCATTTCCAACATAGCGTTCAGCTTCGCGCCGACTTCCTTGTTGCCGTAGAACGAGCAGCGATGCAGCGGCCCCTTCCACCCGGCCTGCTTACACGCCGCCTGGTAGAACTGGAACTGCAGCAGCCGCGCCAGGAAATAGCGCGTGTATGGTACGCTTGCCGGCACGTGATACTTGGCGCCCGGATCGAACCTGGTCTCGTCCCGCGCCACGGGCGGCACGATGCCTTGATACTTGAGGCGCAGCGCATCCCAGCCCGCTTCATAACCGGTCGGCTTGATCTCGCCTGAGAACACCCCCCAGCGCCATTTATCGATCAGCAGGCCGAACGGCAGGAACGCCACCTTGTCCATCGCCTGGCGCAGCAACAGGCCGACATCCTTGTCCGCGCTAGGCACCCTGGATTGATCGAGCAGGCCGATCTGCACGAGATAATCGGGCGTGATCGACAGCGCGACGAAATCGCCAATCGCCTCGTGGAAACCGTCATTGGCGCCGCTCAGATAGGCGGGTGACTGGTTCTTGTAGGCGCGCTGATAATAATTGTGGCCCAATTCATGGTGGATAGTGACGAAATCGTCGCCATTCACCTTGGTGCACATCTTGACGCGGATATCGTCCTTGTTGTCGAGATCCCAGGCCGAGGCGTGGCAGATCACCTCGCGGTCGGCCGGCTTGGTGATCTGCGAGCGCGCCCAGAAGGTCTCGGGCAACGGCGCGAAGCCGAGCGAGGAATAGAAGCCCTCGCCCGCCTTCACCATCTTGACCGGATCATAGCCCTTCGCCTTCAGCAACTCCGTCGTGTCGAAGCCCAGGTCGCCAGCACCCTTGGGCGCGACGATGTCGTAGATGTTGCCCCATTCCTGCGCCCACATATTGCCCAGCAGGTCGCTGCGGATCGGGCCGGTCTTCGACTGCACCGCATCGCCGTATTTCACGTTCAGCTTCCACCGCACATAGGTGTGCAGCGACTTGTAGAGCGGCTCGACCTCGCCCCAGAGGCGATCGGTCAGCTTGGCGAATGCGGCGGGATCCATGTCATAACCCGATCGCCACATCGCGCCGGTATCGGCATAACCGAGCTCGGCGGCACCCTGGTTGGCGATCTCGACCGTGCGGGCATAATCCGTGCGCATCGGCGCACCGACATTGTCGTGCCAGCTGACCCACATCTCCTTCAGCTTGGCCGGATCGCGTTCGGTGCCCATTGCCGCTTCGATGTCGCTGCCGTTGATCGGCTTGCCGTCCAGCGTGCCCTTGCCCTTGCCGTAGGAGGAGGACATCTTGGTCACCAGCGTCGACAATTCCGTCGCCGCGCCGGGCGTGGTCGGCGCGGGCAGCGTGATGCCGCCGCGCAGCAGGTCCAGCTTGCGCCGCGTGTCGAACGACAGGCCGGCTACCTTGTCATACTTGGCCGCTTCCAGTGCCAGCTTGACCGACAATTCGGTACCCTCGGCATTGATCCGCGCGGCGATCGCGTCGGTGTCGTCGGTGATGTAGGTCGCATTGACCCAGTTCACCTGGCTCGACTGGATGCCGAAGTCGTACAGCGTCTTTTCCGATGCAGCGATGAACGCGTCCGCATCCGCGGCGGTTAGCGCTGCGGCTGATGCGGGTGCTGCCGTCTGTGCGACGCTCGGCATTGCCACGGTGGCGAGCGACAGTGCCAGGAACGAGATACCGGTACGGATCATGTAAAACCTCAACAAAACGGATTTGCCCCAACCTGTCCCGCCGCCACGCGCCGGTCAAGCGGCGGCAAGGAAGTCCGCGATCGCCACGCCGAGTTCGGGCTTGGTGACCGCGCTCATATGGCCGCCCGGTGTTTCGACCAGCACGCCGGCGGGCAGCACGGCCGCCACCTCGGCAGCCGAACCGTTATCGTGATCCTCGACGCCCGACAGTATCAGCGTGCGCTGCTCGATCTCGCGCAGTGCCTCGATCGGCGTGTCGACGAACGTGTCGAGGATCTGCAGCAGCGCCACCGGATCGCCGCCCGTTGTCTTCAGGAACGCCTCCGCCAACCACTCGGGCGTACCCCGCGCGAAGCTACCGAGATTGGTCAGGATGTTACGGAAATGCCCGCCCCGCCCGGCCGTTTCGGTCAGGCCTTTCAGCCCCATGCCGGCAATCACCACCCGACGCGGCGTCGCGCCGTTGGCCATCATCCGCGCGGTCGTTCGGCCGCCGAGCGAATAGCCGCCGAGATCGTAATCGCTAATACCAAGATGCTCGATCAATGCGAAACCATCACGCATCAGCACGTCGGGCGGATAGCTGGCGGCATCGTGTGGCTTGGCGCTGTCGCCATGCGCGCGCAGGTCCGACATGATCACGCGGAAGCCTTTGGCGGCGATCGCCGCGGCATGGCCGTAGCGCACCCAATTGGTCATCGCATTGGAGAAGAAGCCATGCAGCAGTACAACCGGGCGCCCCTCCCCAGTCTCGCGATACGCCAGCCGTGTGCCATCGAAGCTGTCGAAGAAGAGCGGTTCAATCGGGGAGTTTGCCAATGGCCTGGATCCAACGGTCACGAGTGGAGGGGTTCTCGTCCACTCGCGTAGCAGGCAATGGGCTCGTGTCGAGCCACGCCTCGTGCCACGTTTCTGGCGAGAAATGATGCGTCGGCTTGAAGCGGCCGGGTTCGTCGAAGCTGCCGACGGTCAGGTCCATTTTGTCGCTGCCCTCGAGGAACTCGAACGTCAGCGGCGTGCCGCAGGCGGCACAGAAACCGCGATTCGCGATCGGCGAGGATTGGTAGCGATCCGGCTCGCGTTGCCACGTTACATCGGCGCGCTTCACGCCCTTGAACGCGATCGACACGCCGCCGGTCGCGCGCTGGCACATGCGGCAGTGGCACAGATAGGCGTCGTCATCGTTAATCTGCACGCTGTAGCGCACCTGCCCGCACTGGCAGCCGCCGGTCATGGTGTCGGTCATCTCACCCTCCTGCCGTTATTATCCGTCTTGCGGCCCAGGCGATCGAGCCGCACGCGCCGGCGATGGCGATCGCCATGTCCTTCTGCGCATCCCACATATCGCGTTGCTGGCCGTTATAATCGTCGGCCATGCCTGGCGCGAGAACGATCGTCAGCAGCCATTCGAAGTTTTCATACAGCGCACTGAAGCCGCAGACGAACAGGAAGGCGAACCACAGGCTGAGCCGCAGCGACACGCCGCCGTACCGCCGCAGTCCTTCGGCAACCGGCGGCACCGCGCACACGCCGAAGGACAGGTGCACCAACCGGTCGAAATTGTTGCGCGTCCAGCCCAAGGTCGCGTCGATCGAGCCGCCGGTCAGCACCCTGCCCCAGGCGTCGTATGGCACGTTGGAATAAGCATAGCGCCCGGCCAGCGTGTGCAGCAGGAAGAACGCCACCACCGCCCCGACCGACGCGTCCGACAGCGGCCACCGCCTGAGCAGCCATGGCGACGCGAGCAGCAGCGCGACCGTCGGGATATGCTGCAGCGGCGCGATCTCGGGGTATGGCTGCCATAGATTGGCGGCGAGCACCGCCACCGCCAGCGCGCAGATCATGCGCCGCTGGGCAAGCGGCACGATCAGCCAATGGCGGCGATAGCCCGCGATCAGCTCAGGCGCCCTTCTGCAGATGCCGGCGCCCGAGCAGCTCGGCGATCTGCACTGCGTTCAATGCCGCGCCTTTTCGCAGGTTATCGCTGACGCACCACAGGTTGATGCCGTTCTCGATCGTCGAATCCTCGCGCACGCGGCTGACGAACGTGGCGAACTCGCCGACGCATTCGACCGGCGTGATATACCCGCCATCCTCGCGCTTGTCGTACAGCATCACGCCCGGCGCCTCGCGCAGGATGTCCTGCGCTTCCTTGGCCGAAATCTCGTCCTGGAACTCGATGTTGATCGCTTCCGAATGGCCGACGAACACCGGCACGCGCACGCACGTCGCCGTCACCTTGATCTTGGGATCGAGGATCTTCTTGGTCTCGACCACCATCTTCCACTCTTCCTTGGTCGATCCATCGTCGAGGAAGCTGTCGATATGCGGGATCACGTTGAAGGCGATCTGCTTGGTGAACTTCTTGGGCTCGGCGGGGTCGCCGACGAAGATGTTGCGGCTCTGCTCGAACAGCTCGTCCATGCCTTCCTTGCCCGCGCCCGACACCGACTGATAGGTCGCGACCACCACGCGGGTGATCTTGGCCTTGTCGTGCAGGGGCTTCAGCACCACCACCATCTGCGCGGTCGAGCAGTTCGGGTTGGCGATGATGTTACGCACCTTGTAGCCGTCGATCGCTTCCGGATTCACCTCCGGCACGATCAGCGGCACGTCCGGATCCATGCGGTACAGCGAGCTATTGTCGATCACGGTGCAGCCCGCGGCAGCGGCGATCGGCGCGTACTTGGCGGTCGCTTCCGAGCCGATCGCGAACAGCGCCATGTCCCAGCCGGTCCAGTCGAAATTCTCGATATTCTGGACCTTGTACTGCTTCCCCGTGTCGCCGTAATCGACCATCAGCCCCTGGCTGCGCGACGAGGCGACGACGGCGATCTCGTCCGCCGGAAATTCACGCTCCGCCAGGATATTGAGCATCTCGCGCCCGACATTGCCCGTCGCGCCCGCGACCACGATTTTGTAGCCCATGTGGTGTTCCTGTATTCTGGTGTCGCATGCGCGATATCAGAATTGGGCGCGTGGGGAAGATAGGATAGCTATCCGGGTGCATTGTGCGGCGCCGCGAATGTTGAGACTTTTGAGACGCGGGCAGGTTTTCGTCGAAACTGTCATCGCGAGTTGAATATGGGGTTGTGGAGGATTCTGGTGCGCCATTGTGCGGGCGTGGCATGAGGCGGCGGTGTAGGACAGGGTGTTTGCGGCTGGACGCCGGTTTTGATGGATGCTCGGTTCTGGGGGACGCGCTCTGGGCCTTAGACTATTCCCCTGCGGAGGCCTGGGCCCGTAGTGGCGTAGATGGGAGCTGGCGTGGCGCTTGATTGGTTGCCGGTCGCTACTGGGTCCCGGCCTTCGCCGGGGAGCGATGGGCCTCGTTGCGGACGATTGGGCCGCCGCGGCCAAGCCGCGTCGTCGGACGGGGCTGCTGGCCCCGCCGGCTGGGCGTGATGCGGGCGTGCCGCAGCTTTCGCTGCGGCTACTGCATCACGCCGCGAACTGGTTCATCGTATTGTGCGCGCCGCCGGCCTTCAGCGCCGCCTCGCCCGCGAAATATTCCTTGTGGTCGTCGCCCAGATCCGAGCCGGACATGTTCTGGTGCTTCACGCAGGCGATGCCCTCGCGGATTTCCTTGCGCTGCACGCCCTTCACATATCCCAGCATGCCTTGCTCACCGAAATACTCCTTGGCGAGGTTGTCGGTCGATAGCGCCGCGGTGTGATAGGTCGGCAGCGTGATCAGGTGGTGGAAGATGCTCGCCCGGGCCGCCGCATCCTTCTGGAAGGTGCGGATGCGCTCGTCGGCCTCGTCGGCAAGCTCGGTGCTGTCATAATCGACCGACATCAGCCGCGCGCGATCGAATGCGGACACGTCCCTGCCCGCCGCGCCCCAAGCATCATATACTTGCTGGCGGAAGTTCAGCGTCCAGTTGAACGAGGGCGAGTTGTTGTACACCAACTTGGCATTCGGGATGACGGCGCGGATACGGTCGACCATCCCGGCGATCTGCTCGATATGCGGCTTCTCGGTCTCGATCCACAACAGGTCGGCGCCGTTCTGGAGCGACGCGATACAATCCATCACGCACCGATCTTCACCGGTGCCGGCGCGGAACTGGAACAGGTTGGACGGCAGGCGCCTGGGCCGCATCAGCTTGCCATCACGATTGAGGATCACGTCACCGTTTTGTGCCGTGGCGGGGTCGATCTCCTCGCAATCGAGGAAACCGTTATATTGGTCGCCGAGATCACCCGGCGTCTTGCTCACCGCGATCTGCTTGGTCAGCCCCGCGCCCAGCGAGTCGGTGCGTGTGACGATGATGCCATCCTCGACGCCAAGCTCGAGAAACGCATAACGGCACGCCCGTACCTTCGCGAGGAAGTCCTCGTGCGGCACCGTCACCTTGCCGTCCTGGTGCCCGCATTGCTTCTCGTCGCTCACCTGGTTCTCGATCTGCAGCGCGCAGGCGCCCGCCTCGATCATCTTGCGCGCGAGCAGGTACGTGGCCTCGGCATTGCCGAAACCGGCATCGATGTCGGCGATGATCGGCACGACATGCGTCTGGTAATTCTCCACAGCGTTCAGCAGGCGCTGTTCCTCAAGCGCATTGCCGGCATCGCGCGCGGCATCGATTTCACGGAACATCATGCCGAGTTCGCGGGCATCGGCCTGGCGCAGGAAGGTGTACAATTCCTCGATCAGGGCCGGCACGGCGGTCTTTTCATGCATCGACTGATCGGGCAGCGGGCCGAAATCGCTGCGCAGCGCAGCGATCATCCAGCCCGACAGATAGAGATAGCGCCGCTCCGTCGTGCCGAAATGCTTCTTGATGCTGATCATCTTCTGCTGGCCGATGAAGCCGTGCCAGCAGCCGAGCGACTGCGTGTAGTGCGCCGGATCGGCATCATAGGCCGCCATGTCGCGGCGCATGATCGCCGCTGTATAGCGTGCGATGTCGAGCCCGGTCTGGAACCGGTTCTGCAGCCGCATCCGCGCGACCGCCTCCGGATCGATCCCGTCCCAACTGCCCGCATAGCGGCTGATCAGGTCGGTCGTCTGCGCGATATGCGTTTGGTAGGTCATCGGTGGTCCCCATCGAATGGATGCCACCGAGCTACACACCTTTACACATCACCGCATGACGCAGTGCCGATAACAACGCGTCTTCCTGTCCGGAGAACGCCTATGTCACCAGTCACCTTGTAATGTATTTACAGATCAGAACAGTCCTGGAGTTTCACGCTGCGCGGTGTTCGGCCGCTCGGGCGACAGCAATGCCGACTTCTCGACCACGGATGCGCTGCGTGCGTTCTGCAACGATGCGGTGGCGGTGATCGGCGTGCAGCTGCGGCCGGCGAGATAATCCAGCGCCTGCCGCGTGGAAGCTTCGGCTGGGTCGCCGAGTGGCTTCGACACGTCGTCCACTGCGCGGCAGGTCGCCTGCACCGTCGTGGCGAGACCGTCATAATAGGCCCCCTGTCGATCGGCGTTCTGCAATGCAAAGGCGATCACGCGCAACCGGTCGTCGCAGGAGGTCTTGTCCAGTGCGATCTGCCCGACCGGCTTGCCATAGGTGTTGGTGCCGATCAGCCCGACATTTGCCCGCAGGTATGGCACGAAGGCGTTGATCACCAATTCGCTTGCCGACGCGGTACCGCCCGTCCCGATGAATGCGATTTTGGTCGAGTTGATCGATTGCGGCTGCGGCGCGAAATAGCTGACATCGTTCTCGGCCGACTTTTCCGGGCGGAACGTGGTGTAGCTGAACACCTCGCCGGTCGAGCGGTTGCCGCCGAGCAGGTTACCCATCAGTTCGGCGATCGAGACCAGGCCGCCACCATTGTAGCGGAAGTCGACGATCACCTGCGTAATGCCCTGCGCGCGGAAATTGGCGAACGCCGCGCGCAATTGCGGATCGGCCGTGTTGATGAAGGTGCGCAGATTGACATAGCCGACCTTGGTGCCGCCATCGTCGATCACCTTGGCCCCATAGGTAGGCGATACCGGCTGCAACTCGAAATCGGCCTTGGCCACGGTGACCGTGCGGTCGCCGGCGACCCCCGATAATTGCAGCACGCGCGACGTGCCGACCGTATCGGGGCCCAGTGCGTCGGTCAGCCCGGCCGTTCCTTGCGCCGCCAGGATCGCGCTCACACTGCGCAGGCTTCCGGCCGTGGTGCCGATCGCGACGATTTCCGTCCCGCGCTGGATGCCCGCATTGGCGGCAGGCGCATTCTCAAACGCTTCGGCGATCACCAGCCGGTTCGACGTATCCAGCGCCAGCCGCACGCCCAGACCGGCGCTCGATCCCGAATTGTAATAGGCGTTCTCTTCCTTGATCGACGTCAGATAGGTGAAATAGCGGTCCTTGCGCTGCGCCCGCGCGGTTGCCGTCAGGCCGTCGATATAGTCATCGACGGTGCTGAACCCGGCGGGGTTGAGGTTGGTCGGCAACGTTTCCGGAAACAGATACCATTCGCGCAACTGCGCCGCCGCCCAATCCTGCCGCTCGCGCAGAGAACAACCGGTGCTGGCGACGGGCGTCGGCGTGGGGACAGGCGTCGCGCCGATGCCGCCGCCGGCAATGGCGCCGTCCCCGCCTCCCCCGCCACAGGCAGAAAGCATTGCGGACATTGCCAGAATAGCACCAAGCGGTCTTGTCGACATCGATCTATCTCCCCGTATGTTCAACTGCTTAGCAGTATCCAGCGGGGGAGTCTGCACGGGATTCGCGCAGGGTAGATCGATATTCGGTCGATACGTTAGCCGCTCTGTGATCTTGTTCTCCCGCGAACGCGGGAGCCCAGGATTACGAGCGGTACCGCTTGTGACCCTGGGCTCCCGCATTTGCGGGAGAACAGAGGACATGTTCTCAGGGGAGCCACCCCTTTCAGGGTGCCAGCTTTATGATGCTAAGGCCCAAACGCTGCGATCCGCCCTAATCGCCGGCGAATGTCAGCGCCGTCACCCCGCGCTCGCGTTCGTTGATGGTCAGTGAGCGGCCCATGGGCGCGGTCGAGCGCTGCGGGCAGTCGTGGCGGAAGCAGGCACGGCAGCCGAGCCCGATCGGCGTTGCCGGCCCCGCCAGATCGAAGCCGCGTGCCGCCGCCATGCTGCCGGCCAAAGCTGCTTCGACGCCTAAGCCCACGACGAACTCGGCCTGAATCGCACCGTAGCGATGCCCTTGCGGCGTCACCGTACGCGCGATCGTCAGCCAGCGTGCACCATCCTGCAGTTCGACCAATTGCACGGCGAGCATGCCCGGGCGATCGAATGCGTGGTGCAGCTTCCATAACGGGCACCGCCCGTCCGCGCTCGCCAGTGCCGCGCCATTGGCGCCGGGATAGCGCTTCGACGCCTGCCCGGCCCGGTCGATGCGGATCATGAAGAACGGCAGGCCGCGCGCCCCGACGCGTTGCAAGGTCGTCAGGCGATGTGCGACATGCTCGAACCCAGCGCCGAACCGCCGCTGCAGCAATTCGATATCGTAGCCGGTCGCCTCGCAGGCGCGCAGGAAGCGGGCATAGGGCATCATCAGCGCGGCGGCGAAATAGCTCGTCACGTGCCGGCGGTAGAGCCGTTCCGCGGCACGCCCGTTCGTGTCGGCGCCAAAGCCCGCCCCCTTGGCCAGCGCCTCGATCTCGCCGCGCGCCTCGATCTGCGCCAGCTGGAATGCGGCGGCGAAAGTGCGCGAGGCAGGGTCCAGTGTTTCCGACAATTGCAATTGCCGCGCGTGCAGATCCAGCCGGCGCAGCATGTCGGGCAGGACGTCGACCGGCAGGATGCGGATCGTCAGGCTGTGCTTGACACGCAACCGTTCGGCGATCGCGCCGTACAGATCGCCCGTGCCGAGCCGCAGCTCGTCGGCCAGCGTTTCGGCGATGCCATCGAGATCGGCGAAGTGGTTGCGCCAGCGTTCGATCTCGCGCCGCACTTCGGCCGCGGGATCGTTCGCCACCTCCTCGCCGCCGCCGCCCGCCCCTATGCGATCGAAAGCGCGTGCGAACGCCTCGGCACCGCCGGGCGCACCGGCCAGCCATTCCTCGACCTGCGCGCGATCGATCTCGAGATCGGCGAACATCGGGTCCGCCAGCCGCCGCCGCATCGCGACTTCGCCGCCGCCGGGCTCGCCCGCCGCCAGCGCCCGCGGATCGAAGTCGAACGATTCGGCGAGCTTGACCAGCAACGAGGCGGACAAAGGTCGCTGGTTGCGCTCGACCAGATTGAGGTAGCTGGGCGAGATGGTCAGCACCTCGGCCATGGCCGCCTGGGTCAGCCCGGCCTGACGCCGCAGCCTTCGCACCGCATGCCCGGCAAATAATTTGCGATCCGCCATTGCCACTCGTCCCATGCCGCAATTCACTGTCATGTCTTTACAACAGGACAAGCGGGGAAAGAACCAGCACGACACGATGACCCCCAGCGGAAGCGACGACCGCTGGCGCAATCTGGCGCTCCATGGCTTTACCGCCTCAGCGCCGCGGCGATGTGCGGCACTTTCTGCAGCGCGACACCGCGACAGACGCCTTGAGAGTTTCCTGGGGAGGAAAGGATGCCCGCCGAGTTATCTCGGCGGGCATTTCCTTGTTCGTACGCGCAGCGCTGGACGTGCCCCCCGCCCTTCCCGCATAGCAGGCCTGGGCGCAACAAAGGGAAGACACGTGTCGGCATCGAAAGAAGGCGGGTCGAAGCTGGTGATCGTGGCGGCGCTGGCCGCCAATCTCGGCATCGCGATCGCCAAGTTCATTGCCGCGGGCATCTCGGGATCGTCGTCGATGCTGACCGAGGGGTTCCACTCGGTGGTCGACAGCCTCAACCAGGTGCTGCTGCTCTACGGCCAGCATCGCGGCAAGAAGGCGCCCGACGAGGCCCATCCATTCGGTTATGGCCGCGAGCTGTATTTCTGGTCGTTTGTCGTGGCGATCCTGATCTTCGCGGTCGGGGCCGGTGTGTCGATCTATGAAGGGTATACCCACTTCATCGAGCCCGAGCCGCTGCAGAGCCCGACGATCAACTATGTCGTGCTCGGCATCGCTTTCCTCATGGAAGGCGCATCCTGGACGATCGCGATGCGCGAGTTCGCCGCGGTGAAGGGCGACGCCGGCTGGTGGTCCGCGGTGCACCGCTCGAAGGATCCCGCCGGGTTCATCATCCTGTTCGAGGATTCAGCCGCCTTGGCCGGATTGGCGATCGCCGCGGTGGGCGTATGGGCGAGCCACTATTTTGCCGATCCCCGGCTGGACGGCATCGCATCGATCGCGATCGGCAGCGTGCTGGCGCTGGTCGCGGTGCTGCTCGCCCGTGAGGCGAAGGGGCTGCTGATCGGCGAAGGCGCGGATCCGGCGATCGTCGCCAAGGTCCGCGCGATCGTCGATGGCAATCCTGCGATCACCAGCGTCGCGCACGTGCGCACGATCCACACCGCGCCCGACAGCATCTTCGTCGCGATCAGTGCCGACTTCAAGGACAGCGTTACCATGGGCGAGGCGGAAAGCCTGATCGAGGGGATCGAGGACCAGTTGCGCGCGGCCGTTCCGATGCTGTCGTCGATCTATATCCGCCCGGAGAAGCGCGAGAATGCGGCGGTGTTTCAGCCGGCCGGCACGATCTCGACCACGTCGAGCAGCGATTCGAAACGCGGATAAGGCAGCATCATCCGCCAGCGCCGGTCCCCGACCCGCTGGATGATCCCCGCAAGATCGCGATTGGGATCGCGCCCATAAGCAATCGCATTCCGCTCGTCACCGAGCATCATCGTGCCGAGAAACACCGCCCGCCTGGTACCATCAGGGTAAGCGCGACCCGACACGCGCTGCGATCCCTCCGTCTTGTAGAAGCGAGTCACGCCGCCAGCCGTGCTCGCGATGCGGCAGGTGAAATAGGGATAGACGGTGAAGTCGCGCATCGCGCTGCCATGCGCACCGATCTTGAACACGCGGCAGCGATAGTCGCCCGCCGGCGGCATCGGCTCGGACAGGGCAAGATCCGGCTCGAACAAGGCACCGCCGGCGGCGATCGCCTTGCCGTTGCCGGAGGCTTGCGCCTTGGCCACCGCGCTGACCCACGCCTGCCGCCAGGTGCGCAGCCGCTCCCGGTCGGCACTCGTCGCCACCTGCCGCCAGTCGGGCGCGATCGAGGATAAGGAGGCCGGACGGTCCTCGCCGCCGCCGCACCCTGCGAGCAGCGCACAGGCCGCTACCGCGAACATCGTTCTCACTGCCATCGTGCGACCACTTTCCATCTTGCGCGGATCTGCATCCGATCCGCTGATACCTAGTAGGAGCTCATGGCCGTAACCCCGGACCTGTTGCGCGGTCCACTGTGCCGCTCACGCGGCGGTCCAGCCGCCATCCATCGACAGGTTGGCGCCGGTGATCGACTTGGCCGCATCGCCGCACAGGAACAGCGCGAAGGCGGCGACCTGCTCGGGCGTGACGAACTCCTTAGTCGGCTGCGCGTCGAGCAACACGTCGTTGACCACTTGCTCGCGCGTCAATCCGCGGGCCTTCATCGTATCGGGGATCTGCCCCTCGACCAATGGGGTCCAGACATAACCGGGCGAGATGCAATTGACCGTGATACCGTCGGTCGCCGTCTCCAGCGCAATCGTCTTGGTCAGCCCGACAAGGCCGTGCTTGGCCATCACGTACGCCGATTTGTTGGGGCTGGCGACCAGCGAGTGCGCGGACGCCGTCGAGATGATCCGGCCCCATTTGGCGGCCTTCATGTACGGCACCACCGCCCGGATAAGATACCAGGCTGACGTCAGGTTGATCTTGATGATCGCTTCGAACTTGTCGGCCGGGAAGCTCTCAATCGGCGCGACATGCTGGATGCCGGCATTGTTGATGACGATGTCCGGCCCGCCGAGTTCGTCGTGACACCGTTTGGCAAGCGCGGCGATCTCGTCCGGCTTGGTCATGTCCGCAGCATCGTACAGCGCCCGCGCGCCGCTGGTCGCCTCCAGCGCGGCGCGTTCGCGCTCGATCTCGCCCGCATCGCCGAAGCCGTTCAACACCACGCTCGCCCCTTCCGCCGCCAGCGCCTTGGCATAAGCCAGCCCGATGCCGGAGGTGGACCCGGTGATGATCGCGCTCTTGCCCTTCAGGAACATAGAAACCTCCTTATCCTCGATGATCTAACTGTCGCTTTCACCCGACGTTCGGCGTCGTCTCCAAAGCATCGACCTGCGGCACGACCTTGCGCCCGAGATCGAACGCCGCGCTCTTGCCCGTCTCGATGTTCGCCGCGACCAGCTGCGCATTGGCCATCGTCTCACCCACCGCCTCCAGCCCCGCCTGCCAATGCTCGCGCATCGTGCGCATCGAGAATTCGTAATCGCGGCTGCCGCCCTCCCACGCATTGGCGCGGTAGATCAGATGCACCAGGTTGACCGCATCCTCCGCCGAGCGCGCGGCGAGCGCCTGCACGTCGGGATCGTCCAGCATCTCGGCGGCCAGCTTGGCGAGCACCTTGCGCACCGCCTCGCGATCCTGCCGGATGCGCATTACCTGATCGGATACCTGCCGGGTGCGGCTGGAGAAGCGGATCTCCTTCTCGCGCGCGGCGACATCCATGATCGTCTTGGGCAGATCCGTGGCGGCAGCGAATAGGTCGACCTGGAAGGCCAGCAGCGATCCCTGCTGGTGATCCAGCACATGCGTCAACGGCGTGTTCGAGAC
The DNA here is from genome assembly GCF_025231525.1 of Sphingomonas endolithica. Classification (NCBI taxonomy): domain Bacteria; kingdom Pseudomonadati; phylum Pseudomonadota; class Alphaproteobacteria; order Sphingomonadales; family Sphingomonadaceae; genus Sphingomonas; species Sphingomonas endolithica. The sequence goes on from NZ_CP103057.1 coordinate 1,091,880, forward strand.
CAAGCCCCCATCCCACCACAGCCGCCCGTCGATCTCGATCGGCGGCAGGCCCGGCGGCAGCGCGCCCGAGGCCATGATGTGGCGCGCGTCGATCCGCGTCTCGGTGGTATCGAAATAATGGAAGTTGCCGCTTTCGACATCGACCGCGCCGACCGACAGCCGGACCTGCCCGTTATTCAGCAGATCCCAGTCGATCATCGCATCCAGCGTTTCGCGCAGCGGCGCCGAATCGTAGAAGCTGAGCGCCTCCATCGTGCCCGGCGCGGCGAACATCGGTGATGTCGCGCGCGGCGTGAAGAAGCCGGGCACCCCCGCCATCATGACATAGCCGGCCGACCATTCGTGCAGCCATTCGCGGATCTGATCGTGCGGAAAGATCGGGAAGCTCGGCAGCGATTGGGTGAGCAGATCCCAAAATGCATGCAACCGCTCGACCCTCCGCTCGGCCGAGTTGCCGGCATAGATCGCCGCATTCACCGCGCCGATCGAAATGCCCGACACCCAGTCGATCTCGATCCCGCTATCCGCCAGCCCCTCGATCACACCGGCCTGATAGCTGCCCAGCGCCCCGCCGCCCTGCAGGACGAGCGCGACACAATCAGGCAAAGGCAGCGCCTTGGCGCGGCGGCGGGGCTTGGGATCGAGGTCGGCCATCCGCTAAGGCCATGCGCCCGGCAGCGCGCGGGATCAACGCCGTTCGGCGAAATCGCACTTGCGTGCAACAACGGGCTTCCCTGCGCATTCATGCCGGGACAGCAACGAAAAGGCCTTTGTACATGCGGCTCGACGATTTCGATCCCAACATCAACGTCGAGGACCAGGGCAACCGGGGTGGCGGGTTCAACCTTGGTGGCGGCGGAGGCGGTGGCGGAATGCTGCTCGGTTTCCTGCCGCTCGTGTTCAGCAAGTTCGGCTGCGGCGGCGTGGTCGTCCTGCTCATCGTGTTCGCGGTCTTCGGCGGCGGCCTCGGCAGCCTCGGCCAGCTGGGCGCGCCTACCCAGCAATCGGCGCCGCGGACTCAGGGTGCCGGCACGGGCGCGGCATCGATCTGCGCCAGCGATCCTGCCAAGCGCGCCGCCTGCAATGCCTTCAGCTCGGCCGACAAGACCTGGGAGGCGATCTTCGCCAAATCCGGCCAGCGCTTCGAACAGCCCAAATTGGTGTTCTTCGACAGCAACGGCCAGTCGGGCTGTGGTGCCGCGCAGAGTGCGATGGGGCCATTCTACTGCCCGAGCGACCGGGGCATCTTCCTCGACACCAGCTTCTTCGACGAACTCGCCAACCGTTTTGGCGCGAAGGGCGATTTCGCGCAGGATTACGTCATCGCGCACGAATTCGGCCATCACATCCAGAACCTGCTCGGAACCTCGGCACAGGTGCAGCAGGCGCAGGCGCGCGGCAGCCGCACCGAGGGCAATGCGGCATCAGTGCGGCTGGAGCTGCAGGCGGACTGCTATGCCGGCGTATGGGCAGCGCAGAACCGCGACCGCATGGAGCCGGGCGATCTGCAGGAAGGCATGACCGCGGCACAGGCGATCGGCGACGATACGCTGCAGCAGCAGAGCCAGGGCCGCGTCGTGCCGGACAGCTTCACCCATGGCAGCTCGGCCCAGCGCCAGAGCTGGCTGAAGCGTGGGCTGGACAGCGGCGATCCCGCACAATGCGACACGTTCAGCGGCGCGATCTGAGCCTGACGGGGTACCGATCCACTCGGCGCCCCGACCCCCGCCCACCAGTTGCATCGGCACAAAAGCGCCGCTAAGGCGTCGCCGTTCGGCGCTGCCGAGCGTGGAGCGGGGCTGTAGCTCAGATGGGAGAGCGCTGCAATCGCACTGCAGAGGTCAGGGGTTCGATTCCCCTCAGCTCCACCAGCTCATTTGTTATCAACTTTCTGATATCTAAGGCTTTTCAGAAGCGGGCGTCCAGCTACTGGCGTTAGCACTGCTCACCGCACGGAGCATCGTTTGCGATCTCGGTTGTCGATTGCCATTCAGCCACCTAGCGGTGCGTCTAAGGTATCTAGGGGGATGAGGAGCATCGAGTGACTGGGTTTCGCATCGCGCTTGCCAGATGCAGGGCGTATTGCGCTCTCGCGTGCACACTCTCGTTTGCACCGTTGCAGGCGCAAGACATACCGACCGACGACCAGCTCCAGGCGGCGTTTGGAGCAGTCTACAACCGTCTTGGGCTGATGGAATATTGCACGCGCAAAGGGTTCGCCGATGCTGGCGACGTGGCCAATACGCGCAAGACGGTCGTTGCGACGATCGCCGGCATGAGCGTCACCGCTGTCGCGCTTGGGCAGCAGGAAGTCGGCCGGCGTGGCGACATCGTCGGGCCGCAGATCATCGGTCTGATGGGGTCCGGTAACCCGGCGCGTCCGGGAGAGGTTCGCGAGGGACAGACCATGTCGCTGGCCGACAATGCGCGAGCGCAACATTCTTCCGAACGCTTGCTGTGCAACCAGATGGCGGAACAGGCCTCGGCCGTCCAGCGGGCTGGGTCGATCATTGCCTCCGAGTGACGCGGCGGCGTCGGATCACTCTGGGCCGCCGTCCAGATCACCGACACATTGCAGTTCGGGATCCTTCTTCGCCATCCGCTTCAACTCGTCCGTGCGTGCGACGACGCCCGGGAAGATCGCATTGGGGGAGCCGGTATAGGTTTGAAGCAGGCGCAGGGCCCAGGCAAAATGCTGCGCGCCGGCAGCGCAGCTGTTGCTGCCGCCGTCTCCCTCGCCCCAGACCTTGCGCCAGGGCGCTTGGCCGCGCCGCTCGAGGAGAGCCTGGAAGTCGCCAACGGGGCCTTCCGCCCGGACATAGGCGATCGTACGCGGTCCGGCACGAGCAACGCGGAATTGCCTGAACGTGAAACGCGACTGCGGGCTGTCATCCCCCGCATGCAACGTCTTGGCGATCGCGGTGCGTTCGGCGCTGCCGGGTGCGGGCGTATAGACCGCCGGGGAGGCAGCCAGCGCGGTCGGCGCCAGCGCCATTAGTAAGGCAGCGCTCGATGTGTACCAACGTGTCATGTCAACAGCCTCGCACCGAATTCAGCGACAATCGCCCGGGATCCGAACCGCCTTTTAGGGCCACGTGCGATAATCGGAATGCCGAACCGTCGCCTTGACGGGCTAATTGCATCCACCTGACAGATGCGGATGGTGAGTCTATGGCGCGATGATGTCTCTGTTTTACACCCTGATGCTGACCGTGTCGCTGCAGCAGCTCGAAAGCTCGAATGTCGATCCCGCAAGTATTTCCGAGGTCGACGCGATAAACTGCCGCCTCGACGTGCCCAGCTACATGCAGTTCGCCATGGCGATCGGCGGCGAGCAGAAACTCGCTCAAAAGCGCCGCTGGAAGAAGACCACCTCGCGCAATACGTTCATGAACGAATATGACCTGCCGCAGCCGATCGTGGTCGCGGGCACATACAGCACCCGCCGCATCGCCTTCACCGGAGACGCGATCCTTGCCATCCTCGACCTGCCCGATCCGGCAGTCCTGGGTCGTCGCGAGCAGGTCGACAATGCCATGTCCGCCGAACCATTGATCGACGCTCTCGTCACCTCCGGCAAGATGAGCCGGTCTGAGGCAGAGGCGGCAATACCGTTCCGCAAGTTCTTGGGCGAACGCATCATAAAGGACATCACCGATCCGGCAGGCAAAGGAGAAAGCTACGGCAGCCGCACCGTCGTCGCGCGGACGATCTCCAATGCCACGACGCATCCGGGAAGGACCTTCTATGGCTGCACGTACCGGCTAGAGATGCTTGACGAGGATGGCACGCCGCTTTGAGTTTGCAGCCTCGATCTGTCCGGTATCCACTTGATTGAAGTCCACATTTTTTCGGCAGCGCGCGAGGCCGAACCACGTATCGCAGCGTTTGATCGACAGCCACCACGCATTCGGCGAGAGAAAGCCAGAGAGGAAGCCATGTCACGCTCGCCGTTCCTGACCGACCCCCACGATCAATTGGCTGCCCATATCGCAGCGGCCGTTACGTCCCCGGTGGAGGAGGTGCGGGCCATGCACATACGCGCCGCCGAGCACCTCTCCCAACTCGCAAAGGCGAATGGCATTGTCCGGCCGGCAAAGCGTGATCGGATATCGAAGAATAAATAGGCGTCGGCTGCCATAACGCGCGATCGTGCGTCTGGCCGCGACTACGATCACGATCAATACCGCCAAGGTGGCCTTGGCGAGTTGATCGAGTAGCGGGTTGATCCCGCGAGATGCGCATCGCCAATCGGGCGATCCGCGCGTTGATTTCGCCCCGCCCCGATCAGCTATCGACCTCCGTGGCCGCATGCGGCATGGAAAGCGGATAATGAAGGCACGTCGCTGGGGGCGAGGCGAATGATCTTGTGGCTAGGTGCTATCGGCGCGCTGATCGGATGGTGCCTCGTCGATTTCGACGGCTTCGGGATCATCATTGGCGGGCTCTTCGGGCTGGCTGCTGGATGGATCGTTCAGCGGGACATTCGCACGCAAGTCGCCGATGCGACTTACCCGCTTCAGGCGCAGATCGACATGCTGCTCGCACGCGAGCCCGGCGTGCCGCGCTCCCCGGCAGCAACGATGCCGACGGACGCAGCCGCCAAAACTGAAGCCGTGATCGTCACATCATTACGCGACCGCACAGCGCTTCGCCCTGCTTCGGCCGTGCCGGTGTCGATTGCGCCGCGAACAGACACACCGCATGCGCCGCCGGTCCACAGCAACGATCCGGGGTTCGTCGCGACGGCGATGGCAAGCGCGCTTGCGCGTGGGAAGGCGTGGCTGTTCGGCGGCAACACCATCGTCCGTGTCGGGTTGATCATCCTGTTCGTGGGCCTGTCGTTCCTTGCCAGCTACGCCGCGTCGGCGGGGTTGTTCCCGATCGAACTGAGACTGGCACTGATCATCGCGATCGGCATCGCGTTGCTGACCGTCGGCTTCAGGACGCGTCTGTCACGTCCAGCCTTCGGTCTCGCGTTGCAGGGTGCGGGTATCGCCACGATCTACCTTACCTTGTTCGCCGCCGCGAAGCTGTACGACACCGTCCCGATCGCGGCGGCGTTCGTGCTGATGATCGTGGTGTCCGCGCTCGGTTGCGCGCTGGCGCTGCTGCAGCGATCGCAGGCGCTGGCGGCGACGGCTTTCGCTGGCGGCTTTGCCGTGCCGCTGCTGCTGTCGGGCGGTGGCGCGAACATCGTCGGCCCGTTTGCCTATTACACCATCCTCAATCTCGCGATCCTGTTCATCGCGCACCGTCAGTCCTGGCGCGTTCTCAACCTTATCGGCTTTTTTGCCACGTTCGGCGTGGCGACCTTGTGGGGCACCACCAGCTATCAGCCGACGGACTTCCTCGCCGCGCAGGTTTTCCTCATCATCTCCGTGCTGATCTACGTGGCGACCGCCGTGCTCTATACGCGCGCCACGCCGGGGCGGCTTGGCAACGTTGCCGACACGACTTTGCTGTTCGGCCCGGCGTTGGCGGGGTTCGGCTTGCAAGTCGGGCTGGTCCACGATCGCCCGTTCGGCAGCGCCTTTGCCGCTCTGGGCTTTGCGGCGCTTTATCTCGGCGTTGCCGCCTGGACGATGCGTTACCGACGCGACAGCTTCCGGGTGATGAACGAGGCGCTGCTGGCCATCGGCATCGGCTTCGTCACGCTTGCCGTACCGCTGGCACTGGGCGCGCGCTGGACCTCGGCGGCCTGGGCGCTGGAGGGCGCGGGTGCGTTTTGGGTCGGCATGCGGCAGGCGCGGTGGATGCCGCGGCTGTTCGGCATCCTGCTGCAAGTCGTGGCGGCATTGCTTTATCTGACCGGCTTGCAAGGGAACGTGTCCGCCATTCCGTTCGCCAATCCAGCCTTTGTCGGCGCCATGCTGATCGCCATGGCCGGGCTGGCGACCGCGTGGTGGCTGCGTGGCCCGTTGCCGCAGAGCGAGACACGCCTGGCCCGCGCCTATGCATCCTGGGAGGCGACGTTTGCGCCTGCGGCCTTTCTGTTCGGGTTCGGCTTCTGGTGGCTGGCATGGGCGGTGGAGGCTGCCCGCAACGTACCGCCCGCGCTGGCCGGCCTCCCCCCCGTGCCGGTGTTCGACACCGGTGTGCCGCAATTGCTGGCAATGCTGACCTATGTCGCGAGCGCATGGGGAGCACGAGCGATCGGCCGGCGGCTGCGGTGGCCGGTCGCATGTTGGCCGGGTTATGCCACGCTGGCAGCGTTGGCACTGGGCTTCGTCAGCGCGGTCGGATCGGGCCGCCATGTTATGTACACACCGGATTGGGCGATCTGGATCGTGGCGATCGCACTGCATCTTCGCCTGCTCTACCTCAACGATGCGGCGCCTACGACCGACGCGCTGGATGCCGTTCTGCGCGCGAGCCATGTGGGCGGCGTATGGCTGGCGACGGCGATGCTGGCGGACTGCTTGTGGGTCGGCATCGATCGGGCGCGACTTTGGCAGACGGCGTGGGCCGAGGTCTCGTTCCTTACCGCGACGGTCGCGATCCTGCTCGGGCTGACGCTATGGAGCGGGCGTGCCATGTCCCGCCCGACGAGTGTTCTGCGCTGGCCACTGAGCCGCCACCATGTCGACTATGCCTGGTACGCCGCGTTGCCGATCGCCGCATTGGTGTTCGTCGGCGCGCTGCTGACGGCGGCGCTGTCGCCGGGTAACGCAGCCCCCCTACCCTACCTGCCGCTGCTCAACCCGGTCGATCTGGCCCTCGGCCTGTCGCTGGCTACGCTGGTACTGTGGCGTCGCACCCTCTTGGCCGGCCATGCTGCCCCGCAGGGTATTGGAATATTGCACGGCCACCGCGCTCCTGCCGCGCTCGGCGTGTTGGGCTTCGTCATGGTCAACACGGTCTGGTTGCGGATCGCGCACCACCTGCTGGGCGTATCGTGGAGCGGCGATGCCCTGCTTGCCAGCTTCACGGTGCAAACAGGGCTGGCGATCCTCTGGACCTCGCTCGCGCTGGCTTTGATGGTGGTGGCGCACCGTCGCGGGCAACGTGTGCCGTGGCTGATCGGTGCCGGGCTGCTGGGGCTGACGGTCGTCAAGCTGCTGCTAATCGACCTCAACAATGCCGGCGGTGGCGCCCGCATCGTCGCCTTTATCGTCGTCGGCTTGCTGATGCTGGCGGTGGGCTATCTCGCACCTCTGCCGCCAAAAGGAGCCGCCGAGCGCGACGAGGAGCTCGTAGCAGCGTGAAGATCATCGGGCGGATCGCCTGCCTGGCGTTGGCAGCATGGGCACTGGCGGGCTCTGCCCCGGCCGGATCGGAAGACGATCCCGCGACTTATGCCGTGCGTGTCGCGGTTACGGCCGCCCCCGGATCGCCGCTTCAGCGGTTGCCGCTGTCGGCCCAGATCCTCGCGGCGTCGCGATCGTCGGGCCTGAACGACGTCCGCGTCTTCGACTCGACGGGAAGGGCCATGCCAATCGCGCGCATCGCTCCAGCCGAGAGAGCGCTGCGACGCGATAGGCTCCCAGCGCTGCCGATCCTCGGTGCCGCCGACGCGTTTACGATCACGGGCATGTCATTGCGGCTCGATGGCGCCGGGAATGCGCGGGTCGCGAGGGGGGGGGGCACGGTCCCTGGCGGCCCGGCAACCGCTGCCGTTATGGGTGTCCTCTTCGATGCGCGCGGCATAGCAGGCGAAGCGCATAGTCTGACGCTCGATGCCGATATACCGCAAGCGCAGCCAGTCACCTTCATCGTCGAAGCGAGCACCGACCTGCGCGACTGGCAACCGATCGGCGAAAAGGTGATCTATCGCGCAGGGATGCCGTCGACCGACATGGCTGCGAGCCCCATTCCCTTGGGCGATGCACCGCTGGAACGGACATATATCCGGATAACGTGGCGCGCAGCATCACGGCTGCTCTCACCGGTAGTAGTGCGTAGTGGTACATTGATCACACGCCCTTCGACCGCCGATGCAGGTACTTTCATCGAGGCGCTGCCGCCATCGATCAGCGATGATCATGTGATCGAGTTCGGCGTGCCGTTCGCCACGGCCCTCACGACGATGCGCATCGTGCCGACGGGCAGCGACGTGCTCGTCCCCGTCCGCATCTTCGGGCGCAACGACCGCGAGCAACCATGGACGCCGATCGGGGACGGTACTGCCGTGCGGCCGGGTAATGGTACGCCGGCGGGCGGTGCCATCGTGCTTAACGGCGGCCCATACCCAATGCTGCGGATCGAAGCGGATCGGCGATCCGCCGGATTCACCTCCGCGCCGAAGCTCCAGCTCGGGTTCGCGGCGCATGAGATCGTCTTCCTTGCCGCCGGCCGGGCACCATTCGTCCTTGCCGCCGGGCGAGCGGCGGCAGGCGACCATTATCTGCCGCTTCACAGCATGATGACCCAGGCGCCAGACGGACCGCTCGCGACCGCAAAAGCTGCAACGAGCAACGCCGTGCTGCGACTGCCTCCCGTCGGATCTGCCGAAAGATCAGGTCAGATCCTGCTCTGGGCCGTTCTGCTGGCCGCTACCGCCCTGCTCGCTTGCATGGCCTTGCTGCTTTGGAAACGCGGTGCCGGCGTAGCGAGCTAAAACCGGTGATTACAGGCCGGTCTGCGCGTTCCCAACGATGCCCAGAAGCGGGAGCATTCATTCGTGACGCTGTTGCAGTGTTTTTATATGCTGCGATCTAAGCGAGATAGGGTGATCCCGGGAGGTTCCGAACTGTTCCCGTGTCACCGCCGGAGCGGGACACCAATCTCTCGCGGAGTGATTCGCCGCTGTCTCTATGCTGTCAGCCCACGTTCCGCGCCTTGAGCCGGCCGACGAGCGGGGCGACGACCACCGCGAGGAGTGCAATACCGGCCGCGACATAGCCGACATTGGCCAGCCCGAGATGCAGAATCACCGATCCACCGATGATCGCGCCGAGGCCGATACCCGCATTGGCCATCGAGACGTTGAGTGTGCCCGCCAGTGCCTGCGCATGGCTGGCCGACTGCATCACGCGCACCTGGCAGATCGGGTAGAGCGCGGTATTGGCGATGCCCCATACCGCGAGCGCCACGGCCAGCCACGCATGCGATCCGGCAACTAGGGTCGTCGCGGCCATGCCGATCGCCAGCACCAGCGATGCCACCGCCGTGACCATCAGCGGCCCACGCCCGACGAATTGTCCGCCCAGCCAGTTACCCCCCAGACCAACGATGCCGAAGCCCATCAGCCACCAACCAACCTGACCGACGGGAATGCCGGCAATCTTCTCGAGCGTATCGGCGAGATAGGTATAAGCGGTGAACATGGCGGTGAACACGATGACCGAGAGCACGACGTTGCCGAGGAAATAGGTGTCCTTGAGAATACGCGCCTGCTCGGCCAGCTTGACGCGCGCCGGTTTGGCGAGCGTCGGCATCACCACCAGCAGCAGCACCGCCATCAGCAGCGACAGCCCGGACAAGCCCCAGAAGGTGCCGCGCCAGCCGAACGCGGTCGAGGCGAGCGTGCCGAGCGGGATGCCCAGCACCATCGCGCCGGAAATGCCGAGATAGACATTGGCGACGGCCTTGCCCGCTTTTTCGGGGCCGGCGAGTTCGCCTGCGGTCTCGCTCGCCGTGCCCCAGAATACCGGCAACGCCAGCGCCGGCAGGAACCGCGCAAAGCCCAATATCCAGATGCCCGGCGCGGCGGCGGCAAGCGCGTTGGCGCCAGCGAAGATCAGCAGGATCACGACGAACAGCCTCTTGCGCTCGAAATGCGAGAGCATCGCGGTGAGGAACGGCCCCGCCAGCATGACGGTGAACGCAAACAAGGTGACGAGCTGACCGGCGGTGGAGATCGAGATCCCCAGATCGCGCGCGAGGCTCGGCAGCAAGCCGACGATGATGAACTCGGTGGTGACGATCACGAAGGCGGAGATCGCCAGCAGCAATACCGCCAGGCCGTGGCCGGCGGATTGGGCGCCGGGGGAACCGGCGGAGAGAGGACGAACGACGGACGACATGGGGCAGACTCCTGTTGTCCCTGCCCTACGCGCGACGAATGTTCGCGTCGCGCGGCAATAATTCGTGTATAACGCGACCTAAATTCCACAATGGAGCCCGACGCATGATCCCCTCCGAACGGCTGAAAGGCATCGAGGCCTTTGTCTGCACCGCGGATGCCGGGAGCTTCACCGCAGCGGGCACACGGCTGAACCTGACCAATTCGGCGGTCAGCAAGAGCGTGGCGCGGCTGGAGGCGCGGCTTGGCAGCCGCCTGTTCGACCGCACGACCCGCCGCCTGACACTGACCGACGCCGGTGCCGCATTCTACGAGACCTGTGTCCGGGTGCTCGGTGAGTTGGCCGATGCCGAAGCGGTGCTGGCGGCGCATCGTTCCGAGATCGTCGGCCGGCTGAAGGTCGACGTGCCGGTCGCGTTCGGGCGCATGCGTGTGCTGCCGCTGCTGCTGGACTTCGCCGAACGCCATCCCAACCTGCGCCCGAACATCACCTTTACCGACCGCAAGGTCGATATCGTGGAGGAAGGCATCGACGTCGCCATCCGCATCGGGGCGTCCGACAGCTGGGCGGACAGCCTCGGCCACCGCCATCTCGGCAACGAACGCGTCATCTTCTGCGCTGCGCCGGCCTATCTCGAGCGGCGGGCGCCGCCGTCATCGGCAGACGATCTCGCGCGGTTCGACTGCATCCTCTATGGCCGCGCGGATGGCAGCACGATCAATTGGCGCTTTGCCGCCGATGCCGGCCGCATCGCCGAGCGATCGATGGAGGCGCGCATCATCCTGGGCAGCGCCGAGGCCCAGGTCGGCGCGGTCAAGGCCGGCTTCGGGATCGCGCAGCTGGCGACCTGGCTGATCAAGGAGGAGCTCGGCCGCGGCGAACTGGTCGAGATACTCCCGGATCTGGCAACTGCCGGGCTGCCATTGCACCTCGTCTGGTCGAGAAGCCGCCAGCTCAGCCCAAAGGTGAACGCGCTGCTCGATTGCCTGACCGCTGGATTGCGGATCGACTGATACCACGTTCCCGTGCTGCGGATTCCAAGTGCCGGTGTCATTTGGCTGCGCTAGGGCATGGGGCGAACGGCCCGGCAGCGGCGGCGCACGACGGCTATATACGGCGCGTTGCCGGTCGCTTCCGTCGCGTCCTGCAGCAGACGGCAATTACGAGGGTGAATGATGACGACCGCTACCCATATCGAGCTTCGGATCATGGATCAGCGGCTCCAGCAATGGGGCCTGCCGCGCTACCAGACCGACATGGCCGCTGGCCTGGATCTGCATGCCTGCATCGACGAGCCGCTCGAATTGCTGCCGCAGGCGCCCGCATTGCTCATCCCGTCGGGCATCGCGGTGCTGATGAACGACCCCCATATGGCAGCGATCGTGCTCGCGCGCTCCGGGCTCGGGCATCGCAAAGGATTGATCCTGGGGCAGTCGGTCGGCCTGATCGACGCCGATTATTGCGATCAGATCTTCATCAGCGCCTGGCTGCGCACGCCGCCCGGCTCCGAGCCGCTGACGATCCAGCCGGGCGACCGGATCGCCCAATTAGTCTTCGTGCCGATCCTGCGGCCGACATTCCACGTCGTCGAGGAATTCAGCACCCAGACCGGCCGCGGGCTTGGTGGCTTCGGCTCCACCGGGACGGGGACCTGATCTCAACGGGCGGGCAGGTACGGGACGCAGGCCGCCCCGCCGGCGCTTAGAGCATGATGGCGTCACTTCTACCGTTCGTGCTGAGTAGAGACCGAGTAGGCCGCAGGCCGTATCGAGGACTCGTATCGAAGCACGTCGGAGCGCGGTATCGCGTGTCCTTCGATACGCCCTCTCGATACGCGCTTCGCGCTACTCGATGCCTGTCCTGAGCGCCCGCCCTTGCAGGCAGTCGAAGGGCCTACTCAGGACGAACGGGGGTGAGTTTGTCCAAATCATCAAACTTAAAGGCGGCGCCCCCCGCCCATCCAGGCACCGGGCCTTGACGGTCGTGCGCGCGAGCGGATCGCTCAACTCGTTCCGGCACCGCTCCAACGCGCCGTGCTGGACGAGATCGACAGCTTGGACGATATAGCGGCTGGACGCGAAGGATCTGGCTCCCCCGGACGATGATGCTGAAGATGTTGCTCTTGCAGGCCGCCATGCAGGCGGTCTCCCCAGCCGTGCCTACTGACTGGTCGGTGCTGGCGCCGATGCCCTATGTCAGCCCGCCGCAGATCCCGCCGACACTGTCGAGCTTCGTGGCCGGGGAGATCGCTGCCGGGCGCTGCGCAGTCGCGAGGCCGGCCAATGGCCGCTATATCGTCAAGGTGGATGTCGCGACCCTGGTCGGCGCGGACGGCATCGTCCGGCGCACGGTGCCGCGCGCGATCGATTGCCCGACGGTCGAGCAATATAGCGCGGGCCTGGTGCTGAGCTTCGCCCGCGCCAATCTGCCGCGCGGCACTACCGAGCAATGGTATCGCGCGACGATCGTGTACGAGTGGCTGGGATGACGCTGACCGACGACGATCTCGACCGCTATGCCCGTCACATCGTGCTGAAGGAAGTCGGCGGCGCGGGGCAGACGAAGTTGCGCGCGGCAAGCGTTGCGGTGATCGGGGCGGGCGGCATCGGCAGCCCGGCGATCCAGTATCTCGCCGCCGCCGGGATCGGTCGCCTCGTGCTGATCGACGACGACCGGGTCGATCTCTCCAACCTGCAGCGCCAGACCATCTTCGGCACCGACGATATCGGGCAGCAGAAGGTCGCCGGCGCCGCGCTGGCGATCGCGCGGCTGAACCCGGGCGTGGCGATCGGCCTGCATCCGCGCCGGATCGATGCCGGCAATGCCGCCGAACTGATTGCAGGTGTCGATGTCGTGCTCGACGGCTGCGACAATTTCGCCACCCGCCTGGCGGTCGCCGATGCGGCGTTTGCCGCGCATGTCCCGCTCGTCTCTGCCGCGGTCGGCCAGTTCGAGGGCCAGCTCGCCACCTTCCGTGGATGGGAGGCGGACAAGCCGTGCTATCGCTGCTTCGTCGGCGGCGATCCCGACCGTGCCGAGGCAAGCTGTGCCGAGCAGGGCGTGCTCGGCGCGATGACCGGGGTGATGGGCAGCCTCGCCGCGCTGGAGACGATGCGCGCGATCGTCGGGTTCGGCGACGATGTCGCGGGCAAGCTGCTGCTGGTCGATGCGCTTGCTTTTCGGTTTCGCACGATCACGTTGCCCAAGGACCCTGGCTGCGCTTGTTCACGGTCGGGCGGCGAGAACCAGACGTTCAAGGTCTAATGCCTGTGATCTTGCATGCGTACTTCGCAGGATCTTTGCATCATTAGCCGTCGGCTCGACTTGTTGGGCGGCTATCCCGATCGCGCATGGTTCGTCATCCCCGCGCAGGCGGGGATCCATAAACTCGGGCGTCAGGACTTCAGCCGCGAAGCAAGCCGGTATGGATCCCCGCCTGCGCGGGGATGACGAGGTGGAGCATGTCTGAGCAGACAATTACCAACTTGTTCTGGGGTCACCGTACCGCATTCTTACAGGGCGCTGGCTTTGCGGAGCGGTGGACCCCGGAACAAGTCCGGGGTGACGGATGGGGGATGGTCCGGCGCATTCACGCAAGGGTTCGTTCGCGGGAGCGATGACGGCTCCCGGAAAGCCCCGAAACAGCCGGCAATTATCGCGCCTTTAAGCGATCTCCGCTAACCTGCCCCCATGTCCGACGCACACCCCCGCAAGATCCTCGTTATTTTCGGCACCCGGCCGGAGGCAATCAAGCTGTTCCCGGTCATCGCCGCACTCTCCGCCACGCCGGGGCTGATCGTGCGCACCTGCGTCACCGCGCAGCATCGCGGGTTGCTCGATCAGGTGCTGGCGATCGCCGGGCTGGTGCCGGATATCGATCTCGATCTGATGGAGCCGGGGCAGAGCCTCGATCGGCTGACCGCACGGTTGCTCACCGGCCTCGGCGAGATCATGGATGCCGAGCGGCCCGACCGGGTCATCGTCCAGGGCGACACCGCTACCGCGATGGTCGGCGCGCTCGCGGCATATTACCGCAAGATCCCGGTCGCGCATGTCGAGGCGGGGCTACGCTCCGGCGACATCTATCATCCCTGGCCCGAGGAAGTGAACCGCCGCATCGTCGCGCCGATCGCCGATCTGCATTTCGCACCGACCGAAACCTCGGCCGAGGCGCTGCGCCGCGAGAATATCGCGGCGGCCAGCATCCACGTCACCGGCAATACGGTGATCGACGCGCTGTACGCCACCCAGGCCAAGCTTGCCGCCGACCCGCGGCTGGCATCCGGTCTCGACGATATTGCGGCGCGGTTTGCGGGCAAGCGGATCATCCTCGTCACCACCCACCGGCGCGAGAATTTCGGCGACGGCATGGCGAACATCGCGCGCGCGATCGGGCGGATCGCGGATCGCGGCGATACCGCGATCCTGTTCCCGGTCCATCCCAACCCCAACGTCGTCTCGGTGATGGACGAGATGCTCGGGCAGCGCGATGCGATCGCGCGGATCGACCCGCTCGATTATCCCCATTTCGTGCGTGCGCTCGGCTTGTGCCACATCGCCCTTACCGATTCCGGCGGGGTGCAGGAGGAAGCGCCGGCACTCGGCAAGCCGGTGCTGGTGATGCGCGAGACGACCGAGCGTCCCGAAGGAGTTTCCGCCGGCACCGCCAAGCTGATCGGCACCGACCCGGATCAGATCGTCGCGGAAGTGTCCGCGCTGCTGGATGACGACACGCGCTACGCCGCCATGTCGCGCGCCCACAATCCGTTTGGCGATGGGCAGGCGAGCGCGCGGATCGCGAGGGTTATCGCACTGGGCTGAGCTGCTTCGCGGCGGCACAGGGGCTTTGTGGGCTGAACAGCTCCCCGGCGCAGGCCGGGGCCCAGGCGGACAGGTGGTCGTTAATGAGCGCTGCGCACGCCATCTGCGTTCCGCGACTGGACCCCGGCCTTCGCCGGGGAACAAGTGCCGCCGTTGCGGTTCTCCCGCATTCGTCGCGCTGGTGCTCGCGGCAGTGTTCCCCAGCGATTACCGAATGTTCACCTCCTTTTGCGACAGATGCGCTTCGCATGACCGCGCCGGTCGGGCGCGCGCACAAGGATGGTTTTCGCATGACGCCGGATCACGGATTGAAGGTCGTCGTCGTCGGCCTCGGCTATATCGGCTTGCCGACCGCCGCGATCATCGCGCGGACCGGCGCCAGCGTGCTCGGCGTCGACGTCACCCAATCGGTGGTCGATACGGTCAATTCCGGCAAGGTGCATATCGAGGAGGTCGATCTCGACGGCCTGGTCTCGGGCGTGGTGGCACGGGGCGCGTTGCGCGCCTCGGTGCAGATCGAGCCGGCCGACGTGTTCGTGATCGCCGTGCCGACCCCGTTCGCCGACGATCATGCACCCAATATCGGCTATGTCCTGCAGGCGGCGACCAACATCGCCACGGTGCTGAAGGCGGGCGACACGGTGATCCTCGAATCCACCTCGCCGGTCGGCACCACAGAGAAGGTGCGCGACCTGCTGGCGCAGCTTCGCCCCGATCTGAAGGTACCCGGCAAGACCAGCGAAGGCGCGGACATTGCCATCGCTTACTGCCCCGAACGCGTTCTTCCAGGGCGCATCCTGGTCGAATTGATCGACAATGATCGCGTGATCGGCGGCGTGACTCCGCGGTGCGCGCGCAAGGCGCTCGCCTTCTACCGGCGCTTCGTGCGCGGCGCCTGCGTCACCACCACCGCGCGCTCGGCGGAAATGACCAAGCTGACCGAAAACGCCTTTCGCGACGTCAACATCGCCTTTGCCAACGAACTCAGCCGCGTAGCCGACACGATGGATGTCGACGTGTGGGAAGTGATCCGGCTCGCCAATCGCCATCCGCGCGTCAACATCCTGTCGCCCGGCCCGGGCGTCGGTGGGCACTGCATTGCCGTCGATCCGTGGTTCCTGGTCCATGCCGACCGCGCGAATACGCCGTTGATCCGCACCGCGCGCGAAGTGAACGACGCGAAGGTCGACTATGTCATCGATCGCGCCATCGCCATGGTCGAGGCGCATGCTGGCCCGGTCGCGTGCCTGGGCCTCGCGTTCAAGGCCAATATCGACGATTTCCGTGAAAGCCCGGCACTGGCCGTCGCACAGGCGCTCGCCACCCGCTTCGGCGAGCGCGTGCGCATCGTCGAACCCTATGTCGACCAACTGCCCGCCGCGTTCGACGGCACCGGGGTGCAGTTGATCGACATCGACACCGCGATCGAGACCTGTCCGATGATGATCGTGCTGGTCGACCACGAGATCTTCAAGTCGGTGCCGCTCGACGAACGGGTCGACAAGATCGTGTACGACACCCGCGGCATCTGGCCGGACCAGCCCCGCATCAAGGCGCCGCCCGTCCCGCTACGCCTGGCCAGCTGATCCAGATCAAGACGGCGCCGATGCGCCCGAGAGGCGCCGCCGCGGCCTCACGAAAATCGCTTGCAATCAAACAGCTGCCGGGTAAGCGCTGTGCAATTCGGCGATTTCCGCCGCTCGTTTTTGGTCAGCAAATCTATGTCCTTCAAGCCGGTCCGCAAGGCCGTATTTCCCGTTGGCGGCCTCGGCACGCGCTTCCTGCCGGCGACCAAGGCGCTCCCCAAGGAAATGCTGCCGATCGTCGATCGCCCGCTGATCCAATATGCGGTGGACGAGGCGATCGCGGCGGGCATCGAGCAGATGATCTTCGTCACCGGCCGCGGCAAATCCGCGATCGAGGACCATTTCGACATCGCCTACGAACTCGAGACGACGATGGCCAATCGTGGCAAGTCGCTCGAGATCCTGAACCAGACGCGGCTCAAGCCCGGCGCCGTTGCCTATGTGCGCCAGCAGGAGCCGATGGGCCTGGGCCACGCGGTATGGTGTGCACGCGATATCATCGGTGACGAGCCATTCGCGGTGCTGCTGGCCGACGATTTCATGGTCGGTGATCCCTGCTGCCTGAAACAGATGGTGGATGCCTATGCCAAGGTTGGCGGCAACATGATCTGCGCGCAGGAAGTGCCGCACGATCAGACGCACATGTACGGCGTCATCACCCCGGGCGCACGCGACGGTGCGCTGACCGAAGTGACCGGTCTCGTCGAAAAGCCAGCGCCGGGCACCGCCCCGTCCAACCTTTCGGTGATCGGCCGCTACATCTTGCAGCCCGAAGTGATGCGCGTGCTGGAGACGCAGGAGAAGGGCGCGGGCGGCGAGATCCAGCTGACCGATGCGATGGCGCGGATGATCGGCACGCAGCCGTTCCACGGGCTGACATTCGATGGTCGGCGGTACGATTGCGGCGACAAGGCCGGCTATGTGCAGGCCAATCTCGCCGTGGCGGTCGGCCGCGAGGATATCGGCGCGACAGTCCGCGCCTTTGCGGTCGATTTGCTGCGCTGAGCGGGGGCGGGTGCGATATCGTTATTAGAGGTTGATGCCCTGAAACCAACCGTTCGTCCTGAGTAGCCCCTTCAACTGCCTGCAAAGGCAGGCGCTCAGGACAGGCATCGAGTAGCGCGAAGCGCGTATCGCAGGACACGCGATCCCGCGCTCCAAGGTGCTTCGATACGAGCCCTCGATACGGCCTGCGGCCTACTCGGTCTCTACTCAGCACGAACGGGTAGGAGTGATTGATCGCGCTTTGATTTCTATTTTTTGAAGGCTTAGCGGCCTTTCCGCTGCTCGGCGCGTGCCCGATCTACTGCGGCGGCCGGCTGGAAATCGACCAGGGTGATGTCGAACACCAGCAGCGCATTGGCGGGGATCGGCCCTGCCCCTGCCGCGCCGTAGCCGAGCGTGGGCGGGATCCACACGCGGTAGCGCGCGCCCTTGTTCATCAGCTTCAACGCCTCGGCAAAACCGGGCACCACGCCTGCCACGGCAAGCGGAGTCGCGCGCGCAGATCGGTCGAACACGGTGCCGTCGGCCAGCCTGCCCTTATATTCCACCAAAGCGACGTCACCGTCACCCGGCCGTGCACCGGCAGCGCCGGCGACAAGCTGCTTGTACTGCAGGCCAGTGGCCGTCTGCGTAACGCCCGGTGTCGTGCGATTGAGCGCGAGATAGGCGGAGACCGGCACGCCGCCTGCGGGCGCCGGGCGGAACAGCAAGGCCAGCACCGCGGTCGCCAGTGCCCCGACCAGCATGCCGATCAGGAGGTAACGGATCTTCACCCGGTTCGACGAGCCTGGCAGTGCGGCTGTAGGCGTGGTCATCCGACGCATCCTGCGGCTGGGCGGGCCGTCATCGGCCCGTCGGACTTAGCGACCGGGTGCGGCACCCGGTGGCGGGCCCTGCACGCCAGGGGCACCCGGTGCGCCCGGCGCGCCGCCCTGCTGCATCATCTGCTGCTGCATCTGCATCTGGCGCACCGTCGCCTCGGGCAGGAAGTCGATCAGCTCGACGTCGAAGATCAGGACGTTCTTGGCCAGCTTGTCGGCGGCAGGATCGAGCGGCGGCGCCCCGGCCGGGCGCGGCGCGCCATAGCCGAGCGTGGGCTTGATCCAGAAGCGGTACTTCGCGCCCTTGGACATCAGCTTCAGCGCTTCGGAGAAGCCGGGCACCACGCCGGTGACGGGCATCGGCTGCGGCTGCGACGACTTGTCGAAGGTGCTGCCATCGGGCAGCTTGCCCTCGTAATTGACCAAAGCGATGTCGGCATCGGTCGGATGTGCGCCACCCGCGCCCGGCGCGATGACCAGATATTGCAGGCCCGAGGGTGTTTCGATCACGCCCTTCTGGCGCTTGTTGGCGGCCAGCAGTCCGACCACCGGATCGCCCGGCGCCATTGCCGCCAGCCCGGCCGCGGCCAGCGCGGCGATGATCACGCCGATCCAGAGGAGCACCAGCACGCCCCGCTTGGTCGGCTGCAACGGAACGGCGGTGATGGTCGACATGCGGGGGCTGCCTTAAGGAAACGACGGCACGCCGCCGGTCAGATATGTCGAGAAAAACAGGAGGGCGGCACAAGGCCGCCCATCACGGTCTTACCGTGCGCCGTCACGCTCCAGGCGCTTGCGCTCCAGCTTGCGCGCACGGCGGATCGCCGCGGCGCGCTCGCGCGCACGCTTCTCGCTCGGCTTCTCGTAATGCCGGCGCAACTTCATCTCGCGATAGACACCTTCGCGCTGCAGCTTCTTTTTCAGGGCGCGCAGCGCCTGGTCGACATTGTTGTCGCGAACGATGATTTGCATGTTGTGTAGACGCTCCGAATGTAAACTGGCCGAATCAATACATAAACGCCGTCGCAGACAGGGTCCGCGCCGCGAAGGCGAGCGCCCTAGCAGTGCCCCCCCGCCGTTTCAAGGCAAAACGCCCGGCGAAGCTGTTCCCCGGCGAAGGCCGGGGCCCAGTTGCGGAGCGATCGATCTTCTGGCGCTACGCTGCATTACCTCTGCCGTCGCGACCGGGGCCCGACCTTTGCCGGGGAACTGCCTTACGGTGCAACCACCCCCCGCCACTTCAACAGGAGGGAGATTTGCACCATCGCGCCACCCCGCTATTGCGGGGGCATGACCGGCACCTCCCTTACGCTCTATAACAGCCTCACCCGCCAGCTCGAGCCGTTCGTCCCGCTCGATCCCGCCAACGTGCGCGTTTATTCGTGCGGGCCGACGGTCTACAATTACGCGCATATCGGCAACCTCAGGGCATATGTCTTCACCGACACGCTCTCGCGCGTGCTGCGGTGGAAAGGCTATCCGCTCACCCACATCATCAACATCACCGATGTCGGTCATCTGACGTCCGACGCCGACGCCGGCGACGACAAGATGGAGGCCGCAGCGCGTGCGCAGGCGACCAGCATCTGGGATATCGCCGCGCATTACACCGCGGCATTCAAGCAGAACCTGCAGGATCTGAACATCCGCTCGCCGGATCGCTTCCCGCTCGCCACCGATCACATCCTCGAGATGATCGCTTTTGCGCAGCAGATCGCCGCCAATTGCTACGAACTCGACAGCGGACTTTATTTCGACACCAGCTCCGTGCCGGATTACGGCCGCCTGGCCGGCACGCGCGAGGACGAGCGTGAGGGGCGGATCGATCCGGTCGCCGGCAAGCGCCATCCGCAGGACTTCGCGATTTGGCGCAAGAGCGAGGCGCACGAGCAACGCCAGATGGAATGGGATTCGCCGTGGGGCCGCGGCGCGCCCGGCTGGCATCTCGAATGCTCGGTGATGAGCCAGAAGTATCTGGGGGCCAATTTCGACATCCACACCGGCGGCATCGATCACCGCGAGATCCACCACCCCAACGAAATCGCGCAGAACCAGGCGCATTGCGGCTGCGCCGATACCGGTGCGACCTTCTGGCTGCACAACAACTTCCTGGTCGAACGATCCGGCAAGATGAGCAAGTCAGGCGGCAGCTTCACCACGCTGCAGACGCTGATCGATCTCGGCGTGCATCCGCTCGCCTATCGGCTGATGTGCCTGCAGGCGCATTATCGCAGTGAGTTGGAATTCAGCCTGGAGAACCTCGCCGCCGCCTTCACCCGTCTCAAGCGGCTGGTGATCGTGGTGCAGGCGCTGCGCGCCCGGGCTGAGGGTGATGCCGAGTCGCCCGATGCCAGTCCGTGGCTCGATCAGCTCGATGCGGCGGTCGCCGACGACCTCAACACGCCGCGCGCGCTGCCGCTGCTGGATGAGATGCTCGCCGACAAGAAGCTCAAGCCCGCACAGCGACTGGGCCTGCTGACGCATTTCGACGAGGTGCTCGGGCTCGACCTGGCCACCCTGCCCCGCGCCGAGCTGCGCCTTCGGCCGGCCGACGCCACGCTGACCGAGGCCGAGATCGATGCGCGCCTGGCCGAACGCCGCGAGGCCCGTGCGGCCAAGGACTTTTCCCGCTCCGACGCGATCCGCGACGATCTCGTCGCCGCGGGGGTCGAGGTGATGGACGGCGATCCGCTCGGCTGGGACTGGAAGCTGGCGCTCTAACGCCGCCCGCACGGGGAGGATTTACTGGAGTTCCGAGGCGCAGCGTGGCTACATGCCGTTCCCCGGCGAAGGCCGGGGTCCAGTTGGGAGGCAGCAATGGCGGGCGCTGCGCTTCGTCACGGCAACCTGTCCGCCTGGGCCCCGCCCTTCGCCGGGGAACTGGCCCGGCCTCGTCATAGGACATCCCCATGAAGCTCGTCCTCCCCGCCCTCGCTCGTCCGCTGCTCGAAGCGCGCCTCCCTGCCGGCCACGACATCGCCTGGGTCGGCACCGTCGACGAAGCGGTGGCCGCGATCGCCGATGCCGATATCGCCTGGGTCGATCTCCCGCCGCAGGGCCTGACCGAACAAGCGGTCAGCGCCGCGCCCCAACTCAAATGGCTGTTCACCGCCATTGCCGGCCTCGATTCGCTCGATCTGCGCGCGCTTGCGGCGCAGGGCACGATCGTCACCAACGGCACCGGCATCAATGCCATTGCCGTCGCCGAATATGCCGTGATGGGCATGCTCGCCGCGGCCAAGCGCTATGACGAGGTCGTTCGCGCTGCCGACCGCCACGATTGGCCGACCAACGCGCCGGGCCGAGTCGAACTCTACGAGACCAAGGCGCTGATCGTCGGCATGGGCGCGATCGGCGCGCTGATCGCCGAGCGCCTCGCCGCGTTCGGCGTTGGCGTGACCGGCGTCACCCGCTCGGGCCGCGACGGCACGTTGACCGCCGACCAATGGCAGGCACGGATCGGCGACTTCGACTGGGTGATCCTGGCCGCCCCCTCGACCGATGCGACCAAGGCGATGATCGGCAAGGACCAACTCGCCGCCATGAAATCCAGCGCCTGGCTGGTCAACATCGCACGCGGCGAGATGGTCGAACAGGACGCATTGATCGCCGCGCTCACCGCCCGCCGCATCGCTGGCGCGTTCCTCGACACGGTCCATCCCGAACCGCTGCCGGCCGATCACCCGCTATGGACCGCCCCGAACGTGCTGCACTCGATGCATCTGTCGGGACGCAGCCAGACCAAGATGTTCGTGCGTGCGGCGACATTGTTCATCGACAATCTGGAGGCGTACCTTGCGGGCAGGCCGATGAAGAACGTGGTCGATCTCGACGCGGGATATTGAAGCCGCGCCACCTTCCACGCAGGCAGCTCCCTGGCGAAGGCCGGGACTCAGTCGCGGTCGTGGCAATGATCGTGCGCCACGCCTGTTTCCTTCTGCTCTACTACTGGGCCCGGCCTTCGCCGGGGAACAGTATAATGGCTCGTGGCACGCCAAGGCCACTTGCCACCTTTACCCCATCAGGGTAAGCCGCCCGGCATGACGACGCTCGCCGGCCTCAAGATCAAACGCTTCCGCGAGGAACGCACGCTCAGCCGCGCCGCGTTCGGCGCCTGGTATGACAGCCCCGGCAGCACCGTCCAGGGCTGGGAAGAACATGGCAAGCGTGCCAGCGGCCCGGTGCTCAACCAGATTGCCGCCAACGGCATCGCCACGCACGCCGACTGGTTCATCACGATTCGCACGGAGAATGACATGAGTAGCTGGGCCCCCGACAGCTGGACGAAGGCCGAAGCGCGTCAGCTCCCGACCTACCCCGACGGCGCCGCCTTGGACGCCGCGACCGAGACGCTGGGCAAGTTCCCGCCGCTCGTCTTCGCCGGCGAAGCGCGCAACCTGACCGCCGACCTGGCGAAGGTATCGCGTGGCGAGGCGTTCCTGCTGCAAGGCGGCGATTGCGCGGAAAGCTTTGCCGAGCATAGCGCAAACAACATCCGCGATACGTTTCGCGTTTTGCTGCAGATGGCGGTGGTCCTGACCTTCGCCTCCAAGCTGCCGGTCGTGAAGCTCGGCCGCATGGCGGGGCAATTCGCCAAGCCGCGCTCGACCGACATGGAGACGATCGGCGGCGTCGAGCTGCCGAGCTATCGCGGCGACATCGTCAACGACATCGATTTCACGCCCGAGGCACGCCTGCCGGATCCGCAGCGCATGATCCGCGCCTACAGCCAGAGCGCCGCCACGCTCAACCTGCTGCGCGCCTTTGCGACGGGGGGGTACGCCAACCTCCACCAGGTGCACCGCTGGACGCACGATTTCATGGGCCGCAGCCCCTGGGCGAAGAAATATACCGAGACCGCCGACCGCATCGGCGAAGCGCTGGACTTCATGGAGGCGTGCGGGATCAGCCCGGAAACGGTGCCGCAGCTGAGCCAGACGCAATTCTATACCAGCCATGAAGCCTTGCTGCTGCGCTACGAACAAGCACTGACGCGGCAGGATTCGCTCACCGGCGATTGGTACGACACCTCGGCGCACATGCTGTGGATCGGCGACCGCACCCGCTTCGAGGGCAGTGCGCATGTCGAATATCTCCGCGGCATCGGCAACCCGATCGGCATGAAGTGCGGGCCAAGCCTGGAACCCGATGCGCTGCTGCGCCTGCTCGACACGCTCAACCCCGATCGCGTCCCCGGCCGCATGACGCTGATCACGCGCTACGGTCATGACAAGATCGAGGCCGGCCTGCCCAAGCTCGTCCGCGCGGTGCTGCGCGAGGGGCATCCGCTGGTGTGGAGCTGCGACCCGATGCATGGCAACACGGTCAAAGCCGTGACTGGCTACAAGACGCGGCCGTTCGATCGCATCCTGGCCGAAGTGCGCGGCTTCTTCGCGGTGCACCGCGCGGAAGGCTCGATCGCCGGTGGCATCCACGCCGAGATGACGGGGCAGAACGTGACCGAATGCACCGGCGGCGCGGTCGACGTAACCGAACAGAGCCTGGCCGATCGCTATCACACGCATTGCGATCCGCGGCTCAATGCCGGGCAGAGCCTCGAGCTGGCCTTCCTGCTGGCCGAGATGCTGAACGTCGAGATGCGGCAGCGGCGCTCCGAAGCAGCCTGATCGTCACAACCCCGAGCCGATGTGCCTGTCGATACCAATAAGCAAAGTCTGCCCGCGATGAACGACCGTCTCGAACTCGCCGTCGTCGTGCCGACCTTCAACGAATCGGCCAACGTGCCGATACTGATCGCGCGGCTCGAAGCGGCGTTGGTCGGTCGTCGCTGGGAAGCGATCTTCGTCGACGACGACAGCCCCGACGGCACTGCCGACGTCGCCCGCGCCATCGCCCAGGCCGACACCCGCGTGCGTGTTGTGCAGCGGATCGGCCGGCGCGGGCTATCGTCTGCCTGTATCGAGGGAATCTGCGCCACCGCCGCACCGATCGTCGCGGTGATCGACGGCGACCTGCAGCATGACGAGACGATCCTGCCCGTCATGCTCGCAGCACTCGACGCCGATCCGACGCTCGACCTCGCGATCGGGTCGCGCTTCGTGGCCGGCGGCGGCACCGGCGACTGGGACAGCGATCGGGTCGCCAAATCCGCCTTCGCCACCCGGCTCGCGCGCGGCGTGCTGAAGGCGGAGCTGAAGGATCCGATGAGCGGCTATTTCATGATTCGCACCCACATCGTGCGCGATCTCACCCGCGACATGTCGGCGATCGGCTTCAAGATCCTGCTCGACATCATGACGACCAGCCCCAGGCCGCTCGTCTTCCGCGAGTTCGCCTATACGTTCCGCGTGCGCACCCAGGGCGAGAGCAAGCTCGACCATGTCGTCGCGATGGAATTCCTGATCGCGCTGTACGATCGGATGTTCGGGCATGTCGTGCCGGTGCGCTTTGCCATGTTCTCGGCGATCGGGCTGCTCGGCCTGCTCATACATTTGACGGTGCTCGGCACCTTGTTCGTCGGCCTGGGCGAAAGCTTTCGCACCGGCACGATCGTCGCGACCGGCATCGCCATGACGTTCAACTTCTTCCTCAACAACGCGCTCACCTACCGCGAGCTGCGCTTGAAGGGCGTACGGGAATTGCTCGGCGGCTGGGTGTCGTTCTGTCTCGTCTGCTCGGTGGGCGCCATCGCAAATGTCGGCGTCGCGGAATTTCTCCACGGCGTACAGGCGCGCGAATGGGCCTTGTCCGCGACGATCGGTGTATTAGTCGGTGCCGTGTGGAATTACGCCATGTCGTCGCGCTTCGTCTGGGGCCGGTACTAAGCAGAAGCGCCGCGCCGGCGAGTATTTCATGACGCAGCATAAGTACATCTTAACGCACAGATGGCATCACCGTGTCCGCAATTGCGGCAGGAAGTCCATCCATGACCATCGAAAGCATCGCCCGTTCGCTCGCCCGCAGCGTACCCGCCTCCGCCCCTGCGCTGAAGGCAGGTTACCGTGCCAGCGAACGCATGCTCAGCACGCTGGGTGGCAATTGGCCGTCATTGATCCGCGCACGGACCGAGAAGATCACCATCGCCATCACCGCACATTGCAATCTGCGATGCAAGGGCTGCAAATATGGTCGCGACCTCATGCCGGGCGCACAGCTGCCACTAGAAACCGTCCGCCTGTTGCTGGAAGACGCCGCCGCCGCAAAGGTGCCGGCGGTGCGCCTTTACGGCGGAGAGCCGCTGCTCCACCCCAACGTCGTCGACATGGTCCGGATCTCGAACGATCTCGGCGTTGGCTGCTACATGACCACCAATGCGCCGATCCTCGACAAGAAGATCGCGGCACTCCACGCCGCGGGCCTGCGCAAGGTGACAATCGGCTATTATGGGCAGGATGGCGCGTTCGACGACTACGTGCAGCGCCCCGGCCGCTTCGCGCGGCTGATCGAGAGTCTCGAAAACACCCGCGCGATGTTCGGGCCGGAAGAGCTCGATATCCAGATGAACTTCCTGCTGAGCCGCCGCCGCCAATCTCGCCGCGGTCGACGAGATGGCCGCGTTCGCGCACCGCTTCCAGGCCAGCATCCATTTCGACGTAGTGCATTACTCCCTGCCCTATTTCGACGAAGGCGAGGATCGCGAGTTGCAGTTCCGCCCGGAGGACAAGCCTGCGGTCGATCTCGTCATCAACCACTTGCTCAGGCTCAAGATGGCCGATCCCAAGCTCTTCACCGAAAGCGCCACCGCGATCGCCGCCTTCGCCGACTGGGCGCTCAAGCAGCAGGACATGCGAATCCCGTGCGACGCGCGCAAATTGCTGTGGGTCGGCGCCGACGGCTCGGTGATGCTGTGCTACGTCACCTTCCCGCTCGGCAATCTGCACGAGAAGCGGCTGAGCGAGATCCTCTACCAGGAGGCCCACCACCAGGCCGCGCGTGATGCGTTCCAGCTCAACTGCCCCAATTGCCCATCGCGAGGCCGCGTCGCGCGTCGAGAAGCATGCGCCATCGTTCCGCAAATATTCGAAGGACGCAGCGGACCGCCTGATGGCGCGCTGACCGGCATGATCCGCGTCGCCCATCTGCTCCCCAACATGGTCACCGGAGGGCGCGAACGGATCGTCGCCGATCTCTGCGCGCAGGCAACGGGGGTGGGTATCCAGCCGATCGTCATCACCTACGATCCGCCCCCAGCCGAAGCCGCGCAGATCGATCTCGGCCACACCCCCGTCTTCGCTCTCGATCGCCGCGATCCGGCCTTCACCGCCCGATTGCGCGACCGGCTCACCACGAGCCGCATCGACGTGCTCCACGCCCAAGGCCATGTCCCGGCGGCACTCGCACGGCCTGCGTTGGGCGATGTGCCGATGCTCGCCACGTTGCACATCGCACTCGGCAATGGCTGGCGCTGGGCGATGCCGGTCGCGCGCGGACTCCGCGCCGCAGCAGCCGTCACTGCCGTATCGGACGACCTCGCGCGCCGCTACCGCGCGCTGGCCAACCAGCCGATCGCCACCATACCCACCGGTGTCGATCTCGACCGCTTTACCCCTGCACACGATCGCGTGCCCACCGCCGACTTCACCATCGGCATCGCCGCACGCCTGCATCCCGTCAAACGCCATGGGCACGCGGTCGCCGCCTGCCGAATCCTGCAAGACCGCGGCGTGCGGTACCGGCTGCGCATCGCCGGCCAAGGATCGGAGGCCGCCCGGCTCACGCACCTCGCCCGCGGCCTAAACGTCGTTCGACGGAGACGTTGCCGCCATGCCAGAATGGCTCGCCAGTCTCGACGCCTTCCTGCTCGTATCCGATCACGAAGGCACCCCGGCCGCGCTGCTGGAGGCGATGGCGTGCGGGCTCCCCTGCATCGCTACCCATGTCGGCGGTGTCCCGGCATTGGTGCAGGACACAGCGTTGTTCATCCCCCGCCGCGCGCCAACGGCAATCGCGGATGCCGTCCGGCACCTTGCTGCCAATCCGATCCTCCGCGCCCGGCTCGCGAGCGCCGCCAGGCGCCGCGCCGCGCTATATTCGACCCTTGTACAGGCCGCCGCCTATGCCCAACTCTATCGCAATCTAGTGGACAGCCGGCACATCGCCACCTTGACGCCCGCCGCCCCGCACCGTAGAGCGCGCGCTTCGCATGGCCCCTTCGTCTAGCGGTTAGGACGACGCCCTCTCACGGCGTAAGCACGAGTTCGATTCTCGTAGGGGTCACCAGCGACATCACCCGATAGCGGCAGCGGCGTAAGTGCGAGTTAGATTCTCGTAACGGTCACCAGCGCCGCCATCGACATCCTTATCGGATGCCCCCACGCGCCCCGTCGGTTACGCGGCGACCTTGCGGCTCGATGCCACTCGCGGCACGAACACCGATAGCGCCAGCGTCACGGCGGCGATTACGAACACACCCCAGAAGGTGAGGTGCAGGCCGTGGGCCAGCGCCGCGCGGCTGGCGGCGCCGTCCACTGCGGGTCCGTGCGCCACGAGCAATTGCTGCACCTGTTCCAGCGACCCGGCATGCCCGCGTGCCAGGCTGAGGTTGAGCACGGCGCCCAGCACCGTCGCACCCAATGTGCTGCCAAGATTGCGTGCGAACAGGTTGGAGGCGGTGGCCGCGCCGCGCTCGGCCCAGCCGACGCTGTCCTGGATCAACACGATTGCGGCGGTGCTGAAGAATCCCATGCCGAACCCCATCACCAGCGAGCCCAGTCCTGCGACCAGCGGCGACATGGTCGGCGACAGGATGACGAAGGCAACGGCGCCCAGCGGCAGCAAGGCGGCACCCACGATCAGGATCGGGCGCAGGCCGAAGCGGGCGAAGTTGCGCGCGCCGAGCGTCGCGGCGATCGGCCAGCCGAGCACCATCGCGGTCAACATGAACCCAGCGACCAGCGGCGAATGCCCCATCACCGCCTGCACATACATCGGCAGGAACGTGGTGAGCCCGATCACCGCCATGCCGCTGAACAAGGTCGCCGCATTGGTCGCGGCGAGTGAACGGTGCGCCCATAGCCCAAAGGCGATCATCGGATCGCGCGCGCGGCGCTCCTGCAGGACGAACAATATCCCGGCGACGACGAACACCAGCCCGGCCGCCAGCGTCATCGACCCGGCCCCGGCGCCCGCCTCGGTCAGCGCGACCATCAGTGCGGCGACCGCGACCGTGAACAGCCCCGCGCCCGCGACATCGACGCTGCGCGATTCGGTGGACACCGTCTCCTTCAGGAACAGGAAGAAGCCGGCCGCTGCCGCCAGCCCGATCGGCACGTTGATCCAGAAGATCCATGCCCAGCTGACATGCTGGATGATCAGCCCGCCCGCCAGCGGGCCGACGACCGAGGAAACGCCCCAGACGCTGGCCAGCCAGCCCTGCACGCGGCCACGCTCGTGCGCCGGATACAAGTCGCCGATGACGGTGATCGACACCGGCTGGATCGCGCCCGCGCCGATCCCCTGGATCAGGCGGAAGGCGATCAGCGACGGCATCGACCAGGCCAGCCCGCACAGCACCGAACCGATGAGGAAGATGCCGATGCCCGCCAGCAGCACCGATCGCCTGCCGTAAAGATCGGCCAGCTTGCCGAACACCACGGTGGTGGCGGTTTGCGCCAGCAGGAAGGATGAGAAGACCCAGGAATAAAGCTGCAGGTTGCCGAGCTGCCCGGCGATCTGCGGCATGGCGGTCGACACGATCGTCGCCTCGATCGCGATCATGAACGATGCCGCCATCACCGCGGCGAGCACGAACGGGCGGCGCACCGCAGGCGGCGTGGAGTCGGCAATCGTGGTGGCAGATGCGTTCACGTCAGGAATCGCCTTGCATATGCGCGGCAAAGGCGTCGGCATGATCGGGGTGCCAGCGCGACAGCGCCGGTCGGTTTTCGAGGATGTCGCCCGCGGCCCAGGCAATCCGCCGCAGGTCCATCTCACGCGTGACGTCATTGTCCGGGCACAGGATGTAGAAATCACCGCGCGCCAAAGCGGGCAGCATGAAATCGACGACCTCTTCCGCGCTCCACGCCGCGTCGGGCTTTTCGGCAACGCCGCGACGCTGGGTGAAGCCGGTATAGGTGAAGCCCGGGATCAGCAGGTGCGCGGTGATGCGGCCGTCGGTGGCGAGCAGATCGTGCGCCAGGCTTTCGGTCAGCGCCTTCAGCGCCGCCTTGCTGACATTGAAGGCGGTGTCACCGGGCGGCAGCGTGACGCCCTGTTTGGAGCCCGTGTTAATGATCGCGCACGGCCAGGCCGCAGTCTGCATCGGCGGCAGGAAGGCTTGCACGCCGTACACGGCGCCCATCAGGTTGGTCGCAAGCGTCTGTTTCCAGACCGCCGCCCCCGCAAGGATACCGCCGCCGCCTTCGCGCCCGGCATTGTTCATCAGCAGCGAGACCTGGCCGAGCGCTTCCGCTGCCCTGGCCAGGGCAAGGACGTCGCCGGCGTTGCTGACATCGGTGCGCAGTGCCGTCACATCGATGCCCTCGCTGCGCAAGGCGACCACCGCCACGGCGAGTTGCTCCGCCGCGATGTCGGCGAGCAGGATGCGCATGCCCGCCGCGCCGAGCCGGCGCGCGGTGGCAAGGCCGATGCCGCTCGCGCCACCGGTGATCACGGCAACGCGACCGGCGGCGATCGCCGGATGATCAGTCATGTGAAAGTCCTCAGGCAGGCGTTGGCGCATCGGCGGGGATCAACCCCGCGCTCTTCAATTCCTGCCACACGGCGGGGTCGACGGTGGCGGCCATGAGGCGCGCATTCTCCTCCACCTTCTCGCGGCGTTTGGCGCCGGGGATGATCGCCGCGACCACGGGGTGCGCCGCGCAGAATTGCAGCGCAGCGGCGCGGATGTCGGCGCCATGCGCCTCGCAGATGTCGGCAATACGGTCGCGCTTGGCGATCATCTCGGGCGGCGCCTCGGCATATTCGAAAGTCCGCCCGCCGGCGAGTAGCCCCGAATTGTACGGCCCGCCGACGACGACGTGCACGCCGCGCTCAGCGCACATCGGGAACATGCGATCGAGCGCCGGCTGGTTGAGCAGGCTGTATCGACCGGCAAGCAGGAACACGTCGGGATCCGCCTGCTCCATCGTGCGGATGCACGGCTCGGTCAGGTTGACGCCCAGCCCCCAGCCCTTGATCACGCCCTGCTCGCGCAGGTCCGTCAAAGCGCGGAACGCGCCGGTGCGCGCGATCTCGAACTGCTCCTCCCATGCATCGCCAAGATGATCGGCGGCGAGATCGTGAACGAAGGCAATGTCGATCTGCGCGAGACCGAGCCGCTGAAGGCTGTCGTCCACCGAACGCATCGTCGCGTCATAGGAATAATCGCTCTTGACGCGGAACGGCAGCCCTTCGACGAACGGGCCATTGTCCGGCCGACTGGCGTCGGGGCGCAACAGCCGCCCGACCTTGGTCGACAGCACGAACGCTTCGCGCGGGTAGCGGCGCAGGATGTTGCCGAAGCGATGCTCCGACAGGCCACTGCCATAGTGCGGCGCGGTGTCGAAATAGCGCACATCGCTGTCCCACGCCGCGGTCAGCGCCGCCTCGGCGGTCGCTTCATCGACCACCTCAAACATGTTGCCGAGCGGCGCGCCGCCAAAGCCGAGCGGTCCCGGAGGAGCGAAATGGGTCATCGGTCAGGTCCTCGGATTCAGGGCAGGATATGCTGGCGCTTCAGGCTGTCGATTGCGGTCAGCAGCGACGCGGTCGAGTTCATGCGCTCGGTAAACCCGTGCTCGTAGATTTTGTTCACATCGGAAATGACGTCGGTCTCGGTGTTGAAGATGAAATCGCCGAAGCCCCAGCCGATCAGGCCGTCATAATCCGGCTGCACCATCCCGTGCCGCTCGGCGAGCGTGCGCCATAGCGGCCCCTTGTCGGCCATGTGCTTGGCGAGCTTCAGCGGCACCGGTGCGGCCGTTTCCAGGCCAAGGTGACGGGCGATATCGTCCCACATCCGCTCCCAGCGAAAGGTATCGCCATTGGTGACGTTGAACGCCTCGCCCCCTGCCCGCTCGCTCGTCGCCGCCCAGCGGCTGGCGCGCGCGAGCAGCCCGGAATCGGTGAACTGCACGAGCTGCTTGAACGCCCGGTCGGTGCCGGGAAAGCGCAACGGCACGCCAAGCGTCCGGCTGATCTCCGCAAACGCACCGACCACCAGGGCGATGTTCATGGGATTGCCCCAGATATCGCCGACCACCACGTCGGGGCGCAGAGCCACGTAATCCCACCGGCTGCGGGCCGCGCGGTCGCGCAGTTCCGCCTCCTGCGCCCTATACAGATTAGGCGGCATGTGCGGCGGATCGCTCTCGCGCGCCGGCGTCGGCACATGCGCGCCCAGATGGATGCCGTAGATCTTGAAGCCCTGATAGATGATCACGCGCTGCAGCGGCGCACCCGCCGCCTCGAGCCCGTTCAGCAAATTGCCCAGCATTGCCGCATTGCGTGTTGCCTCGGTGGCGAGATCCGCATCGGGTGCCAGCGCCGCGTAGAACACATGCGTCGTGTCCTTGGCATTGCGGAGCGCCGCGGCCGTTGCCTCGGCATCGGTCAGGTCGGCCTGGATCGAGCCGCCGCGCGTCGGACGGCGCGCGAGTCCGCGCACCGTCCAGTCGTTGCCTTTCAGCTCACGCACTACGGCATCGCCAATGATCCCGCCGGCGCCGGCGACCAGCGCCGTGCCGGCCGTCATTGCGACCACCCCGTTCTCCCGCGAAAGCGGGAGTCCAGAGTCACAACGGCTGTGCTGTGAGGCTCCTGGCCTTCCGCCTCCGCGGGAGAACGGCAAATCGCAGCAGTCAGCGGTGAGTGGCTCATTACCACTCGATCCCGATCTTGCCGAAATGCTCGCCGCCTTGCTGCATCCGGAACGCGTCGGCGAGTTGATCGAGCGGGAAGCGGCGGTCGACGACGGGCTTGATCCCGCTGGTTTCCAGCGCGCGCACGAAATCCTGCTGTTCGCGCCGGCTGCCGACAATCAGGCCCTGCAGCCGCGCCTGCTTGCTCATCAACGCCGCCGTCGGCACCTCGCCGCTGGCACCCGTCAGCACGCCGATCAGCGAGATATGTCCGCCGACGCGCACGGCCTTGATCGACTGCGCCAGCGTACCCGGCCCACCGACCTCGACGACATGATCGACGCCGCGCCCGGCCCAGTCGAGCACCTTCTGGCCCCACTCCGGGTCCTCACGATAGTTGAGCGTGAAATCGGCGCCCATCGCCTCTGCCCGCGCGAGCTTCTCGTCCGAGGAGGAGGTGATCGCGACGGTCGCCCCCATCAGCTTGGCGATCTGCAACGCCCAGATCGACACGCCGCCCGTGCCCAGCAACAGCACGGTGTCGCCCGCCTTCAGCTTGCCGTCGACGATCAGCGCGCGCCACGCCGTCAATCCTGCGGTGGTGATCGCCGCCGCCTCGACCGCGTCATAGCCCTTGGGCGCATGCGTGAAGGCAGTCGCCGGCAGCACGACCTGTTCGCGCGCAAAGCCATCGATCCCGTCGCCCGGCGTTCGGGAGAAATCGCCGATCGTGGGGGTGCCATCCTGCCAATCGGGGAAGAAGCAGGATACGACCATGTCGCCCACCGCGAATTCGGTGACACCCGCCCCGACCGACTCGACCACGCCGGCACCATCGGCAAGCGGTATGCGGCCGTCGTCGCTCGGCATGTTCCCGGTGACGATGCCGAGATCGTGATAGTTGAGCGAGCTGCCGTGCAGCGCGACGCGGATCTCGCCCGCGGCCGGTTCGCCCGGTGTCGCGCGGTCGCTGATCGATAGCTGGTCCAACCCACCGGGCGACCGCAACGTAACTGTTTTCATGCTGATTTCCTTGTGCTCGCCGAACCGAACGCACGGATGCCGAAAGCTTTCCCTCTGCCCAGCTCAAGCGGCACCCATTGACCCCGGCCAGCCTCGCGCATCGCCTCTGCCGCCCGCTCACGGCTCGATCCAACCGTGCTTTACATCGGCAACACAGCTGATAATTTCTGCCTCGTAACGGGGGAATCACAGATGCTCGAACTGGCACATGTAACGCATGTCTACGCCAACGGAACGCGCGCGCTCGACGATGTCAGCCTGACCATCCCCAACGGCATGTTCGGGCTGCTCGGCCCCAATGGCGCCGGCAAATCAACACTGATGCGCACCGTGGCGACGTTGCAGACGCCGACGTCGGGCACGATCCGCTTCGGCGAGATCGACGTGATCGCCAACCCCGAGGCGCTGCGTGAATCACTCGGCTATCTGCCGCAGGATTTCGGCGTCTACCCGCGCGTATCGGCCTATGACATGCTCGATCACATGGCGGTCCTAAAGGGCGTCGCCTCGGCGCGCGAGCGCAAGGAAACGGTCGAGACGTTGCTCAACCAGACCAATCTCTGGTCGGTGCGCAAGAAGGCGATCGCGGGTTTTTCCGGCGGCATGCGGCAGCGCTTCGGCATCGCCCAGGCGCTGATCGGCAATCCCGGCCTGATCATCGTCGACGAGCCGACCGCCGGCCTCGATCCCGAAGAGCGCAACCGCTTCCTCAACCTGCTGGCCGAGATCGGCGAGAACGTGGTGGTGATCCTGTCGACCCATATCGTCGAGGATGTCGCCGATCTGTGCCCGCGCATGGCGGTGCTGGCGGCGGGGAGAATCCAGCTGGAGGGCGCCCCGCTCGACCTGATCGAGCAGACGCGCGGCAATGTCTGGGCCAAGACGATCGGGCGCGACGAGCTGGAGGACAGCCGGCGGCAGTACGAGGTGATCTCCACCCGGCTGTTCGCCGGGCGGACGATCATCCACATCCTGTCGAACGACGATCCCGGCGACGGGTTCACGCGCGCCGAGGGCGGGTTGGAGGACGTGTATTTCTCCACCCTCGCCCGGTCGCGCCGCGTGCCGGCGGCCGAAGCTACCTCCTCCACCGTCGCGGCCTGAGCGCAGATGTTCGGCCAGATCGCCCGCTTCGAGCTGCGCTACCAGTTGCGCAATCCGGTCTTCTGGACCGTCTCGATCCTGTTCTTCCTGCTGACCTTCGGGGCGATGACGGTCGATCAGATCCAGATCGGCAGCGGCGCCAACATCCACAAGAACGCGCCCGTCGCGATCGCCAATATCCACCTGATCATGTCGCTGTTCTTCATGTTCGTGACGACGGCGTTCGTCGCCAACGTGATCGTGCGCGACGATGAGAGCGGGTTCGGCCCGATGGTTCGATCGACCCGCGTGAGCAAGTTGGATTACCTGCTCGCCCGCTTCCTCGGCGCGTTCGCCGCAGCGGCGGTGGCCTTTGCGGCGATCCCGCTGGCGATCTGGCTCGGCTCGCTGATGCCCTGGATCGATCCCGAGAAACTCGGGCCCAATCGCCTCGGCGATTACGCCTATGCCTATTTCCTGCTCGCTTTGCCCAACGTCTTCCTGACGTCGGCGATCTTCTTCGCGGTCGCGACGATGACGCGATCGATGATGTATTCCTATCTCGGCGTGATCGTCTTCCTGGTGCTGTATCTGGCGCTGAGCACGATCCTGCGCACCAAGCCCGAATGGCGCACCTTCGGCAGCTACATCGAGTTGTTCGGCCTGGGCGCGTTCAATACGACCACGCGCTATTGGACGGCAAGCGACGCCAATGCCGGCCTGCCCGCCTTTGCCGGCGTGTTGGTGTGGAACCGCCTGATCTCGATCGCGATCGGCCTGCTGGCGATCGCCATCGCCTATGCCCGCTTCAGTTTTGCCGAACGCGGCCTGTCCAAGCGCAAGCTGCGCCGGCAGCAACACAAGACGGCGAAGCTCGCGGCAACGGCGCCGGTGCTGGTCGACACCCTGCCCGCCGCTCGACCCGCCCAGGCGGCGTGGACACGGCTCCTCGCGCGGTGCCGGTTCGAGATGGCTCTGGTGTTCCGCAGCCCGGCCTTTCTCGTGCTGTTGCTGATCGGGCTGTTCAATGCCGTTTCCGGGCTGCTCTTCTCGGGCGAGCAATATGGCACGCCGATCCGCCAGCTGACCTTTGCGGTGATCGGTACGCTGCAGGGCAGCTTCTCGATCATCCCGATCATCATCGCGATCTATCATGCCGGCGAACTGGTCTGGCGAGACCGCGAGCGCGGCATGCACGAGATCGTCGACGCGACGTCGCTGCCCAATTGGGCCTATCTCGTGCCCAAGGTGCTCGCCATCACCGGCGTGCTGTTCGCCACCACCATCGTCTCGGTGGTAGCCGCCTGCCTGATCCAATTGGCGCGCGGCCAGACCGATTTGGCGCTGGGCCAGTATTTCGCCTGGTACGTGCTGCCGATGACCGCCGATGCGCTGATCCTCGCGATCCTCGCCGTGTTCATCCAGGCGCTGTCGCCCAACAAATATGTCGGCTGGGCGATCATGGTGATCTACCTCGTCGCGACCATCACGCTGACCAGCATGGGGTTCGAACACCCGCTGTATCAATATGGCAGCACCGGCAACGTCCAGCTGTCGGACATGAATGGCGACCAGATCGGTGGCCCGCGCGCCTGGTGGTTGCGGCTCTATTGGGGCGGCGTGGCGCTCGCTTTGTGCGTGTTCGCCCACCTGCTGTGGCGGCGCGGCACCGAGACCCGGCTGAAACGACGGCTGCTGCAGCTGCCGGGTCGGTTGATCGGCGTGCCCGGCGCCGTGCTGGCGGGCGCGCTGCTCGTCACGGCGGCGAGCGGCGCGTACCTCTACCACGACATGAACGTGATCAACACGTACCGCACCGCGCCGGACGGCGAGCGTCGCCTGGCCGAATATGAAAAGAAATACCTCAAATATGCCGCGCTGAAGCAGCCGTCGGTTACCGACATGCGGCTGAACGTGGCGCTCTATCCCGACCAGCGCCGGATGGAGGCAAGCGGCACATACGTCTTCGTCAACGATACCGGCGCGCCGCTGCGCGACCTCCACGTCCGGCTGATGCACGATCAGACGCGGCTCGGCACCGTCACCATCCCCGGCGCGCGGCTGGTGATGAACGACGACGACCTGCATTATCGCATCTATCGCTTTGCCACGCCGCTGACACCTGGCGCGCGTGGTACGCTGACCTTCGCCTCGACGCGCTGGCAGCGCGGCATCGTCGCCAATAACGACGATACGCGCGTGGTCGGCAACGGCACTTTCCTGCAGAACGAGGAACTCGCGCCGCAACTGGGCATGAGCCGCGACGGCATGCTGCAGGATCGCGCCAAACGCCGCAAATACGGCCTGCCGCCCGAACTGCGCATGGCCAAGCTCGAGGATCGCTCGGCACAGGCGCGCAACGAAATCGGCGATGCCCCGTGGGTGCGCTCCGACATCACCGTCTCGACGATCGCTGGCCAGGTGCCGGTCGCGCCGGGTCGCAAGGTGAGCGATACGACCAGTGGCGGTCGCCGCACCGCACGCTATGTATCGACGGTGCCGATCCTCGCCTTCTTCTCGGTGCAGTCGGCAGCCTATGCCGAGAAATCGCGCACGGCGGACGGCACCAACCTTACCGTCTTCTACGATCCGCAGCATGCCTTCAACGTGGATCGCATGCTGGATGCGATGCAGCGCTCGCTGCGTTACTACCGCGCCAATTTCGGCCCCTACCAGTTCGACTATGCGCGCATCCTCGAATTCCCCGGCTACGCCAGCTACGCGCAGGCCTTCGCCGGCACGATCCCCTATTCGGAACGGATCGGGTTCATCGCGGACGGGCGCGATGCCGAGAAGATCGATTATGTCAGCTACGTCACCGCGCACGAGCTCGGCCACCAATATTGGGGGCACCAACTGGTCGGCGCCGACATGCAGGGCGGCACGATGCTGGTCGAGACGATGGCGCAATATTCTGCGCTGATGGTGATGAAGCACCAATATGGCGAGGACAAGATCCGCCGCTTCCTCAAGTACGAACTCGATTCCTACCTCCGGTCACGTGGTGGCGAGGTGATCGAGGAACTGCCGCTCGATCGTGTCGAGGGCCAGGGGTACATTCACTACCGCAAGGGCTCGCTGGTAATGTACCTGCTGCAGGATCGGCTTGGCGAGGCGCGGGTCAACGCCATGTTGCGCCTGCTGCTCGACCGCTATCGCTTCAAGGGCAAGCCGTATCCGCGCTCGCTCGATCTCGTCCAGGGCTTCCTGTCGCTCGCCCGTACCCCCGCTGAACGGCAGTTGGTGAGCGACCTGCTCGATCGCATCACGGTGTACGACCTGAAGACAAAGACCGCGCAGACCCGCAAGCTGGCCAACGGCACGTACGAAACCACACTGACCGTCGATGCCGCCAAATTCTATGCCAGCGGCACCGGTGTCGAAAAGGCCGCGCCACTCGCCGACACGATCGACATCGGCGTCTTCGATCAGCGCCCAGGGCTGGGCAATTTCGCCGCGCGCGACGTCATCCTGAAGGAACGCCGGCCAATCGTCTCGGGCGTGCAGACGATACGGGTCGTGACGAAGCGCAAGCCCGCCTTTGCCGGCATCGATCCCTACAACATGTACGTGGACCGCAACGGCGACGACAATGTGGTGTCGGTAACGTCGGACTGAATTCGACCAGGCCGCCGCCGCCGGGATTAGCGTAGCTCGATAAACGCGCCTGTTCCCCTGCGCACGCAGAGGCTCGGGGCCACAACAGGCGCCTTTGGGGCTCTGGGTCCCTGCTTTCGCAGGGAAACTGAACCGCTTTGCTCAACGGCGCTCCACCCATCGAGCATGGTCGCTCCGCTGCAGCAGCACGATTTCTGGGGCGCCGTGCCCGCTCGGCCCGGAACCCGTCGACGCGCGCACGTGCCTGCCCGCTTTCCAATCTCTTCCCGGCCCGTTAGGCAGCAGGGCCTAGGAAGAGGAAAACGCCGATGAGCGCCCCGGTGCTCGACACCAAGCTGAACCCCGACGACGCGACGTTCCGCGCCAATGCAGCGCATAACCGCACGCTCGCCGCGACACTGCGCACCGATGTCGCCACCGCGGCACTCGGCGGCAACGAAGCGTCCCGCGCCAGGCATACGGCACGCGGCAAGCTCCTCCCGCGCGATCGTGTCGAGCGGCTGCTCGATCCTGGCAGCCCGTTCCTGGAAATCGGCCAACTCGCGGCCAATGGCCTGTACGACGACGAGGTGCCCGGCGCGGGGGTGATCGCCGGCATTGGCCGCGTCTCCGGCCGCCAGGTGATGATCCTGTGCAACGACGCGACGGTGAAGGGCGGCACCTATTACCCGCTGACCGTCAAGAAGCATCTCCGCGCGCAGGAGATCGCCGAGCAGAACATGCTGCCCTGCATCTACCTCGTCGATTCGGGCGGCGCGAACCTCCCGCACCAGGCCGAAGTGTTCCCCGACCGCGATCATTTCGGCCGCATCTTCTTCAACCAGGCCAATATGAGCGCCAAGGGCATCCCGCAGATCGCCTGCGTGATGGGCAGCTGCACCGCCGGCGGCGCCTATGTCCCTGCCATGTCCGACGAGACGATCATCGTCCGCGGCCAGGGCACGATCTTCCTTGCCGGCCCGCCGCTAGTGAAGGCCGCAACCGGCGAAGTGATCAGTGCCGAGGAACTGGGCGGCGCCGACACGCACGGGCGTAGATCGGGTGTGGTCGATCACGTCGCCGAGAATGACGAACACGCACTGACCATCGTCCGCGACATCGTCTCCACGCTGCAACCGCAAGCCGGAGGAGACCTGAACCTCAAGGACCCGCGGCCGCCGAAGTTTGACGCCGAGGACCTGTACGGCATCGTGCCGCAAGACGTCCGCGCGCCGTACGACGTGCATGAGATCATCGCGCGGCTCGTCGACGGCAGCGAGTTCCACGAGTTCAAGGCGCTGTACGGCACCAGCCTGGTCTGCGGCTTTGCACATATCTGGGGCGTCCCGGTCGCGATCCTCGCCAATAATGGCGTATTGTTCAGCGAGAGTGCGCAGAAAGGCGCGCATTTCATCGAGCTGGCCTGCCAGCGCCGTATCCCGCTCCTCTTCCTGCAGAACATCTCCGGGTTCATGGTCGGCGGCAAATACGAGGCGGAGGGCATCGCCAAGCACGGTGCCAAGCTCGTCACCGCCGTCGCCACGGCGAGCGTGCCCAAGATCACCGTGCTGATCGGTGGCAGCTTCGGCGCGGGCAATTACGGCATGTGCGGCCGCGCTTATTCCCCGCGCTTCCTGTTCAGCTGGCCGAACAGCCGCATCAGCGTGATGGGCGGCGAACAGGCCGCAAGCGTGTTGGCGACGGTGCACCGCGACGCGGAAAACTGGTCGGATCAGGAAGCCGAAGCCTTCAAGGCCCCGGTCCGCCAGAAATACGAAAACGAAGGCAACCCCTGGTACGCAACGGCGCGCCTGTGGGATGACGGCATCATCGACCCCGCGCAAACCCGCGATGTCTTGGGCCTGGCCTTCGCCGCGACGCTAAACGCTCCGATCCCCGAACGCCCCGCGTTCGGCGTGTTCCGGATGTGAAGCTTAGCACGCCCCTAAAATTCCTTCCCGAGCTCGTCTCGGGGAGGGGGACCGCCCGGCGCAGCCGGGGGGTGGAGGGGTGCGCGCTCCCCAACACGCTCCGCAATGAAGAGCAGAACACCCTCGAGGTTGTTCAAAATATCGGCAGCCGCAATGCGCAACGTCTCGATCCCGCGCGCGCCAAGCCAAGCATCCCGGGCAGCATCACGAGCCGGCCGATCGCCCCGCGAGTGCGCCTCGCCATCCACTTCAATGCAAAGCTTCCCCCGATCGCAGTAGAAATCGAGCGCATACGGTCCCGCGGCATGCTGCTTGCGCCATTTAAGCCCGGTCTGCGAACGGCGAAGCCGCTGCCACAACAACACTTCGGGCAGCGTCATCTCCCGCCGCAGTTCGCGCGCTCTGTGATAGGCTTTGCCGGTACCCCTGATCATCTGCCCGCCCCCAAGCGCCGCACCAACCCCTCCACCATGCTTCGCGTGGTCCCCCTCCCCGAGACAAGCTCGGGGAGGAATGAAAGGTAAGCCATGGGTCTTCTGCTCGCCCTTCTCCTCGCCCAGACCACGCCGATCCAGCCAATGCCGAAGGGTACCGGGCTGCCGCCCCCCGGCACCGAGGAAGCTGCCGTCATGGCACCCGTCAACGCGCTGTTGGCCGCGCTTGCCACGCGCAACGGTGCCGCCGTGCTGCCCTACGTCCTCGCCGACGGTGGTATCATGGTCGCCAGCGAAAAGCCCGATGGCGCGCGCGCCGTCCGCCGTTCCGGCTGGGCGGCCTGGGTCGCCAGCATCACCCCGGGCACGGAGCGCTACGAACAACGCCTCTACGATCCGGCGGTAGAGATCGACGGCGATGTCGCGATGGTATGGGGCCGCTACGACTTCCGCGTGGACGGCAAGATCGCGCATTGCGGTTACGATCACGTCGATCTGGTGCGCGACGGCGGACGGTGGAAGATCGCTAACCTCAGCTATTCGATGCGTACCACCGGCTGCGAGGCGCTGTGATAAAGACGCTGTCCTACACACCCGCAATCGCGTTAGGCTCGGGTTTGATGACTGCCACGCGTCCTCTCGCCTGCCTGCCGCTATGCCCGGCGGATGTTGAGAGGCTCGGCCGGAATCCTGCCCGCGTCTCAACCTTCTCAACATTCGCGGAGCCAAGATGCTGAAATCGTTGCTGATCGCCAATCGTGGCGAGATCGCCTGCCGCATCATCCGTACCGCACGGAAGATGGGAATTCGCACGGTCGCGGTATATTCCGATGCCGATACCAAGGCGCTGCACGTCCGGCAGGCCGATGAGGCGGTGCATATCGGCCCCTCCCCGGCGCGCGAAAGCTATCTGGTCGGCGACAAGATCATCGCCGCTGCGCTCGAAACGGGGGCCGAGGCGATCCATCCCGGCTACGGCTTCCTTTCGGAGAACGCCGATTTCGCGCAAGCCGTGCTCGACGCCGGCCTGATCTGGGTCGGCCCCAACCCCGACAGCATCCGCGCCATGGGGCTGAAGGATGCCGCCAAGGAGCGCATGATCGCCGCCGGCGTGCCGGTGACCCCCGGCTATCTCGGCGCGGACCAATCGCCCGAGCGGCTGGCCGCAGAGGCCGATAAAGTCGGCTATCCCGTGTTGATCAAGGCGGTGGCCGGCGGCGGCGGCAAGGGCATGCGCCGCGTCGACGATCCCGCCGACTTTGCCGACGCCTTGCTCAGCTGCCAGCGCGAGGCCGCGTCCAGCTTCGGCAACACGGACGTATTGATCGAGAAATATATCCTCTCGCCGCGCCATATCGAGGTGCAGGTGTTCGGCGATCGCCATGGCAACGTCGTCCACCTGTTCGAACGCGATTGCAGCCTGCAGCGCCGCCACCAGAAGGTGATAGAGGAAGCCCCCGCGCCCGGCATGGACGAGGCCACCCGCGCCTCGATCTGCGACGCAGCCGTGAAAGCGGCCAAGGCGGTGGACTATGTCGGCGCCGGCACGATCGAGTTCATCGCCGATACCAGCGAAGGCCTGCGCGCCGACCGCATCTGGTTCATGGAAATGAACACCCGGCTACAGGTCGAGCACCCGGTCACCGAGGAGATTACCGGCCAGGATCTGGTCGAGTGGCAGCTCCGCGTGGCGAGTGGGGAAGTACTGCCCAAGCGGCAGGAGGAGCTCAAGATCAACGGCTGGGCGATGGAAGCGCGGCTGTATGCGGAAAATCCCGCTACCGGCTTTCTGCCGTCAACAGGGCGGCTAGACCATCTCATGATCCCATCGGACGAGCGGATCGAGACGGGAGTAGAAGAGCGCGACACCATCTCACCATTCTACGATCCGATGATCGCCAAGATCGTCAGCTGGGGTGACACACGCGAGACTGCGTTGATTGATCTCGAAAAAGCCTGCCGGGCTGTCGAATGCGAACCGGTGAAGACCAACGCCTGGTTCCTTGCGCGATTGCTCGGTCATCCCGAGTTTCGCGTGGGAGATGTCACCACCGGGTTCATTGCTGAGCATATCGATGATCTTTGCGAACCTCCACTTCCCTCCGGTGCGCTACTGCAATATGCGGCAGACGATCTGGCTTTCGACGCCTCGAACATGTCGGCGGCGTTCGGAAGTGCTCTCTTCGAGCTGACCCAAACCCGGTTTGGATTCCGCCTGAATGCACCACCGCGTCGCGATGTTCGACTCAGCGTTAATGGCCATGTTTCCGCAGTCGAGGTCGGCGATCATGCGCTGTGGTACGATCATACTCGCACGACGGTCAAAGACGGACCGCTCACCACCTATTTTGAGGATGGCGCGGCGTTCGTCATTGGCGGCGACAGAGCATATGGCTCCGCCGCCGGCACCGCCGCCGACGGCGCGATCCTCTCGCCCATGCCCGGCCGCATCATCGCAGTCGATGTCACCGAAGGCGAAACCGTCACCAAGGGCCAGAAACTCGTTACGCTGGAGGCGATGAAGATGGAACACAGTCTCGTCGCCCCGTTCGACGGCACGGTGGAGACACTCGCGGCGGTGATCGGCGGTCAGGTATCGGAAGGCGCAGTGCTGGCGAAGATCACCGCCACCGCCTAATGCTCCCCGGCGCAGGCCGAGGCCCAGTCGCGGCACGCGCGTTGGCGGATGCCGCGCCTCGTACCACCACCTCCCGCCCAGGCCCAGCCTTGGCCAGCGAAGCAAGGAACAAGAATATGGCCGGCCGCTACTATGACGAATGGCAGATAGGCGACCGCCTCGCCCACGACATTCGCCGCACGGTGACGGAGACCGACAACCTCCTCTTCTCCACCATGACGCACAACCCGCAACCGCTGCACCTCGATGCCGAGGCTGCCAAAGCCAGCGAGTTCGGCCAGATCCTCGTCAACGGTACCTTCACCTTCGCGCTGATGGTCGGCCTGTCGGTGGGAGACACCACGCTCGGCACGCTCGTCGCCAATCTCGGCTACGACAAGCTCATCCACCCGAACCCGGTGTTCATCGGCGACACGATGCGCGCCAAGAGCGAAGTGACGGACCTTAAGGACAGCAAGTCACGCCCGAATGCCGGCATCGTCACCTTCGCGCATCACCTGATCAACCAGCGCGACGAAGTGGTCTGCCAGTGCCTGCGCACCGCCTTGCTGCAACGGCGGCCTAAACCGTAAAGCTCTCGCCGCAGCCGCAGGCGCCCTTGGCATTGGGATTCTGGAACACGAAGCCGGCGGCGAAATCGTCCTCCACCCAATCCATCGTGCTGCCGATCAGGTACAGGATCGATCCGCCATCGACGAACAAGGTGCCGCCCGGCGTATCGATCCGCTCGTCGAATGGTTTGGCGTCGGTGACGTAATCGACCGAATAAGCGAGGCCCGAACAGCCACGCCGCGGCGTGGACAGCTTCACCCCGATCGCGTCGGAGGGCGCGCGCCCCATCAGTTCGGCGATCCGCGCATGTGCGGACGCCGTCAAGTTGAGCGCCGCTGGGCGCGGGCGAAGCGTGGTGGCCATTACAACATCCCCAGTTCGAGCTTCGCATCGTCGGACATCTTCTGTGGGTCCCAGGCCGGATCCCACACCAGGTTGACCTCCGATGTACCGATCCCCGGCACCGCGCCGACGCGCAGCTCGACTTCCATCGGCATCGATTCCGCGACCGGGCAATTGGGCGTGGTCAGCGTCATCGTCACCACGGCATGGCCGTCCGTCGTGACGTCGACGCCATAGATCAGCCCGAGATCGTAGATGTTGACCGGGATTTCCGGATCGTAGATTTCCTTCAGCGCATCGACCACTGCCTCGTACAGCGCGCCGCCGGGTTCGCCCGGCGCGTCGCCCGCCGGCTTCTGCGCCAGGAAACCCTCGAGATAGTCGCGCTTGCGCTCGGCAGGCGCAGCGAACGGCTCCGCTGCCTCGACCCGCGCGCGCGGCGGCGCGTCGACCGCGCTTACTTCTTCGATCGCAATGCTGTGTTCTTCGTTCATCCGAAGATCCTCGTTACTCGATGAATGCCAGCAACCAGCGCATCCACGTCGGCGGCCGAATTATAGACGCCGAAGCTGGCCCGCGCCGTCGCATCCACGCCCAGCGCCTGCATCAGCGGCTGCGCGCAATGGTGCCCTGCCCGGATCGCCACCTTCGCTTCGTCCAAGATGGTGCCGATGTCGTGCGGATGCACCCCCTCGATACTGAAAGAGACGATCCCGGCGCTGTCTTCCGGCCCGAACAGCGTGACCGAATTGACCTGCGACAGTGCCGCGCGTGTCTTTGCGACCAAGGCGGTCTCATGCGCGTGGATCGCCGCCAGCCCGATGCCTTCGACATAATCGATCGCCGCGTGCAGCCCGAGCACGCCGACGATGTGCGGCGTCCCCGCCTCGAATCGGCCCGGCGGCGGGGCGTAGGTGGTCTTCTCAAAAGTCACGCGATCGATCATCGATCCGCCGCCCTGGTAGGGCGGCATCACCTCGAGCAATTCCGCTTTGCCCCACAGCACGCCGATCCCCGTCGGGCCGTAGAGCTTGTGCCCGGAGAAGACGTAGAAGTCGCAATCGAGCGCGGCAACATCCACCGCCATCCGCGGTACGGCCTGACACCCGTCGAGCAGGATCTTCGCGCCAGCCGCATGCGCGATATCCGCCGCCTGGCGCGCGTCCAGCACCGAGCCGAGCACGTTGGAGACATGCGCCAGCGCGACCAGCTTGTGCGCCGGCGTGATCATGCGTGCCATCGCGTCGAGATCGATGCAATGGTCGGCGGTGAGCGGAATGACGTCGATCTCGGCGCCGACGCGCTCGGCGACCATCTGCCAAGGCACGATATTGC
Organism: Sphingomonas endolithica; assembly: GCF_025231525.1. NCBI lineage: Bacteria > Pseudomonadati > Pseudomonadota > Alphaproteobacteria > Sphingomonadales > Sphingomonadaceae > Sphingomonas > Sphingomonas endolithica. Next base: position 1,136,776 of record NZ_CP103057.1, read on the forward strand.
TGTGATGCTCGAGCTGCGAGAGCAGGATACGGTCGCCCGCCTGCAACTGCGTCCCGGCCCAGCATTGCGCGACCAGATTGATCCCTTCGGTCGCGCCGCGGACGAAGACGATCTCGTCCGGCGTGCCCGCGCCGATGAAGCTGGCCACCTTCCTGCGCGCCGCCTCATAGGCCAGCGTCATGTCGGCAGAGCGCTGATACACGCCGCGATGCACGGTGGCGTAATCGGTGTCGTAACCGCGGGTGATCGCATCGATCACGACTTGCGGTTTCTGCGCGGTGGCGGCGGTGTCTAGGTACGCCCAGCCGGCGGGGATGGCGGGGAAATCGGCCACGCGGTCGAGCGGGCGGGTGTCGAGCGCCACACTCACAACCCGTCACCCCGGACTTGTTCCGGGGTCCACCGTGCAACAATGCGCGACTTCCCGGGATGAGGAGTAGACCCCGGAACAAGTCCGGGGTGACGGCTAGCTGTCGTGCTCACAACATCCGCTCCAACGCAGCCTGCGCCGCTGCCTCGACCCGCTCCCGCTCGCCGGCATCCTCGATCCCGTCGAACACGCTGGCGATGAACGCGCGCAGCAGCAGCGCCTTGGCCTCGGCCGGTGCGATCCCGCGCGACGCGAGGTAGAACAACGCATTCGCATCCAGTTCGCCGACCGTCGCGCCGTGCGCGCACTTCACGTCGTCGGCGTAGATTTCCAGTTCCGGTTTGGCATTCGCCGTCGCGGTGCGCGACAGCAGCATCGCCTTCACACTCTGCGACGCATCGGTCTTCTGCGCATGCCGCGCCACCGCGACCTTGCCAAGATACGACCCCGTCGCCTTGCCCGCGAGCACCGAGCGGACGACTTGGTTGGACGTCGCATTGGGTTCGATATGGTTCAGCGTGGTGACGATCTCCAGCGTCTGTTCCCCGCCGCCGAGGATCGCACCGCCAAGCTCGAAATGCGCGCCTTCATGACACACCACATCGATCGCCACGCGGCCGAGCTTGCCGCCAATGTTGAGGACATGGAACGTGGCGGTCGCACCGGCCTCGAGGATCACCCGAAAGTCTCGGATCGCCACGTCATCCAGCGCAGCATCCTGCACGATGACTCGCGACAGGCTTTCACCTGCGGGCACGTAGATCAGTTCGGGGGCCGGAACCGGCCAGACCGAGGCGACGGCCGCAAGATCGCTGTAGCGCCAGGTTTCGTCTCGGCGGGTGGGGAGTTCCAGAAGCTCAGCCACAATATACACCGTCACCCCGGACTTGGTCCGGGGTCCACTCGTCCGCTCGAACGAGCCGGCATTGTGGCACGGCGGATGCCGGAACAAGTCCGGCATGACGGCGAATTTGGTGAAGCAAGGTCACGCCATCACCCCGGCATAGCCTTCGCTCTCCAGCGCCAGCGCCAATTCCGCGCCACCGCTGCGGATGATCCGCCCACCAGCCAGGACATGCACGAAGTCCGGCTTCACGTAATCGAGCAACCGCTGGTAATGCGTGATCAGCAGCACCGCCTTGTCCGGCGCGCGCATGATGCGGTTGATGCCATCGCCGACGACGCGCAACGCATCGATATCCAGCCCGCTGTCCGTCTCGTCGAGGATCGCCAGCTTCGGGCCGATGATGCCCATTTGCACCATCTCGTTGCGCTTCTTCTCGCCGCCCGAGAAACCAACATTCACCGGCCGCTTGAGCATCTCCTGGTCCATGCTCAGCGCATCGGCCTGCGCGCGGGCGAGCTTGAGGAACTCGGCGCCCGACAGCGGCTTCTCGTCACGCAACCGGCGCTGCGCGTTCAGCGCCTCGCGCAGGAATTGCACGTTGGACACGCCGGGGATCTCGACCGGATATTGGAAGCCCAGGAACAGCCCGGCAGCGGCGCGCTCGTGCGGCGCCATCTCGAGCAAGTCCTGGCCTGCAAACTCGACCGAGCCGGCGGTGACTTCGTAGCCGGGGCGACCGCCCAACACATAGCCTAGCGTCGACTTGCCCGCGCCGTTGGGACCCATAATCGCATGGACTTCGCCGGCATTGACGCTGAGCGACAGGCCCTTGAGGATTTCCTTGCCGTCGATTTCGGCATGAAGGTTTTCAATTTTAAGCATAAGAACCGATCACGTCACAGTTAAGTATTGAAGGCGTCGGCAAGACATTTTGTCCTGCCTTCGGTTGAGAAAAATGCAAAACAGCTGTTACTTTAAGCATAACCTGTTCACCATCATCGTTGTCGACAACGATTTCATCACCAACACGAGGAAAAACCTCAAATTCATAATGATCGGCGATCAGCGGCTTTCCGTCTTCATCAGCCTGCACAAATGCCTTGATCACCCAACAGACCCTTCCAGCGAAATCCCCAGCAGCTTCTGCGCCTCAACCGCAAACTCCATCGGCAATTGCTGTAGCACTTCGCGCGCGAAGCCATTCACGATCAGCGCCACCGCGCTTTCCGAATCCAGCCCGCGCTGCATCGCGTAGAACATCTGGTCGTCGCTGATCTTCGAGGTCGTCGCCTCATGCTCGATCTGCGCGCTCGGATTGCGCACCTCGATATACGGCACGGTATGCGCGCCGCACTGATCGCCCAAGAGCAGGCTGTCGCACTGCGTGAAGTTGCGCACGCCCTCCGCCGTTGGCGCGACGCGGACCAGCCCGCGATACGTGTTGTCCGAGCGCCCTGCCGAAATGCCCTTCGCCACGATCGTCGAGCGCGAACCCTTGCCGAGATGGATCATCTTGGTGCCGGTATCGGCCTGCTGGCGATTGTTGGTCACCGCCACCGAATAGAATTCGCCGACGCTGTTCTCGCCCGAGAGCACGCAGGACGGATATTTCCAGGTGATCGCGCTGCCCGTCTCGACCTGCGTCCAGCTGACCTTGGAATTCCGCCCCGAGCACAACGCGCGCTTGGTGACGAAATTGTAGATCCCGCCCTTGCCGTTCTCGTCGCCGGGGTACCAGTTCTGCACGGTCGAATATTTGATCTCGGCATCGTCCAGCGCGACCAGTTCGACCACTGCGGCATGCAACTGGTTCTCGTCGCGCATCGGCGCGGTGCAGCCTTCGAGGTACGACACGTACGAGCCCTTGTCGGCAACGATCAGCGTGCGTTCGAACTGCCCGGTATTCTCGGCATTGATGCGGAAATAGGTGCTCAGCTCCATCGGGCAGCGCACGCCCTCGGGAATATAGACAAAGGTACCGTCGCTGAACACGGCGGCATTGAGCGCCGCGAAATAGTTGTCATGGATCGGCACGACCCGGCCCAGCCACTTGCGCACCAGCTCGGGATATTCCTTGATCGCCTCGGAGATCGACCGGAAGATCACCCCCGCGGCCTCCAGCTCCTTGCGGAACGTCGTCGCGACAGACACGCTGTCGAACACCGCATCCACCGCCACGCGCCGCTTGGGCGTGCCGTCCGCCTCGGTCTCCTCGACGCCGGCGAGCATCTTCTGCTCGGAGATCGGGATGCCGAGCTTCTCGTACACCCGCAGGATCTCGGGATCGACCTCGTCGAGGCTGCCGAGCTTGGGCCTGGCCTTGGGCTCGGCGTAATAATAAGCGTCCTGGTAGTCGATCGGATCGATCTGCAGCTTCGCCCAGTCCGGCGTCTCCAGCGTCAGCCACAGGCGATATGCCTTCAGTCGCCAATCGAGCATCCATGTCGGCTCGCCCTTCTTGGCCGAGATGAAGCGCACCGTATCCTCACTCAATCCCTTGGGCGCGAATTCCTGTTCGATGTCCGAATGGAAGCCCCATTCATACGCCTTGTTCGCCGCAGCGTGTGCTTCAAGGTTTGTCGCCATGTTCAATGTCCAACCACAGCGCCAGGCGCCACATCTACTAGAGTAAAGTCGTGTGCGCCCACCGGCTCGCGCCGTGGCGCCGAACCGAGCCCGGCAAGCGTCGCCAGCGACACGTCCGCCAGCGCACCACGCACGGCGTTGTTCACCACCCGCCAATGCGGCCGCACCCGGCAACTGCCGTCGAGCAGGCAATCGTGCCGGGTTTCGTCGACGCAACTGGTCAGCGCGATCGGCCCCTCAATCGCCTCGATGATATCGGCCAGCGAGATCGCCGCCGGGGGACGCGACAGGCGAAACCCACCACCGATCCCGCGCGTGCTTTCGATCAGCCCCGCCGACGACAACCGGCTGACGAGCTTCTGCACCGTCGGCAACGGCAGACCGGTCTCGCCCGCTAGCGCCGTCGCATTGAGCCGCGCCACGCCACCACAATGACGCGCCGAGGCGGACATCATGATGATCGCATAGTCGGCAAGGCTCGATAATTTCATGACGGGAAGCGCATAGTTGCGAGGCGTTCTCAAATCGGATCGGATCGTTCCGATTAATGTGGGAAGGATGCGGTATTAGTCAACCGCCCACGCGCGCGAGGCTCGCGCTTCGCCACGATTGCCGGCGACAAAGCAGCCTTTGACCAGTCCGTTCTCCAATGCCATGCAGCTACCATGCTGTTCCCCCTGCTCCGCCCTGCCTTGTTCGCGCTGGAGGCCGAGCGCGCCCATGGCTTGACGATCACCATGCTGGCCGCCTGGGGTGGCCGCGGCAGGGCGCCGGTCGACGATCCCGTGCTGCACGGCACCGTCGCGGGGCTCCACTTCGCCAATCCGATCGGGCTGGCAGCCGGCGTCGACAAGGATGGCCACGCGATCGGCGGCTTCTTCGGGCTAGGGTTCGGCAGCGTGGAGATCGGAACGCTGACCCCGGTCGCCCAACCGGGCAACCCCCGCCCGCGCATCTTCCGCCTGGCGGAGGACCGGGGGATCATCAATCGCCTGGGATTCAACAATGGTGGCATCGACGTCGCATTGCCACGCGCCGCCGCTGCCGAGCGCCGGGGCATGCTCGGCATCAATGTCGGTGCGAACAAGGATGCGTCCGATCGGGTCGCCGACTATGTGAACGGCGTGACGAAGGCCGCGGTCGTGGCGGATTATATTACGATCAACATCTCCTCGCCCAACACGCCGGGTCTCCGCGACCTGCAGCATGGCAGTGCGCTGACAGAATTGCTCGCTGCGGCCGATGCCGCGCGGCAGGCGCCGGTGCGACGGCCGCTGTTCCTGAAGGTCGCGCCCGATCTCACCACGCGCGAGATCGACGGCATCGCGCGGGCGGCGATCGACCATCATGTCGATGCGCTGATCGTCAGCAACACGACCCTGTCGCGCCCGGCACTGCGCTCGGCCAATGCCAAGGAGCCGGGCGGCCTTTCCGGCGCGCCGCTCGCCGTGCTGGCACGCGCCCGGCTGGCGGATTTCCGTACCGCCACCGGCGCCGCCCTGCCGCTGGTGTCGGTCGGCGGGATCAACAGTGCGGAGGAGGCCTATGCCCGCATCCGCGCGGGCGCGAGCCTAATACAGCTTTATTCGGCATTGGTGTTCGAAGGGCCCGGCCTGCCGCGGCGAATGGCGACCGGCCTTGCACGATTGCTGCGCCGCGACGGCTTCACGGCACTAGGCGAGGCGATCGGCGCCTAGCGGACGCTTGCGCGGGGCGGCCACCGCGTTACGGTCGGCGGCGATGAAAAGATTGCTGCTCGCGCTCACCGCCCTTGTCCTTCCTGTCGCCGCCACCGCGCAGGGGGTCGTCACCTCCGCCGATCCACGCGCGACGCTCGCCGGGCAGGAGATCCTGCGCCAGGGCGGCAGCGCGGCGGACGCCGCGATGGCGATGATGCTCGCGCTGACCGTGGTCGAGCCACAATCGAGCGGGATCGGCGGCGGCGGCTTCCTGGTCCACCACGACGGCACGACCGGGCTGATCGACACGATCGACGGCCGCGAGACGGCGCCCGCCGCCGCCACCCCTGCCCGCTTCGTCGGCGCGGACGGCAAGACCCTCAGCTATTATAATGCTTTCCCCGGCGGCAAGTCGGTCGGCGTGCCAGGCAACATGCGGCTGATGGCGATGACCTATGCGCGCTGGAGCAAGCTGCCATGGAAGGCCCTGTTCCAGCCGGCGATCAAGCTGGCGGAGAATGGGTACCAGGTCACCCGGCCGATGAACGCGGGCATGACGCTGACAGCGCCGTTGTGGAAGAATTTCCCCGACATCGCCAAGCTCTACAGCGACGACGGCAAGCCGCTCGCCATCGGCACGACAGTCAAGAACCCGAAGCTTGCCCGAATGCTGCGCAGGCTGGCCGATGAAGGTGCCGAGGCATTCTACACCGGCGACAACGCACGCGAGATCATCGCCGCCGCCACTGGCAGCAAGGTGGCGCCGAGCGACCTGACGCTGGCCGATCTCGCCGCCTACCAGGCCAAGGAGCGGCCGGCGGTATGCGGCCGCTACCGTGTCTACCGCATCTGCGGCATGGGTCCGCCCTCTTCCGGTGCGACGACTGTGCTGCAGATCCTGGGCATGCTCGAGCGCTTCGACATGAAGAAGCTCGGCAAGGATTCGCCGGTCGCCTGGCATCTGATCGGCGAGGCGATGCAGCTCGCTTACGCCGATCGCGACAGATATCTGGGCGATCGCGACTTCGTGTCCGTGCCGGTCAGCGGGCTGATCGATCCCGCTTACGTGCGTAGCCGGTCGCGGCTGATCTCGGCCGGGCGGACGCTGACGAAGTACGAACCCGGCACGCCGCAGGGGGCCGAGCCGCGCACCAACGCGGTGCAGGCCGAAGTGCCCGGCACGACGCACTTCATCGCCATCGACAAGGGCGGCGACATCGTCACCATGACCTCCACCGTGGAAGGACCGTTCGGTAGCCAGCTGCTTGCCAACGGCTATGTGCTCAACAACGAACTGACCGACTTCACCTTCGCGCCCGAAAAGAACGGCATGCCCGTCGCCAACCGGGTCGAGCCTGGCAAGCGCCCGCTATCGTCGATGGCGCCGACGATCGTCTATGATGCCACAGGCAAGCCGATCTTCACGGTCGGCGCCGCCGGCGGCAAGACTATCATCATGCAGGTCGCCAAGGCATTGATCGCCCATCTCGACTGGAACGAGAGCGCGCGCGACGCGCTCGGCGAGGGCTTGGTGTTCTTCAACGCCGACGGCCTCGTCCTCGAACAGGGCACCGCGCGCGAAAGCCTGCTCGCTCCCTTGGAAAAGCTAGGGCACAAGGTCGTCGTCGCGAAACTCGGGCTCAAGGCCAACGCGGCCGAGCTGACACCATCCGGCTGGGTCGGCGCGGCGGACCCGCGGAGCGTGGGAACGGCGCTGAGCGAGTAGCATCCAGCGCCGTTCGTCCTGAGCTTGTCGAAGGACGTGCCACGGGCACGCGGTTCGACAAGCTCACCACGAACGGGGTAAAAGAGCAGAAAGGCCGCAAAGGCCGCAATCGCTATCAGGAGAGATCATGGCCAACACGCCACGCGCCCTCGAATATTTCCCCAACCTCGTCTCCATGTTCTTCACGCGCGCGAAGAGCCAGGGCGACAAGCCGTTCCTGTGGCACAAATCGGGGGACGGCTGGGTGTCGCTCAGCTGGGCCGATGCCGCGACCAAGGTCGCGAGCCTCGCCGCCGGGCTGAAGGCGATCGGCGTGCAGCGCGGCGACCGCGTGATCCTGGTCAGCGAAAACCGCCCCGAATGGTGCATCAGCGATCTCGCGATCATGGCGGCCGGCTGCGTCACCGTGCCGACCTATGTCACCAACACCGAACGCGATCATGCGCACATCATCGAGAATTCGGGTGCGCGCGCGATCATCGTGTCCACCGCCAAGCTCGCGCGCACCCTGCTTCCCGCCGTGCTGCGCGCATCGGAGCCGAAGATCGTCATCGGCATCGACGAGATCCGCGTCACGCAGGGCCCGACCTTCTACCGCTGGCAGGCGCTGATCGATCAGCATCCCGCCACCGCCGATGCCTGCGCCGCCGCCGCCGATTTCGGCCGCGATGATCTCGCGTGCATCATCTATACCAGCGGTACCGGCGGTAGCCCACGCGGCGTGATGCAGCATCACGGCGCGATCCTGCACAATTGCGCCGGCTGCGCCACGGTGATCTCGGAGGATTTCGGCTGGACCGACGAGGTGTTCCTGTCCTTCCTGCCGCTCAGCCACGCTTACGAACATACCGGCGGACAGCATTTCGCGATCAGCCTGGGCGGGCAGATCTATTATGCCGAAGGGCTGGACAAGCTCGCGGCCAATATCGAGGAGACGCGCCCGACGATCATGTTCGTCGTGCCGCGCCTGTTCGAGGTGCTGCGTACGCGGATCAGCAAGGCGATCGAGAAGCAGGGCGGCATGTCCGCTTATATGCTGGGGATCGCACTCGATGTCGGCGCGCGCGAATATGCCGGCACGCTGCGCCTGAGCGATCGCCCCAAGCAGCTCCTTATCCGCACGATCTTCAAGCCGCGCATCGCCAAGCGCTTCGGCGGGCGGTTGAAGGCGATGGTGTCGGGCGGCGCGCCGCTCAATCCGGAGATCGGCATCTTCTTCCAGTCGCTCGGCCTCACCTTCCTGCAAGGCTATGGCCAGACCGAAGCGGCCCCGGTCATCTCCTGCAATCGCCCCGCCGCGGGCGTGCGCATGGACGGGGTCGGCCCGCCGCTGATCAACACCGAGGTGAAGATCGCCGCGGACGGCGAGATCCTGGTGCGCGGCGAACTCGTCATGCACGGTTATTGGCGCAACGAAGCGGAGACCGCCCGCGTGCTGCAGGACGGTTGGCTGCATACCGGCGACATCGGCGAGATCGATGCCGCCGGGCGCATCAAGATCACCGATCGCAAGAAGGACATCATCGTCAACGACAAGGGCGACAATGTCGCGCCGCAAAAGGTCGAAGGCATGCTGACGCTGCGCGACGAGATCGTGCAGGCGATGATCTATGGCGACCGCAAGCCGTATATGGTGGCGGTCATCGTGCCCGATCCGGAATGGACGCAGCAATGGTGCGCGAAAAATGGCGACATGTGCGACTTCAAGCGGCTGGCAGAAAATAGCGAATATCGCACCGCGATCGGCCACGCCGTCGAGCAGGTGAACAAGGATTTGTCGGTAACGGAGCGAATCCGCCGCTTCATCCTGGCGGATTCCGGCTTCACGATCGAGAATGAGCAGCTGACGCCATCGCTGAAGATCCGGCGTCATGTGCTGAAGGACGTTTACGGCGCGCGGCTGGACGGGTTGTACAAGGGGTAGGACAACGTTTCCTTAGCCGGTCACCGTAAAACCAGACCGTCCGTGAGCGGCTAAGTCACTGATCGTTGGTGCTTCGTTCCCGGCGGAGGCCGGGGCCCAGGAGGACAGGTCGCCGTGACGACGCGCGCCACTCCTCACACATGTTCCGCTACTGGACCCCGGCCTTCGCCGGGGAGCAGTGGGGTTTGGGTATTGAGATCAAGAGGGCTCCGCCCAAGCAACCAGGGGCGAGCCGCAGCCCGCCCCCAGCCAACATCACTTCTTGCGAGCGCGCTTCGGGTTTGCTGCAGCTTCGGTGTCTTCCGCTTCGTCCGGCGAATCCTCGCCCGCTTCGGTCAGCGCTTCGCCCAGCGCCTTCAACTTTTCCTGCGACTTGTCGGCCTTGTCGGCGATCTTGGTCGTGGCGACGCCCAGGCGATGCAACAAGGAATGGATGCGGTCGGCGTCGGGCTCCGGCTTTTCCAGCTGTTTGCGCAACGATCCCAGGTCGCGCAGAATGCCCTTGGCACCAGACACATCGACGTCGGCCAGTGCGGCTTCCCAATCCTCGATCATGTCCGCGCCCTTGTCGGGTTTGGTCGCATCAAGACCGCGATTGATCGCGTTCATCGTTCCGGCGAATTTGACGGCCATTGTCGATCCCTTCGTTCAGCCCGGTGGCGGGCCCGCATCAAACGAGGATGCCCGCCAGAAGGTCCGGTACCGCAGGATTCTTTATCGTTTCGAAGCTGTTACGGCTGTGATCGATCCGACTATTTGGCCTTCGGCTTAGCGGCGGGCACGGCAGCAGGCGTTACTGCCGCACCGGTCGCGGCCGCCGGCAGGATTGCAACTGCCTTGCCGTCCTTGCCGCGCGGCATCACCGCCATCGTCCAGTCCTTCTCCGGACGGAGGTAGCGCTCCGCCACGGCCTGGATCTGCGGCGCGGTGACCTGAGCGACTTCGCGGAACATGTCGCGCAACGCCTTGATACGCCCCGGATCGTAGCTCGCGCCCTGCAGCTGGTTGAGCCAGAACTGGTTGCCCGTCGCCTGGCGCAGGATCAGCTCCTTCATCGGCTTCACCGTCCGCTGCAGCTCGTCCTCGCCGATCGGATGCGCGACCAGATCGGCGGCGATCTCGCGCGACATCTTGAAGAACAGATCGACATTCTGCGGCGCGACCTGCCCGATCGCGAACAGCCGGCCACCGGCGGTCATCCCGACCGGCCACTGGCTCTGCACGCTCGGCGAATAGCTCGCACCCGCTTCGGACCGCAAGCGATCGAACAGACGGTCGCTGAACACCGCCGCCAGCACGTCGAGATAATTGCTGTCGGATTCGAGCTCGGTCCCGCCGCCGGTCGGCCAGACGATCACTGCCGCTGCCTGGCTGTCCGGGCCGCCATGCGTCAGCACGACCGGCGTCGTATTGTGTGCCGGGAACCGCACCGGCGGTGCCGCCATCGTCGGGGCGGCGCGGGGCGGCAGCGTGCCGATCGTCGATGCAACTGCCTTGATCGCGGCTTCGGCATCGATGTCGCCGAAAATCTGCACCTCGATCGGCCCCTGCGTCAGCAGCGGCTCCCACAAGGCACGGAAGCTTTGCGCGGTGGTCGCGTTCACCTGATCGCGGGTCGGCGTGCCCCAGCGCGGATCGCCGTCATGCAGCAGCCCTTCCAGATCGCGCGTGATCACGCCGGTCGGCGACGCATCGAACCCGGCATAGCCCGCCAGCACCATCGATTTGGCACGCGCGATCGGGTTGGGATCCCAGCCCGGCTGCGCCATCCGCGCCGCCATCAGCCGCAACTGATCGGCGAGATCAGTGGGCGAGGTCATCGCGCCATAGACGAACGCATCCTCGTCCACGTCGAAGCCGAGACCGATCCGGCGCCCCGCGGTCAGCTGTTCGATGTCGCCCTGCTTCAACGTGCCGATGCCGCCATCGACCAACGCGAGCTCACCCGCCCAGACCGGAGTCGGGCGATCCGCCGGCAGCGCATTGTAGCCGCCGCCGAAGCGCATGCGCACATAGACGCGGGTCGCCTCGGCCGGGCTGGTGCGCAGCATCAGCCGCACGCCATTCGACAGCACGACTTTCTCGATGTCGAAGTCGGGCACCTTTTCGCGGCTGACCACCGTTGCCGGCTTGCCGAGCTTGGGCAGCTTGGAGAAATCGACCTTGCCTTGCGCGCTGCGCTTGCCGGCAAGGCCGGTGACATCGGCCTTCAGCGCCAGCGCCAGCTTGGCCGCCGCGCCCTCGTCGGGCGTCGGCGTGTTGACCAGCACGCGCGTGGCATCGCCGGTGAAGATGCGCTTGGTGGACGCGAGCACAGTCGCCGGCGTGAACATCTTCTTGGCGATCGCGTCCTTCAGCACGGCGTAGATCGTCGCCGGCGCGGTCACCGTCTCGCGGATGTCGACGGCCTGCACCATGTCGTCGGCCTGCGCCGCGCCCGCCTCGGCACGCGAGGTCTCCACGCGGGTGCGCATGATCGTGTCGAAATCGGCCAGCTCGCGCTGCACCTCGGCGGCGCTGGGCGGTGCCGCCTGCGCGTCCGCGATCACCGCACGCACGTCCTTCAGCGCGGCGGCCCAATCGTCACCGATCGGCACGATCGACACGGTGGTCATCGTCGCGGAACGCGATTCGTCATCGGTGTTGACGCTCGCCTGCAGGAAGCTGCCACCGGCGCGCGCGCGCGTTTCCAGGCGGCGGCTGATCACGCGGGCGGCGACCGAATCGACCAGCCGGTTCTGGTTCATCAGAATCGTGTCGTCCTTGTAGAACCATGGCTTGAGCACCGCCATCGAGACGACCGGCGGCAGAGTCGGCTCGGAGATCACCGCGGTTGCCGGCTGCTTGGGATCGGGCTTGCCGAAATCGGGCTCGGCGGGCTTGGGCCCGGTGCCCTGCCAACCGGCGAAATTCTTGATCACCAGCCGTTCGAACATCTCGGGGTCGAAATCGCCCGAGATCACCACCACCGCGCGCTCCGGGCGGTACCAGCGATCATGGAAGGCGCGCACGCTCTCGGCGGTCGCCGCGTTCAGCATCTCGACCGTGCCGATCGGCGAGCGGTCGGCGAGCGGCTGCCCGGCGAAGAAGGTCTTCAGCAACGCCTCGGTGTAGCGCACCTGCGGGCCAGGTGCCTCGCGCTGTTCGGCCAGCACCGCCGGTCGCTCGGCGTTGAGCGCGGCGGCGGTGATGTTGGGCTTGTCGACCATGCCGGCCAGGATCTTCAGGCTCTCGTCGAGCCCTGCCTCGGTCGCGCTCGGCAGATCGAGCTTGTAGGTCGTGCCGGTCGAGGTGGTCTGAGCGTTGGTATCGGAGCCGAAGGTCGTGCCCATGCGCTGCCAGATGCGCTTGGCCTCGCCGTCCGGCACGAATTCGGATCCGCGGAACGACAAATGTTCGATCAGATGCGCATAGCCGCGCTCGCTGTCCTTCTCCATCAGCGACCCGGCGTCCATCCGCACGCGCACCGCGACCTGGCCCGGCGGCACGCCGTTGCGACGCACGGCGTACCGCACGCCGTTCGGGAGCGTGCCGAAATGCCATTCGGGATCGGGCGTGATGTCACTGCCGACGTACAGCCAGTTCTTGCGATCGACCTGGACCGGCGCGCTGGCCGCGGCGTTCGGCTGCGGCGCCGCCATCTGGCCACTGGCCGGCAGCGTCAAACCGATGAGCAGGGAGAGAATCAGCGGACGGCGCAGAGCGCGCGAAGAGACATGCATGTCGCCTCACTATCCTCCTTTCGCTGAACCCGCCAGTAACAGCGGCAAATCTGCATCGCCGCATGGGCAACCGTTCGTTTCGCCTTCTCCGACTTGCGCGCGGCGGCGACGCGCGCCACATGACGATCATGCTGATCGAAACCGAAACCACGCCGAACCCGGCAACGCTGAAGTTCCTCCCCGGCCGCGCCGTGATGGACGCCGGCACGCGCGACTTCGCGACCCCCGAAGAGGCCGAGGCGAGCCCGCTTGCCGAACAATTGTTCGACCTGGGCGACGTCACCGGCGTGTTCTTCGGCAGCGACTTCATCTCGGTCACCGCCGCACCGGGCGTCGACTGGTCGTTCCTCAAGGGCGACGTGCTTGCGTTGCTGCTCGATCATTTCAGCGCCAACATGCCGCTGTTCAAGCCCGGGAACGCCGGCGGCTTCAGCGTACCGGCCGATGACAGCGCCTTTGCCGAGAACCCCGAGGATGCCGACATCGTCGCGCAGATCAAGGAGTTGATCGATACGCGCGTGCGCCCCGCAGTGGCCAATGACGGCGGCGACATCATCTATCGCGGCTTCGACCAGGGCAAGGTGTTCCTGCGCATGCAGGGCGCCTGCGCCGGCTGTCCCTCCTCGACCGCGACGCTCAAGAACGGTATCGAGCAGTTGCTGAAATATTACGTGCCGGAAGTGACCGAAGTCCGCGCCGTCTGATCTCCACTACGCACGAGGTTCTGCCATGACCGAGAAGCTGTCCGACGCGGCGCTCGATACGATCTTCCGCACCGCGCGCTCGTATAACGGCTATACCGACCAGCCGGTCGAGCAGGCTGAGCTGGAAGCGATCTGGGAATTGATGAAGTGGGGGCCGACATCGGCCAACCAATTGCCGGCGCGACTCATCTGGTGCGTCAGCGACGAAGCCAAGCAGAAGCTGGCCGACTGCACCAGTGCCACGAACGCGCCCAAGATCCTGAAGGCGCCCGTCACGGTGATCGTCGGCATGGACACCAACTTCCACGAATATCTGCCCGAACTGTTCCCGCATACCGATGCCAAGGCATGGTTCGATGGTAATGCCGAACTGCGCGCTGTCTCCGCGATGCGCAACTCCACGCTGCAGGGTGCCTATCTGATCATCGCCGCCCGCGCGCTGGGGCTTGATACCGGGCCGATGTCCGGCTTCGACAATGGCAAGGTCGATGCGGCGTTCTTCTCCGATACGCCGTCGGTACGCAGCAACTTCATCTCGACGCTCGGCCATGGCGATCCGGCATCGGTCCACGACCGCCTGCCCCGTCCGGCGTTCGCGAAGTTCAACACGATCGCTTGACCGGCAGCCTCCTCAGATCTTGCCGTCCTTACGCACCCTAGTCATCGAGACGTCGACCGCCGCCTGTTCGGTCGCGCTGCTGGAGCATGGCGCCGTCATCGCCGCGGCGCATGACGTCGTGGGTCGCGGCCATGCCGAGCGGCTGGTGCCGATGATCGCGGAGCTGCCGGACGGCGGGCGCGCCGGGCGGATCCTGGTCGATTGCGGGCCGGGCAGCTTCACCGGCGTGCGCGTCGGCATCGCCGCGGCGCGCGGGCTGGCATTCGGCTGGGGGGCGGAAGTGTACGGCTTCTCCTCACTGGCGATCCTGGCCGCCGCGGCATTGCGCGACGATCCCGCGCCACGCGTCGCGATCGTGCTCGAAGGCGGGCATGGCGAGGTCTTCGTGCAGTCCTTCGATGCCGCACCGCTGCGCGCGACCTGTGCCTTCGCGTCCTTGCAACCCGCCCCGGCGCTCGCCTTTATCGCCGGCCTGCCCGCCTACGGCAACGGCGTGCATCGGTTGGCGCCGCTCGATTCCGCAGGCACGTTGACCGAGCTGCTGCCCGATGCCGCGGCGGCGATCCTGCTGCCACCCGACTTGGCCGAACTCCCCGCCCGCCCGATCTACGGCCGCGCGCCCGACGCGAAGATCCCCGGCGAACGGAAGGTACCGGCATGAGCCGGCGCCAGACCGTGATCGAGCTCAACACCGGCGGGACGGCCGATCTGGCGGTGGTCGAGGCGCTGATGGCCGACGCCTTCGATCCCCGCTTCGGCGAGGCGTGGACGCGCGGCCAATGCCTGGGGATCATGGCGCTGCCCGGCGTATGGCTCACCGTTGCGAGCGTCGACAACGAGCCTGCGGGCTTCGCGCTGTCGCGGATCGTCGTCGACGAGGCCGAATTGCTGCTGCTGGCAACCGCGCCGTCCCATCGCCGGCAAGGCGTCGGCGCGGCGCTGCTGCGCGCGGTGATCGCCGATGCCCGCGACAAGGCCGCTGCGGCGGTGCATCTCGAGGTCCGCGACGGCAACGAAGCGGTGAAATTGTACCAGCAGGCCGGGTTCGCCAAGGTCGGCCAGCGCCGCGATTATTACCGCGGCACCGCCGGGCAGGTGTCGGACGCGTTCACCTATCGCCTGGCGCTGTCCTGACGAGCGCTGGGTGCATCTTGAATACGTGAGTGCCGATCTGGCGCCTCATCTGTCCCGTTGGCACTCGATCCTCCTTGCCGTCACCCCGGACTTGTTCCGGGGTCCACCAAGCGGCTTTGCAGGCGCTGCCTGACCTGATGGCCGAGCGTGCGGTACAGTGGCCCCGGAACAAGTCCGGGGTGACGGTTGAGTGAGGTAGGCACCACCGCCGCTATTGCTTATTGCGAACAACTCTCTCCTTTATCAATAAAGAGCGAGCGCCTACATAGCGGTCATGCCCCGCAAGATCGACCTCGAAGCCCTTTGTAACGAAAAGGGCTTGCGCATCACCGAGCAACGCCGCGTGATCGCCCGCGTGCTTTCCGAGGCCGAAGACCATCCCGACGTGGAGAAGGTCTATGCCCGCGCGTCCGCCGTCGATCCCGGCATCTCGATCGCCACCGTGTACCGCACGGTCCGGCTGTTCGAGGAAGCAGGGATCCTCGACCGCCACGATTTCGGCGACGGCCGCGCGCGGTACGAACCGGCACCCGAGGCGCATCACGACCATCTGATCGACGTGGAAAGCGGCAAGGTGATCGAATTCGTCGATCCCGAACTCGAACAGATGCAGAAGGCGATCGCCGAACGGCTGGGCTTCCGCCTGGTCGATCACCGCATGGAATTGTACGGCGTGGCGCTCGAGCGCAAGGTCTGATCCGTCCGGCTGTCGCACGATGCTGACCCCCGAACAGCGCGCGCAGATCGCCGCCGGCACCCCGCCCCCGATCGACGCGCGCGGTCGCCTGCGCATCACGATCCGCGCTGCCGGGCTGATCCTGTCGCTGTTGCTCACCGTCCCACTGCACTATCTCTGGCGCTTGCTGCGGCTGTCCTCCCCCTGGCCCAGGATCTTTCTCGGCTGGGCCGCGCGGCTGGCCGGCGCGCGCGTCAGCCGGGTCGGCGTGCCGCTCAGGCGCGACGTGTTCTTCATTTCCAACCACCTGAGCTGGATCGATATCCTGGCCAGCGCCGGGCAAAGCGGCACCGCGTTCGTCGCCAAGGAGGAGATCCGCGCCGCGCCGGTGGTCGGCTGGCTCTCGACGCTGAACCGCACGGTGTTCGTCAAGCGCGAGAACCGGCTGGGCGTCGCCGAACAGATCAACGAACTGCGCGATGCACTCGCCGAAAACTGGTCGGTGACGGTGTTTCCCGAAGGCACGACTACGGACGGGCAATCATTGCTGCCGTTCAAGACATCGATGCTGCGCGTGCTGGAGCCGCCGCCGTCCGGCGTGCTCGTGCAACCCGTGCTGCTGGATTACGGCGCGGTCGCCGAAGAGATCGGCTGGATCGGCGAGGAATCCGGCGTGAACAATGCCAAGCGCCTGCTGGCCCGCAAGGGCAGCTTTCCGCTGCGCGTGCATTTCCTCGATCCGTTCCTGCCCGCCGACTTCCCCGGCCGCAAGGCGATCGGCGCCGAGAGCCGGCGGCGGATCGAGGAA
Source organism: Sphingomonas endolithica (assembly GCF_025231525.1). NCBI lineage: Bacteria > Pseudomonadati > Pseudomonadota > Alphaproteobacteria > Sphingomonadales > Sphingomonadaceae > Sphingomonas > Sphingomonas endolithica. The sequence continues at coordinate 1,153,571 of NZ_CP103057.1, forward strand.
GCGCTGATCGCGACGCTCGGCAAACCCTTGCGGCCGTTTGGATTTACGGTGGAAGCCGTGAAGTTCGTGCCGGAAAACGCGGCTCTGCCCCCTTCCTGAGCGAGGTCCAAGAAGTCGCGTGCTGACATTTGATGTTCTGCTGCGAACGCAGGAGCCCAGGATCAAAGACGATACCGCCTGCGGCTCTGGGCTCCTGCGTGCGCAGGAGAACGGCTATGTATAAGGTCCAACCCTGCACCGGGATGACGATTGCCGCTGGCGCTGCTATAGCGCCTCGATCATGAAACCCGCCCCCAAGACCTTCGCCGTCAAATCCTTCGGCTGCCAGATGAACGCCTATGACGGCGATCGCATGGCGGAATTGATGACCGCGCAGGGGCTGACCGCAGCCGACCCCGCCAGCGCCGATCTCGTCGTGCTCAACACCTGCCACATCCGCGAAAAGGCGACCGAGAAGGTCTATTCGGACATCGGCCGCATCCGCAAGGACGCCGGCAAGCTCGGACGTGCACCGATGATCGCCATCGCCGGCTGCGTCGCGCAGGCCGAAGGTGCGGAGATCGTGCGACGCGCCGGGGTAGATGTCGTCGTCGGCCCGCAGGCCTATCACAATCTGCCCGATCTGGTGGCGAAGGCCGCGCGCGGCGAAAGCGCGCTCGACACCGACATGCCGGTCGAAACCAAGTTTGCCCACTTGCCCGGCCGTCGCCGCGTCGGGCCTTCGGCCTTCCTTACCGTGCAGGAAGGCTGCGACAAATTCTGCACCTATTGCGTCGTGCCCTACACGCGCGGCGCCGAAGTCAGCCGCCCCCGGGGCCAGATCGTCGACGAGGCCAAGGCCTTGGTCGATGCCGGCGCGCGCGAACTCACGCTGCTCGGGCAAAACGTCAATGCCTGGGAAGACGGCGCCCGCGGCCTGCATCACCTGATCGCCGAACTGGACAAGATCGAGGGGCTGGCCCGCATCCGCTATACCACCAGCCACCCCAACGACATGGCGCAGGGCCTGATCGATGCGCACCGCGATGTCGGAAAACTAATGCCGTTCCTGCACCTCCCCGTGCAATCCGGCAGCGATCGTATCCTGAAGGCCATGAACCGCAGCCACAGCCGCGATTCCTATCTCCGCCTCCTGGAACGCGTCGTCGCCGCCCGCCCGGATATCGCGCTGTCGGGCGATTTCATCGTCGGCTTCCCCGGCGAGACCGATGCGGATTTCGCCGAGACGCTGAGCCTCATCGACGCGGTCGGCTACGCCCAGGCGTTCAGCTTCAAGTACAGCCCGCGCCCCGGCACGCCGGCGGCCGGCATGGCCGATCAGGTCGAGCCGCATGTGATGGACGAACGGCTGCAGCAATTGCAGGCGGCGCTCAACCGCGACCAGGCGGCGTTCAACGCGAACACGTTCGGGCGCAGCTGCCAGGTGCTTATCGAACGCAAGGGCAAGCTGCCCGGGCAGATGCTCGGCAAATCGCCCTGGCTGCAATCGGTCCATCTGCTGACGGATGCGCCGATCGGCGCGCTGGTCGAGGTCGATATCGTCCGCGGCGATCCCAATTCGCTGTCGGGCGTGGAGCGAATCAAGATCGCCGCCTGACGCGCGATTTCCCGCTGTCCTCCGTGCCCCCGCTCTGCCAGACTTGCCGTGGATGCAGCCGACTCGTCTCTCCAGCACGTCTCGCGGTGGCAACCGCTGCGCCCGCCCGTCGGCGAAGCGGCTCCGGCATAGCCGCGATGTAACTTTGCCCACCTTCCTTGCGACGGCGGGCCGCCTCCCCACATTCCATGCCAGCCCCCGACACGAAGGAATTGCATGAGCAGAAAGCCCGTTCCCGCCCAGTCCGGCGAGCGTAGCCGCGCCGAACTCGTCTTCGACCGGCCGCAGCTCATGTCGCAACTGTTTGGCGAATTCGACCAGAACCTTCTGCAACTTGAAAGCCGGCTCGGCGTCTACATCACCGCGCGTGGCAACCGCATCGGCCTGGAGGGTCGCGCCGAGGCGGTGGCCGAGGCCCGCGACGTGCTACAGGGCCTGTACAATCGCATTTCGCGGGGCGAGCGGATCGATCAGGGTATGGTCGACGCAGTGATCGCGATGTCGACCGAACCGACACTGGCCGGGATCATCTCCGCCGATAGCGGTGCGCCACAGATCATGATCCGCACGCGCAAGAAGACGATCGTGCCGCGCACGCTGGCGCAGGCGCATTACATGCGCGAGCTGGTCAATAACGACATCATCTTCGCGCTTGGGCCAGCAGGTACCGGCAAGACCTATATCGCCGTCGCGCAAGCCGTGGCGCAGCTGATCACCGGCAGCGTGCAGCGCCTGATCCTGTCGCGCCCTGCGGTCGAGGCCGGCGAGAAACTGGGCTTCCTGCCCGGCGACATGAAGGACAAGGTCGATCCCTATCTGCGTCCGCTCTACGATGCGCTCAACGACTGCCTGCCCGCCGAGCAGGTCGAGCGGCGCATCGCCAGTGGCGAGATCGAGATCGCCCCGATCGCCTTCATGCGCGGCCGCACGCTCGCCGATGCGTTCATCATCCTCGACGAAGCGCAGAACACCACGCCGAGCCAGATGAAGATGTTCCTGACCCGCTTCGGCGAGAATAGCCGCATGGTCGTGTGCGGCGATCCCAAGCAGACCGATCTCCCCGGCGGCATGAATGCGTCCGGCCTGAACGATGCGGTGGTGCGATTGGAGGGTGTCGAGGGCATGTCGATGTGCCGTTTCGGCTCGGGCGACGTCGTACGTCACCCGATCGTCGGCCGGATCGTCGAAGCATATGAGGGCGTGGATGCTTGAAAATCGCGGACTAGTTGTATAGATTATTTCTAGACAAAGGATATACCGAGGTTGAAATGGCATCGCTATATATCAAAGACACAGCTACCACCGAGCTTGCCACGCGTTTGGCGCTGCGCTTGGGCACCAGTAAAACTGCTGCTGTGAAACAAGCGCTACAAGCAATTGAAGCAAACCTCGATCGTGCGGATCGCCATCCTGAAGCGCCAGCGTGGTTGAAAAAGTTTTGGCGTGAGCATCCCTTACCCGCGCCGACGGGACTTAAGGCGGATAAAGCGTTTTTTGACGCCTTGTCCGATGACTTATGAGCATCTTTCTTGATGCGTCGGCTATGGTCTCGATGATCGCAGGCGAAGAAGACGCCGTAACGCTCTCTGAGCGGCTCGATGCCCACGAGGAAAAGATGACGTCGGCAATAGCTTATTGGGAAACGGTGGTCGCACTCAGCCGCTCGCACAATTATGCTCCTGACGTAGCCAGCGACGTTGTGAGAAATTTCATTGACGCTCGCGTGATCAGAATAAATCCAATATCGTTTTTGGAGACGCAGGAAGCGATTTCTGCCTACAAACGATATGGAAAGGGGCGTGATCCTGCCGGCCTCAATATGGGCGATTGTTTTGCCTATGCCAGCGCTAAAACCAGCGACGCCGACCTACTCTATAAAGGCAACGACTTTGCCCAGACCGATCTCGCCTGATGCTTGAAACCGCCCTGTCTGTCGAATTCCCTTGGGACGAAACTGTTTACTGGGACGCACTCGCGTTACGTGCCGCCAAAGCCGCAGTCGAGCGCACCCCCCACGGCGAACTCGCCACCGGCGCGGCCGCCGTCGAGATCTCCGTCCGGCTCACCACCGACGCCGAGGTCCAGACGCTCAACGCGCAATATCGCCACAAGGACAAGCCGACCAACGTGCTCAGCTTCCCGATGGTGCAGGCCGATCTGCTCGACACGGTTGGGCAGAATTCGGACGATGGCGAGGTGCTGCTCGGCGACATCGTGCTCGCCCACGGCGTATGCGCGGCAGAGGCCGCGGAAAAAGGCATCAGTGTCGAGGATCACGCAACGCATTTGATCGTGCACGGCACGCTCCACCTGCTAGGCTATGATCACCTGGACGACGACGAGGGCGAAGCGATGGAGGCGATCGAGATCGATGCGCTGAAGTCGCTCGGCCTTGCCGACCCCTATTTTATACAAGAGGACTGAACTGCTCCTATGCCCGAGGGCCAAAGTACGATCGACGCCGGAGACGCCGGTACCAATAACGAGGGATCGATATGGCGCTCGCTGCGCGCCATGATCTTCGGCGAGCAGGGCGACGATTCGCTGCGCCACCAGTTGGAGGAAGCGATCGATGCGCATGAGGATGATCCCGCGCCCGACGCCAAGGGCGATCTCTCCCCGCTCGAACGCACGATGGTGCGCAACCTGCTGCACTTCGGCGAGCGCGACGCCGGCGATGTCGGCGTACCGCGCGCGGATATCGTCGCGATCGAAGAGCAGACGCGCTTTGCCGACCTGGTCAAGATCTTCGCCGAGGCCGGCCATAGCCGCCTGCCGGTCTATCGCGAGAAGCTCGATACGATCATCGGCATGGTCCATATCAAGGACGTGTTCGCGATCCTCGCCACCGGCGCCGACTATCCCGCAACGCTGGAAGGCCTGATCCGCCAGCCCTTGTTCGTGCCGATGTCGCGCGGCGTGCTCGATCTGCTGGCCGACATGCGCGCCAGCCGCGTGCATCTGGCGGTGGTGCTCGACGAATATTTCGGCACCGAAGGCCTGGTGACGATCGAGGATCTGATCGAGGAAATCGTCGGCGACATCGAGGACGAGCATGACGAAGCGCCCGAGGCCTTGCTCGTGCCGCTGGATGGCGGCGCCTGGGATGCGGATGCGCGCGTCGAGCTGGAAGATGTCGGCGAGACGATCGATCCCCGCCTGGCGGAAGTCGAGGAAGATATCGACACGCTCGGCGGTCTGGCCGCGTTGCTTGCCGGGCACGTGCCGCAGAAAGGCGAATGCCTCGATCATCCCAGTGGCTGGCGGCTCGAAGTGCTCGACGCCGACACGCGCCGCGTCACGAAATTGCGCCTCCACCCGCCCCGCCCCGAGCCGGAAGAAATGCAAAGCTGATCGCTGATCGACGCGCTCACTGTAAGATCAGTTTAAGCATGCGTACGTCATTGCCGGATCGGCCTGCGGGGTCCAGCAAGGTGCCGCAACGATCGCGCTCGGCGGGATTGAGAAAAGACGTAGACGAGGAGTGAGGATACGGACGCCACTACCGAAGGCAGCCGATAAGCGATCCGAGCAAGGAGCCAGCGCCGCTCCGCACCCTGCTCGGCCGCACCAATCGCGCCGCGACATGGGTCCGCGCGGTCGCTTCGATGTCGCCTCCGGGCATGTCGAGGGCGAACTCGCCGTAGCATAAGATCGCTCTCTTCTCCGTCGCCCCGGCTTGTGCTGAGGTAACGGTGAGGGGCATTGCCCACGCACCCTGCCCCGACTATCCTTGCCCTCATGCGCAAACACATCCTGATCGTCCTGCTGCTGATCGTCCTGGTCGCTGGCGGCATCTTCTACTGGCTCAGCCGCCCTGACGTCGCGAAGCTCGATCTTGCCGCGGTCAGCGGCGCCCGCCCCACCATCTCCGAACCGCGCACGCAGATGATCCCCACGGTCGCCGTCGCCAAGGCGATCGGCTGGCCGCAGGGCGCCAAGCCCACCCCCGCCGCCGGCCTGTCGGTCGCCGCGTTCGCGGCCGGGCTCGATCACCCGCGCTGGCTCTATCGCCTGCCCAATGGGGACGTGCTGGTCGCCGAATCGAACAGCCCGCCGCGCAAGGGCGGTGGCATCACCGGCTGGGTGATGGGCGTGTTGATGGGGAGAGCGGGTGCCGGCGTGCCATCGGCCAACCGCATCACGTTGCTGCGCGATGCGAATGGCGACGGCGTGGCGGAACAGAAATCCACCTTCATGACCGGGTTGAACTCGCCGTTCGGCATGACGCTGATGGGCGACTGGCTCTATATCGGCAACACCGACGCCCTGGTCAGGGTGCGCTACAAGGCCGGCGACACGACGATCACCGCCAAGCCGGAGACGGTGGTCAAGCTGCAGGGCGGCGGCAACCACTGGGCGCGCAACGTGATCGCCAATCCGGACGGCAAGACGCTGTACGTCACCGTCGGATCGTCGAGCAATATCGCTGAGAACGGCATCGAGCGCGAGAAATACCGCGCCAACATCCTGCAGGTCTATCCTGAGGCGAAAACCTACCGCGTCTATGCCGCGGGCCTGCGCAACCCCAACGGCATGGCGATCGAACCGCACACCCGCCGGCTGTGGACGGTCGTCAACGAACGCGACATGCTCGGTTCCGATCTCGCGCCCGATTACCTGACGCAGGTCGAGATGGGCGATCACTTCGGCTGGCCATGGTTCTACTGGGGCGGCTATCCCGACACGCGCGTCGATCCGCCCAACCCGGCGCTGCAGGAATATTCCAAGCGGCCCGATTACGCGCTCGGGCCGCACGTCGCGGCCTTGGGCCTGAGCTTTGCAGCGGACGCCAAGCTCGGCGCGCGGTTCGCCAACGGCGCGTTCGTCGGCGAACACGGCTCGTGGAACCGCTCGCCGGTTTCGGGCTACAAGGTGGTCTACGTGCCGTTCGCGGACAATGGCTATCCGGCCAAGAACGTGAAGCCGATCGACGTGCTGGCCGGCTTCCTCGACCAGGACGGCGCCGCACAGGGCCGCCCGGTTGCGGTGATCACCGACAAGACCGGCGCGCTGCTGGTCGCGGACGACGTGGGCAACACGATCTGGCGGGTGCGGGCGGCGCAGTAGCGCGCCGTCGCGGCCACATCCCGGAGCTATTTCGTTCGGCGTACTTGCATCAACCCACGCCATCACGCCCGGCTTATTCGGCGACGATCTCGTTCAAGCACGATTCGTCATCCCCGCGCAGGCGGGGATCCATAAGCTCGGGCGTCCGGGCTCTAGGCGCGAAGCAAGCCAGTATGGATCCCCGCCTGCGCGGGGATGACGGGTGGGACATGTCCAAGCGGTACAATCAACGACTTGTTCCGGGCTCCACCAAGCGGCTTTCGATATGAATGATGATGTGAGCACTGAGCGTGCGGCACAGTGGACCCCGGAACAAGTCCGGGGTGACGTTTGGGTGCTGTACCCCCTGCTGCCGCAATAGAACCGTTCCGCCTGGATCAGCCGGCCCAGCAAGTACCCGCCTCCCATCAACGACATCGCCCGACACAATTTCGCTGTCCTACAACAGCCATCCCATGCCAGTCTCCGAGCATGAGCGCCCCAGCCCAATCCTCACCACCGCCGCGTTCAATCGCGAAGGTCCCGAACGCCCCGGCGCATCGCTCAACGTTCTCAACATTCGCGCCCACGCCAGCCTCGCTCCACCCTGCAAACGAGGGTGAAAGGCGAAACATGAAGCGATTTCAGAGAAACTTCCTCAACTTTGCCGCCCTCGCCACCCTTGCCGGCCCCGTCGGCGCGCAGCAAACACCCATGGTCGAGGAACGCTCGATCGGCGATCTGCAGGCGGCGATGGCCAGCGGCACGAGCAGTGCTGCGATCACTGCTGCCTATCTCGCGCGAGTCGCGGCGATGGATCGCACCGGCCCTACCCTCCGCGCGATCATCGCCACCAACCCCGATGCGCTGGCACAGGCGCGTGCCAGCGATGCGCGACGCCGGACCGGCAAGACGTTGGGGCCACTGGATGGCGTGCCCGTGCTGATCAAGGACAATATCGAGACGCTGGATCCGATGGCGACCACCGCCGGCAGCCTGGCGCTGAAAGACAATGTCACGCACCGCGACGCGCCGGTGGTGGCGAAGCTGCGGGGCGCCGGCGCCGTCATCCTCGGCAAGACCAACCTCAGCGAATGGGCCAATATCCGCTCCACCGCCTCGATGAGCGGGTGGAGCGCCGTCGGCGGCCTCGTGCGCAACCCCTATGCGCTCGATCGCACGGCTTGCGGTTCGTCGAGCGGCTCCGGCGCGGCGATCGCCGCCAGCTTCGCCGCGGCGGCCGTCGGCACCGAGACTGATGGATCGGTGGTCTGCCCGGCCGCGATGAACGGGTTGGTCGGGCTGAAGCCCACGCTCGGCCTGATCAGCGGCCAGCATGTCGTGCCGATCAGCCACAGCCAGGACACGCCGGGGCCGATGGCGCGCAGCGTCATGGATGCAGCGATCATGCTGTCGAACATGGCGTCCGGCACCGGTGCGGCGGCGGATTACCATCGCCGCCTGACCCGTGCGTCGCTTCGCGGGATGCGGCTGGCGGTTTTGCGGCCGCCAATGCCGGACGCGCTGAAGGAGCGTTACGAGGCGCAACTTCTGGTGCTCAAGCGCGCCGGCGCGGTGCTGGTCGATGCCGATCAGCCCAAGCTGGACGGTCTCGGCGAGACCGAGCTCGACGTGCTCAAGACGGAGCTGAAAGCCGATCTCGACGCCTATCTCGCAACCACGCCGGCGGCCGTGAAGACGCGCACGCTCGACCAAGTGATCGCCTTCAACACCGCCAACAAGGCGACCGAGATGCCGTTCTTCGGGCAGGAGCTGTTCGAACAGGCGGCCAAGACCAAGGGCCTATCCGATGCGGAGTATCTCGGCGTGCGCGCCAAGTCGTTGCGGCTGGCGGGTGCCGAGGGCGTGGATGCCATGCTCAAGACGGCCAGGGCGACGATCCTCGTTTCGCCCACCTACGGGCTGCCGTGGCTCAGTGACAGCGTCAGCGGCGATCATGCCGAGGGGCCGAGCGCGAGCGAATTGCCCGCGGTCGCCGGCTACCCGCACCTCACCGTGCCGATGGGGCTGGTCAAAGGGTTGCCGGTCGGCCTGTCGTTCATTGCCACCGCGGGCGGCGACCAGGCCGTGCTCGACGCTGGCTATGTCTACGAACAGGCGAGCCGCGCGCGGGTGGCCCCGCGCTATCTGCCGGTAGCGGATGCCGGGCCGGGGCTGGACGGCGCCCGCTAATCCGCGCCCTTCTCGAGCAATTCGGGGCGGATGTGGATCGCGATCAGCGACATGCGGACTTCGACCAGGAAGGAGATCAACGAGGCGATCAGCAGCGCCATGGCGAGGATGAAGGACAAAGCGACGATCGTGCCGATGTGCAGCTTGATGAGTTCCGAGACGAACAGCAACGCGACCAGCAGGCACGTCATCACCGCGCTGGAGACGCCCAGCACCAGCGAGGCGTTGATCACCGACATGCGGCGGTCGAGCAGTCGCAGCTCCCAGACATGACGGACATGTTCGGGGCCGGACGAGCGCGGATGCAGTGCCTCCACCGCCCGCGCGCGGTCCACCACGCGCGACAGCCGCCCGGCAAGGACGTTCAGCAACGCCCCAATTCCGGCGAGCATGAAGACCGGGCTCAGCGACAGCTGGATCGTCTGGGCGATCGTGGTGACGGCAGCATAGGAGAACATGGTCAGCCTTGTGGCGGGCGCAGCGCTTCATGGTCAAGCGCGAACCGGTTGGTAACGCCTCCTCGCTATAGCCGCGGCTATGACCAAGCCGATGCTGCTGTCCGATTTCGAGCGCCTGCCGCCGGCCCGTCATCCGGTGACGCGGGCGGTCGCGCTGGATGGCCTGTCCGGCTCGATCGACGCGGTCGCCGAACACGGCCCCGACAGCCATCGCTTCCTGCGCTTCCAATGGTATGCCGCCGCGCTCTCGGCCTATGGCGGGCGGGCACGCACCATCGTCGTGGAGCACGACAGCGATCCGGTCATCGCGCTGCCCATGGTGCGCTTCGGCCCCGGACCGGCGCGGCTGGCGGCGGTGCCCGGCTGCTACTGGCCGTTCCGCAGCTTCCCGGCGAGCCAGGCCGCTGATGCGCCGGCCTTTGCGGCGCTGTTGTCGGCGCTGGCAGGTGAGGTGAACGCGCTGCGCATCGGCCCGGTCTATGACGGCGACACCTCGCTAACGCCGCTGCTGCAGGCGGCGCGCGCCGGCGGTTGGGCCGTGCTCGGCCGTTTCGTGGCCGACAGCTACCTGCTCGACATGGCAGCGGCGCAGGAGGAGGGCACTTGGCCCCGCAACTCCACGCTGCGCAAGAACCGCTTCCACGAAAAGCATCTCGGCGAACATGGCAGCCTCGACTGGCAGTTCCTGTCAAGGCCCGACTGGGAAGCAGGCGGTTTCGACGCGCTCGCCACGGTCGAGGAAAATAGCTGGATCGCGGCGCGCACCGATGGCTCGGACGCCAAGTTCACCCAGAGCGGCCACGGCGCCTTTTGGCGCGCCGCGGCAATCGATCCCGTGCTCGCTGGGATGATGTGGGCAGCACTGCTGCGGGTCGAAGGAACGCCTGCCGCCTTTTCCTTCGACATCAATGCCGGCGTGCTCAAATACGCCATCGCCAACAGCTACGATCCCGCCTTCGCCAAGCATTCACCGGGCAAATTGCTCTACTACCGCAACCTCGTGCGAGCACTGGACGATGGCATGCGCACGGTGGACTGGGGTGCAGGCGACAGCGGATACAAGCGGGTCATCGGCGCCGCCAAAGGCCCCGCGATCCGCGACTGGCTGCTGCTGCGCCCCGGCCTGCCCGCCATGCTCGGCCGCGCACTACGGCAGGTGTGGGAACGCAGCGGCCAGGCACCTGCCTCTGCCGCGGAGGTCACACCCGCAGATACCTGAAATACCACACCTCGTGCCCCTGCCGCCGCGCCTTGCGTTCGTAACGGGTCTCCGGCCAGTCGTCAGGACGGGTCAGGAAGTCACTCGGATGTTTCGCCTGCCACACGAAGTCGCGCCGCTGGTTCATCACCATCATCGCCCAGCGGCAATAGGTCGGATCGTCGGTCCCCAATCGAAACTCGGCACCCGGCTTCAGCTTGGCGGCGATCAGGTCGAGCGGACCATGATTGACCATCCGCCGCTTGGCATGCCGCGCCTTGCGCCACGGATCCGGATGGAGGAGGTAGACGCGCTCCAGGCTCGCATCCGGCAACCGCTCGACCACATCCAGCGCATCCCCCATGTACAGCCGGACATTGCCGAGCTCCCCGTCCCGCACATGGCTCAGCGCACCCACCACGCCGTTGAGAAACGGCTCGCAGCCGATAAACCCGGTGCCCGGATGCGCCGTCGCCTGGCCGGCCAGATGTTCGCCCGCGCCAAAGCCGATCTCCAGCTGCAGCGGCAGATCGGCGCCGAACAGGGTGTGCGCGTCGAGCGGCCCCGTATCGGCCACGCTGATGCGGGGCAGCAATTCCTCGACGAGTTCGGCCTGGCCCAGGCGGAGCTTGTGCCCCTGGCGGCGGCCATACAACCTGCGGATAGTGATCGGATCGTTCATCGCGGCTTCTCTAGCGCTCCCTTGGGCTACGTCCAGCCAGTGGAGCCATCGGGCCGCGCGATGGTTGATGCGTCATGAGCAAAACCAAACAGGCTGCCAAGAAGGCAGTGAAGGCCGATCGCGACCTTAGCCGCCGCGCGGCCGCGCACCGCGACAGTCCGCTGGTCAAGGGTGTCCAGGCGACGAGCGAGGTGGCCGACCAACCACCGCTCATCGTGCTGAGCGTGGTGACGATATTGACCGGCGCCGTGCTCCGCCAGCCGGTAGTGGTGCGCAGCGGCATGCGGATGCTTGCCAGTCATTTGATCGCCACGGGGTTGAAAACCGTCATCAAGCGGTCGGTCGATCGCACGCGTCCCGCCAAGGCGCTGGATACCGGCGAAGAGCGGTTCGAAAAGGGCGACAGTCACGAGCACGATCAAAACTCGTTCCCGTCCGGGCATACCGCCGGTGCGGTAGCGATCGCCCGCGCGGTGGCGCACGATGCGCCGGGCATGGCGTTACCGCTCAACGCCGCCGCCGGCGCGGTTGCCGCGGCGCAATTGCCCAGCGGCAAGCATTACCTGCTCGACACACTCGCGGGCGCCGTGGTCGGCTATGTCGGCGAAGTGGTGGCAAGCGCCGCGCTCAGTCGCGGCGAAGCGGCGCTTGCCAGCGCGATCAGGCGACTGCCGCCTTCAGTGCATCGACCAGATCCGTCTTCTCCCACGTAAAGCTGTCCCCTTCCGCCTTGCGGCCAAAGTGACCGTAGGACGCGGTCTGCTGGTAGATCGGCGCGTTGAGCTTCAGATGCTCGCGGATGCCTTTCGGGGTCAGCCGGACGAGTGTCGGGAGGACCTCTTCGAGCCTCGCTTCGGAAACGCTGCCCGTGCCGTGCGTGTCGACATAGACCGACAGCGGCTCGGCGATGCCGATCGCATAGCTCAGCTGGATCGTGCAGCGGCGCGCGAGCCCTGCGGCAACGACGTTCTTGGCCAGATACCGCGCGACATAGGCGGCCGAGCGATCGACCTTCGTCGGATCCTTGCCGGAGAAGGCGCCGCCGCCATGCGGCGCGGCACCACCATAAGTGTCGACGATGATCTTGCGCCCGGTAACACCGGCATCGCCGTCCGGCCCGCCAATTTCGAAACGACCGGTCGGGTTGACGTAGATCGCCGTATCATCGGTGATGAAGCCATCCGGCAGCACGTCGTTGAAAACGCCGACGACATAGTCGCGCAGTTCCTTGTAGAGCGCGGGATCGCCCTCGCCATCATGGTAGAAATAGCCCGGCGCATGCTGCGTCGAGACGACCAGTGCCGTCGCCCGGACCGGCTTTTCGTCCCGATATTCGAGCGTTACCTGGCTCTTGGCGTCCGGTTCGAGGAAGGGGACGACCTTGTCGTGGCGATCCCGCGCCATCCGCTCGAGAATGCGGTGCGAGTAATACAGCGTGGCAGGCAGCAAATCAGGCGTCTCGTCGGTCGCATAGCCGAACATGATGCCCTGGTCGCCGGCGCCCTCGTCCTTGTTGCCGCTTTCATCGACGCCCATCGCAATGTGCGCGGACTGGCCGTGCAGGCGATTGATGAACTCGAACGTGTTCCAGTGGAACTGGTCCTGCTCATAGCCAATGCGCTTCACGGTCGCGCGGACGGTCGCTTCGATCTCTTCGAGCGCGCCATCGGCCCATTTGCCGTCCTCGTACACGCCCTTGCAGCGGATTTCGCCGGCAAGCACGACCAGGTTGGTGGTGGTCAGCGTCTCGCACGCGATCCGCGCCTCTGGATCCTTGGACAGGAAAAGGTCGACCACCGAGTCGCTGATCTGGTCGGCGACCTTATCGGGATGGCCTTCGGACACGGACTCGGACGTAAATAGGAAACTGGAACGCATGTTTGATCCTCACGGTTGGAGGAGAGCTTCGGCCGTTGCCATGCCTGATATAAAGCTTTCCTTATATAGCGCCCTAACGAGCGCGAAGACGGAACGCAAATGCCAACGCCAGCAACGCCAGCGCCACGACGAACGCCATGATATTGCCCGTGCGTGCGAACAGGGTCGGCGCATAAGCGCGCGGCAGCGGCAGTTCGATCGCGCCGGCGACGTTCAGCGGAATGGTCGCCAGCAACGCACCATCGGGGCCGATGATCGCGGAGATACCGGTCGGCGTGGCGCGGATGACCGGCAATCCCTCCTCGATCGCGCGCAGCCGTGCTTGCGCCAGATGCTGAGGCGGGCCGGACGGGCCGAACCAGGCGTCGTTCGACGGATTGAACAGGAAGGCAGGCCGGTGCGCGCGATCGGCGACATTGCCTGAGAAGATGATCTCATAGCAGATCTGCATGCCAACCAGGCCGAAGCCCGGCACCGCAAAGCCGCCAGGACCGGCCCCGTCGATGAAATCGATATCGCCGGGCACGAGTCGGCTGAGCCCGAGTTGCGACAGTAACGGTCGCGCCGGCAGATATTCGCCGTACGGCACCAGATGCGCCTTGTCGTAGCGGCCGATCAGCCGCGCCTTGCGATCGAGCCCGAAGATCGAGTTCGACGCCGACACCATGTTGCCGGCGCGGTCGAATTGCGATGCGGTGCCGCCGGTCAGCACCACATCGTTCGGCCCGAGCCGAGCTGCGATCCGTAGTCGCGTGAACGCCGCGCTGGCCTGCCAATACGCGTCCGACGGATAGCCATCCTCCAGCATGTAGCGCACCGCACCTTCCGGCCAGACGATGAGGCGCGGTGCCGGTCCGGGCTTGCCGTTCAGCGCCAGCAGCGCGCGTAAATTCTCCTCCGCATAATCATCCTCGGGCCGCTCCTCCTGCGCAAGGTCCGGCTGGACGACGCGGACGCGCGGCGCCCTAGGATCACTCGCTGCCTCGGGGACGGCATGATGATTGAACAGCGCGAGCAGCGCGGTCGCGCCAAGCACGGCCACCGCGAACCGCCATCGCCTGAACACCGCCAGCAAGAGCGCGCCGGCAATCAGGATCGTCACGCCCGACAGCGCATAGGTCCCGATCCATGCCGCCATATTGGCAACGCCGCCGAGCGGCAGCCAGACGACCCCGATCGGGTTCCAGGCATAGCCGCTGAACATGGTGGCGCGGAGCCATTCGGTGACGATCCATGCCGCGGCAAAGACCAACGCGAACCCTGGTGCCGGTGGAGAGGCGAGATCGCCCACCGACCGTGGGCTGGCGAACCGCCATGCCAGCCCGGCCGCCAGTGCCGGATAGATCGCCAAATACAGCGCGACCAGGATGACCGCAATGTAGCCGAGCGCGTGCGGCATCTTGTCCTGGAAGGTAAAGGCGTGTTGGATCCACGCATTGCCGATGGCGAAGTGGCCGACCCCAAACAGCCAGCCGCGCCACAAGGCATGCTTCAGGCTCGCTGAGTCATGCACCAGCCACATCCAGGCGGCGAGCGAGACAAGCGCGACCGGCCACCAATCGAGCGGGGCGAAGCCGGTGGCGGCGAGAGCACCAAAGCCGAGCGACAGAATGGAGGCGTAGCGCGATGCTGCCACGCGAGTTCGTTCCTGGATCACCTTCACCTCAACCCGTCATGCCGGACTTGTTCCGGCATCCAACGTGCCGCCAATACGTGAGGCGCCAGCCTATGCGGTGCGTTGGCCCCCGGAACAAGTCCGGGGTGACGCGTGGGGGTGTTAGCGGCTATCATGCTGCCATGATACGCCCCTTTCACCTCGCCTTCCCCGTCCACGACCTCGCCGCCGCGCGCGCGTTTTATGGCAGCACGATGGGCTGCGCCGAGGGCCGCAGCTCCGACAGCTGGATCGACTTCGACCTGTTCGGGCATCAGATCGTTGCCCATCTCGATCCCTCGGCCAAGCCCGTCGCGGTGGAGAATGCCGTCGATGGCCACGCCGTGCCGGTGCCGCATTTCGGCGTCGTGCTGACCATGCCGGACTGGCAGGCGCTGGCAGATCGTGTCACGGCGGCGGGCGTCACGTTCGGCATCGCACCTTATATCCGCTTCAAGGGCCAGCCGGGTGAACAGGCAACGATGTTCTTTCGCGATCCGTCCGGCAACGCATTGGAGTTCAAGGCGTTCGCCGATGATGCGATGTTGTTTGCCACCTGAGGACGTTTCATGACCCAGCCGATCTCCATGGATATCCCGCACAAGCACGGCCGCCAGCTCGTCCGTGCGCGGCTCGACAAGGGCGTGGACAAGATCGCCGCGGTTGTGCCGGGCGGCACGGTCAAGGATCACCGCTGGGAAGGCGACACGCTCTATTTTACGATCGAAGGCATGGGACAGCGCGTCGCGAGCAAGCTCGACGTGTTCGAAGACCGCGTCCACGCGACGATCGACCTCCCACCATTCCTCGCACTGTTCGCAGAGAAGATCCGCGCGAAGCTGGCCAAGGAAGCGCCCAAGCTGTTGCAGTAGGGAGGCGCTTCTCCGCAGTCGGTAAGTTTCTGGCCAGCCAAGTCGTCACCCCAGACTTGTTGGGTCCTTATCCCCGCCAAGCAAGTACCGTCATGCTGAACTTGTTTCAGCATCCAGGCGCGGTCATTCGCCTAAGTAACACCGTCTTTGTGGTTACTGACCGCGCATGGATCCTGAAACAAGTTCAGGATGACGATGGAAATTGGATCGTTATGACTGCCGACCAATCGGGTGACATTGGATGTGGCTCATCCCACCCGGCTCTAAGTAATTCCTACAAATGAAAAGAGGCTGCCGGGGGTCTCACGACACCCCGGCAACCTCCTGACATGGTCAGCGGCCGGAAGCTCCAGCCCGGAGGACCATGCGAACCGCCAAGCACTGGCTGGACGACGGCGTTGACTGGGGGAAGATACCCCCCGCCATCATCCCAATGCGCTTAGCCGTGCGTCCCCCGAACGAACCGAACCGAACCCACTGCTGAACCATGAGACATCGGATCACCTCCTTTCGCATTGTTGAAACACCGTACCCTGCTTGGGTACGAAGCGGAATGTGAGTCATCCGACCACGCGATACAAGTCTTGTAATTCAAAACGTTTTCGATCAGATTCTTTCGCCTGCCCAAATCGCTGCCGACGGCACCACGGCGGCCCCGCTCAGCGGCGGCAATCCTCGGTCACGCGCTCGATTTCCGCCCAGCTCGGGATCACCAGCGTCGGATACCCGGCCTGCTCCACCACGAACCGCCCGCGACTGAAGCCGATCGCCTCCAGCAGGCTGTCGCGCGGCTGCACTGCCGCCGCAATATAGGCAGGCGTGCCGCCGGTCGGCTGCGCGGGCAGCGTGCGCAACATGGTCGAGGTGCGGATCGTCATCGCGGTTGCGCCCGTGGCCGATCCGGCGCGCGAGAGGTAGACCGCGTTTGCTGCGGTATCGCAGCGGATCGTGAAGGCGGCATCTGCGCCCGGCAGCCCGAACAAGGCGATCGAGCCCCGCGCATCTTGCCGATATACCCAGTCACCCGGCGTATAGGGCCAGTCGCGCCAATCCTGTGCCAGCGGCGTTGGTCGCGGCGCCTGTGTCTGAACGGGTATGGGGCGGGGCGCAGGCCGGGGTGCGGGCTTGGGTACGGCACTACAGCCGGCCAGCAGCAAGACGACAAAGGCGGGAAACAGACGCATCACCACGCTATGCGGCAAGCGGCGCGCATGCTCAACCGGCCATGGCCGACAAAATCCTTCCCTTGGCCGCGCACTTGGGCGAACTAGGCGCCCGGGGGGGACGCACGGCGATGGACGTGAAGCGACTGAAATCGATCGTTGGCGGGTCGGCCGGCAACCTGGTCGAATGGTATGACTGGTATGCCTATTCGTCGCTGTCGTTGGTGTTCGCCGCCACCTTCTTCCCCAAGGGCGATCTGACTGCGCAGCTGTTGGGGACGGCAGCGGTGTTCGCGGTCGGCTTCCTGATGCGGCCGATCGGTGCCTATGTGATGGGCCGCTATGCCGATACGCATGGCCGCAAGGCGGGGCTGGCGCTGTCGGTCGGCCTGATGTTCGCGGGATCGATGATGATCGCTGTCGTGCCCGGCTACCATTCGATCGGCATTGCCGCTCCGGCAATTCTGGTGCTCGCGCGCATGCTGCAAGGCCTATCCGTCGGGGGCGAATATGGCGCCAGCGCGACGTACCTGTCGGAAATGGCGACGCGCGAGAATCGCGGTTTCTGGTCGAGCTTCCAATATGTCACGCTGATCGGCGGGCAATTGACCGCGCTCGCCGTCACGCTCGCGCTGCAGGCGTTGTTGAGCAAGGAGGACATGGCCGCCTGGGGGTGGCGGATCGCCTTCCTGATCGGCGCGCTGCTGGCGCTGGTCGTCTATGTGCTGCGCCGCCGCCTGGCAGAGACGCAGTCGTTCCAGAACATGGCGGCCGATCGCCCGAAATCGGGGCTGGCCGCCTTGTGGAAGGCGCATCCGCGCGAATTCATGCTGGTGGCGGTGATCAGCGCCGGGGGCAGCCTCACTTTCTACGCCTATACCACTTACCTGCAGAAGTTCCTGGTCAACACCAGCGGCTTCGCGGTGCAGACGGCGACGCAGGTGATGACCGCGGCGCTAATCGTCTACATACTGGCGCAGCCGCTGTTCGGGCATCTGGCGGACCGGTTCGGGCGACGGCCGATGCTGCTCCTGTTCGGGATCGGCGGAATGTGCGTCTCGGTGCCGGTGTTCAGCGCACTGGCGGTGGAGAAGAGCGCCCTGGCTGCGTTCGCCATCATCCTGCTGCCGCTGATGCTGCTCAGCGCCTATACCTCGATCAGCGCCTTGGTGAAGGCCGAACTGTTCCCGGCCCATATCCGCGCATTGGGCGTCGCCCTGCCCTATGCGATCGGCAATGCGGCGTTCGGCGGCACGGCGGAATATGTCGCCTTGTGGTTCAAGCAGGCAGGGTTCGAGGCGGGCTTCTACTGGTACGTGACGGGCTTCCTGGGGCTGGCGACGATCGCGTTCCTGATGCTCCCCGAGACCAAGCACACCAGCCTGATCGCGGAAGATTAGGAACCGCGCTGCGGCTCGTCTGTTACGATAGCGACACGAGGGAAATGATCATGGCCAGCGCAGAACCTACCCAATTGCTCATTTCGTCGAACAAGACCGACGTGATGCCGGTGAAGAGCCGCGATGGCGACAAGCTCGGCTTCGTCCATGCCTTCATGGTCAACAAGCGTAATGGGCAAGCAATGTATGCGGTGCTGACGATCGGCGGGTTCCTAGGGATGGGCAAGGCCTATTACCCCCTGCCCTTCAGCCTGATGTCGTTCGATCCAGCGGCTGACGCCTATGTCGTGACGATCGACCGCCGCGTGCTGGAGGGTGGCCCCAGCTGGGCGAACAACGCGCCGGTGTTCGACCAGGCCTATGCCGACCGTGTGGCGAATTATTACGGCGCGACCAAGGAAGATCTGACGGTCGAGGGCCACATCTCGGACGCGCCACCGCCATCGAGCTATTGATCGGCCACGGCGCCCACGGGCGCCGTTACGCACGGGCTATCGAGTCATCGGGGTGGAAACCCTGCAATGGTCGGGGCGATAGGATTCGAACCTACGACCCCTGGACCCCGAGACCAGTGCGCTACCAGACTGCGCCACGCCCCGACACATTGCAGGTGGGAGCGCCTAGCGGCACCGCCCACCGCGATCAAGTCGAAAGTGGCACTCCTGCACTTCCACACCGCCGTCTTCGCCAAAATCGCACTGACACCGGCCTAGTGCGGGCTGGTCAGCAGGCTTATGTCCCATTCGGCATGTCTAGCGAGCCGCCTTCCTCCCCGCCTGTGCAGCGCAAGGTGATCCATATCGACATGGACGCCTTCTACGCCAGCGTGGAACAGCGCGACGACCCGTCACTTCGCGGCAAGCCGGTGGCGGTCGGCAGCGCACAGGCGCGCGGCGTGGTGGCGGCGGCGAGCTACGAGGCGCGCAGCTTCGGCGTGAAATCGGCGATGCCGTCGGTCACCGCGCAGCGGCGCTGTCCCGATTTGCTGTTCGTGCCCCCCCGCTTCGACGTATATCGCAGCGTCAGCCAGCAGATCCGCGCGATCTTCGCCGATTATACCGCCTTGATCGAACCATTGTCGCTCGACGAAGCCTATCTCGACGTCACCGAGGATGTGCGCGGGCTGGGTTCGGCACAGGCGATCGCCGAGGAGATCCGGGCGCGCATCCGCAAGGACACGGGGCTGACCGCCTCGGCCGGCGTGTCGTACAACAAGTTCATCGCGAAGCTGGCATCGGACCAGAACAAGCCGGACGGCATCTGCGTCATCCCGCCGGCACGCGGCGCGGCCTTCGTCGGCACCTTGCCCGTCCGCCGCTTCCACGGTGTCGGCCCGGTGACCGCCGCCCGAATGGAGCGGCTCGGCATCCTGAGCGGTGCCGATCTGCGCGCGCAACCGATCGAGTTGCTGCGGCAGCATTTCGGCAGCAGTGCGGAATATCTGTTCGGCGCCGCGCGCGGCGTAGATCATCGTCCGGTGCGACCGGATCGGCCGACCAAATCGGTCGGCGCGGAGCGTACCTTCGACCGCGACCTGACCGAGCGCGCCGACTTGCTCGAAGCGCTGGGGCGCGTGGCGGATGCCGCTTGGGTGCGGATCGACCGCAGCGGTGCGCAGGGGCGCACCGTGACGCTCAAGCTGCGCTATGCCGACTTCCGGACGATCACGCGGGCGCGATCTTCGGCGCTACCGGTCGCCGACCGTGCCGGCTTCCTGGCGGCGGGCGTCATCCTGCTGGAGGCGTTACTCCCGGTCTCACCTGGCGTGCGGCTGCTCGGGCTGACACTGTCGGCGATCCAGGAGGATCAAGCGGCGGATCCGAGCGAACAGGCGATGCTGCCGCTTTAAGCTCCCCAGCGAAGGGTTGGGTCCAGCCCCCAGGCGTAGGGCCATGCATAAAACCGTTCGTGTCGAGCGAAGTCGAGACACCGGCGCCGGGATCGGCGTCTCGACTTCGATCGACATGAACGGGTGAGGAGAAATCACGCGAAAGTCGTAGTGCTTCAGCTGGCGCTCAATGCCCGCTGGCCCAGCACCACCGCCCCGAGCGGCCCGGCATTGTTGCCGAGCGCCGCCGGCACGACATATTCCGCCACCGGCTCGATCAACGATGTCGCACCATAGTCGCCAAGGCTGGCCACCAGCCGCGTGCGGATCAGCGGCAGCAGATGCGGCATGCCGGTCATCACGCCGCCACCCATGACGATGCGGCGCGGAATGCCGGTCAGCACCAGCGTGTGAAGCAATTGCGCCAGCGTATGCGCGACGCTTTCCCACACCGGATGGTCGAGCGGCAGATCGGGCGCGCGGATGCCGGTGCGCGCCTGGATCGCTGGGCCGGAGGCGGGCCCTTCTACGCAGTCGCCGTGGAACGTGCAGATGCCAGGCCAGGCGTCACCCGGCAGCCTCGTGGTACGGACATGCCCAAGTTCCGGATGGGTCATGCCATTGGTCGGCTCGCCATGCATGACCAAGCCCACGCCGACCCCCGTCCCGACAGTGATATAGGCATGGTCCGAGAGCCCCCGCGCTGCGCCCCACTGGCCTTCCCCAAGCGCCGCGCCAGCGACGTCGCTGTTGAACCCGGTCGGAACATTCGGCCTGGAGAGTCGATGCGCCACATCCGTGTTCGACCAGCCGGGCTTGGTCGTCGCCGTGATGTGCCCGTAATCGCGCGCCGCCGGATCGATCGACACCGGACCGAAGCTGGCGATGCCCAGCGCGTCATACCCCGTCCACCGATCCAGCACCGCGGCGATATTGCCGAGCGTTTCGGCCGGCGTCGTGGTCGCAATGCGGACCTGCTCGCAAATATCATCGGGGCCGCGCGCGAGGATCAGGTTGCACTTGGTGCCGCCAAGCTCGACTCCGGCGATCAGTGGCGCGCTCATTGGCGGTCGCTCGTCACGTGCCGATCAGCGCGCCAGGCGTTCGGCATGCCAGCGCACGTGATCGGCCATGAAGGTCGAGATGAAGTAATAGCTGTGGTCGTAGCCGGGCTGCAGGCGCAGCGTGAGATCGATGCCGGTCGCGGCGCAGGCGGCGCGGAGCAGCTCGGGCTTCAACTGGTCGACCAGGAACTGGTCGGCATCACCCTGATCGACGAGCAGTTCGGCCACGCGCGCGCCATCCTCGATCAAGGCGCAGGCATCGTATTCGCGCCACGCCAGGCGATCTTCCCCGAGATACCCGGCGAGCGCCTTTTCGCCCCACGGGCAATGCAGTGGCGAGACAATGGGGGAGAAGGCCGAGATGCTCCTGAAGCGGTCGGGATTGCGCAGCCCGATGGTCAGCGCGCCGTGGCCGCCCATCGAATGCCCAGTAATGCCCTGCCGGGCCATGTCGACGGGAAACTCCGCTGCGATCAGCGCAGGGAGTTCCTCCTCGATATAGCTGCGCATGCGGAAATTGCCCGACCATGGTTCCTGCGTCGCATCGACATAGAAACCGGCGCCCTTGCCGAAATCATAGGCGTCGTCATCGGGCACGTTGTCGCCGCGCGGGCTCGTATCCGGCGCAACGAAGATCACGCCCGCTTCAGCACAGGCGGCACGATACTCGCCTTTGTCGGTGACGTTGGCGTGCGTGCAAGTGAGGCCCGAGAGATACCACAGGACAGGCAAACGAGCGCCCGGCGCATGAGGCGGCACATAGACCGAAAAGGTCATGTCGGTGCCGGTCGCTGTGGACGCGTGACGGTATATGCCTTGCACACCACCGAACGCCGCGTGAGAGCCGGACAAAGATAGCTGAGTCAGATCGAGATCCCTTCGCCTGGCGATCTAAACCAGATCCGCTCGGCCGCAAATACCTGGCTTGGCACAGCAGCCAATGCACCAGTCCGGAACGAGTGAAGCCTGTGTTTTCCGCGGACCATTCAGTGGCACCGCGCCTTGTGTCATCTTACCGCCCGTGTCGCCCGCGCCTCGGCGGTCAGCACCAGTTCGGCCGCGAGCAGGGCGCCGTCCTGATCCTGCGCCAGCGATGTGCGTTCGACGAGATCGGTGACGAATTGCGGCCCGAACGGCAGCGGCACCTTAGAGCAATCGAGATAGCGCGCGCCCTTGCGATCCGCGATGAACAGGTGGTTGCCGTCGGGCCGCCCGGCAATGTCGACATATTTGCGCAGCTCGATATAGCCCTCGGTGCCGAGGATGAAGAGCCGCCCGTCGCCCCAGGTCGGCAGGCCGTCGGGCGTGAACCAGTCCACGCGGACATAGCCTGAACCGCCATCGCCGCTCAGCATCATGTCACCGAAATCCTCGAACTTCGGATGATCGGGATTGCCAAAATTACCGGTCTGCGAAGCCAATACCTTGGCGCGCTTGCTGCCGGTGAGAAAAACGAACTGGTCCGCCTGATGACTGCCGACATCGGTCAGGATCCCGCCGTTGCGCGCCGTATCCCAGAACCAGTCGGGACGGCTCGGCGCCGACAGCCGGTGCGGCGCAAGATTGACGGTCTGAATCACGCGCCCGATCGCGCCGTCATGCACCAGTTGCCCGGCCATCACCGCCGCCGGTACCTCCAGCCGCTCGGAATACATGATCGCGTATTTGCGCCCGGTCTCCTTGATCGCGCGGCGCACGTCGGCGAGCTGCTTCAGCGTCGTCACCGCCGCCTTGTCGCTGAGATAGTCCTTGCCCGCGCGCATCACGCGGATGCCGAGCGGCGCGCGCAAGCTCGGGATCGCGGCACTGCACACCAGCTTGATCGTAGAATTGTCGAGAATCTCCTGCTCGGACCGCGCCAGCGGCACGCCGCCGTAACGCTTCTGGAACATCGCAATCTGCTTGGGGTCGGTCGCATAGAAGGTGGTCAGCACACCGCCGCCGCGGATCACCGCGTCGGTGATGCCGTAGATATGGTTGTGGTCCATCCCGATCACCGCGAACGGCACGCGATATTTGGCCTCGGGCACCGGGCGCGCCGTCGCCCCTTCGGTCGGCGCATCGCCGCGCGTGGCGGATTGCGCGAGCGCGTCGGCGGCGAAGCCGGCCATGCCGGCGGCCAGGCCAAGGCCAAGTAGCGTACGGCGGTCGGTATCGCTCACGGCTTCATCCTCCTCAAACAGCAACCAGATTGGTCGGCCAGGTCAGCGCTTCACCACGATCCATCGCCTGTTCGCCGAGCAGCGACGCGACGCTCGCATGATAGGCCTGGGCGAGCAGCCCGGGCAACGGCTTGCCAGCGCGCACAGCCTCGCCGAAGCCCTCGAACTGCAGCATCGTCTCGTCATATTCGCCCCAGCCGAGCGACTCCCCAGGCGTGGTGACAGGCAGCTCGGGAAACCAGGTCGCGCCGCCGATCGGCACGGTGCGCTTGTGCCCGCGCGCGACATCCTTGTGCATGCGCTGCAACGCCAGCACCTTGGGCGGCACCTCCTGGAAGATCCGGCCCAACTCCGGCTCGATCGTCCCCCGGCTGCCCTGGATCTGCTCCTCGCAGCCATAGCGCGCATTGTTGAGCAGCGAGGTGTAGATCAGCTTCCGCCCGCCGGCATAGTCGTAGATCAGCGCGACATGGTCATAGACCTCGCGCCCGTCCTTCCAGAAGCAGATGCTGCCCGATCCCATCACCCGCGTCGGCACCGCATCCAGGAACCAGTTGCCGACCTGGATCTGGTGCGTCGCCAGCTCGGTCATCAACCCGGCCGAACTGTCGCGGTACAGCCGCCAGTTGATCTGCCGGTCGGTCGCATCGCCCGGCACCGTCCGCCGCCAGCTGTTATTGCGATGCCAGCTCGCGCGAACCTGTGTCAGCGTGCCGATCTCCCCCGCCCGCGCGCGCTTCAGCGCGTTCAGATAGGTCGGGTGGAACATGCGCTGATGCCCGATCTGCAGCACTTTCCGCGCCGCCTGCGAGCGCGTGATCATCGCGCCGCAATCCGCGATCGTCCGCGCCATCGCCTTCTCGCACCAAACGTGCAGCCCCGCATCGAGTGCGTCGAAACAGTGTTTCGCATGACGATCGAGCGGCGTCGCGATGACGACGGCATCGAGCCCGCCCGCATCGAGCATTGCGCGATGGTCGGCAAAGCTGCGCACCGATGCATCGACCAGCGCGCGCCCCTTCGCCAGATGCGGCGCATACGAGTCGCAGATCGCCACCACCACGCAGTTGCGCGTCTTGGCGATGTTCAGGATCAGCGCGCGGCCGCGATCGCCGGTGCCGATCACGCCGAGCCGCACCGGATTGCTCTTGGTCGGTTCGGCCGCCACCGCGGCGCTCGCCCAGGGCGCCGCCGCTGCCATCCCCGCTCCCGCGGCGGTCATCAGCACGCGATCGATGAACGATCGCCGGCTCAGGTCGAACGCCCGCTCCGTGATTTTGGGGTCGGTCATTGTACCTGCATCCTGCCTGATGGAGCGGGCATTCCCGCCTCCTGAGAAAGATCGAACAGAAAACGATGTGTCGGGTGCGCACCGATCAGGCGTGCGGCGCGCGCGTCATCCGCGACGATCAGCGCGGTACTCATCGCCTCCGCGGAAGCGCCCAGTCGGTCGACCACGATTGTGCAGCGCGCCGCCGTCACCGCCGCGCCGCTGCCCGGGCGGATCATCGCGGCGCGTTCGGGCGTCTGCGTGCCCGCCCCCACCGTCGACGAGATCGACAGCGACTCGTCGTCGAGCTCGAGCTCGATCAACGTCCGGCCGGGCAGCAACGGATGCGGGATTGCGAACGGCCATCCCCCGCCTAGCGGATGCTGGCCGACGGTCGCGATCGAACTCTCGCCCGCCGACAGGCACGCCGACCCGACGCCTGCCGCGCGCAACGCAGCGCAGGCGCGGTCCAGCGCGAAGCCTTTGCCGAACCCGCCGAAATCGAGCGCGACAGGGTGCGCTGCGGCAATCCGCGCGGTCGCCCGATCAAACGTGACATCGCCCCAGCCGACCGCCCCAAACCGTCGATCGGCCGTCGGATCGAACAGCCCCAGCGTTTCGGCATGCGCCGCGTCGATCGCGACCAGCGCCTCGAACAGCACCGCATCATCGATCGCCGCCTCCTGCCCCGCCAGCAACCGCTCGTTGAGCGCCGTCGTCGGCGAGGGCCGGTGGATCGTCAGCGCATCGTCCACCGTTTCGATCGCGCGGCGCGCGGCGGCCAGCGCGTCGTCCGCGCCTGCGCCGAAGCGATGCACTTCGATGCGCGTCCCCATCGCCACGAAACGCTCGACGTCCGCCAGAGCCGTCACGCTGGTCAGGCCTTGACCTCCCAGCCGGGTTCGTACGCCACCGACCACAATTTCAGCGCCTCGGCGCTGGTCGGCTTGCCGGTCGTCGGATCGACCGTCAGCCCACTATTCGTGCGATAGGCCATGTTGCCGAGATGGCAGAGCGTGGTGCTGATATGCCCTTCGGCGATCGGCGAGTTGAGCGCGCCGGCGCGGCCGCGGATCACGTCGACCAGATTGCCGGCATGATAGACGTCGAGCGCGCCCTCACCGACCGTGCCGGTGGTCTCGGAGCTCGCCGCCGCCATCACCTGCCGGATCGACTTGCCCGCCAGATCATAGAGCTCGAAGCCGTTGCGATCGACCACCGCCGATCCCTTGGTGCCGAGCAGCAGCACGCCGCGCCCGCGGCCATAGGTCAACATCGCGTTGCAGCTCTGTCCGGCCCAGCGGATCGTGCGACCCTGGTCATAATGCAGACCAAGCTCCAGCGAGTCGTACATCTCCCAATCGTCGCCGGCATGGAACCGCTTCGCCCCCTGCGCCTCGACGCGCGTCGGATAGCTCAACCCCATCAGCCAGCGCGCGACATCCAGCTCGTGCATCGCATTGTTGCAGAGCTCGCCGGTGCCGTACTGCCAGAACCAATGCCAGTTATAGGGTACCAGGTTCGATCGATAGGCCGCGCGCGGCCTCGGCCCCTGCCACATGTCCCAATCGAGATTGGCGGGTGGCGTGGCCGTATGCCCTGTGCCGATCGAGCCGCGATTGTTCGCGTACCAGGTCTGCGCTTCGTACACGTCGCCGAGCTCGCCAGCCTGGATCAATGCCAGCAACTGCTTCGTCTCCGGGCTGGAACGCTGCTGGTTGCCCACCTGCAGCTGGCGGCCGGTGCGCTTCTGCACGGCGATCATCGCCTCGCCTTCGGCCGGTGCGATCCCGATCGGCTTTTCGCAATAGACGTGATGCCCCGAATTCATCGCATCGATCGCCAGCTTGGCGTGCCAGTGATCGGGCGTCGCAATGGTCACGATATCGACCGTCTTGCTGTCGAACAGTCGGCGATAATCGCTCTCGGTCTTGGGCGCGGCGTGGCCTTTCGCGGCGAAGGCGGCCGCGCGCTTCGCCAGCACGGCGGAGTCGACATCGCAAAAATGCGTGATCTCGACATTGGGCAGCTTGCTAAACGCGCTCATATGCGCCTGCCCGCGACCGTTCACGCCGACTACCGCGACCCGCAGCCGGTCGTTGGCGCCCTTGATCCGGGCATAGCTGCGCGCACTCATCGCGACAGCGAGTGTGGCGCCTGCGCCCTTGATCATCGTTCGACGGTCCATCGGTCCATCCCCTATTAGAGTTCGCGCAGCTTGATCGATCGGAAATCGACCCCGCCGCCATGATCCTGCAGCAGGATCGGCCCCTGCCCGCCTTCGCCAAAGCCGGGAATGTCGGCATATTTGCTCTGCGCGACCAGCGCGCGGAACGCCGGCGATCCGCGGTCGTACTCGACCATCTTGAAGCCGTTCAGCCAGTGCTCGACACGATTGCCGCGCACCACGATCACCGCGCGGTTCCATTCGCCCGGCGGATTGATCCGCTTGCCCGGGCTGTCCGGATCCGAAAGGTTGCGCGCGGTGATCAGGTCGTACAGCGACGCGAGCGTCCGGTTGCCGTCGCGGCCCATCTTGGCATCGGGATGACGCGCATCGTCGAGCAACTGATATTCCAGCCCGATCCCCTCGCCCTTCTTCAACCGGCCCGCATCGAGGAAATACTTGATCCCGCTATTTGCGCCGGGCGTCAGGCGAAAGTCGACCGACAGCTCGAAATTGCGGTACTCGCGGGCCGTAACGATGTCGCCGCCACCACCCTTGCCGGCCAGCACGCCGCCCGCCATCGACCAGCCGGATGTCGGAAAGCCCGCCGCCTTGACGCTGCGCCAGCCGGCACCCGTCCTGCCGTCCCACAGCAATTTCCAGCCGGCGCGCTGTTCGCCGCTCGACAGCCGATTGGACAGCCAGCCCTGCTGCTCGAGCCCGGTCGCGGGCAGTGCATAGCGTGCCGGCGCATCGGTGATGATGCGCACGTCGCGGAACCGCACCTCGGGCCGGCGCGGCGCCGCCGCGTCGGGAATGGCGTGGACCTGAAAGGCGATGAACCCACGCGCATCCATGTCGTCGACGGTGTCGGTCGCCGGCACGCCGTTCACCCAGGTGCGCAACCGCGTCCCGATCGCCTCGACGCGGTAGTGGTTCCAGTCGCCCGAGCGGAAGGTGCGCCGCGCCGCCTCGTTGCGCCCGAGCGTGTAGAGCCACTGGCGGCGCTGCTCGTCATACATGCCCCCGCTCCAGCGGCGCGACGACGGATCGATCTCGGCCTGATAGCCGTGTACCACCCCATTGCGATAATCGGGCCGGCTCTGCCCGCGGATCATCACACCGGAATTGAGCGTCGGATCGGTTTTTGCGTCGAATTCCAGGATGAAGTCGCCATATTGCGCATCGGAAACCAGCCAGCTGTTGGTATCCCCCGTGGCGGCGCGGCCGACCAGTTCGCCATTGTCGAATTCATAGGTCGCCTTGCCGCCGGTCGCACGCCAGCCGGTCAGCCCGCTTTTCGGCGTCACGTCGCGCCATGGCGCCTGCGCCTGGCTGGTCCGCTGCGCCGGGGGCGCCGCGCGGACGGACGGCTGCACGACCAGCGGCGCGGCTGCCAACGCGAATATTGCGAATCCTCGAGCCACGGCGATCCCCTTCTCTTTTCCACGAGGAGGCCCGGACCTTCGCCCGCACGTCTCGCATCGTTCGTCGCCGACATTTGTTGTCGTTCGACATCTCCTGAAACAGGTCGTAAATTGTGGTCGGGCCACATGCAATAGGATTGTAAGACATTTTAATCTGCACATCAGGGCCGGACGGATCGACATCACGCTTGACGCTGGGCAGGGTAGCGCGAAGGAGAGCGATGAACGTCGCTGCAGACGCTATCGGATGAGGGAACGCATGCAACCGGCTGAAAGCGGCGGTAAACTTTACCGCAAGATCGTGCAGGCGATCATCACCGATATCGCGAATGGGGCGTTCCCGGTGGGATCGCGCCTGCCCGCCGAGCGCGACCTTACCGAACGGTTCAAGGTCAGCCGCCCGACGATTCGGGAGGCGATGATCGCGCTCGAGATGAAGGGCATGGTCGAGGCGCGCAAAGGCTCCGGCGTGTTCGTGCTCGCCGACTCCACCGCCGACGCGGACAAGGAACTCGATATCGGCGCGTTCGAGATCACCGAAGCGCGCCGCCTGCTCGAAGGAGAGGTCGCTGCCGTCGCCGCGACCGAGATCACCGAGCCGCAACTAGCCGAACTGCGCGCGCTGCTCGCGCAAATGGCGCAGGAGAATAATGAGGCGGCAGAGGAAGCGGATCGCCGCTTCCACATCGCCATTGCCGAAGCGACCGGCAACGCCGTCATCATCTCCGCGGTGGCCGATTTCTGGGACATGCGCTTTCGCTCGCCACTGGCACGCGAGGTGCTGCTGAAGGCAGGTAGCCTGGGCACTGAGAGCCGGATGGCAGAGCATGGTCGCATCCTGCGGGCGCTCGAAGCGCGATCGCCGGTGGAGGCGCGCAATGCCATGCGCGACCATCTCGCGCGCGTGATCGACCATCTGCTCAACGTCACCGAGACCGAGGCCGTCGAACGCGCACGCGCCGCAACCGACCAGCGCCGCCGCGCCCTCGCCCGCCGCTCCGTGTGATTGGTCAGGCGGATTGCCTGACCAAATGATTCCATATTGTCATATCTGAACTGCAATGATACCTGACCCTCCAGGCGGCAGAGGAATACCTCGCCGGCGATAAACACGTCGAGCAGCGAACACCCGCATGCTCGAACATGTCGGGGAGAGGGAAATGAGCTGCAACGGCTTCGACTGGCGGTCACTGCTTGTATCGACGAGCGTCCTTGGTCTGCTGATCGCGGCACCCGCCGCCGGGCAGCAAGCGACTAACCCACCCGCCCCGACCACCGACGCGCCCGAACCGGACACCGCTCAACAGGAAGACATCGTCGTCACCGGCTTCCGTGCCTCGCTGAACAGCGCGTTGAACCTGAAGCGGCAGGAAACCGCCGCAATCGACAGCATCGTGGCCGAGGATATCGGCAAGTTTCCGGATTCGAACCTGGCCGAATCGATGCAGCGTATCCCCGGCGTCGCGTTGTCGCGTGGCGATGGTGGCGAAGGTCGCAACATCTCGGTGCGCGGGCTCGGTTCGCAATTCACGCGCGTGCGCATCAACGGCATGGAAGGCGTGTCGCAGGTCAGCGGCAGCGACATTCGCGGCGGCGTCGCCACCGGGCGCTCGTTCGACTTCGTGACCTTCCCGACCGAGATCTTCTCCGCTTTGTCCGTGCGCAAGACGCTGTCGGCCGATGTCGAAGAGGGATCGCTAGGCGCGACGGTCGATCTGCGCGCGCCGAAGCCGTTCGACCAGCCCAAGGATTTCGTCCTGTCGGGCACCGCACGCGGCATCTACAACGACATCAGCAAGAAGGCCGATCCGCGCCTGTCCGCGCTCGTCGCCAAGAAGTTCGGCGACACGTTCGGCATTCTCGGCAGCATCGCCTATTCGAAGCGGCATATCGAGGAATATGCCTATTCGGCCGTCGATGTCGTGCCGACCACCGTCTACGGTCTGGCGCAACCGGCGGGCACCGCCAATGCAGGAATTATCTTCCCGTTCTGCACGCCGGTCGGCTACGTCTACAACGGCACGCCGGTAACCAGTCCCGCGGCCGGATATACCCAGCCCAACGGGGTAGCGATCGGCGCGGATGCCAACAATTGCAGCACGGGTAACCCCCGCACCAGCACCAAGGCAGCGTATGACTATATCATGAGCCGTACCGGCGTGAACGGCCGCCCCAGCGGCGGCGTGTTCCTGCCGCGCCTGCCGCGCCCGGTGAAGAGCAGCCAGAACCAGGAGCGTCTTGCCGGTACGCTGACGCTGCAGTGGAAGCCGAGCGACGATACCGACGTGTCGCTCGATGGCCTCTATTCACGCTTCAAGGTCAAGCGCCTCGACCAGATGTTCGACGCGCGGTCGTTCGGCCGTGCGATCTCGAACAACGGCCAGCCGCTGACGTCCGTTCGGGACATCGAGGTGGACGACAATGGATCGTTGATCCACGGTTTATTCGACGGCGTCGATCTGCGGTCCGAGATGCAGGACGAGCGGTTCACCTCGACCTATCGGCAGGTGAACCTCAACCTCGATCACCGCTTCTCCGACACGTTCCGCGTCTTCGGCCTGGCTGGCGTCAATCAGTCGAAGCTAGACGTCGATCGGTTGCAAGTGGCGATCGACTCGAACGACACCCGCGACTTCGCGATCGATTTCCGCGACAGCGCCGATATCCCGAAGATCGAGTATGGCATCGACACCACCAATGCGGCGCTGTTCCAATACGGCCCGCCATTGGCCAATGGCGATCAGCGCGGACAGCTGTCGAACTTCATCCGCCGCAACACGATCACCAGCAAGACGGTGGAACTGAACGGCGAATGGCAAGCGGCACCGGATTTCACGGTGCAGGTCGGCGGCCAGTATCGCACCAACAAATACACCGCACGCGAGCGGCAACTCGCCACCAACACGCCGCTCGCTTTGCCGTCCGGCGTCGCGCTATCGAGCTTCACCTCGGTGACCAAGGGGGTGGGCAAAAATCTCGACGGTCTGTTACAGGATTTCGTTTCGATCGATCCCGACAAGTTCCGCAGCGCCGTCGGTCTCGACAGCTACGTCTATTGCACCATCGAATGCGCCAAGGGCACGTTCGGCGGCGTCGAGGAGAAATATTGGTCCGGCTACGCCATGGTCAAGTTCAACACCGAGAACACGTTGCCGTTCGCGCTGCGCGGTGATGCCGGCGTGCGCTACGTCCGTACCAGCCTGGACACCTATGGCCCGATCACCACGGCGGCACCGGCCGGATCGCTCTACTCGTCGCGCTTCGTCATCTCGGAGGTCAGCCGCAAATATGAGGACTGGCTGCCATCGGCGAACCTCGCGCTGGACATCACGTCCAACCTGATCGCACGCGCCTCCGCCGCCCGCGTTATGTCGCGTCCGGCTTACGGGCAGTTGATCCCGGCGGGCTCCGCCAACCTGGTCATCCAGACCGCGTCGTTCAGCAACCCGTTCCTCGAACCGATCCGCGCCAACACCTTCGATGCCGCGCTCGAATGGTATTTCGCGCCGGGCTCGCTGATCTCGGTCGCCTATTTCTACAAGAATATCGAGACGTACATCCAGACGACGAGCCAGTCGGTCGCGTTCCAGGATATCGGCCTGCCGCTGACGCTGCTCGACGGCACGCAGCTGCGCCCGACCGATTTGTTCACCGTTCAGCGCAGCAACAACACGCCGGGCGGCCCCCTGCGCGGCTTCGAGCTCAACGTGCAACTGCCGTTCCGCTTTCTGCCAGGTGCGCTCAGCAACTTCGGTGCGCTGGGCAATTTCACGCGCGTCCGCTCGAACATCAACTACGTCATCTCGCCGACGCTGTCGCGCACCGCGCCTTTGGTCGGCCTCTCGCCCGAGACGGCGAGCGGCACGCTGTATTACGAGGACAAGAAGTTCAGCATCCGGTCGACGGTGAACTATCGCGCCGCGTTCCTCACCGCAGTGCCGAGCGGTTCGGTGGACGCGGATTCGACCTCGAACGCCAGCTCGATCTTCGTCGATGCCTCGGCCTCGTACAACATCAGCGACAATATCAAGCTGATCGCCGAAGTGTCGAACATCACCAACGAGACCAACCGCCTGACCGTCGACACGGTGCGCAAGGACCCGCTGTACACGTCGTATTTCGGGCGGACCTATGCGCTGGCGGTGAACTTCCAGTTTTAACGCGACGGCACTCTAGTTCCGCCCAAAGCCGTCACCCCGGACTTGTTCCGGGGTCCACCAAGCGGCTTACGATGCCGATGACTTCTTGAACGCGGAGCGTGCGGCACGGTGGACCCCAGAACAAGTCCGGGGTGACGGCGACCGTAGATTGTCGGCATTCCCACCCCAGCGGCTATCGCAAATCCGCATAACGCGCGTCGGCCGAGATCGCCGGTATCCCGCCGCGCCGGCCGATCACGTATCCGGCGAGCCGGTGCCCGGCCATCACGCTGTCCTCGACCGAACGGCCTGCCAGCCGCGCGTGCAGATACCCGGCGTTGAACGCATCCCCCGCCCCCGTCGTGTCGATCGCCGCGATCGGCGCTGGCACGGGGCGGATCGCGCCATTCGCAAAGCAACCATCTGCGCCAAGCTTCACGACGACCTCGCCGACGCCGTGGTCGCGCCACGCCCGGTCGATCGCCGCGGGATCATCAAGACCGATCAAGGCATGTTCGTCCTCGCGCGTCGGCAAGCCGATATCGGTGACCGCGATCGCCCGCAGGTGCGCGGCGCGCGCCACCTCGACATTTTCCCACAAAGCCGGCCGGTAATTGCTGTCGAAGGCGACCCGGCCGCCGCCCGACCGTACCCGCGCGCACAACTCGAACAGCGTCTCGCGCCCCCCCGGCGGCAGAATGGCGAGGCTGATCATGGAGAAGTACAGCAGCTCTGCCGTCGCGCCCGCAGCCAGCAGATCGGCATTGTCGCCCAGCGCGAACATCCACCGCGCCGCGCTGTCGCTGCGCCAATAGGTGAAGCTGCGTTCGCCATCCGCGTCGGTCGTGATGGCATACAGCGCAGGCCGACGATCGGGATCGGTACGCAACAGCGACAGGTCCAGCCCCTCGCCTGTCCAATCGGTGCGAAGCGTCAGGCTGAACGGATCGCTGCCGAGCGCGGTGACGAACGCGACCTGGTCGCCAAGCCGCGCGAGATGCACGGCGGTGTTGAGCGTGTCCCCGCCATGGCCGAGCGACCAGCCCTGGCCGTCCGCACTTGCGCGCGACAATTCCAGCATGCCTTCACCGAGCACCAGGATCATGCATTTCATTCCCATACAAATGGCCTGACCACTTCTTTGTATCTGGCCTACCAGATTACGCGATGCTAGATAGATCTCGATCGCGATAAAAGAGACCTTAAGTCAGCGCGGACGGAGAGGGGTAGCTGACGAGTGATGATGACCGAAACGATGCGCTGGTTCGGCCCCAATGATCCCGTAAGTCTACGCGATATCCGCCAAGCCGGTGCGACGGGAATCGTGACAGCATTGCACCAGATCGCCAATGGCGACGTGTGGCCGCGCGAGGCGATCGCCGCGCGCAAGGCCCGGATCGAGGCCGCCGGGCTCGTCTGGTCCGTGGTGGAAAGCCTGCCGGTGCACGAGGGCATCAAGACACGGGCGGCGGATTGGGACGGGCTGACAGAACGGTACCGCCAAAGCCTGATCAATCTCGCGGCGTGCGACATCCGCACCGTGACCTATAATTTCATGCCGGTGATCGACTGGACCCGCACCGACCTGGCCTGGCCGATGCCCGACGGCGCGCTTGCCTTGCGCTTCGAGCTGGAGGCCGCCGCGGTCTACGACCTGCACATCCTGCAACGCGGCGGCGCCGCGCAGGATTACACCCCCGCTTTGCGCGACCGTGCCGCGCGCCGGTTTCATGCGATGACGCAAGAGGAGCGTGACCGGCTCGAACGGACGATCATCGCGGGCCTGCCGGGCAGCGAGGAGACCTTCACCACCGCCCAGTTCCGCGACGCGCTGGCGCAATATGATGATGTGGATGCCGAGGCGCTGCGCGCCAACCATGTAGCTTTCCTGGAGGCGGTGTGTCCGGTGGCGGACGATCTCGGCATCCAGCTTGTCGTGCATCCGGACGACCCGCCGTTCGCGCTGTTCGGCCTGCCGCGCGTGGTCAGCACCGAGGCGGATGTGGCGGCATTGTTCGCCCGCGTGCCCAATCGGTCAAATGGCCTGTGCTTCTGCGCCGGATCGTTCGGCGCGCGCGGCGACAACGATCTGCCGGGCATGATCGATCGGCTGGGCGATCGGATCGGCTTCCTGCATCTCCGCTCGGTCCAGCGTGAACCGGACGGCGCGTTCCACGAGGCGGCGCATCTCGCCGGCAATGCCGACATGGTCGCGCTCGTCGCCGCGATCCACCGGCTGCAGATTCGCGAGGGGCGCTCGATCCCGATGCGACCCGATCATGGCCACCAGATGCTCGACGATCTGTCGAAAGTGACGCTGCCGGGCTATTCGCTGCTCGGGCGGATGCGCGGGCTGGCGGAACTGCGCGGGCTGGAACGCGGCATCGCGCACATGGCAGCGTTGCAATGACCCGCCCGCTGCACCTCTCGCCGGATCGGCTGTTCTCCAGCGATCCCGACCAGCGCACGATCGCCCGCGCGCTCTATGCCGAGGCAGCCGGGCTGCCGATCGTCTCGCCGCACGGCCATGTCGATCCATGCTGGTTCGCCACCGACGCACCGTGGCGCGACGCGACCAGCCTGTTGCTGGCGCCCGACCATTATCTGTTCCGCATGCTCTACAGCCAGGGCATCGATCTCGCGCGGCTCGGCGTCCCGTCACGCGAGGGGGCACCCGATACCGACCCGCGCGAGGCGTGGCGCACCTTCGCCAGCCATTATCACCTGTTCCGCGGCGCTCCCTCGCAACTGTGGCTCGACCACGTATTCGCCGAGGTTTTGGGGTTCGACGTCGCTTTGGATGCCGCGACCAGCGATCTGTATTTCGACCGGATCGGCGAGCGGCTCGCCAGCGATGCATTCCGGCCCCGCGCGCTGTTCGATCGCTTCGGGATCGAGTTCCTCGCCACCACCGAGGGTGCCGACGATCCGCTCGACGCGCACCGCGCGATCCGTGCCTCGGGCTGGCAGGGCCGCGTCGCGACGACCTATCGCCCGGACGGGGTGATCGACGTCGAGCACGAGGCGTTCCGCCCGACCATGGCACGCTTCGCCGAACTGACCGGCGAGGACGTTTGGAGCTGGTCCGGCTATCTCGCCGCGCATCGCAAGCGGCGTGCGGACTTCCGGGCTGCCGGGGCGACCGCGACGGATCACGGTCACCCCACCGCCCAGACGGCGAACCTCGATGCCGGCGCGGCAGCAGCCTTGTTCGCGCGCGTGATCGCGCCCGACGTGACCGCCGCCGATGCCGAATTGTTCCGCGCGCAGATGCTGACCGAGATGGCGCGGATGTCGGTCGACGACGGCATGGTGATGCAGATCCATCCCGGCAGCGTCCGCAATCACAATGCCCGGCTGTTCGCCACCCATGGCCGCGATCGCGGTGCCGACATTCCTGGGCGCATCGACTTCGTCAACGGGCTGCGGCCGATGCTCGACCTTGTCGGGAACGAGCCGGACCTGACGATCATCCTCTTCACGCTGGATGAATCGACCTATGCGCGCGAGTTGGCACCCCTTGCCGGCCATTATCCGTGCCTGCGGCTCGGGCCCGCCTGGTGGTTCCATGATTCGCCCGAAGGCATGCGCCGCTTCCGCGAGATGACCACCGAGACGGCGGGCTTCTACAATACGGTCGGCTTCAACGACGACACGCGCGCGTTCCTGTCGATCCCGGCACGCCACGATGTCGCGCGCCGGGTCGACTGCGCGTTTCTCGCCCGCCTTGTCGCCGAGCACCGGCTGGCGGATTGGGAAGCCGCGGAGCTGGCGCACGAGCTCACCGTCGGGCTGGTACGCCGGGCCTATCGGCTGTGAGGCTGTCGGCGGCCACGATCGACCGGCTGCCGACCGACGTTGCCCGCTTCGATTATGATCGGGCTGCACAGCGCACGGGCATCGTCCATCTCGGGATCGGCGCGTTCCACCGCGCGCATCAGGCGGTGTTCACCGATGCGGCAATGTCGGCCGGGGATCGCGATTGGGCGATCATCGGTGCATCGCTGCGATCGCCGGCGGTGCGGGAGGCGCTGGCGCCGCAGGACGGTCTGTACACCGTCACCGTAAAGGCGGCGACCGGGACAGGGTCGCGGCTGATCGGTGCTGTCCGCGACGTTGTGGTCGCATCGGACGGCAAGGACGAGCTTCGGCGCGCACTTGCCTCGCCCGATGTCGCGATCGTCACCATGACCGTGACGGAAAAGGGCTATCATCGCCGCAGCGACGGCACGCTCGACATCGCCGCCGTCGATCGTGCGGGTGGGACGATCTACCATCATCTCGCGCAGGCGTTTGCGGATCGACGTGCGGCCGGGATGGCCGGCCTGACGCTTCTGTCGTGCGACAATCTTGCCCACAATGGCGGCATACTCGCCGCCTCGCTCGGCGCGTGGCTCGATCATGTCGATCCGGCACTCGGCACCTGGTTCGCCGGCGAATGCACCTGCCCGTCGACGATGGTCGACCGGATCGTGCCGGCGATCACCGCTGCCGATCTCGACGCCGTCGAAGCCGAATTGGGCATGCGCGACGACGCCGCGATCGTGACCGAAACCTTCGCGCAATGGGTGATCGAGGACCGCTTTGCCGGCCGCCGCCCGCGCTGGGACGCGGTCGGCGCGCAGTTGGTCGCCGATGTTGCCCCCTACGAGACCGCAAAGCTGCGCATGCTCAACGGTGCGCATTCCGCGCTGGCCTATCGCGGGCTGCTCGCCGGGCTCAGCTATGCCCATGAGGCAATAGGCGATCCGGTGATCGGCCAGGCGGTCGAGCGGCTGATCCGCGACGAGGCCGTGGCGAGCTTCGATCCCGCGCCGGGCCAGGATTTGCGCGCTTATGCCGAGGCGTTGCTGAAGCGGTTCGCCAACCCTGCTTTGCCCCATGCGCTGCGCCAGATCGCCAGCGACGGATCGCAAAAGATCCCACAGCGCTGGCTGGCTTCGCTCGATGCCAACGCCGCACGCGGGCGAGCATGCCCCGAAACCCTCGATGCGCTGTCTGCGTGGCTGATCTACGTCCGCGGCCCGATCGACGATCCGCGCGCGGCAGACCTCGCCGCCGCATGGTCCTCCGCTGGCCGCGCCGGCATTGTCGATGCGATGTTCGGCGAGCGCGGACTGCTGGGCGGCCACTGGCGGCCGAACGCCCATGACCGGGCCTTGCTCGATCAGGCGCTGACGAGATTCGACACAGAATAACAAGCGGATAAACCGCAGCGGGAGAGCGAGCGTGGACGGTTCGATCGAGGCGAGGCCCCAGGGCCCGGCAAAGGCGGGCGGCAACGTCCGCTGGGTGATCTGCGCGTTATTGTTCTTCGCCACGACGATCAACTATATCGACCGGCAGGTCATCGGCATCCTGAAGCCTACGCTGCAGGGCGAACTCGGCTGGTCCGAGATCGATTACGGCATGATCGTCTTCTGGTTTCAGGCGGCCTATGCGATCGGCCTGCTCGCCTGCGGGCCGCTGATCGACCGGGTCGGCTCCAAGCTCGGTTATGCCGCGGCGATCACCCTGTGGAGCTTCGCCGCGCTGGCGCACGCGTTGGTACGCAGTCCAAGCGGCTTCTCGCTGGCGCGCTTCGCGCTGGGTTTGGGCGAGGCCGGGAATTTTCCTGCTGCGATCAAATCGGTGGCCGAATGGTTTCCCAAGAAGGAACGCGCGCTGGCCGCGGGCATCCTCAACGCCGGCGCCAATGTCGGCGCGATCGCGACACCGCTCTTCGTACCGGTCATCGCGATCAATTATGGATGGCGCGCCGCGTTCGTCGTGACCGGGCTGCTCGGCTTCGTCTGGCTGGCGGCATGGCTCGCTTTCTACCGCGCGCCGGAACGGCACAGGAGCGTGTCGGCGCAGGAATTGGCCTATATCGGCGCGGATCAGGAGAATGATGCCGGCACCGCGCCGATCGCGTGGCGCAAGCTGTTCCGCTATCGCGGCACCTGGGCGTTCGTCAGTGCGAAATTCCTCACCGACCCGGTATGGTACCTGTTCCTGTTCTGGCTGCCCGACTTCTTCGCCAAGCGACACGGGCTCGACCTGAAGACCTTCGGCCCGCCATTGATCGCGGTGTATCTGCTTGCCGATGTCGGCAGCATCGGCGGCGGCTGGCTGTCGTCGGCATTGATCAAGCGCGGCTACAGCATCAATGCCGGCCGCAAGCTGGCGTTGCTCGCATCGGCCATCCTCGTCCTGCCGATCATGTTCGCCAGCAGCGTGTCCAGCCTGACCGCTGCGGTCGCCATCATCGGGCTCGCCGCCGCCGCGCATCAGGGGTGGTCGTCGAACCTCTACACCATGGTGTCCGACACCTTCCCGAAGAGTTCGGTCGCGTCCGTCATGGGCATCGGCGGCGCCGCGGGCGCCATCGGCGGCATGATCATGGCGCGCTATGTCGGGCAGGTCCTGGAGACGGTCGGCAGCTACGTTCCCATCTTCATCTGGACGGGCAGCGCCTATTTCGTCGCGCTGCTGATCGTGCACCTTCTTCTGCCGCGCCTCGACGATGCGGCGCCGCCCCCGGCCGCGCTTTGAAGGCGGTAGATTTACCCCTCACGATCAAGCCGTCAGCACGTCCAGAAACCGCCGCCGCCACCAGATCACGTCTTCGGCCGTCACATTGTCGAACATCGCCTGCCAGCGCTCGATCCGCTCCGCCTTCGGCATGCGTAGCGCCTTGTCGATCGCGTCGGACACGTCCTCGGCACTGTACGGATTGACCAGCAATGCCTGGTCGAGCTGCGCCGCCGCACCGGCGAAGCGCGACAGGATCAGCACACCCGGATCATGCGGGCTCTGCGCCGCGACATATTCCTTGGCGACCAGGTTCATCCCGTCGCGCAGCGGCGTGACCAGCCCGATCCGGGCCGCGCGGTAGATGCCGGCGAGCGTCGCACGGGGATAACCCCGATTGACGTACCGGATCGGCACCCAATCCGTATCGGCATAAGCGCCGTTGATGCGCCCCGACATCTGTTCCAGATTGGCGCGGATGTCGCGGTAGCTTTGCACGGCGCTGCGCGACGGCGGCGCGATCTGCAGCAGGTAGACGAGTGCCTGGCGATCGGGATAATTCTGCAGGAAGCGCTCATAGCCGGCGAAACGCTCCGGCAGTCCCTTCGAATAATCCAGCCGATCGACGCCGACGATCAGGCTGCGGCCGACCGCACTTTCCAGCTGCCGCATCTGCGCCGCACGCGCCTCAGGCCCGTTCGCCATCTCGACGAAGTCCTTGGTCTCGATGCCGATCGGGCAGGCAATGGCGCGGATCGTCCGTCCGCCGACCGTCACCGTGTCATCGTCGCCCAGCACCCCGCCCATTTCATGCGTGACGTAGTGGCAAAAGCTTTCCAGCCACTCCTCCGTCTGGAAGCCGACCACGTCGTACGCGAACATCGATTCCACCAGCCGCCGGTGATCGGGCAGCGCGACCAGCAGCCGCGTCGGCGGCCAGGGTATGTGGAGAAAGAAGCCGATCCGATTGGTGACGCCCTGCTGACGGAGCAGCCAGCCGAGCGGGATCATGTGATAATCATGGACCCAGACCAGATCGTCTTCGGCGATGTGCGGGCGGATGCGCTCGGCGAACACGCGGTTCACGCGCTCATAGCCGCCGGCGAAATCGCGCTCGAACTCGGTCAGGCCGAGACGGAAGTGGAACAGTGGCCACAAGGTGCGATTGGCGTAGCCGTTATAATATTCGTCGACGTCCTGCTCGGACAGGTCCATCACCGCGGACGTCACCCCGCCATAGGTGGCGAAGCGCAGCGAATTATCCTCGCCGGTATCGCCCGACCAGCCGAACCAGATGCCCTCGCCTTCCGCCAGCGCGGCATTGAGAGCGACCGCCAGCCCGCCTTGCGCGCCGCCCGTCTCGTTCTCGGTTGGTGCCTGCACCCGGTTCGAAATGACGATCAGGCGGCTCACCGGACGTCGCCCCATGGCCTGCTCAGCAACACGGCTGAATTGATCAGCCCGACCAGCGAATAGGTCTGCGGGTAATTGCCCCACAATTCGCCGGTCTCGGGATCGATATCCTCGGACAACAAGCCAGCGACGGTGCGCCGCGAGAGCATTTCCTCCAGCAACTCGCGCGCGTCGCCGATTCGCCCGGTCGCGTGCAGCGCCTCGATCAGCCAGAAGGTGCAGACGTTGAACGCGGTCTCCGGCATGCCGAAATCGTCGGGGATCGCATAGCGCAGCATGTGCGACCCGCGCCGCAAGCCCTCCTCCACCGCCGCAAGGGTGCCACGAAAGCGCGGATCGTTCGGTGCCACGAAGCGCAGGTCGAGCAACTGGATCAGGCTGGCGTCGAGATCGTCGCCGCCGAACGTCGCCGACAAACGCTGCGTGTCCTCGCGCCAGGCCTCAGTCTCGATGGTCGCGCGCATCGTATCGGCGCGCTCTCGCCAGAAGACCGCACGTTCATCCAGCCCGAGCACCGCCGCGACATTGGCCAGCCGGTCGCACGCCGCCCAGCACATCGCGGCCGAATAGGTGTGGACGTGGCTCTTCGTGCGCAGCTCCCACAGCCCCGCATCTGCCTTGTCGTACGACGCCCAGGCGCGCTCCCCGATCGGCTCCAGCGCCTCGAAGTCGGCCGTTCCGCCCATGCGGAACAGGCGCTGGTCGAAAAAGGCCTGCGCGTTAGACAGCACGATCTGGCCATAGGCATCATGCTGCACCTGCTCGTACGCCTGGTTGCCGACGCGCACCGGCCCCATGCCACGATAGCCTGACAGTGCCGGTGCCTCGCGTTCGGTCAGGATCGCCTCGCCGCCGACGCCGTACAGCGGCTGGATATGCCCGCCCGCGGCATTGTCGACGATGTTGCGCAGATATTCTAGATACCCCTCCAGCACATCGAGCGCGCCCAGCCGGTTGAGCGCCTGCACGGTATAATAAGCGTCGCGGATCCAGCAGTAGCGATAGTCCCAATTGCGCTGCGATCCGGCATGTTCGGGAATCGACGTGGTTAGCGCCGCAACGATCGCGCCGGTCTCCTCGTGCTGGCACAGCTTCAACGTGATTGCTGACCGGATCACCGCCGCCTGCCATTCGACCGGTGTCGCGAGGCCCCGCACCCAGTGGCGCCATTCGTCGATCGTGCGCTTAAGCATCGCATCCATGGCGGCCGACAATTCGTCGGTAAAGCTTTCGTCCGGCCCCAGAAAGAAATGTAGCGGTCGCTCGACGCGGAATAGTCGCTCCTCCTCGATCCAGCCGACCGGCGCATTGGTCGATAGCCGCACCGTGCCGCCGTCGAGCAGATAACGCACATGGTTCGACCCACGCGTCCGCTCCGCCCGCGCCGCGCCCCAATTCGTCGCCGGACGCAGCCGCACGCGGATTCGTGGCGATCCGGCCACAGGGCGGACGATGCGACAGAACGCCACCGGGCGGTACATCCGGTCGTGCCGCCGGAAACGCGGGCAGAAGTCGACCACCTCGATCGCATTGCCATCCGCATCGGTGTGGCGCGTCACCAGCACCGGCGTGTTGCGCAGATATTCTTGGGTAGTCTCGACCGAGCCTTCCAGGTCGATCTCCCAGAAGCCGAACGCCCCCTCGCCAGCGCGTGGTGAATCGTCGAGCAGTGAGGAGAAAGCGGGATCGCCATCAACGCGCGGCAAACATCCCCACACGAAGCGACCGTTACGGTCCACCAATGCCGACACCTGGCAATTGCCGATCGGCCAGAGATCCATCGTCGCCGTCATGCCGCCTGCTCCAGCCAGTTGCGAAATTGGGGCACGTCGGCCACCCGCCATGTACCCGCGGTCGCGCGTGCCGCACCGATAAGAATGCCCCCCCCGCCTGCGTGCGCGCAGGCGACGAAGCCGGTCTCGTCGGTCAGGTCGTCGCCGGCAAATACCGGCATGTGCCCCGCAAACGGCGCCGTCTCGGCTAAGGCCATTATCGCCGTACCCTTATCGTGACCCGCCACACGCAACTCGCTCATCATCTTGCCATGCTGCACCGCCAGCCCATCCTGCGCGGCAAAGGAGGCGACCAGCGCCATCGCCTCCTCCTCGATTTCCGGTGCGAGCCGGTAATGGATCGCCACGCCCAACGACTTCACCTCGATCACCACGCCCCGATTGCCACCGAACCGCTCGCCAAAGGCACGCTCCGCCTCCAGCATCGTCGCCGGCCGCTCCGGCCGCACCACATCGTCCCCAGCGGTGCGGATCTCCGCCCCGTGGCTGCCGACCACCGCAATGCCGTCCAATGCTGCTCCCAGGAACCCGTCGATCTGCGCGATGGACCGCCCGCTGACGATCGCGACCCGCCCCTCCAACCGCACGCGCAGCCGCGTGAGCAATGTCGCCAACGCGGCATCGACGTGCACCGCGTCGGGTCGGTCGGCCAGTTCGACGAGCGTGCCGTCGAAATCGA
The DNA here is from genome assembly GCF_025231525.1 of Sphingomonas endolithica. Lineage (NCBI taxonomy): Bacteria > Pseudomonadati > Pseudomonadota > Alphaproteobacteria > Sphingomonadales > Sphingomonadaceae > Sphingomonas > Sphingomonas endolithica. The sequence goes on from NZ_CP103057.1 coordinate 1,196,170, forward strand.
GGAACAGGCTGGCATCGTCGAGCAACGCCGAAGGCGGTTCGGGAAGGTGGATCGATTGCATATGTCGGATAACGCTACCCGCCCGAGATTCGTTTCGCACCTGCGAAGATGTTGCCAAATCGCGGCGGATCAGCACGCTTGCCGTGCTACCCGTCGGTGACGAACTGCATCAAGCCGGGTTATGCTTGGCCAGAAACGTCTCCAGCGCCTTCAGGAACTGCAGCCGATCCTCGCTACGGGTGAAGTGATGGTCGGCGGCGGGCTGTTCGATATAGGTCACGTCCTTGCGCGCGGCGCGCAGCTCCTCCACCATCTCGCGCGATTGCACGATCGGCACCACGCGGTCCTTCTTGCCGTGCACCATCAGCATCGGGATGGAGAAATCCTTGGCGAAATTGCCCGGCGAGACACCCTTCAGGTCCGGTGCCTGCATCTTCAGCCAATCCTGCCGCGCGCCGGCAAACAGGAAACTGCTGTCATGCCGCTTCATCCGGTTGAGATCGGACACGCCGGCATAGGACACGGCGCAGCGGTAGAGCTTCCCGTCGCGCTGCGCCGCGCGCATCGCCGCATAGCCGCCATATGACGCGCCGACCATGCACACCCGCTTGGGATCGGCGATCCCCTCCTTGGCAAGCGCCGTCACCGCATCGTTCAGATCGTCCTGCATCGCCAGACCCCATTGGTTCTGGCCCTTTTCGGTGAAAGGGGTGCCGTAGCCCGACGAGCCGCGATAATTGGGCTGGACAACGGCATAGCCGCGATCGGCCAGGAACTGCGTCCACCAGTCCCAATCCTCCGCATCGCGCGCGAACGGCCCGCCATGCGGCATCACGATCAGCGCGGCGTTCTTGGTGTCCGCACGAGGCAATGTCAGCACCGCCGCTATCTCGAGCCCATCCTTCGCCTTGTAGCGGATCGTGCGCACCGGATGGACCCGCTTCAGCCCGATTGCGGCATTGTTCACGCTCAGTTGGTCCATCGTCTCGCCGGCGGCCTGATACAGGAAGAACCCGCCCGGCGCGTCGGCGCCGCCGACTTCGACCATCGCCGTCTTGCGGTCTCGGCTGAGCGAGACGATGCGCGGAGAGCCACCCTTGATCTTGGCCGCGATCGTCTTCTGCATCGCCGCCATTTCGGGATCGGTCCACACCACGCCCGGTCGATCCTGCAATACGTCGATGCCGACATAATCGTAGCCGCTCGCGTCGCGGCGAAGCCCCGCAATATCGAAGCCCTTGGTCGCGAACAGCTGCTTGCCGCGCTTGAGCGTGGCTACGTCGAGTTCGTAAAGCGCGGAGTAGCCACCCTCGTCGTCGCTGATCGTCAGCGCCTTGCCCGGCTCCTTGAGAAACAGGCTGGGCACGGTCAGCGTTTCCTTGTGCGTGCGGGCACGGTCGATCACCCGGAAAGCGTCTCGTGCGGTATCCCGGTAGAGCACGCGGCGGCTGCGCCCATCGTCGCTGACGCCGATCCCCATGCGCACCGTACCGCCGCCATCGGCATACCAGTTCCACACGCCCTCGCGGCCTTGCTGCACGATCTTCCTCTTGCCGGTCGAGACGTTCACTTCTTCGACGTGCGGCCAGAAGCCCGGCTCGTTACGATAGATGGCGGTCTGCGATGCCATCAGGACGCGTGGGCTGCCGTCATCGGCGTACCAGATCACATCGTCGGCGTTCTGCCCGGCATCGGCCGACGCAAGCTTCACGATCTTGCCGCCATTCGCCGGCACGCCGAAGGCACGGCTGACATACCATTCGTCGCCCCCCACCGGCACGACTTGCCCGACGCCGATCACCAGCCACTCGTCATTGACCCAGCGCCACCAGTTGAGATCGACATCGCCGGTGCCGATCAGGCGCGGCTTGCCGCCCTCCACCGGCATGATCGCGAAATATTGCGTGCCGGCGATCGCGATCTTGGCGGCCATGGCCTTGCCGTTCGGCGAGAGCTGCGGTCGCTCGAACGCCGGCACCTGCGCGAACACTTCGGTGGGATAGTGCACCGGGGCCGCCGCTGGTTTGTCGGTTTGCTGTGCCTGCCCCGCGACTGGAACGAGCGCCAGCGTCAGCAGCAGTCGGCCATGATTCCGCATCCTAGATCCCCCTCTTACCCCGATCGCAATCTGCCCGGAGCGACGGCGCTGCGCAAGCAGTGGCAGCCGGCCGTAGATCAGTTTTTGGAGATACATCCAGCGGCCGGGGATCGTCGGCTAGCGGCGTAGACGCGGGGACCGGCAAACCGTTACCAGGCGTTCTTCAGGACGAGGAGGTCGTCGTCAGCCTCGTCAACTCCCCGTCGTCCGGGGATGCTCGGCGGCCGTTAGGCCACCGATGGTCCATCATTCGACCGTCACCGATTTGGCAAGATTGCGCGGCTGATCCACGTCCGTGCCCTTGAACACCGCGACGTGATAGGCGAGCAACTGCACCGGCACGGCATAGACGAGCGGCGCGATCAGCGGGTGGACCTTGGGCATCTCGATCGTCGCGATCGTGTTCTCGCCGGCCTGGGCGATGCCCTCGGCATCCGAGATCAGGACGACCTGCGCGCCACGCGCCTGCGCTTCCTGCATGTTGCTCACCGTCTTGTCGAACAGCGGGCCGGAAGGGGCAATGACGATCAGCGGCACGCTGTCGTCGATCAGCGCGATGGGTCCGTGCTTCATCTCGCCGGAGGCATAGCCCTCGGCGTGGATGTAGCTGATTTCCTTCAATTTCAGCGCACCTTCCAGCGCCATCGGATATTCGGGACCACGGCCGAGATACAGCACGTCGCGCGCCGCCGCGATCTTGGGCGCGATCGCCTCGATCTCGGCGTCGTGGCCAAGCGCGTTGCTCATCGCCTCGGGCACCTCGCGCAGGTGATGGACGATCTCGCGCTCTTCTTCGCGGCTGAGCTTGCCCTTGGCGCGGGCGAGATTGACCGCCAGCGCCGCCATGACCGCCAATTGGCAGGTGAATGCCTTGGTCGAGGCGACGCCGATTTCCGGCCCCGCATGAGTGGGGAGCAGCAGGTCGACCTCGCGGGCCATGCTGCTGGTCGGCACGTTGATGATCCCGCCGGTGGTGAGACCGGATTCCTTCATGTGGCGCAGCGCCGCCAGCGTGTCGGCGGTCTCGCCCGATTGCGAGATGACGATGCCGAGCATATTCGGGGTGAAGACCGGATCGCGATAGCGGAATTCGCTGGCGAAATCGATTTCCACGGGCACGCGCGCGAGTTGCTCGATCCAGTATTTGCCGATCATGCCGACATAATAGGCCGTGCCGCATGCGACGATCGCGACGCGCTCGACGCCCGCCAGATCGAATTCCATGTCCGGCAGTGCGACCTGTTCTTCAAGCGGGCGGAGATACGAGCGCAGCGTCTGCGCCACGACCACCGGCTGCTCGTAGATTTCCTTCTGCATGAAGTGGCGGTGATTGCCCTTGTCCATCAACTGGCCGGAGGCGCCCGAGTTGACGATCGGGCGTTCGACCGGCTGATCGTCCTTGTCATAGACCTGGACATGCGCGCGGGTGACGACGGCCCAGTCGCCTTCCTCGAGATAGGCGATGCGCTGCGTCAGCGGGGCCAGCGCCAGCGCGTCGGAGCCGATGAAATTCTCGCCATCGCCGTACCCGACGGTCAGCGGTGCACCGAGCCTGGCGCCGATCAGCAGATCGGGTTCCGACTTGAACATCACGCCAAGCGCGAACGCGCCGTGCAGCCGCGGCAGCACGTTGGCGACCGCCTCACGCGGTTTGAAGCCGCGCGACAATTCGCGGTCGATCAAATGGGCGACGACTTCGGTGTCGGTCTGCGACAGGAATTCGCGGCCCTCGGCAATCAGTTCGTCGCGCAGCGGCTTGAAATTCTCGATGATGCCGTTGTGCACCAGCACGACGTCACCGACGATATGCGGATGGGCGTTGTCCTCGGTTGGGGCGCCGTGCGTTGCCCAGCGCGTGTGTGCGATGCCACTGTCGCCGGGTAGCGGGTCCTCCGCCAGACGCCGGGCAAGGTTGACCAGCTTGCCGGGCGCGCGGCGGCGATCGAACTGGCCGTCATGCACGGTGCACATGCCCGACGAATCATAACCGCGATATTCGAGCCGCTTGAGCCCATCGAGCAAGCGATCCGCGACCGGGCCCTTGCCCAATATACCGACAATTCCGCACATCTTCGTTCTTCTCCAGCAGCGCCGCAGCGTGCTATTTTGATTGAGCTTTCTTGGCCGCCATGGCAGCGCGGAAGCGCTTCGCCCAGCCGGAACGTGCTTCCTGCCGGCCGCGTGCCAGTGCCAGTGCGTCGGGCTCGACATTGGACGTGATGATTGACCCCGCCGCGACGATCGCGCCGGCGCCGATCGTCACCGGGGCGACGAGTGCGCTGTTCGAACCGATGAACGCCCCCTCGCCGATCACCGTCTTCGCCTTGAAGAAGCCATCATAATTGCAGGTGATCGTGCCTGCCCCGACATTGGCCCCGGCTCCGACATCGGCGTCGCCCAGATACGTCAGGTGGTTGGCCTTGGCCCCGGCGCCGAGCATCGTCTTCTTCATCTCGACGAAATTGCCGACCTTCGATCGCTCGCCCATCACCGCGCCGGGGCGAAGGCGGGCGAAGGGGCCGACCTCCGCATTCGCACCGATCGTGGCACCTTCGATATGGCTGAAGCCGTGGATGATCGCGCCGTCGGCCACGGTGACGCCGGGCCCGAAGAACACGTTCGGTTCGATCACCACGTCGCGTCCGATCACCGTATCGTGCGCGAACCATGTCGTGTCCGGCGCGATGAGCGTTGCCCCCTCGGCCATGGCACGTGCGCGGCGCAGCGACTGCCAGTGCGCCTCGACACCGGCGAGTTCGCCGCGACTGTTGACGCCCGCTACCTCATCCGCATCCGTTTCGATCACCACCGACGACCGTCCGGCAGCCGCGGCGAGCATAACGATATCGGGCAGGTAAAATTCGCCCGCCGCATTGTCGTTGCCGACCTGAGCCAGCAGCGCGAACAGGTCCGACGAGCGCACCGCCATCAGCCCCGAATTGCACAATGTCTCGCCCAGTTCGTCGGCACTTGCGTCCTTGGCCTCGACCATCTTGACGATTCGGCCACCGGCATCGGCGATGATCCGGCCGTAGGCACCCGGCATCTCCGGCCTGAACCCGAGCACGGCTGCTGCGGGCGCGTCGTCCTCCCCCAACCGGTCGAGCATGCGACGCATCGTCGCGGCACCGACCAACGGCACATCGCCGTACAGGATCATCACGTCGCCATCGAAGCCCGCGAGTGCCGCCTGCGCCTGCAGCACGGCATGCGCGGTGCCGAGTTGCTCCGTCTGTACCGCCGTCGCGATGCCGAGAGGCGCCACGGCCGCCTCGACCTGCGCACGGCCGGCACCCGTCACCACCACGGTGCGCGCCGCGCCGAGTTCGGCGACGGCGGCGGCGAGATGCAGCAACATCGGGCGCCCCGCGATCGGGTGCAGCACCTTGTGCAGATCCGACTTCATCCGCGTGCCCTTGCCCGCGGCAAGGATGATCGCGGCGACGGCACGGCGTGCGTCGCTATGGGGCTCGATCTGCGCTGACTGGCTCATTTGCTCGCCCTGCCACGACAGGATTGGCATTTCCAGAGCGATGCTGTCAGGAGGCCGGTTCATGATCGATTTCCCTTTCGATATCCTGGGCTTCGACCTGGACGGCACGCTGCTGGACACGTCGGGCGACCTGACTGCGGCAGTCAACCATGCCCTCGCTTTCGCCGGGCGGCCGGTGCTGCAGGTCGAACAGGTCAAGACGATGATCGGCGGCGGTGCCAAGCATATGTTGATGCAGGGGCTGGAGGCGACCGGCGGATGCCGGCCCGCAGAGTTTGACGGCTTCTACAAGCGCATGCTCGGCTATTACGAAGCCCATCTGTCGGTGCACACCACCCCGTATCCGGGCATGATCGACACACTCGACCAGCTGGACGCGATGGGCGTCAAAGTGGCGGTCGTAACCAACAAGTTCGAAAGCTTCGCGCGCGCACTGCTCACCGAGTTGAAGCTGCTCGATCGTTTCGCGACGTTGATCGGGGGCGACACGATGGGCAAGGGCCTGGCCAAGCCGAACCGTGCCCCGATCGACGAGATGATCCGCCGGCTGGGTGGCGGGCGCGCGGCGTTCGTCGGGGATTCGATCTACGACATCATGGCCGCGCACAACGCGGGCATACCCGGCATCGCGGTCAGCTTCGGCTTCCTGCTCCAACCGGTCGGCGAGTTGGGCGCGGACGCGATCATCGACGATTATGCCGAGTTGATCCCGGCGCTAAAACGGCTCGGCGAGGCGCCCTGACGAACGCCGGCACATAGAGCACAATAACTTCACGCCAGCCGTCGGAGCCATAAAAGTCATCGAACCCTAAGCCTCGAACACGACGAAACGGCCCCCGCCGTCAGGGGGAGGCCGTCATATTCTCACAATCGGCAGCGCTTACTTCTCGCCATTGTCCTTGACGCCGACCGTCGGCACGTCGACCGTCTCGGTCTCCGTCTTGATCTTGGGCACTTCGACCTTGGTCTTGCTGGTGCCGACAACGACTTCCTTGGAATCCATATCGACCTTGGGCAGTTCGCCGCCCTTGACCGATACCTCGGGCATCGCGCCCTGCTTGACGTCTGCGCTCCAAAAGCCAGTGGCGAAGAGCAGGCCGACGATCACGATCGCGGCGACCAGCACGATTGCCAGCGTGGTACCGCCGCTACGGCGCTTCACGACGACGGTTTCGGTGGTATCGTTCCTGTAATCGGACATGTTGATTCTCCCTGTTCGTAACGCGTGTGTAACAGCGGCTCGCGATTATTGTTCCGTCAGTTCAGGCACCAAACAATCGTCGCTGCGGACGGCCCGGAACTGCCGCGGCTTGGTCAGCCCCATCATCTGCATGCGCGCACGCGTCGCTTCCTGCGAGCGTTGCATCTGCGCTGCGATCATCGGCACGGTCTCTCCGGCAGCGACGCGTGTGCGCAATTCCTGCGCATCCTCATCGGTCCACTTCTTGTTGGCCATGACACGCCCTTCCTCAAATCACCAAGGAGGAGAACATAAGCCACGAAGCATAACGTGGTGCTGAACCCGCCAGTCAGCTTGCGGACATGTCGGGCGTGCGGCGGTCAGGCGGCGGATCAGCCGGTTTGCGGCCCCGCGCCCCCGCCCCGCCACTTGGTCCACAAGTGCCGCGCCAGCATCGCCGGTGGCATGCGCAGCATGTGCGAGCGGATGTAGAATGCCTGGCGGAGCACCGGGCGCGTCCGTCGCCCCCAGCCGTCCCGCGCGGTCAGCCGGCGCAAGTAAAGCCGGTCGGCCCAGCTCAGCGCGCTACCCTCGCCATACAGCGCCGCCGCCAGGCGCAACGCGCGCGACGCTTCATGGGCCAGGCCATGCAGCTCGGCCCGCTGAACAAGCCCGGCCGTGCCGTGTTCGCTCACCAGGCAATGCACGTCCCACAGATTGCGCATGCCACCGGCGAGATCTCCATCGGCAAACAGGTGCGCCGCGGCATGAATCAGCATATCGTTGGGCGAGAGCGTGCGCAGCCCGGGCGAAAGTTCCACGCTGTCGCGCAGCAACGCCGTCGCATCCGGCGTAATCCGCGCCGTGAGCGGCAGGATGGTGTGGTGTACGTCGATCATCCGATCGCGGTCGCGGTGGATCAGCGGCGGCAGCTCGTGCATCCATTGCCGGTAATAGGCATCGTCATACGGATCGGGCTTCACCCACTCCCACCCCGCTGCAAGCAGTGCCTGCTCGACCACATCGAGTGAATCGCGTGGCACCAGGATGTCGAGATCCCCAATCGACCGCCCCTCCCCTGCCAGCAACCCCGCCGCGACGAACGCAGTGCCCTTCAGCAGCACCGCCGGCACGCCAAGCGGGGCCAGCACGCGCCGCGCGGCCTCGGCCTCCCACAAGGCGAGCGTGCGCCCGTGATCGGCAGAGGCACGCGCATCGGCGAGGATCCGGACCACGGACGGCGGAAGGTCGAGGCCGTTCAAGCGAAAGGCCAGCGTGCCGATCAACTGCTCCGCACGCGCGATCGCCAGCAGATCGGTCCAGCCGGCGGCATCCAGCCCGGCAACGGCGCTGGGCGAGCGCAGCACGCGCGCGAGCAGCCACCCGTCGGCGGCCCACGCCATCACAGCGCCGCCCAGGCGGCATCCACCGCGGCGATCGCCTGATCTGTGTCGGGATAGTCGATCGCCTGCGCTGGAATCGCCTGGACCAGGCGAGTGAGCGCCCCGAAGCCACGCTCGCCCATCGCGACATAATTGGTCGATGCCTGGGTCAGTCGCACGAATGCCTCGCTGACCGGCACGTCGCGGGCGGCGAGCGCATGGCCGAAGCTGGGAAATAGCAGCAGTGCAGGCGCGGCCGGGATCGCCATCGCCGCTACGGCGGCGGCGTCGGGCACCATATGCCGGATGTCGCCCTTGGGCGTTCCTGCCAAGAGCGGCCCGAACCGTGCGCCGGTCACCGCGCGCTCGACGACGCCGATCGCCTGGTTCTTCAGGCTGACCAGCCGCGGAAAGGCGTGGATCAGCCCGGTCTGCGGGTCGAGCAGCGCGAACTCGTCGCCCATCAGCCGCCAGCCACGGTGCGACAGCAATGCCGCGAGCGTCGATTTGCCCGCGCCCGACACGCCGGTCATCAACAGCGCACGGCCATCACGCTCGACTGCCGAAGCATGCAGCAGCAGATAGCGGCGCTGCCCCAGCGCCATCTGCAGGTTCATGCCCATTTCCGCGGCCAGCAGCCCTTGCGCGAGCGGCAACGGGGCGGCGTCGGGCAGGATATAGTCGCCGCCGATCATCACCGAAGGCCGTACCACCCGCCGCCACGGCCGACGCGCGAACAGGCGGACGGTGAAGTCGGGCACGCCGTCCTCCGGCTGCGGATAGCCCGCATATAGATCGGTCAATTGTTCGATCGGCGCGCGCCAGTCCGAGCCGACGCGGAAACCGACCGGGCCGATGCGCACGGTGAAGACATGCCTCATGCGCGCGCCTCGACCAGACCCGCTGCGACAAGCTCCGCGAGCCGCGCCGCCAACGCTGCCTCGGTCAGATCGTCGATGTCGAATTCGGCGGTCAATCGCTGGCCAAGTGCTGCGAGCGTCATCCCCGCCTCGCCCAGGATAGCGATGATCTCAGGCGCGGGCGCGGTCAGCAGATGCGTGATACCGGACGCCCGGTGATAGACCAGCGTGAAATCGTCCAGCCAATCGATGCACAACGTTTCGACGCGGCACGCCCGGTACAGGGTCACGCGACGCCGTCGTTTCAGCCGCGGGGCATCTGCAGCGACGCAAAGCAGGTGAAGCCGCTGGTGCCCGACTGCAGCTTGCGGATGTAATTGGTGTAGGCGCGGCTCGTCTCGTAATCGGTGCCGGGCAACTGCCCGCCGGACAGTGCCTGCTTCACCTGCTCACCCTTGAACACCTTGCCGGTCGTCGGGAAGGAGCCGGCCGTGCCCGCCGGCACCACCGATCCGTCGGCAGCGATCGCCGATCCGGCGCGCCCGGCGTCGGGCACCGGGATTTCACAGGTCAGCACCGAGGCATTGGTCTGGGCAAGCGCAGGGCGGATCGAAATCACCGATGCCGCGCCGACGGCACCGAGCATCAGCGCGCGGCGGCGAGTGGCGCCGTGATCGGCGGTATCGAGAGGATGTTCGTCGCGCATGGCCCCAGCCCTTTCCACCCTTAGCCCTTCCATATTCGCCAAACACTGGCAAGCGGCGCTATCCCGGTTAAGTACGATTGCGCTAAGGAAGCGGCATGATCCATGGCTTTGGCGTTCGTACCTTTACCGCAATCGGCATCGTGGCGCTCGCCGCGGCGGCGGTGTTCCTGCTCAGCCATGACGTTCAGACGACATTGGTGACACTGGTCGGCGGGATCGCCGCCGTGCTCGCCGCCGCCGGCACGAGCGAGACGACCGTGGAAGAAGCCCCCACGCCACCGCCGACGGAAGCCCCGGTGACAGGCCTCGGCGACGTGCTGGAGGCGATCGTCGAGCCGATCCTGATCGTCAGCGGCAGCACCGTGGCACAGGCCAATGCGCCGGCGCGCGCGCTGCTCGGCGGGCACATCGTCGGACAGGACGTGCGATTGGCGATCCGCCATCCCGCCGCGGCGGAGCGGCTGGTCGGGCCGCTCGATCCGGCCGTATCGGCACCGATCGACCTGGTCGGGCTGGGTACGCTCGATCAGCGCTGGCAGATGCGCGTCGTGCAAAGCGCCCGCCCGAACGGCACGCCCGGCCAGCGCATCGTTCACCTGATCGACCAGACCGGAAACTATGCGGCCGAGCGGATGCGGGTCGATTTCGTCGCCAATGCGAGCCACGAGCTTCGCACCCCGCTGGCCTCGATCCTGGGCTATATCGAGACGCTGAGCGACGACGCAGGGGACGATCCAGGCATCCGCAACCGGTTTTTGACGATCATGGACAACGAAGCGCGGCGCATGCAGCGGCTGGTGGAGGATTTGATCTCGCTCAGCCGGATCGAGGCGGAAAAATACCGCCTGCCCGACCGCGCCGTCGATCTCGCCGCACTGATCGCGGAAGTGCGCGCCGAACTTGCCGGCAGCGACGTCATGCTGGACATCGCGCCTGCCGTGCCGGCTGTAGCGGGCGACCGCGTGCAGTTGAGTCAGATGCTCCACAACCTGATCGGCAACGGCATCAAATACGGCGCGCCGGGCACGAGCGTGGCGGTGACGCTGCGACAGGACCGCACCGGCATGGTGCGCCTGGCCGTCGCCGACCAGGGCGACGGCATCGCGGCCGAACATATTCCGCGACTCACCGAACGCTTCTACCGTGTCGATGCCGGCCGCAGCCGTGCCGCCGGCGGCACCGGCCTGGGCCTGGCCATCGTCAAGCATATCGTCGAGCGGCACCGCGGTCGGCTGGACATCGCCAGCGTCGTCGGGACCGGCACGACAGTCTCGATCTTACTGCCGGTACATGCCGAAAGCACCGCTAACCCGAGCGTTGTCATCAAAACGTAACGCAAGTGTCACACTGGCGACGGTGAGGCGGTGTACCCGACCCCTCGCCAGGCCGATCGGACCATACTTGGCGACCTTCCCCCGGAGAAACGCTTCGTGTCGATTTCGTGCCCGTGCTGAAAACCCTGATTGTCGCCGGTGCCGCGCTGTCCCTGCCGATCGCGCTGTCGGCATGTGAGGATCAGGCGAGCGGCGGCGGGGCTGGATCGCGCGACCACATCACGGCGGTCGGATCGTCGACCGTCTACCCCTTCACCACGATCGTCGCCGAACAGTTCGTCAATGCCGGAGTCGGCATCAAGGCGCCGGTGATCGAATCGACCGGTACAGGCCCCGGTGTGAAGCTGTTCTGCGGCGGGATCGGCGCGAACTTTGCCGACATCGTCGCCGCCTCGCGCCGCATGAAGGCGTCCGAATATGCCACCTGCGCCAAGAACGGCGTGCGCGACATTCTGGAAATACAGGTCGGGCTGGACGGCATCGCCTTCGCCGAGGCGAAGAACGGGCCCAAGCTGCAGCTGACCCCGGCACAGGTGTATCAGGCACTTGCCGCGACGCCGGGCGGCACCCCGAACCGCTACCGCACCTGGCATGATATCGATGCGGCGCTGCCGGCGACGCCGATCCAGGTCTATGGCCCGCCGGCGACCAGCGGCACGCGCGATGCGCTGACCGAGTTGATCCTCGACAAAGGCTGCGAGACGATCGCGCCGCAGGCAAAGGCGCTGAAGGACAAGGACAAGGACGCCTATGCCGCCTTGTGCACGCGCATTCGCGAGGACGGCGCCTATATCGATGCCGGCGAGAACGACAATCTGATCGTCCAGAAGCTGCAGTCGAACCCCAATGCGATCGGCATCTTCGGCTATTCCTATCTCGAAGAAAATAAGGACAGCGTGAACGGCGTACCGCTGAGCGGCGTCGTGCCGACCTATGCGACGATCGCCGATGGGCAATATCCTGGGTCACGCCCCTTGTTCATCTACGTCAAGAAGGCGCACCTGACCGCGATCCCGGGGCTGGCCAATTTCCTCAAGGCCTATGTCGCGGCATGGAACCCGGGTGGTCCGCTGACCGCCAAGGGGCTGATCGCCTCGCCACCCCAGGTGCGCGCCGCCGCCACTGCCGTGGTGGCAAGTCACACGGCGTTGAACCCGGCGGATTTGAAGTGACGAGACTTATTGCAACGTGCTCCGGCGAAGGCCGGAGCCCAGGATCACAGGCGCTGCGCTTTGGGCTCTGGACCCCTGCTTTCGCAGGGGAACTGCTTGGTTCCGAAAGAAGCGTTTACTAATGTCTGCACTCACCCTCCTCTTCCTCATCGCCGGGCTTGGACTAATCGGCTGGCTCTCCGCCCGTGTCCGTGCGGTCAGTTTCCGGCGTGACAGCAATGCGCGCTTCAGTTCCTTGCCGTCGCATCAGGGCACCTATGTCGCCTTGTGGACGGTGCTGCCGGCCGCCTTGTTCATTGCCGCATGGTCGTTCACCTCCCCCGCCCTGGTCACCAATCGCGTGCTGACCGCACCGGCGGCGGCGCAATTGCCGCCCAAGGGCTTTGAGCGGGCGGCGATCCTGTCCGAGGCGCGCAACCTGGCGAGCGACCGCAGCTTCGGCGCGTTCCATCCGCTGGCCGAGACGCTGGAGCCCGAATACGAAGCGGCGCAGTCATATTTCGACTGGATCGGCAGTGCGGTCGCCTTGTTGCTCGCCTTTGCGACCGGGGCCTGGGCCTATACGCGGGTCCGCGCCGGCTTCCGCGCGCGCAGCCGGATCGAACGCGTCGTCATGCTGCTGCTGCTCGCGGCATCGTTGATCGCGATCCTCACCACCGTCGGGATCGTCGCGTCCTTGCTGTTCGAATCGGTGCGCTTCTTCCGGATCGTACCGATCGGCGATTTCCTGTTCGGCACGCATTGGAGCCCGCAGGTCATCTCGGCCAAGGATCCGGGCGCATCGCTTGGCGCCGTGCCGCTGTTCTGGGGGACGTTCTTCATCGGCGCGGTGATCGCGATGATCGTTGCCATCCCGTTCGGCCTGATGAGCGCGATCTACCTGACGCAATATGCCGCGCCGCGCGTGCGACGCTGGATGAAGCCGATCCTCGAGATGCTCGCCGGCGTGCCGACCGTCGTCTACGGCTATTTCGCTGCGCTGACGGTCGCACCGGCGGTGCGCGACCTTGGCGTGGCGCTGGGGGTCAGCTGGGCGAGTTCCGAAAGTGCGCTTGCCGCGGGCCTCGTGATGGGCGTGATGATCATCCCGTTCGTCTCCTCGATGGCCGACGATTCGATCGCCGCCGTCCCCGCCTCGATGCGCGACGGCAGCCTGGCAATGGGCGCCACCAGTTCCGAGACGATCCGCAAGGTGCTGCTGCCCGCAGCATTGCCCGGCGTGGTCGGCGGCGTGCTGCTGGCGATCAGCCGCGCGATCGGCGAGACGATGATCGTCGTGATGGCGGCATCCGGCGTGGCGACGATGACGCTCAACCCCTTTGCCAGCACGACCACGGTGACCAAGCAGATCGTCGACCTGCTGACCGGCGAGGCCGAGTTCGACAGCCCCAAGACGCTCGCCGCCTTTGCGCTCGGGCTCACCTTGTTCGTCATTACCCTGCTCCTCAACATCGTCGCCTTGAGCGTCGTGAAGCGGTACCGCGAAGCTTATGAGTGAAACGCTCGTTCCCCAGCTGCCGACCGGCTCGGCAGAGCCCGCCGAACGCGCGCCGACGGACTGGCGCACGCACTCGATGCAGCGCCGCATCCGCAAGCGCTATGCCGCCGAGCGCCGTTTCCGGCTGTTCGGGCTGGCGGCGGTCGTCATGTCGGCGGGGTTCCTGGCGTTCCTGCTGATCACCATGCTCTCCAACGGCATTGGCGGCTTCACGCAGACGCAATTGCAGCTGAAGATCGATTTTCCCCGCGCCGGGTTGACGCTCGATCCGCAGCGGCTGCGCGGGCCGGGTGCCGATTTCGCGCTCGCCGCCTCGGGGATCGAAGGCGCAACGGATGCCGCCGCCACGGCGCAGTTCGGCAAGGATGGCTATAAATTGCTGTCTGACGGTGCCTGGCTGCGCGTGCGCGAAGCAGTGAAGCGCGATCCGACATTGCTGCGTGGCGTGGCAACGATCGCGGTGCCGGCATCGGACGCGATCGACATCGCGGCCAAGGCGCAAGGCACGCCTGAGGGCGAAGCGACGGTCGCGCGGCTGAAGGCGCAAGGCCTGTTGTCGACGGCGTTTAACCCAGCGTTCCTGACCGGCGCGGACTCCACCGATCCAACGACTGCCGGCATCTGGGGGGCGCTCAAGGGATCGCTGATGACGATGCTCGTCACCTTGCTGCTCGCCTTTCCGATCGGCGTGCTCTCGGCCTTGTACCTCGAGGAATATGCCCCGCGGAACCGCTGGACCGACCTGATCGAGGTGTCGATCAACAATCTGGCCGCCGTGCCGTCGATCATCTTCGGCCTGCTCGGCCTGGCGGTGTTCCTCAACCTGTTCAACCTGCCGCGTTCGGCCGCTTTGGTCGGCGGGCTGACGCTCGCGCTGATGACCATGCCGGTGATCGTCATCGCCGGGCGCAACGCGATCAAGAGCGTGCCGCCATCGATCCGCGACGCCGCCCTCGGCATCGGTGCGTCGCCCGTGCAGGTGGTGTTCCACCACGTCCTGCCGCTGGCGCTGCCCGGTATCCTGACCGGCACGATCATCGGCATGGCGCGGGCGCTGGGCGAGACGGCGCCGTTGCTGATGATCGGCATGCGCGCGTTCATGGTCTCCGCGCCCGAGCGGCTGACCGATCCCTCGACCGTGCTGCCGGTGCAGATCTTCCTATGGTCCGATCAGGTCAATCGCGGCTTCGTCGAGAAGACCAGCGCGGCGATCATCGTGCTGCTCGTCTTCCTGCTCGCGATGAACGGGCTCGCCATCTACCTCCGCAACAAATTCGAGACCCGCTGGTAATGAACACCAAGATGTCCGCGCAACACGTCAACGTCTTCTATGGCGCGAAGCAGGCGATCAACGACGTGTCGATCGATGTCGACCGCGATAACGTGACCGCGTTCATCGGGCCGTCGGGCTGCGGCAAATCGACGTTCCTGCGCACGCTCAACCGCATGAACGACACCGTCGCCAGCGCCCGCGTGACCGGCGATATCCGGCTGGACGGCGAGGACATCTATTCGCCCGACATGGACGTGGTGCAGCTGCGCGCACGCGTCGGCATGGTGTTCCAGAAACCAAACCCGTTCCCCAAGTCGATCTTCGAGAACGTCGCTTATGGCCCGCGCATCCACGGCCTTGCCAGCAGCAAGAGCGATCTTGCCGGCGTGGTCGAGAAGTCGCTGAAGCGCGCCGGCTTGTGGGAAGAGGTCAAGGACCGGCTGACCGAAAGCGGCACCGCGCTGTCGGGCGGTCAGCAGCAGCGGCTGTGCATCGCCCGCGCGATCGCGGTGGATCCCGAGGTCATCCTGATGGACGAGCCGTGCTCGGCGCTGGACCCGATCGCGACGGCCCGGATCGAGGAACTGATCCACGAGCTGAAAGGTCGCTACGCGATCGTCATCGTGACGCACAACATGCAGCAGGCGGCGCGCGTTTCGCAGCGTACCGCCTTCTTCCACCTGGGCACCCTGGTCGAATACGGCAACACGTCGGACATCTTCACCAACCCGCGCCAGGAACGCACGAAAGACTATATCACCGGCCGCTACGGCTGAGAGGAACGGACCTGTGAACACACATACCGTAAAGGCGTTCGACGAGGATATCGGCGAGCTTCGCGCGCTGATCGCGCAGATGGGCGGCCTGGCCGAACAGGCGATCGGCGACTCGATCCAGGCGCTCACCCGTCACGATCTGGATGCCGCGGCGCAGATCGTCGCCGGCGACAAGACAATCGACGCGATCGAGATGAAGGTCGAGCAGCTCGCGGTGCAGATCATCGCACTGCGCGCGCCGATGGCCGACGATCTGCGCGAGGTGGTCGCGGCGATCAAGATCGGCGGCGTGATCGAGCGGATCGGCGATTATGCCAAGAACATCGCCAAGCGCGTGCCGCTGATCGACAATCACGGCGATCTCGAACCGCTGTCGATCCTGCCCGCCATGGCCAATCTGGCGATCAGCATGGTGCACGATGTGCTCGACGCCTTTGCCGCGCGCGATGCCGAGGCCGCGCTCGACGTGTGCAAGCGCGACCGCCAGGTCGATGATTTCTACAACAGCCTGTTCCGCGTTCTCGTCACGCACATGATGGAGAACCCCAAGACGATCGGACAGATCGCGCATCTTCTGTTCGTCGCCAAGAACCTGGAGCGCGTCGGCGATCATGCGACGAACGTCGCCGAAATGGTCTATTTCGCCGCCACCGGGCAGCACATGGTAGAACGCGATCGCGGCGCGACGACCGCGATGGAGATCTGAATATGGCACGCGCACGAATGCTGCTGGTGGAAGACGATGCGGCGCTCGCCGAACTGCTCGTCTATCATTTCAAGCGCGAGGATTTCGAGATCGCGCACACGCCCGATGGCGAGGAAGCGCTGCTCCTCGCCAAGGAAAAGACGCCCGATATCGTGCTGCTCGACTGGATGGTCGAGAGCCTGTCGGGAATCGAAGTATGCCGCCGCCTGCGCCGCATGCCCGAGACGCAGAACGTGCCGATCATCATGCTGACGGCGCGTGGCGAGGAAGAGGACCGCGTGCGCGGTCTGGAAACCGGCGCCGACGATTACGTCACCAAGCCGTTCTCCCCGCGTGAGTTGGTCGCCCGGGTCGGCGCGGTGCTGCGGCGCGTGCGCCCGGCGCTGGCCGGCGAGCAGCTGACCTATGCCGATATCGAGATGGATACCGTCGGCCACAAGGTGCGGCGCGGCGGCGAGGTGATCCCGCTCGGGCCGACCGAATTCCGGCTGCTGAAGCATTTCCTCGAGCATCCCGGCTGGGTGTTCAGTCGCGAACGGCTGCTCGATGCGGTGTGGGGGCATGACAGCGATATCGAGTCGCGTACCGTCGACGTGCACATCCGGCGGCTGCGGAAAGCGATCAACGGCGAGGATCGGCTTGACATCATCCGGACGGTGCGCTCGGCCGGCTATGCGCTGGACACCGGCACCTGAGAGACGAATCGTTATCGTAACGATGGAGCCATGACGCAGGATGTGCGTTTGACCCGCAACGCCATGCTGGCGTTTCGTTTTTCACAGGAGAAGACCTCATGAAGATCATGCTCATCGCCGCGTTGGCGTTCGCCGCGCCCGCCGTCGCGCAGACGGCCCCGGCCGACCAGACCACGCAGGCTCCTGCCGGCGATCCGGCATCGCAGACTCCGCCGACCGACACGGCTGCCGACCCCGCAGCGCAGGCACCGGCATCGACGAGCGATACGATGACGACGAGCACCAGCACCACGACCACGGGCGCGGCACCGACCATGGGTGCGCCGACGGCGACCCCGGCTCCTGCCCCCAAGGCGAGCTATCCGCGTTGCTCGAAGACCGTGACCGACAGCTGCATCCAGCGCGGCGGTAAGTAACGACTGAATGGGCGGGCGCCGTGCGGCGCCCGCCCTCTTGCCACTGGCGACCGATCGCCTAGGAAGCGCTCACCATCTCATGGGAGCGCTTTTTTCATGTCCATTCGTTTCGACGACAAGGTCGCCATCGTCACCGGCGCCGGCGGCGGCCTGGGCCGGGCCTATGCACTCGAGCTCGCCAAGCGCGGTGCGAAGGTCGTGGTCAACGATCTCGGCGCATCGCGCGACGGCAACGGCCATAGCGACGCGGCGCTGAAGGTCGTCGAGGAGATCGAGGCCGCCGGCGGCACCGCCATGTCCAATGGCGGCAGCGTGACCGAGTACGAACAGATGGTTGAGATGATCGCCAGGGCCAAGGAGGCCTGGGGCGGCGTTCATATCGTCATCAACAATGCCGGCGTGCTGCGCGACAAGAGCTTCACCAAGATGGAGCCGGGCGATTTCAAGTTCGTCATCGACGTGCACCTGAACGGCTCGGCCAACGTCACCAAGGCGGTGTGGGACACGATGCGCGCGCAGAATTATGGCCGCCTGCTGATGACCTCCTCCTCGACCGGCCTGTACGGCAATTTCGGCCAGGCGAATTACGGTGCGGCCAAGCTCGGCCTGGCGGGTCTAACCAAGACGCTGGCGATCGAAGGCGCCAAGAACAACATCAAGGTCAACACGATCGCCCCGACCGCGGGCACGCGCATGACCGAGGACATCTTCCCGGCCGAAGCGTTCGCCGCTTTCTCGCCCGACAAGGTGGCCCCGGCGGCGTTGTATCTGGTGTCGGAAGACGCACCGACCAACATGATCATCGGCGCGGGTGCCGGCGTGTTCCAGGCGGCGTACGTCACGCTGACTCAGGGCGCGCTGCTGAGCGGCGACGACCTGTCGCCCGAGGGAATCGCGGCGCATTGGGCCGAAATCACCGACCGCACCGGCGAGTTCGTGCCGCAGAATGGAGCGGAACAGTCGATGAGCATCCTGAAGAAGCTGCAAGGCGGCTGATCTCGCTCCTCCCCGGCAGGGGGAGGTGGCAGCCGCAGGCTGATGGAGGGGGTTCGCCGGCAACGCTACAGTTGCGTAGCCGGCACCCCCCTCCACCCTTCGCGTGAAGGCGCGAACGGTCCCCCTCCCCGAGCGGAGGATCAGGTGTATTGCCAAACTAACGCACCCATGTCATTCTCCTGCCGGCAACAGGAGGATCGACCATGTATAGCGAAAGCGACATAGACGGCGCGGTGACGGCCGGGGCGCTCAGCCCCGACGCGGCAGCGGCGTTGCGCAACCATATCGCCGCCACCCGCCACACACCGGCGGTGGACGAGGAAAGCTTCCGGTTGCTGACCGGGTTCAACGACATCTTCGTCTCGATCGCGGCGATCGCCGTGCTGCTGGGTGTCGCCTGGCTCGGCCAGTCGATCACGCGGCCGATGGGCGGGGTTGCCGTGGCGGTGGTCAGTTGGGGGTTGGCGGAATTCTTCACGCGCCAGCGGCGGATGGCGCTGCCCTCGATTGTGTTGCTGATCGGCTTTATCGGCGGTGTCGCCGCGGCGCTGGCCGGATTGCTCGCGCTCGACGCGCAGGCGGTGGAGACCTTCGCCAAGAGTGTGTCGCCGGGCCGACCGGAAATCGTGCTGAGCGCGATCGTGGCAGTGATCGCGGCGATCACCGCGACTGCGGCATGGCTACACTGGCGGCGCTTCATGGTGCCGATCACCGTCGCGGCAGGTGCCGTGGCGGTGGTCGGCGTGGTCATGGCGCTGGTCGTGGGGTTCGTGCCGGAAGCGCAGCGGGTATTCATCTGGCTGGTGCTGGCGGCGGGGATCGCGATGTTCGCCTTTGCCATGCGCTGGGACATGAGCGACCGCGAACGGCGCACGCGGCGATCGGACGTAGCCTTCTGGTTGCATCTCGCCGCAGCGCCGATGATCGCACACGCATTGTTCAACCTGCTCGGCGTGTTCGATGGGCCGATCGGCGGCGGCATGGCGCTGATCGTCATCGCGCTGTACCTCGCCTTCGGCTTCATCGCACTGGCGGTCGACCGGCGGGCGCTGCTCGTCTCCAGCCTGGCCTATGTGCTGTACGCCCTCTCGTCGCTGTTCGAGACGGCCGGCGCCGTGGAACTCGCCTGGGCATTCACCGCGCTGGTGATCGGATCGGCCTTGCTGACGCTGTCGGCCTTCTGGCACCCGATGCGGCGGCGGGTGGTCGGCACGCTGGGCAGTGTGGCGGAGCGATTGCCGCCGGTGTCGGCGATGGTGCCGGCCAGCGCCTGATGCTTCTCCCCTTCCTGAAAAGGGAGGGGTCGGGGGTGGGTGGGTTTGGCACCCACCCATGTTGCGGAAAGGACCGCCCCACTCCTGCCCCCTCCCTTTCAGGGAGGGGAAGATACTCAGTCCGACACCAGCTTCATCAAGCGGCGCTCGACCGGCGCCAGCACGGCGGCCAGATCGTGGCCCCGTTTCAGCACCACGCCCGCCTCGCCGATCAGCGCCCACATGCCCTGGCGGTTGCGCAAGGCGGGACGCTTCTCGATCCGGAATTCGGGCCGCTCGGCGGTGCGCCGGAAGGCGGAAAAGATCGCCGCGTCACGCCCCAGATCCATCGCGTAATCGCGCCAATTGCCCGCCGCGACCATGCGTCCGTACAGATCGAGGATGCGCGTCAGTTCGGCACGCTCGAAGCCGACCTGCGCTCCGACGCGCGGTGGCACCGGAAAGGGTGTTACCACTCCCATCAGGCGCGGTCCCGCAGGTCCTCGTTTTCCGCGAGCAGGGCATCGAGCCGCTTGCGCATCGTCTCCAGTTCGCAGCGCAGCAGTTCCACCTTCTGCGTCGCCGGATCGAACATCTCGCTGCACGGTGTGCCGTAGGCGAGGAAGTCCGGCGCCTTGCGGCCGCCCTCCACCATCGTGGCGCGCGCCGGGATACCAACCATCACCGCACCCTGCGGCACCTCGCGCGTCACCACGGCATTGGCGCCGATGCGCGCGCCCTTGCCGACGACGATCGGCCCCAGCACCTGCGCGCCCGAGCCGACGATCACGCCGTCCGACAAGGTCGGGTGGCGCTTGCCGGCAATGCCGTTGTCGGGGCTGGTGCCGCCCAGCGTCACGCACTGATAGATCGTGACGTTGTCGCCGATCAACGCCGTTTCGCCGATCACCACGAAGCCGTGATCGATGAAGAAGTTGCGCCCGATCGTCGCCCCGGGATGGATATCGATCGCGGTCAGGAAGCGTGAGAAATGGTTCACTGCGCGCGCCAGGAAGAACAACCGCGCCTTGAACAAGCGGTGCGCGATGCGGTGATACCCTAATGCCCACACGCCGGGATAGGTGAGGATTTCGAGTCGCGACCGCGGCGCAGGATCGCGCGCCTTGATCGAATCGAGATAGGCGATCAGCCCCATTGTCGTCATCGCCCCTGTTGCGCAGCAGACTATCTAAGCGTCCCGCGTCCCGAATTAAAGCGCCAGCACGCCCATAAGTTTCTGGCCGTAAACCCTATCTTGCTTGTAGGCTTTGACGGATTAAGCAATCGGGCAGGCTGGACGATGATGTGGGGATTGCCTTGAGCTCGTATCTGACGGTCGCGACGCTGGAATCCCTGCTGCCTTTCATCGCCGTCGGCTTTGCCGCGCAGATGGTCGATGGCGCGCTGGGTATGGCCTTCGGGGTGATCTCGAACACCCTGCTGCTGTGGCTGGGCGTTCCCCCTGCCTTGGCATCGGCCGGCGTGCATACTGTGGAGACGTTCACCACCGCGGTCTCGGGCATCAGCCACACGCTCCATCGCAACGTCAATTGGAAGATGTTCTTCCGGCTGATGGTGCCGGGCGTGATCGGCGGCGTGCTCGGCGCCTATGTGCTGTCCAACCTGAAGGCGGATACGGTCAAGCCGTACATCCTCGCCTATCTGGCCGCGATCGGCCTGTACCTGCTGTGGCGATCGACGCATTACCCGCCCAAGGAACGCCAGCCCAAGATCGTCGAGCCCTTGGGGCTGGTCGGCGGGTTCCTGGATGCGGCCGGCGGCGGCGGCTGGGGGCCGGTGGTGACCTCCAACCTGCTGGTGCAGGGCGCCTCGCCCCGGATGACAGTCGGCACGGTCAACACGGCGGAATTCTTCCTCACCACGACGATCTCGGCGACGTTCATCACGCAGCTCGGCTGGGAGGCGTTCACCAAGGCGACCGTCGGCCTGCTGATCGGCGGCGTCATCGCCGCACCGTTCGGCGCGATCCTGGCCAAGCGCGTCCCGGCGCAGCGGCTGATGTTCCTGGTCGGCGTGATCCTGACGCTGACCAGCCTGTTCAATCTGTACCAGGCGATCTTCTGAGGCGGGCGATGCTGCGTGTAGTAGCTGGGCAGCTGCCAACTGTTCGCACCCGGCGCTACGCCGCACTTGCCAGCCCCCCATCTCCACCGGCAAAGTGGAAGCTGTAGGAGAGCATGTGTGGCCGAACAGGACGTCTACCCCGTACCCGCCGATTGGGCGAAGCAGGCCCGGTTCGACACGCAGGGCTATGATCGGCTGTACGGCCGGTCGCTCGCCGATCCCGGCAGCTTCTGGCTGGAGCAGGCGCGGCGGCTCGACTGGATCAAGCGGCCCGAGATCGCCGGCGACTGGTCGTTCGACGAGGCGGATTTCCACATCAACTGGTTCGCCGACGGCAAGCTGAACGTCGCCGCCAACTGCCTCGACCGACACCTTGCCAAGAACGCCGACACGGTGGCGCTGATCTGGGAGCCGAACGAACCCTCCGAACAGCCGCGCCGCTTCACCTACCGCGAACTCCATGCCGAAGTGTGCCGCTTCGCCAACGTGCTGAAGGCGCAGGGGGCCAAGAAGGGCGACCGGGTCACGATCTACATGCCGATGATCCCCGAGGCGGCGTTTGCGATGCTCGCTTGTGCCAGGATCGGGGCGATTCATTCGGTGGTGTTCGGCGGTTTCTCGCCCGAGGCGCTCGCCGGGCGGATCACCGATTGCGACTCGGCGATCCTGATCACCGCCGACGAGGGCCGCCGCGGCGGCAAGCGCATTCCGCTCAAGGCCAATGCCGATGCCGCCGCCGAGCGCGCGCCGGCGCTGCAGACGATGATCGTCGTGCGCGCGACAGGCGGCGACGTGACGATGCGGGCCGATCGCGATGTCTGGTATCACGAGGCCGCGGCGCAGGTGGAGGCCGCCTGCCCGCCCGAGCCGATGAGCGCAGAGGACCCGCTGTTCATCCTCTACACCTCTGGATCGACCGGCAAGCCCAAGGGGGTGCTGCACAGCAGCGGCGGCTATCTGCTGTGGGCCAGCCTGACGCACGAATTGACGTTCGACTATCGCCCGGGCGAAGTGTGGTGGTGCGCCGCCGATCTCGGCTGGGTGACCGGGCACAGCTATATCCTGTACGGGCCGCTCGCCAACGGCGCGACGACATTGATGTACGAAGGCCTGCCGACCTGGCCGGACGCCAGCCGCATCTGGCAAGTGGTCGACCGCCACCAGGTGCACACCTTGTACACCGCGCCGACCGCGCTGCGTGCGCTGATGAAGGAAGGCGACGCCTTCGTGCATGCGACCGACCGCGGCTCGCTGAAGCTGCTCGGCACCGTGGGCGAGCCGATCAACCCCGAGGCATGGCGCTGGTATCACGATGTCGTGGGCGGCGGCCGCTGCCCGATCATCGATACCTGGTGGCAGACCGAGACCGGCGGGACGATGATCGCGCCGCTGCCCGGGGCCACCGCCCTGAAGCCCGGCAGCGCGACCAAGCCGATGCCGGGCGTCGATCCGCAACTGGTCGATACCGAAGGACAGGTGCTGACCGGGCCGGCGGAGGGCAACCTCGTCATCGCGCGCAGCTGGCCGGGGCAGATGCGCACCGTGTGGGGCGATCACGAACGCTTCTTCCAGACCTATTTCAGCACCTACAAGGGCAAGTATTTCACCGGCGACGGGGCACGGCGCGACGAGGACGGCTATTGGTGGATCACGGGCCGGGTGGACGACGTGATCAACGTATCCGGGCACCGCATGGGCACCGCCGAGGTGGAATCCGCGCTCGTGCTGCACCCCAAGGTGGCGGAGGCGGCGGTGGTCGGCATGCCGCACGACATCAAGGGCCAGGGCATCTATGCCTACGTCACGCTCAATTCGGGCGCCGCAGCATCGGACGATCTGCGCGCCGACCTGATCAAATGGGTGCGACAGGAGATCGGCCCGATCGCAGCACCGGACAAATTGCAGTTCGCCCCCGGCCTGCCCAAGACGCGCAGCGGCAAGATCATGCGCCGCATCCTGCGCAAGATCGCCGAGGGTGATGTATCCAGCCTGGGCGACACCAGTACGCTGGCCGATCCGGCGGTGGTCGACGATTTGATCGAGAACCGCGTGGTCGGCTGAATACTTGGCGGCAAAGATGTGGTAAACGGCAGGTCGAAATGAACTGGGCGGGGGTCTGTCATGTCGAACATGTATGCGGGGATCAGGCGCGACTTTGGCGATGACGCAGCAGGCGCGCGGCATTGTGCCGACCGATTGCTCAAGATGCGCGCCAGGCTAGAGCCGCTGCGGCAGCGCAAGGGCGATGCCTCCCTGCTGCTGGCGACGTGGAACATTCGCGATTTCGATTCGAACAAGTTCGGCTTCGGCCCGCGCCGCACCGAAAGCTTCTATTACATCGCCGAAATACTCTCCGCCTTCGATCTGATCGCGGTGCAGGAGGTGAATGAGGACATGGAGGCGCTCGACCGGGTAATGCGCATCCTGGGCCGAGAATGGACCTATATCGCCACCGACATCACCGAAGGCGACGGCGGCAATGGCGAGCGCATGGCCTTTGTCTACAACACCGAAAAGGTATTTTTCCGCAGAATCGCGGGCGAGATCGTGTTGCCCGACGGGCAGTTGATCGTCGCCGAGAAGACGATCAAGCCGCCCAAGGACATGGCCGCGGCAACGCCGGTGACCAAGGAAGAGAAACACCTGCAATTCGCGCGCAGCCCGTTCCTGGTCGCGTTCCAGTCCGGCTGGTTCCAGTTCAGCCTATGCACCGCGCATCTCTATTACGGCGCGGCCTCGGGCCCTGCGCTCAAGCGGCGCATCGGCGAGATCGCGTCGCTGGTGAAATTCTTCGCCGACCGCCAGGATCGCGCCTCCGCGCGCGCCGCGGAGCGGCAACGCGGCACGGTCGAGAATTATATCGTGCTCGGCGACTTCAACGTCGTCAGCCCCGAACACGAAACCATGCAGGCGCTGAAATCCGAAGGCTTCGTCGTGCCGCCGGAGATAGACGGCAAGAAGGTGCGCAAGCTCGGCCAGCATTTCTACGACCAGATCGCCGTGCGCATGAAGGACGACCGTTTCAAGGTGCTGGGTGGCGGCATGGTCGATATCTTCGAAGACGTCTTCACCGACGCCGATCTGGCACTCTACGCCGATGTGCTGCCGAAGAAGGATCTCGACAAGGACAGCAAGAGCAAGGCCAAGACGCCCGAGGCGATCTACAAGAAATGGCGCACCTGGCAGATGTCCGACCATCATCCCTTGTGGATCGAGATCGCGACCGATTTCAGCGAGCAGTATCTGGGGGCGATCGCCGGCGGCAAGGCGGACGTGCCGAAGCCGTAGGGCGGATCGCCGTTGGCGGTGACCCGCAGTTCAGCGCAACGACCGTCACGCCGGACCTGTTCGGCGGTTGTAGCCTTCGAACAAGTAATTCGCCGTCATCCCCGCGCAGGCGGGGATCCATATACTCGAACGCCTGCATTTCAGCCGCCAGGCCCGCCACTATGGATCCCCGCTTTCGCGGGGATGACGATCCATGTCTCAAAGGGATAGTTGCCGAACGAATCGGGGTGCCGGCTTGGCCAACGCAAACGCAAACGCACTCCGGCGTAAGCACCTGATTGTCGATTGCGCTACGCCCGTCACACTCTTACGCTACGGCAATACACCTATAGGGGGCAATTCATGCGCGTTTCTCTGGCCTTACACCTGTCTGCCGCGGTTGCGGCTCTCGTAGTCACCATGCCTGCCATGGCGCAGCAGGCCCCCGCGCCGACCGCAGCCGCCGCGACGGGGCCTAAATACGGCACGTTCGGTGTCGACCTCACCGCGCAGAAGCCCGACGTGAAGCCGGGCGACGATTTCTGGACCTTCGCCAACGGCGGCTGGGATGCGCGCACCGAGATCGCGGCAGACCGGACGTCGGCCGGCCCCGGCGTGATCCTGGTCGATCAGGCCGAATTGCAGGTACGCGACATTCTCGCCGATGCGGCGCGCGACCCGGCGACGACGGGCGCCGGCGCAAAGCAGTTGGGCGATCTGTATGCCGGCTTCATGGACGAGGCGGCGATCGCCAAGCGGGGTGCCATCCCGCTCAAACCGTATTTCGCCAAGATCGACGCCGCGAACGACAAGGCCAAACTGCAGGCACTGTTTTCGACCGTCGGCTATGCCAGCCCGGTGGAGATCGGCCAGTTGCCCGATCCGTCGGATCCGACGCGCTACACCGTCGCTGCGGGCCAGGGCAGCCTGGGCATGGGCGGGCGCGATTACTACATCCTGCCCGGCGCCAAGTACGACGCGTTCCGCACCGCCTATCGCGCTTACGTGACGCAGATCCTGACCCTGTCGGGCATCCCCGACGCAGCGGCGCGTGCCGACAAGATCATCGCGCTGGAAACCGCAATGGCCAAGGTGCAATGGTCGCCCGAGCAGTCACGTGACCTGGTGGCGATGCTGAAGCCGATGACGGCCGAGCAGCGCAAGGCGCTGGCGCCGGATTTCGATTGGCCGCTGCTGCTGAACACCGCGGGCTATGGCGCTTATCCGATCGTCATCATGAGCAATTCGACCGCGCTGACCGAGCTCGGCAAGATCTTCACCGCGACGCCGGTGTCGACCTGGCAGGACTGGATGAAGTTCCGCCTCGCCGTTTCGGCCGCGCCCGTTTTGCCCAAGACGTTCGACGATGCGACCTTCGCTTTCTACGGCAAGACGCTGAACGACCAGCCATCGCAGCGCGCGCGGTGGAAGCGCGGCATCAATCTCGTCAACGGCGTGATGGGCGAATCGGTCGGCGAGATTTACGTCAAGCGCCACTATCCGCCGGAGAGCGACGCGAAGATGAGCGAATTGATCGCCAATCTGCGCGCCGCGTACAAGCAGCGCATCGAGGCGAACAGCTGGATGGATGCCAAAACCAAGGCGCAGGCGCTGGCCAAGCTCGCCGCGTTCGATCCGCGGATCGGCCACCCGATCAAGTATATCGACTATTCGACGCTGAAGATCGACCGCAACGATCAGGTCGGCAATGCGCTGCGTGCGGGCGAATTCCAGCACAATCTGGATCTGGAGCGCCTGAAGAAGCCGGTCGATCGCACGCTGTGGGACATGACGCCGCAGACGGTGAATGCCTATTACAACCCGCTCGCCAACCAGATCACCTTCCCCGCCGCGATCCTGCAACCGCCCTATTTCGATCCCAAGGCGGATGCCGCGGTCAATTACGGCGCGATCGGCGCGATCATCGGCCATGAAATGGGCCACGGCTTCGACGATCAGGGCAGCCAGTTCGGCCCGACCGGCAAGTTCGAGAATTGGTGGACGCCCGAAGCGCGCAAGACCTTCACCGAGCGCACCGCGGCACTGTCGAAGCAATATGATGCGTATGAGCCGATCCCCGGCACGCACATCAAGGGCGCACTGACGCTGGGTGAGAATATCGGCGATCTAGGTGGCGTCGAGACTGCCTATGCCGCGTACCAGCAATATCAGGCGGCGCACGGCAAGGCACCGGTGATCGGCGGGCTGACCGGCGACCAGCGCTTCTTCCTGGCCTATGCCCAGGCATGGCAGTCGAAGCTGCGCGAAGGTGCGGCACGAGCCCGCCTGCTGAGCGATCCGCATTCGCCACCGTTCTACCGCGTCAACGGCATCGTGCGGAACGTGGATGCCTGGTACACGGCATTCGACGTGAAACCGGGCGACAAACTGTATCTGGCCCCGGCGGAGCGCGTGCACATTTGGTAACGGAGCGAGGCGATTAGCGAAAGCTAATCGCCAGTGCCGCGCAAAGCGCGGCCACCCGAACGGCCGGCCGGCGACGCGAGAGCGATCGGCCGACGGGGCGGGATTCACTCCCGCCCCGGCCTGTCCAATGCCCAACGCCTGTGTTCCCCTGCGAAGGCCGGGGCCCAGTCGCGGAACGCAGATGGCGCGCGCTGTGCTCAGTCACCACGACCTGCCCGCCTGGGCCCCGTCCTCCACCGGGGAGCAATGGTGCAGGCTAAAGCATCATGATTTCACATCCACCCGTTCGTGCTGAGTAGAGACCGAGTAGGCCGAAGGCCGTATCGAGGGCTCGTATCGAAGCACCTTGGAGCGCGGTGCCGCCTGTCCTTCGATCGCCCTCTCGATACACGCTTCGCGCCACTCGATGCCTGTCCTGAGCGCCTGCCCTTGCAGGCAGCCGAAGGGGCTACTCAAGACGAACCGGAGGGTAAGTTTACCCCAAGTCATCGCCCGCTAAGCTGCCGCAGCCCCAGCCAGCGTCCGGCAGAGGACCGCCGCAGCACGAACCGCTCGACCAATAAAACCACCATCAGGCTCGCCCCAAAGAACGGCATCAGCACGCCGAGCACCACCACCGCCGCGATCAGCACCGCCCCGAAGCGCGGCCGCGTCAACGGGATCGGCGCGCCCAGCAATCCCACCGGCCGCCGCCGCCACCACAACACCGTCCCCGACACCGCCAGCGTGATCAGCAGCAACGCCGTCACCGTGCCGAGCAACTGGTTGGCCAGGCCGAACAACGCCCCCTCATGCGCGGCGATGCCGTAGCCGACGGCGCGGTCGACCCAGTGGCGCTGGTCGAAGTCGCGGCGCTCCAGCACGCGACCGGTCGCGCCATCCACCGTCAGCCGCGTGCGCAGCGGGCGATCGGCGGCGTCGGAGGTGACCGTCCACACACTCGCCTGCTCCGCTGGCGGCGCGATCAGCACGGGCGGCGCGATGCCGAGCGGTGCCACGCGCGCGATCACGCGGTCGAGTTCGCCCGGTGCCGCCGCCTGGTGCCCCATCGTCATGCCTTTGTGGTCGGCATGGTCGCCCAGCATCGCGCGCTCGCCGGCGGGCGCGGGCCGGTCGGCCAGTCGACCGGGCCGTCCGCGGTGCCGGTCACCTGCCGCGCGGCCGCGAAATAGCTGCCCCAGGCCTTGGCCCAGGGCAGGCCGGTCAGGATCAGCCCCAGCGCGAGCAGCGACACCCAGATGCCCGATACCGCATGCAGATCGCGCCAGAACAGCCGCCGCCCGCCGCGCAACCGCGGATAGACGATGCCGGCCAGCCCCGTGCCGCCACGCGGCCACCACAGATACAGGCCGGTCAGGATCATCACCACCGCCCAGCAGGCGGCAAGCTCGACCAGATAGCTGCCGGGATCGCCGACCAGCAGATCGCCGTGCAGGTGAAAGATCACGCGCATCAACTGCGATTCGACCGGCACCGTCTTCAGCACCTTGGCAGTGGCGGGATCGACATAGGCGAGCGTCTCGTCCCCACCAGTTGCGACGATGATCCGTACCGCCTGCCCCGGCGCCTCCGGCAGCGTGTATTTGTGCAGCCGCGATCCGGGCACCGCACGGAGTGCAGCGGCGACCTGCGCATCCGCCCCCACCGGCGCTGCAACCGCGAGATGATCGTACGGCCGGTCGATCCAGGCCTCGATCTGCGGCTTCCAGGTATAGATGGCGCCGGTCGTCGCCAGCCAAAGGACGAACGGCACGCACAGCATCGCGGCATAGAAATGCCAGCGCCACACCGCATTGTACCAACGCGTGCCCGCCGGTTTGACGCTCATAGCTTCACTCCCGCCTCGATCAGGAACGTGCGCTGCGGATAAGGATGGAACACCCACGCGCGATCGTTAGTCAGGTTGTTCACGCCAGCAGACAGCCGCAGGTTTGTCGCCACATCCACATTCGCCTTCACGTCCAGCGCGAACAGTTCGGAGGTATAGCCGTAAGCGTCGCCGCGCTGCAGCCCGTCGATATCGGTGTTGGGCCGGCTGGCATAGCGCACGCCCACCACCGCCTGCAGCGCAGGCATCAGCCGCCAGCGCAGATTGCCGTTCAGCCGCCAGCGCGGGATGCGCGGGAATTGCACGCCTTCCGACGCGCGGTCATCGGCGTTGCGCACCGTCACCGCATCGAGCCAGGCGGCATTGGCGTCGACGTCGAGCCCCGAGAACGGCCAATCCTTCACCTCGGCGATCAGCTCCGCGCCATATTGCCGCGTAACGTCGATGTTCTTGAACGCGGATGTCGACACCCCGGCCTGGTTGAAGCCGACATAGCTGAAGATCGCGTCGCTGATCCGCTGGTAGAACAGGCTTCCCGTCATCGTCGCCGGGCCGAGGCGCTTGCGCACCAGCAGGTTCGCGTCACGGCTCTTCTCGGGCTTGAGGTTCGGATCGAAGCTGTCGCGATTGAACGTGCCGTCGCCGTTGAGCGATCCCTGGAACAGTTCGCCGACGGTGGGAAAGCGGGTGGCGAGCGCCAGGCTCAATTCCGCCGCCCAACCATTCTCGAAACTATGCTTCAGCGCCAGCTTGGGGCTAATCGCACTGTCGGTGCGCGCCACATAACGCTGCGTGACGAGTTGTCCGGCGGATGCGCCAGTCGTGGCGCGGGACGTCAGCCCGCCATCATAAGCGCGCCACCAATCGGCGCGCAGCCCGATCGTCAGCAGCGTATCGGCGCCGAGGCCGATCGCATCTTCGGCGAACACGCCGATCGTTCGCGTGCGGCCGAGGGTCCGTGTGCGCGCCGTACGGCCAGTGGCCGCGCGCCAGTTGGTCGTGTCGAACACGCTCTGGTCGGTCTCGTAGAGATTGCCGTTGGCGCCGATCGCAAGGTCATGCGCGCCGAACGCACGTGTCGCGAGCAGATCGCCGGTATACCAGCCGGTTGGTCCCTGTTGCGTCAGTTGCCCCGCGCCATTGGCGATCCCCGCGGCATAGCCGTTGGATGACCGCGTCTCCTGTTTGTCGAAGCGCAGCGTGGAGAGGTTCAGGCGCGTGTCGAAACCGAGCAGCGGGCCTTCGAGCTTGAGTCCGGCCAGCCATTCGTTCTTCTGCGCAATGCCGAGCCGGTAATTGGTCGCGGCATTGAGCAGATAGCTATGGCCGCCAAAGCTCGCCTGCCCACTGGCATCACCGTAGAACGGTTTGCCCGCGACATCGTGCAGATAGGTTTGCGGGTGCAGCGTCTCCTCGCGATTCCACCAATAGGTGAACAGCGCCTCGGCATGGAACTCCCCCGAGTCGAACCGGACCTGCCCGCGCGCCTGATCCTGCCGCGTGGCGACCGACGAGTAATCGCCGATCACCGGCGCGACGATGCCTTTGGTGCCGGCGACCGCAATCAGCGCCGGATCGGCATAGGCGCCGGTCACCGGCGTGCTGCCCGCCCCGTTGCCGTACAGCGCGCCGCTATAGCCGAATTGGTAGAATTGCTGCGGCTGGCTGTCGTTGCGCAGCCGCCGTACCGAGGCACGGAAGCCGAACGGGCTGTTCTCGGGCTTGAGCGCGAAGCCGGCTTCGGCGGAATAGCCCTCGAAATCCTCCCGCGTGCCATATTGGCGGTATGGCTGGACGCAGGCCTGCACCGTGCCGAACGCCTCGGTCTTGTCCGGCGCCCGCGTCGAGATATTGACGATACCGCCCATCGAATTGCCGGGGTAGCGCGCCGAATAGGGGCCGTAGACGATGTCGAACTGGCGCACTTCGCTCGGCGAGACGATCCCCCAGGCCGGGGGGAAGCCGAACGAATTGCCCAGGAAGTTCGACACGACGAAGCCATCGACCATCACCAGCGAGCGGGCGCTCTGCGTGCTGTGCGTGCCACGGAAGCCGGGCACGGCATTGTTGTCGCCGATATAGCGCGTGCGGACGAAGAAATCGGGCGCATATTTGATCAGGTCTTCGGTGTTGAACGCGTTGACCCCGGCGAACTGCTTCTCGCCCAAACTGACGGACAAACCGCGCGGCTCGATCTCGATCGGCGCGTCGCGCTGGCCGACGACCAGGACGTCGTCGCCATCGGTGGTTTGGGCAAAAGCAGGTGACGCCGCGGCAAGTGCGGACAGGCAGACGGCGCGCCGGAGCGCGCCCTTGAGATTGGACATGAAACGATCCTCGACTGAAACGAGCGCAGGGATGCGCAGTGACGATTCAGGCGGGGATCGGGGGACCGGTGGAGGGAGGCGGTGGCGCGGCCAGGCCGTGGCCGACAAAGGTGAGTGGTACGGATCGGGCAAAGGTCGCCGGCCGCGGCGCGATCGCGCTGGGCAGGCCGACGATCGGCATCGTCAGTGCCGCAGTGACGCCAGCGCCGGAACAGGGATGATCGCCGGCCGGGTCCGGGTGGCGCTTGCCGTCCGCCTCGGCACCCTCATGCGCGGCCGCCATGTGCATGCCGGGCTCGTGCGTGGCGGCGGGCGCGGCAATCGCCATCATCCCCATGCCGGAACAGGGTGCGAGGACGAACCCGCCATCGACGTCTGCCATCGGCATCCAGCCCGCCGGCACTGCGACCCGCGCGAGCAGCACGCACAGCAACGCCGTCAGCAGCAAGACCCGGCGAAGACCGGTGGCAAGGCAGGGCGCGCGCACGGCATTGCCTTGGCCCCCGCAGACGGCGAGAGCAAGCGGACGCTTTGACCCAGGCCGCCCCCGGTGCCCGCTTTGCGCTCTCCTGCCAGGCACTGTAAGGCATGGGTGATGCCATCCCCTGCCCTGCCCGCCGTCGCGCTCAAGAAGCCGGACATCTTCTCGCGGCCTTTTTTCGAAGAAAAGAGCCGCGCGTTCTGGACACTCCAGGCAGCAGGCTGGACCGGCTATCTCATCCTGCGCAGCGTCTCCAGCATCTCCAACGGCCCGTCGCTCGACATGATCGTGCCGGTGGTGATCGAATCGATCGTCGGCTATTGCATCACGCTGCTGCTCTCCACGCTCTACGGATATTATCGGGGGCTGCCGCGGATCAGCGGAGTACTGCTCAGCATCTTCACGCTGTTGCTGGCAACCTTGCTGTATGCGGTGCTCGATGCCTTCTCCTTCTCGTTCATCAAGCTGGCCAATCCAGGCCTGAACCTCAACCTGGTGCTGGGCACGATCTTCCTCAACTTTACCGTGCTGGCGGGCTGGTCGGCGCTCTATTTCGGGATCAACTTCTACCTGATCGTCGAGGAGCAGATCGACCAGTTGGCCGCGCTCGAAAACACCGCCTCATCGGCGCAGCTGGCGATGCTGCGCTACCAGCTGAACCCGCACTTCCTGTTCAACACGCTCAATTCGATCTCGACATTGGTGCTCCTGAAACAGACCGAGCGCGCCAACGCGATGCTCAGCCGGTTATCGTCCTTCCTGCGGTATACCCTGGCCAACGAGGCGACCGCCAATGTCACGCTGCAGCAGGAGGTGGAGACGCTGAAGCTGTATCTCGAGATCGAGAAGATGCGCTTCGAGGAGCGGCTGCAGCCGCGCTTCGACATCGACGTGCGCGTCGAACGGGCGCGTTTGCCCTCGCTGCTGCTCCAGCCTTTGGTCGAGAACGCGATCAAATATGCGGTGACGCCGAAGGAAGAAGGCGCGGAAATCTGCGTCACGGCGCGGCTCGCCGGAGATCGCGTGCAGATCGCCGTATCGGACACCGGTCCGGGGTTGCATGAAATGAAAGCACGTCCAAGCCTTTCAACCGGGGTCGGGCTTGCCAATATCAGAGAGCGTCTGGCGCAGGCGTTCGGGCCCGATCACAGCTTCGAGGCGAGGAGCCGTCCGAGCGGCGGGTTCGAGGTAGAAATTGAAATTCCGTTCCAGCTCGATGAACCATCGAGGGAATCGGCAAGAGAGGTCGCATGACGATTAGAACGATTTTGGTGGATGACGAGTCGCTGGCGATCCAGGGCTTGGAACTCCGCCTCCAGGCGCACGCAGACGTGGAGATCATCGATCGGTGCCAGAATGGCCGTGAAGCCATCCGCAGCATCAAGACGCACAAGCCGGACCTGGTCTTCCTCGACATCCAGATGCCGGGCTTCGACGGTTTCTCGGTCGTGCAGGGGCTGATGGAGGTCGAGCCGCCGCTGTTCGTGTTCGTCACCGCCTATAGCGACCATGCGCTGAAGGCGTTCGAAGCGCAGGCGGTGGATTACCTGATGAAGCCGGTAGAGGAATCGCGCCTGGCCGACACGATCGAGCGCGTGCGCCAACGACTGGCCGAAAAGCGCGGCGTGGAAGAGGTGGAAAAGCTCAAGGAAGTACTGGCCGAGGTCGCGCCCGACAGCGTCGGCGACATGAACGACGGTGGCGACCAGGTTTCCTCGAACCGTTTCGAGAAGCTGATCAACATCAAGGATCGCGGACAGATTTTCCGCGTCGACGTCGACAAGATCGAGCGGATCGATGCCGCGGGCGACTATATGTGCATCTATACCGGCGACAACACGCTGATCCTGCGCGAGACGATGAAGGACCTGGAAAAGCGCCTCGACCCGCGCCGTTTCCAGCGCGTGCATCGCTCGACCATCGTCAACCTCGATCTGGTCAAGGAAGTGAAGCCGCATACCAATGGCGAATGCTTCCTGGTGCTGGGATCAGGTGCCTCGGTGAAGGTCAGCCGCAGCTACCGCGACGTCGTGGCGCGGTTCGTCCACTGAGACCGGCGGCACTGCTCGCACTGGCGACGCCGCTCGCCTTGGCGCCGCTTCAAGCGGCGCCAGTGGTGAAGCGCGCCAGCTTGTGTGCGCCGAGCGAGACGGTCATCTTCGAGTGCCGCACCAAGCGCCGGCTGGTTGCTGTCTGCGGCAGCAGCACCGCCGCTCAATACCGGTCCGGCCTGCCCGGCAAGCTCGAACTGGCATCGCCCGTCCGCGCGCCCGGCTTGTCCTATGCCAATCGCGCCTATTCCGGCGGCGGTGAGAGCCAGATCCGCTTCGCCAAAGGACCTTACGGCTATGTGGTGTACAGCAGCACGATCCGCACCAGCTTTGGCGACGGCCCGAACGATCCGGCGTTCCGTTCAGGCGTCCTGGTGACCCGGGGAGCTTCCCTGGTGTCGCACGACCGCTGCGTGCAGCCTTCGGATGCAGTGCTCGATCTGGCAGCGGCCCAGCGTCACATGCCGGAAGGCTCGTTCATCGAGCACGATTGATACGATCAGTTCCCCTGCGAAGGCAGGGGCCCAGAGTCACAGGTGCTACGCTTGGGCTCTGGCCCCTGCTTTCGCAGGGGAAACGGCATAGCGCATCGTAGCGTGACAGCTAGATTAGCCCTCGGCAGCATCCGTAGTGTCGGGCGCGTCGCCGTCGGCCGGGCGCTCGTACCAGGCCTCCACCGGGCCGCTATACTTGATCGTCAGCGGATTGCCCTTGCGATCGACCTTCTTGCCGAGCGCAACGCGGATCCAGCCTTCGGACAGGCAATATTCCTCGACGTCATGGCGCTCGCGCTCCTTGAAGCGGATACCGATGCCGCGCGCGAGCTTGTCTTCGTCGAAGAACGGGCTGCGCGGGTTGGAGGACAGGCGGTCTGGCGGGGTGTCGGTCATGGGCGCTGCCTTTGGCGCAAAATCCCCGCCAACGCCAGACACCAAAACGGCGCCGGATCAATCCGGCGCCGCTTCCTGCAGTTCACGCGATCAGTAGCAGACGCGCACGCGTACCGGCTGACCGTAATACGGATCCCAGCGACGCTCGACGCGGCAGCCGCCATAGCCACGGCCGCGATAACGCTGCGCGTAATAGCCATCGTTGGGATAGTAACCGCGGCGATTGTAGTAATTGTAATTGTAATTGCGTGGATACCCGCGATCACGATAATAATCGTCACGGTAGCGATCACGCCCGTTCGACGCGATCGCCGCACCGATCGCCAGCCCGGCAATCCCCGCAACCAATGCGGGACCGGTACGATCGTAGTGGCGATCATAATGACGGCCATAACCGCCCCATCCACCACCATAGCCGCCGCGATAACGCTGCGCATCGGCCGGTGCCGCGGCGGTCAAGGCCGTAGCAGCGAGTGCGACGCCCAGACCCGCTTTCTTCAACACGCTGTTCATGTTCATACTCCTCATGCCAGCAAGCCCTTATCCGCTTGGGTCATTAAACGCGCGACCCACCGAGCTTGTTGCAAAGGAGTAAGCGAGTCGAGCTTAACCCACTCGGAATGCGGCGTTTATCGGGGGTTCAGCGCGCGGCATTAAAGAGCGGCTCCGCCTTTTGACCACGATGAGCCACATGTCAGGCACTGCTCCCAGTCGCAATGGCAATAGGCTGGTTCCCAAGCCCGCACCGACCACGAGCGTCTTGCCGTGTTCTATAACGACGCCACAAGCGTACTTGTCGCCATACTCGGACATGTAAGAAATCGCCCCGACAAGTGGCAGCCTGATCTGACCACAGTGGGTATGCCCGGCCAGCATGAGCTTCACTTCTGCCGGAACGCGCGGGAATGGATCTGGGCTATGGCTCAGCAAGACTGGCTCTCCGCCAAGGGCCGCCATCGCGCGCAATGTGGCGCTGAGATCATCATGATGCGTGAATGCATCATCCAGACCGCCGATAACCAAAGGACCTGCCCGCGCGGCGCTATTGTCGAGCACGTTGATGCCAGCGCGCCGCAAGGCCGAATAAGCCGCTGCAGCACTGCGCCAGTGATCGTGATTGCCCAACACGGCAAAAGTCCCAAACCGGCTTTTAAGGTCACCGAGCGGCGCGATCGCGTTCTCCAAAGAGAAGCGTTTGGTAGCAAGCGCCTTGTCGCTCACGAAATCTCCTGCGATCAGCACCGCATCAGGCCGCTGAGCATTCGCCTGCCGAACGATTTGGCTCAGCCGTTCCGGAGGCATGTCAGGCCCCGCCACATGAACGTCAGAAAGGAAGAGGATCCGAAGCTGCTTTTGTGAGCTTTCAGCTGGCAGCATCTCGACTGTAGCAAAGCGGACTATCGGATCAGAGATGGCCGTCCGATAGGCCCAACCAACGATCGCGATGCTGATCAAGATCGCCACTACAAGAAGCCGCGCGAACGTCATTCATCATGATTGCCGTCTTCTGACGTCCACAGCAACGCCCAAAACCACAGCAGACTTTCACCAACTTCTGCATCTCGCGCATGCGCGACCCGCCTTTCTGCGGCCTCTCTATTACGATGCCAATCTACTTCCCGGCGGAGGCAGCGGTTAGGCGCAGCGATGGAGCGCGATGTCCGTTCCGCTGTTTCGCGACCAAGCGACCGTCTGCCAGGGCCCCCATGGTAGGGGACGTGGGGGCTACTGGCAAAAAACGGCGCGGCAAAGCCGCGCCGTCGGTCCTCGCCATAGCAAGGCCGGCCGGGCGGGCCTCAAGGCGCGGCGCAGCTCACGCTGCGCTTTGCCCGGCCCGCCTTACGCCTGCTTGGCGCGGCTCGCGCGCTTGCGCTCGTTGGCGTCGAGGTAGCGCTTGCGCAGGCGAATCGACTTCGGCGTCACTTCGACCAGTTCGTCATCGTCGATATAGGCGATGGCCTGCTCCAGCGTGGCGCGCTTGGGCGGGGTCAGGCGGACCTGGTCGTCCTTGCCGCCGCTGGCGCGGAAGTTGGTCAGCGCCTTGGTCTTCATCGGATTGACTTCGAGATCGTCCGGCTTGGCGTTTTCGCCGACGATCATGCCCTCGTACAACGCCTCGCCGTGGCCGACGAACAGGATGCCGCGCTCTTCCAGCGGACCCAGCGCATAGTTGTTTGCTTCGCCGGTGCCGTTGGAGATCAGCACGCCGTTCTTGCGGCCTTCGATCTTGCCCTTGTGAGGGCCATATTTCTCGAATAGCCGGTTCATGATGCCGGTGCCGCGCGTGTCCGACAGGAACTCGCCGTGATAGCCGATCATGCCACGCGACGGCGCGGAGAAGGTGATGCGCGTCTTGCCACCGGTCGAGGGACGCATGTCGGTCATCTCGGCCTTGCGAATGTTCATCTTCTCGACGACCGTGCCCGAATGCTCATCATCGACGTCGATGATGACCGTCTCGTACGGCTCGGTCTTGTTGCCGTCCTCGTCCTCGCCGAACAGCACGCGCGGGCGGCTGATGCCAAGCTCGAAGCCCTCGCGGCGCATCGTCTCGATCAGCACGCCGAGCTGAAGCTCGCCGCGGCCCGCGACTTCGAAGCTGTCCTTGTCGGCCGCTTCCGTCACCTTCACGGCAACGTTGGATTCGGCTTCGCGGAACAGGCGCTCGCGGATCATGCGGCTGGTCACCTTCGTGCCCTCGCGGCCAGCCATCGGCGAATCGTTCACCGCGAAACGCATCGACAACGTCGGCGGATCGATCGGCTGCGCGTGCAGCGGCTCAGTCACGCTGACGTCGGCGATGGTGTCGGCGACCGTTGCGACAGTCAGGCCGGCGAGGCTGATGATGTCGCCTGCCTTGGCTTCGTCGACCGGCACGCGATCCAGGCCGCGGAACGACATGATCTTCGATGCACGGCCGGTCTCGACGATCTTGCCGTCATTATCGAGCGCGTGGATCGCCTGGTTGGTCTTCACCACGCCCGAGTTCACGCGGCCGGTGAGGATGCGGCCGAGGAACGGATCGCGGTCGAGCAGGGTGACGAGGAAGGTGAACGGCACGCCGGCGACTTCCACGGCGGGGGGCGGCACATGCTTCACGATCGTCTCGAACATCGGGATCAGCGTGCCTTCGCGCGCGTCCATGTCGGCCGAGGCGTAACCGTTGCGGCCCGATGCGTAGAGGACGGGGAAATCGAGCTGGTCGTCGTTCGCATCGAGCGACACGAACAGGTCGAACACTTCGTCGAGCACTTCCTGGATGCGGGCGTCGTTACGATCCACCTTGTTGACGACGACGATCGGCTTCAGGCCGAGCGCCAGCGCCTTGCCGGTCACGAACTTGGTCTGCGGCATGGCGCCTTCCGACGAATCGACCAGCAGGACGACGCCGTCGACCATCGAAAGGATGCGCTCCACTTCGCCGCCGAAATCAGCGTGGCCGGGGGTGTCGACGATGTTGATGCGGATGCTCTCGCTTTCGCCCGGGGGCGTCCAGTCGACTGACGTGGGCTTGGCGAGAATGGTGATGCCACGCTCTTTTTCGAGATCGTTGGAATCCATTGCGCGCTCTTCGATGCGCTGGTTGTCGCGGAACGTGCCGGACTGACGGAACAGCTGGTCGACGAGGGTCGTCTTGCCGTGATCGACGTGCGCGATGATCGCCACATTGCGGAGGGCCATGAGTATATCCGGTGCTTTAGCTTGGGGAAGATGGTGCGCGCGCCCCTAGCGCAATTGTCGCAGCGCAACAAGGGCGGGGCAAAACAAGCAGGGCGCACAAGCAAGGTTCGAGGGCAGGCCCTGTCTGGTTTCCGCGATTATCCCGCCCGGTCCTGCACCGCAACGTTCTCCCGCGAACGCGGGAGTCCAGGGTCACCAGCGATGGCGATTGTGGCCCTGGCCCCCCGCTTTCGCGGGGGAACGGCGAGGATAGAAGTTAGGAGGTTAGAACTTGGCGCCGATCTCGACCCCGTAGAAGCGCGGCTCTCCGGCGATGTAGGTCGGCACGCCGAACCCGCCGCCCGTGTTGCCGGCGTCGATCAGGTAGCGCTCCTTGGTCAGGTTGCGTGCAAAACCACCGATGCGATAGCGACCCTGCGCGAACTCGACACCGGCGCGCACGTTGACCAGGGTGTAGCCGCCCTGGCTGATCGCCTCGCTGTTCGGCAATTCGAAGAACACCTTGCTCTGATACGTCGCGGAGGGGACGGCGTAGAGCGACACGCTGTCGTTCAGCGGGACATTCACGTTGATCCCGCCCGATGCCGTGATCTCCGGCTGCAGGCGGAAACGGTTGCCCGAATAGACGCCGAATGCCGGATCGTCGTTGAGCTTGCCGTCGATATAGGCGAAGCTGCCGAACAGCGAGACCATGCGGCCGAGCCGCAGATTTCCTTCCGCCTCGACGCCGAGATTCTTGGCATTGGCGCTTTCGACCGTCGTCGTGGCACCCGTGGTGACGGAGAACTGGAAGCCGTCATATTGCTGGTAGAACACGCCGAGCGAGCCGGTGAACGCACCAATGCTGCCCTTGATGCCACCTTCGTAGTTCCACACGACCTCTTCCGGCACGATCTGCAGATTGGGCACGGCGCCGCCGACAGCGGCTGCGGCCGCCAACTGGACCACCGGCGAGCGGCGCCCCTTGCTGACAGTGCCGTAGACGTTTACCCCGTCGCCGATGCGGTACAGCACGTTGAAGCGCGGCAGCAGGGCGGCGAAGCTGCGCTGCGCCTCGAACTTGCGGCCGCCGGTATTGGCGGTGCCGAGGAGGCTGGTATTGATGCCTAGACCGGCGAGCAGCACCGAGTTGGGCTGCACCGAGCTGTAGCCCGACTTGCGATCCTCGATCAGCACGCGCGCGCCGGCGGTGATCTCTAGGGCCGGTATCGGCATCCAGGTAGCGTCTGCAAATACCGAATAGGTGTTGTTGCGGCCGAAATTGGTGAACTCCGACGAATATGCCTGCTGGGTCAGCCTGCCGGCGCTGAGCAAGCGCGTGGCGAGCGCCGCCGCGGGTATCGTGCCGTTGGGCGCGACGCAGCCCGGGCCAGTAGGCACACCGGCAGCCGTCAACGCCGCGCGGACGGGGGCGTAGGCCCCAGCGACCGAGCAAGCGATGTAGGTGCCTTCTTCGGTCGAGAACGGCACGCGCTGATAGCCGTTTTCGAAGAAGGCGTTCCAGCCAAACGAGGCGCGCAATTTGTCGCCCGTAAAGTTGAAGCGGCCTTCATGGCTCCACTGGTCGCCCTTGGCGTCTTCGGCGAATTCGAGATACCAGGCCGGGCCACCATCGGCGTCGAACACTTCGTTGGCGTCGAAGCGGCGATAGCCGTTGACTGTGGTGAAGGTAACGCCGGGCGCGACGTCGATGGCGATCGTCAGGTTCGCGTCATACACGTTGCGCTTGAGGCCAAGCTTACGATCGCCCAGCACTTCCTTGCTGAAGGGCGAGCCGGACAGTTCGGCATAGCCGTAATCGCCGGTCTGGCCGCCGGTCGGCGCAAAGGCGCGGCTCTTGAACGCGGTACCCGGGTTACGCTGCCCATCATAGGTCAGCACGAGATCGGCGGTGACGCTGTCCGACGGCACGAAACGCAGCGACCCGCGGATGCCGCGCTGATCCTGGCCGTTCAGATCGTCCTGATTGACCCTGCCCTGGTTCTGGTTGGCGATCTTGGGATCGCCGGCAATGTTGCGGACGTAGCCATCGCGATACTTGTAGGCGAAGGCCAGGCGACCGGAGAGGACGTCGTTGCCCGCGTTGAGGAAGCCCGACACCTGCGTGCGATCGTAATTGCCGTATGAGGCGGTGATCCCGCCCGACGTGCCGGCAACTGGCCGGGCCGAGATGATCGACACCGCGCCGACCGCCGATGCCGTGCCGAACAAGGTCGCCTGCGGTCCCTTCACCACCTCGATGCGCTCGAGATCGTACAGATCCTGATAGGCGCCGCGCGACCGCGAAATATCGATGCCATTATAATATAG
Organism: Sphingomonas endolithica; assembly: GCF_025231525.1. Classification (NCBI taxonomy): domain Bacteria; kingdom Pseudomonadati; phylum Pseudomonadota; class Alphaproteobacteria; order Sphingomonadales; family Sphingomonadaceae; genus Sphingomonas; species Sphingomonas endolithica. The sequence goes on from NZ_CP103057.1 coordinate 1,237,355, forward strand.
CGTGACGCGCGCGCCCTGCTGCGACGAGCCGTTGTCGGAGGTGATGCCGCGGATCACGAAGCCGGGATTGTTCGCGCTCTGCTCCTGAATGCGCAGGCCGGGGACATACATCGCAACTTCGGTCAGCGAATTGACGCCGAGTTCGGCCATGCGCGCGCCGGTCACTGCGGTGACGGTCAGCGGCACGTCCTGGATACGCTGTTCGCGCTTCTGCGCGGTCACGACGATATCCTCGCCGCCCGCAAAGCTTTCCGGCTGCTCGGGCTGGTCCGGCTGCACCACGGCTTGCGCCATGGCGACATTCGACGTGCAGGCGAGCAGCGCGGCGATGCTGCCGCGGACGAAAAGCTTGGTCATGCGGGTTCCCTTTTGTTGCAATGCGGCGCGTACGGGCAGGTTGTTGCAGCTTCGGGTCGGATCGATGTGTTTCGCGTGACAATTGTTTGCAGATCACGGCTCGCCAGCGTTCTATTGACATAATACACTTGAACGCTGCGGGTTTAGCGCCCAAAATCCCGGTCAATCGTGCTGGAGATCGACAATGGCGACCGCAACCGAAACATTGACCGCCGAGCAGGGTCTGGTGCTGACGCCGCCAGATCCCGTGCCGGTGGTGTCCGCCGAAAAGGCGGTCGGGCTGGTGCCGGTCGACGACGCCAAGCGCAGCGAGTTGCAGAAGCGCGTCGAGACGTTCGTCGACGATCTGGTCGCGCAGGATGTGAACTCGCCCGAATTTGGCAAGCGTGTCGATGCGATCAGCGCGATGGGGCAAAAGGAAATCCGCGATGCGGCGGGGCAATCGAACCGCTTTCTCGATCGGCCGACCCGCGCGATGGACCAGGAGACCGGCGTCGGCAAGGATCTGGCCGAATTGCGGCGCACAGTGGAAGATCTCGATCCCGGCCGTCGCGGCAATCTGACTGCGCCCAAGAAACTGTTCGGCCTGATCCCGTTCGGCAGCAACATGCGCAATTATTTCGATAGCTACAAATCGTCGCAGACGCACATTGCCTCGATCCTGAAGTCGCTCTCCGGCGGCAAGGACGAGCTGCTGATGGACAATGCCGCGATCGACGTGGAGCGTGCCAATCTGTGGTCCGCGATGGGGCGGCTGGAGCAGATGATCGTGCTGTCCAAGGAAATGGACGCGCGGCTTGAGGACAAGGCCAACGATCTCGACCATAGCGACCCCGCCAAAGCCAAGGCGATCCGCGAGAGTGCGCTCTTCTATGTCCGCCAGCGCACGCAGGATCTGCTGACGCAGATGGCCGTGACGGTGCAGGGCTATCTTGCGCTCGACCTGGTCAAGAAGAACAATGTCGAGCTGGTGAAGGGCGTCGATCGCGCATCGACGACGACGGTCTCGGCGCTGCGCACGGCGGTGACGGTGGCACAGGCGCTGACCAACCAGAGACTGGTGCTGGAGCAGATCACCGCGCTGAACACGACCACCGCCAACATCATCGATTCGACCGGTAAATTGCTGAAGAGCCAGACGGCGACGATCCACGAACAAGCGGCCAGCGCCACGATCCCGATCGAAGTGCTGCAGCGCGCGTTCCAGAACATCTACGACACGATGGATGCGATCGACACGTTCAAGCTGAAGGCGCTCGATAGCATGAAGACGACGGTCAACACGCTGGGCGACGAGGTCGAGAAGTCGAAGGGGTATATCGCCCGGGCGGAAGGTGCGGCCCAGAATAGCGGTTCGGGCGGCGAGACGTTCAAGCTGGAGGCGCTGTAAGGTGACGGCTTCTGCTTCCTTCCTAACCACATATCCGTCATTCCCGCGAAGGCGGGAATCTATACCGGCTGATCGTGCGTTTCGTGCGCTTACGTTCGAGATTATGGATCCCCGCCTTCGCGGGGATGACAGGGCATTATCATGACCGACGTCGATCGCCAGATCGCGCGCAGCAGCGAATATCTCGATCGTACGCGCAAACGCAGTGCATCGCTGAGCAAGCGGCGACGCAAGCGCCAGGGCACGGAGATCATGACGCGGCTCGGGCGGATTGTCGCGGCCGACGTGGCGATCCTGGTGGCGGCCGTGGTGGTGGGGTGGATTGTACCGCTCGGCATCGGCGGCGCGATGCTGGTCATGGCGGCGCTGATCGCGGCCACGCTGGCGCTGGCGATCTTCCCCGTCACGCCGCAAGTCACTCCCGAGGCTCTTGGCCAGGTCCCGCTCAAGCAGTTGCCGCTAAAGACCGAGCAATGGCTGGAGACGCAGCGCCCTGCTTTGCCTGCACCGGCGCAGACGCTGGTGGACGGGATCGGCGTGCGCCTGGAAGGCATCGCGCCGCAGCTTGCCACGCTGAACGAAGCGGAGCCGGCAGCGACGGAAGTGCGCAAGCTGATCGGCGAGCAATTGCCGGAACTGCTGAAAGGCTATGCCCGCGTACCGAGCGCGTTGCGTGGGATCGAGCGCAACGGAAAGACGCCCGATGCGCAGCTGGCCGACGGGCTGAAGGTAATCGACGAGCAGATCGCCGGCATGTCCGCGCAACTGGCGGAGGGTGATCTCAACCTGCTGGCGACGCGCGGACGGTTCCTGGAGATCAAGTACCGCGAGGATGGGGTGGGCTGATCCTCCCCGGGGAGGAACCTTTCGGCTCCTTCAGCCGAATGGTGGAGGGGGCCTTTCCCAAGCGCCACCGCTGCCGGCCCACCGCTGCGTCATGCTGCGCATGCCACCTCCCCCTGCCGGGGAGGAGTTATTGCGAAAGCCTGTACGCCCGCTCGCTGAGCCGTTCGACGCCAGCCTGATGTATACCCGGTGTGGATACAAGCACGCCGAACGCCTGGGCGCTGGGCGTGTTGAAGTCGAGCGGCTGGCCCAGTGCGTCGCTGACGCTCGCCCCGGCTTCCGCGGCGATCAGCACCGCCGCGGCGATGTCCCATTCATGTCCCCAGCGCAGCGTCGCGACGAGATCGGCCCGGTCCGCCGCCACCATCGCGATGCGCAGGGCGATCGAGTTGGGCTTGTCGACGGGAATGAGATCGCTGTCGATCTTGGGCAAGGCATCGGTCGGCACGCGCGCGCCGGCGAAATCGCGGCGATCGCCGACATGGATCAGGTGGCCGTTGAGCGTCGCCCCCTGCCCTGCCTGCGCCAGCCACACCTCGCCGCGCGCCGGCGCATCGAGTACGGCAATTACTGGCCGGCCATGCTCGACCAGCGCCACCGACACCGCCCAACCGGGGCGACCGCGGATATAGTCGCGCGTGCCGTCGATCGGATCGACCACCCATACGCGGTCACGCGACAGGCGATCGGCATTGTCCGCGGTCTCCTCGGACAGCCAGCCGGCATCGGGCAGCAGCGCTTCCAGCCGGGTGCGCAGGAAGCTGTTCACCTCGAGATCGACGTCGCACACCGGGTTACCCGGGGCCTTTTCCCAGCGCGCAAAATCGGTGCGCCACTTGGCCAGCGCCAACGCGCCGGCCTCGGCAGCGATCGCCGCCACCTGATCGGCAAGATCAGGCACCCGCGACCGTCATCCCGTCGATGCGCAACGTCGGCACGTTGCTGCCATAGCGGAACTCCAGGTCGTTCGCCGGGGTGAGTGCCAGGAACATGTCCTTGACGTTGCCGGCGATGGTGAATTCCGCGACCGGCGTGGTGATCTCACCGCCTTCGATGCGGAAGCCGGCTGCACCGCGGCTGTAATCGCCGGTCACGCCGTTGGCGCCTCCGCCGAGCATCTCGGTGACGTAGATCCCGTCGGCAATGTCGCCGATCAGCGTTGCGACCGGCACATGCCCCGCGGCCATGAACAGGTTGCTGGTGGCGACGCCGGGATTGCCGCCGATGCCGCGTGCGGCATGGCCGGTCGGCTCCAGGCCCAACTGCCGGGCCGACGCGCTGTCGAGCAGCCAGGTCTCCAGCACGCCATCGCGCACGAACTCGGTCGGCGAGACGGGGAGCCCTTCACCGTCGAACGGACGCGAGCGCAGCCCGTGCGGTCGGTGCGGATCGTCGCTGATCGTCACCCCGTCCGCAAACACGCGAGTGCCGAGCGCGTCGAGCAGGAAGCTGGTCTTGCGCGCGATCGACGAACCCGAGATCGCGCCGATCAGGTGGCTCAGCATCGACGAGCCGACCCGCGGATCGAAGACGATCGGCATCGTCCCGCTTTTGATCGTGCCCGGATTGACGCGGGCGACCGTGCGCTCACCCGCGCCGCGGCCGATCTCTGCCGGCGACATCAATCGGTTGCGGTGCCGCGCGCCGTGGTGATCGTAGTCGCGCACCATCTGCCCGCCTTCGCCGGCCAGCAGGCTGGCGGAAATGCCGTAGCCGGTCGCGGCATAAGCGGCGGCAAAGCCGTGGCTTGTCGCCAGTGCCCAGATGCTGCGCGAGGCAGAGGCGCCGCCGCCTTCGCTGTTGGTCACGCCCGGCACGGCACGCGCGGCATCCTCCGCCTCTAGCGCGGCGGCTTTCAGCTGCGCGGGTTCGACCTCGCCGCCATCGTCAAGGTCGAGCTGCGGCGGCGCACCGTGCAGCAGGCGATCGGCCGGTGCCAGCCCGGCCCATTCGTCCTCCGGTGCCTCGCGCGCCATGGCGATCGCGCGCTCGACCAAGGCAGCCAGCGCGTCCTGCGACAGATCGGAGGTGGAGACGCTCGCCGTCCGCTTGCCGACGAAGACACGCAAGCCCAGTTCGGCGCTTTCGGAACGGCCGACATCCTCCAGCGCGCCCAGGCGCACGGATACGTCGAGGGCGGTATCCGCGGCATAGACGGCGTCGGCGGCGTCGGCCCCGGCGGCGGTGGCACGGGAGACGATATCGGCGGCGCGGTCTCGCGCCTGATCGGTGTTCAGCATGAGCAGGACTTAGGTACGCCCGGCCCCAAGGTCAAAGCGTGGATGCCGTCCCGACGACGATACAGGCGGCGAACATCAGCAAGCCGGCGAAACGGTTGCTGCGAAAACGGTGGAGCGCGCCCGCACCGTCGCCGGGCGTCAGCGTCACCACCTGCCAGGCGAGATGGCACGCCAGCGGCACCAAGGCGGCCAGCGCCAACAGGTCGGGCCGGACCAGCCAGAACGCCGCCGCCCATAATGCCAGCGCCACTGCGTAGAACATCCCCACCCCGCCGCGCACCCTGCTGCCCAGCCGCAGCGCGGAGGAGCGCACGCCGATCAGCGCATCGTCCTCGCGGTCCTGCAGCGCGTAGATCGTATCGTAGCCCACCACCCAGGCGATCGACCCGGCATAGAGCAACAGGCCGGGCACGGTCAGTGCACCGGCCACGTCGCTCCACCCGACCAACGCCGCCCAGCTGAACACCAGGCCAAGCCAAGCCTGCGGCCACCAGGTGATGCGCTTCATGAAGGGATAGGCGGCGACCGGCGCCAGGCTCAGCAGCGCCACGATTGCGGCATACAGATGCAGTTGCAGCAGGACGACGAGCCCGATCAGGCACAGCGTTACCAGCCACACCCATGCCGCCTTCAGCGAGACGGCGCCGCTGGCCAGTGGGCGGCTGCGGGTGCGGGCGACCTGGGCGTCGAGATCGCGGTCGACGATGTCGTTATAGACACAGCCGGCGCCGCGCATGGCGATGGCGCCGAGAAGTAGCCAGAGGATCAGGTCCCAGCGCTGGATTGCCCCGCCGGCCAAGGCGACCGCCCAGGCGCCTGGCCAGAACAGCAGCCACCAGCCGATCGGCCGGTCGAACCGGGCGAGCAAGGCGAACGGGCGAAGGCGCGCCGGCAGGGCGGCGACCATGCCGCGATGCTCGGTGTCCGGGGTGATCTCTGCGGGCATGGCACCGGCTTAGCCGAGCCGTGGCCGAGCGACCAGCCTCAGCCCTTGGGCCGCAGCTTCACGTCGATGCTGCGGATGTGCCAGCGTTGCTGCGAGGCGGGTCCGCCGACCCCCTCCACGATGCGGTGCAGTTGCGCAGTACCGAGGCCATAGACCGGCGTGCCGCGCTTCAGCCGGGCGTAGACCTGCACCGGCACGGTCACCCAGCGCTGGCTCATCCCCGCCTCCACCGTGCCCGGCGCGCCGACATTGGCGTGATATTCGCTGTAGGCGTCGAAGCTGGCCGCGAACGCTGCCGCCGACTGGCCCGAATCCTTGCCGTCATGGCCCCACAGGGCCCAGGCCTGGCGGTACTTCTTCTCGCCGAGCAGGGCGTAATAGGTCTGCACGACATTGGCGGCGCCCTGTGCGCTGTCGGCGGCGAAGGGCGCTTCGGAGATCGGCGTGCGATCGTCCGGCAGGCCGCCGGGGGTGCCGGGCGCCGGTGGGTCGAGCGGCGTCAGGGCCGAGTCGTTGCCAGCCGGCGCCTCGCTGGCCGTCGGCGAGGGTGTCGGGTCCGGCACGGGCGTCGCGGCGGTAGCCGGACGCTCGGCGGTCGTGGCGGCGTAATTGTCGATGCTGTCCTGCGCCTGCTCAGCCGCGGCATTGATGTCGACATTGTTGTTGCCGCCGACCGTTTCGGTGCCGGAACAGGCGGCGAGCAACAGCGGTAGCGCGGCGATCAGGCGCATGGGGCCATGTCCTTGGGTGACAAAAGTTGACCGCCCTAACGCAAGTTCGTCGCCACGCGTTCCCCGCTAAATCGCCGCGCGATCCCCGGACGGGACGACCGGCGCCGGGCCCGCGCTGAAATCACGGAAGCGTTCGTTGCCGACGAAACCGAGCCGCGTCACTCCGGCGCGCTTGATCACCGCCAACGTCTGATCGAACCGTTCGTAGCGCGCGGCGGGGGCGGCGCTGATGTGCAGCACGGCATTGTCCTCGCGCAGATAGCCGGCGAGCCGCGCGGGCAGCGCCGCAACTTCGAGCGGTGCGCCATCCCAGCTGAGCCCGCCATCGGCCGCCAGATCGATGCGGTGCACCGCGCGGGTCTCCACCGGGCCGGGCGCCGGCTGCGGCAGATCCACGGGTATCTCGTGGGTCATGATCGGGATGGTGAGGATCATCATCACCAACAGGACGAGCAGCACGTCGATCAGCGGCGTGATGTTCATCTCGGAAAAAGGTGCGGTGTCTTCCTGGGTGCGGCGGAACGTGGTGGAACGGGCAGTCATGGCAACCTCCACTCTGATGCAGCGACACGCTGCGAAGGTGATGTTGTATCATGTTCTTTGGGGCGTCAAGCGGGTTTGGGCAGTGGGCGGTAGCCTTGCCAATGCCGGCCTATCGACAGACAACCGATCGGTTGAACGTCATCGCGGCGGCGGAACGCTCAACCGCTCGGTTCAACGTAGAAACGTCGGTTTTCTGCCAAATCCCGTGCGCGAATGTTGACACTGTTGAGCCAGAAACGTGTTTTCGCGCAAGGCGGCGCCCGCGCCTCTCAACATTGGCGCGCGAGCGTAACGGCACGGCGTACCGTCAGCGAGATCGATAATTGCGACGTGGGTAACGGTCGGGGCACTAGAGTGCATCGCGGGAGCTCCTGTCAGAGCCGAATCATTTAACCGTTCTGGTTCCTGTAGGACAGCACATAATCGCCCCGCAAGAACGTGCGGGCGAAGCGGCCGAGGGTGCCGGTGCGTCGCTTGACCCGGTCAAGGTGCATGTGCAGGATCGTTGCTGGCTATTCCCCGTCCAATAGCGGCATCTGGCGCAACCCACATCCCAGGAAAGTCCCCCCATGTGCTTCTCGGCCACCGCCAGCTTCACCGCTTCGGCCGTGTTGGCGACGATCGGCGTGGCGACGCTGCGCCATGTGCGCGAGCCGCGCGCGTTGCTGTTCGCCTGCGTGCCGCTGCTGTTCGCGGTGCACCAATTCTCCGAAGGGATGGTGTGGCTCGCGCTCGAGGGGCGGCTGGGGCCGACCGCGCGCGATCACCTCGTCTTCCTCTACACGCTCTATGCGATCGGCATCCTGCCGCTGCTGATGCCTGCCGCGGTGGCGCTGATGGAGCCGCCGGGATGGCGGCGCGGCGCGATCCTGGCGCTGTGCGGGGTCGGCGCGCTGGTGTTTGCGTTCAACATGACCGGGCTGGTCGTCGCACCGACCTGCGCCGTGATCGACCAGCATTCGCTCGCCTATAGCAACCCGATCACCAGCAAGTTGTGGGTGTCGCTGCTGTATATCCTGGCGACGTGCGGCGCGCTGCTGCTGTCGACGCACCGCGTGGTGCGCGGATATGGCGTGCTCAACGTGATCGGGCTGACGATCGTGCATCTGGTGAAGGGCTATGCCTTCGCCTCGGTATGGTGCTTCTATGCCGCGGTGCTGAGCATCGTGCTGTACCGGCAGTTCCATCGCCAAGACATCGATGTGGCGACCCCGAACGGGACAAGCGCGCCGCGGCGGCCGTTCGTGCTGTCGTGGTTGCGGGGGTGAGGGCGCTTTCGTTCGGTGGCGGCGAGCGTATATTTAGGCGATGGAATCGATCGTCACTCTGCTGGCAAACTCGCTGAGCAAGGTGGCGCGCGAGAGCCTGGCTATGTGGATTTGGAGAACGCGAAGATCAAACGCGGGCTGGCACACACTCGCGACCGTGTTCGGTGATCCCGTGCGGGCTAGTGGATCAGGACATGGAGATAACGGCTGACAATCGCGCTGAGGCCGACGTGGCTGCTGGTAGACTGGTTAATTATGAAACCGTTAAGCGTGGGATCGCGTCCTTGGTCAACGATGCGCCTTCGCCTGCCCCTAAGAACGGTGACTAGTTTGCCGGCCCGCGTGGCTCAGCGACTTAATGTTTCGGAGGCGGTGAGGGCTGTAGATCCAGTCTCGCTGCTCTGTATCGTCAACGACGACGGCGGGTTGAGGGCCTTTCTTCCGGGTTTTGAGCCAGTCAGCGATTATGGGATACGCCGACTCGCGGGCAGACAGAAATACTTCGAGCTGATTCCGAACTTCAGTATGCGACAACAGGTCGTAGTCTCCGCGGTGCCAGACTTCTGACTTACGCTCGCCGTTAACCTCGGGAAGAAAAACGATCTCCGCATCAGAACTTTCAAAATCAGTAAGCGAGAAGATCGCGTCTTCGAAAATCGTCATTAGCAGTCGTCGCTGATACGTCGTGAGTGGAACGGATTTCCAGCCAAACACAAACACGGGCTTAAGCTGGCCACCTTCGCGAGCAACAAGCGTTGGCTTGACCGGAATAAAGAGATCTCGGCCAATCGGAAATGAAGCGGAGAATTCGCTGTACGTGGGAGTTGCGAGGTATTTCCGATCTTCGGCATAGACGCAAAATGCGTCCACGAAGCCGATGATGGCACTTTTTGAAGGAGAATCTTTGATTTTCCGCGCAGCCTTTTTGGCCTGCTCGCTATCAATCAGACCCAGAACTAGGTCTTTGACTAAGGTGATCCCCTGCGCGTAGCTAACCGTCGGCATGCCTTTGGCAAACTGAACATACGCCTTGAGCGTTTTCACCAACTCCGCAAAGTTGTAGCGCACAAAATTCGGCGCGCCGGGGATTTTGTCAAGTTTTCTGAACAGGGGATCACTATAATCTGTCATTGACGCGCTCCGGGAGAATAGTGCTGAATAATCAACTCATTGCTAATCTTCATTCCAGGATTTGAGTTGCCTTCGTGGCCCCAAACCACATGCCAAGGTCCATCTTGAGCATGAGAAATGGCCCGCAACTGCCCCGCGGTAAATCTCACGTATCTATCGATTAGGTCAAAAATATATCTTTTTTCTTCCAGTCCAAATGTGACATCGGCAGTTTTTACTTCGCCAGAAAAAGGATCGACTTTTGTAGCACGGCTACGAATCGGAGCGTCGTTCCAGCGTTTAAATTCGTGATAAATTTCTCGAAAAACGGGTCCGTGCTGCCAAGCTTCTATTTTCGCGCCAACCAGAGGTTCTCCTTTTTCCAGGAGATAATCACAATGCACAAAGTAGGCTATCTTGTTTAGTGCCATATTTGTGACGTTTAGACCGAGCTCGTCAGCTCGGTCTAAGACCACATTCGCAATTGCTCTCACGTCTAGCATAGGCATCGGCGTGCGAACCCACATGGGCTGTCGTTCCGAATCATTGCAGGATGGCGACTGTTCCACATTTGTTTCTTATCGCGTTCTGGAGGAATGTTCAATTACTCCGCCGCAACCCCCGCCTGCGAAAACATATCCGCACCGGACATCACCTCCTCATTAGCCGCCGGGCCGGCCTTGGCCTTCTGGCGCTTGTCGAAGCCGTCCCACACGTCGTTCCAATTGCCGCGCGTTGCGGCCTTGGAATATTCGGTGGCGCGCTGTTCGAAGAAATTGGCGTGCTCGACGCCGTTGAGCATCGGCGCCAGCCACGGCAGCGGATGTTCGTCGATCATGTAGATCGGCTTCAGGCCCAATTGCCCCAGGCGCCAATCGGCGATGTAGCGGATGTACTTCTTGATCTCCTTGGGGGTCATGCCGTTGACCGGGCCCATCTCGAACGCGAGATCGATGAAATTGTCCTCCAGGTGCACGGTGTGCTGGCACATCTCGCGAATGTCGGACTGAACCGATTTGGTGAAGCAGTTCCGCTCCTTGCAGAAGGCGTGGAACAGCTTGATGATGCCTTCGCAGTGCAAGCTCTCGTCGCGGATCGACCAGGTGACGATCTGGCCCATGCCCTTCATCTTGTTGAAGCGCGGGAAGTTCATCAGCATGGCGAAGCTGGCGAACAGCTGCAGCCCCTCGGTGAAGCCGCCGAACATGGCGAGCGTCTTGGCGATATCCTCGTCGCTGTCGACGCCGAAGGTCTGCAGGTAATCGTGCTTGTCCTTCATCTCGCTATATTCGAGGAAGGCGCCATATTCGCTCTCGGGCATGCCGATCGTGTCGAGCAGATGGCTGTAGGCGGCGATGTGCACCGTCTCCATGTTGCTGAACGCAGCCAGCATCATCTTGATCTCGGTCGGCTTGAAGATGCGGCCGTATTTCTCATGATAGCAATCCTGCACCTCGACGTCCGCCTGGGTGAAGAAGCGGAAGATCTGCGTCAGCAGGTTGCGCTCGTGCTCGGAAAGCTTCTGCGCCCAATCGCGGCAATCCTCGCCCAAGGGCACTTCCTCGGGCATCCAGTGGATCTGCTGCTGGCGCTTCCAGAAATCGAACGCCCAGGGGTATTCGAACGGCTTGTACTGCTTGCGGGCTTCGGTGAGGGACATTGGGGTAAACTCCGGTGAAACTTAGAAAATGAAGGCTAGCAGCAGGCAGGCCAGGCCGATCGCCGTGATGACGATCGCCAGCCGGCGCTGTGCCTGCGGGGTGGGATATTTGGCGGTGATGCGGCCGGCGGCCTCGTCGCGCGCGCGCATCTGCTTGCCGAACACCAGCAGCACGCCGCCGCCGATGAACGCGATCGCGCCGCCCAGGATCATCATGCCGTACAGCAATGTCACCATGTCGGACGCCTCGCCTTGTTCATGGAATGGATGATGCTCATGCCGCACCGCTCCAGCGCCACATCGCGGTGGCCGACATGGCGAGCACGATGCCGAGCGACAATGCCATGATGCCGACCATGCGGAACACATAGACCTTGGCCGGGCCGGCGGGCCGCACGAGCGCGATCAGCAGCACCACGCCGGTGACGGCGAACAGCACCGCGACCGTGTACATGATGACGATCTGCCAGCTCATGCGACCAACTCGCCTGTCGTGCGTTCAGATGCCGCAACCGTAACGAAGGAGCTGTTACCATGGCCGATCTGAGTGCAATTCAGGAACATATGGAAGTCATCGGCGCGGACGGCGTGCATGTCGGCACCGTCGACCATGTCGAGGGCGACCGCATCAAGCTGACCAAGAAGGATTCGGGCGCGCAGGTCAACGAAGGCACCGGCACGCACGAGGGGCATCACCATTACATCTCGGGCGGCCTGGTCGCCGAGGTCGAGGGCGACAAGGTCCGCCTGAGCGCGAATGCCGACGTCGCGATCGGCCTGGAAGAAGAGGCCTAAGCCCTTCTCACCTGCCGAACGCAAAGCCCCGGTCCGCACCCTGCGGGCCGGGGTTTTTGCTGTCAGGGAGGATCGCATCGAAGGCATGATCAGCGATCGACCACAGGTGGGTCGGTCGCAAGACGCCGGGCCTCGGTAACCGGCAACCCGGCCTCCGTCGGCACGTAGATCAACGTAGCACGGCTCGATTCCAGCGCTTGAATCTGAAGATAACGTAGATAGCCTTCGGGGCCGCCGAGACTGTTCTGCAATATCGCATTAGCCTGCGCAGCACCGCGCGCTCGCGTCACTTCCGCCTCCGCGAGCGCAACGGCACTTTCCTTCTTCGCGCGCGCTTCCAGAATGGCGACCTGCCGCGAGGATTGCGCCTCGGCCAGCGCCGCCTCGCCTGCCAGCCGTTGCGAATAGACGCGGTATTGCGGGTAAGCGAACATGGCGAGCAGCAGCAACACCACGCCGACGATCACCGCAATCGCTGTGCAGCCCGATTTCTGGTCCATGTCAGGCCCCTATCAGCCGCCGGCTACTGACACGCCAGGCATTCATCGTAATCGGTCGTTTCGAACTCGTACTTGGGCTTGTCGATCGTGTTGTCGTTCTCGACGCCACCGGCAAAGCCTGCGCGCTGCACGCTCTTCGAACGCAGATAGTAAAGCGACTTGATGCCCAGTTCCCAGGCGCGGAAGTGGAGCATGAGCAGGTCCCATTTCTCGACATCGGCCGGGATGAACAGGTTCAGCGACTGCGCCTGATCGATATAGGGCGTGCGATCGCCGGCCAGCTCGAGCAGCCAGCGCTGGTCGATCTCGAAGCTGGTCTTGTAGCAATCCTTTTCCTCGATGCTGAGGAAATCGAGATGCTGTACCGAGCCGCCCTGCTCCAGGATCGAATTCCATACCGCATCGCTGTTCTTCGACTTTTCGATCAGCAATTTCTCGAGATACGGGTTCTTGATCGAGAACGAGCCGCTGAGCGTCTTGTGCGTGTAGATGTTGGCCGGGATCGGCTCGATGCACGCGCTGGTGCCGCCGCAGATGATGCTGATAGACGCGGTTGGCGCGATCGCCATCTTGCAGCTGAAGCGTTCCATCACGCCCATGTCGGCAGCATCCGGGCAGGGCCCGCGTTCCACCGCGAGTTGCATCGACGCTTCGTCGACCTGGCCCTTGATGTGCTTGAACATGCGCAGGTTCCACGATTTGGCCATCGCGCCTTCGAAGGCGAGGCCGCGGGCCTGCAGGAAGGAGTGGAAGCCCATCACGCCCAGGCCGACCGAGCGCTCGCGCGCCGCGCTATAGGCCGCACGCTCCATGCCGGGTTCGGCACGGTCGATATAATCCTGCAGCACGTTGTCGAGGAAGCGCATCACGTCCTCGATAAAGCCCTTCTGGTCCTTCCACTGGTCCCAGGTTTCGAGGTTCAGCGACGACAGGCAGCAGACCGCCGTGCGCTCGTTGCCGAGATGGTCCTTGCCGGTCGGCAGCGTGATCTCGCTGCACAGGTTCGAGGTCGAGACCTTGAGGCCGAGATCGCGGTGATGCTTGGGCATCGCCTTGTTCACGTGATCGGCGAACACGATGTACGGCTCACCGGTGGCGAGACGGGTCTCGACCAGCTTCTGGAACAGGCTGCGGGCATCGACGCGGCCACGCTCGGACTGGTCCTTGGGGCTGCGCAGCACCCATTCGTCGCCCGCACGCACCGCTTCCATGAACGCATCGGTCAGCAGCACGCCGTGATGCAGGTTGAGCGCCTTGCGGTTGAAATCGCCCGAGGGCTTCCGGATCTCGAGGAACTCCTCGATCTCGGGGTGCGACACGTCGAGATAGCAGGCGGCCGAGCCGCGGCGCAACGAACCCTGGCTGATTGCCAGCGTCAGCGAATCCATCACGCGCACGAACGGGATGATGCCGCTGGTCTTGCCATTGAGGCCGACCGGCTCGCCGATGCCGCGGACATTGCCCCAATAGGTGCCGATCCCGCCGCCACGCGAGGCGAGCCAGACATTCTCGTTCCAGGTGTCGACGATGCCGTTCAGGCTGTCGGGCACCGAATTGAGGTAGCAGCTGATCGGCAGGCCGCGCCCGGTGCCGCCGTTCGACAGCACCGGCGTCGCGGGCATGAACCACAATTGCGAGATCGCGTCGTACAGGCGCTGCGCATGCGCGGCATCGTCGGCATAGGCAGAGGCCACGCGGACGAACAGATCCTGGTAGCGCTCGCCCGGCAGCAGATAGCGGTCGGTCAGCGTATCCTTGCCGAAATCGGTGAGCAGCGCGTCACGCGAATGATCGACCTCGACCGGATAGAGCTGCGCCTTCACTTCCTTGGAATCGCTGCGCGCTTCCAGCTTGCGATCGACATCGGTCGCTTCGGCCTTGATCCCAGCGGTCACCGCAGCATCCGCGCTCATGACCGTGTCCCGCACCATCGTTTCCATTGCTGCGTCCGCTCCCTGGCTGTCGCTGAAATCCATTACATCCGTTCCTCAATCTGCTGCCCGCACAACCGGTCTGCGACCGATCCCCGACGGGGCACATGCCCCCAAAAAAAATCATCAGGCCCCATGTCGACCGGGGTAGAACAAAGCGGGACCGTCGCACGACCAACCGGCGCTTGCAACGCCTTCATACTATATGGCGACGAAGCCCTTGTTCTACCAGCATTGGGGTCAGGCCCCATGCTCGACCCCCACAGATTGTGCCCAAAGCACTTGCCTTGCAAGACGGTAATTCGCCCGCCCATTCCATCGTCGGGTCGCATCACCCCTCGCTGGCTCGGCCGGCGGCCCGCGACGCGCGCTCAAAGCTGGCATCGGCAAAACGCAAGTATCGAAGTGCCGTGAAGCAAATAAATATCGCGCCGGCCGGCGCACCGATCGGCGCCCTCGCCGCCCTTCCACAACGGGCAACATGGGTTGCCACATCCGCCAGGGTAGCGGTGGTGCGGGTGCGTTATCAAATGCGCCGCATGCTCAAGAACATGCCGGGCGGGTCGTCGTGGCGCCGCTCCACAAAAAGACCATCCCGCTTATGGATTGCCGTTCCCGCCATCGCCGGGATCGCATCGGTCACGACGCTGGCGCTGATCGCACAGCCGGAACAGGAAGTGGGTGGCGGCACCGCCGAGCCGACGATCGGCCAGGTCTATTTCGGCGGCCCCGACAAGCCGGCCGGCGTGCTGCGCGATCTGCTGCTGGCCAAGGTGCGCGCGACACCGCCCGGCCAATCGATCGACTGGGCGACCTATTACTTCCTCGATAGCGAGCTCGCGCAGGCGCTGATCGACGCCAGCCGCCGTGGCGTGAAGGTACGGCTGGTGGTGGAAGGCGATCCGCGCCTGGCCGGGGCGAATAGCGGCGTGCTGGCGATGCTCCGCCAGGCGGGGCTCAGCAACGGCCTGACGATCCGACGCGAACTGCCGGCGCCGCTCGATGCGCTCAGCGGCAAGCTCCACGCCAAGATCTACGCCTTCTCCTGGCCGCGCCCGGTCGCGCTGGTCGGCTCCTTCAACCCGTCGGGCGGCGTGGACGACGACAGCGCCGCGATCGTGCGCGAGATCGGCGATCAGGATCGCGGCCACAATGTGCTGGTGGAAATCACCGGCCGCGGGCTGGTCGAGGCGCTGGTGACCCATGTCGCCGACCTGGCGCGCGACGGCGGTGCGATCAGCCGCTTCGGCATGACGCAGAACCGGGTCGTGCGCGATCGCGACACGCAGCTCTTTTTCTATCCCCGCCTGCACACCGACATCGTCGAGGAGGAACTGGATGGGCTCGGGGCCGGCGACCGGCTATGGGCCGCGATCTCGCACCTTAAAGGCAAAGCGGTGGCGGCGCTGGAGGGGGCGGCACGACGCGGTGCGGCCATCCATTTGGTCGTGCACGACACCGAACGCCGCGTGCCGCAGGACGCGGTCGACCGGCTGACCGCGCAAGGGGTAGAGATTCGGCGCTATCGGCATGCCGACGGCCTGCCGATGCACGACAAGATCTTCGTCATCGAACGGCGCGATCATTGGATCAGCTATTTCGGCAGCCTCAATTTCAACCGCAATTCGCGCTTCCTGAACGACGAGGTGCTGGTGCGCTCGACCAACGCGCCGCTGGCGCTGGCGTTGCTCAAGCGGTTTGCCGATATCGATCGTGAGTTGGACCGGCAGCAGGTCATCGCCGAGCCCGCAATCCGGTCGTTGGGCGGCAAGGTACGCGCGGCGCGATAGCGCTTGGGGTCATTCGTGGGAGGCGCACAAAGCGATTGGCAGCGCATCGCACAACAAGCCGTCACCCCGGACTTGTTCAGGGGTCCACCGATCCGAAAGTACCATCGTCATCCTGAACTTGTTTCAGGATCCAGGCGCGGTCGGCGACCACAAAGACGGTGTCCATGAGGCGAATGACCGCGCCTGGATGCTGAAACGAGTTCAGCATGACGGTACTTGCTTGGACGGGTAAGGCTTTAAGCTCCCACCGACCGGCCGCTGCCTCCGTCCGACACCTCGCCCGACGTCTGCGCCTCCGCCTCCTCGGCGGCGCGCGCGAGCGCCTTTGCCGAGGCGTCGGCGGCGGCTGGCGTCATCGACAAGGCCAGCCCGCCGGGTCCGTCCAGCAGCACCAGGCCCTGCTCGGCGGTGGCCCCGATCGGGGTATCGTACGGCGGGTGCGACATTTTCTGTTCCCAAGCTACTTATGGGTGTACGGGTCGGCCAACGCGCACATGGGGCGGCGCGTTCCAGAACGGGGGATTGATGATTACGCGTCTGTTCCTGCTAACGCATCGCACGCCGGTGCTGACGGCCGAGGATGCGGCCGCATTCGAAGCGGCCGCCGGACGCACGCAGGAATTCGACGCCAAGCGCGTAATCGTGCGCGAGAACGTGCCGCTGACGCAGTGCACGCTGTTGCTGGATGGCTTTATCGAGCGTTTCAAGGACATGCCGGACGGGCGGCGGCAGATCCTGGCGATCCACATCCCCGGCGACTTCGTCGACCTGCACAGCTATCCGCTGAAACGGCTGGAGCATTCGGTCGCCGCGCTCACCCCGGTGAAGGTCGCCATCTTCCCGCATGCCGACGTGCGCGGACTGACCGAACGATCCGCGACACTGACGGAATTGCTGTGGCGATCGACGATGATCGATGCGGCGATCAACCGCGAATGGATCGCCTCGATCGGTGCGCGCGGCGCGGCGGTGCGGCTGGCGCATCTGTTCTGTGAGATGTTCATCCGGCTCGGCCGGGTCGGCCTGACGCGCGACCTGGAATTCGACTTTCCGGTGACACAGGTGGATCTCGCCGATGCCACCGGGCTGACCGCGGTCCATGCCAACCGCATGCTGCGCAAGCTGCGCGAAGACGGGCTGCTGGAATTCCGCCAAGGCGTAGTGCGGATCCTCGACTGGCCGGCGCTGCAGCGCTTCGGCGAGTTCGACGCCAATTATCTGTTCATCGACTGAAACGGCCGCGAGACGCGCCGGCGCCGGCGCGCTAAAGGTACCGGCATGTTGGAAATGCGCCCCGATTGCGAACGCTGCGGCGTCGATCTGCCCGCCGACGATGCCGGTGCCTTCATCTGCTCGTTCGAGTGCACCTTCTGTGCCGAATGCGCCGACGCGCTGGACGAGCGTTGCCCCAATTGCGGTGGCGAGTTGCTCGACCGGCCGGCCCGAGTGGACGACGCGCTCGTTCGCCACCCCGCCGCCACGCAGCGCCGCTTCGGGCAGGGCACGGCCTGATCTAGGCGCGAAGGGGGTCCGTTCGATCCATCATCGTCACCCCGGACTTGTTCCGGGGGCCACCGTGCCGCACTCTCTGCCTTCAAGTCGGAGTCCCGGGGGGACAAGCCGCTGGGTGGACCCCGGAACAAGTCCGGGGTGACGGTCTTGGCTGATGCGAAACCGCCCAACCTATGACTAGCCGGTGGGGAAACCGCTGCGATGCCGCTGCCGCCGCCAAACCGCCCCCCACGCGGCTTATCCCTTTCCCTGTCGCCGCGCATCGGCCACAGGGAAAGCATGACGGTACGCGTGGACATGGGGATGGATTCGGGCGGCAGCCCGGTGTCCATGGACCTGGAGGAGCTGCTCGCCACGCGGCTGCTGGTGCAGGGCAATTCCGGCTCCGGCAAATCGCACCTGCTCCGGCGGCTGCTCGAACGCAGCGCCGGGCATGTGCAGCAGATCATCATCGATCCCGAGGGCGATTTCGTGACGCTCGCCGGCCCGTACGGCCACGTTGTGGTCGAGGCGGTGAATTATTCGCTGGTCGAGATCGTGCGCTTCGCCAGCCGCCTGCGCGAGGCGCGCGCCTCGGTGGTGCTCGACCTCGAAGGCCTCGATGCCGAGGGACAGATGCGCTGCGCCGCGGCTTTCCTGGGCGCGTTGTTCGATGCCCCGCGCGAGCATTGGTACCCGGCGCTGGTGGTGGTGGACGAGGCGCAGGTGTTCGCGCCGTCGGTCGGCGGCGATGTCGCCGAGGATGCGCGCAAGGCGTCGCTGGCGGCGATGACCAACCTGATGTGCCGCGGGCGCAAGCGCGGCTTGGCCGGCGTGATCGCCACGCAGCGGCTGGCCAAGCTTGCCAAGAACGTCGCGGCCGAAGCGTCCAACTTCCTGATGGGCCGCACCTTCCTCGACATCGACATGGCACGCGCGGCCGACCTGCTCGGCATGGAGCGCCGCCAGGCCGAGCAGATCCGCGATCTCGACCGCGGCACGTTCCTAGCGCTGGGGCCGGCCGTGTCGCGCCGTCCGGTCGCGATCCGCATCGGTGCGGTCGACACGTCCGCGCGCAGCAGCAGCCCGGTGCTCACCCCGCTGCCCACAAGCGGGCGCGACATGCAGCAGATGCTGTTCGCCGAAGTCGAGCAGCCGCAATTCATCATGCCCGCCGCCGCGCCCAAGGCGGCGCCGGTCGACCGCGTGCTGCAGGATATCGAGCAGAACGATGCCGAGCCCGCGCCACCGCCGCCCGATGCCGAGCCCGTCGATCATAGCGAGGTGGTGGCCGATGTGCTGCGCGCGATCGTGGCCGACGCGGAATCGGCGACGCGATCGGCGGCGGTGCTGTTCCAGGATTTCCAGGTGCGCTGCCGGATGGTGGGCGTGCAGCGCTCGCCGCTCGATCTGTCGGCCTTTGCCCGGCGGCTGGCGGCGGCGCGCGCCGGCATCTTCGATGGTCTGGAGGCGGAATGGGCGCCGGTGATCGAGACCGCGCAGGACCTGCCCGACGACATGCTGGGCGCGTTCCTGCTGATCGCGCGCGCGGCGCGCGACGGCGATCCCTGCCCGAGTGACGAGGACGTGGCGCGCATCTACGGCACCAGCTCGCTCGGCCGCGCGCGGCGCGTGATGAGCTATATCGAGGGGCGCAACATGTTCGTGACGCGCATCGACCTGTCGGGCAAACGATCGATCACCATTCCGGGGCTGGGCTGGACCACGCAGCCCGCCGAGGCGGCTTGAGTTCACGGTCCGGCTGTTTGAGCTAGCTAGCCATCATTTTGCGCAAAGCGGGTGCCGCTGCCGTCACCCCGGACTTGTTCCGGGGTCCACCCTGCCGCACGCTTTGCCCTTGGTGAGTGTGTCGCCTGGACATTCACCACCACGTCATCCCCGCGCAGGCGGGGTCGATAAGCTCGGGCGTCAGGGCTTCAGTCGCGAAGCAAGCCAGTATGGATCCCCGCCTGCGCGGGGATGACGAACTAGGCGCGAACGAGATAACCGCCGAACACGTCGGGGCTGACAGCGTGATTCGGGACGCGCGACAATGCAAACTTCACCCCTTGCCATAAAAACTACCGCCCGTTACACAATGGTGGTTGACGCGCCGCAGCATCGTTTTATATACCGCTCAGTACGGAAGCCAGGTCCTGATGTGGATGCGGCAGCAGCCAGGGGAATGGCGCCGATGAGTGTAACGCCAAGCTAAAGCAATCGCGGCCGGCAACGCCCGCCGCCTCCAATTTTCAGCGACGCTCGGGAGTCAGTGCAGAGGCATTGTCCGGCAAGCGATCGATCTCGCCTTTTCGATCGGCGGCAACGCGCGGACCCTGTCCGCGGGAACCCTTCCGCTCGCTTACTCACTTCGCACGAAGGGGAAACCCCATGGCCTATCTCGATCTCGACAACATGTTCCCGGCACCTTTGGGCAGCCGCGGCACCACCCCTGCCCCGGCCCCCGGCCCGTCGGGCTTCACCGCGCTCGAATGGAGCGTCATTGCGCTCGCCAAGAACGACACGATCGGCAGCCTGGCGACGCCGGGCCGCGTGTCGCGCGCGCTGGGTGGCGTGTTCGGGCTGAGCACCGCGTCGCGGCTCGCCGATCCCAAGCTGGAAGCGCTGCGCCGCATGGCGGTTCACGCCTGGCGCCGGGGCTTCGCGCTGCCGATGGCGGAGATCAATCGCTTCATCGCGGCGGGCTTTGGCGAGGCGCAGATGGAGACGCTGGTCGCTAGCGTCACTGGCCTGCGCGTGGCGGCGAATGGCCGGAGCGCGTAACATGAACATGGTCACGCCGATCGACGCCGAGACGGCGCACGCCGAACCCTTGCGCGAGCGCGTCTCCCGCATGCCGCGCTGGCAGCGCACCACGGCCATCCTGCTTCCCGTCGCGCTGCTCGGGGTGGTCGGCTACAAGGTGTTCGATTCGGACCCCGCCGTCGCCGCTGCGCCGCCGCCCGCCAACGTCACCGTGGCCAGCCCGCTGGTGCGCCAGGTCAGCGAATGGGACGATTATGTCGGCCGCTTCGCGCCGAGCCGCGCGGTCGAGATCCGTCCGCGTGTCGCCGGTGAAGTGACCGGCGTGCATTTCCGCGATGGGGACATCGTGCGCGCCGGGCAATTGCTGTTCACGATCGACAACCGTCCCTTCGCCGCGGCGCTGGCCGAGGCCCGCGCCAATGTCGCCAGTGCGGCGAGCGCGCTGGCGCTCGCCCGCACCGATCTCGGCCGGGCGCAACGCCTGGTCGCCGACGAAGCGGTCTCCGCCGGCGAGGTCGACGCACTGCGTGGTCGCGTGCAGGCGGCGGTCGCGGCACTTGCCGCCGCCAATGCCCGCGTCCGGGCGCGGGCGCTCGACGTATCGTTCACGCAGGTCCGCGCGCCGATCGGCGGGCGCATCTCGGATCGCCGTGTCGACGCCGGCAACCAGGTGGCTGGCGGCGAAGGCACCGGCGGCACGGTGCTGACCACGATCAACGCGCTCGACCCGATCTACTTCAACTTCGACGGCTCCGAGGCACTGTACCTGAAGACGCAACGCGCGCGTCAGCCTGGTGCCGCGCCCGCCGCGGTCGAGATCCAGTTGCAGGACGAGGCGGAGCATCGCTGGAAGGGCCGGCTCGACTTTACCGACAACGGGCTCGACCAGCGCTCCGGCACGATCCGCGGCCGTGCGGTGCTGGCCAATCCGGGTTACTTCCTGACGCCCGGCATGTTCGGCAACATGCGGCTGGCAAGTGCCGGCACCAAGCCCGCTCTGCTGATCCCGGACGATGCGATCCAGACCGATCAGGCACGCAAGGTCGTGCTGGTCGTGGACGGCAAGAACGTCGTCTCGCAAAAGCCGGTCGAGTTGGGGCCAGTGGTCAGCGGGTTGCGGGTGATCCGCGCCGGACTGACACCGAGCGATCGAATCGTCATCACCGGCACGCAGTTGGCGATGCCGGGGGCGACAGTGGCACCCAAAGCCGGGCGGATCACCGCGCAAGCGGCGGGCGCTGCACCGACGGTCGCACCGCCGATTGCCGGCGAGGCGACGATCGCCTCGCGCTGACCGCACCATGAAGGCCCCGTCATCCTGACGCACGTCAGGATCCAGGGTTTCGACACGATACCGCTGCTTGGCTCTGGGTCCTGACGTTCGTCAGGATGACAGGTTGGGTGAGCTGCGTCCTTTTTCCAAGGAAAAATCCCCATGCGCTTCTCGCGCTTCTTCATCACCCGGCCGATCTTTGCCGCGGTCATTGCGGCGGTGATCACGATCATCGGTGCGATCGCCTATTTCGCGCTGCCGATCTCGCAATATCCCGATATCGTCCCGCCGACGGTGACGGTCACCGCCAGCTATCCCGGGGCCTCGGCCGAGACCGTCGCCGAGACCGTCGCGGCGCCGATCGAGCAGGAAATCAACGGCGTCGACGACATGCTGTACCAGTCGTCGCAATCGACCGGCGACGGCAACGTCACGATCACCGTCACCTTCAAATCGGGCACCGATCTGGATGCCGCGCAGGTGCTGGTGCAGAACCGCGTCGCGGTCGCGATCCCGCGCCTGCCGGAGGAAGTGCAGCGGCTCGGCGTCGTCACGCGCAAGACCTCCCCGGACTTCCTGATGGTCGTGAACCTGATCTCACCCGACAATTCGATCGATCGCAGCTACATCTCGAACTACGCGCTGACCCAGGTCAAGGATCGCCTGGCGCGCATCGACGGCGTGGGCGACGTGCGGATGTTCGGCGCACGCGATTATGCGATGCGGGTGTGGATCGATCCCGGCCGCGCCGCGTCGCTCGACTTGACGGCCGGCGAAATCGTCCAGGCGTTGCGCGCACAGAATATCCAGGTCGCCGCCGGATCGCTCGGCCAGCCGGGCTCGACGCCCAGCGGCAACGCCTTCCAGCTCAACATCGAGACGCAGGGCCGCCTCAAGACGCCGAGCGAGTTCGGCGACGTGGTCATCCGCACCGATCCCGACGGTCGCCAGGTCCGCGTGAGCGACGTGGCGCGCGTCGAATTGGGCGCCGCCGATTATTCCTCGAACACCTATCTGTCGAACCAGCCGACGGTGATCCTTGCCGCCTTCCAGCGCCCGGGCTCCAACGCGCTGGCCGCCGCGCAGGCGGTCGAGCACGAGATGGACACGATCTCGAAGACCTTCCCCAAGGGCCTCGAATATCGCGTGATCTACAATCCGACCGAGTTCATCGCCCAGTCGATCGACGCGGTCTATCACACGCTGGGCGAGGCGATCCTGCTCGTCGTGCTCGTCGTCATCGTCTTCCTGCAGAAATGGCGCGCGGCGATCATTCCGGTGGTCGCGATCCCCGTCTCGCTGATCGGCACGATGGCGGTGCTGCTGCCGCTCGGCTACTCGCTCAACAACCTGTCTTTGTTCGGCCTGGTGTTGGCGATCGGCATCGTCGTCGACGACGCGATCGTCGTGGTCGAGAATGTCGAGCGCAACCTCTCCCGCGGCATGACGCCGCTGCAGGCGGCGCAGACGTCGATGAACGAAGTGTCGGGCGCATTGGTCGCGATCGTGCTGGTGCTGCTCGCGGTGTTCCTGCCGACCTTGTTCCTCAACGGGCTGTCGGGTGCCTTCTACAAGCAGTTCGCGGTGACCATCTCGGTCGCCACCGCAATCTCGCTGCTCATCTCGCTCACGCTGTCGCCGGCGCTCGCCGCCTTGCTGCTGAAGGAGCATGATGGCCCGGCCAAGGGTCGCTTCGGCCGGATCACCAAGCGCGGTGCCGACTGGTTCAACCATGGTTTCGAACGGCTGAGCGACCGCTATTCCAAGCTGACCCGCGCTCTGGTCGTGCGGCCCAAGCGCATGATGGTGACCTATGCCGGGCTGATCGCCGCGACGATCGGCATGTTCTGGGTGACCCCGGTGGGCTTCATCCCGGCACAGGACCAGGGCTATTTCCTGACCGTGATCCAGCTGCCGCCGGGCTCGTCGCTCGAGCGCACCGATGAAGTGATGCGCAAGGTCGTCGCGCGCATCCTGCCGATCAAGGGCGTGAAGGGCTCGGTCATGCTGGCCGGCTTCGACGGCCCGTCGCAGACGCTCGCGCCCAATAGCGCCGCAGCCTACGTTCCCCTGATGTCGTTCGAGGAACGCGCGAAGCTCGGCGTCACTTATGCCGGGATCATGAACGAGGCGCGTACCCGCACCGCCGACATCAACGAGGCGATGTTGCTGGTGGTGCCACCGCCGCTCATCCAGGGCATCGGCTCGGCCGGCGGCTATCGGATGATGGTGCAGGATCGCGGCGAGCATGGCTATGCCGAGCTCGGCAAGACCGCCTTCGGTCTGATCGGCGAGGCCAACAAGACGCCCGGCCTCAGCCAGATCTATACCTTCTTCAACACCGCCACGCCGCGCGTCTTTGCCGATATCGACCGGCGCAAGGCGAACCTGCTCGGCATCCCGCCGGAGCGCGTGTTCGAGGCGCTCAACGTCTATCTCGGCTCGACCTTCGTCAACGACTTCAACATGCTCGGCCGCACCTACCGCGTCACCGCGCAGGCGGACACGCAGTTCCGATCGAGCGAGGCGGATATCGCCAACCTCAAGACCCGGTCGAACTCGGGCGCGATGGTGCCGATCGGATCGGTGTCGACCTTCGAGAACAAGACCGGCCCGTACCGCGTGACGCGCTACAATCTGTTCCCGGCCGTGGAGGTCGATGGCGATACCGCGCCGGGCTACAGCTCCGGCCGCTCGCTGGACACGATGGACCAGCTCGCGAGCAAATTGCCCGCCGGTTATAGCGGGGAATGGACCGGCATTGCCTTCCAGCAGAAGATGGCCGGCAGCACCGCCGGGCTGGTCTTCGGACTGGCGGTCCTGTTCGTCTTCCTCGTGCTGGCGGCGCAATATGAAAGCCTGACGATGCCGCTGGCGATCATCCTGATCGTGCCGATGTGCCTGCTCGCCGCGATGGCGGGGGTGAACCTCAGGGGCATGGACAACAATGTCCTCACCCAGATCGGCTTGGTCGTGCTGATCGCGCTGGCTGCCAAGAACGCGATCCTCGTGGTCGAATTCGCCAAGCAGGGCGAGGATGAGGATGGATTGTCGCCGGTCGATGCGGCGGTCCGCGCCGCGCGCGACCGCCTGCGGCCGATCCTGATGACCTCGTTCGCGTTCATCCTGGGTGCCGTGCCGCTGCTGATCGCGACCGGCGCGGGTGCCGAGCTTCGCCAGGCGCTCGGCACCGCGGTGTTCTTCGGGATGGTCGGCGTCACCGGCTTTGGGCTGCTCTTCACGCCGACCTTCTACGTCGTCGCCCGGGGGCTGGCCAAAAGGTTCGAGCGTCGTGCGCCGGAGACAGCACACGCCGCGCCGCACGCCGGGCCCCATCCCCAGCCAGCCGAATAGGCCCTGCTGATGGCACTCCACCAAACGTCATCCCCGCGCAGGCGGGGATCCATAGCCTCAGCCGTCCGGCCAAGAAGCGCGACGTCAGCCACTATGGATTCCTGCCTGCGCGGGAATGACGGCGAAATTGGCCGCAATGGCCCGATCACCAACAGGACACACAGCATGAAGTCCCTCCTGCTCGCCAGTCTCTCCGCGCTGACGCTTGCCGCCTGCGCCGCCGGGCCGAACTATGTCGCGCCGATCACCCCACCCACGGCCGCCGCTCCGTTCGTCACCGCCAACGCTGCGACCGTGACCAGCCCGGCGGACGACAGCTGGTGGCGGATGTATAACGATCCGGTGCTCGACGGCCTAGTACGCGATGCGCTGGCCGCCAATACCGACATCCGGGTGGCGGTGGCGCGGCTCGATCGCGCCCGCGCATCGTTGCGCGGCGCACGCAGCGATCGCGAGCCGCAAGTGAATATCGGCGCGAGCGGCAGTTATGGCCGCACCTCGCAACTCCAGTCGTTCCAGGGCATCGACCGCGAACGCGCGACCTATGATGCCGCGCTGGACGTGAGCTACGAAGTCGATCTCGCCGGCCGCGTGCGCCGCAATATCGAGGCCGCACGTGGCGATGTCGGCGCGGCGCAAGCGGATGCCGATGCGGTGCGCGTGGCGATCGTCGCCGACACCACCCGCGCCTATGTCGATGCCGCCTCGGCCGCCGAGCGCCAGGCGGTGGCCGAACGCATCGTCGATCTGCTCGGCAAGTCGGCGACGCTGACGAACAAGCGAGTCGAGGCCGGACGTGCCGCGAAATTCGATTATGTGCGCATCGCCACGTTGCGCGACCAGCGCGCGGCACTCGTGCCGGCGATCGCGGCCGAGCGTCAGGCGGCGCTGTTTCGCCTGGCCACGCTGACCGGACGCACGCCGCAGGAGCT
Organism: Sphingomonas endolithica; assembly: GCF_025231525.1. Taxonomy (NCBI): domain Bacteria; kingdom Pseudomonadati; phylum Pseudomonadota; class Alphaproteobacteria; order Sphingomonadales; family Sphingomonadaceae; genus Sphingomonas; species Sphingomonas endolithica. The sequence continues at coordinate 1,263,278 of NZ_CP103057.1, forward strand.
GCCGACGGTGGCAGCGGCGCGCACGACCACGCCGCGACTCGTCCGTCCGATCCCGGTCGGCGACGGCGCCGCATTGCTTGCCCGCCGTCCGGACATTCGCGCGGCCGAACGCCGCCTGGCCGCCGCCACCGCGCGGATCGGTGTCGCGACCTCCGAACTCTATCCGCAGATTTCGCTCGGCGGTTCGATCGGCTCGACCGCGGCCAATCTGGGCGACGTGTTCACCGGCGGTGCGGTCCGCTGGCTGCTCGGGCCGCTGCTCAACTGGTCGGTCAACCAGTCCGCCGCGCGCGCGCGCATCGCCGCCAGCGAAGCCGACACGCGCGGCGCACTCGCCAGGTTCGACGGCCAGATCCTCACCGCGCTCGAGGAGACCGAGACCGCGCTGTCGACCTATGCGCGCGAACTCGACCGCCGCACGCAATTGCAATCGGCGCGCGACAATGCCGCGATCGCCGCGCGCATCACCCGCGCCCGTCAGCGCGAGGGGCAGATCGACTTTCTCGACGTGCTGGATGCCGAACGCACCTTTGCCGATACCGACGCCGATCTGGCGACGGCGGACGCGCGCATCGCCGACGCGCAGATCGACCTGTTCCGGGCGCTGGGCGGCGGCTGGCAGGCCGGCTGAGGGTTGGATGAGCTGATACCGACCGGTTCATGTCGGGCGATGGCGAGGCGCGGGCTGGGTGCAGGTGTCTCGACTTCGCTCGACACGAACGGACGGGATTTACCAAGTCAGCGCGCCAAGGTCCGGATCTGACGTAGCGCCACCCCCCGTTCGTCCTGAGTAGCCATCGAGTAGCCCGCAGGGCGTATCGAGAGGGCGTATCGCAGGACACGCGCCCGCGCGCTCCAAGGTGCTTCGATACGAGCCCTTGATACGCGCTTCGCGCTACTCGGTCTCCACTCAGCACGAACGGGTACAGGTGAAGTCGGTCAACTCTAGCTGGAAGGCCGGGAACCAGCGCCTGCCTCCCGGCCCTCACCCGCCTGGAACCGCCGCAACACGACCAGCGACAACAGCGCCCCCAGCACCATCACGGCATCCAGGGCCAATATCGCCGGCGCAGCCGGCCGCAGGATGATCGCGTGGCCCAGTCCGGTTGCGATCAGGCAGGCGAGCAACACAGTGCGCAATTGCTCGGGCACGATCCACAGCGGTCGTGCAACCGCCACCGCCAAGCCGGCCGCGAGCAACCCCCAGAACGCCGCTACCAAGAACGCATCCGGGCCAGCCACGCCGCGCAGCCATGCGGTCCAGACCAGCGCCAGCGGCGTCCCCCAGATCACCACCGCCCAGCACGCCTCCAGCCGATCGCTGCCCATGCCGCGCCGCCGCCGCTTGCCCAGCCACAAGGTCGTGCCGGTCGAGGTGATCACGCACAGCGCCAGGCCGAGCAGCAGATAGGCGATCTCGACCGGCAGCCCGCCGAAATTGCCGAAATGCAGGTTGTAGGTCGAGGCGGCGAACTGCTGGCCCCACGGCCCGTTGGTCAGACCGACCGGACCTTGCCAGCGGCCCGCCGCATCGAAGCGATAATCCTCGCCATAGACCAGCCGCCGCGGCAGTGCCGCCAGGATCTGGATATGCTGCCCGCGCGTGCCGGGATCGTGGACGATGACATAGGTCGGCATGGCCGCCGGCACGCGCGCGTGCAGCGTCGCCAGTGCCGTGGCGATGTTCGCCAGCGGCGCAGCATTGGCGTCCGGCATGCCCTCCGGGCCATAGATCGGGGCGTAGATCTTTTCGAGATTGCCGCCGGTATAGGCCTTGGCCAACACGCTATAGCCCACGCCGCTCAGTCCGATGAACGCCCCGGTCAGCGTGACCGCGAGCGCGAAGGGCAACGTCCACACGCCGAGCCGGTTGTGCCAGTCGGCGCGCGCGATCTGCGGATCGTGCCGGGTGCGCAGCCAGAAGGCGTCGCGCAGGATGCGCGGATGCGCGAGCACGCCGGTGATGAGCAACGCGGCCAGCGCCACGCCCAGCGCGCCGACCAGCAACATCCCCCAGGTCGCCGGCAGGTGCAGATATTCGTGCAGTCCGATGACCATTTCGGTCCAGCTATGCGCCTCGCGTCCGGCCACGCGACCCTGCCCGTCGACATACCAGCCGCCATGGTCGGTGGTCGCAACCGCACGTGGCAGGTCCGCATTCGGCATGCGGAGATAGAGGTGCGTCGTGCGCGGCTTGCCCGCGTCTTGGGCGATCGCCGCCGCTACTCCCGCCTGCGCCGCGCTGGGCGTCAGCGCGGTCACCTCAGCGATGGTCGGCTGTTCCCAGCGCTGCCAGCGATCGTGGATCACCACGACCGCGCCGGTCAGCGAGACGATGTAGAGCAACGCGCCGGCGAGCAGCCCGATCGCGGCATGGCCGCCGAGCGCACGCTGCACCAGGGTCTGGGGTTGGGGAGCGGGCATCAGGACAGGCTCCACAGGATCGTGCCGAGAATGGCTGCGCCGGCGGGCGGCGCGATCATCCGCATCGCCGTGGCGCGCGTCATCTGCCACGCCATCAGCACGCCCCATAGCACAGGCTGGAGGAACAGCGTCAGCGCGAGCGCATCCGCCTCGCCAGCGCCGGCCCGACGCGCCAGCGCCTGCATGCCGAAAGTGAGCCACTGCGCCGCCACGAAGCCGATCGGGACGACGAGCACGAATACGAACAATCTCCGGGCGATGTCGGCCGGCCGATGCGGCAGCGTGATCGAGGGTATGGTACGCGCGGGCCGGCGCACCTTGACGGGTGAGCGCCATCCGGTGTGCAGCACGAGGGCGATCGCGACGGCCATGCCGGCCACCGCACCCACCGCCACCCCCCATGCGCCATCGTTCGCCGCCAGCAGGAACAGCCCGCCGACGCCCAATGCCCAGCCGAGAGGCGCGACGCCACGGCGGCCCGACCAGCCGAGCCGCACCAACAGCATCGCGGCCATGATCGTGACGAGCCCCAGGATGATCACGCCAGCGCCCCCGCCGCGGATCAGTACCGCACGCTGATCGTGGCGAGCGCGGTGCGCGGGGCGCCGTAATAGCCGTTGCTGCCATCGGTCTGCACGCCCGTCACGACGATATCGTCGATCGCCGGCTCTTCCCTGCCGCCTTGCGTGTCGGCGGCGCGCTGCGGATCGGTCACCGCCGGCGGTGCAGATGGTGTGGTAGAAGCCGCCGCGGCCGCAGCCAGCAACGCGATGATCGCAGTCATGGTGAGTGTCTCCCTGAGCGGGGGCACTACTCCGTGATCAATCGTTATTGCAAGTCATTATCGATAAGTCGCCTCAAGGCCTGTGGGGATGAGTCGAAGGCGCGGCGAAAGGCATGCCCGAACGCACTTTGCGAGGTGTAGCCGATCCTGTCCGCTATGCTGGCAACCGTCCCGTCGCCGCGGGTCAGCGCTGCGCGGGCGAGCGTGAGACGCCAAGCGCGGACATAGGAGAGCGGCGGTTGCCCGACGCGACGGGTGAACTCGGCGGAAAATGCCGCGCGCGACATGCCCGCCAGGGCGGCAAGTTCTGCCACCGTCCAGGGGCGCGCGACATCGTCGTGGATCGCTCGCAGTGCCCGGCCGATACGAGCGTCGGACAGTGCGGCAAGCCACCCGATGTCAGGGGCATCGGGGCGGCCGGCATAAGCGCGGATCGCCTCCACCAGCAGCACATCGGCAAGCCTGGCCCCCACGATCTCGCTGCCCATCTTGCCGCGATCCGATTCGCCATTGATCAGGCCGAGAATGGTCGCGACCGCCTCGGCCGATGGCGACGATCGAGGAACGATCATGAACGGCGGCAGCATGTCGAGCAGGAAGTCTGCGCTGCCGGCACCGAACGTGACGGTGCCGCCGATCCCGATCGTGTCGTCACCCCCAATGCGCGCGACGTCACTGTCCCTATACAGCTCCTGCCCATCGATCGGGTTCTCGGCGGGGTCGCTCGCAATGGCATAAGCGGACCGGCCGAGCACGCACACATCGCCCTCGTTCATCAGATGAGGCGCGCAGCCGGGAAGCATCATCCACTGACTGCCGCGCAGCAGGGCCACGAACTTCAGCCGCTCTATCGCCGGAAAGGCAAAGGCCCAGCGCCCCGACGCCTCGATCCTGGTCCGCCGCGTGACCCGTGCGCCGAGAACGTCCAGCACGTCGGACAGTGGATCGATGGCGGTTTTGGACGATCGCGACAATTTCATAGACGGTGTACCATAGAGTATCTCGGTCACCCCGCCCATCTCCTGTGTCGAGGAGAATGACGATGGGTATCGAAGGCAAAATTGTCGCCATCACCGGCGCAAGCAGTGGAATTGGCCGCGCGACCGCGGCGCTGCTGGCCGGACGCGGCGCGTTCGTCGTGCTGGGCGCGCGCCGCCAGGATGCGCTGGCTGAAGTGGTGGAGGCGATCACCGCTGGCGGCGGGAAGGCCGTGTCCAAGGTGACCGACGTGCGCCGGCGCGACGATCTCGAAGCGCTGGTCGCGCTCGCGGTGGAACAAGGCGGTCGGCTCGATGTCATCATCAACTGCGCCGGGATCGGGCCGATCTCCCGTCTGGACGCACTGGACGTCGAAGGCTGGGACGCCATGATCGACGTGAACCTGCGGGGCACGCTTTACGGCATCGCCGCTGCCCTGCCCGTCTTCGCGCGCCAAGCGAGCGGACATGTGATCAACGTCATTTCGACGGCCGGCATCAAGATGGTGCCGACGATGGGAGTCTATGCCGCCACCAAGAATGCCGTTCGCACGGTGACGGAGATACTGAGGCAGGAGGCAGGACCGCACCTGCGCGTGACCGAAGTGTCCCCGGGAATGATCGCCACGAATTTCGGCGACAGCATCACCGACCAGCCGACCAAGACGATGATCGAGGGGCAGATCGGCGCGATCGCCATCCCGCCCGATGCGATTGCGCGCGGGATCCTCTATGCGATCGAGCAGCCGCCCGAAGTGGATGTCGGCAGCATCGTGATCCGTCCGACCGCGCAAGGCTGAACGACGCGCTGCCGAGCAAAGCGCCGGCCGCCTGAACGTCACGGTGCGGGCGGCTGGGGTGGAGCGGCGCGGCGGCCCGCGTGCTGCGGCTTGCGGGAACGAAGCATACCGATCGCCCCGCCCCGCTCCACCGCAGCGTCGGTGCACTCGATCTGGCCAAGCATTGTGCTGCGCCGAGATGACAGGCGTGTAACGTTTGATTGCTGCGCTGCAATAAAGGGAACAGGTTGATCGGGCTTACGTCTAGAACGGACTGGTTCGCCGCCAATTTGGCCGCCGCTGACATGAGGTCCGTCTTGCCGTTACCCTTATTGAAGACCCTGCGCGTCGACTTCCCCGCATCGATCGTCGTGTTTCTGGTTGCCCTGCCATTGTGTCTGGGCGTTGCTCTTGCCTCCGGAGCGCCGCTCTTCTCGGGCGTGATCGCCGGCATCGTCGGTGGCATCGTCGTTGGCGCCTTGTCGAAATCGCCTTTGTCGGTCAGCGGCCCCGCCGCCGGTCTGACGGTGATCGTGTTCGCCGCGATCGAGCGGCTGCCCTCGTTCGAGGCGTTCCTGCTGGCGGTGATGCTGGGCGGCATCATCCAGGTCGCGCTTGCCGCAACGCGCTCGGGCATCGCCGCCGAATTCGTCCCCTCATCGGTCATCACTGGCATGCTGGCGGCGATCGGCGTGATCCTGATCCTCAAGCAGGTGCCGCATGCGCTCGGCTACGACGGGGATTTCGAAGGCAGCTTCGAATTCCTGCAGGCGGACGGCAGCAACACCTTCTCCTCGATCATCACCGCCGTGCGGCAGCATCTCTCGGCCGGCGCGATCCTGATCGCCTTGGCCAGCCTCGCCTTCCTGTTCTGGTGGGACAAGGCCCGGCCCAAGGATGGCCCGCTGCGTTTCGTGCCGGGCCCGCTGGTCGTGGTGCTGATCGGCGTCGGCGGCAATGCGCTGCTCGGGCTGATCAAGCCCAACTGGCAGTTGCAGGCGACACACCTGGTGCAGGTACCGGTGGCCAAGAGCTTCGGCGAGTTCACCTCGTTCTTCGCCACGCCCGATTTCTCGCAGATCGGCAACGGCGCGGTGTGGACCGTCGCGCTGACGCTGGCGATCGTGGCCAGCCTCGAATCTTTGCTCAGCGTCAAGGCAGTCGACGAGCTCGATCCGCAGCGCCGCACCACGCCCAAGAATTGGGAAATGATGGCGCAGGGCGGCGGCAACATCGTCTCCGGCCTGATCGGCGGCCTGCCGATCACTTCGGTGATCGTGCGCTCCTCGGCCAATGTCGATGCCGGCGCGCAGAGCAAGAGCTCGACGATCCTGCACGGCATATGGCTGTTGCTCAGCGTCGCGTTGATCCCGTTCCTGCTCAACCTGATCCCGCTTGCCGCGCTCGCCGCCGTGCTGATCGCCACTGGCTACAAGCTGACCAAGCCGAAGCTGTTTACCGAGCGCTTCAAGCAGGGCTGGTCGCAATTCGTGCCGTTCGTGGTGACGATCGTCGCGATCCTGTTCACCGATCTGTTGATCGGCATCGTCATCGGGCTGGTCGTCGGCTTCGTCTTCGTCATCGCGCGCAATTTCCGCTCGGCCATCACCTTCGTCTGCGATGACGAGAATTGCCTGATCCGCGCGCGCCGCAACCTGTATTTCATCCACAAATACGAGCTTCAGAAGGAGCTGAACAAGGTTCCCGACAATGCCAATCTGCTGATCGATCTGTCCTCCACCAACTATGTCGATCTCGACAATGTCGACGTCATCAACGCGTTCATCAAGGGCGCCGACTATCGCGGCATCAAGGTCACGGTACGCGGCGACATCGCCGAGCGCAGCGCGCCGCTGATCAACGCACCGACTTCAGGAATCCGTTTCGCATGAAAAACTACAAGCAACTCCTGCTCGCCAACCGCGCCTGGGCGCTCGAGCTGACGGAAGAGAAAGCCGACTTCTTCGAACGCCAGACGCACGGCCAGAAGCCCGAATTCCTGTGGATCGGCTGTTCCGACAGCCGCGTCAGCCCGGAACAGATGACGATGACGCCGCCCGGCGGCATGTTCATCCATCGCAACATCGCCAACCTGGTCAATGACGACGATCTCAACCTGATGTCGGTGGTGCAATATGCCGTCACCGTGCTCGGCGTGAAGCATCTGATCGTCTGCGGCCATTATGGCTGCGGCGGGGTCAAGGCGGCGCTCGATGGCGGCACGACCGGGCCGGTCGACGACTGGCTGCAGACCGCGCGCGACGTGGCCGGCGATCATTGGGAGGAATTGGGCAACCAGACGACGCCCGAGGCCAAGCTCAACCGCTTCGTCGAGTTCAACGTGCGCGATCAGCTCGTCAATCTCGCGCGCACCGATACCGTGCAGGCGGCGTTCGCCAAGAAGCAGGATCTCTGGCTGCACGGCTGGGTCTACGACATTCGCGACGGCCGCATCAAACCGCTGATGGAGATCGATCGGGATACGACTCTGGAGGCAGTGCCCCACCCCAAGCGCGTGCTGCTGACCAACGACGAGATCAAGGGCGCGCCGCAGACGGTAGATTATTGAGGGCCCGGCGGGCCGTGTGCATAGGTGACGTGAGCATGTGAAAACGGTCGCTCATCGGCGTCTGACACGTCTCAGCTGCTGGCGAGGCCACATATAAAGATTTCTTTATATGTGGATTGACCCTCATTGCGGAAGATGGGACATAGCGGGCGTCAAGGTTCTCCGGCCGCGCAGGCGCGCCGGAGCTAAGACGGGAAGCCGGTGCGGACCTCCTTTCAGGAACACAGGTCCAAGGCCGGCGCTGCCCCCGCAACTGTAAGCGGCGAGCGGCGGTCATCGAGTGTCACTGGCGGTGCGAACCGCTGGGAAGGCCAGACCGTCGTTATGACCCGTGAGCCAGGAGACCTGCCTTCGACGCGATAACGTCCACCGGCGGGGATCCCGGGCTGGCCGCTTGCAGCCACGCGCGCGAGCCATGTTCCGGGCGTGCGCCCTGCCTGTGACCATCCGTCTTCTCCGCCTTTCATCGGGGTATGAAGACCATGACCGTCACCGTTGCCACCCTTGGCTTTCCACGCATCGGCCCGCGCCGCGAACTGAAATCGGCACTCGAACGATATTGGTCCGGCACGTCGTCCGAGACTGAATTGCTGGAGGCCGCATCCGGCCTTCGCACCGCCGCCTGGGCGCGGCAGCGCGCGCTCGGCGCCGACTGGCTGCCGTCCAACGATTTCTCGCTCTACGATCATGTGCTCGACACCAGCGTGATGCTCGGCGCGATCCCCGCGCGATACGGCGCGGCCGATGACCAGACCGACCTCGCGACCTATTTCGCGATGGCGCGCGGCACCACCGCGCAGGATGACGGTTGCGGCCATGCGCATGCCAGCCTGACGGCGTGCGAGATGACCAAATGGTTCGACACCAACTACCATTATATGGTGCCCGAACTCGCCGCCGGGCAGAAGCTGGCCCTGAACGGCGCCAAGATCGTCGACGACTATCGCGAGGCGAAGGCGCAAGGGTTCGAGACGCGCCCGGTGCTGCTCGGGCCTGTCACCTGGCTGAGCCTGGCCAAGGGGTGCGATGTCGATCCGTTCGACTTCCTGGACGAGGTGCTGAGCCTGTACGCCGTGATCCTCGGCCGTCTGGCCGCGGCCGGTGCCGAATGGGTGCAGATCGACGAGCCCGTGCTGGTCCTCGACCTCGCCGATCGGCAGCGTGATGCGCTGGCCCGCGCGTATGACACGCTGTCAGGCTCGGGCGTGAAGCTGATGCTGACCACCTATTTCGGCGGCCTGGAGGATAATCCGGAGTTCGCCGTGGCGCTTCCCGTCCACGGGCTGCACATCGATCTGGTCCGCGCCCCCGATCAGATCGACGCCGTGCTGAAGGCCGCACCGAAGACGTTGGTGCTGTCGCTCGGAATCGTCGATGGCCGCAACGTCTGGCGTGCCGATCTGGAGGCGCTGCTCGATCACCTGGCGCCGATCGCCGCCGCGCGCGACGTGATCCTCGCGCCATCCTGCTCGCTGCTGCACACGCCGGTCGATCTGGCGCTCGAAAAAGAAGCTCGAGCCGGAGGTGACGCAATGGCTCGCCTTCGCCGTTCAGAAGATCGAGGAACTATCGATCCTCAAGCGGGCATTGAACGACGGCCGCAAGACCGTCGCCGCAGAACTGGCCGCCTCGGCCCGGGCCGTCGCCAATCGCAGGACGTCCCCGCACATCCACGATGCGACAGTTGCCGCACGCCTTGCAGCGGCGTCGCCGGCGATGCGCGACCGGCGCTCGCCGTATGCCGTGCGCCAGGCGGCACAAGCCGACATGCTCGACCTGCCGGCATTCCCGACCACCACGATCGGATCCTTCCCGCAGACCAGCGCGGTTCGTCATGTGCGCGCCGAGCATGATCGCGGCAATCTCGGTGACGCTGCCTATCAGCAGTTCCTGCGCGGCGAGACCGAGCGTGCGATCCGCTGGCAGGAGGACGTCGGGCTCGACATGCTGGTCCACGGCGAGTTCGAGCGCAACGACATGGTACAGTATTTCGGCGAACGATTGTCGGGCTTCGCCTTCACCGCCGGCGGCTGGGTACAATCCTACGGCTCGCGCTGCGTCCGGCCGCCGATCCTGTTGGGTGACGTCTCGCGGCCGGCCGCGATGACCGTCGATTGGTGGCGCTATGCGCAGAGCCTGACGCGCAAGCCGGTCAAGGGGATGCTGACCGGGCCGGTGACGATCCTCAACTGGTCGTTCGTCCGTGACGATCAGCCGCGCGAGATATCGTGTCGGCAGATCGCGCTCGCGATCCGCGACGAGGTGGCCGATCTGGAAGCCGCCGGCGCACGCGCGATCCAGATCGACGAGGCGGCGCTGCGCGAAGGGCTGCCGCTGCGTAAGCGCGACTGGCAGCATTATCTCGATTGGGCGGTCGATTGCTTCCGCCTGTCGGCCGCCGGTGTGGACGACGCCACGCAGATCCATACGCACATGTGCTATTCGGAGTTCAACGACATCCTCCCCGATATCGGTGCGATGGACACCGACGTGATCTCGATCGAGACGGCGCGATCGCAGATGGAACTGCTCGAGGGGTTCGCACGCTATCACTACCCAAACGCGATCGGACCCGGCGTGTACGATATCCATGCCCCACGTGTGCCGTTGCAAGACGAGATGGTCGCACTGATGCGGCTCGCGCAGGTGCATCTTCGGCCCGAACAGCTCTGGGTGAACCCCGACTGCGGGCTGAAGACGCGCAAGTGGGACGAGGTGAAGCCCGCGATCGCGGCGATGGTCGCCGCCGCCAGGACGCTCCGCGCCGACCTGGCCGGGAGGGCCTGAACCGATGGCGACGAAGGGCGCGGCGACGGGGATCGTCCGGTTGGTCGACATGATCTTTCCCGGCGACACCAACCATCATGGCACGCTGTTCGGCGGCGTGGCGCTGGCGCACATGGACAAGGTGGCCTTTCTCGCTGCCTCGCGCCACGGCCGCGCGCCCTTCGTCACCGCATCGTGCGAACGGATCGACTTCGCCGCGCCGGCGCTCAAGGGCGAGCTGATCGAGGCGACCGGACGGATCGTCCGCATCGGCACCAGTTCGTGCGACGTCGAGGTCGATCTGGTCGCCGAGGCGTTGCTCAGCGGCGAGCGCCGCCTGTGCACGCGCGGCGTCTTCACGCTGGTCGCGGTCAAGGGCGAGACGACGAGGCTCCCGCTGCCCGCCATGCCGACGGCGACGGACACGACCGCCGATACGTCGCTGCACATGATGGACATGGTCTTCCCACCGCAGACCAACCATTACGGCACGCTGTTCGGGGGCGATGCCCTCCGCATGCTCGGCAAGGGCGCCTTCATCGCCGCGACGAGGGCCGCGCGCGCCGTGATGGTGATGGCGGCATCCGACCGCATCGACTTTCGCGCTCCCGTCCGCGAAGGTGACATGACGGAGATCATCGCTGACGTGGTGATGACCGGTAGAAGCTCGATGCGGGTCAGGGTGGCACTCTGGTCGGAAGAACTGCTGACCGGCGTTCGTCAACAAGCGGCATCGGCCGAGTTCGTGATGGTATCGGTCGATCCTGAAGGCCGCCCCAAGGCGATCGATCGCCCGCATGTTACGAGCCAGGCGCGGTTGCCATCGAACAGCTAGAACAGTGCTCCATGTTCAGTAGGCAGAGGATTGGCCTTTGAAGCCAACCACACATTTCGGCATCAACTGAAAAAGCCGTTGCGACGACAGCTTCAACCCCGATGGGCGGCGCGGTCGTCGCGCAGGCGGATCGCCGCCGTCAGCACGATCGTCGCACCGAAGAACGCCACCGCGCCCCACCAATAATAGCGGATCGGCATGAACTGCTCGATCACCATCTTGGTCAGCGAGAGCAATGATCCGAGGCTGGCCAGCAGCAGCGAAATCTTCAGCGCAAGATCAATCACCCGGTCCATCGCCAGCCCTCTCCAATATCGCGCCTCTGGCTAGATCGGAGAGCTTAACAAAGGATCAGGAACTCAGGCCGGCCACGCAAGGCCTGTAGGGCCGCACAACGGGCTGGTCGTGCAGCCTACAACGTCCGCGTCCGCGTCCGGCTCGTCTTCAACCGGCTTGTCCTGGCTTTTGACCGGACCCGGCGCACCGCTTGCCTCGACGAACGCAACGCCCGAGCTTTCCTGCACGGTCACCTTGCGGTCGCCGGCGGTGACGTCGTGCCGCAACTCAGGGTCATCGACGATCGGTGCGCCCTCACCGCGGACGCCGCCGGGCGCCGGCGTCTGGTGGTTTTCCTCGTCGGCCATGCCGTAGATGCGTGCTTCTGGTTCGCTCATGATCGTTCCTCTTGGGCGAACGGCGCCGCGGAATAAGGTCGGACCGCATCAACGGATCGCCGCGTCGAACGATCCGTCTGCCTCCCCACCGGTTGCCGAAGCGGCTAGGCCGCAAAGGGAGAGTGCGTGTCCTGCGGCACGGACGACGCGGCGGCGCGCGATCGCGCCCGATCCGCGATGTAGCGCGCGATGCGCACCTGGACCGCGGGCAGCACCATGGCCAGCGCGCCGACGACGAGCGCGTCGAGCGTGAGCAAGGCATATTGCGCCGCGGGCGGCTGACCGGCCGGCCAGCGATTGAGCATCTGGTGCAAGATGCCGAGCGGCACGCGCGTGACGAACATCAGCGGCAGCGCCCATAGATACAGCCAGCCGGTAGTCCTGGCCGAGGAGATCGGGCCGTCGCTGTCATTGCCGATCGCGGCACTGACGAACCACAGGAACAGCAAGGGTTCGAGCAGTTGCTGCCCCAGCCCCATCACCGCGCGCAAGGGCAGTACATGATCCTGCGTACCGCCCGCTGCGGCTGCGATCGGCTCGGCATAGATGATGATCGCGGCCGGGATCAGCTGAAACAGCACGACCCAGGCATACCGGCGAAACGCACGGTGCGAAGGCCGAAGTGCCGCCCGCCGGTCACCAAGGGCATAATAGCGTGTCACCAGGAAGCCGACGGCATAGAGGGTCAGCATCTTGGGCCAGCCGAACGCCATGCGGATCGGTGCCGCCGCGGCCACCTTGCGCACCGCCGGATCGAGCGAGAAGAAGCCGAGCTGCAGTTCGATCATGTGCTGCGCGAATTCGATGCCGATCATCAGCGCGACGAGCCAGGGCAGCGCGCGCGCCGCGCCCCAGCCGTCACGATACGCGCCCAGCAGATTGCTGAAGAATGCCTTGATCATTCGCTGTCCCCCTCGACGTGTAGAATGTCCCCCGGCTGGCAGTGCAGCACGGTGCAGATCGCCTCCAGCGTGGAAAATCTGATCGCGCGCGCCTTGCCGGTCTTCAGCACCGACAGGTTGGCGAGCGTGATGTCCACCGCCTGCGACAATTCGGTCAGCGTCATGCCGCGCGCGGCGAGCACGTCGTCGAGCTTGATCGTGACGGGCATCAGACGGTGAGTTCCAGCTCATCGCGCATCCGCGCACCGATCTTGAAGACGCGGGCGAGCACGAACACCATCAGTACCGCAATCCAGCCGCCGAGCGACGGCGCCCAGCCGGCGGTATCGACATGGTGCGCGGCGAGCCCCCAGCTGATCAGCCCGTACGTCACGTCGAGCAATTGGATCGCCAGCAGCGCCCAGCCGACCGCCTGCAACCGCCCGGCGTTCCGCGCGACGAACGGATCGCCGCTCTGCGCGGTCGCGACGATCGCGCGCAGCCGGGTGAGCACGACGTGCACCGGCGGGCCGACGAGCAGTCCCAGGACGCACATGAAGCGCAGCACGATTAGGATCGGCAGGACCGGCTGCGTCGTGTATTTGGCCGCAAGATGCGCCAGGATCACCGGCGCGAAGGGAAAGGACAGCAGGAGCGCGACGGCAAAGCCGACCACGCACATCCAGTTGAGGATGTTGGTCACTTTGAGAACCGTGGCGCCGATGCCCAGTAGACGATCGTTCATGCGCGACTCCTTATCGATAAACGATATTACCGTTTATCGATAAGGTCAATCGCGTCTTGCGTTGGTAGCCGCTGGCTATTTCGCCATTGCCGCGCTCTGGTCGACCGCCACTACCGGCAGCCACACCGCACTTGCCTGCGCCCCGCCGCGTTCGATCGTCACGGTAGCCTTCTGGTAATCGCTCTTCTTGGCGAGGAAGATGTTGGGGACGTATTTCTGCGGGTTGCGATCATAGAGCGGGAATTGCGAGGACTGGACCTGCACCATGATGCGGTGGCCCGGCTGGAAGACGTGGTTCACCGTCGGCAGGCGGAATTTGTAGCGCTGCACCTTGTTGGCCGGGATCGCGCTCGGGTGCGCGAAGCTGTCGCGGTAGCGGCCGCGGAAGATGTCCATGCTGATCGCCAGTTGATAGCCGCCCATCTTGGCGTCGCTGGCCACTTCGCCGGGATAGACGTCGATCACCTTGACGACGAAGTCGCCGTCGGTGCCGGTGGTCTTGGCGAAGATGTCGGCGATCGGGGCACCGGACACGCGCACCGCCTGGGTCAGCGCAGGCGTTTCATAGGTCATCACATCCGGCCGGCCATCGACGCCGCGCTGGTCGCTGACCAGCCAGTCGCCCCAGCGGCCGTCATCGAAGTTCACCGGGCGCGGCAAATGCGGCACGGGCTTGGACGGATCGGAGACGTAGCTGTCGCCCCCTGCCCCGTCGCGCTCGAAGCCGAGCCCGCCGCTGGCCTGCAGATAGATCGGTTTCAGCGGCGACGCGCAGCCCGTTTCACAAGCCAGCGGCCAGGAGGCGAACTTGTCCCAATGGTTCTCGCCGGTATTGTAGATCGTCGCGGCAGGCATCGTTACGGCCGGGCCGTCCTTCAAATATTGGTTGAACAGCGGCAGCACCATTTCCTCGCGGAATTGCTGTGCGGTGTCGCCGCGCCACTGGAACGGCCCCAGGCTGCTTCCCGTGCGATTGACCTGGCTGTGCCGCCATGGGCCCATGACGAGGAAGTTGTTGCCGGTCTTGCCCTTGGCCTTCAGCGCTTCCCACGAATGGATCGCGCCGTACATGTCCTCCTGGTCCCACAGGCCCTGTTCCCAGATCGTCGGCACGTTGGACGGGTTGGCGGCGAGCAATTTGTCGAGCGCCTGGCCCTGCCAGAATTCGTCATAGGCGGGGTGCGCGGTCATCTTCTGCCAGTACGGCAATTGCGCATAGCCGGACTTCGCCGCCCAATCGCCGGCCGAGCCCACGTCGCGGAAGTTGACGTAATCGTCATAACCGCCGGTCGGCGGTGCTTTGCCCGCGCCCTTATAGCCGGTCTGGCTGCCGAGCCAGGCGATGTTGGCCAAGCGGAACGCGCCGTTGTGGAACCAGTCGTCGCCCATCCAGCCGTCGATCATCGGGCTTTCGGGTGCTGCGACCTTGAGCGCGGGATGTGGGTTGAGCAGCGCCATGACGACGGTGAAGCCTTCATAGGACGATCCGATCATGCCGACGCGGCCGTTGCTCTCGGGCAGATGCGCCTTGTTCACCAGCCAGTCGATCGTGTCATAGGCGTCGGTGACGTGATCGACCTTGGTCCTGTTGAGCGGACCGATCACTGGGCGGGTGACGATGTAATCCCCTTCCGAGCCGTATTTGCCGCGAATGTCCTGGTAGACGCGGATATATCCCGCCTTCACGAACATCTCGTCGGCGAGCGGCAGCGTGGAGAGCAGGGCCGAGCTGGTCTGGCGCTTGGCGCGGCTGCCGGCGTCGTACGGCGTGCGCGTCAGCACGATCGGCGCGTTCACCGCATTCTTGGCGACCATGATGACGGTGAACAGCTTGGTGCCATCGCGCATCGGGATCATCACTTCGCGCCGCTCGTAGTCATTGGCGGTGTTCGGCGGGGTGAACTTGGCGGGGATGTCGCCGGCAGGCGGGGTCGCGGCGGAAGCGGCGACCTCGGCGGGCGTGCTGCGGGTCGGATCCTGCTGCGCCGTGGCGGCGGTGGCAAGGCCGGCACAGGCGAGGATGGCGAGCGTGATCTTCATGGCGGCGAACTCCTGAATATTACCGCTGCATTGCGCGGACCGCGGGGAAGATCAACCGGGTGGAGGGATTAGAAAGGCTGTCTAAGCGTTTGATTCGACCCACCCCCACCGTTCGTGTCGAGCGAAGTCGAGACACCACCCGCAGGTTTCTCGACTTCACTAGACACGAACGGTCCGGGATTTCGCAGATCAGCGGGCGATCGCCAGATGATGCGGGCGCTGACCGACGCGGTCGAACATGCGCGGCGGCGTATCCAGGCGGAACGGCTGCATCTTGCCGCCATCGGCGCGCTCGATGCCGATCACCCAGGCATTGGCGGATTGGCCGCTTGCGCCGCCTTCCCAGCCGTACAGCACGTTCAGCGCGAACAGCGGCACGAACAAGGGCCGGTCCTGAACGGAGAACACGTTCAGCGTGTCGCGCGGGCGCATCGCCATGCCGCTCAGCGATATCTGCTGCCCCGGCGCCAGGACGAACGGCGCGACCAGCGGGCGGCCGATCGGTGCGGCGAAGAAGCCGCTGAGCACCGCATCCTGATCGGCCGCAGCGCTGATCAGGCCGAGATCGACGCGGATGTCGGTCGCCGTCGCCTCCCCGGCGTTGCGCACGGTGACCTCGTAATCGACCGCGGCGCTGGTCAGGTTGGTGCCGGCGCGGACCGGGCGCAGGTCAAGCTCGATCTGCGCGCGCGCCGTGCTCGCTGGGCTGGCCGCGGGGCGCAGGAACGAGGGTGCCGGCGAGGCCGGCAGCGGCGGCGCAGGCACATCCGGCGCAGCGGGCGTTGATAGCGCCGGGATCGGCAGGTCGGCAGGCGGCGCCTCCGGCAGCGCCGGCGCGTCTGGCGTCGCGACCTCGACCGAAATTTCCTCGTGATCCCATTGGTCCGTGCGCCGGCGGCGGCGACGGAACAGGGCCAGCCCCACCAGCGCAAGCGCCGCCAGAACGACGAGCGCAATGACCGCAGGTATGCGCGATCCGCCGGCATCGGCACCGCTATCCGCGACAGGCGCCACGGGCACCACCGGGGTGGCAGCCGGCAGCGGCACGTCTTCCAGAGGTACCGACGGCGTGGACGACGGCGTAGGCGTTGGCGTCGGCACAGCCAAAACCGCCGGCAGATCACGCTTGGCTGGCGGTGCGGAGGTGGGCACCGGAGTCGGCGTCGCCCGGCGGACCGGCGCGACGGGCGTTGCCGTCGGCACGGGCGCCGGCGTCGGGACGCGCGTCGGTGCCGGTGTGGGCACGGGCGTCGGCGTCGGCGTGGTCGATGGCGACGCGGGCAGCTGGAAATCCTCCAGCCCCGGCACGAGCGGTGGCGTCTGGACGTTCTGCGCGAGCGCCGCTCCCTCGACGAAGAGCAGCGACAGCGCGGCGAGGCGCACGAATTTTGCGGTAGGGGAAATCACAGCGGCGCCTTAGGTCAGTTTGTCCGACCGCCATAGGACCGCGTTGCCCGACGCGGCAAGACGAGAGCGCGAGGCGACGAGTGGCGCCTCACGCTCCGCGGCATCGCTGGCCGTCCGTGTTTGACAGAATCCAACACGTTCCCTATATCCGCCTCTCACCGCAATCTTCGGGAAATGACGTGCCGTCGCGCAGCATGTCGATCGTATTGGAGATCGTGGTTCCAGAGACGCCGACAAGCTGCTGTTATCCGAGAAGGACGACAAGCGGCTTTTTGGCGTCTTTCTGCGTGCCCGCCCGGGCGTTTCCGGGCACTTAATTCGGCCCGCAAGGGCCAAGACCGAGGGCGAAAGACCACATGGCATCCAAGGCATATGACGGCGGCACGCTGAAGCGTCGCATCCGCAAGGTGTTCGGCAACATCCACGAAGTCGTGCAGATGCCGAACCTGATCGAGGTTCAGCGCGAGTCGTACGAGCAGTTCCTACGCTCCGACCCGTCGATCGGCTATGTCTCGGGCCTCGAGAAGACGTTGCGCTCGGTGTTCCCGATCCGCGACTTCGCCGGCACGGCCGAGCTCGACTTTGTCAATTACGAGCTCGAGCCGCCGAAGTTCGATACCGACGAATGCCGCCAGCGCGGCATCACCTATGCAGCACCAATGCGCGTTACGCTGCGCCTGATCGTGTTCGAGGTGGACGCCGATACCGATGCCCGCTCGGTGCTCGATATCAAGGAGCAGGACGTCTATATGGGCGACATGCCCCTGATGACGGGCAACGGCACCTTCATCATCAACGGCACGGAACGCGTGATCGTCAGCCAGATGCACCGGTCGCCGGGCGTCCTGTTCGATCATGACCGCGGCAAGACCCATGCCTCGGGCAAGTATCTGTTCGCCGCCCGCGTCATCCCGTATCGCGGTTCGTGGCTCGATTTCGAATTCGACGCCAAGGACATCGTCAACGTCCGCATCGATCGCAAGCGCAAGCTGCCGGTCACGGCGCTGCTTTACGCGCTCGGCATGACCAGCGAGGAAATCCTCAACCACTTCTACAACCGCGTGACCTTCGTCCGCGGCCAGGGTGGCTGGATCATCCCGTTCCAGGCCGAGAACTGGCGCGGCCAGAAGCCGATGTTCGACATCATCGATGCGAAGACCGGCGAAGTCGTGTTCCCATCGGGCCAGAAGATTTCCCCGCGCGCGGCGAACAAGTCGGCCAAGGACGGCCTCACCGACCTGCTGATCCCGACCGAAGAGATCTTCGGCCGCTACAGCGCCTATGACCTGATCAACGAAGCGACCGGCCAGATCTATATCGAGGCTGGCGACGAAGTGTCGGCCGAGAATCTCGAACTGCTCGATTCCGCCGGGATCGACCGGATCGAATTGCTCGACATCGATCACATCGCGACCGGTCCGTGGATCCGCAACACGCTCAAGGTCGACAAGGCCGAGGAGCGCGAGCAGGCTCTGTCCGACATCTACCGCGTCATGCGCCCGGGCGAGCCGCCCACGCTGGAGACGGCAGAGTCGCTATTCAGCGGCCTGTTCTTCGATCCCGACCGCTACGATTTGTCGGCCGTCGGTCGCGTCAAGCTCAACATGCGTCTCGACCTCGATGCCGAGGACACCGTCACGACGCTGCGCAGCGAGGACATCCTCGCCGTGATCAAGACGCTCGTCGATCTGAAGGACGGCAAGGGCGATATCGACGATATCGACAACCTTGGTAACCGTCGTGTCCGTTCGGTCGGCGAATTGCTCGAGAACCAGTATCGCGTCGGCCTGCTCCGCATGGAGCGTGCCGTGAAGGAGCGCATGTCGTCGGTCGACGTGTCGACCGTCATGCCGAACGACCTGATCAACGCCAAGCCGGCGGTTGCGGCGGTGCGCGAATTCTTCGGTTCGTCGCAGCTGTCGCAGTTCATGGATCAGACCAACCCGCTGTCGGAAGTCACTCACAAGCGCCGCGTGTCGGCACTTGGGCCAGGTGGTCTGACGCGTGAGCGCGCCGGCTTCGAAGTCCGCGACGTTCACCCGACGCATTACGGCCGCATCTGCCCGATCGAGACGCCGGAAGGCCCGAACATCGGTCTGATCAACTCGCTCGCCTCGTTCAGCCGCGTCAACAAGTATGGCTTCATCGAGACGCCATACCGCAAAGTCATCGACCACAAGGTCACCGACGACGTCGTCTATCTGTCGGCAATGGAGGAGGCCAAGCACACGATCGCGCAGGCCAATGCCGAGCTGAACACCGATAACGGCTTCACCGAGGAACTGGTCTCGTCGCGTCAGGCGGGCGAATTCCTGATGGCGATCCCTGACAACATCACGCTGATGGACGTCAGCCCCAAGCAGCTCGTCTCGGTCGCGGCATCGCTCATTCCGTTCCTGGAAAACGATGACGCCAACCGCGCGCTGATGGGCTCGAACATGCAGCGCCAGGCCGTGCCGTTGGTACAGGCCGAGGCGCCGTTCGTCGGCACCGGCATGGAAGAGACCGTGGCCCGCGATTCGGGTGCAGCGATCTCGGCCAAGCGGGCGGGTATCGTCGACCAGGTCGATGCGGCACGTATCGTCATCCGGGCAACGGGCGACGTGGAAGCGGGCCGCTCGGGCGTCGACATCTACACGCTGATGAAGTTCCAGCGCTCGAACCAGAACACCTGCATCAACCAGCGTCCGCTGGTGAAGGTGGGCGACGTGATCAACGCCGGCGACGTGCTGGCCGACGGCCCGTCGACCGAGTTCGGCGAGCTCGCGCTGGGCCGCAACAGCCTCGTCGCGTTCATGCCGTGGAACGGGTATAATTACGAGGATTCGATCCTCATCTCCGAGCGTATCGTGAAGGACGACGTCTTCACCTCGATCCATATCGAGGAATTCGAAGTCATGGCGCGTGACACCAAGCTCGGGCCGGAGGACATTACGCGCGATATCCCGAACGTCGGCGAGGAGGCCCTGCGCAACCTCGACGAAGCGGGCATCGTGTATATCGGTGCCGAGGTTGAGCCGGGCGATATTCTCGCCGGCAAGATCACGCCGAAGGGCGAAAGCCCGATGACGCCGGAAGAGAAGCTGCTCCGCGCGATTTTCGGTGAAAAGGCATCGGACGTGCGCGATACGTCGCTGCGCCTGCCGCCGGGCGTTGCCGGTACGGTCGTCGAGGTCCGGGTGTTCAATCGCCACGGCATCGACAAGGACGAGCGCGCGATGGCGATCGAGCGCGAGGAGATCGAGCGGTTGAAGAAGGATTCGGACGACGAGCGTTCGATCCTCAACCGTGCGACCTGGTCGCGTCTGCGCGAGATGCTGGTCGGCCAGACCTCGACCTCCGTGCCCAAGGGCCTGAAGAAGGGTTCGGTCATCGATCAGGACCTGCTCGACAGCGTCGATCGTCACGAATGGTGGAAGTTCTCGGTTGCCGACGACAAGGCGCAGAGCGATCTCGAAGCGGTCAAGGTTCAGTATGACGATGCCGTCAAGGTGATCGTCGACAAGTTCCAGGATCGTCGCGACAAGCTCGAGCGTGGCGACGAACTGCCGCCAGGCGTGCTGAAGATGGTCAAGGTATTCGTCGCGGTGAAGCGCAAGCTGCAGCCGGGCGACAAGATGGCCGGCCGTCACGGCAACAAGGGCGTCATCTCGCGCATCCTGCCGGCGGAGGACATGCCGTTCCTCGCCGATGGGACGCCGGTGGATATCGTGCTCAACCCGCTGGGCGTGCCTTCACGCATGAACGTCGGGCAGATCTTCGAGACGCATCTCGGCTGGGCGGCGCGCAATCTGGGTCAGCAGATCCATACCGCGCTCGAAGATTGGCGCGATGCCAATCCCAATCCGGAAAGCGGCGCGATGCCGGATGCGGTCAAGTCGCGTCTGCTGGAAGTATATGGCGATCATTATGCCGCGGAGATCGAGGCACGCAGCCCCGAGCAGATCATCGAGCTGGCGAGCAACCTGAAGACCGGCGTGCCGATGGGCACCCCCGTGTTCGACGGTGCGCGCGAGGCCGATGTGTCCGACATGCTCAGCCTTGCCGGGCTGCACACGTCGGGTCAGTCGGAGCTGTTCGACGGACGCACGGGCGACATGTTCGATCGCAAGGTGACCGTGGGCATCATCTACATGCTCAAGCTCCACCATCTGGTCGACGACAAGATCCACGCTCGGTCGATCGGGCCGTACTCGCTGGTCACGCAGCAGCCGCTGGGTGGTAAGGCGCAGTTCGGCGGGCAGCGCTTCGGCGAGATGGAGGTCTGGGCACTCCAGGCCTATGGCGCGGCGTATACCTTGCAGGAGATGCTGACGGTGAAGTCGGACGACGTGGTCGGCCGCACCAAGGTCTACGAGGCGATCGTCAAGGGCGACGACACGTTCGAGGCGGGCATTCCGGAGAGCTTCAACGTGCTCGTCAAGGAAATGCGCTCGCTGGGCCTGAACGTGGAACTGACCACCGAGGAACAGTTCGACACCGACGGCGTCGCGATCGCGGCGGAGTAACTTGCTTCTCCCTCTCCCCGCTTGCGGGGAGAGGGTCGGGGAGAGGGGCAGTAGCCGGGCTTAGCGCTCGTGACTACCCCTCTCCCAACCCTCTCCCCGATGGGGAGAGGGCTTTAGATTTCGAGGAAGGGTCCCTTACCCATGAACGAACTGACCAACTTCGCCAATCCGGTCGTCAAGGCCGAGACTTTCGACCAGATCCAGATCGGCATCGCCTCCCCGGACAAGATCCGTTCGTGGTCGTTCGGCGAGATCAAGAAGCCGGAAACCATCAACTATCGCACGTTCAAGCCCGAGCGTGACGGCCTGTTCTGCGCGCGCATCTTCGGTCCGATCAAGGATTACGAGTGCCTGTGCGGCAAGTACAAGCGCATGAAGTACAAGGGCATCGTCTGCGAGAAGTGCGGCGTCGAGGTTACCGTCTCGAAGGTCCGCCGCGAGCGGATGGGCCATATCGAGCTCGCCGCCCCGGTCGCGCACATCTGGTTCCTGAAGTCGCTGCCGTCGCGCATCGGCCTGCTGCTCGACATGCAGCTCAAGCAGCTCGAGCGCGTGCTGTATTTCGAGGCGTATATCGTGATCGAGCCGGGCATCACCCCGCTCGAAAAGTACCAGCTGATGACCGAGGACGAGCTGCTCGACGCGCAGGACGAATATGGTGAGGACGCCTTCACCGCCGGGATCGGCGCTGAAGCCGTGCGCATCATGCTGCAGGACCTGGACCTCGAGGGCGAGCGCAAGGAGCTGCTAGAAGAACTGGCGGTCACCAAGTCCGAGCTGAAGCCCAAGAAGATCATCAAGCGTTTGAAGGTCGTCGAATCGTTCATCGATTCGGGCAACAAGCCCGAGTGGATGATCCTCGAAGTCGTGCCGGTCATCCCGCCGGAACTGCGCCCGCTGGTGCCGCTGGACGGTGGTCGTTTTGCGACGTCGGATCTGAACGACCTGTATCGCCGCGTAATCAACCGCAACAACCGCTTGAAGCGCCTGATGGAGCTGCGTGCGCCGGACATCATCGTCCGCAACGAGAAGCGCATGCTGCAGGAGGCCGTCGACGCACTGTTCGACAATGGTCGCCGCGGTCGCACGATCACCGGCGCCAACAAGCGTCCGCTCAAATCGCTGTCCGACATGCTCAAGGGCAAGCAGGGCCGCTTCCGCCAGAACCTGCTCGGCAAGCGCGTCGACTATTCGGGTCGTTCGGTCATCGTGACAGGTCCTGAGCTCAAGCTGCACCAGTGCGGTCTGCCGAAGAAGATGGCGCTCGAGCTGTTCAAGCCGTTCATCTACGCGCGCCTCGACGCCAAGGGCCTCAGCATGACGCTGAAGCAGGCGAAGAAGTGGGTCGAGAAGGAGCGCAAGGAAGTCTGGGACATCCTGGACGAGGTGATCCGCGAGCATCCGGTCATGCTGAACCGCGCGCCGACGCTTCACCGTCTGGGCATCCAGGCGTTCGAGCCGGTACTCATCGAGGGCAAGGCGATCCAGCTGCACCCGCTCGTCTGCTCGGCATTCAACGCCGATTTCGACGGCGATCAGATGGCCGTCCACGTTCCGCTGAGCCTCGAGGCACAGCTCGAAGCACGCGTCCTGATGATGTCGACCAACAACATCCTGTCGCCTGCCAACGGCAAGCCGATCATCGTGCCGTCGCAGGACATGGTGCTGGGGCTCTATTATCTGTCGATGCTGAAGGAAGGCGAGCCTGGCGAAGGCATGATGATCTCCAACATGGCGGAGGTTCATCACGCGCTCGAAGCCGGTGCCGTGACGCTGCACACCAAGATCATCAGCCGCGTTCCGCAGGTCGATGCCGACGGCAAGAGCATCATGAAGCGTTACGAGACGACGCCGGGCCGCATGCTGCTGGGCGAGACGCTGCCGCAGGCGCACAAGGTGCCGTTCGACACCGTCAATCGCCTGCTGACCAAGAAGGACGTCGGCGACGTGATCGACGAGGTCTATCGTCACACCGGTCAGAAGGACACCGTGCTGTTCGCCGACGCGATCATGTCGCTGGGCTTCAAGCACGCGTTCAAGGCGGGCATCTCGTTCGGCAAGGACGACATGATCATCCCGGACGCGAAGGTGCCGCTGGTCGACGAAACGCGCGACCAGGTGAAGGACTATGAGCAGCAGTATCAGGACGGCCTGATCACGCAGCAGGAGAAGTACAACAAGGTGATCGACGCCTGGAGCCGTTGCGGCGACCAGGTGGCCAACGCCATGATGGACGAGATCAAGGCTGTTAAGAAGTACGAGGACGGCCCCGACAAGGGTCGCGAGAAGCCGATCAACTCGATCTACATGATGGCGCACTCCGGTGCCCGTGGCTCGCAGGCGCAGATCAAGCAGCTTGCCGGCATGCGCGGCCTGATGGCCAAGCCATCGGGTGAGATCATCGAGACGCCGATCATCTCGAACTTCAAGGAAGGCCTGACCGTCCTCGAATACTTCAACTCCACCCACGGCGCCCGTAAGGGTCTGGCGGATACGGCGTTGAAGACGGCGAACTCGGGCTACCTGACCCGTCGTCTGGTCGATGTGTCGCAGGATTGCGTCATCATCGAGCTGGACTGCGGTACCGAGCGGGCGCTGGAAATGCGTGCGATCGTGCAGGGCGGTTCGACCATCGCCTCGCTCGGCGAGCGCATCCTGGGCCGCACCACGGCCGAAGACATCATCGATCCGAAGACCAATGCGGTGGTCATCCCGAAGGGCACGCTGCTCGACGAACCGATGATCACGCAGATCGAAGCGCTGGGCACCCAGTCGTGCAAGATCCGCAGCCCGCTGGTGTGCGAGACGAAGATCGGCGTGTGCGGCAAGTGCTACGGGCGCGATCTCGCCCGCGGTACGCCGGTGAACATCGGTGAAGCTGTCGGCGTCATCGCCGCTCAGTCGATCGGCGAGCCGGGCACGCAGCTGACCATGCGTACGTTCCACATCGGTGGTGCGGCGCAGCTCAACGAAACGTCCAACCTGGAGGCAGTGGCCGACGGCACTATGGAATATCGTGACCTGCGCACCATCACCGACCAGCGTGGCCGCCGCGTCGTGCTGAGCCGTTCGGGCGAAGTCGCGATCGTCGACATGGATGGCCGCGAGCGTGCGGTGCATCGCATCCCGTACGGCGCCTACGTGCTGTTCGACGATGGTCACATCGTGTCGAAGGGCGACCGGATGGCCGAATGGGATCCGTTCACCATGCCGGTGATCACGGAAAACCCGGGCGTCGTGAAGTATGTCGATCTGGTCGAGGGCAAGACGCTCACCGAGCAGGCCGACGAAGCGACCGGCATCTCGCAGCGTGTCGTGACCGAAAACCGCGGCATCGCCAGCAAGAAGGAGGATCTGCGTCCGCGCCTGACCCTCACCGGCGAAAGCGCCGAGGAGGCTGGTCGTTACATGCTTGTGCCGGGTGCGACCTTGTCGGTCGAGGATGGTGCGACGGTCCAGGGCGGCGACGTTCTCGCACGTGTCAGCCGCGAGAGCGCCAAGACGCGCGACATCACCGGTGGTCTGCCGCGGGTGGCCGAGCTGTTCGAAGCGCGCAAGCCGAAGGAAAATGCGATCATCGCGAAGGTCTCGGGCCGTGTCGTGTTCGGCAAGGACTATAAGGCCAAGCGCAAGATCGGCATTCAGCCGGAGGATGGCAGCGAGGTCGTCGAGTATCTGGTGCCCAAGTCGAAGGTCATCGACGTGCAGGAAGGCGATTACGTCAAGCGCGGCGACAATCTGATCGGCGGCAGCCCCGATCCGCATGATATTCTCGAAGTGCTCGGCATCGAGCCCTTGGCCGAATATCTCGTGTCGGAAATCCAGGAAGTGTATCGTCTGCAGGGCGTGAAGATCAACGACAAGCACATCGAAACGATCGTTCGCCAGATGCTGCAGAAGGTCGAGATCACCGATGGCGGCGACACCACGCTGCTGGCGGGCGAGCAGGTCGATCGCGACGAGATGGACGATTTCAACTCGAAGCTCGACAAGAAGCAGGTCAAGGCACAGGGCAAGCCCGTCCTGCTCGGCATCACCAAGGCGTCGCTGCAGACCCGCAGCTTCATCTCGGCGGCGTCGTTCCAGGAGACCACCCGCGTCCTCACCGAGGCTTCGGTGCAGGGCAAGAAGGACACGCTGACCGGCCTCAAGGAGAACGTGATCGTCGGCCGTCTCATCCCCGCCGGTACCGGCGCGGGCATGAACCGGATGCGCATCGCCGCCTCCAGCCGCGACGCTTCCTTGCGCGTCTCGCAGCGCCGGATGGCCGAAGTCTCGATCGCGATGGCCAATTCAGCCGCGGAAGAGCGTGCGGCCGAAAAGCTGCGCAACGTGGCCGACGATACGGGTGACGATGCGCTGGGCGAGGTGATCACCAGCGGCACCGGCACCGATGCGGATGCCGGCGAGTACCTGATCAAGGAGTGATCGGGGCGCTCCGCCGAGCGACCGTATGCCGAAAAGAGCCGCCGTCCGGGATGTCCCGGGCGGCGGCTTTTTTGTGGCGCCTCCCCTGCCCTCCGCCGGAGAACGGTACAAACAGATAGGGGTGCGGTATTGCGGCAACGGTCCCGGCCCAACCGTCACACCCCAGCAACACTGGGCTTGATGCATATTGCAGTGATGTTACGGGGCAGTCGAACCCGGGGACACGCCGGGATCGCCGGGATGGGATGCAGCCTAGATATTGGGGGATATCCATGAACTTCGCCGCCGCCACGCTTCGCCTCGCCGCCACTGCCTCGCTGCTGGCCATCGCCGCCCCCGCCTTTGCGCAGGATCAGACCGAGCCCGCGGCCGAGGATCAGGGTCTGGGCGACATCGTCGTCACCGCCACCCGGCGCGAGGAGCAGAGCCGCAACGTGCCGGTCGCGGTCAGCGTGATCTCCGGCGAAAAGCTCGACGTGCTCAATTCCAGCGGCCTGGATATCCGCTTCCTCTCCTCGCGCACGCCGTCGCTGCAGATCGAATCCTCTTTCGGGCGCACCTTCCCGCGCTTCTATATCCGCGGCCTCGGCAACACCGATTTCGATCCCAATGCCGCCCAGCCGGTCTCCGTCGTCTATGACGATGTCGCGCTGGAGAACCCGATGCTGAAATCGTTCCCGGTGTTCGATCTGGCGAGCGTTCAGGTGCTGCGCGGGCCGCAGGGCACGTTGTTCGGCCGCAACACGCCGGCCGGTGTCGTGAAGCTCGATTCCGCCAAGCCCGATGCAGACCGGTCCAGCATGCAGGGCAGCATCTCGCTCGGCACGTACAACACGCTGAACACCGATGTCGCGGCCAACGTGCCGCTCGGCGGCGGCTTTGCGCTGCGCGTCTCGGGGCTGGTGCAATATCGCGACAATTGGGTGACCAACACCAACACCAACACCACCGGCCTCGCCGACCGCAAGCTGGAGGGCTATAGCGACAAGGCCGGCCGCGTGCAGCTGGGCTACAGCTCGGCCGATTTCAACGCGATCCTCAACGTCCATGGCCGCGATCTCGAAACCTCGCCGCGCACGTTCCGCGCCGGTCTGTTCGCGCAAGGCAGCAACAGGTTCGTCCCCGCCTTCGACAAGGACCGCGTGTCGCTCGATGGCCTGACCAGCCAGACGCTCAGCCAATGGGGCACCAACCTGCGGTTGGATTACCATGTCGATGGCGTCGGCACCTTCTACTCGGTCACCGGCTATGAGCGCGCCAAGGTGCAGAGCACCGGCGATATCGATGGCGGCGACACCTATACGTTCAACTTCGGCGGCACGTATCAGGTACCGGCGACCCCGCTCAACGTCGGCAAGTTCGCGTCCAACACCGGCGGCCTGACCAAGCCCAAGGAGTTCAGCCAGGAACTGCGCTTCGCCACCGACGATCTCAGCGGGCTGCGGCTGCAGGGCGGCCTATATTATTTCCACCAGGATCTGGATTACACCGAGACCTCATTTGCCGGCACCACGGTATCGACGCAGAATGTCGTCCACACCAACACCAACGAGAATATCGGCGTGTTCGGCTCGGCCGAATATCGCGCCAGCGACGCGCTGACGCTGCGCGCGGGCGTGCGCTACAGCCATGACAAGAAGCGCGATATCATCAGCGGCTTCACGCCCGATATCACCGCCGGCCTCGTCCTGCCGCTCGAAGCGCGGACCAAGGGCAGCAACGTCTCCTGGGATGCCAGCGCGACCTACAAGCTGACCGACCAAGTCAATTTCTACGCCCGCGCCGCGACCGGCTATCTGCCCGCCGCGATCCAGGATCGCATCACCTTCGGCAGCGTGCAGACGATCGCCAACAAGCAGACGACCTTCTCGGGCGAGGCCGGCTTCAAGGGCGGCAATGCCAGCCGCACGCTGCAGTTCGATCTGGCCGGCTATTGGTGGCGCACCAAGGATCTGCAGCTGACCGCGGTCGGCGGCGTCAGCAATTCCGCCCGACTGCTCAATGCCGACCACGCCGTCGGTTATGGCGTCGAGGCGACGGTCGAGGCGCGGCCGATCCCGGCGCTGACGCTGACCGCGGGCGGCAGCTACAACTTTACCGAAATTCGCGATCCCTCGATCAGTGTCGGCTTCTGCGGATCGCTGCAATGCACGGTGACCGATCCGATCGTGAACGGGCTGGCCGTGATCGACGGCAACGATCTGCCCCAGGCGCCGCGCTTCGTCGCCAACGTCACCGCGCGCTACGGCGTGCCGGTCGGCGATGGCGAACTGTTCGTGTTCACCGACTGGGCGTATCGTAGCAAGATCAATTACTTCCTGTACGAGGCCAAGGAATTCCGCGGCCGCGCGCTGACCGAGGGCGGGCTCAAGATTGGTTACGCCATGAACAGCGGGCTGGAGGTAGCCGCCTTTGCGCGCAACATCACCAACCAGATCCGTGCCGTCAGTGCGATCGACTTCAACAACCTGACCGGCATGATCAACGAGCCACGGATCATCGGGGGCGAGTTGCGCTTCAAGTTCTGATCCTGATCGCGGACTGAAAGCGCCGCCGGTGGGAATGACCCGCCGGCGGTTTTTCATTGTGCGGCTGCCGACGCCGGCTAGTCTCCGGGATCACCATCCGGAGATCCTCATGCGCCACCTGCTCGCCGCCACTGCCCTGCTCGCGCTTTCTCCTGCCCTGGCGGCCCAGGCGCAGGAACCTGCCAAGGTGGAGGTGCGCACCATCGGCGCGGCGACGCTGGAGAATGTGCCGCCGATCGCACCCGAACTCGCCACCGCCGTCGCGCGCTATCAGCAGAGCCGGTCGGCCAGCGTCGCCGATTGGCTGCCCGATGGCAGTCTGCTGATCGCGACGCGCTTCGGCACGACGGTGCAGCTGCACCGCGTGAAGGCGCCCGGCATGGCGCGCACGCAGATCACCTTTGCCGCGGAGCCGATCGCCGGTGGCCGGGCGATCCCGCAATCCGACCGGATCGTGTTCAGCCGCGATACCGGCGGCGACGAATGGTTCCAGATCTACACGATGGGGCCGGACGGCAACCCGGTGCAGCTGACCGAGCCGGGCACGCGCAACGATGGCGTGGCGCTGGCCAAGGATGGCCGCCGCCTGTTCTGGTCGCAGGCGATCAAGGGATCGGGCGATCGCAACATCCTGGCCGCCGACCCCGCCGATCCGGCAAGCCGCACGCTCGTCTACAAGGCGACCGGCGCGATGACGCCGAGCGACGTCTCCGACGACGGCAAGACCTTGCTCATGACGCTCGGCGTCTCCAACCGCGAGGACCGGCTGTTCACGCTCGATCTGGCCAGCGGCGTTGCGACCGAGATCGTCAAGGGAACGCCTGCCAACCTGTCCGGCGCCAAGTTCATCCGCGGCGGCCGCACGCTGCTGGCGATCAGCAATCGCGGCAGCGACGTGCAGCGGCTGGTGGAGATTGATGTCGCCACCGGCAAGATGACGCCGATCGCACCGGGCCTCAACTGGGATGTCGAGGATTTCGACCTCAGCGATAACGGCCGCGTGCTCGCCTATGTCATCAACGAGGATGGCTATTCGAAGGTCGTGGTGCGCGATTTCGTCACCCGCCGGGCGCTGCCGCAGCCGGACTTCATCAAGGGCGTGGTCAGTGGCCTGCGCCTGTCGCCCGATGGCCGCAAGCTGGCGGTGAGCATCGCCTCGGCCGCCGGGCCGGGCGACGTCTATGGCTGGGATGTCGACGGCGGCACGCTCTCGCGCTGGACCGAATCCGAGATCGGGCCGATCGATCGCGCGAGCCTGCCCGAGCCGAAGCTTGTCCGCTTCACCAGCTTCGACAAATTGTCCGTGCCGGCCTTCGTCTATCGCCCGAAGAACGCGGCGCCCGGCGCCAAGACGCCGGTACTGATCTCGATCCATGGCGGCCCCGAGGGCCAGGCGCGGCCGGGCTGGTCGCCGACCATCGCCAGCTTCGTCGATACGCTGGGCGCCACCGTGATCGTGCCCAACGTGCGCGGATCGGATGGTTACGGCACCAAATATCTCAACCTGGACAATGCCGAGAAGCGCGAGGATTCGGTCAAGGACATCGGCGCATTGCTCGACTGGATCGCGACCCAGCCCGATCTGGATGCCAGCCGCATCGCGGTGATCGGCGGCTCCTATGGCGGCTACATGTCGCTGGCGACGATGACCAAATATAGCGACAAACTGGCCGGCGGCGTCGACCTGTTCGGTATCGGCGACTGGGTGACGTTCCTGGAGAACACCGAGGCGTACCGCCGCGACAATCGCCGCGCCGAATATGGCGACGAGCGCACGCCGAAGATGAAGGCGGTGTTCGCCCGGATCTCGCCCCGCGCCAACGTCGCCGGGATCACCAAGCCGATGCTGATCGAACAAGGCGTCAACGATCCACGCGTGCCGATGCGCGAGAGCAAGCAGATGGTGGACGCGCTCCGCGCGCGCGGCGTGCCGGTGTCGTACCTGCTGTTCGCCGACGAAGGGCATGGCTGGCGCAAAAAGCCGAACCAGGATCTTAGCCTGCGGGTCGAGATGGCGTTCCTGCGGGGCGTGCTGGGGACGGCGGGGAAGTAGCGGGCGACGGTCCGCCAACCGTTGCTGAGCGATCGCCGCCCACCACGATGACTTACCCTAACCCGTTCGTGTCGAGCGAAGTCGAGACACCTGCGCTTGGGATAGTGTCTCGACGACGCTCGACACGAACGGTTTGATGCAGAGCGATCGAGGCCTGGACGCAACCAACCGTTCCGTTCGTGCTGAGCTTGTCGAAGCACGTGCCCGGCAACACGCCCTTCGACAAGCTCAGGGCGAACGGCGGAGGTCCAATCGAGCTTCCGCTTCAGAGTTGATGGCCCAAGCCCCACCCCCCGTTCGTCCTGAGTAGCCATCGAGTAGCCCGCAGGGCGTATCGAGAGGGCGTATCGAAGGACACGCGCCCGCGCGCCCCAGAGGTGCTTCGATACGAGCCCTCGATACGGCCTACGGCCTACTCGGTCCCTACTCAGCACGAACGGGGAAAGGAGCTCAAGGCTGCCCGTTACCCCCCATCGCGCCATACACCTGGCCCGTGGCATAGCTCCCACTCTCCTCCGCCAGCAGCACATAGATGCCCGCCAGTTCTGCCGGCTGCCCCGGCCGCATGAGCGGGGTGTCGCCGCCGAACTGCGCCAGTTTCTCCATCGTCGCGCCGCCCGATACCTGCAGCGGGGTCCAGATCGGGCCCGGCGCCACGCCGTTGACGCGGATGCCCTTGGGCGCGAGCTGCTTGGCCAGGCTGCGCACGTAATTGGTCGTCGCCGCCTTCGTCTGCGCGTAATCGTACAGGTCCTCGGACGGGTCCATCGCCTGCTCGCTGGTCGTACCGATGATCGACGATCCGGGCTTCAGGTGCGGCAGTGCCGCCTTGATCGTCCAGAACGGCGCATAGATGTTGGTCTTCATCGTCCAGTCGAACTGGTCGCTGGAGATATCCAGGATCGAGGCATGCGTCTGCTGCCGCGCGGCATTGTTGACCAGGATGTCGAGCCCGCCCAGCGCCTTCACCGCCTTGGCGACCATCTTCTTGCAGAACGCCTCGTCGCGCAGGTCGCCCGGGATCGCGTACCCCTTGCGCCCGGCCTGTTCGATCAGCGCGATCACCTCGCGCGCATCGGCTTCCTCGTCGGGCAGATAGTTGATCGCGACATCCGCGCCTTCGCGCGCATAGGCGATCGCCGCCGCACGCCCCATGCCCGAATCGCCACCGGTGATCAGCGCCTTGCGGCCGGCCAACCGACCCGATCCCTTGTAGCTCTGCTCGCCATGGTCCGGCCGCGGGTCCATCTGGCCGGCCAGCCCCGGCCAGGGCTGCGACTGCTTCTTGAACGGCGGGCGGGGATATTTGGTGCGCGGGTCCTGGATCGGGGCGGCGCCCGCCGCGCCTTGCGCTGCGCCCTGTGACGGGAGGGCGGAGGCCACGCCCGCGATCGCGGCACCGCTCACTATTTGGCGCCTGGAGACGCCGTCTTTCTTTGCCATATATCTGTCCTTGCCGAGTTGCTCGATACCCGAACATTCCGCGGCGGACTTGGTTCACCCCGTCGTTGGGCTGCCCTCGATCGCAACGATGCGCGTGCCCAGCCGCGCCGCCTCGCCCGCATCGTGCGTGACCATCAGCACGGGCAAGCGCACGACATCGCGGATATGCTCGATCGCGCGCATGATCTCCTCGCGCCGTGCAGCATCCAGCGAAGAGAGCGGCTCGTCGAGCAGCAGGAACGCCGGATCGCTGAGCAGTGCACGGCCGATCGCCACGCGGCGCGCCTCGCCGCCCGACAGCGAGCGCGGCCAGCGGTCGAGCAGATGGCCAATGCCAAGAAAGCCGATCGCCGCCAGGTCCAGCGGCCCCGTCCCCGCGCCGTAACCGAGGTTCGCGCCCACCCGCAGGTGCGGGAACAGCCGTGCCTCCTGGAACACATAGCCGGCGCGGCGGCGCTCGGGCGGCAGGTCGATGCCCGCATGGCCATCGAACAGCGTCGTGCCACCGACGCGGATCGTGCCGGCATCGGGTCTCAACAAACCGGCGACCATGTTGAGCACGCTGGTCTTGCCCGCCCCCGACGGCCCGAACAGGATCGTCACGCCCTCGCCTGCGCTCAGCTCCAGCGCGATCTGCGTGTCGCCCATCCGCTTGCGGACCGTCACGTCAAAGGACATGCACACCCCGCCCGGCCCTACGCGCCAGCATCTCCGAGGCAACGAGCGCGGCAAGCGACAGCGCGACCGAGATCGCGCTCAACCGCAGCACGGTCGCATCGCCACCCGGCTGCTGCAGCGCGGCGTAGATCGCCAGCGGCAGCGTCTGCGTCTCGCCCGGCACATTGGAGACGAAGGTGATCGTCGCGCCGAATTCCCCGATCGAGCGCGCAAAGCCCAGCACCGCGCCCGCCAGTACGCCCGGCATGGCAAGCGGCAGCGTGATGGTGCGGAACACGCGCCAGCGCCCGGCGCCCAGCGTGCGCGCGGCCCCCTCCAGCCGCCGGTCGACCGCCTCGATCGACAGCCGCATCGCGCGGACCATCAGCGGCAGCGCCATCACCCCGGCGGCGATCGCCGCCCCCGTCCAGCGGAACAGCACGCTGATCCCGAACACCCGCTCGAGCAAGCCGCCGATTGGCCCGCCCGGCGCGAACGCCAGCAGCAACAGCCAGCCGGTCACCACCGGCGGCACCACCAGCGGCAGGTGCACCGCGGCATCCACCAGCACCTTGCCCGGAAAGTCGATCCGCGCGAGCAGCCAGGCCAGCGCAAAGGCGAGCGGCAGCGCAACGATCAACGCCGCCGCGCCGACCTGCAGCGACAAGGCGACGATCCCCCATTCGGCGGCACTCAGCATCAGCGCGCGGGGAACCCGTAGCGCCCGAAGATCGCCCGCCCGCGCGGCGACAGCAGGAAGCGGCGAAACCCTTCCCCTTCCGCATTGGTCGCGCTCGCCAGCCGCGCCAGCGGATAGACGATCGGCGGATGGCTGGCGGCAGGAAACACGCCCGCAATGCGCACCCGCGTGGAGGCGAGCGCATCGGTGCGATAGACGATGCCATACGGCGCCGCCCCGCGCTCGACCAGTGCCAGCGCCGCGCGGACATTCTCCGCCTGCACCACATGGGGGGCGATCGCCTTCCAAGCGCCCAGCCGCTCCAGCGCCGCCTTGCCATAGCGCCCGGCGGGCACTGCCGCCGTATCCGCCATCGCCAGCGGCCCGGCGCCCAGCACCCGCGCCAGCCCGGCGGCGGACAACGGAATGCCCCCCGCCCGCCCGCGCAGCGTCACCACGACCAGCCGGTTGCCCAGAAAGTCCGCCCGCGTGCCCCGCGCGATCAGCCCCTTAGCCGCCAGCGCATCCATCCACGCCTCGTCCGCCGAGACGAACAGATCGGCGGGCGCCCCGGCCAGCAATTGCCGCGCCAGCGCCGAGGATCCGGCAAAGGACAGGATCGGCCGCTTATGCCCTGCCTTGGCCCAGGCATCGGCAGCGGCGCTCATCCCCTCCTGCAGCGAGGCGGCGGCCAGCACCAGCGGCGCACGCCGCTGCGCCACCGCCGGCGCGCCCACCAGCAGCGCCGCCACCCCCAGCAACCGCACGACCCTGGACCAGAACATCCGCATCTCCCTATCACTCCCGGCTATAACCGCGGTCCACGCCTTTGTCCCGCACCGCCCGCGCGCCGCCCCCCGCGGCATTTTGTTGGAACCCGTGAAGCCATTTTCGCTGTCCTACAAAGTACCATATCGGTTACAGCCCCGCGCCATGAAAAACCTGACGCCCACGCCGCGCGATCAACGCCCGCCACTGCCGGTCTTCACCCCGGTGCCCCGCAAATACCGCTATGACGGCTGGACCGCCGAGCGGCAGCGCGCCTTTATCGAGGCGCTGGCGGACACCGGATCGGTCACCGCCGCCGCCCAGCGCATCAACATGAGCACGGAAGGCGCCTATTACCTGCGCCGCCAGCCCGGCGCCGAGGGTTTCCGCGCCGCCTGGGAATCCGCGCTCGATCACGGCGTGCAATGCCTCACCGACATCGCGATCGACCGCGCGCTGAACGGCGTCCCCGTGCCCCAATTCTGGCGCGGCGAGCAGGTCGGCGAGAAGCGCCGCATCAACGATCGCCTGCTGATGTTCATCCTCGAGCACCACCTGCCGCATCTCTATGGCGGCGCCCTGCCCGCCGGCACCAGACACCCCGAGACGATCGCGCGCGAGGCGGCGGAGAATTGCCCAATCTGCCGCGAACGCCGCGAAAAGCAGCAGGAAACGGAGGCCAATCTGGCCGCAACCGGCACCACGCCGCTGCTGGAACGCTATGCCGCCAAGATCCGCGGCGAACGCCATCTCCGCCTCTCGGGCAACATCGTCGCCGCCGATTTCACGCTCCGCCAGCTCACCCATATCGAGCTGCTGCTCGATCTTCGCGGCACCAGCATGCGCCAGCTGATCGACACCGCCAACCGCGCGCAGCGCGGCGGCATCACCCAGGCGCCGCTTTATGCCAGCCCGGTCAGCCAGTTGCTCGACGAGCGCCGCCGCGAGGAATGGGCCAAGGCCGGCGAACCCGCCCGCCCCACGCTGACCTTCCCCGAAACCGCCCCCGAAAACAGCCTGCGCGGCGGCCCCAACTTCACCGCGCG
This sequence comes from Sphingomonas endolithica, assembly GCF_025231525.1. NCBI lineage: Bacteria > Pseudomonadati > Pseudomonadota > Alphaproteobacteria > Sphingomonadales > Sphingomonadaceae > Sphingomonas > Sphingomonas endolithica. The sequence goes on from NZ_CP103057.1 coordinate 1,298,269, forward strand.
CGACCAAGCCCGCCGCGCCGCCGAAGCGATGATGGCCGAGGCACAGAAGAAGTGGGAAGCGGCCGCGACGGAGGAGAGCTGGGCGGCTTGGGTTGCGGGGGGTGACTGATCTTGGTGGAAAGCGGACGTAGATCATTCCCCGAGCGTAAAGTTGACCCTGACATGCGGCAGCCACTCGCGGAGCACCTCGCTTAATAGGTCACGGCTCGTAAGTTGGCGCTCCGCCTCATCTGCATCGCCGTCGAACCCATACACGGCGGGATTATTCCGCCCCTTCACCGGTATGCCGCCACACCACAGCCCCGGTGCTGGAACCGGCCAATTAGATTGTTGGCCCCAGGCGTGATCCACCACCCAAAGCTCCCAGCCGAGCACTTCGACGCGATCCTCTCTGCAAGCGGCGACGAACGATGTCGCGTCCTCCGGCAGCAGGCCAAGCTCGCCATTCGTCGCATGGAAAGCCTGCGACCGGATGACGGGATCAAGTGAGGGTGGCCACAACATCAAGGCATTCTACCGCGAAGCTAAATGTCCGCTAGTGGGCGTGAGCTGCCATCGTCGAAATTGGTGGAAAGCCGACCGTCTGCTTTTGAGAGCGATAACTAGAAAGCCGACTACCGCGGGCCGATTAGATAAGAGGCAAGCAATAACGCCGAGATCAGTGATCCAACCGCCCCCCAAAAGTGTCCGCGCTGGCCAGAGCGTCGATAGATGCGCCATTCTCCGATCGCAGCAGTTGCCCCCGCGATCACTCCGATAAGTAGGATGGCGAGCCAGAACGTAGATTGCATGATCGGGCCTCTTCCAGCGTCCGCTTATGCCGAACTGGCAGAGATGAGCCTGCGTTTTCAAGTGGGCGGGAGCCGACATGGCCGAAAGTGGTGGTAATCGGACCTAAAGCTGCAATCCGAACCGCGGCGCCAGCCATGTCATCAGAACGTATAAGGCGATCGTGAGCGCGCATCCCAATGCCAGTGCTAGCCAGAACGAAAGTCCATGCCGAAGTAGCACCGGGATAACCAAAAATATCGGCAGCGACGGCAACACATACCAGAAGGTTGCGCCGGCGTGAGCCGCCATGTTTTCCGGGTCGGGCTTGTCCGACCAGAGCCATATCATCCCTATGACGGATACGAGCGGGAGCGATGCTACCAGCGCGCCAAAGCCGGGGTATCTCTTTGCGAGAGTGGAGGCGATGGCGATTAGCGCCCCGGAGATCAGTGCCTTCAACGCAAGGTAGTACATGAGCCCATAGTGCCGACCTCGGCAGAAAGGGCAATGTCCGAATATGGGCGTTAGCTGCCGTCCCGCTGGTCACCACTGCGACGCGCCAGGATCGCGAGCGCGATCAGCATCCCCGCAATCCCTGTGGGCAGCCCCACCAGCCAGAACCGATCGTCACTGCCAAGGTCCCAGGGCCGGGCGTGGCAGCTGGATGCGCCGGGTGCGTAGCCGCACGCAAGGTTCGTGAGCGCGGCATAGATGAGCACCGCACACCCACATACGACCGCCGCCATGGCGAAGAGGAGGTAAGACAGGAGGCGCATGTGATCCGTTCGTCTGGCGATGCCATGCGGTCAAGCACGAACCCTCGCTGACGAGCATTTGAGCGACTGTACCGGCCGGTTGCTGCTGCCCGGCTTTGTCGCAACAGAGGCCCGATGCAGGCGGCCGCCATTTGACGCTCGGCGGCGCCGGTGACATCACCTGCTGAATGACGGGCTTGTCGGCGATCCTGCGCGCTTTGGGGCTGGCATGCGGTGCTGGTCTGTATTGGTTTGCGGCAGCCTCGCTATGCTTTGCGCTCACCGGCTCGGACCCGACCGACGCGATCAGCAGCGATGTTCCCCCGGGCACGAAGCTTGCGGTAGCGGCCACTTTCGCCGCGGCCGGCATGGTCTTCGCCCTGACCAGCCGAGCGATAGCGCGGCAAGGCTGGGCCTCTGTTCCCCGACCTCCCCATACAAGCCGCGGGACGGGCCCCGGATTTGCCGTGTCGCTCGCCAAGGCAACGCTCAGCGCCGTGTACTGGCTCGCATTCTTCTATGTCGCGGCGCCAATGTACGTTGGCGACCGGGTGACGCCGACCGGCATCGCCGCCCCCGCATTCTTCGTGCCGGTGTGGTTGTTCGTGCCGGTCACCCTGACGGTCTATGCGCTATGGTCACGATGGTGGACGCGGCGAATCGGTTGACCGTACGCCGACCCAGCGGGTGTGATGTCCCTCCGCCAGAGAAGCCGAAGCCGGCTCAAGGCAAGAACCCCGCCCCAACCACGCCGTCACCCGGACCCGTTCCGGGGTCCCCCGCTCCGCAAACATGCCAGTTGGTGATTTGCGGCACCGTGGACCGCGCAACAAGCCGGCGATTGTACCGCTCGGACATGTACCACCACGTCATCCCCGCGCAGGCGGGGATCCATAACCTCTGACGTCAGTACTTCAGCCGCCAAGCAAGCCGGTATGGATCCCCGCCTGCGCGGGGATGACGAACGATGCTCGAAAGGGATAGCCGCGAACACGTCCGCGGCGACGATTAGCGACCGTCAGTCCCGAGACCAAGCCGGGCTCAGCTTCCGACGCTCGGCCTCACTCCTCCCCCATACGCAGCGCCGCGATGAACGCCTCCTGCGGAATACTCACGCTGCCATATTCGCGCATCTTCAGCTTGCCCTTCTTCTGCTTCTCCAGCAGCTTCTTCTTGCGCGTCGCGTCGCCGCCATAGCATTTGGCGGTCACGTCCTTGCGCATCGCGCTGATCGTCTCGCGCGCGATCACCTTGCCGCCGATCGCCGCCTGGATCGGGATCTTGAACAGATGCCGCGGGATCAGATCCTTCAGCCGCTCGACCATGCCGCGCCCGCGCACTTCCGCGGTGCCGCGATGAACGATCATGCTCAGCGCATCGACCGGCTCCTCGTTGACCAGGATGCTCATCTTGACGAGATCGCCCTCGCGATAGCCGATCTGGGTATAATCGAAGCTGGCATAGCCCTTCGACAGCGATTTCAGCCGATCGTAGAAATCGAAAACCACTTCGTTGAGCGGCAGTTCGTAGGTCGCCTGCGCGCGTCCGCCGACATAGGTCAGGTTCTTCTGGATGCCGCGGCGATCCTGGCAGAGTTTCAGCACCGAGCCGAGATATTCGTCGGGCACGTAGATCACCGCCTCGATCCACGGCTCGCTGATCGTCGCGATCTTGTTGGGCTCGGGCATGTCGGCCGGGTTGTGCAGTTCGATATGCGTCGTGCCCGCAGGATCGGGATGCGTGAGCTCGATCTCGTACACCACCGACGGCGCGGTAGTGATCAGGTCGAGATCGTATTCGCGTGTCAGCCGTTCCTGGATGATTTCGAGGTGCAGCAGCCCCAGGAAGCCGCAGCGGAAGCCGAAACCGAGCGCCGCGCTGGTCTCCATCTCGAAGCTGAACGACGCATCGTTGAGCCGCAGCTTGCTGATGCTCTCGCGCAATTTCTCGAAATCGTTGGCGTCGACCGGGAACAGGCCGCAGAATACCACCGGCTGGACTTCCTTGAAGCCCGACAGCGGTTCGAGCGCAGGCCGCTTGACGTCAGTGATCGTGTCGCCGACGCGGGTCTGCGCCACTTCCTTGATCTGCGCGGTGATGAAGCCGATCTCGCCGACGCCCAGATCGGTCAGTTGCTCGATGCGCGGGCGGAAGCAGCCGACGCGGTCGATCAGATGCTGCGTGCCGGTGGCCATGAACTTGATCAGCTGGCCCTTCTTCAGCGTGCCGGCGACGACGCGGACCAGGATGACGACGCCGAGATAGGGATCGTACCAGCTGTCGACGAGCATCGCCTTGAGCGGCGCATTGGGGTCGCCCTTTGGCGGCGGGATCCGCGTGACGACCGCTTCCAGCACTTCGCGGATGCCGATGCCGGCCTTTGCGCTGGTCAGCACCGCCTGGCTCGCGTCGAGCCCGATCACTTCCTCGATCTCGGCCTTGACCTTCTCGGCATCGGCGGCGGGAAGATCGATCTTGTTGATGACCGGCACGATCTCGTGATTGTGCTCGATCGACTGGTAGACGTTGGCAAGCGTCTGCGCCTCGACGCCCTGCGCGGCATCGACGACGAGCAACGCGCCCTCGCATGCGGCGAGGCTGCGGCTGACTTCATAGGCGAAGTCGACATGGCCCGGCGTGTCCATCAGATTCAGCGTATAGGTCTCGCCATCGTCGGCCTTGTAGGCCAGGCGCACCGTCTGCGCCTTGATCGTGATCCCCCGCTCCTTCTCAATGTCCATGTTATCAAGGACTTGCTCGGACATTTCACGTGGCGTGAGCCCGCCCGTCTCCTGGATCAGGCGATCGGCAAGCGTCGACTTGCCATGATCGATATGCGCGATGATGGAGAAATTGCGGATCTTGTCGAGAGCGGTGGCCACGGTTTTCTGTCGATCTGTGAAAGAGGTATTTGGGGCTGATAGCAGGATGATGCGGCAAAGCCAAAGACAGGGCGAGATTGGCGGGGTATCGTGGTGACTCAGTCACCGGAGTTTCCCCATGAAGCGTCTCGCCTTCGCACTCGCCGCTGTCGCTTACGCCCTGCCCGCGCATGCCGCGCTGCCGGTCGGCGCGAGCGCCCCGAACATCGTCACGCGCGCGGCGAAGGGCGGCAAGCAGTTCGACTTCGCGTTGAAGGCGGCGCTGCGGAAGGGGCCGGTCGTGGTGTATTTCTTTCCCGCCGCATTCACCGGCGGCTGTACGATCGAAGCGCACGCCTTTGCCGAAGCGGCGTACGATTTCGCGGCGAACGGTGCGACGCTGATCGGGCTCAGCGCCGATCCGATCGACAGGCTGGCCAAGTTCTCGGTCGAGGCGTGCCGCGACAAGTTCCCCGTCGGCACGGCGAGCCTGAGCGTCATCAAGGGCTATGACGTGCACCTGAAGCCCGGTGCGGCGATGAGCAACCGGACGAGCTATGTCATCGCGCCGACCGGCAAGGTGATCTTTGCGCTGACGCAAGGGAATCCGGTCGGGCATGTCGAAGGAACGCTCGCGGCCGTGAAGGCGTATCGCATGGGCAAGCGATAGGCCATTTCCCTCGATGCGCATCCCGACCGGCGGTGGCGCGTTGAGGGTGCATGACGACGATCGATACACTCCGCCAGGAGATGGAAGCCGCCGCTGAGGCGCAGGATTTCGCCTTGGCCGCGAAGCTGCGTGACCAGATCAGCATCCTGCGCGGGCAAGCAGGCGAAGAGGCAGCGCCGGTCGATGCGACGGGACTAACACGGCAACAGCCGGGCAAGATGGGCATCGGCACCAGCCAGCAGCGCTACACCCCGCCACCCGGCTGGACGCCGCCAGCGAAGCCCGATCCGATGACACGGGGCCGCAGCACCAGAGGCAAGAGCAAGCCACGCTAGCTTAGACGTTGATCCTCGCCCACGACCCGCTAAGCCGGATGGGTGAACAAAACGACATGAAAAACGTAGCGATCGTCACCGGGGCCAAAGGGCGGCTCGGCAGTGCATTCGTGCGCCGCCTGCAGCGCGACGACTTTCACGTCCACGGCGTGGATGTCGGCGATGCGCATCCGGCCGAGTTGCTGACGCGCCGACCCTATCTGTTCGATTGCGCCTATCGGCATGGTGAGCCCGGTCCGCATGTCGAGCGGGTCGAGGGCCATTTGCGGCAATGGCAGCGTTACGAAGCGATCTTCGTGCCATCATCGCAATGGATCACCGACGATCATCCCTATGGCCGCGCCAAGGTGGCAGTCGAGCGGCTGGCAGCGCAGTACAATGCGCTGGGCGCGCGGGTGGTGACGGATCGCATCGGTTATTTTCCGGGGGATGGTGTCGTGCCCGATCCGACCGAGCCGATGTATGCGCATCGCGTCACCGGAGACGCACTGTATGCGCGGGTCATGGCGCGGATGCTGGCGCCGCGACTGGACGTCGCGGGTGAAGTGGCGCGTGGTGAGGTATCGCTGGAGGCGGTTTGAGTAGATAGCCCGATCGCTACCCAAGAGCCGTTTCGTGGTGGAAGCTGTTCCGGCTAGGTTGCTGTGACGAAGCGCTGCACGCACCATCCAACTTCCGCTACTGGGCCCCGGCCGTCGCCGGGGTACAGGGTCGTGTAAGTCTGCTCGGCCTGACTACCGCCGCGATGAGCCGCCGCCCATGCGCATCTTCTGGCTCTTGCCGTAGCGGGTCTTTCGGGTGCCGGGTTTGCCTTCGTTGCTGCGGCCCATCATTGGCAGTTTCTGCTGATCCACCGGTAAGCCGAGCTCCTCCTGCTCCAACGATCGGATTTCGTCGCGCAGGCGGCCAGCGGTCTCGAACTCCAGATCGGCGGCGGCGGCGCGCATCTGCTTTTCGAGGTCCTCGATATAGGCACGCAGGTTGTGACCGACCATGTGCGGACGATCCTCGTCGATCTCGATCGTCACCTGGTCGCGTTGCGACACGTCCTTGATGATGTCGCCGATGTTGCGCTTGATCGTCGTTGGCGTGATGCCGTGCGCTTCGTTGTACAGGCGCTGCTTCTCGCGGCGACGCTCCGTCTCGTTCATCGCCCGCTCCATCGAGCCGGTGATGCGATCGGCATACAGGATCACGCGCCCATCGACGTTGCGCGCGGCGCGGCCGATCGTCTGGATCAGCGACGTCTCCGAGCGCAGGAAGCCTTCCTTGTCGGCATCAAGGATCGCGACCAGCCCACATTCGGGGATGTCGAGCCCCTCGCGCAGCAGGTTGATGCCGATCAGCACGTCGTACACGCCAAGGCGGAGATCGCGAATCAGCTCGATACGCTCGAGCGTTTCGACGTCGCTGTGCATGTAGCGGACCTTAAGCCCCGCCTCGTGCATGAACTCGGTGAGATCCTCGGCCATCCGCTTGGTCAGCGTGGTGACGAGCGTGCGATACCCGGCCTCTGCGGTCTTGCGCGCCTCGACGATCAGGTCCTGCACCTGTTCCTCGACCGGCTTGATCTCGATCGGTGGATCGATCAACCCAGTCGGGCGGATGACCTGTTCGGCGAACACGCCGCCGGCCTGCTCCATCTCCCACGGCCCCGGTGTTGCCGAGACATAGGTGGTCTGCGGGCGCATCGCGTCCCATTCGTTGAACCTGAGCGGCCGATTGTCGATCGCGGACGGCAAGCGGAAACCATATTCCGCCAGCGTCAGCTTGCGGCGGTGATCGCCGCGCGACATGCCGTTGATCTGGCCGATCGTCTGGTGGCTCTCATCGACGAACAGCAGCGCGTTCTCGGGCAAATATTCGAACAGCGTCGGCGGCGGTTCGCCCGGCATGCGGCCGGTGAGGAAGCGCGAGTAATTCTCGATGCCAGCGCAGCTGCCGGTCGCGGCGATCATCTCGAGATCGAAATTGGTGCGCTGCTCAAGCCGCTGCGCTTCGAGCAACTTGCCCTCGGGCACCAGTTCCTTCAGCCGCTCGGCCAACTCGAACTTGATCGCTTCCGTCGCCTGTTTCAGCGTCGGTCCGGGCGTGACGTAATGGCTGTTGGCGTAGATGCGGATCGAGTTGAGGCTGGCGACCTTCTTGCCGGTCAGCGGATCGAATTCGGTGATCTCCTCGATATCGTCGCCGAAGAAGGACACGCGCCAAGCGGTGTCCTCGTAATGCGACGGGAAGATTTCGAGATTGTCACCCTTCACCCGAAAATTGCCGCGCTGGAACGCCGCGTCGTTGCGCTTGTATTGCAACGCGACGAGCTTGCGGATGATCTCGCGCTGGTCGACCACGTCGCCCTTTTTCAGGTCAAAGATCATCGCCGAATAGGTCTCGACCGAACCGATGCCGTACAGGCACGACACGGAGGCCACGATGATCACGTCGTCGCGCTCCAGAAGCGAGCGCGTCGCGGAGTGCCGCATGCGATCGATCGACTCGTTGGTCGAGCTTTCCTTCTCGATATAGGTGTCGGAGCGCGCGACATACGCTTCGGGCTGGTAGTAATCATAATAGCTGACGAAATATTCGACCGCGTTTTCGGGGAAGAAGGACTTCATCTCGCCATAGAGCTGCGCGGCCAGGATCTTGTTCGGGGCGAGGATCAGCGCGGGCCGCTGCACGGCCTCAATCACCTTGGCCATGGTGAAGGTCTTGCCCGAGCCCGTGACGCCCAGGAGCACCTGATCGCGCTCGCCGCTCTCGGTCTGCGCGACGAGTTCGGCGATCGCGGTCGGCTGGTCGCCGGCGGCGGTATATTCAGACACGAGCTTGAACGGCTTGCCGCCTTCCACCTTGTCGGGGCGGGCGGGCCGGTGGGGAATGAATGCCTGGCCCGTTTCGGGCTCGTCCAAGTTGGTGCGGATCTGGATTGCCATGGGTTTGGATATGGGGCCGCGGACTGCGGGGGGCAACATCGGCCATCGGGTCATCCCAGCCTTCGCTCGGATGACGGTGTAGTGAGCGGCTATCTCCTTCACGTCATAAAATATCTTGCAGCATCGCACCCCGACGCGGCAGAGGACGCCGCATGGATATGCCCACCCGCCCGCCAGTCACGATTCCCGATCATACCGCCTTCAACACGGTCGATGTGCGCTGGGTGCGCCACTGGAACGAACATCTGTTCAGCTTCGCAGTCGATCGCCCGGCAAGCTTCCGCTTCCGCTCGGGCGAATTCGTGATGGTCGGGCTGCCGACCGAGACCGGCAAGCCGCTGATGCGCGCTTACTCGATCTCCAGCCCGGATTATGCCGAGGAGCTCGAATTTCTGTCGATCAAGGTCGAGGACGGCCCGCTGACCAGCCGGTTGCAGCTGATCCAGCCCGGCGACCGGATGTACCTCGGCCGCAAGCCGGTCGGCACGCTCGTCACCGATGCGCTGCTGCCCGGCAAACGCCTGTTCATGTTCTCGACCGGCACCGGCCTTGCCCCGTTCCTCAGCCTGATGCGCGACCCGCAGGTCTATGACCTGTTCGAGCAGGTGGTGGTGGTGCACAGCGTGCGCCGTGTCAGCGATCTTGCGTTTCACGACGAGATGGTCGCGCGGCTGGCCGACGATCCGCTGGTGTCGGAGCAGGCGGCGCAGCAATTCCATTATATCCCGACTGTGACGCGCGAACCGTTCCACACCAGCAAGCGGATCGGCGCACTGATCGAGGACGGAACGTTGTTTTCGCACCCGCTGGGCGGCGCCAACGCGCTCGATCCGGAAACCGACCGGGCGATGATGTGCGGCAGCAGCGCGATGATCCATGAAATGGGTGCGCGGCTGGAGACGTTGGGCTTTGTCGAGGGATCGAACTCGATGCCCGGTACCTATGTGATCGAGCGCGCTTTCGTCGATTGAGCCACCCGGGCGGAGCCGTCATCGTCTGACGCGGCTTCCCTCCGGGTGATCGGGCGAGCATAGCGCGGCGCGATGTTGCGTACCGACACTTCCACCGATGCACCGCTGGCGCTGTACGTGCACTGGCCGTTCTGCGTCTCCAAATGCCCGTATTGTGACTTCAACAGCCATGTTCGCGAATCGGTCGATCAGGAAGCATGGCGCGCGGCGCTGCTGACCGATCTGGCACATGAAGCGGCGCTGCTGCCCGGCCGGACGCTGGGATCGATCTTCTTCGGGGGCGGCACGCCGTCGCTGATGCCGCCGGCAACGACCGCGGCGATCATCGACGCGGCGTCGCGCGCATGGCGCTTCGCCGACGATATCGAGATCACGCTGGAAGCCAATCCCTCCTCGGTGGAGGCAGCGCGGTTCACCGACATCGCGGCGGCTGGTGTCAACCGGGTGTCGCTCGGGCTGCAGGCGCTGGATGACCAGGCGCTCGGCTTTCTCGGACGGGCACATGATGTCGGCGAGGGGCTGGCGGCGCTGGCCACCGCCCAGGCGGCGTTCGCGCGCGTGAGCTTCGACCTGATCTATGCGCGACCTGGACAGACGCTTGCGGCGTGGGAGGCGGAACTCGCGCGAGCGATCGGCTTCGGCACCGAACATCTGTCGTTGTACCAGTTGACGATCGAGCCCGGCACGCGCTTTGCGACCGAGGCCGCCGCTGGCCGCATCGTCATTCCGGATGGCGACAGTGCGGCAGATCTGTTCGAGATGACGCGCGCGATCACCGCCGCGGCCGGGCTGCCTGCCTACGAGATTTCCAACCATGCGCGTGCCGGTTCGGAAAGCCGTCATAACCTCGTTTACTGGCGCTATCAGGATTATGCCGGGATCGGCCCCGGCGCGCACGGGCGGCGGGGCGGGCTTGCCACCGTGCGGCGCAAGAAGCCGGAAAACTGGCTGGCCGCGGTGGCGCGCAACCAGCACGGCATGGAGTTGGAGGAACCACTCGCGCCGGCGACGCGCGCGACCGAGGCATTGCTGATGGGGCTGAGGCTGCGCGAGGGCGTCGATCTGGCGCGGATCGCGCAGCTGGGGGCGACGACGATCCCGCAATTGATCGACTTGCCGGCATTGGAGAAGCTCGCCGCGCAGGGATTGGCGCGGCGCGACGGTGATCGCCTGCTGGTCACCGAGGCGGGAATGCTGCTGCTCGATGCGATCCTGCCGATCGTGGTGAAGATCGACTCGGAGTGACTTGATTGGTGTGATCGCACGCGAGGCCGCTACGTAACTACCCGTCACCCAGGGCTTGTTCCGGTGTGACGTTGACGGGATGGCTCCCCGCTTTCGCGGGGGACCAGCAACGTCACTTGCCGGCGAAGCCCGTCGGCGCGGGCGATACGACCACCGTCGTGCCGCCGCGGATCTCCTGCACCTCGAGCGCGCGTTCGGCGATGTTGTCGCGGCCGAAGCGGAACGCGCCGTCGATGCCACCGAAGCCGCCGCGATCGTGCAGCCGGCTTTCGGGGAATGGCGTGCCGATGGTCCAGTCGCGCGCGATGCGGACAGTCAGCAGCACCGCGTCATAGCCGAGACTCGACAGGCGGAACGGCGCCGCGCCGAAGCGGGCACGGTATTTGGCGGCATATTGGCGGTAGAGCGCGTCCGGCACGCTGGCGAACCAGGCACCGTTCAGCGCCGGCTTGGCCGCTGCCGAGGCATCGGAATTCCACAATTCGGTGCCGAGCACCCGCGCGCTCGCACCATTGCCGCGCCGCAGCAGCGACACGGTGGAGGCCGCACTGCTCGCGCCGTCGGCGATCAGGACCGCCTGATAGGGCGAATTCTTCGACATCCGCGTCACCGCAGCGGTGATCGAGCCCGGTGCTCGATCATAGGTCTGCAGCGTCACGACCTGGCCCCCCGCGCTTTCCACCGCGCGCAGGAACGAGGTCGAAGCCCGCTCGCCGTACAGACCGTTCGGCACCAGACCGGCGAAGCTCTCGACCCCCTGCCCGCGCGCATAATCGACCACGCGGCCGATCGACTGGCCGGGCACATAGCCCATCAGATAGGCGCCGTTGCCAGCAGCACTGGCATCGTTGGAGAAGCTGACCACCGGCACGCCCGCACGCTTGGCGATCGGCGTGATGATGCGGACGTCTTCGGCCAGCAATGGCCCGAGTATCAGCCGGTTGCCCTCGGCGATGGCGCGCTGCACGGCGCCCGCAGCACCCAAGGCCGCCGTATCATAGGTGGTGATGCGGAGCTGCTCGCTGCGCGCGTCCAGCAAGGCAAGCTGGGTAGCGTTGGCGAGGCTCTGGCCGACCCCGGCGTTCGATCCGGTCAGCGGCACCAGCAGCGCGACACGGTGACGCGCGGTATCGGCGGGGATGCCCTGCTCGACCTCCACCGGGCGTGCCGCCTGCGGGCGGGTCGCCTGGGGCCGATCGACCTGGACCGGTCCGCGCGGTACCACCGTCTGGCAGGCGCCGAGCAGCAAGGCCGCGCCAAGCGCGAGCGCGCGGGAAAGTGATGCGCCCGTCCACGCTATCCGCCGTTGCGGTATCGATACACCGTCTGCCATGACTGTCCCCTATGAACCCTGATCTTATGCCCGGCCTCTATATCGTTGCCACGCCAATCGGCAATCTCGGCGATCTCTCGCCCCGCGCCGCGGCGGTGCTGGCCGGTGCCGCGGTAATCGCGGTGGAGGACAGCCGGGTAACGGCGAAACTGCTGCGCCATATCGGCGTGAAGCGGCCGATGATGCCGTATCACGACCATAATGCCGAAGGGGTCAGGCCTGGCTTAGTCGCGCGGATGGGCACGGAGGCGGTCGCATTGGTATCCGATGCGGGCACGCCGCTGATCTCCGACCCCGGCTATAAGCTGGTGCGCGACGCGCGCGCGGCTGGGCATAATGTCGTGACGATCCCCGGCCCTTGCGCGGCGGTTGCAGCACTTACCCTGGCGGGCTTGCCGACCGATCGGTTCCTGTACCTGGGGTTCCTGCCGCCCAAGGCGCAGGCGCGCGCGACCGCCATCGCCGAAGTCGCCGCGATCCGCGCGACATTGGTGCTGTACGAATCGGGGCCGCGCCTCGGCGTGACCCTGGCTGCACTCGCCGAGGGATTGGGCGAGCGTGAGGCGGCCGTGACGCGCGAGATCACCAAGCGGTTCGAGGAAGCGGTCACCGGCACGCTAGGCGAACTCGCCGCGCGCTATGCCGAAGCACCGCCCAAGGGCGAGATCGTCGTCGTCATCGCGCCGCCGGGCGAGGCAGCGCCGGCCAGCGCGGACGATGCGGAGTTGGCCCTGACCGAGGCGCTGTCCCGCCTGCCGATGGCAAAGGCGGTGAGCGAAGTGGCCAAGAAGCTGGGGGTGGATCGCAAGGCCTTGTACGCTCGCGCCCTGGCGATGAAGGAGTGAGCTGCGGATCGGCGACTGCGATGGATTGAGCCGCTCTACTCGAACTGCGATTGGACTCCACAGGCGGCCGCGTGTCGTTGATCGATACGAAAAGGGGACCGAGCCGAAGCCCGATCCCCTCATCACCTTAGCGCAAGAGCGCTCATTGCGGCGGCGTGGTGCCCGTCGTGCCGGTGCCGCCAGTAGTGCCGGTGCCACCCATCGTGCCGGTGCCACCCATCGTACCCGTGCCGCCCATCGTGCCGGTACCGCCCATCGTGCCCGAGCCGCTGGTCGAGCCAGGGCCGGTTGAGCCGCTCAACGTGCCGGAGGTGCTGCCCGTCGTGCCGCCCGACGTAGAAGTGCCCGACGACGACGTACCGGACTGGGTCGAACGGCGGCTGCGCTGGCTCGTGCGGTTGGTACGCTTCGAGGTGCTGGATGCCGATGGCGTCTGTGTGCTCTGCGATGCCTGGCTACCGGTCGAACCCGATGTACCCGCCGTCGTCGTGGAACCGCTCTGACCGGAGCCGCTGGTCGACGTGGCCGACTGAGCCATCAGTGCGGCAGGAAGAAGCACCGCAGTGGCGGCGGCGATTAGCTTGAGTCGCATGATGTTTTCCTTTTCGAGACTAGTGCGCCAACAACCCCCAAGCGCTTGGGGTTGTTCCTCTTTTTGTGTCTGATGCAGATCAGCCAAGGGGTTGGCGGTCATCCGACGATTGCACGAATTAAGGGTGTGCGAGCGCTCCAAAGCCGATATTTCGGGGCGGTGCCCGACCGCCCTGCCCCCAAGCGCCCACCCGGCGCCACGCGCGACCGGCGCATCGCCGAAGCATCGGGCCGGCGCGGCGAGCGACTTGCCGGCTGGTGGTTGCGGCTCAAGGGGTGGCGCATCCTCGACCGCCGCGTGCGTACGCCTGCCGGCGAAGTGGATCTGGTCGCGCGCAAGGGTAATCTGGTTGCTTTTGTCGAGGTGAAGCTGCGCAAAACCACGGCCGAACTCGATTTCGCGATCGACGAACGCCGGCTGGCGCGCGTCGCCGCTGCGGCCGAAGTGCTGATGCCGCGATATGCCCGGCCGGGCGACGACATCCGCGTCGATGTCATCCTGATCGCGCCGGGCGCGCGGCCGCGCCATATCGAGAATGCTTGGATCGGCTGAGCGGATCGGATGACAATGGCTTGCTCCCCCCCTACATCGCCGCGATACACCGTCGCCCCAGACGGGCAGATGGAAAGAACAACATGTCGCTCACCGTCGCTGTCCAGATGGACCCAATCGAGTCGATCAACATTGCGGGCGATTCGACCTTCGCGTTGATGCTGTCGGCGCAGGCGCGCGGTCACCGGCTGTTCCACTATGCCGCCGAAGACCTGAACTATGCCGACGGACGCGTGTGGGCCCGGGCGCATCCGGTGACGGTGCGGCCCGTCGTCGGCGATCATTTCAGCTTCGATGAGCCCGTCAGCCTCGACCTGGGCGATGCGGCGGACGTGGTGCTGATGCGGCAGGATCCGCCGTTCGATCTCGGCTACATCACGGCCACACATCTGCTAGAGCGGATCGCGCACAAGACGCTGGTGGTGAACGATCCCGCCAGCGTGCGCAACGCGCCGGAAAAGGTGTTCGTGCTCGATTACCCGCAGTTCATGCCGCCGACGCTCGTCACGCGCAGCCTGGACGAAGCGCGCGCCTTCCTGGCCAGGCACGGCGAGATCGTCGTCAAGCCGCTGCACGGCAATGGCGGCAAGGCGATCTTCAAGGTCGGCAGTGATGGCGCGAACCTGTCGGCATTGATCGAAGTGTTCAACATGACGTGGCGCGAGCCGCACATGATCCAGGCGTTCCTGCCGGACGTGGTTAAGGGCGACAAGCGCATCGTGCTGGTGGACGGCGAGATCGCCGGCGCGATCAACCGCTTGCCCGGCGAAGGCGAGATCCGCTCCAACCTGGCGGTCGGCGGTTCGGCGGTGAAGACCGACTTGACCGAGACCGAGCAGGAAATCTGCCGCGTGCTCGGGCCCGAGCTGAAGCGTCGCGGGCTGCTGTTCGTCGGGATCGACGTGATCGGCGGTAAGTGGCTGACCGAGATCAACGTGACCTCCCCGACCGGGATCGTCGCGATCGATCGCTTCAACGGCACCGACACCGGCGCGCTGATCTGGGCGGCGATCGAGGCGAAGGTGGCGGCTAGGGGCTAAGCTCCCGAAGCGTTGCGGGGGGACCTTTCCACCACGTCCGTTCGTCCTGAGCCTGTCGAAGGCCACGCCGCGGGGCATGTGCTTCGACAGGCTCAGCACGAACGGCCCTAGGAAGATCAGTCCCCATATGACCGAAATCATCATCGATCTGATCGCCTGGGGCGGGTATCTGGGCATCTTCCTGCTAATGGCGGCGGAGAACGTGTTCCCGCCGATCCCGTCCGAAGTGATCATGGGCCTGGGCGGCATGGCGGTGGCGCGCGGGCAGATGGAGCTTGTGCCGCTGATCCTGTGGGGGACGGTCGGCACCGTCGTCGGCAATTATTTCTGGTACGAGATCGGCCGGCGGCTGGGGTATCAACGCCTCAAGCCGTTCGTCGACCGCCACGGCCGATGGCTGACGATGGACTGGGAAGAGGTCGAGAAGCTGCACCGTTTCTTCCAGCGGCACGGCCAATGGGTGGTGTTCGTGCTGCGCTTCATGCCGGCCGGGCGCACGATCATCTCGCTACCGGCGGGCATGACGCGCATGCCGCATTGGCGCTTCATCCTGGCGACCACCGCGGGCAGCGCGATCTGGAACTGCATCCTGGCGGGCGCCGGGCTGTACCTCGGCGCCAACTTCAAGGAGCTCGACCATTATGTCGGGCCGCTGGCCGTCGCCACGATGGTGGCGATGGCCCTTTTCTATCTGTACCGCGTCGCGACCTGGAAACCGCGCGGTTAGAGCGCGGTGACTTTAGATGGCCTCGCACCCTACCCCGTTCGTCCTGAGTAGCCATCGAGTAGCGCGCAGCGCGTATCGAGAGGGCGTATCGAAGGACAGGCGGCACGCGCTCCAACGGTGCTTCGATACGAGCCCTCGATACGGCCTATGGCCTACTCGGTCTCTACTCAGCACGAACGGGGGAGGCGGACTCGTCGTGCGCTAAGCCCTTGGGTGCGCGTTACGGTACACGTCGAGCAAGTGCGCGGCATCGACCGCGGTGTAGATCTGCGTCGAACGAAGGCTGGCATGCCCGAGCAGCTCCTGCAGCGCACGCAGATCGGCGCCGCGACCCAGCAGATGCGTGGCGAAGCTGTGGCGTAGCGCGTGCGGCGTGGTCCGCTCTCCCAGACCCAGCCGCCCGCGCGCGCCCTGCACCGCGCGGCGGATCAAGGCGGCGTCCAGCACCCCGCCCTTCGCACCGCGAAACAGCGCTTCCTTGCCCGCGATCGGCCAGGGACACAGGGCGGCGTAACTCTCCACCGCCTCGCGCACCTGTGGCAGCAGCGGCACGATGCGCGTCTTGGCACGCTTGCCCGTGACGCTGAGCGTGGCGCCGAGCGGCAGGATCGCGCCGGTCAGCCCCAACGCCTCCCCGATGCGCAAGCCTGCGCCGTACAGCAGCATCAGCACCGCCCAGTTGCGCGCGGCGATCCAGGGCTCGCGCGCATTGTCGGCGACATCTTCGGCCAGCGCCACCGCCTCGTCGGGCGAGATCGGGCGCGGCACGCCTTTCTTGACGCTGGGCCCGCGCAGCCGCGGCGTCGTACCTTCGCCCGCCGCGAAGCTCAGGAACCCGCGCACGGCCGACAATTCACGCGCCGCCGATGCATTGCCGATCCCCGACGCCCGGCGGAAAGCAAGATAGGCGCGCAGGTCCGCCGCCGTGACCTCGGCCAGTCGCGCCGGCGACGACGACTCGCCCCAATGCTCCACCAGGAACGCGCTCAATCGATGCGCCGTGGCGACATAGGCGCGCACGGTGTGCGCCGATCGCCGCCGCTGCTGCGCAAGGTGATCAGCCCAGGCGGAGATGGTTTCCTGCATGCCAGGCTTGTAGCAGCCGCCTGACCGCGCAGCGATCCCCGAACATCGCGAACATTTGCGGCGGGAATGGTTCGGCTTGCCGCCAGGCAAGAAAAATACAGAGGAGTTATTAAGTCGCGTTGGGCTAAGCGCCTGTGGATGAACGCAATGACCCACTTTCGTATTCCCCAGCTTACCGATGAAGACCGCCGCCTCAACGCCCTGATCGCCCTGGACCTGCTCGATTCCGAACCCGAAACCGCCTTCGACGCACTGGTCGGTCTTGCCGCACAACGCTTCGATTGTCCGGTATCCCTGCTGACGCTGATCGATCGCGACCGGCAGTGGATCAAGGCGAAGAGCGGCATCGATATCGCGCAGACCGGGCGGGACATCGCTTTTTGCGATCATACGATCCGCGGCGATGTGCCCTTCGTCGTCAACGATGCCACCACCGATCCGCGGTTCGCGGGCAACCCGCTGGTCACCGACCATCCCGACATGCGCTTCTATGCCGGCGCGCCGATCCATGTCGCGACTGCCGAGGGTCGCCACGCAATCGGTGCATTGTGCATCATCGATAACAAGCCGCGGACGATGACGGCGGAACAGCTCGGCGCGTTGACCCGGCTCGCTTCGATCGCGGAAGCGCTCATCGCCGCGCGTTCGGCTGCACGCGAAGCGGTGTCGATCGCCGAGAGCGCGCAGGAACAGTCGCGCATGCTGCGCCGCCAGGAACGCGTCTTCGGGCAGCTCGAGCGGATGACGATGACCGGATCATGGCGGCTCGATCTCGAGACAGATGCGATAACCTGGACCGAGGGCGTATACCGCATCCATGAGATGAAGGCCGTCGACCAGCCCGATCTGACGCAGGCGTTGCGCCATTATCCGCCCGGCGACCGCGCGAGAATCAGCCAGGCACTGAAAGGCACGATCGAAACCGGCACGACGTACGAGATCGATCTCGATTTCTTCACCGCGCTCGGCAATCGGCGGCGGGTGCGCTCGCGCGGTGAACTGGAGATCGAGGACGGCCGCCCGGTCGCCGTCGTCGGCGTGTTTCAGGATATCACCGACAGCTACCGCGTCGAGCGCAAGCTGCGCGAATCGGCGAGTACCGACGAAGTCACGCAGATCCCCAACCGCGCCGAGTTCAACCGCGTGCTCGAAACCGAGCTGGATCATGCTCGCCACGGTGCGGATCTGGTGCTCGTGCTGGTCGACCTCGACGACTTCAAGACCATCAACGACACGTTCGGCCATCTGGCGGGCGATGACGTGCTGCGCGCGATCGGCCAGCGGCTGCGCGCGCCATTCCTGAAGGGAAGCTTCGCGGCGCGCCTGGGCGGCGACGAGTTCGCGCTGCTGCTTACCGATCCCGAGCTGACCGCGACAGCGTCGGCGACGATCGAACGGCTGCTCGACCATCTCAAAAACCCGGTACAATCGAAAGACGCGTTGCTGCCGATATCGGGCACGATCGGATCGGCGCGGCCGGGGCCCGGCATCGACACGGTCCGCGAGTTGCTGCACGCCGCCGATGTGGCACTCTACACGGCAAAACGCGCACGCCGGGGCACGGCGCATGCTTTTACCGGCGTCAAGTTGGTGGCCAGTTGATCCAGCATTCCCTCCGCCCGCTCGGGCGGAGGGAATGACTATTTCGCGGCGATCATCACCTTGGTCTCGTCGGCCGGCATACCGGACAATTGCAGCACGTACGTGCCGCGCGGCAACGTGAAGTCGACGATCTTGCGCAGGCCGGTGCAGATCGGGCCATGGCCGTGTGCGATCGACTCCAGCGCCTTGCCGCCCCGTACCACGTCGACCCGGGCGGCGTTGCTCAGCCCGATCCGGTAGGGGCCGGCTCTGGCGACCGTGAAGGACGCGAGCGCACCATTGCCCGCCTTGCCACGCACCGCCCAGCGAATCGCGGACGGCGATTGCGCGCGCAGGATCGATGGCCGGCCAACGGCAAGCCTGGCGGCCGCCGGCGCATCCCACGCCGCGAATTCCCGCGGCAGGTCACCCGCACGTACGCAGACCGGCTCGGGCGTTTCCGGCGTGTTGGGGTGGCCCATCGCCGTTTGGGCGAGGATCAAAGCGGTCATCAGCATCGGCACGGCATCACTCCTCGACAGCGTCCCTTCCCTCTAGCCTCCCCCAAAGCCATATGCACCCTCATGTCGTCCCGCGCCCGCGTCCTCGTCCTCAATTCCGCGCTCGGGCCGCTCGATTACCGCGTGCCGCAGGGGATGGCGGTCGAACCAGGATCGATCGTCATTGCACCGCTCGGGCCCCGCCAGTTGCTGGGCGTCGTGTGGGAGCCCGAGCGCATGCCTTCCGATGCCGAGGTCGGCGACAACAGGTTGCGCAACCTGGTCGGCGTGGTGGATGCGCCGCCGCTTGCCGCGCCGCTCCGGCGATTGGTGGAGTGGACCGCGGGCTATTACCTCGCGCCACCTGCGGCGGTGGTGCGTATGGCGATGCCGTCCTCCTCCGCGCTGGAAGGCGTGAAGACGATCACCGAATATCGCGCCACCGGCGAGTTGCCCGATCGGCTGACGCCGCAGCGTGAGCAGGCACTGCAGCGGATCGGCGACCGGCAAGGATTGATCCGCGAGCTGGCGACGATCGCCGACGTGTCCGACGCGGTGGTGCGCGGGCTGGTCAAGGTCGGCGCGCTGGAGGCGATCGCGGTCGATATCGACAGCCCCTTCCCCTTACCCGACCCCGACTTCCAGCAACCCGCATTGTCGCCGGACCAGCGCGCCGCCTCTGCCGATCTGGTCGCTGGCGTCCAGGCGCGCGACTTCCAGCCGACCTTGCTCGACGGGGTCACCGGATCGGGCAAGACGGAGGTGTATTTCGAGGCGGTGGCGGCGGCGATCCGCGAAGGCCGCCAGACGCTCGTCCTGCTGCCGGAGATCGCGCTGACCGAGCCGTTCCTGCAGCGGTTCACCGCACGTTTCGGGTGCGAGCCCGTCGCCTGGCATTCGGGCTTGCGCAGTTCGCAACGGCGCCGCGCATGGCGCGCCATCTCCACCGGTCAGGCGCTGGTGACGGTCGGCGCGCGTTCGTCCTTGTTCCTGCCTTATGCCAATCTCGGGTTGATCGTCGTCGACGAGGCGCATGAGACGAGCTTCAAGCAGGAAGACGGCGTGCATTATCATGCGCGCGACGTTGCGGTGATGCGCGGCAAGTTCGAAAGCTGTCCGGTGATCCTCGCCTCGGCCACGCCGGCGATCGAGACCCGGCAACAGGTCGCGCTCGGCCGCTATGCCGAACTGAAGCTGCCCGGCCGCTGGGGGGCGGCGGAGATGCCGGCGATCGAGGCGATCGACCTGATCCAGAGCCCGCCCGACCGTGGCCGCTGGATCGCGCCCAAGCTCGTTGCCGCAATGGAGGAGACGCTCGCACGGCGCGAACAGGTGCTGCTGTTCCTCAACCGGCGGGGATATGCGCCGCTCACGCTCTGCCGCATCTGCGGGCACCGCTTCCAATGCCCCAATTGCACCGCCTGGATGGTCGAGCACCGGCTGATCAGCCGCATCACCTGCCACCATTGCGGGCATCTGGAACCCACGCCGCGCGTCTGCCCCGAATGCGGCAACGAGGATACGTTGGTCGCGGTCGGCCCCGGCGTCGAGCGCATCGCCGACGAGGTAAAATTGCTGTTCCCGGACGCCAAGACCGCGGTCGTCACCTCGGACACGATCTGGTCGCCGGCCAAGGCGGCGGAGTTCGTCGCTCGGATGGAAGCGCACGACATCGACATCGTCGTCGGGACGCAGCTCGTCACCAAGGGCTATCACTTTCCCAACCTGACGCTGGTTGGCGTGATCGATGCCGATCTCGGGCTGAACGGCGGCGACTTGCGCGCGAGCGAACGCACGTTCCAGCAGATATGCCAGGTATCGGGCCGCGCCGGCCGCGGCGCCAAGCCCGGCCATGTCTATATCCAGACCCACAGCCCCGACGCACCGGTGATGCGCGCGCTGATTTCGGGCGATGCGGAATCCTTCTACGAGACGGAGACGGAGTCGCGCCGCGAGGCGGGGGCACCGCCCTTTGGCCGCTTTGCCGGCATCATCGTGTCGAGCGAGGACAAGGCGGCCGCGCATGAAACAGCCACGCTGATCGGCCGCACCGCGCCGCGGCTGGAGGGCATGGAGACCTACGGCCCCGCCCCCGCCCCGCTTGCCATGCTCCGCGGCCGGCATCGCTTCCGGCTGCTGGTACATGCACGCCGCGCGCTGGACGTACAGGACGTCATCCGCGAGTGGCTCGGCGCATTGGACTGGTCGAGCAAAGTGCGGGTCACCGTGGATATCGACCCTTACAGCTTCGTGTGAGCTTGAAGCACGGTGGCTTTGCTGGAACAACTCACCGCATGACCATGACGCGATTGCTGATCCTGCTGGCGATGATGCTCGGCTTCACCGCCCCGGCTCGGGCCGACGACATCTCCGCTGCCGCGCGCGGGGTCGTGCGGGTGGTGACGATCGCGGTGGTGGATGACGAGGTGGTGGGCTTTGGCCATGGCAGCGGCTTTGCCGTCGCGCCCAATCGTATCGTCACCAATGCCCATGTCGTGGAGCTTGCCGCGCGGTACCCCGAGAACGTGGTGGTGGGCGTGGTGCCGTCGGAAGGCGACAAATCGTATCAAGGCAAGGTGATCGCGATCGATACCGCGCGCGATCTTGCGCTGATCGAGTTCACCGGGGTCAAGCTGGCACCGCTCGCCGTCTATGGCGGCTCGGTCGAGGAAGGCGGGTCGGTGACGGCGCTCGGCTATCCCGGCAATGTCGATCTCGCCACCGCACGGTCGTCGGCCGATTATATCCGCCCGTTGTCGCCGATCCGCACCGAAGGCGTGTTCTCGGGCCGGCGGACGATGTCCGATGTGCAGGTGCTGCTCCACACCGCTGGCATCGCGCGCGGCAATTCGGGCGGGCCGCTGCTCGATGCCTGCGGCCGCGTGGTCGGGGTCAATTCGGCCCTGACGCGCGGCGAGGAGGGCGATGCGAATTTCGGCTTTGCCATCGCCGATGTCGAGCTCGTCACCTTCCTGCGCGCCGCCGGCCAGCCCTTCACCGCTGCGGCCAGCACATGCACGAGCATCGCCGAACAGTTACGCCAGGATAGCGACGCCGACGCGCGTGCCACGGCCGACGCGCAAAAGGCGCAGCAGGAGGCCGCAGGCCGCGCCGAGCGCGAGCGCGCCGCCGCCTTGGTCGCCGCGGGCGATGCGGCACAGCGCACGCGCGAGAACATCATCGCGCTGGCGGCCGTATTGCTGGTGGCGGGCGCGCTTGCGCTGGCGGGCGCCGGCTTCCTCGAACTGCGCGCGCAGCGCACCGCAGCGATCTGGGTCGCGATCGTCGGTGCGCTCGGCCTGGTGGCGGCGCTTGCCGTGTTCCTGATGCGCCCGAGCGGCACACCGATGCTGCCCGTCGTCACGGCGACATCGGCCGCCGCGGTCAGCAGCGACGCCGGCATGGGCAAGCTCGTCTGCACCGTCGTCCCCGCGCGCAGCCGCATCACCGTCTCCTCGACGGCGGATGTGGCGCTCGACTGGGGCGATGGCGGCTGCATGAACGGCCGCACGCAATATGCCGAGAATGGCCGCAAGTGGGACCGCATCCTGGTGCCGGGCGAGGAGCAGACCGTGTCCGTCCTGCAATTCGATCCTGCGACGCGGATCTACACCAACACGCGCTACCTGCTGTCGGGCGCGCAGATGGACAGCGCGCGCAAGATCCGCAGTCAGGTGAAGCTGAAGGCCTGTTCGCCCGATATCGCCGCCCGCGCCAATCTGTCGACGCAGCAGGCGGCGATCCGCAGCGCGCTGCCGCCGCTGCCCAATGAGCGGATCGTCTATTCCTGCAGCGCGGCGCGCTGATCCCGGCGACGCACCCAGGAAGGCTGCACGATCCTGCCCCGGCGTCGTGCCACGACCAGCAGCGCGATGCCGAAGCTGGTGCATACGGCGATCGCCGGCAGCGATGCCTCGGCACCGAACGTGCCGCCGGTCAGCAGGTCCGGTCCCGCGATCCGCGGCCGAAACAGCCCACCCATGTCGAAGCCCGACACCGCCACGCCGTAGATCCCGCCCTGCGCCAGGTTCCAGGCGGCATGCAGCCCGATCGCCGCCCATAGCCGCCGTGTCACCATATACAATGCAGCCAGCATCACGCCCGCCTCCAGCGCAATGGCGAACCCGGCGAACAGGGTGGCGTTCGGATTGGCGAGGTGCAACGCGCCGAACAATGCCGCCGACAGGGCGAGGGCGATCCAGCTTCCCGCCAGCCGTTCGACCAACCGGAAGAACAGGCCACGCAACACGATTTCCTCGGTCACGCCCGAGGTGATCGCGATCGCCACCGCCGGGTACAAGGCGCTCGGCGGATTGCTGCCGATCACGCGGTAGCCGCCGAGCAGGGCGATGATCCCGATCACCACCGAAAACAGCAGCAATCCCGCCAGCAATCCCCAGCCGAGCTCGCCCGCCCAGTTGCGCGTGCCGAGTTCGTCCACCGGCCGCCGCTCGATCCAGCGCACGAACAAGGCGTAGGCGCCCATGAAGATGCCCGCCGCGCAGCACGAGAAGAGTATCGCCAGCCGCCCGTCGCGCTCGATCGGGAAGAACGGTCGGACCAGCGCCGACAGGAACGCCGCGGCCGCGACGGTGATCACGCCCAGCACCAACAACACGAGCGGGTAGTGGATCACGCGCCAGACCCGGCTGTGCGATGGCGTGTTCGGCAGTGTCGGCAGCATGTTGCGATCCCCCATGTCCCCTGACAGGTATCGATCGCGCACACGCTTGAAAAGCGTCAGCTTTTCTCGCGCGCACCCTCGCGTCGGCGCAGCACCATTTTGCGATCAACGCCGTAAGCATAGCCGCCCATCGTCCCGTCGGCGCGCTGCGCCCGGTGGCAGGGTACGACGATCGCGACCGGGTTCGCGCCGCACGCGGTGCCTGCCGCACGCACCGCGCCGGGGTTGCCGGCCGCTGCGGCAAGCTCACGGTACGTGCGCGTTTCGCCGACCGGTATCTGCCTGAGCGCTTGCCAGATCGCCTCCTGGAACGCCGTGCCCTGCACATCGAGCGGCAGATCCTGGTCGCGGTCGGGCGATTCCACGCTGGCCACGACGCGCGACACCAATTCGGCCAGGGCCGTCCCGCCGGGCACGATCTCCGCCCGGGGGAAGCGCACACGAAGTGCCGCTTCGCTCTCGTCGAACGACACGCGACACAACCCCTTGTCGGTGGCGGCGACCAGCATCGGGCCCAGGCTCGTCTCGGCGATCGTCCAGCGGATCGTCACGCCTTCTCCGCCGCGCTGCCATGCCGAGGGGCTCATCCCCAGTCGTGTCGCGCCATTGGCGTAGAAGCGGCTCGGCGCCGAATAGCCCGCCTCGTAGATCGCTTCGGTCACGCTTGCCTCCCTGGTCAGCGCCGTCGCCGCGCGCGCGGCCATCAGGCCGCGGGCGTACGCCGCCGGCGTCACGCCCGTCGCGCGCTTGAACAGGCGGTGGAAATGGTGCGGGGCATAGCCGACCTCGGCGGCCAACGCGTCCAGCGCCACCAGGTCCTCGGCCGCCTCGATCAGCGCCACGGCGCGTGCCACGGCGGTGCGGTCGCGCCCGACCTCGTCCGGCTTGCAGCGCAGGCAGGCGCGGAACCCCGCCGCCCGCGCCTCCGCCGCGTCACGATAGAACACGATGTTCTCGCGCTTGGGATGCCGCGCCGGGCAGCTTGGCTTGCAGTAGATGCCGGTGGTCAGCACCGCACCGACGAAGCGCCCGTCAGAATGCCGGTCCCGCGCCTCGAAGGCGGCCCAGGCGTTGGCGGGATCGAGCATCGGATCGGTGAGTGTCTGTGCCATAGGCTCCATGTACATCGCCCGGCGTCGCATCACATCCCGTGCCTTGCGATCAAACCTCCATCCGCAAGGACAGCGCTAACCGCTCGCAATAGGAACGATGTCTCGCCCGATGCGCTGGAGCTTCAGCCAATACGGCACGAGGATCCCCACAATGTTTATGCACAACAAGCGGTTGCAATATACCGTGCGCGTTGCCGAGCCCAATCCGGTGCTCGCTTCCCTCATGCTCGAGCAGTTCGGCGGCGCCGATGGCGAATTGGCCGCGGCAATGCGCTATTTCACGCAAGGTTTGGGCGAGACGGATGCAGGCCGCAAGGATCTGCTGCTCGATATCGCCACCGAGGAACTCAGCCATCTGGAGGTGATCGGCTCGATCGTCGCCATGCTCAACAAGGGCGCCAAGGCGCAGCTCGCCGAAGCATCGATGACCGAGGCCGAATTGTATCTGTCGATGACGGCGGGCGGCAACAGCCATACCCAGTCGCTGCTATACGGTGGTGGCCCTTCGCTGACCAACTCGTCCGGTGTGCCATGGACGGCGGCGTATATCGACAGCCGCGGTGATCCCACGTGCGATCTGCGCTCGAACATCGCTGCCGAATCACGCGCCAAGATCGTCTACGAACGGCTGATCAACATCACCGACGATCCCGGCATCAAGGAAGCACTCGGCTTCCTGATGACACGCGAAGTCGCGCATCAGAAGTCGTTCGAGAAGGCGTTGTACGC
This sequence comes from Sphingomonas endolithica, assembly GCF_025231525.1. Lineage (NCBI taxonomy): Bacteria > Pseudomonadati > Pseudomonadota > Alphaproteobacteria > Sphingomonadales > Sphingomonadaceae > Sphingomonas > Sphingomonas endolithica. The sequence continues at coordinate 1,323,591 of NZ_CP103057.1, forward strand.
GATCGAGAACAACTTCCCGACCGGCAAGCTGCCCGGCATCGAGAAATATGCCAACATCTATGTCAACACCTCGCAGGGTGATGGCGACGAGAACGGCCCATGGAACTCCGGCGAACAGTGGGAGCGGATCGACGATCTCGAAAAGACCATGCCGATCGACGGTGGCGACGGCACGGCCACGGTCGGCCTGAGCAAGTCGGATGCGGCAGTGGCCGAGAAGCTCGCCAAGCGCACCGCATCGGATCCGACCAGCGATCCGGAAACGGGTGTGGATCTCGGCGCCGGGCCGGGTGCGGGCCTGATCACGGGCGAGGACCTTGGCGGTGCCAAGGACGTGAACGACGCGGCAAAGATGGCCGACGCACTTTGATGGGATCGTCCGGCCCTCGTTGTCGAAAGCCGGACATTTCTGTTTTCTGACGGTTGTGCGATCGAGGGCGTCAGTCTTCGATTGCGCCGCCGGCTACTCTTTTTAGCGCCGCGGCCAGCGTACCGCGTTCGTCGAGTGGCAAATCCGCGAAGAGTGCCGCCTCCACAGCGCTGGTGACGACCGCCAGCTTCGGCACGAGCAATGCCCCTGCGCCGGTCAGGCCGATGATCTGCACGCGCCGATCGCCGCCCCCACCGCGCCCGCGCACCAGCAGCCGCTTAGCGACCAATCGATCCACCAGTTTCGAGATCGCTCCCCGCGTCATCCCCAGCCGATCCGCTAGCCGGGTCTGCGACACCGCACCCGCCGCGCGCAACTCGCGCATCAATGTCCATTCGGCGGCGGTAACGCCGTGTGGCAGGACAGCGCGGGACAAAGCTTGATGTGCCGCGCCGGCGGCGGCGCGGAGCAGGTCGGCGACGTCGCTATCCGGGGCAGCGGTCATCGGTACCGCCCTGGCTAAACAACCACCCCGGCGAGCGCCGGGGCCCAGTCGCGGAACGCTGATTGGTCAGCGCTGCCGCCAGTTACATCGATCATCCCGAATGGACCCCGGCGTGGTACGGCGGAGACGGCGAACTGCAAGAACATGCACCAGGTAAAGCTCCAGCCATATGCGTTCCCTGCACCTACAACTGTTTCCTAGTCAACAGAACACACCGATCCCCTTGCATCCCCCCCGCCCCGATGCTAACCGCCCGGCAACCCATCGGAGGTGCCGCCAGCGGCGCCCCCTTCCCCATGGGGCCATGTCCTACCTATCCGAGGAAATCGATCGCGTGGAGCATTCCGGCGGTATTCAAGCAAGCTTAAGCGGCCGCTATGCCACCGCATTGTTCGAGCTCGCGCGCGATGCGAAGGCGATCGACATGGTCGAGGCGAGCCTCACGCGTGTCCGCGCCGCGATCGACCAGTCGCCCGAATTCGCCGAGCTGATCGTCAACCCGATCGTCTCGCGCAGCGCCGCGGCCAAGGCGATCGCCGCTTCGGCCGAGCTGATCGATATCGACGAGACGACCGAGAAATTTCTGGGCGTCCTCGCGCAGAATCGCCGCCTGGCGCAGCTCCCCGCCGTGATCCGCGCCTTCCGCAGCCTCGCCGCCGATCATCGCGGTGAGACGACGGCGGAAGTCGTCTCGGCGCATCCCCTCTCCGAAACCCAGGTCGATGCGCTGAAGGATCAGCTGCGCGCCCGGGTCGGTCGTGACGTTGCCGTCGACCTGTCGGTCGATCCTTCCCTGCTTGGCGGACTGGTCGTGAAGATCGGTTCGCAGATGATCGACAGCTCGATCAAAACCCGTCTCAATACCCTCGCGCATGCGATGAAAGGCTAACCCATGGACATCCGCGCCGCTGAAATCTCGAAGGTCATCAAGGACCAGATCGCCAGCTTTGGCACCGAAGCACAGGTCTCCGAAACCGGCCAGGTGCTGTCGGTCGGCGACGGCATCGCGCGCATCCACGGGCTGGACAATGTCCAGGCCGGCGAGATGGTCGAATTCGCCAATGGCGTGCAGGGCATGGCGCTCAACCTCGAGGCCGACAATGTCGGCGTCGTGATCTTCGGGTCGGATTCCGAGATCAAGGAAGGCGACGTCGTCAAGCGCACCGGCACGATCGTCGACGTCCCCGTCGGCAAGGGCCTGCTCGGGCGCGTCGTCGACGGCCTTGGCAACCCGATCGACGGCAAGGGCCCGATCGTCTCCGACGAGCGCAGCCGTGTCGAGCGCAAGGCACCGGGCATCATTCCGCGCACCTCGGTCAGCGAGCCGGTGCAGACCGGCCTCAAGGCGATCGACGCGCTCGTCCCCGTCGGCCGCGGCCAGCGCGAGCTGATCATCGGCGATCGCCAGACCGGCAAGTCGGCCGTCGCAATCGACGCGTTCATCAATCAGAAGGCAGCGCATGCCGGCACCGACGAGAAGCAGAAACTGTACTGCATCTATGTCGCGATCGGCCAGAAGCGCTCGACCGTCGCACAGATCGTCAAGACGCTCGAAGAGAATGGCGCGATGGAATATTCCATCGTCATCGCCGCGACCGCGTCCGAGCCGGCGCCGATGCAGTTCCTCGCCCCCTATACCGGTGCGGCGATGGGCGAATATTTCCGCGACAACGGCATGCACGCGCTGATCGTGTATGACGATCTCTCCAAGCAGGCGGTCGCCTATCGCCAGATGTCGCTGTTGCTGCGCCGCCCGCCGGGCCGCGAAGCCTATCCCGGCGACGTCTTCTATCTGCACAGCCGCCTGCTTGAGCGTGCGGCGAAGATGAACGACGAGAATGGCGGCGGTTCGCTGACGGCACTGCCGATCATCGAGACGCAGGCCGGCGACGTCTCGGCCTATATCCCGACGAACGTGATCTCGATCACCGACGGCCAGATCTTCCTCGAAACCGATCTGTTCTTCGCCGGCATCCGCCCGGCGATCAACGTCGGCCTGTCGGTCAGCCGCGTCGGCTCGGCCGCGCAGACCAAGGCGATGAAGAAGGTGTCGGGCTCGATCAAGCTTGAGCTCGCGCAGTATCGTGAAATGGCCGCGTTCGCGCAGTTCGGCTCGGATCTCGACGCCAGCACGCAGAAGCTGCTCAACCGCGGCGCGCGCCTCACCGAACTGCTCAAGCAGGCGCAGTTCGCGCCGATGCCGTTCGAGGAGCAGACCGCCTCCATCTTCGCCGGCACCAACGGCTATCTCGATACCGTGCCGGTCGACTCGGTGGTGCGCTATGAACAGGCGATGCTCGCCGATCTGCGCGCCAACCATCCTGAGGTGCTGGCCAAGATCCGCGACACGCGCGATCTCGGCGACGAAGCGAAGTCGGGGCTCAAGTCGGCGCTCGACGCCTTCGCGAAGACGTTTGCGTAAACCACTGGAGTAACCGTCATCCCCGCGCAGGCGGGGATCCATAATCTCGGACGTCAAAGTCTATGGGTTCCTGCCTTCGCGGGAATGACGAACTAGGGACAACGAATGGCTAGTTTGAAGGCCCTAAAGGTCCGCATCGGCTCGGTGAAGTCGACGCAGAAGATCACCAAGGCGATGAAGATGGTCGCCGCCGCGAAACTGCGCCGCGCGCAGGAAGCGGCGGTCGCCGGTCGTCCCTATGCCGAGCGTCTCGATGCCGTAATGGCTAGCCTGGCGTCGAAGGTCGGCGTCAGCGAAGGTTCGCCCAAGCTGCTCGCCGGCACCGGCAGCGATCAGGTCCACCTGATCATCGTCGCGACGTCAGAGCGCGGCTTGGCCGGCGCCTTCAACTCGAACATCGTCCGCGCCGCCCGCCGCAAGGCGCTCGAGCTGGAACAGCAGGGCAAGACGGTGAAATTCTATCTCGCCGGCAAGAAGGGCCGCGTGCTGCGCCGCTTCTTCCCGACGCAGATCGCGCACGATCATGAAATGAGCCAGATCAAGAAGCTCGCCTTCAGCGACGCCCGCGAAATCGCCGACGACGTGGCCGCGCGCTTCGAGGCAGGCGAGTTCGACATCGCCCACCTGTTCTACGCCCGCTTCCAGTCGGCGCTGGTGCAGGAAGCCACCGGCCGCCAGATCATCCCCGTCGCGCTGCCCGAGGCGACCGGCACGGCAACCACCTCCGACGCCGCGGTGATCTACGAGCCCGACGAGGAGTCGATCCTCGCCGACCTGCTGCCGCGCAACATCGCGATCCAGATCTTCCGCGCTTTGCTCGAAAACGCCGCCTCGGAACAGGGCAGCCGCATGACCGCGATGGATAACGCCACGCGCAACGCCGGCGACATGATCAACAAGCTGACGATCCAGTATAACCGCACCCGCCAGGCCGCGATCACGACCGAGCTGGTGGAAATCATCTCCGGCGCCGAAGCGCTCAAGTAGTTCGAAGCAAGGAAGCAAATATGGCAACCGCCGCAGACACATACGCTCCCGCCGCGACCACCAACAATGTGGGCCGCATCAGCCAGGTCATCGGCGCCGTCGTCGACGTGACGTTCAACCAGGGCGAACTGCCGGCGATTCTCGCCGCGCTGGAAACCGACAATAACGGCAACCGTCTGGTGCTCGAAGTCGCGCAGCATCTCGGCGAGAACACCGTTCGCACGATCGCGATGGACACGACCGAGGGCCTGACCCGCGGCCAGACCGTCACCGACACCGGCTCGCAGATCCGCGTCCCCGTCGGCCCGCAGACGCTGGGGCGCATCCTCAACGTCATCGGCGAGCCGATCGACGAGCGCGGCCCCGTCGGCCACACGCAGACCATGCCGATCCACGCCTCGGCGCCCCTCTTCGTCGATCAGTCGACCGAGAGCGCGATCCTCGTCACCGGCATCAAGGTCATCGATCTGCTCGCGCCCTATGCCAAGGGCGGCAAGATCGGCCTGTTCGGCGGCGCCGGCGTCGGCAAGACCGTGCTGATCCAGGAGTTGATCAACAACATCGCCAAGGGCCATGGCGGCACCTCGGTGTTTGCCGGCGTCGGCGAGCGCACCCGTGAGGGTAACGATCTGTACCACGAATTCCTCGACGCCGGCGTTATCGCCAAGGATGCCGACGGCAACCCGACTCCCGAGGGCTCGAAGGTCGCGCTCGTGTTCGGCCAGATGAACGAGCCCCCCGGCGCCCGCGCCCGCGTCGCGCTGTCGGGCCTGACGATCGCCGAATATTTCCGCGATGTCGAAGGCCAGGACGTTCTGTTCTTCGTCGACAACATCTTCCGCTTCACCCAGGCCGGTTCGGAAGTGTCGGCACTGCTCGGCCGTATTCCGTCGGCAGTGGGCTATCAGCCGACGCTGTCGACCGACATGGGCGCGCTGCAAGAGCGCATCACCTCGACCAACAAGGGCTCGATCACGAGCGTTCAGGCGATCTATGTGCCGGCCGACGATCTTACCGATCCGGCGCCTGCCACGTCGTTCGCTCACTTGGACGCGACGACCAACCTCAACCGTGCGATTTCCGAGCTCGGCATCTACCCGGCAGTCGATCCCCTCGACTCGACGTCGCGCGTGCTGACCCCGGCGATCGTCGGCCAGGAGCATTACGACACCGCTCGCCGCGTCCAGGAGACGCTGCAGAAGTACAAGTCGCTGCAGGACATCATCGCCATTCTCGGCATGGACGAGCTGTCGGAGGAAGATAAGTCGACCGTCAGCCGTGCGCGGAAGATCCAGCGCTTCCTCAGCCAGCCGTTCCACGTCGCCGAGGTCTTCACCGGCATCAGCGGCAAGTTCGTGCAGGTCGAGGACACGGTCCGCTCGTTCAAGGCGGTCGTCGACGGCGAATATGATCACCTGCCGGAGAGCGCTTTCTACATGGTCGGCGGCATCGACGAAGTGATCGCTAAGGCCGAAAAGATGGCGCACGACGCGTAAGCAAAGCTCCCTCTCCCCTGCGGGGAGAGGGGCAGACCAAAACGCCAGGCTCTCCGTACTGCCCCTCTCCCCGGCCCTCTCCCCGCTTGCGGGAGAGGGAGAAGGTTGAAAAGACATGCTCCACTTCGAACTCGTCACGCCAGAAAAGCTCGTCCGCAGCGAGGACGTGTACATGGTCGTCGTCCCCGGCAGCGAGGGCGATTTCGGTGTGCTCGAGGGCCACGCCCCGCTCATGTCGACGATCCGCGACGGCGCACTGGCAATCTATCGCACCGAAAAGGGCGAACCCGAGACGATCGCGATCGTCGGCGGTTTTGCCGAGGTCAGCGAAACCGGCCTCACCGTGCTAGCCGAGGCAGTTGCCTGAACCAAGCATCCCACGGGCATCATGTCCGCTGAAACGGATATCCGCGCAAACCCGCGTCGTGCTTAGTAAAATGTCAAAGCTTGGTGCTTACCAGACGAGGTAACCACGAGGACTTTTACGGCATGAGTGCATTTGGGCGTCGCCCCGGAACCAAGTCTGGCCCAGGCAGCCGGCCCGCATTCGGCGTCGCCCGCCCGATGCAAGGCAGCGCAGCGCGCCCTGCCGAGGTCGAGCCGGTCGGTGGCGAGCAGTTCCCGCCACTGCCGATGCCAGGTGAAACGGTCGACACGCTGTCCTCGGGCGCCATGCCGGGCGCCAATCACGAGGCGATGCAGCGGCTCGCCGAGCGCCATGCGACGTCGGGCGATGCCGGCAACAGCCGGGTCGAAGGTTTCGAAAGCTCGATTCACAAGATCAAGGAACAGGTGCTGCCGCGCCTGCTCGAACGCGTCGATCCCGAAGCCGCCGCCACGCTCGACAAGGATGAGCTGGCGGAGGAATTCCGCCCGATCATCGGCGAGGTGCTGGCCGAACTGAAGCTGACGCTCAACCGCCGCGAACAATTCGCGCTGGAAAAGGTGTTGGTCGACGAATTGCTCGGTCTCGGACCACTCGAAGAACTGCTCAGCGATCCGACGATCACCGACATCATGGTCAACGGTCCGGACCAGACCTATGTCGAGCGCAAGGGCCAGCTGGTCCTCGCGCCGATTCAGTTCCGCGACGAGGAGCATCTGTTCCAGATCGCGCAGCGCATCTGCAACTCGGTCGGCCGTCGCGTAGATCAGACCACGCCGCTGGCCGACGCCCGCCTTAAGGACGGCAGCCGCGTCAACGTCATCGTGCCACCGCTCTCGCTTCGCGGCACGGCGATCTCGATTCGTAAATTCTCCGACAAGCCGATCACGCTCGACATGATGGCCGGGTTCGGCTCGATGAGCCCGAAGATGGCCACCGCGCTGAAGATCGCCGGCGCCAGCCGCTTCAACGTGGTCATTTCGGGCGGTACCGGTTCGGGCAAGACGACGATGCTCAACGCTTTGTCCAAGATGATCGACCCGGGCGAACGGGTGCTGACGATCGAGGACGCCGCGGAACTCCGCCTGCAGCAGCCGCACTGGTTGCCGCTGGAAACCCGCCCAGCCAATCTCGAAGGTCAGGGCGAGATCAGCATCCGCGATCTCGTGAAGAACGCGCTGCGTATGCGCCCGGATCGCATCATCCTGGGCGAAATTCGCGGGTCGGAGTGTTTCGACATGCTCTCGGCCATGAACACCGGCCACGATGGATCCATGTGTACGCTGCACGCCAACTCGCCGCGCGAGGCACTGGCGCGTATGGAGAACATGGTGATGATGTCGGACATCAAGGTGCCGAAGGAAGCCATCTCCCGCCAGATCGCCGACTCGGTCGAGCTGATCATCCAGGTGAAGCGCCTGCGCGACGGCTCGCGCCGGGTGACCAACGTGACCGAAGTGATCGGCATGGAAGGCCCGGTGATCGTCACGCAGGAATTGTTCAAGTTCGAATATCTCGACGAAAGCGCCGACGGCAAGATTATCGGCGAATACCGCTCGATGGGCCTGCGCCCCTACACGCTGGAGAAAGCGCGGCAATTCGGCTTCGACCAGGCATTCCTGGAAGCGTGCCTGTAAGCATGGTGAGACGAGCCGGTCAGCCCGCCAAAGCAGGATAACCGGCCCATCATCGTGTTACGACGCGGTTAGCCTTAGCGCTCGCCCTCGCCTTCGCCCTCGCCCCGTTCGTTCTCCCCGCCTTCATGTTCGCCTTCGCCGCGCTGGCTGACCCGCTGCTGGGCGGCACGCGTGCGGCGGTTGGACTTGGCGACATGTCGCGCCCGCGCGCTACGGGCGGTCTGCCGCCGGCCCTCGCCTTCGCCTTCCGCTTCACCCTCGCCGCGCTCGTTCTCGCCACCCTCGCCCTGCTGGTCCGCCGTGCTGGACAGTGGCATCGCGCCCGCTTGGGCGATGATCGCCTGCCCGGACTGCGCGATCACGAAGGCGCCTACGCCCATCCATAATTTCGTCCGCATAATGTCTCTTTCGTTCGGCGCATTGGCCATGGGTGTCGTCAACCGCTACTGGGCAAGGCCGGCCCGATCGTGGCCGCACCCGAGGATATCCCCATGCTGATCATGATTGCCAACGTACTGGACGCCGATAGTCTCCGGTCGGTGCGAGATAAGCTGCGCGACATGGCACATGTCGACGGCCGGCAGACCGCCGGGCGGGAGGCGCGCATGGTCAAGCGCAACGAGCAGGTAGATCGTACCGATCCTGCATTGTCCGAGTTGCAGGATCTGGTGGTCGATCGGTTGCTGGACAATCGCCTGTTCCAGATGGCGACACGGCCGCACCTGGTGCGCCCGCCGCTGTTCAGCCGCTACGAACCCGGCATGGCCTATGGCAGCCATGTCGACGATGCCATGATGGGCGGCATGCGCACCGATCTGTCGGTCACCGTGTTCCTGTCGGAGCCGGACGAATATGACGGCGGCGAACTGGTGATCGAATCCGCCGCCGGCGAACAGGACGTGAAGCTGCCCGCCGGCTCGGCCGTGGTCTATCCGACGACGTTCCTGCACCGGGTGGCGCCGGTCGTGTCGGGCGAACGACGCGCCGCCGTCACCTGGGTACGCAGCCTCGTCCGCGATGCCGCCGCACGCGAGCTTCTGTTCGATCTGGAAACCGCGCGCCATGCCTTGTTCGAGCGCCTCGGCAAGACGCCTGAGCTCGACCTGCTGGCCAAGACTCAATCCAACCTGCTGCGCCGTTGGGCGGAAGACTGAACGATCGCGCTGGTGATAATGGCACCTGATCGAGCACGCGGCGTGCCTGCATTCGGCCGTTACACGTGCAATGATTGTGTCAAGTTGGGCGGGTATTGCCACGCGATGAGTCGCGTGTAGACTTCGTGGGATTGCGTTGCCGGAAAGGCGCCGCTGATCGGCGGCAAACAAGAGCGGATGTCATTTAGGTAGCAGGGAGCCAGGGTTCATGCCGGATCATGTCGTTGCCAAAGGCGAGACCTTGGGCGGTATCGCCGCCCGCTACGGGACGACATGGCAGGAACTTGCCGCTGCCAACGACATGCGCAATGCCAACCTGATTCGGATCGGCCAGCGGCTGCGGGTCCCGGATCGCAGCGGCCGCGCAAGTCCGGCAAGCGGGCCCGCTGCCAATGGCGCAGGCGCCACTCGCCGCGCCGCGCCGCCTCCACCGCCGCCCCGTCCTGCCCCGGGCCGCGAGGACAGCACCAATCTGTTCCTGGGCAAGCTGATGGAATTCGGCAACGCACAGGCAAAGGCCGATTTCGAGGCAGGCAAGCGCGTCGTGGTCGCGTTGCGGACCCCGACCAACTACCGCGACAATCCGAACGGCCAGTATGACGACAAGATCGCCGTGCTGCGCAAACTGAGCGACGGCACGGTCCAGATGCGCACGTTCGATGGGTCCACCGAACCCGCCGGTGCCTATGCCCATGGACAAAGGCGCGCGGCCAGGGGCTCGCACACGGACATGAACAAGGACGGCAAGATGGACCTCGGCCGGCTCGTGCTCGGCAATTACCGCTATCGCAAGCGCGTGGGCAATTTCATGAACGCGGTCGCCTTTCGCGCGACACGGACGCAGGTCGCTGAGCGCGACACGAACCAGGACGGCAATTTCGACGCGAACGACAGTAATCGGATCGACCGCAGCGGCGCACAGCAATCGATCCTGATCCATCGCGGCGGGTCGGAGCGTTTCACTGGGTCCGCGGCCTGCCAGACGATCAAGCCCAGCCAGTATCAATCCTTCCTCGCTGCCATCTCCATCACTTCGCAACCGGAATTCAGCTATGTCCTTGCACGCCGTTGATCATCCTACCCTGCGCGCCGTTGCCGCTGCGGCATTGCTGCTCGCGAGTACCGCATGCGGCGCCACGCCCGGCGCCAATGCCGTGACCAGCGAAACCACGACAACGGCGGAACCCGCAGCAGATGCTGCCGCGCCTGCCACCCCGCCAAGCCCGGAGGCCACGCCGCTATCGGCGGATACCAACCAATCGGGCGACGACGTCGCGCCCGGCGAAGTGTCCGGTACGGAAGCCCCGGCCGCGCGGGTGCACGGCAAATGGAAGGTGATCGACGCGGCTGGGGGGGCGAGCGGCAATGCGATGGTCGGTCGCACGCTGTCGTTCAGCGAGACCGCGCTCGGCTGGGTCGGTGCCGACGGCAAGGTATCGGCCGAATGCCCCGACCCCTTCTATCATATCGTCTCGGATGCAACCGAGGTGCGGAAATTCTCCCCGGCGTTCAAGGTCGGCTGGGCGAAGTTCAAGCTGCCACCGGCTCAGGTCGGCGCCATGCACGTATGGGAGTGCGGCGATGCCGATTCGATCTTCGGCCCCGAAGACCCGGCCGGCGGCTCGGCTTTCTACCCCGTGGGAACGGACCGGCTGGTCATGAACTGGAACGACGGTACCGTCTTGTTGCTGCGCCGCTAGAGCGACGCGTCCAGGCTGGATCGACGTAGCGGGTTGCGTACGGTAGCGAACCAGACGTCGCCGCCTCCTCCGTAGCAAACCATGTTCTGCTTGCTCACCCTGCGAAGCCGCGCGACAGATGGCGCAGAGATCAACGACGATCGGGGGAGTGATGATGCGGCGGATGTTCGGTGAGCGCGCGGTCGGGCTGATGCGGCGCAGGGTGGCGCAGCATCTCGCGATCGGTCTGGCCGCTTGCGTGCTGGCGGTGCCCGCCCAGGCCCAGAATGATCGGATGACGCCGATCGCCACGCCGGCGCAGCCAACGGCGATCGACCTCGGCACCGGCCCCCTGCCCGGCGCGTCCGTCGCGGAATCGTGGCACAGTCAATATGGCAGCGTGTTCGCGCGCAACGTCACCATCGCCACGCTCACACCCTTCCTGCCCGATCCGGCCAAGGCGACCGGCGCAGCCGTGGTGGTGGCGCCCGGCGGCGGCTTCCGCACCCTGTCGATGCAGAATGAGGGCTATGACGTCGCGCGCGCGCTGGCCGCGCAGGGCGTGGCGGCATTCGTGCTGAAGTATCGCCTGATCCAGACGCCCAAGGACATGCCGGCGTTCGAACGGTCGATGAGCGAGATGTTCTCGGGCGTCGCGCGCGCGCCGCGGCCGAAGCCCGACGAGGCGATGGCGGCGCTGGCGCCGCAGATCGCCGATGCACGCGCCGCCTTCGCGCTGGTCCGCCGCCGCGCCGGCGAATGGCATGTCGATCCCAACAAGATCGGCATGGTCGGCTTTTCGGCCGGCGCCATGCTGACGATGGCGACGACGCTGGCCGGGCAGGATGCCAAGCCCGCGTTTATCGGCAACATCTACGGTCCTCTGTCCGCGGTGACCGTCCCGGCCGGCGCGCCGCCGATGTTCGTCGCGCTCGCCGCCGACGATCCGCTGTTCGGCAATGGCGGGTACGGGCTGATCGACAGCTGGCGCGCGGCCAAGCGCCCGGTCGAGTTCCACCTGTACGAACAAGGCGGGCACGGCTTCGGCATGTATCCCAAGACCACGACCAGCACCGGCTGGTTCGATGCCTTTTCGCGCTGGCTCGGCATGCATGGGATGCTGACATACGCGCGTTGAGCCGGATCGGCGCGGCCGTTGGGATCAGGAGCACGACCAACCCCCGCAGGCGCGCGTGCCTGCTCGCCGCAACCTTCGTCCTGCTCTCCGCCGCCGCGCCCGCCGCGACGGACACGCTTGCGCCCGACACCGAGGCCCGCTGGGTATTCTTCGATCTGACGCCGGGTAACCAGATCCGCTTCGCCATGACGGTCGATGGACGGCCGGTCACCGCCATCCTGGATACCGGGGTCAGCTACACAGCGCTGTCGCGTTCCTATGTCGATGCGCACCGGCTTGCCGTGCGGCGTGGCGGCAGCGCCAGCGCGATCGGTGGCGTCGTGCCGATCGGCTGGATCGACACGCGCGCGATGCAGATCGGCGGCCTGACGCGGGCTGGCGGCAGCATCAGCGTGGCGACGCTGCCGGCGAACGCGACGGGCAGCACCCGTCCGATCGAGCTGTTGGTCGGGCGCGACCTGCTCGAGGGCTATGCGCTGGACATCGATTATGATGCGCGGCGCTTCCGCCTGCTCCCCTCAGGCCGCATGCCCTTTCTCGGGGCGACCGCGCCGCTTGCCGTATCGCGCGATCGATTGGTCTATGTTGGCGAGGTGACGCTGAACGGGCGTCGGATGCGCCCGATGATCGTCGATACGGGCGATGGCAACGCGATCACCTTCTCCGCCGAAGCATGGTCGACCGCCCGGCTGGTCGCGCGGGCGCGTACCTCGACGATCTCGTTCGGCCTGGGCGGCGCGATCGTCACCGATCTGGCGATCCTTGATGAGCTCGCCACCGGCACGCTGATCGCCCGCAATGTCGAGGTGCAGTTGGAACCCGCGCGCGGCTTTTCGCAGGCAATGGGCATGGCGGGGCGCATCGGATCCGGCTTCCTGCAGAATTACCGCGTGCTGCTCGATCCCACGGCCGGGCACATGGTGCTGAAGCCCGGCGCGCGTGCCGATCTGCCGCCGTTGCGCTCGACCAGCGGGCTGCTGGTCGCGGCCGAACCCGATCGGCTGCGCGTGCTGCACGTCATGCGCGGCAGCCCGGCCGCGCAAGGTGAATGGCGCGCTGGCGATCTGATCTGCATGGTGGACGACATGCCGATCCCGCAGGATTATGCCGGCAGCGCGATGGCAAGCTGGTCGATCGGCGACACCGGCCGCGTGGTGGCATTCGACATGTGCGACGGGTCGAAACGCCGCCTGGCACTGCGCAACTTCTACTGAATTGCAGCAGAGCGGCACGACTTGCGCCGCCCGGCGGCGACGGCCACTATGTCCGCCAATCGATCTAGGGGTCCGTCTCATGCACCGCATCGCCCTTGCCGCCTTCAGCCTGGCGCTTCCCGGTCTCGCGATCGCCGCCGCGACCAGCCCCTCCCCGGCGCTGGTCGCCGCGGTAAAGGCACCCACGCGCACCCCGGCCAATGTCGCGCGCGACCGCTATCGCCACCCGGCCGAGACGCTCAGCTTCTTCGGCGTAAAGCCGACCGACACGGTGGTCGAGATCTGGCCGAGCGGCGGCTGGTACGCAGAGATCCTCGCGCCCTATCTCGCGCAGCGCGGCGTCTATTATGCCGCGGCCCCCAGCGAGAAGGGCCTCGGCGCCGTGCAGCGTCTGCAGGCGGCGAACCCGGCGCTGTTCCGCAGCATGAAGACGGCGATCTTCCCGGCAGCAGCCGGCCAGGCCACCGTGCCCGCCGGCACGGCCGACGTCGTGCTGACGTTCCGCAACGTCCACAATTGGCGCTTTGGCGAGAGCGACCGCACGCAAGCCGCCTTCGACCAGATGTTTGCGATGTTGAAGCCCGGCGGCACCTTGGGCCTGGTCGAGCACCGCCTGCCCGAGACGCAGGTGGGCGTCGACGAAGGCAAGAGCGGGTATATGAAGCGCTCGTCGGTCGTGGCCTACGCCACCAAGGCGGGGTTCCGGCTGGTCGGCGAGAGCAACGTCAACGCCAATCCCAAGGATACGCACGATTATCCGGGCGGCGTGTGGACGCTGCCGCCGAGCTATGCCGAAAAGGACAAGGACCGTGCGCGCTATGCCGCGATCGGCGAGAGCGACCGCATGACGCTGAAGTTCGTCCGCCCGAAGTGAGCTGCTTTATAGCAAGATGACGTCGGTTTGATTCACACCCGTTCGGGATGACAGATCAATCCGAGGTCATCATGACCTAGAGCACGATGACGTCACCTTAACCGTGGGAGTGAATCCGCTCAAAGCCATTTAGCTCTACAGGTGAAAGGCGATGATCGCCGACACCGCGGCCGCGATCAGCGCGAGCATCTGCACGCTCGGCGAGTCGATCCAGCCAACCCGGTCCGGATCTACGCGGCGCTTGCGCCGTCGCTCGCGCAGCCCGAAGACCCCCGCGAGCATGATGGCCGCGAGCGTAATCGCCAGCCATGGCCAGGCAGCGTCGTCGATCACCGCCCCGACCAGCTTATTTGTCCAGCTTCTCGATCTTTTCGGTAAGCTTGCTCAGCTCAGCCTTGAGCGACGCGATCTCATCGTCCTTACTGGCGGCGGACGGCGCGGCCGGCGCACTCCCCGTCATCGGCATGCCAGGCATCTGGCCGCCGGGTTTGAATGCGGTGGCGGCGGCTTCGAACATCGCCATGTTGCGCTTGGCGATATCGGCGAAGGGAGAATTGGCGAACGCACCCTCCACCGCGCTCTTGAACTGGTCATGGTTGCGGCGGAAGCTGTCCATCGACGCCTCCAGATAGCCCGGCACCATCGTCTGCATCGAATCGCCATACATCGAGATCAACTGCCGCAGGAAGTTGATCGGCAGCATCGTCTCGCCGCGCGACTCTTCTTCCATAATGATCTGCGTTAATACGTTATGTGTTATGTCCGCATCGGTCTTGGCATCCACGACCTTGAAGTCGCGGCCTTCGCGCGTCATCGCGGCAAGATGTTCGAGCGTGATGTAAGAGGAGGTTTCGGTATTATAGAGCCGCCGATTGGCGTATTTCTTGATGATCACCGGGCCGTCGCCCACGCTTTGCTTCTTCATGGCGAAAGGCTCCCCAACCGTGTCTGAACCGCCTGTATCACCCTTTCTTACCGCACCGCAACACAGCCCCCGGCCGCTGCCACTGTTTCTCGACATGCTGCGCGCGGAGACTGCCGCATCCCCCGATCGTCAGGCAGCGGCGCTGGCGGGATTGCGCGCCTATCAACAAGCATCCCGCGGCCGGCCCCAGCGGCGCGCGCCGGCGCGCTTCCGCAAGGGCCGGGCGCGGCTGCGTGATTATGGCCACAAGGGTGGCGGCCGCCGGCCGCTGATCCTCGTGCCCTCGCTGATCAATCCGCCCGGCATCCTGGATCTCACCCCGGACGTATCGCTGCTCCGCTGGCTCGCCGCCCAGGGCTTCCACCCCTATCTGCTCGATTGGGGCAGCCCGACACCCGCCGACCGCGCGATGGACGTCACCGGGCATGTCGAGCAGCTGCTGTTGCCGCTGATCGCCAGGCTTGGCGAACCGCCCGTGCTGGTCGGTTACTGCCTAGGCGGCACGATGGCGCTCGCCGCGGCCTGTGCCGCGCCGGTGGCGGGGCTGGCGCTGATCGCCGGGCCGTGGCGCTTCGATGGCTTCGGCGATGCCGCGCGTGCCGATATCGCCAGGCTATGGGCGGCGGCCGGCCCGGTGTGCGAAACGATGGGCGCCGTGCCGATGGAAGTGCTGCAATCGGGCTTCTGGCGGCTCGACCCCCAGCGGACGATCGCCAAGTACGAGGCGTTCGCCGCCATGGAACCGGGCAGCCGCGGCGCGCAGCTGTTTGTCGCCATGGAGGATTGGGCGAATGCCGGCGCGCCGCTGACCTATGCCGCGGGGCGGCAATTGTTCGAGGAATTCATCGCCGGTGATGTGACCGGCAGTGGCGCCTGGCGCGTGGGCGGCGTCTTGGCCGATCCCGCCGCTTTATCCTGCCCCGCGATCGACTTCGTGTCGCTCAGCGACCGGATCGTGCCGGCGGAGAGCGCAGCCGACCTGCCCGACCGGCGCGATCTCGGGGCGGGCCATGTCGGCATGATCGTCGGGCGCGGCGGACGCGCGCAACTATGGGAGCCGCTGGCGCACTGGATCGGCGCCCTGCCCCGCTCTACATGAGCCAACAATATTGCAGGAGAGCCTTCATGGACATCGTCATCACCGCCGCCAAGCGCACCCCCGTCGGCAGCTTCATGGGCGCCTTTGCCGCGACGCCGGCGCATGAACTCGGGCGGATCGCGATCGAGGCGGCGCTGGAGCAAGCGGGCGTCGATGGCGCCGACGTGTCGGAAGTGATCCTGGGCCAGGTGCTCACCGCCGCGCAGGGCCAGAACCCGGCGCGTCAGGCATCGATGGCCGCCGGCGTGCCCAAGGAGATCCCCGCCTGGGGCGTCAACCAAGTGTGCGGCTCCGGCTTGCGCGCGGTCGCATTGGCAGCCCAGGCGATCCAGTCCGGCGACGCCACGATCGTGGTCGCCGGGGGCCAGGAATCCATGTCGATGTCGGCGCACGCACAGCATCTGCGCGGCGGCACCAAGATGGGCAACGTCACGATGGTCGACACGATGGTCAGCGACGGGCTGACCGACGTGTTCAACAATTACCATATGGGCATCACGGCCGAGAACCTGGCCGAGCAATATCAGATCCCCCGGGCGGCGCAGGACGAATTCGCCGTGCGCTCGCAGAACCTGGCCGATGCGGCGCGGTCGTCGGGGCGGTTCGTCGACGAGATCGCGCCGGTCACGCTGAAGGGGCGCAAGGGCGACACGATCGTCTCGGACGACGAATATATCCGCGCCGGCGTGACGCTCGACAGCGTGTCGGGCTTGCGGCCGGCGTTCAAGAAGGACGGCAGCGTCACCGCCGCCAATGCCAGCGGCCTGAACGACGGCGCCGCCGCTTTGGTCATCATGAGCCGTGAGGAAGCGACACGCCGAGGATCACCGATCCTCGCCACGATCAAGAGCTGGGCATCGGCCGGCGTCGATCCCTCGATCATGGGCATCGGCCCCGTCCCCGCCACCCGCCGGGCATTGGAAAAGGCCGGCTGGTCGATCGGCGATCTAGACCTGATCGAAGCCAACGAAGCCTTCGCCGCGCAGGCGCTGTCGGTCGGCAAGGAACTCGGCTGGGATGCGGACAAGGTCAACGTCAACGGCGGCGCGATCGCCATCGGCCACCCGATCGGCGCCAGCGGAGCCCGGGTGCTCACCACGCTGATCTACGAAATGCACAAGCGCGACGCGAAGAAGGGACTGGCGACGCTCTGCATCGGCGGCGGCATGGGAATCGCGATGTGCGTGGCGCGCGAGTGAGGCGCTCGACTGCTATGCTGTTGTAATACGCTCGTTTTCAATCTGTAGCATCATTGCAACAGATTGAGGGCCTTTGGGACAATTCGTGTTTGCTCCAGTGAAAAAGGGTTGCGGACCTTGGGCAAACCTTGCTCCTTGATGAACAGAACTAACAGGTTCTTCATTTTAGGGGGTCAAATCTATGAAAATGTGCCATCTGCTAGGCGCTACGGCGCTTGCAAGCTCACTGATCGTTGCCACTCCCGCTTTCTCACAGACGACACCATCCGATTCTGAAATAGCGCAGCCAGTCGGGGCTGCCGACGTTCAGCAGACTGAAACTAGCGCCGATGGATCTGATGCCGAGGGGACTGTCGTGGTCACCGGCTCGCGCATCCGTAGGCCCAACGTCGAATCGGCTGTGCCCATCGCCACCTTCGGTGGCGAAGAGTTCTTCAGACAGGGTCAGACTAGCGTCGGAGACGCACTCAACGAGTTGCCGCAGTTGCGCACGTCGGTTGCTCAGCAGACCGTAGGCGCGGGCGTCGGCGTTGCCGGCCTCAACCTGCTCGATCTGCGTGGCCTTGGGACGATCCGCACCCTGGTTTTGGTCAACGGCCGTCGCCATGTCCCGGCCGACATCCTGAACAACGCTGCTTCGGTGGATGTCGGCTCGATCTCTACCGACCTGATCGAGCGCGTAGAAATCATCACCGGCGGCAGTTCGGCGGTCTATGGTTCGGACGCGATCGCGGGTGTGGTCAACTTCATCCTGCGCGACAATTTCAACGGCCTTCAGATCCGCGGTAACACCGGGGTTGCCGAAGCAGGCTATGGCGGCAACCAGTTCATTTCGGCGCTGGGAGGCTTCAACTTCGCCGACGACCGCGGCAACGTGACCGTGCAAGGTGAATATTCGAAGTCCAAACGGGTATTTTACTCGGACGTTCCGCATCTGCGCCAGGTCAACGGCTTTGTCGCAGTCGACGCGGATAGCACCGGGCTGCCGCAGGGCAGCGACGGCTTCCCGGATAACGTTTTCCTACGCGACATCCGCCAACCGCTGACCAACCGTTTCGGTGTGGTTGGCATTCCGCAGCAAAATGGCTCCGGAGCATGCGGCACTGGTACGCTCGCCAACAATGGTGCCCCCAATACGGCGGGCACTGCCTACACTTGCTCTTTCCTCTTCACGCCAGGTGGCCGCCTTACCCCGCTGACCGGCACGCGCGTCGGCACGGGCCCTGGCGGCTCCGTCATCGGCGGCAATGGCCAGACCGGACGCGAGGACAATCAGGGTTCGCTATTCCCACGCAACGAACGCTACAACATCAACCTGCTCGCGCATTATGAGTTCAGCCGCGCATTCGATCTGTTCTTCGAAGGAAAATACTCGCGCATCAAGACCGTGGGCAACAACGCCGGCCCGACGTTCCTCAACAACACCACCGCATCCTTGGGCAACGATGCCCGTCTTAATCCGCGGCTCGACAATCCGTTCCTGAATGCGGCAGATCGCGCGACGATTGCCAGCGGTTACCTTGCGAACAATTGCACTTTCCCCCTGGGAACATCCATCGGTGCCGTGTCGTGCGTAAACAACACACCCGGCCAGGCTGGCGCGACTCCGGCGCAGGAAGCCACGCGAGCGGCTGCTTTGGCCGCTCGCAACCTGGCGATCGCAAATGGCACCTACCGCTTCCTTTTCGCCCGCACGCTGACCGATCTGGGCCCGCGCGACGAATATTTCGACCGGGAGACCTACAGGTTCGTTGGTGGCGTCCGCGGTGATTTCAACGACGACTGGCATTACGAATTTTCGGCGAACTACGGCAAGTTCAAGGAGACCGACGAGCTGACCGGTTATGTAAACCGTCAGCGTTTCCTCCTTTCGCTGGACGCCGGCCGCAACCCGGTCACCGGTGCGATCCAGTGCCGCTCGCAATTTGACCCAGCCGCAGCTACCGGGCTGGCGGCGTTCAGCGGCTCGGCGGCGGCGCTGGCGACGGACATCGCCGCCTGCGTTCCGTACAACGCGTTCGGCGCACCCAATAACCAGGCAGCGATCTCATACTTCAGCTACGTTGCCCACAATCGCTCTTCGATCGATCAGCTCGATTTCCAGGGCTTCGTCTCGGGCGACTCCAGCCAGTTGTTCTCGTTACCAGGCGGGCCGGTCCGCTTCGTGGTCGGCGGTGAATATCGTCGTGAAAAGGCGTTCAACGACAGTGATGACGCCGCCGACAATGGCATCTCGAACAACGTGTTCCTGGGCGATGCCGCGCCTGGCGCGACGAAGGTGAAGGAAGCATTCGGTGAACTTCAGTTCCCCATCCTCCGCGATACGCCGTTCTTCGAGGAACTGACGGTAACCGGCGCCGGCCGCATCTCCGACTATAACAGTGCGGTCGGTACGGTTTACACCTACAATGGTGGTGTCGAATGGGCACCGATCCGGGATATCCGATTCCGTGGCAATTACGCTCGCGCTGTGCGGGCGCCGAACGTGTCGGAAAATGGCTTCCCGAACGTAAACAACTTCGCGAACAGCTTTGTCGATCCGTGCAACGTCAATGCGATCGGCAACAATCCGAATCGCGGCACGAATTGCGCGTCGCAGCTCTCCGCGGCACAGCTTGCGAACATTGCACCGGCGGGTTACTCGCTCGGCGTCATCAGCGGCAGCAACCCAAACCTGATCGAGGAATCGTCGGACTCCTACACGCTCGGCGCCGTCATCACGCCAAGGTTCCTGCCGGGCTTCTCCCTCAGTGCCGACTATTTCGACATCAAGGTCAAGAACGTGATCGTTTCGCTTACGGCGCAGCAGATCGTGGATGCCTGCTATGACTCGGTTTCACTAAGCAGCCCACTTTGCGCCACGTTCAGTCGCAACCTCACCGGTGGTGCCGGTGCTGCGGGCGAACTCCCTGGCCAGATCCTGAACTACACCGTTGTTCAGGGCCCGCAGAACTTTGCGAGCCGTGTTCGTCGCGGCCTGGATATCGAAGCGGCGTATCGCACCAACCTGACCGACAACATCCGGCTCGATACGCGCCTGAACCTGTCGCACATCTTCCAGAACAGCAATTTCGAAGACGCGACCAATCCTAACCTCGAAAACCGGCTTCTAACCGAGGTAGGCGATCCAAAGAACGAGTTCCGCTGGCTGGTGGATGTCGGCTTCGGACCGCTGACGGTCGGCTATACGATGCGCTACATCAGCCCACAGCTGGTGCTCGGGCCAACGGCGGCGACGACGTACGAGAACCTGAACCCGCTCAACGGCCAGCCGCCGCTCAACGCCGACGTATTCGACATCCCATATTATCCGAGCGTCCTGTATCACAGCATTCGCTTCGACTTTAAGGTCAGTGGCGATGGTGATGGCGATGGTTTCAACTTCTTTGCTGGCGTTGACAACCTGACCAATCGAATCCCACCATTGGGTGCGAGCGCTGCGACGAGTTCGTCAGGTATCTTCAATGCTCGCGGTCGCAACTTCTTCGCGGGCTTCCGTGGAAAGTTCTAACCGGGCGCAATAAGCTTGTGGGGGCGAGGCTGTGGCCTCGCCCCATTTTTGCGCACAATAAACTACATCCAGTCAGCGATTCCGACAGCGGAGTTCGTAGGCGCTTTACCCCCAGTAGCGCGCGAAGCGGGCGCTCAGGCTGGTTAGTAATTCATACTCGCTCATTCCAGATTGGGCCGACGCTTCGGGCAATCCGAAGTCAATCGCGATCCAATCACCCTCCCCGAGCGTGGCTGCGGCCGATACATCAAGTGCGACGAGATCCATCGACACTCGACCGATGACGGGAAGCATGGTGCTGCCAAAGCAGGCACTGCCCCGATCCGAAAAGCTGCGAAAATAGCCGTCGGCATAACCAAGGTTGATAATCGCAACCTCGGCGTGCTGATCCGCGCACCAGGTGGCGCCATATCCTACCGTCGCCCCCGCCGCGACACGCCGCCGCTGGAGCAGCTGCGCTTCGGGCGCGACCACTTGGCGAACGGTGCCCTTGAACTCACTCCGCGGTACGCCGCCATACAGCGCTAGTCCCGGCCGTGTCAGATCGAAATGATAGTCGCTTCCCAGCGCAATCCCAGCCGAATTAGCCAAGCTCATCCGCCGCGCTCCCGTCCGTCCCGCCAGCACCGCAAACGCCACCCGCTGGCGCTCGTTCATCGGGCTGTCTTCATCCGCACAAGCCAGATGGCTCATCAGCGTTTCGATCTGCAGCCCCGCCAGCAGATCGAGTTCATCGACCGACAAGCCCAGCCGGTTCATGCCCGTATCGATCATCACGTCGCACGCGCCCCCGCCCGCTGCCTTCCAGCGCGCCACTTGTTGCGCAGTGTTGAGCACGGGGCGGGCGAAGCCGGACAAGGCGGCCGGCATGTCCTCCGCGCGCACGCCGTGCAGCACCGATACCGGCAGGCCGATCGGTGCCAGCGCCTGGGCCTCGGCCCAATTGGCGACGAAGAAGTCGCGGCAGCCGGCGCCGGCGAGGCGCTCGGCCACCTCGATGGCGCCCAGGCCATAGCCGTTGGCCTTCACCGCCGCGCCGCATGCGGCGGTGCCGCTCATCCGGTCCAGCGTGCGCCAATTGTCGATCAGGGCCTGGGTGTCGAGGCGGAGGCGGAGGGGAGCGCTAATGTCAATCACGTCGGCTGCCGTATGCCCGCCGCCCTGCGCGCACAAGGTCCGCGATTGGTCAGGCGGCGGCGGGCGGCACGTGCTTGGGCTCCTGCAGGCCGATCACCGTCACCACCAAGGCCATCGCCACCACGCACCACGTGTACCACAGACCGGCATAGGGATCGCCGCTGCGCGCGACGATGTACTGGCTGATGAACGGCAAGAACCCGCCGAAATAGCCGGTGCCGATATGATAGGGGATCGACATCGAGCTGTAGCGGATGCGCGGCGGGAACATCTCCGCCAGCAGCGCCGCCACCGGGCCATAGGTGACGCCGGATAACGCACCCAAGACCAGGATGGAGAACAGGATGACGACGATATTGCCGGCCGGCGGCACGACCTTGTCCAGATTGTAGCCCGCCGCGACCAATGCCTTGTCGAGGCCGGCCGGCGTCATGTCCGCCACGCCCTCGCCGCCGATCCTGACGACCGTCGCCGGCGTGTGCTCCTTGGTATATTCGACGCCCTTCTTGGAAAAATAGTCGAGCAGCTTGCCGCATTGGTCGACCTGCTGGGCGGCGAACGGATCATAGGCGCAGGAAGGCCCAGAGACGATCACCGGTGCGCGGCGCGCGGCGGCGGACAGCCCTGGGTTGGCGGCGCTGCCCATCACCCAGAATACCGGGAACAGCAGCAGCAAGGTCGCGGCATAGCCGACCACGATCGGCTTCTTGCGCCCGATCCGGTCCGACAGGCGGCCGAAGAACACGAACCAGAACAATCCCGATGCCGCCCCCACCCCGACGATCAATTGCGCGGCGGTTTCCTCCACGCGCATCGTCGTCTGCAGGAACGACAGAACGGTGAACATCGCGGTGTACCAGATCACGGTCAGCCCGGCGGCGATGCCGAACAGCGCCACGAATAGGCGCTTGAGGTTGCCGGGATAGGTGAAGCTTTCGGTGAAGGGATTGCGCGCGGTTTCGCCCGCTTCCTTCATCGATTTGAACACCGGGCTCTCGGACAGTTTCAGCCGCATGTAGAGCGATACGGCGAGCAGCAGCAGCGAGAACAGGAACGGCAGGCGCCAGCCCCAATCGTCCCAGATGTCGGTCGGCAACACCGCCTTGGTGGAAAGCACCACGACCAGGCTGAGGATAAAGCCCCCGACCACGCTGGCCTGGATGAAGCTGGTGAAATAGCCCGATCGGCCGGGCGGGGAATGCTCCGCGACGTAGATCGCCGCGCCGCCATATTCGCCGCCCAGCGCCAGGCCCTGCAGGATGCGCAGAAGGATCAGGATCAGCGGTGCGGCGACGCCGATCGAGGCGGCCGAGGGCACCAGCCCCATGCCGGCAGTGGCGATGCCCATCAGCGTGATCGTGACGAGGAAAGTGTATTTCCGCCCCCACCGATCGCCGAGAAAGCCGAACAGCACGGCGCCCAGCGGGCGGAAGCCGAACCCGACCGCAAAGCCGGCCCAGGCGAACAGCGTCTGCAGCAATTCCGAGCCGCCAGGGAAGAAAGTGCGACCGATGATGCCCGATGCCGCCAGCGTGCCGTAGATGAAGAAATCATACCATTCGAACACGGTGCCGAGCGACGAGGCACTGATGACGAGCTGGATTTCCTTGCGGCTCGGCGCCGGGCAGGCGGCGGTCGGCGGGTCGCCGGGCAGACCCGCAAGATCATCAGCGCCGGTGACGGCCATATTCCCCTCCCGTGCGCCAATGCAGCGCGAATGTTGAATATGTTGAGCCGCGGGAACTTTTCAACATTGCCGGTGTCCGCTGCGGTGCACCGACGCCGCGGATTAGCGGGTTTGATGCTTGTAGGACAGCAGGAAGGCATCACCAGACCGTCACCCCGGACCTGTTCCGGGGTCCAACGTGCCGCACAACTATGCTCTCGATCCACTATCCGCATCGCCAGCCGCTGGGTGGACCCCGCGCCAAGGCGGTGATCGTACCGCTTGGACATGGTCCACCTCGTCATGTCCGCGCAGGCGGGGATCCATACCGGCTTGCTTAGCTGCGCCGGGATGACGAATCATGCTCGTGCCGGATAGCCGCCGACCAATTCCGGGGCGCGCGAGGTCAAGATCCAGAATGCCTCTCATCCAGCATCCGGATGATGCCCGAAAAGTCGGTGCCGCCCTGCCCTTGCGCGTTGAACCGCTCGTACAATTCCGCCGCCTTGGCGCCCATCGGGGTGTCCGCATCGGCACCGGATGCGGCTTCCATCGCCAGCCGCAGGTCCTTCAGCATCAGCGCGGTGGCGAAGCCGCCCTGATAATCGTGGTCGGCCGGCGTGTCGGGGCCGACACCGGCCAGCGGCGCATAGGACGTCATCGACCAGCTCTGGCCAGACGATACGCTGGAAATGTCGAAGAACTTTTGCGGATCGAGCCCCAATTTCTGGGCCAGCAGGAACGCCTCGCACGTGCCGACCATGGTGACGCCCAGGAGCATGTTGTTGACGATCTTGGCTGCCTGTCCGCTGCCGCCGACGCCGGCATGGATCACTGCCTTGCCCATATCGGCCAGGAACGGCTGCGCGCGCTCGAACCCTTCCGCGCTGCCGCCGACCATGAAGGTCAGCGTGCCGGCACTGGCCGCGGCGATACCGCCCGAAACGGGCGCGTCGACCATCGTGAACCCCTTGGCCTGCGCCGCTTCGGCGACGCGCCTGGCCGTGGCGACGTCGATCGTCGAGCAATCGATCAGGATCGCGCTGACCGGTGCGGCGGCGAAGACCGCGTCGGCATAGACCGTTTCGACATGGCTGCCGGCGGGCAGCATGGTGATGACGGCCTCGGCGCCGTCCAAGGCTTCGGCGGCGCTGGCAGCGGCCAGGCAGCCCGCTTTCTCGGCCTTGGCGAGCGCCTCGGGCGAGAGATCGAAGGCGCGGACGTCATGTCCCTTCTTTGCGAGGTTCGCAGCCATGCCGCCGCCCATATTACCCAGACCGATGAATGCGACGCGTGCCATTTCTCTCTCCTAATCCTCTTCGTCATCCCGGCCTCGAGCCGGGATCCAGGGCCGCGCGCGCTGTGCTGCCGGCTCTGAATCCCGCGTCGAGCCCGGGATGACGATTACTCTGGTAAGCTACTTCCCCGTCCATGCCCCCGACCGCTTCTCGACAAAGGCGGCCATGCCTTCCTTCTGGTCGGCAGTGCCAAACAGCCCGTGGAACAATCGGCGCTCGAACTGCACGCCCATGGTCAGGCCGGTCTCAAACGCCGCGTCGACCATTTCCTTGTTCGCCTTGACCGCGAGCGGTGCCATGCCGGCGATCGTTGTGGCGGTCTTCACTGCCTCCTCGATCAATTCCGCGGCGGGGATCACGCGGCTGACGAGACCAGCACGCTCCGCTTCGGCGGCGTCCATCATGCGCCCGGTCAGGCACATCTCCATCGCCTTGGCCTTGCCCACCGCGCGGGTCAGCCGCTGCGATCCGCCCATGCCGGGCGACACCGCCAGCTTGATCTCGGGCTGCCCGAACTTCGCGCTGTCGGCCGCGAGGATGAAATCGCACATCATCGCCAGCTCGCAACCGCCACCCAGCGCATAGCCGGCGACCGCGGCGATGATCGGCTTGCGCGTGCGGGTCAGCGTCTCGTAGCCCGAGAAATGGTTGCTGCCGTACATCTCGGCAAAGCCCTGCGCCTGCATCTCCTTGATGTCGGCGCCGGCGGCAAAGGCCTTTTCGCTGCCAGTGAGCACCGCGCAGCCCTGGCTTTCGTCGGCATCATAGACGGCCAGCGCGGCAAGCAGATCGGCCAGCACCTGCCCGTTCAGCGCGTTGAGCGCCTGCGGCCGGTTGAGCGTGATCAGCGTGACGGGCCCGCGCTGTTCGACGAGGATGGTTTCGTAGGTCGGCATCGTCTTCTCCTTCTTCGTCATCCCGGCCTCGATCCGGGATCCAGAGCCACGAACGTCAACGTTCACCGCTCTGGATCCCGACCATCGTCAGGATGACGGATCAATGGGGCGTCCACGCCTCGCCGTCCGGCAGCGGGGCGAAAATCTGGTCGATCACATGGTCGGTCACGCCCTCCGGCGTCGCCGGCTGCCAGCGCGGTGCATTGTCCTTGTCGACGATCACCGCGCGCACGCCTTCGATGAAATCGTGCCGCTGCACGACATGCGCGCCGACCGCATATTCCTGCCGCATCTCATCCTCGAACGTCGCCATCTGGCGCCCCTCGTGGAGCAGGCGCAGCGACACTTTCATCGTCTGCGGCGATTTGGTGCGCAGCGTGGCGAGCTGCTGCCCGGCCCATTCACCGCCATCCGCCTCCAGCACCCGGTAGATTACCTCCAGCTCGTCCGAAGCAAACAAGAGGTCGATCGCGTCACGCTGCGCGAGGATCCGCGCATCGGGCGTCGGCGTGGCGAGCGCGTCCAGGATCGCGGCAATGGCCTGCGGATCGGCCGCGATGCGCCGCTTCGCCTCCGCCAGCGCCTCGCTGGCGAGATAGTGCGTGGCCAGGCCCAGCGCGAGACACTCGGCGCCGTCCAGCCGGTGCCCGGTCAGCGCGAGATACTGTCCGGTGCGCCCCGACAGCCGCGAGAGATACCAGCCGCCGCCGACATCGGGGAACAGCCCGATCCCCGTCTCGGGCATGGCGAACTTGGTATTCTCCGTCGCGACACGGAAATCGCACGGTAGCGACAGCCCGACACCGCCGCCCATCGTGATCCCGTCCATGAACGCCACCGTCGGCTTGGCATAGCTGAACAGGCGGTGGTTGAGCCGGTATTCGACGTGGAAGAAGGCGCGCGCCTCCACGCCGTCCGCCGCGCCGGATTCGGCCAGCATGCGGATGTCGCCGCCCGCGCAGAAGCCGCGGCCGTCCGCGTGATTGATCAGGATCGCCTCGATCGCCGGGTCGGTCGCCCAGCCGTCGAGCGCGGCCAGCATCGCCGTGCACATGCCGGTATTGAGCGCGTGGAGCGCCTTGGGCCGGTTGAGCCTGATGCGGCCGAGCGCGCCTTCGGTGGTGGTGAGAACGTCCTGCGTCACATTCCGTGCTCCTGCGCAGGCAGGAGCCCAGGGTAACAAAGGTATGCCTCGGGGCTCTGGGTTCCTGCGTTCGCAGGAACACGGTTGCATGCCGACATCATTGCCGCGTCATCTCCCGCCCGACGATCATCCGCATCACCTGGTTGGTGCCCTCCAGGATCGAATGCACGCGCAGGTCGCGCCAGAAGCGCTCGATCGGATAATCCTGCAGATAGCCGTACCCGCCATGCAGTTGCAGCGCACGATCGACGACGCTGGAGCCGGTATCGGTGGCAAGCCGCTTGGCCATCGCCGCGAACTTGGTCTTGTCGGGCGCATTCGCGGTCACCTTGGCCGCCGCGATATACAGCAAGGCACGCGCCGCCTCGAGCTCGGTCGCCATGTCGGCGAGCATGAACTGCGTGTTCTGGAAATCCGCCACCGCCTGGCCGAACTGCTTGCGATCCTTGGTGTAGCGTACCGCTTCGTCGATGCAGCGCTGCGCACCGCCCAGCGAACAGGCGCCGATATTGAGCCGCCCGCCGTCCAGCCCCATCATCGCGATGCGGAAGCCCTCGCCCAGCCCGCCGACCAGGTTCTCGCCCGGCACGCGCACCGCATCGAACATCACCTGCCGCGTCGGCTGCGAATGCCAGCCGAGCTTCTTCTCGTTCGCGCCGAAGCTGACGCCGGGCATGTCCTTCTCGATCACCAGGCAGGAAATGCCCTTGGGGCCTTCCTCGCCGGTGCGGACCATCGTGACATAGACTTCGTTCTCGCCGGCGCCGCTGATGAACTGCTTGGTGCCGCTGACGATCCAGTCGTCGCCATCCTTCACCGCCTTGGTCTTGAGCGCCGCGGCGTCCGATCCCGAACCGGGTTCGGTCAGGCAATAGCTCGCGATCCGGTCCATCGTCACCAGATCGGGCAGATATTTGTCCTTCACCGGCTGCGCGCCGAACCGGTCGATCATCCAGCTGGCCATGTTGTGGATGCTGATGAACGCCGAGGTCGAGGGACAACCATAGGCCATCTGCTCCATGATCAGCGCCGCCTCCAGCCGCCCGAGATTGATCCCGCCGCTCTCCTCCGACACGTAGATCGAGGCGAAGCCGAGTTCCGCCGCCGCACGGATCGTATCGCGCGGAAAGATGTGGTGCTCGTCCCATTCCGCGGCATGCGGCGTGATGCGATCGGCAGTGAACCGCCGCGCCAGATCCTGGATCTCGCGCTGGTCGTCGGTAAGGTCGAACTGGTTGGTCATTGGAAAGTCTTTCCGTATTCGTCATCCCGGACTTGATCCGGGATCCAGAGCCGCTGGCAATGCCCATCGTGACTCTGGATCCTGACGTTCGTCAGGACAACGGGAGACGTAGGGTGCAACGTGAGCCGGCGATCTACATAATGGCGAGCGCCCGCAACGGCACGCTTTATGTCGGGGTCACGTCCAACCTGATGGCACGCATCGTTCAACACCGCGAGGGCACGCTAGACGGCTTCACCAAACGACATGGCGTCAAACGCCTGGTCTGGTTCCAGATGGCCGACACGATGGAAGCAGCGATCACCCGCGAAAAGCAACTAAAGGTCTGGCGCCGCGCATGGAAGCTGGACCTGATCGAATCCGAGAAGCCCACCTGGCGCGACCTAGCCGAAGACCTAGCCTTCCCCCCACTCCCCACACCGTCATCCTGACGAACGTCAGAATGCCAAAAACCCAGCCGCCCACCAACCCCGTCATCCTGACGAAAGTCAGGATCCAGAGCCACAAACGCCCCCGCCCGCCGCTCTGGATCCTGGATCAAGTCCAGGATGACGTGGTAAAAAACAACCACCCCCCTCACCCCATCGTCGGAATGACAAACGCATTGGCCCCATCCCCAACGCCACCATCCGGCCAGCGCTGCGTGATCGTCTTGACCTTGGTCCAGAACTTCACGCCTTCCATGCCGTGCTGGTTGGTGTCGCCAAAGGCCGAGCGCTTCCACCCACCAAAGGTGTGGTAAGCCACCGGCACCGGGATCGGCACGTTGATGCCGACCATGCCGACATTGACACGCGCCGCAAACTCACGCGCCGCATGCCCGTTGCGCGTGAAGATCGCCACGCCATTGCCATATTGATGCTCGCTGGGCAGGCGCACGGCATGCTCGAAATCGTCCGCCCGGACGATCTGCAGCACGGGGCCGAAAATCTCCTCCTTGTAGCTCTCCATGTCGGTCGTGACATGGTCGAACAGCGACGGGCCAATGAAGAAGCCCTTCTCATGCCCCTGCAGCTCGAAGCCGCGACCATCGACGACCAGTTCGGCGCCTTCGTCGACGCCCTTCTGGATCCAGCCTTCGACGCGCGCCTTGTGCGCGGCGTTGACCACCGGGCCATAATGCGCGTCATTGTCGGTGCTGACCCCCACACGAAGTGCTGCGATCGCGGGCAGCAGCTTCTCGCGCAGGGCGATCGCGGTCTTCTCGCCCACCGGCACGACCACCGGCAGCGCCATGCAGCGCTCGCCGGCCGAGCCGAAGGCGGCACCCGACAGATCGGCGACGACTTGGTCGAGATCGGCGTCCGGCATGACGATGCCGTGGTTCTTCGCCCCGCCCATCGCCTGCACGCGCTTGCCCGCCGCGACACCGCGACGATAGACATAATGCGCGATGTCGGACGAGCCGACGAAGCTGACCGCGCTGATCGCCGGATGATCCAGGATCGCGTCGACCATCTCCTTGTCGCCGTGCACCACCTGCAGGAC
Source organism: Sphingomonas endolithica (assembly GCF_025231525.1). Classification (NCBI taxonomy): domain Bacteria; kingdom Pseudomonadati; phylum Pseudomonadota; class Alphaproteobacteria; order Sphingomonadales; family Sphingomonadaceae; genus Sphingomonas; species Sphingomonas endolithica. The sequence goes on from NZ_CP103057.1 coordinate 1,353,058, forward strand.
GCCCTCGGGAAGCCCCGCCTCGATGAACAATTCCGCCAGCCGCACCGGCACCGACGGGTCGCGCTCCGACGGCTTCAGGATGAAGGCGTTGCCGGTGGCGATCGCCACGCCCGACATCCACAACGGAATCATGCCGGGGAAGTTGAACGGCGTGATCCCGGCACCAATGCCGAGCGGCTGGCGCATCGAATAGACGTCGATCCCCGGACCCGCGCCCTGGGTATATTCGCCCTTCAACACGTGCGGGATGCCGCAGCAGAACTCGATCACTTCCAGCCCGCGCTGGATATCGCCCTTGCTGTCGGCGATCACCTTGCCGTGTTCGGAGCTGAGCAGGTGCGCCAGCTCGTCCATATGCGCCTCGACCAGCGCCTTGAAATTGAAAATCACGCGGGCGCGGCGCTGCGGATTGGTTGCGGCCCAGCCCGGCTGCGCCTTGAGAGCAGCGGCCACCGCCTGGTCGAGCAATGCCTGGTCGCCGAGCTGTACGGTCGCCTGCACCTGCCCGGTATTGGGATCGAACACGTCGCCGGTCCGTGCCCCCGCCCCAGCGCCACCGCCAGAGTGGCTGGCGATGAAATGGTCGATGCTGCGCATTCTCTCTCTCCGTATTTTGTCGCCCCTATCTCACTCCGCCTTTGCGCAGGCAAGCCGCAGCAGCGCTGCGGGGAGCCCCCATTTGCATCCCGCAAGCCACGGTTAGCATGGCGTTTAGGTTGCGCCGCACGGCCCGCGCCCCTATCTCGATCGCTTATCGATTTACCCTGGGGACGAGCCGCATGACCATGTTCGACGATCGCGAACGCGCATTCGAGACGAAGTACGCGCGCGACGAGGAAATGCAGTTTCGTGTCACCGCGCGGCGCAACCGCCTGCTCGGCCAATGGGCCGCGGAACAGATGAAGCTGACCGCGGAAGAGACCGACGCCTATGCCAAGGCGGTCGTCCAGGCCGATTTCGAGGAAGCCGGCGACGAAGACGTGATCCGCAAGCTGGTCAGCGATCTGACCGCGGCGGGCGTCGAGATCGACGAGGTCGTGGTGCGCGAGGCGATCAACGACAAGTTCGTCGAGGCCCGCCGCCAGCTGATGCAGGCGGAATAAGACCGTGGCGATGGCGGCAAGCGAGATCGAGGCGCTGATCGTCGGCGGCATTCCCGACGCGCAGGTGGTGATCACCGATCTGGCGGGCGACGGCGATCATTATGCCGCGCGCGTGGTGTCGGAGAGTTTCCGTGGGCTAGCCCGCATCAAGCAACACCAGGCAGTCTATGCCGCGCTCGGCGGCCGCATGGGCGGCGTGCTCCACGCGCTGCAACTGACCACCGCAATTCCCGAATGAGGAGCCGAACATGACCGAAGACGCACAGGCACGCATCGCCGATATGGTCGCCAAGAGCGACGTCCTGCTGTTCATGAAGGGCAGTCCGTTATTCCCGCAATGCGGCTTTTCCAGCCGCGCGATCGCCATCCTCAATCACCTGGGTGCCGAGTTCGAGAGCGTCGACGTGCTGCAGGATCAGGGCGTGCGCCAGGGGATCAAGGAATTCTCCGACTGGCCGACCATCCCGCAGCTTTACGTCAAGGGCGAGTTCGTCGGCGGTTCGGACATCATGATGGAGATGTACGAATCCGGCGAGCTGCAGCAGCTGCTGGTGGATCAAGGCGTGGTGCGCGCCGCTTCCTGATATTGGGGAGCCGGGTGCGGGCGGACCGGCGCGACACGGAAACAGCGCCTTATGGTCCGCCCTGCTGAAGCGTGAAACGCTCGGCTGCCGGTTACTATGCAGGCGGCGTGCCACTTCTTAGCAGCGGCGCATTTCTGCCGCCGCGATTGGTTAATGGCCGAAACGCCTCTGTGTCGATTGTAAGTTTTATCGACACTTACCGCGCTCTACCCAAGCTGGCGCCGTCGCGTTAGACTTGGTGCATGAACATCAATCGTACCGGCGGCCGCATCCTGGTCGATCAATTGGTCGCCCAGGGTTGCGACCGCATCTTCACCGTCCCCGGCGAAAGCTTCCTCGCCGTGCTGGATGCGCTGCATGACACGCCGGCCATCGATCTCGTCGTCTGCCGGCAGGAGGGCGGGGTCGGCCTCATGGCCTGCGCCGATGGTGCGCTGACCGGCCGTCCCGGCATTGCCTTCGTCACGCGCGGCCCGGGCGCGACCAATGCGTCGATCGGCGTCCATGTCGCGATGCAGGACAGCCAGCCGATGATCCTGTTCATCGGCGATGTCGACCGCGGCATGAAGGACCGCGAAGGCTTCCAGGAAGTCGATTTTCCCGCGATGTTCGCGCCGCTCTGCAAATGGGCCGCGAAGATCGACGATGCCGCGCGCATCCCGGAATATGTCGCGCGTGCCTATGCCACGGCGATGAACGGCCGCCCGGGCCCGGTGGTGCTGGCCCTGCCGGAGGATATGTTGCTTGATGTGGCCGAGGCGCTGGACCGCCCGCGCGTCAACCGCGTCGAGCAGGATGCGCTGATCGAGGCGGCCAGCACCGCCAACGACATGCTGCGCGCGGCCAGGCGCCCCGTGGCGATCATCGGCGGTGCGGGCTGGAACGGCAATACCGCCGAGATCGTCGAGGCGTTCGGCGTCGCCACCGGCGTGCCGCTGGTCGCGGCGTTTCGGCGGCAGGATGCGGTGGGCAATGACTGCCCGGTCTATGCCGGCAATCTCGGCTATGGCCCCAACCCAAAGCTGGCGGCGCGCGTGCGGCATGCCGACCTGATCCTCGTGCTGGGCGCGCGGCTGGGCGAAGCGACCACCGATGGCTATGCGCTGGTCACGCCGGATCACCCCGGACAGTCGCTGATCCACGTCCACCCCGATCCCACCGAGCTGAACAGCACCTACCGCGCCGATCTGGCGATCTGCGCCGACCCCGAGCGTTTCGCCAATCTGATGGAAATGTTGGCCGCCGACCAACCGGCGATCGCCGCCGGTGCCGAGGCGCATGCCGACTATCTCGCCTGGTCCACCTCCGCACCGCGCGACCTGGCGTTGGATCTCGGCCCCTGCGTGGCGACGATGCGCGAGCGGCTGCCGGACGACACCATCATCTGCAATGGCGCCGGCAATTACAGCGGCTGGTGGCACCGTTACTGGCGCTATGGCGGCTATGGCACCCAACTGGCCCCGACCGCCGGCGCGATGGGCTACGGCCTCCCCGCCGCGATCGCCGCCGCGCTACGCCAGCCCGACCGCACCGTCGTGGCCTTGGCTGGCGACGGCTGCTTCTTGATGAACGGCCAGGAACTCGCCACCGCCGTCGCCCAGGGTGTCGACATGCTGGTCCTGGTGATCGACAATGGCTGGTACGGCACCATCCGTATGCACCAAGAAAGAGAATTTCCAGGCCGCATCACCGGCACCAAATTGCACAATCCGGACTTTGCGGCCCTGGCCCGCGCTTACGGCTGCTGGGCCGAAACAATAGAAGCGACCACCGATTTCGCCCCAGCGCTCGATCGCGCGATGGCGGAGCAGGGCGTGCGATTGCTGCACCTCAAGACCGATGTCGAGGCGATCACGGCCGGGACTACGCTGAGCGCGGTCAGGGGACGCTAGAATTCATCCCCGCGCGGCCATCGCTATGCGGATGCGCTCCGCAGTGTCCGGGGTCGCCGGATTGTAGACGATCATGCCGAGATCGGGCCGCCCGTCGATCGAGAAAGCGGAAAATTCCAGCTCGACCAGCCCGAGTTCGGCGTGGTGGATGCGCTTCAGGCCTTCCGATTGGCGGGCCACGTCGTTCTCCCGCCACAGCGCCGCGAACTCGGGGCTGCTGCGGGAAAGCTCGTCGACCAATTGCTCGATCTCCGCGCCCGCCCCGGCGCGCGCGGCATCGGCGCGAAAGGCGCCGACGACATAGCGCGCCACGCTGACCCAATCGGCCTGCGCCACTTTGACCGGCGAATTCGAGAAGATCAGGCGCAGGATGTTGCGCCCTTCCCGTGGCAGCTTGCTGTAATCGGTCAGCAGCATCGCCGCCGCGGCGTTCCACGCCACCACGTCCCACGTCGCGGTCTTGATGATCGCCGGGCTCACGGGCAGCGCGTCGAGCACGCGTTGCAGCCGCGGCGTGACTTCGTCGACCACCGTGTACTGCGCTTCTGGTGGCCGGCCGAGGCCAAGGATGAAGAGATGCTCGCGCTCTGGCTCGGTCAGCATCAAACCGGCGGCAATGCGGTTCAGCACGTCGGCGGAAGGCGCCCCGCCCCGGCCTTGCTCGAGCCAGGTGTACCAGGTGGGCGAGATGTTGGCGCGTTGCGCAACCTCCTCGCGGCGCAGGCCGGGCGTCCGTCGGCGGCCACCGGCAAAGCCGAACGTCGCTGCATCCATGCGCGATCGCCGATCGCGAAGGAACACGCCCAAAGCATTGCTGGCCATCGGTGCCGTCCTGTTACGTTTTATACCATGATAAAGTCACTACTTTAACAGGATCGGAGATAGCCCGAGATGACGCCTCGAACAATCACGGAGAGTTTCGATGCGTGTATTTCTGACGGGTGCGACCGGCTTCATCGGATCGCGGATCGTTCCCGAATTGCTGGCGGCTGGGCACCAGGTGCTGGGCCTGACAAGATCGGATGCGGGCGCGGCCGCGCTGGTCGCGGCGGGCGCAGATGTGTATCGCGGCACGCTGGAGGATCCCAGCAGCCTCGGCGCGGGCGCGGCGGAGGCCGATGCCGTGATCCACACCGCGTTCGATCATACGTTCAGCAACTTCGTCGCCAATTGCGACAACGACCGGCGGGTGATCGAGGCCTTGGGCGCGCCGCTGACGGGAACCGCCAAGCCGCTGATCATCACCTCGGGTGTGGGGATTGGTGATGCCGGCCCGGGCCAGCTTGCGCGCGAGGACCTGTTCAACCAGGATCATCCCAATCCGCGTATCGCCTCCGAGCGAGCCGGCAATGCGTTGCTGGACGCGGGCGTCGACGTCCGTGTCGTGCGGTTGCCGCAGGTGCATGATACGGTCAAGCAGGGGCTGATCTCCCCTTACATCGACATTGCACGGGAACGCCGTGCTGCCGCCTATATTGGCGAGGGCACCAACCGCTGGTCGGCGGCGCACGTGCTCGACGTGGCGAAGCTCTATGTGCTCGCGCTCGACAAGGGGCAACGCGGTGCACGCTACCATGCTGTCGACGAAGAAGGGATTGCGGGGCGCAAGATCGCGGAGGTCGTTGCTGCCGGATTGGGCGTGCCGAGCATCTCCTTGTCGCCTGCGGAGGCAGAGGGACATCTTGGCTGGCTGGCGATCTTCGCCGGGCTCGACATGGCGGCATCCAGCGCATGGACCCGCGCCGAGCTTGGCTGGGAGCCTAGCGGCCCGGGATTGATCGCCGATCTGGAAGCGATGGATTATACCACGGCAGCGGCGCCGTAAATCCAGCCTGCCAAGACGAGCAAAAAGGCCGCCCTGGTTCCCCAGGACGGCCTTTTTTTCAATCCGACGCAGCGATCAGATATCGTCGCCGAGCATGCCCTTGATCTTCCCCTTGACCTGCTCGCCCTTGCCTTCGACTTCCTGCGCAGCGCCTTCATCGCGCGTTGCGGGATCGTCGCTGTGCTGCTTCACCTTGCCGATGGCTTCGTTGACATTGCCTTTGATCTTGTCGGTGAGTTCGCCCATGACCAATATCCTTCGATCACTGTCGCACCAACGCGAACAGTTGAAGTGTAAACGAATCAGCGGGCCACGCGTTCCCCTAACCTGCGTTAAGATGCCTTTTAGATGAGACCGGCGAGCGGGCTCGACGGGTCAGCATACATGCGCTTGCCCATCCGCCCCGCAAGATAGGCCATCCGCCCGCTTTCCACGCCGGCCTTCATCGCCGCGGCCATCAGTATCGGATCCTTGGCTTCGGCAATCGCGGTGTTCATCAGCACGCCGTCGCAGCCAAGCTCCATTGCCGCCGCCGCGTCTGACGCAGTGCCGACGCCGGCATCGACCAGTACGGGCACGCTGGCACCTTCGACGATCAGCCGGATCGTCACCTTGTTCTGGATGCCCAGCCCCGAGCCGATCGGCGCGCCCAGCGGCATGATCGCCACGGCACCGACATTTTCCAGACGCTTCGCCGCGATCGGATCGTCGACGCAATACACCATCGGCTTGAAGCCTTCGTTCGACAGGATCTCGCACGCGCGCAGCGTCTCGACCATGTCGGGATACAGCGTCTTGGCCTCGCCCAGCACCTCGAGCTTGACCAGTTCCCAGCCGCCTGCCTCGCGCGCCAGGCGCAGCGTGCGGATCGCGGATTCGGCGTCGAAGCAGCCGGCCGTGTTGGGCAGATAGGTGACCTTCTTGGGATCGATGAAGTCGGTCAGCATCGGCGCGTTGCGGTCGCTGATGTTCACGCGCCGCACGGCCACGGTGACGATCTCCGCACCCGAGGCGGCGACGGCGGCCGCATTCTGCGCGAAATCCTTGTACTTGCCCGTGCCGACGATCAGCCGCGAGGTGAAGGTCTTGCCCGCCACCGTCCAGCTATCCGGCTTCAATGCGCTCGCATGATCGCCGCCGCCGACGAAATGCACGATCTCCAACTCATCGGCATCCTCGACCATCACATCGCCCAGTGTCGAGCGCGGCACGATCTCGGCGTTGCGCTCGACCGCCACCTTCTCCGGCACGAGGCCGAGCTCGGCGGCCAGTTGCGCGATGGACAGGCCGCTGCGGACACGCTTGTGCTCGCCATTGACCGTGATCGATACCGTTCCGTCGCTGTGCATTCCAACCCTTTCGCGTGACCCAGCCCCTCGCCCGTTCGCGTCGAGCGACGTCGAGAAGCCTGCCCCTGGAACCCGTGTCTCGACTTCACTCGACACAAACGGGTAGAAGGGATGCAAGATATAGGGAGCGCTGGCCGCCACCCGCAACCGAAAGTGCTCGATTTGTCCGACACCATCTACGTCCTTAACGGCCCGAACCTCAACCTGCTGGGCCTGCGCGAGCCCGACATCTACAGCGACGATACGCTCGACGACATTGCCGGCATGCTGGAGGATCGTGCGCGCGAACTGGATCTCAGGATCGACATGCGCCAATCGAATCACGAGGGCCATCTGGTCGATTGGCTGCATGAGGCGCAGGCAGAGGGCGCACGGGCGGTGATCCTGAATGCAGGCGCCTATACGCACACGTCGGTCGCGATTCTCGATGCGATGAAGGCGATCACCACGCCGGTGATCGAGGTGCACCTATCCAACCCGCATGCACGCGAAAGCTTCCGCCACCGCAGCCTGGTCAGCAAGGCTGCGCGCGGAACCATCGCCGGCTTCGGCGCGCTTTCCTACGTGCTTGCGCTTGAAGCGGCTGCGCGTCTCTGACAGGAGGCGGCGCAAACAGGGAGAACAGGTCGAATGACCGATACCAATGAAACCGATGCGATGCGGATCGATGTCGATCTCGTCCGTCAACTCGCGCAACTGCTCGACGATACCAGCCTGACCGAGATCGAGGTCGAGGATGGCGGGCGCAAGATCCGCATCGCGCGCAAGGCGCCCGCTGCGGCACCGGTCGCTGCGCCGGTCCACTACGCGCCTGCGCCGACGCCGCTCGCGGGCACCAGCACGCCCGTCGCCAACGATCCCGTTCCGGCAGCGATCCCGACCGACGCCGTCAAGTCGCCGATGGTGGGCACCGCCTATCTCTCGTCCGACCCGACTGCCAAGCCGTTCGTCTCGATCGGCGACAAGGTCGCTGCCGGCGACACCTTGCTGATCGTGGAAGCCATGAAGGTGATGAACCCGATCCTCGCGCCCAGCGCCGGCACCGTCACCGCGATCCTCGTGCAGGACAAGCAGCCGGTCGAGTTCGACCAGCCGCTCGTGGTGGTCGCGTAACCCTTATGCCCAAGATCAAGAAACTGCTGATCGCCAATCGCGGAGAGATTGCGCTCCGCATTCACCGCGCGTGCCACGAAATGGGCATCGAGACGGTCGCGGTGCACAGCACGGCGGATGCCGATGCGATGCACGTGCGGCTGGCCGACCAGGCGATCTGCATCGGCCCGCCGGCGGCGGCGGAAAGCTATCTCAACATCGCCAACATCATTTCGGCGGCGGAAATCAGTGGCGCCGATGCGATCCACCCGGGCTATGGCTTCCTGAGCGAAAACGCCAAGTTCGCCGAGATCGTCGAGGCCCACGGCATCATCTTCGTCGGCCCCAAGCCCGAACATATCGTCACGATGGGCGACAAGGTCGAGGCCAAGCGCACCGCCGGCCGGCTCGGCCTGCCGCTCGTCCCGGGCTCGGACGGTGCGATCAGCGACATTACCGAAGCCAAGGAAATCGCCGCGCGTATCGGCTATCCGGTGATCATCAAGGCGGCGTCGGGCGGCGGCGGTCGCGGCATGAAGGTCTGCACGTCCGAGGACCAGCTCGAGACTTTGATGAGCCAGGCCGGCAGCGAGGCCAAGGCCGCGTTCGGCGATGCCACCGTGTACATGGAAAAGTATCTCGGCAACCCGCGGCACATCGAATTTCAGGTGTTCGGCGACGGGAACGGCAATGCGATCCATCTCGGCGAGCGCGATTGCAGCCTGCAGCGTCGCCACCAGAAAGTGCTCGAGGAAGCCCCCTCCCCCGTGCTCGGCGAGGAAGACCGCAACCGCATGGGCGCGATCTGCAGCAAGGCGATGGCCGACATGGCCTATCGCGGTGCGGGCACGATCGAATTCCTGTGGGAAGACGGCGAATTCTACTTCATCGAGATGAACACGCGGCTGCAGGTCGAGCATCCCGTCACCGAGATGATTACCGGACTCGATTTGGTGCGCGAGCAGATCCAGATCGCCGAAGGGCGCCCGCTGACGCTGCGCCAGCAGGACGTGGTGTTCCGTGGCCACGCGATCGAGTGCCGCATCAATGCAGAAGACCCACGCACCTTCGCCCCCTCGCCCGGATTGGTGACGATGTTCCATGCGCCGGGCGGCATGCACGTCCGCGTCGATAGCGGCCTCTACACCGGGTACCGCGTGCCGCCTTACTATGATTCGATGATCGCCAAGCTGATCGTCTACGGCACCACTCGCAACGGCGCGCTGCGGCGGCTGCGGCGCGCGCTCGAAGAGTTCGTCATCGAAGGACCGACGACGACGATCCCGTTGCACCAGGCGCTGCTCGACGATCCCGACTTCCAGGCCGGCGATTACACGATCAAGTGGCTTGAGGATTGGTTGGCCAAGCAGGGGTGAGGCGCGCCGCTGCGCCACTCGAACAACTCCGGGGTGACGCGGGCGACCTGCCCCGCTAAAGCCCGGGACATGACCGCCATCACCCCGCAGATCGTCGCCGAACACGGCTTGTCCCCGGAAGAATATGATCGCGTGCTCGCGGCACTGGGGCGCGAGCCGAACATCACCGAACTCGGCATCTTCTCGGTCATGTGGTCGGAGCATTGCAGCTACAAAAGCTCGCGCATCCACCTGAAGAAGCTGCCGACCGAAGGCCCGCAAGTGATCTGTGGCCCTGGCGAAAATGCCGGCGTGGTCGATATCGGCGACGGCCAGGCGGCGATCTTCAAGATGGAGAGCCACAACCACCCGTCGTACATCGAGCCCTATCAGGGCGCGGCGACGGGGGTCGGCGGCATCCTGCGCGACGTGTTCACGATGGGCGCACGGCCGGTTGCCAATCTCAACGCGCTGCGCTTCGGATCGCCCGACCACCCCAAGATGCGGCACCTGATCGCGGGCGTCGTCCACGGCATCGGCGGCTACGGCAATTGCGTCGGCGTGCCGACGGTCGGTGGCGAGGTGAATTTCCACCCGGCCTATGACGGCAACATCCTGGTCAATGCGATGACCGTCGGCGTCGCCGAGCAGGAAAAGATATTCTATTCAGCCGCCAGCGGTATCGGCAATTCGATCGTCTATGTCGGTAGCAAGACCGGGCGCGACGGCATCCACGGCGCAACGATGGCCTCGGCGGATTTCGGCGAGGATTCGGACGAGAAGCGCCCGACCGTGCAGGTCGGCGATCCGTTTACCGAGAAACTGCTAATCGAGGCGTGTCTCGAACTGATGGCCTCCGATGCGATCGTCGCGATCCAGGACATGGGCGCGGCCGGCCTGACCTCGTCGAGCGTCGAGATGGCCAGCAAGGGCGGGGTCGGCATCGAGCTGGTGATGGACGACGTGCCACAGCGTGAGACGGGCATGACCCCGTACGAGATGATGCTCAGCGAAAGCCAGGAGCGCATGCTCATGGTGCTGAAGCCCGGCCGCGAGGATTTCGCCGAAGCCATCTTCCGCAAGTGGGAACTGGACTTCGCGGTGATCGGTCATGTTACCGATACGGGCCGCATGGTGCTGACGTGGAAAGGCGACGTCGTCGCCGACATTCCGCTCGGGCCGCTCGCCGATGACGCGCCGCTGTACGACCGTCCGCACCTCCCCACCCCCAAGCCCGCGGATCTGGTCGACGTGCCGGAAAGCAGTGATCCGGCGGCCGATCTCGTCACGTTGATGGGCTCGCCCGATATCGCCAGCCGCCGCTGGATCTGGGAGCAATATGATCACATGGTCGGCGGCGACACGGTGCAGCGTCCAGGCGGCGATGCCGCGGTGGTCCGTGTCCACGGCACGCCCAAGGGTCTGGCGATGACCACGGACTGCACGCCGCGTTACTGCTTCGCCGATCCGGTCGAAGGCGGGCGTCAAGCGATCGCCGAGGCATGGCGCAACCTCACGGCAGTCGGCGCGACGCCGCTTGCCGTGACCAACTGCCTCAACTTCGCCAATCCGCAGCGGCCCGAGATCATGGGCCAGATCGTCGGCTGCCTGGAGGGCATGAGCGAAGCTTGCATCGCGCTCGACTTCCCGATCGTGTCGGGCAACGTCAGCCTGTACAATGAAAGCAAGGCAACCGGCGGCGGCTCGGCGATCCTGCCGACGCCGGCGATCGGCGGGCTCGGGCTGCTCGCCGATTGGTCGAAGAGCTGCACGATCGCGTTCAAGGGCGCCGGCGATACCGTGCTGGCGATCGGCGAGCGCGGCGGCGATCTCGGCCAGTCGCTGTGGCTGCGCGAATTGCACGGCCGTGAGGAAGGCCCACCACCGCCGGTCGATCTCACCGCCGAACGCCGCACCGGTGACTTCGTCCGCGCGCAGATCCTGAACGGCGCGATCACCGCCTGCCACGACGTGTCCGATGGCGGGCTCGCCGTCACGCTCGCCGAAATGGCACTGGCGTCGAACCTGGGCGTGTTGGTCAACGAACCGCAACCGTTCGGCATTGCCGGCAGCCTGTTCGGCGAAGATCAGGGCGTCTATGTCGTCACGGTCTGCGATACGTGCCTGGCCGACTTCATGGTCGCCGCCAATGCCGCCGATGTGCCTGCCGACCCGATCGGCCGCGTGATCAAGGACCGCATCATCTTCGAGCTGGACGAAGGCGACTGGACCGTGGCCGTCGCCGATCTGCGTATGGTGCATGAGGGCTTCTTCCCCAACCTAATGGGGGCTGAAGACGTGCTGGCCTGAGACGTTCACTTCTATCCGTTCGTGCTGAGTAGAGACCGAGTAGGCCTAAGGCCGTATCGCGGGCTCGTATCGAAGCACCTTGGAACGCGGTAGCGCGTACCCTTCGATACGCCCTATCGCTATTCCCCTATGGGGCTACTCAGACCGAACGGGGTGAAGATCATCAACCCGAAACGCATCAATATTGCGAATCATCCGCAAAAGCGCTTGCGAGTAGTTCGCATTAGCCCTATCGATACTGCCTGTCGGTGGAGCATCACATGGTCGTCTGCGTCTGCAATGCAATTCGGGAAAACCAGGTCCGCGAAGCGGCACGCGGTGGTGCCACCAGTGCTTGCCAGGCATATCGCGCGCTCGGCCGGCAGCCCAAATGCGGTCAGTGCGTGCCGTTCGCGCGATCCATTATCGACTCCGAGCGTGCTGCTGCGTAGCATTCGCAAGCGCTGAAATCCGCGGAAAACCGCCATTTTTTGACTGTTCCCGCATGCCGCCTTGGTTTAGTCTCGCGCAACAGCGGAGATACCAACATGCGTGGCGACCCCAAGGTCATCGACTATCTGAACGAGGTGCTCAAGAACGAGCTGACCGCGATCAACCAATATTGGCTGCATTACCGGCTGTATGACCATTGGGGCGTGCGCAAGCTCGCCGAATTCGAGCGGCATGAATCGATCGACGAAATGAAGCATGCCGACTGGGTCGCCGAGCGGATCCTGTTCCTCGATGGCCTGCCCAATTTCCAGCTACTCGGCCGCCTGCGCATCGGCGAGACGGTGGAGGAAGTGCTGAAGGCCGATCTTGCACTGGAGATGGAGGCACTGCCGCCGCTTCGCGATGCGATCGAGCATTGCGAGAAGGTGCGCGATTATGTCAGCCGCGACCTGTTCCGCCGTATCCTCGATAGCGAGGAAGAGCATGTCGACACGCTGGAGCGCCAGTTCGAGATGATCCAGCGCATGGGCATCGAGAATTACGTCCACCTGCAGAGCAAGCCGGCGACCGAAGAAGGCTGATCGGCTAGCTAACCTGTTCCCCGGCGAAGGCCGGGGTCCAGGCGGACAGGTAGATGTAGTGGAGCGCAACGCGCGCCACAGATGTTCCACTCCTGGGCCCCGGCCTTCGCCGGGGAACTGCTTGTCCTCGGCAGGCCAAAGCGCCGCAAGAATCACTCATGCCTGAGCGCATCGATCGGATTGAGCGCCGCGGCACGGCGCGCAGGAAAATACCCGAACACCACGCCAATCACCGCCGAGATGCCGAACGCAATCACGTTGATCTCCGGCACGAACAGATATTGCACCTTCAGCAGCGGCACGAGCGCGACGATCGCGACCTGTGCGATGACGAGCCCGATCAGCCCGCCCAAGCACGACAAAGCCACCGCCTCCACCAGGAACTGCATCAGCACCTCGCGCGCCACCGCGCCGATCGCCAGGCGAATGCCGATCTCGCGCGTGCGCTCGGTCACCGATACAAGCATGATGTTCATGATGCCGATCCCGCCGACGATCAGGCTGATCGCCGCGACCGAGGTGACGATGCTGGTCAGCAATGTCGTGGTCGTCGTCAGCGTGTCGGAAATCTGTTTGGTATCGAAGATGTTGAAATCGTCTTCCTTCGATCCGGTGATGTTGCGGCGCTCGCGCAGCAGATCGCTGATCGATGCCTGTACCGTCGTGGTCGAATAGGCCGGATCGACCCCGACGAGCATCAGGCGAATGTCGCGATTGCCGGTGAAGCGGCGCTGCACCGCCTTGATCGGCATGATCACCACGTCGTCCTGATCGCCGCCAAAGCCTGCCTGCCCCCGCGCGGACAATGTCCCGATCACGTCGCACGACACTTGGCCGAGCCGGATACGGGTGCCGATCGCCTGGCCGCCACGAAAGAGGTTTTGCGCTACGGTATTGCCGATGATGCACACCGCCCGGCCCGCTTGCTCCTCGGCGCGCGTGAACAGCCGCCCATCAGCCAGTGGCCAGGGTTGCACGTCGAAATAGGCGCTGGTGGTGCCGTTGATCGTCGTCGACCAATTGGCGCCTTCGTAGATCGCCGTGCTGGTCGCCTGCGCTTGCGGCGCGACGGCCGACACGCCGGCGATCTGCCGCCGGATCGCATCGACATCCTCCTGCTCGAAATCCGGCGGCCGCGGCCCGCCGCCGCCCCGGCCGAACCCCTGGCCTGGACGGATCTGCAGGATGTTGCTGCCCAGGCTGGAGATCGAACTCTGCACCGCCGCCGTGGTCGCGCGGCCGAGCGTGACCATGGTGACCACTGCCGCAACGCCGATGATGATGCCGAGCGCCGTCAATACCGAACGCAACTTGTGGCGCAGGATCGATCGCAGCGCGAGGGTGAGCGTGGTGCCGAACATCAGGCCTGAGCCTCGGTGCCTTGGGCGTGTTGCGTCTCGATGCGTTCGACCAGCCCGTCTTTGAAATGCACCACCGTGCGCGCGAACGCCGCCATGTCCGGCTCGTGCGTCACCATTAGCACGGTAATGTTGTTCTCGCGGTTAAGTCCTGCCAGCAATTCCATAATCTCCACCGAACGTTCGGAATCGAGGTTGCCCGTCGGCTCGTCCGCCAGCAGCACTTGCGGAGAGGTCACGATGGCGCGCGCGATCGCGACACGCTGCTGCTGTCCGCCCGACAATTCTGCCGGCGTATGATCCCACCAATCCTTCAAACCGACCTTGTCGAGCGCCGCCATTGCCGCCTCACGCCGTGCCTGCTTGGCATCGCCGCGATAGAGCAAGGGCAGCTCCACATTCTCCAGCGCGGAGGTCCTCGCCAGCAGGTTGAAGCCCTGGAACACGAAGCCCAGATATTTGCGCCGCAGCAAGGCCCGCTGGTCGCGATCCAGGTTCTCGACATGATGACCGCGAAACTCGAACGTCCCGCCGGTCGGCACGTCGAGGCAACCGAGGATGTTCATCGTCGTCGACTTGCCCGATCCGCTCGCCCCCATCACGGCGATGAAGTCGCCGGCCTGAATGTCGAGATCGACGCCCTTCAATGCCTGGAACGCGGTTCCGCCCTGACCATAGGTCTTGGTGACCCCGCGCAGTCGGATGAGCGGTTCGGACAAGTCAACCGCCACTGCGCTGGCCTCTACTACCGCCACCAGCACCGCCGCCCGAACGCCGCCGCTGGCCACCGCCCGTGGCCGTGTTCCCGGACAATTGCCCAGTGATCACCTCCATGCCGGGCTTCAGGTCGCCGCCGGTCACTTCGGTGACCGATCCGTTGGTGTCGCCGGTGACGACGCTCACCGCCTTGGGCTGACCGGCCTCGTCCTTGACGTAGACGGTCTGGTGCCCGCCCCGGCCAATCGTCGCGCTCCGCCCGGCGCCAGTGCCACCGCCGCCGCCGCCGCCACCGCTGCCGCCACGCCGCGGTCGGCTGGGTACGATAGCCCCGGCGATGCCCCCGCCGCCACCTGCTGCGCCGGCCGTGCTGGGATCGGCCGGCTTGAAGCGCAACGCCGCACTCGGCACCAGCAGCACATTGTTCCTGGCAGTGGTCACGATGTCGGCAGTGGCAGTCATGCCCGGGCGCAACTGCTGTCCTGGATTGGCGACGCTGAGCGTTGCCGCATAGGATACGACCTGTGCTGTCGTGGCCGTGGATGCCGCCGTGCTGCTTTGCGCACTCAGGTTAGATCCGAGATCGACGCGCGTGATCTGCGCCGGAAAGGTCTTGCCCGGGAATGCATCGACCGTGAAGCTGGCGCTCTGCCCCTGCTTGACCGAGCCGACATCGGCTTCGTCGATCGCCACTTCCAGCTTCATCGCCGACAGATCCTCGGCAATGACGAACAGGGTCGGCGTGCTGAACGAGGCGGCGACCGTCTGTCCCGGCTCGATCTGCCGCGCCAGCACCACGCCGTTGACGGGCGAGCGGATCACCGTCTTCACCAACTGCGTGGCATTGGACGACAGCGTCGCGCGCGCCGCTTGCACGTTCGCCTCGGCCGCGCGCAAATTGGCGACCGAGCGCGCCTGTTCGGCCACGGCCTGGTCCAGTTCGGTCTTTGCCGGCACGCGGCCGTTCGACAACCGACTGACCTCCCGGAAGCGCGCCAGCGTGGCATTGGATTGCGACAGCGTCGCTTGTGCCTGCGCGACCGCAGCCTGGTTGGCGGCGAGCGCCGCCTTGCTCTGGTTGACCGTATCCTGGAACCGCGATGGATCGACCAGCGCCAGCGGCTGGCCCGCCGTGACGCGATCGTTGACGTCGACCACCACCTTGGTGACCAGACCTGACAATTCCGATCCGACCTCGACCTGGTTGGTCGGGGCGAGCTTGCCGGTGGCGGAGACAGTCACCTGGAACGATCCGCGGGCGACATTCTCGGTCGAATATTGCACTGCCTTCGTGCCGGCGAAATAGCTCTTGCCGGCAAGCAGCAGCAAAATGACGCCGATCGCCACCAGCACCCATTTCAGGTAGCGCCGCCATGCCGGCACGGGCTTGGTGCCCAGGAAATCGTCGATGTTGCTTTCGGCCATGGCGGTCATCCCTGCGGGGCTTGCGGCGCACCAGCCGCGGCATCCCAGCCGCCGCCCAATGCGAGATAAAGCTGGATCAACGCCTGCGCCTGATCGGCCTGCGCCTGGGACAGGCCGTTGCGCGCCGAGAGCAAACTGCTTTCGGTCGTGTTGAGCGTCGTGAAATCGGTCAGACCGGCACGATATTGGCTGCGCGACAGGATCGCGGAATTGTTCGCCGCATCCAGGGCAATGGCGAATTCGCGCGCGCGGCGCTGTGATGCATCCAGTGCGACGACCGCGTTCTCGACATCCTCAAGCCCCGTCAGCACGGTGCCGCGATACGCCGCGAACGAGGCATCCGCCGCCGCCTCGTTGACGCGCACCTGGGAGCGCAGCCGCCCGCCATTGAAGATCGCCTGCGTCAGGCCGGCGAACAGCCGCCCGGCAATCTGATCGAACAAGCCGCCGACCGCGGTCGCATCCGTGCTAATCGATCCGCTGATCGCCAGCGCGGGATACAGCGCGGCCTTGGCCACACCGATCTGCGCCGTCGCCGATGCCAGGTTGCGCTCGGCCGCGCGCACGTCCGGCCTGTTGCGCAGCGTATCGGCGGGAACGCCGACCGCCACGCGCGCCGGCCCCCGTGGGATCGGCCGCACCGCCTGAAGCTCGGCTTTGAGCGCACCGGGAGCCTGTCCCGTCAGCACGCCGATCCGCGACACCGCGGCATTATAGTTCTGCTCGATCGTCGGAATCGTCGCTGCGGTCTGCGCGCGCTGCGCGCGGGCCTGTTCGCTGTCGAGCGAGGAGACGAGACCCGCCTGCACGCGGAAGCCGGCAATTTCCAGATTGTCGTCCTGAATGGCGAGCGAGCTCCGCGCATTGGCCAATTGCTGCTGGTACAGCCGGGCCAGCACATAGTTGCGCGCCGCCTCCGCCTGTGCGGACAATTGTATGGTCGCGAGATCATAGCCGGCGGCGGCATATTGCGCGCGGCTCGCCTCCACCGTGCGACGTATCTCGCCGAACAAGCCCACTTGGTAAGATACGTCGCCGCCGATCGAGAAGCTATCGTCGGCGCCGCGCGAGATCGTGGTGATCGTGCCATCGGGCAGCGTGACCGTGCTCGCGCCTGCCAGGTCGAACGAGCGGGTATAGCCGCCCGAGCCGCTGATCGTCGGCAACAGGTTGGCGCGTGACTGGATCAGACCCTCACGCGCTTGACGCAGCCGCGCCGCGGCTTGTACGATGTCGAGATTGCCGGCGCGTGCGCGCTCGACGATCCGCGCCAGCAGCGGATCGTCGAAATTGGTCCACCATGCCGTGAGATCAGCAGCCGGAGCAGCATCGGCCGCCACCGAATAGCGCTCGGGCGCCCCCAGCGCGGACGGCGATGCGGGGCGATAATCCGGCCCGACACTGCACGCCGCGATCGGCAGCGAAGCGCTCAGCGCAAGGAGGAAGCGTGACCGTACCATCAGGTACAGATGGCGAGCGCGGCGCAGTGCGTCCACCGAAACATTGTCGCAACTTGTCGCGGGGGTTCTAGGCAAGCCAATCTCGAAAACCCTTCGCCCTGAGCCTGTCGAAGGGCGTGTCACAGGCGATCCGCTCGCCGCACGTGCTTCGACAGCTCAGCACGGACGGACGGCATACCCGACCTGCTCTACTCCATCTCCAGGATCACCGCATCCACTGCCAGGCTGTCGCCAGGCGCCGCATTCACCTTCTTCACCACGCCCGCTTTCTCGGCGCGCAGGATGTTCTCCATCTTCATCGCCTCGACCACGGCGAGCGGCTGTCCGGCCTCGACCTTGTCACCTTCGCTCACGTCCAGGCGCATGAGCAGCCCCGGCATCGGGCAGAGCAGGAACTTGGAGAGATCGGGTGGGATCTTGGTGATCATATGGCTAGCGAGCGGCGCGACATGCGCCGGCAGCACGCGCGCCAGATGCGACGCCCCGCGCGTGGTGAGCTTGAAGCCGCCGCGCGTTTTGGCGATGCGCACCGCCAGCTCGTCGTCCGCCAGTTCGGCATGTACCACGCGGTCGCCTGGCGTATATTCCAGCGCGATCTCCAATGCCGCGCCATCGACGATGATGCCATCGGTCGAGATCGACACCTCGTGCGACAGGTCGCCGATCGTGACCGACCATTCGGACGGCGGACGCAGGCGCTTGCCGAGTTGCCCGTCCACGCGCCGCGCGCGATCCGCTTCCGCGGTGGCGGCAAAGGCGGCGATGGCGGCCAGGCTGCGGATCACGCCCGCCGTCGCCGGGGCGCCATGGAAGCCGTCGGGATATTCCTCGCCGATGAAACCGGTGGTGATCTCGCCGGAGCGGAAGCGTGGATGCTGCATCAGCGCGGACAGGAAATCGATGTTGTTGCCGGGGCCATCGATCTCGAACTGGTCGAGCGCGGTAATCTGCAAGTCCACCGCTTCCTCGCGAGTCGGCGCCCAGGTGATCAGCTTGGCGATCATGGGGTCATAGAACATGCTGACCTCGCCACCTTCACGTACGCCATCGTCGACGCGGACATAGGCTTCCGCCATCGTCCCACGTTCCCGACCGTTCGTGTCGCGCGAACCACCCTGCGCAGCGCCTGCGGCTTGTCCCTCGACCGCGCTCGGCACCAACGGTTTGTACGGCGTTTCGCTGCTCGCCGGCGGCGCATAGCGTACCAACCGCCCGATGCTCGGCAGGAACCCGCGATACGGATCCTCGGCATAGACCCGGTTCTCGATCGCCCAGCCGGTCAGCGTCACATCGTCCTGCGTGAAGCCCAACGGCTCCCCCGCCGCGACGCGGATCATCAGTTCGACGAGATCGAGCCCGGTCACCGCCTCGGTCACCGGATGCTCGACCTGCAGCCGCGTGTTCATCTCGAGAAAGTAGAAGCCCTCGCCGCTGGTATCCGCGCCCGACACGATCAGTTCGACCGTGCCTGCGCTGAAATACCCCACCGCGCGCGCCAGCGCGACGGCCTGCTCGCCCATCGCCTGGCGCATCTTCGGCGTGACGAACGGCGACGGCGCTTCTTCGACGACTTTCTGGTGCCGCCGCTGGATCGAGCATTCGCGCTCGCCGAGATAGACGATATTGCCGTGTTGATCGCCCATCACCTGGATCTCGATATGCCGCGGGCTCTCGATGAACTTCTCGATGAACACGCGGTCGTCGCCGAACGACGCCAGCCCCTCGCGCTTGGTCGCCTCGAAGCCCTCGCGCACGTCCTGCTCGGAATAGGCCAGCCGCATGCCCTTGCCGCCGCCGCCGGCCGAGGCCTTCATCATCACCGGATAACCGATCTCGCCCGCGATGCGCACCGCATCCTCGGTATCGGCGATCTCGCCCAGGAACCCCGGCACGACATTGACGCCAGCCGCCTTGGCGAGCTTCTTGGACTCGATCTTGTCGCCCATCGCCGCGATCGCGTGCGGCGGTGGCCCGACGAAGGCGATCCCCGCCTCAGCGCAGGCGCGCGCGAAGCTCTCGCGCTCACTAAGAAAGCCGTAGCCGGGATGGATGCAATCGGCGCCCGTCTCCTTGGCGGCGAGCAGGATCAGGTCGGCGAGCAGGTAGCTCTCCCCCGCCGGCGGCGGTCCGAGCCGCACGCTTTCATCGGCCATCAGCACATGCGGGCTGCGCGCATCGGCATCGGAATAGACCGCAACCGTCGCGATGCCCATCTTCTTGGCGGTGCGCATCACGCGGCAGGCGATTTCGCCGCGATTGGCGACCAGGATTTTCTTGAACATCAATGGTTCCAGATCAGGGTTTTCAGTTGCTGCGTGCGTGCCCTGGTCAATTGGCTGCGGCACTGCGCGACCAGCATCGACTGCGCGGAGCCCCCGGCAAATTCACCGCCCTGAATCACGCACTGCGTATCGCGAAACTTGAGCCAGGCGCGCTGGCTCGCCAGCAACGCCGCGGCATAACCGAACCCGCCGCCGCGCGATCCGTCCTGCGCGTCGAGGCTCTTCATATGCGCATAGGTCCGCTGCCACTGCGCCGTCATCGCCGCATCGGCCTGCACATAGGACGCGCCGGCGGAACGGTTCATGTCGGCCTGCGTCTGCACCGGTGCCGCCGCGGCGAGGAAGAGCGCGATCAGTAACATCTCGAAACCTCCCCTGAATTCACCACAAACGCGTCATCCTGAACTCGTTTCAGGATCCAGGCGCGGTCGGCCGATCCAAGGACGGTGTCAGTGAGGCAGGCGACCGCGCCTGGATGCTGAAACAAGTTCAGCATGACGAGCAGCTTTTGCGCATCGGCTCTTCGCCGAGCATCGGCCGCAGCCCGAGCTTGGCCATTAGCGCGGCATCCTGATCATCGCCGGCATTGCCGGTGGTGAGCAATTTGTCGCCGGTGAAGATCGAGTTGGCACCGGCCATGAAGCACAGCGCCTGCGTCGCTTCCGACATGCTCTCGCGTCCGGCGGACAGGCGCACCATCGACAGCGGCATGGTGATGCGCGCGACGGCGACGGTGCGGACGAACTCGATATCGTCGATCTTGGCGAGCGGGGTATCGGCCAGCATGTTGCCGAGCACGGTGCCCTTGACCGGGACCAGGGCGTTGACGGGCACGCTTTCGGGGTGGCGCGGGAGGGTGGCGAGGGCGTGGATGAAACCTACCCTATCTTCTCGAACCTCGCCCATACCGACGATGCCGCCGCAGCAGACATTGATCCCGGCCTGGCGTACATTCTCCAATGTTTCCAATCGGTTAGCGAAACTTCTCGTGGTGATTACCTCGGCATACTTTTCGGGCGAGGTATCGATGTTGTGATTGTAATAGTCCAGCCCGGCATCGGCGAGTTGCTGCGCCTGGTGCGGCTCGAGCATGCCGAGCGTCATGCACGTCTCCAGCCCCATCTGGCGCACGCCGCGCACCATCTCGATGATCGCGGGCATGTCGCGATCCTTGGGGTTGCGCCAGGCGGCCCCCATGCAGAAACGCTGGCTGCCGGCGTCCTTGGCCTGTGCCGCCGATTGCAGCACGGCGCGCACGTCCATCAGCTTGGTCGCCTTGAGCTCGGTCTCGGCATGGACGGACTGGTTGCAATAGCCGCAATCCTCCGGGCAGCCGCCGGTCTTGATCGACAGAAGGGTGCAGAGCTGCACTTCGCCTGCGGCATGGTGCGCGCGGTGGATGGTCTGCGCGCGGAACATCAGTTCGTGGAACGGGAGATCGAACAGAGCGGCAATTTCTGCGCGGGACCAGTCGGTGCGAAGGTCGGGCGTGAGCGCAACACCCTCCCCCGCTCGTGCTGAGCCTGTCGAAGCACGTGTCGCCAGTGTCTCGCTCGTAACAGGTCCTTCGACAAGCTCAGGACGAACGGTGGTCATTGTCATGGTCACTCAACTGTTTCCTCGACTGGCGGCATGTTGTGCCCCAGCAATTTCAAAACCTCGCCCGCGGCCTCGACCAGATTGGTGCCGGGGCCGAAGATACCCTGCACGCCGGCATCGCGCAGGTATTGATAGTCCTGCGCCGGGATCACGCCGCCGGCGATCACCTTGATGTCGCTGCGGCCGGCATCGCGCAGATGGCCGATCAGCTCGGGAATCAGCGTCTTGTGCCCGGCGGCGAGCGACGATGCGCCGACGACATCGACGTCCTTCTCGACGGCCAATGCCGCGGCTTCCCTGGGCGTCTGGAACAGCGGCCCCGGCACCACCTCGAAGCCGAGATCGCCGAACGCCGAGCTTACCAGATTGGCGCCGCGGTCATGCCCGTCCTGGCCCATCTTGGCGACGAACAGCCGGGGTTTGCGCCCTTTACGCTGGCCAATCGATTCGACGCCTTCCTTGAGGCCAAGCCACTTGGCGTCGAATTCGTGCGCGCCGCCATAGATGCCCGAGACGGGCGTCGGGTTGGTGCCGTAGCGGCCGAACACATCCTCCATCGCCGAGGAGATTTCGCCCAGCGTAGCCCGCTGCCGCGCGCATTCGACCGCGAGGCCGAGCACGTTATCCGTGCCCCGCGCGCCCTCTCGCAAGGCATCGAGTGCGGCAATGCACTTCGCCTCGTCGCGCCCGGCCTTGGAGGCCTTGATCCGCGCGATCTGCGATTCGCGCACGGCGACATTGTCGACATCGAGGATGTCGATCGCATCCTGTTCGGCCAATTTGTACTTGTTGACCCCGACGATGACCTGCTCGCCCTTGTCGACGCGTGCCGCCTGCCCGGCCGCGGCTTCCTCGATCATCGCCTTGGGCCAGCCATGCGCGACCGCCTTGGCCATGCCGCCATCGACTTCGACGCGCTGGATGATCTCCCACGCCTTGTCGACCAGTTCCTCGGTCAGGCTCTCGATATAATAGGAGCCGCCGAGCGGATCGACGACCTTGGTCATCCCGGTCTCTTCCTGGATGACGATCTGCGTGTTGCGCGCGATGCGGGCGGAGAAATCTGTCGGCAGCGCGATCGCTTCGTCGAGCGCATTGGTGTGCAAGCTCTGCGTGCCACCGAGCATCGCCGCCATCGCCTCGATCGTCGTGCGGATCACATTGTTGTACGGATCCTGCTCGGTCAGCGACACGCCCGACGTCTGGCAATGCGTGCGCAGCATCTTCGAGCGCTCGTCCTTGGCGCCAAGATCGGTCATCACCCGGTGCCACAATTTGCGCGCCGCGCGCAGCTTGGCGATCTCCATGAAGAAGTTCATGCCGATCGCGAAGAAGAAGCTCAGCCGCCCGGCAAACGCATCGAGATCAAGCCCGCTCGCCATCGCCGCCTTGGCATATTCGCGCCCGTCGGCGATCGTGAAGGCGAGCTCCTGCAACTGCGTCGCGCCGGCTTCCTGCATGTGATAGCCGGAGATCGAGATGCTGTTGAACTTCGGCATGTGCGCCGAGGTGTAGCCGATAATGTCCGAGATGATCCGCATGCTCGGTTCGGGCGGGTAGATATAGGTGTTGCGGACCATGAACTCCTTGAGGATGTCGTTCTGGATCGTGCCGTCGAGCAGATGCTGCGGCACGCCCTGCTCCTCACCCGCGACGATGAAGAAAGCGAGGATCGGGATCACCGCGCCGTTCATCGTCATGCTGACCGACATCTGATCGAGCGGAATACCGTCGAACAGGATCTTCATGTCGTCGATCGTGTCGATCGCCACGCCGGCCTTGCCGACATCGCCGGTTACGCGCGGGTGATCGCTGTCATAGCCGCGGTGGGTGGCGAGATCGAACGCGACCGACAGGCCCTTCTGGCCCGCGGCGAGATTGCGGCGGTAGAAGGCGTTGGAGGCTTCCGCCGTCGAGAAGCCGGCATATTGGCGGATCGTCCAGGGACGGCCGGCATACATCGACGCGCGGACGCCGCGGGTGAAGGGTGCGAAGCCGGGCAGGCCGGGATCGATATCGGCCGTGTCTTCAGCGGTGTAGAGCGGCTTGACATCGATCCCCTCGGGCGTCGGCCAGATGAGGTCGCGGCCCTTCACTTCCTTGGCGGCGGCAGCGGCCCATTGGTCGAGGGTTGGTTTGTCGGTCACGCTTCGCTTCCAGGCAATTCCCCGGCGAAGGCCGGAGTCCCAGGATGCACTCGTCCAACGCCGCCCGCATCAGATCCCAGCGTTCGTAACACCCCTGCGTGACTGAGCGCCGGCATCGCCTTCACCGTCACCCCGGACTTGTTCCGGGGTCCACTGTGCCGCCAAATCAACGGCCTGAGAGGCTGCGGAACGGTGGACCCCGAAACAAGTCCGGGGTGACGGATAAAGATAAGCTGCCGCGACTTTCCGGGTGGTTTCGCGACGAGCGAGGTGCAGCTGAAAGCGATCGCTTGACGGATGCTGCGCGCTGTTACTCCAACCTTCGCGACTGGACCCCGGCGTTCGCCGGGGAGGTAGTTTAGGGCAAGCATCACGCGCCCTTGAACGCGGGTTTGCGCTTCTGCAGGAACGCGATGCCGCCTTCCATCGAATCCGCCGAGCCGCGCGCCGCGCGCTGGTTCTCGGCCTCGCGCAGCATGGCGGTCGGATAATCGACCTCCAGCGCGTGGTTCAGGCCGCGCTTCATCAGCCCGAGCGCGACGGTCGGCCCCGCCGCCAGCCGCTCGGCCAGCGCGAAGGCGGCGGCATCCAGCGCCTCGTCCGCCACCATTTGGTGGATCATGCCCCAGTCGAGCGCCTTGGCCGCCGGCACCTTTTCGCCCAGCATCATCATCTCGGTCGCGCGCGCGCGGCCGATCAGCCTGGGCACCATCCAGCTTGCGCCGCCATCCGGCACCAGCCCGATATTGACGAACGCCTGGAGGAAATAGGCCGTGTCGCTCGCCACGCAGAAATCCGCCGCCAGTGCCAGCGAGCAGCCGATCCCCGCCGCCGGCCCGCGCACCGCGCTCACCACCGGCACCGCCAGCTCGGCAAACGCCGCCATCGTCGCATTGTAATGCTCGGTCAGCGCGACGAACGTCGCGTTGCCGGGATCGTCGGCGCCGAGCGCGCCGCCGGCAACGTCCGCGCCCGAGCAGAAGCCCCGCCCGGCCCCGGTCACCAGCACCGCGCGCGCGCCAGCCAGCGCGCCGATCGCCGCGCGCAGTTCGTCGAACAGCTGCGGCGGGGCGGCGTTGAGCCGCTCGGGGCGGTTGAGCGTGAGCACCAGCACGTCGCCGCGGCGCTCGGACAGGATCATCTCATAGGTCATTCAATGATCCCCCTTCGGCGTTTCCATCAGTTCGACGAGCAGCCCGCCGAAATCCTTCGGGTGGACGAACACGATTGGCGTGCCGTGCGCGCCGATCCGCGGCTCGCCGAGCACCGTCGCGCCCTTGGCGCGCAGATCGGCGACCGCGACCGCGATGTCGGGCACCTCGAAACAGACATGATGCTGTCCGCCGGCCGGGTTCTTGCGCAGGAACCCGGCGATCGGCGAGCTGTCGTCATACGGCTCGATCAGCTCGATCTGCGCGTTGGGCGCATCGATGAAGCACACCTTCACGCCCTGAACCGGCAGATCGAACGGCTCGCCGATCGCAGTTGCGCCGAGCAACGTGCGATAGGTCTCGATCGATGCCGCGATCGACGGGGTGGCCACGCCGACATGGTTGAGCCGGCCGAGGCCCGTCGCAGAGGCGCTCATTTCGGCTTGGCCGCCAGCGGCGCGGGCACAGTGCCCAGCGTATAGCCGCACGCGCTCAGCACCTGACGCACCGGCGCATCGCTCGGCGGCGCGGCGAATGTCGCATTGAACGCGAAGCCGGCGCCGTTGGTCGTCTCGACCCGGACCGACTTGGCCTTGACGAGGAACATGGTGAGCGCCGTGACGTCGGCAGGCGCGGCGTCGTACGCGGCATTGCCGCGCAGCTGCCAGGTATAGCCGATCGCCGGCCCGTTATCGAAGCGCAATGCGACGACCTTGTCGGGATAGCTGCCATCGTCGCCCGCGACCTGCAGCGGCTGCTTGGCGATGAACTGCACCGACACCACCGGCTCCGCGCCGCGATCGCATTTCACGACCAGCCGCGAGGAGCCGTCGCTCGCCGTCGTGCTGGCGGTGAGCGAACTGCCGCCACCGGCATTGGCGCGCTCGCGCGGCACCCAGGGCGCCGGTGGCGTCGCAGGCGCAGGAGCGGGAGCGGCTGCCTGCGCAAGTACCAGAAACAGGATCATGACCTCAGCTCCGAAACGATGGCCGATGCCGGGCCATCGCCACGCTTATAGCGGGATATTGTCATGCTTCTTCCACGGATTTTCCAGCGCCTTGCCGCGCAGCTTGCGCAGGCCGAGCGCGATGCGCCGGCGTGTGGCATGGGGCTGGATCACCTCGTCGATAAAGCCTTTTGCGGCTGCCACGAACGGGTTGGCGAAGCGCGCTTCGTAGACCGCGGTCTGCTCGGCAATCTCGGCGGGCGTACGGCCGCGGAAGATGATCTCGACCGCGCCCTTGGCGCCCATCACCGCGATCTCGGCGGTCGGCCAGGCGTAATTCAGGTCGCCGCGCAGATGCTTGGAGGCCATCACGTCATAGGCGCCGCCATAGGCCTTGCGCGTAATGACGGTGATCTTGGGCACGGTTGCCTCGGCATAGGCGAACAGCAGTTTCGCGCCGTGCTTGATGATGCCGTTCAGTTCCTGGGCCGTCCCCGGCAGAAAGCCCGGCACATCGACGAAGGTGACGATCGGGATGTCGAACGCATCGCAGAAGCGCACGAATCGCGCGGCCTTCTTCGACGAATTGATGTCGAGGCACCCGGCCAGCACCATCGGCTGGTTGGCGACAAAGCCGACGGTGCGACCCTCGATCCGGCCGAAGCCGATGATGATGTTGCCGGCATGCGTCGGCTGCACCTCGAAGAAATCGCCCTCGTCGACCGTTTTGCGGATCAGCTCGTGCATGTCATACGGCTGGTTGGCGCTGGCCGGGATCAGCGTGTCGAGACTGTCCTCGATCCGGTCCCACGGGTCGGACGAGGGCCGCTCGGGCGTGCCTTCGCGGTTGCTGGCGGGAAGGAAGTCCACGAAGTCGCGGGCTGCGAGCAGCGCCTCGATATCGTTCTCGAAGGCCACATCAGCGACCCCCGACTTCGTGGTATGCGTCACCGCTCCACCCAGTTCCTCCTGCGTGACGATCTCGTTTGTAACGGTCTTCACTACATCTGGGCCGGTGACGAACATGTATGACGAATCCTTCACCATGAAGATGAAGTCCGTCATCGCGGGGGAATAGACTGCGCCACCGGCGCAGGGCCCCATGATCAAGGAAATCTGCGGCACGACGCCGCTGGCCAGCACGTTGCGCTGGAATACTTCGGCATAGCCGCCGAGGGAGGCCACGCCCTCTTGGATGCGCGCGCCACCGCTGTCGTTGAGCCCGATCACGGGCGCGCCGACCTTCAGCGCCATGTCCATGATCTTGCAGATCTTCTGCGCGTGACGTTCGCTGAGCGAGCCGCCGAACACGGTGAAATCCTGACTGAAGACGAAGACCAGGCGGCCGTTGATCGTGCCCGATCCGGTGACCACGCCATCGCCGGGGATGATCTGGTCCTGCATGCCGAAGTCGATGCAATTATGCTCGACATACATGTCGAGCTCCTCGAACGAATGCTCGTCGAGCAACACGTCGAGCCGTTCGCGCGCGGTGAGCTTGCCCTTGGCGTGCTGCGCGGCGATGCGCTTCTTCCCGCCGCCCATCCGTGCCGCGTCGCGCTTGCGTTCGAGTTCGGCGATGGTCGAGGACATGCAGGTCTCCGGTGGTGCGCCGCCTCTTTTCCCGGTCGCCGCGGCTTTTGCAAATGTGAACTTGCGAAGTTGCGAAGGATCATCTTGCAAAGTAGTGGCGCAAGCATGCCCCGCCCCGCCCGCCTGTTCGCCGGAGACCAACTCCGCACGCTGCGCCAGAATGCCGGCCTCAATCAAGCGGCGATGGCCGCGCGGCTCGGCGTGTCGGTCAGCTACCTCTCGCAGCTGGAAGGCGGGGTGCGGCCGCTGACGCCGAGCGTCAGCGCGGCGTTGCGGCGGCATCATCCCGGCGCGCTGGCCTCGATCGAGGATGCTGCGCCGACGCTGCGCCTGGCCGCGCTCAGCGATGCGCTGGCCGATCCGCTGCTGCCCGCGCCGCCCGCGCCCGAGGCGATCGCGCGACTAGCCGCCGAGCGACCGGAAATCGCCGACCGCTTCATCGCGCTGCACGCCGCGCTGCGGGCGGGCGAGGAACGGCTGCAGATGGTCGAGGAGCAGGCGTCCGGCGGTGGCGGGCGCAAGCCGTGGGAAGCGGTGCGCGACTGGTTTCACAATGCCGGCAATTATGTCGATGCGCTGGACAGGGCAGCGGAAACGCTGGCCTCCGGCGACGCATTGTCCTCCCGCGAAGGCGGGAGTCCAGTCTGGGCTCCCGCCTTCACGGGAGAACAGGATGCGCTGGCGGTGGCGTTGACGCGCCACGGCGTGTCCATCCGGGCCACCGATCGGGCCAGCGATCCCATAGCAGCGTTCGACGGCCACACGCTGACGTTGGACGCCACGATGCCGGCCGAAAGCCGCCGCTTCCAGATCGCGCACCGCCTGGCGGCGATCGCCTTTGCGAGCGAGATCGACGCGATCGTTGCGACCGCCGAACTCGAGGGGGACGCCGCGCGCAACCTGCTGCGCATCGGTCTCGCCAATTACGCGGCGGGCGCGCTGACCATGCCCTACACCGCGTTCCGCGCCGCCGCGCGCGCGACACGGCATGACATCGATCGCTTGTGTCGCCGCTTCGGGGTGAGTTTCGAACAGGCGTGCCACCGGCTGTCGACGCTGCAGCGGCCAGGCGCGGAGGGCATTCCGTTCTATTTCTGCCGGGTCGACATGGCCGGCAACATCACCAAGCGGCACTCGGCGACGCGCTTCCAGTTCGCACGCTTCGGCGGCGCCTGCCCGTTATGGATCGTGCACGAGGCAGTGGCGATCCCCGATCGTATCCTGGTGCAGCAGGCAGCGACGCCCGACGGCGTACGCTATGTGTCGATGGCCAAGGGACTCGTGAAACCCTCGGGCAGCTTCACGCGCAGCCCGCGGCGTTATGCCGTGACACTGGGGTGCGAGGCGGAACATGCCGGGGACTTCGTCTATGCCGATGCGCTGGACGGGCGGGCGCAGCCGACGCCGATCGGCATTTCGTGCCGCCTCTGCCCGCGCGTCGATTGCGACCAGCGCGCGTTCCCGCCGGCGGACCGGGGGATCTCGGTCGATCCGGACATGCGCGGGACGGTGCCGTACCGGGTGGTGTGAGCACCGACCACTTGGTTCTTGTTCGCCCGCACATTCTACCAAAGGCGGTCCCCTTCCGTCAGGAAGGGGACCGGAAGCTCAGTTCACCGACGCGTGGACCGTGGCGACGGCCTTCATCACCGCGCCGATGCGGACCGAGGTCTGGATCGCCTCGGCGGTGACGCCCGCCTTCTTCAGGATCTGCTCGTGGCTGTCGATGCACATGCCGCAGCCGTTCATCGCCGAAACGGCGAGGCTGAACAGCTCGAAATCGACCTTGTCGATGCCCGGCTGACCGATCACGTTCATGCGCAGCTTGGCCGGCATGCGCTGGTACTCGTCGTTACCGGCGAGGTGCGTGAAGCGGTAATAGACGTTGTTCATCGCCATAACGGCGGCCGCCGCACGGGCTGCGGTGGCCGCTTCCGGCGTCAGCTTGGGCGCGCATTCGGCCTCGGCCGCATCGACCAGCGGCTTGTAGCCGGAGGCATGGGCGCAGGTCAGCAGCAGGCCGAACTTCTGCTGGTCGGGCAGATGCGCCTCGTTGAGCAGCGAGCCGACATTGAGACGGATGTCCTTGGCATAGTCCGGGAGGGTTCCGGCAAAATCCTTGAGCGACATGATATTTCCAATATTCAGCCCCCGCGTCACCCCGGACTTGTTCCGCGGTCCACTCGTCCGCTCGGGCCGAAGGACGAGGGTACGGTGGACCCCGGGAACAAGTCCGGGGTGACGGCTGGGAGCGGGGATAAAGCAGGCAAAGAAAGGGCGCGGAAACCCTGAGGTCTCCGCGCCCGGTTCGAACGGTTTACGCCGCCAGCTGGAGGACGTCGTCGCCCTTGTTCCAGTTGCACGGGCACAGCTCGTCGGTCTGCAGCGCGTCGAGCACGCGGAGCGTCTCGGCCGGGTTGCGGCCGACGTTCAGGCCATTGACCTGGACCGCCTGGATGACGTTGTCCGGATCGATGATGAAGGTCGCACGGAACGCGACATGTTCGTTCTTGTCGAGGATGCCGAGCTGCGAGGCGAGCACGCCACCGTTATCGGCCAGCCACGGGAAATCGGCAGCCGCCAGATCCGGGTCCGACTTGCGCCAGGCGAGGTGGACGTGCGCGGTGTCGGTCGAGGCGCCGATCAGCACGGCATCGCGATCCTCGAAATCGCCCTTGAGGCCGGCATAGCCGACGATCTCGGTCGGGCAGACGAAGGTGAAATCCTTCGGCCAGTAGAACAGCACCTTCCACTTGCCCGGGAACGCATCCTGGCTGAGCGTCTCGCCGGCCGGAAGTGCGCTGGTGCCCTGCTGGACGGGAACGGTGAAGTCGGGGAGCTTGTCGCCGATGGTAAGCATGGAATGTGGCCTCCTGAAAATAGTCGGCCTTCCGAACACATCCTCACAGCGGCGCTTTGGCGCACCGTCTCGTTGCACGATCACATATAAGGTGGCTTTTGATCGAGCCAACAGGTTATTTAGCTACAGTTGATCGATTGGAACGATGATGGCCACCTATCTACCGACGCTGAAGCAGCTGCAATATCTCGTCGCGCTGAAGGATGCGGGCCATTTCAGCCGCGCGGCCGAGGCGTGCTTCGTCACGCAATCCACCTTGTCGGCGGGCATCCGCGAACTGGAGACGCTAATCGGCGTGGTGCTGGTCGAACGCACCCGCCGCGTGGTGCGCTTCACCCCGCTGGGCGACCGCATCGCCGACAAGGCGCGGATCGTACTGCGCGAGGCGGACGAACTGGGCGACATGGCGCGCGCCGCCGGGCGCCCGCTGTCGGGCGACATGCGGATGAGCGTGATCCCGACGATCGCCCCGTTCATGCTGCCGCGCATCCTGCCGCGGCTGCGCGAGAATTATCCCGACCTGAAGCTGTTCCTGCGCGAGGAGCCGAGCGGCGCGGCGTGCGAGGGGCTGCAGAACGGCCGCACCGACTGCGTGCTGCTGGCGCTGCCTTATGCGTGCGGCGAGGTGACCAGCCAGGTGCTGTTCGAGGATCGCCTGTTCGTCGCCGGCACGGAGGCGGAGCTGGGCCATGCATCGCCGACGATCGGCGCCAAGGACATCGACGAGACCCGGCTGTTGCTGTTGGAGGACGGCCATTGCCTGAAGGAACATGCGCTGGCGGCGTGCAACCGGCCGGAAATGCGCGCCGAGGCGACGATGCTCGGCACCTCGCTGCATACCATCGTACAGATGGTCGATAACGGCCTGGGGGTGACGATGCTGCCGGAAATGGCGCTGAAGGCCGGCATCCTGGATCACACTGGGCTCACCGCGCGGCCGCTGGAGGCCGAGAGCCCGTCGCGCTCGATCGCCCTGGTATGGCGCCGCGCCTCGCCGCGGGAGAAGGATTTCCGCCTGCTCGCCGAGGTGCTGGCCGAGGCGCAGTGAGCAGAGGCGGACCGCTGCCACGGAGGGCCGAGAAAGTGTCGGCTGCGAAACCATTCCGGCGGTGGATCGTATCTTACGGGAGTGTTCGCCCGAAACGAAGCACCGGAACCAATTGGAGAAGTCCATGACCAACCACAAGCTCCCGCTGATCGCGCTGGCTGGCGCGCTGGCCACCACCGCCGCCGCCGTATCGGCACAGACCGCCCCGCAGACGCCCGCGGCACCGGCATCGACCGCTGCCCCGACGGCAGCTCCGGCCCAGGCGGCACCCGGCACCCCTGCCGCGCCCGCTGCCGTCGCCCCGAACCCGATGGTCGGCGGCGCCGCGATGGATGCCAGCAAGACGATCGTTGCCAACGCCTCGGCAGCGACCAATTTGTCGACGCTGGTCAAGGCCGTGACGGCCGCCGGTCTCGTGCCCACGCTTTCCGGCCCCGGCCCGTTCACGGTGTTCGCGCCGACCAACGACGCCTTCGGCCGCCTGGCGCCGGGCACCGTCGATACCTTGCTCCAGCCCGCCAACAAGGCGCTGCTGACCAAGGCACTGACCTATCACGTCGTGCCGGGCACGATCACCGCGGCGCAATTGCTCGCGCGGATCGAGCAGGGCGGCGGCAAGCTGACGCTGACCACGGTCGAGGGTTCGCCGCTGATCGTCACCAAGGAAGTGCAGGCCGTCGTGCTGACCGACGTCAATGGCAACAAGAGCTATGTCGAGACGCCGGACGTGCGCCAGTCCAACGGCATCGTCCATGTCGTGAACGGCGTGCTGCTGCCCAAGCTGAACTGAGTGGGACCGGGATCCGGGCGCCTTTTGCGGATCGGATCCCGGGTGCTTGTGCGCGGGGTGGGTGAGCTGGGTTAGCAAACCGGCAGCCGTCACCCCGGACTTCTTCCGGGGTCCACCGTGCCGCACACTGAACGCTAAGGGCACTATCCGCACCGCAAGCCGCTTGGTGGACCCCGGAACAAGTCCGGGGTGACGGTTGCTGGAGGCGTTCGGTCACCCACCCCTCCGTTCTTCCTGAGTAGCCATCGAGTAGCCCGCAGGGCGTATCGAGAGGGCGTATCGAAGGACAGGCAATGCACGCTCCACCGGTGCTTCGATACGAGCCCTCGATACGGCCTTCGGCCTACTCGGTCTCTACTCAGCACGAACGGGGGGGGTTAAGCGGTCAAGCTTCAGGCTGCGATCGCTCACATCATTCCGGTCGTGTCGAGCGCAGTCGAGACACCGACCCAAGCGCAGGTGTCTCGACTTCGCTCGACACGAGCGGATGGGATGGATCAGGTCGAAATTGTGACGCTGTATTGCCCGCGAGCCACCCGCCACCCGCCCGACGTCAGCCTTCCCAACGCTTGGCGGCGGCATCGTCCGTGCCGCGTGGTTCCACCCAGCGGGTGTCGCTGCCGCGGGTTTCGCGTTTCCAGAACGGGGCGTCGGTCTTCAGCCGGTCGATCAGGAACGCGCATGCTTCCAGCGCCGCGCTGCGGTGCGCCGCGCTCGTGCCGACGAACACGATGCGTTCGCCCGGCTGCATCACGCCCACCCGGTGCACGATCGTCGCCGCCAGCAAGGACCAGCGCTCGACCGCCGATGCCGCCACGGCATGCAACGCCGCTTCGGTCGCGCCGGGATAATGTTCCAGTTCCAGCGTGCCGACGCCATCGTCGGCGCGGACCAACCCGGTGAAGGTCGCCACCGCCCCTGCCCCGGCCGCTTCGATCGTCGCCATCTCCACGGCGACGTCGATCGCCGCGGCGTCGACCAGGATGCGGATCATCCGCCGGTCACCGGCGGGAAGATCGCCACTTCGCGCGCGCCGACGATCGAGGCGTCGAGCGGCACGAACACTTGGTCCACCGCGGCGCGTAGCCGGCCGCGATCGGCAAAGGCGCGGGCGTGATCCTCGCTGCGGGCGGCCAGCCAGTCGATCAGGGCGGCCACGGTCGCGATCTCGGCCGGCGGATCGATCCGCTCCTGCCCGATGCCGACCGCCTCGCGCACCCAGGCGAAGTACAGGATGTCGACCGCCATGGTCAGTCCATGTGCTTCAGGCCGACGCGCAGATAATCCCAACCCGTCACCAGCGTCAGCACCGCGGCACCCCACAAAGCGGCGAGCGACACGGTCTGCACCCAATGCCAATGCGGCAGCGCGCCGGCCAGGATCAGCCCGCCGAGCGACACGAGCTGCAGCGTCGTCTTCCACTTGGCGAGCTTCGACACCGGCACCGATACCTGCAATTGCGCCAGGAATTCGCGCAGGCCCGAGACCGCGATCTCGCGCAGCAGGATGATCATGCCCGCGACCAGCGACCAGCCCGCGATATCGCGCGTCGCCACCAGCATCAGCACGACCGCCGCAACCATGATCTTGTCGGCGATCGGATCCAGGAAGATGCCGAGTTTCGATACCGCCCCCTGCGCGCGCGCCAGATAGCCGTCGAAATAATCGGTGATGCCCATCAGGCAGTACAGCACGAAGGCGATGCCGTAGCCGGCCGCCCAGCTCGGCCACCACAGGAAGCCGATCAACAGCGGGACGGCGACGATCCGCGACAGGGTCAGCAGGTTTGGCAACGTCCACATCGGCTTGCTCTAGACCGACGCGCGGACGGGCGAAACCCATCGCGTGCGGCACGTGGTTAAGGCACGCCGATAAGCGGTTGCCGCTCCACCCGCCGCTCGGCTATGCCGCCTGCCTACCTGGTGCCAATTTCGAAAGCCGCTCCCGACCATGCTGAACGCGCTCGGACTACTCAAGGAGCGCCGATTTCTGCCGTTGTTCACCACCCAGTTCCTGGGCGCGTTCAACGACAATCTGTTCAAGCAATCGATGGTGCTGTTCGCGACGTACAGCATCTTCAACGATTCCGCGGCCGAGCAGGGCTTCAACGCGCTCGCCACCGGGCTGTCGACGCTGCCCTTCATCCTGT
Source organism: Sphingomonas endolithica (assembly GCF_025231525.1). NCBI lineage: Bacteria > Pseudomonadati > Pseudomonadota > Alphaproteobacteria > Sphingomonadales > Sphingomonadaceae > Sphingomonas > Sphingomonas endolithica. The sequence continues at coordinate 1,387,106 of NZ_CP103057.1, forward strand.
TCTCCGCGCTTGCCGGGCAACTGGCGGACAGCCACGACAAGGCGAAGATCATCCGCATCGTCAAGACGGCGGAAATCCTGATCATGCTGGTGGGCGCGGCCGGGCTGATCCTGGCCAAGAGCGGGCATACCCAGGCCGGGATCGTCTTCATGCTGGCGGCGGTATTCCTGCTCGGGGTGCACTCCACGTTCTTCGGGCCGATCAAATACGCCATCCTGCCGCAGCATCTGGAGGGTCATCAGGTGCTCGCCGGCACCGGGCTGGTCGAGGCCGGCACCTATATGGCGATCCTGATGGGCACGATCCTGGCGGGCTATATCTCGATCGAGACGGCGGCGATCGCGGTGCTGATCGTCGCCGGGATCGGCTGGTTCAGCGGCCGGCAAGTGCCCGCCGCCCCGCGCGAGGGCGCGGCGCTGGCGATCAACTACAATCCGTTCACCTCGTCCTGGCGGCTGATCAGCTCGACCATGCACGTGCCGCGCCTGTTCCTGGCGATCTGCGCGATCAGCTTCTTCTGGACGATCGGTGCCGTGCTGATCATCATCTTTCCGCCGCTGGTGAAGAACGTGCTGACCACCACGCAGGAGGTCGCCAGCCTGTTCACCGCGACCCTGTCGATCGGCATCGCGATCGGATCGGTGGTGATCAACAGCCTGTTGAAGGGCAAGATCTCGGCCAAATACGGGCCGGCATCGGTGATCGCCATGGGGGTGAGCGTGGTGGCGTTTTCGGTCCTGGTGCGGATGTGGGTGCCTGCGGAAGCGGGGCATTTCTACGACTGGCGCGAATTCATCGCCCAGCCGCGCGCCATTCCGGTGGTGCTGTCGCTGCTGGCGATCGCGATCACCGGGGGCATGTTCGTCGTGCCGCTCTACGCGTTCCTGACCACCACCGTGACCAAGGACCAGACCGCGCGCACCGTGGCGGCCAACAACGTGGTCAATTCCGCGGCGATGACGGTGGGCGCGATCGCCGTGATCTTCATCACTTCGCTAGGCGTGACGCCCGAGAACATGTTGCTGCTGGTCGCGGCGATGTGCCTGGTCGCGGCCTGGCTGGCGCAGAAGCTGCATCTCGCCTGCGACTGAGCGGCGCTAGAAGATCAGCGTGTAGATGCAGACGAAGAAGGCGGTGAAGCTGAGCGCGAACAGCTTCAGGTCGCTGTCGTCGGGGTGCGCCGTCTTCACCTTGGGCGCCGGCGCGATGCGGGCGCGGAACGGGTGTCGCGGCGTGGCGGCGGTGAGGAGTGTCTGGCTACGCATGCCGAACAGTTAATGCGTCGTTTACGATTCCGCCAATCACGAAGCTTGGTTAAGCCTGTCTTGTCGCGGGACAATCGCGCCGACGAATTTGGTGACGTGGCCGAGGTGACACCATGACGGATGCACCCGTTGGCGCTTCGGTAACATCCTGTCCGCTACGCGCAGCGCATGCGGTACGATTATCAATTCCACCGGCAGCGTGGCCGACAAGCGACATTCGGGCAGCAGCGACGCAGGGGTGGCGGCGGGATCGCCTTGATGCTGCTCGCCGGCGTGTTCGCAGGGCTCGTGATCGAGCGCGCGGTGCCGGATCTGCCATTCTCCCGCCAGCCGCCCGGCGTCGTCGGCACGCGGTTCGGGCTGTGCTTCACGGGGGGCGGGCAGAATTGCGTGGTTGATGGCGACACGTTCTGGATGGCGGGCGAGAAGATCCGCATCGCTGACATCGACACGCCCGAGACGCATCCCTCGCGTTGTGCGCTGGAGGCGGATCTTGGCGGCAAGGCGACGCTCCGGCTGCAGGCGCTGCTCAATGCCGGGCCGGTGACGCTGGCCTCAGCGGACCGCGATACGGATCGTTATGGTCGCAAGCTGCGCATCGTCGAACGCGGTGGGGAGTCGCTGGGCGACACATTGGTCGCCGAAGGGCTGGCGCGGCCTTGGGCGGGGCGACGCCGGCCATGGTGCGTGTAGCGAACCCTCTAAGTACTGTTACCTAGGTTCAGTTCAGTCGCAACCTTTCGGGTCGAGCGCGGTCGAGACACCTGCGCTAAGGATCGGTGTCTCGACTTCGCTCGACACGAACGGGTAATGTCGGACTGGGCCGCGGCGTTCGCCGGGGAGCAGTTACCTAGAAACGGACAAACTTACGGCCGGATCGCCGCGTCGTCGCGGTCGGTGATTTCCGCGTCGTCGACGTCGTCGTCCTCGAAATCCTCCTGGAGATCGTCTTCGTCGTCATCGTCTTCATCCGTTTCGGACTCATCGTCTTCTTCGCCGACTTCGTCGGTGGTCATCTCGATCTCGTCTTCGTTCTCGTCGTCATCTTCCTCGTCATCGCCCATGTCAGGGGCGAGATCGGTAAGGATGGTGCCGTCGGTCGGGCCGTCGCGCGTCACCTCGAGGATCTCGGCGCGCTGGCTTTCGTCATAGCCGTCTTCGTCGAAGCCGTCGTCGCCCGTGCCTTCGCCGGGAATCTGGTAGCCACCCATCGTCATGTCGCTTCTCCGGTGCCTGCAGGGGTGCAGGTCTCGAATGGTCGAACACCGGGCACGCCGCGCGGGTTCCGCGCCGCTGCGACGAACGGCAGATCAGGTGGGGCGGAACAGGCGCCCGCGCTCGGCAACCGCGACGATCGCCAGCGCGACCAGCCCGGCGGCGAAGAAGCCGACATACATTGGCACGGTCGTGCCGTCGAAGCTCTGCCCGATCAGCGCACCGATCAGCGCCCCGCCCGTGACGGTGATGAAGCCTTGGATGCTGGACGCGGTACCGGCGATATGCCCCATATTCTCCATCGCCATCGCCCCGAAGTTCGAGGTCGCCAGACCGAAGCAGGCCATCATCAGGGCCTGCAGGATGGCGAAGGTCAGCAGCGTTTCGAACCCCGCCCAGGCGAGCGCCAGATGCGCGCCGGCAAGCAGGATCAGCACCACCACCGCGGTGTGCGAGATGCGCCGCGTGCCGACGCGCACGACGATCGAGGAATTGAGCAGGTTGGCGACCGCCATCGTGCCGGCGGTCGCCGCGAACACCGGCACCAGCAGGTCGGCGCGATGGAAGGTATCGGCCAGGATCTGCTGGATCGAGTTGATATAGCCGTACAGCGCGCCGAGCAACGCGGTCGACGCCAGGGTGTAGCCGATCGACCAGCGGTCGGTCAGCGCCAGCTTGTAGCCGCTGCCCAGCCGCGCGGGTGACAGCGGCAGGCGATCCTCGGGATGCTGCGTCTCGGGCATGCGGATCCAGAACCACACCAGGATCGCGGCACTGACCGCGGCGATGCCCCAGAAGATCACCCGCCAGTCGCCGACCAGCAATACCGCCTGGCCGAAGGTCGGCGCGATCACCGGGGCGGCCATGAAGACGATGAACGCCAGGCTCATCACGCGCGCCATCTCGCGCCCGGCATAGCAATCGCGCACCAGCGCCACCGTCACCACGCGCGATGCGGCGATCGCGCAGCCACCGACGAAACGTGCGACGAGCAGCAACGTGAAGCTGCCCGAGAATGCCGCGACGACGTTGGCGATCACATAAGCGGCAAGCGCCAGTCCCAGGATCGGCTTGCGCCCGAAGCGATCGGCCAGCGGCCCGTGCACCAATTGCGCCACCCCGAAGCCGATCAGGAAGGCGGTGATGACATATTGCCGCTCGTTGGCGCTTGCCACGCCGAGCGCCTCGCCGATTGCGGGCAGAGCGGGCAGCATCGAATCGATGCCGAGCGCGGTCAGCGCCATCAGCCCGGCGATCAGCGCGACGAATTCGCGGAAACCGAGCGGCGGCGCGTTGGCGGCGCCTGCAGCGGATCGGCCGGCAATGTGCGGAGCGGGAGAATTCATGTGCGCTCTTCGCAGATGCAGCACCATGCGTCACCCCCAAAGCCCTGCGGCAGCCGCCCGCGCCAACGGAACGAAAAGCGGGGCCGGCCATTCACAAGGCTTCACCACCAGGAGACAGACGATGAGCGTTTTCGGCGCGATCAAGGACGCGATTTTCGGCCACAAGGAGGCGCCCGCCGCCACCACGGCGACGCCGGCGCCTGCGACTGCCACCCCTGCCCCGCATGCCGCGCCAGCCGCCGCTGCCCCGGCGCCTGCCGCCGCGGCAAAGCCCGCGCCGACCCGCGAAGCGATCGAGGCCGTGCTCGAGGATCGCGCGCAGGCACGCGGCGAGACGCTCAACTACAAGAGCTCGATCGTCGACCTGATGAAGGCGCTGGGCATGGATTCCAGCCTCGACAATCGCAAGAAACTGGCCACCGAGCTCGGCTATACCGGCGACCAGAACGACAGCGCGACGATGAACGTCTGGCTGCACGAAAAGACCATGGAGCGCCTGCTACGCTGACTTGACGCGCGGCATCGGGCGGCCCTAGTGTGTTATTATCGCAATACACATTGGAGCCGCCCATGTCCGCCAAGACCATTGCCATGATCGCCGCAGCCCTTGCCCTTGCCGCATGCGGCGACAAAGGCGACGGCACCAGCATAGCGATCAACGCCAGCACCGCCGAGGGCAACATGGTGGCCGGCGTCGATGGCAACGGACAATTGGCGATCAATCTGCCGGGCGGCTTTGCCGGCAGTATCAAGCTGCCCAAGCTGAAGCTCGATGCCGACGATTTCGACATGAACGGGGTGCATCTCTACCCCGGCTCGACGATCAGCGGCATGAACGTCGATGCCAGCCAGAAGCAGGGCAAGGATAGTGGCCTCGTCCGCATCAGCTTCCAGAGCCCGGCCGCACCCAGCAAGGTTCGCGACTGGTTCCTCGACAAATTGTCGAAGGAAGCGGGCTTCACGATCAAAGCGAGCGGCAATAGCCTGATCGGCACGACCGACGAAAAGCAGCCGTTCCGCCTCGAACTCACGCCCGACGGCGCGGACACGTCGCGCGGGACGATCGCCATCGGCGGCTAACCGCCTGTTCGTGGGCGGGCGAACGCGATATGATCGCCCGACCATCCCAGACGGACACCCCTTCATGCTCGACTCCCCCGCTGCCCAAGTCCCCGCTCTATCGCTGAACGACGAGGCCGCCGATCCGGCCGGCTTCGCCGCGGCGCTGGGCGGTTCATTCGAACGGTTCGGCTTCGCGGTCGTCGCCGATCACGGCATCCCCGACGATCTGATCGCGCGCGCCTGGGCCGAAACCAAGCTGCTGTTCGACCTGCCCGACGAGGAGAAGCGCAGCTATTACACGCCGGCGGGCGGCGGGCAGCGCGGCTACACGCCGTTCAAGACCGAGATTGCCAAGGGCGCCAGCGCCGTCGATCTCAAGGAATTCTGGCATGTCGGGCGTGCATTGCCCGCCGGCCACAAGAATGCCAACGTCATGCCGCCCAACATCTGGCCGGCGCGCCCCGAGGGCTTCCGCCCGGTCTTCGAGGAATTGTTCGCCGCGTTCGACACGGCCGGCGACCGGCTGCTGTCGGCAATCGCCCGCCATCTCGGGCTCGATGCGCATTGGTTCGATCCGGCGGTCAAGGACGGCAATTCGATCCTGCGCCTGCTGCACTATCCGCCGATCCCCGCCGATGCGGAAGGGGTACGCGCCGGGGCGCATGAGGACATCAACCTGATCACGCTGCTGCTCGGCGCGGAGGAAGCCGGGCTCGAACTGCTCGGCAGCGACGGGCAGTGGCTGGCGATCAAGCCACCCGAGGGCGCAATGGTGGTCAATGTCGGCGACATGCTGCAGCGCCTCACCAACCACGTTCTGCCCTCGACCACCCACCGCGTGGTCAACCCACCGCCCGAGCGGCGCGGCCATTCGCGCTACTCGATGCCCTTCTTCCTGCATCCCGCGCCCGATTTCCTGATCGAGACGCTGCCGCAGACGATCACGGCTGAAAACCCGAACCGCTATCCGGCGCCGATCACCGCCCACGATTATCTGCACGAACGCCTGGTCGAGATCGGACTGGTGAAGAAATAGCCGCTCGATCCTCCTCGGTAAGGGGAGGTGGCAGCCGAAGGCTGACGGAGGGGGGCTTCCCCAAGCGCCACGCTGCCGGCCCACCCCCTCCACCACTTCGTGGTCCCCCTCCCCGTCCCGGGGAGGATTTGCATTGCGTTGCTGGCGAGGTTGCGGTTACCCGGCCGCCAAAGGGGGCTTTCCATGACCGAACCACTCCGCATCGCGCTGGCCGGCCTTGGTACCGTCGGCGCTGGCGTCGTCCGGTTGCTCGAGGCGAACGGCGCGCTGATCGCCCGTCGTGCGGGGCGTCCGATCGAGATCGTCGCCATCTCCGCGCGCGACCGCAGCAAGGATCGCGGCGTCGATCTGTTGCGCTTCGACTGGATCGACGACACGACATCACTCGCCAGCCACGCGGGCGCCGACGTGGTGGTCGAACTGGTCGGCGGATCCGACGGCCCGGCGCTGACGCTTGCCCGGGCGACGTTGAAGGCAGGCAAGGGCTTCGTCACCGCCAACAAGGCGATGATCGCGCATCACGGGCTGGAACTCGCGCGCGCCGCGGAACAGGCCAATGTCGCGCTCAAGTTCGAGGCGGCGGTCGCCGGCGGCATCCCGGTGATCAAGGGCCTGCGGGAGGGCATGGCCGCCAACGAGATTGCGCGCGTCTACGGCATCCTCAACGGCACGTGCAATTTCATCCTGTCGAAGATGGAAGCGGAAGGCCGCGACTTCGCCGACGTGCTGGCCGAGGCGCAGGCACTGGGCTTTGCCGAGAGCGATCCGAGCTTCGACATCGACGGGATCGATGCCGCGCACAAATTGTCGATCCTGGCGAGCATCGCCTTCGGCACGCAGCCGGCCTTTGCCGGCGTGGTGGCGAGCGGTATCCGCCACGTCATCGCCGCCGACATCGCCGAGGCCGCCGCACTCGGCTACCGCATCCGCCTGCTCGGCATTGCCGAGAACGGGCCGCACGGCCTGTTCCAGCGCGTCCACCCGCATCTCGTGCCGGTCAGCCACCCGCTCGCTTATGTCACCGGCGCGACCAACGCGGTGGTGGCGGAGGGCAATTTCGTCGGCCGCCTGCTGTTCCAGGGCGCAGGCGCAGGTGACGGTCCGACGGCGAGCGCCGTCGTCGCCGACCTGATCGACATCGCGCGCGGCGAATACGGCCCGGCCTTCGCCATGCCGGCCGAGGCGCTCGCCGAACAGCAATCCGCCGACACCGGCGAGCGCCGCGCGCGTGCCTATGTCCGCTTCATGGTCGAGGACCGGGTCGGCGTGCTGGCCGAGATCGCCGCGGCGATGCGCGATGCCGGCGTGTCGATCGAAAGCCTGATCCAGCGCGGCACGGGCAACGAGGACGGCAACGTGCTGGTCGCGATCGTCACGCACGAAGCCCCCGAACGGTCGGTGGCGCAAGCGCTGGAGCGTCTGCGCGGATCGCAGAGTCTGGTCGGGCAGCCGATGTGGATGCACATTCTTTAGTTTGCGCAACGTTGCGGGGCAGCCCGCCCGCAACGTCACCCCGGACTTGTTCCGGGGTCCATCGTGCCGCACGCTTTGCCTTCTAGCCACAAAGCTCGTCGAAAGCCGCTTGGTGGACCCCGGAACAAGTCCGGGGTGACGGCTTGCGGCCTTCACTGCTCCCCGGCGCAGGCCGGGGCCCAGGCGGACAGGTGGATGTAACGGGGCGCAGCGCTCACCACCGATGTTCCGCGACTGGGCCCCGGCCTTCGCCGGGGAACAGCGAAGCTAAAGACGGCACTAACCGATTCAATCGTTGAAAACTAAGGCAACAACCGCCCCGTCGGCTCCTGATCCAGCTCGATCGCCACCCGCCCGGTCTTGTCCGGCTTCTTGGCGAAGGCGCGCTTGGCCACGTCCACCGCACCCTTGATCATCGGTACGATCGGTGGCCCGAACCCAACCTGGCAGCCGCCCATGCGCGTCGCGCACGGCGCTGCCTCGGCGTCGAGCGCACCGCGCGCGATCATTTCCGGGTTGGACGGCTTGGGGCCCTTCGGCACGGCCTCGTTGGGATAAGGCAATTTCTGCGACGGCAACGGTCGTGCGCAAACGACCACGTCGCCCTGTTCTCCCTTGTCCTTCTCGCCTTCGGTCCGCGCCGGCACGCAGGGCTCGCTCGCCACGGGCTGCAGGATCGACCAGGACTGGGGCTTGGCCGGGGCGGCGGGTGCGGCTTGCGCCAGCAGGAGCAGCAGGATCATGGAGCGAAGACTGCGCCCGAAACGTGGCGACAATCAGGCGGTGATCTTCGCCACGCCAAGCCGCGGTATGTCGATCGCCGGGCAGCGATCCATCACCACCTGCAGCCCCGCCGCCTCGGCGCGCGCCGCGGCCTTCACGTCGATCACGCCCAATTGCATCCACACCGCCTTGGCGCCGATCGCGATCGCCTGATCGACCGCCTCGCCCGCGACGGCCGAATTGCGGAAGATATCGACGATGTCGATCGGGTCGCCGAGCTGCGACAGCTCGCGGAACACGAACTCGCCATGCACATGCTCGCCGGTGATCTGCGGATTGACCGGGATCACGCGGTAGCCATGATCCTGCAGCGTCTTCATCACGCGGTTGCTCGGGCGGTCCGGGCGGTCGGAGGCGCCGACCAGCGCGATGGTCCGGGCGTTTTCCAGCAAGGCCTTGATCTCGGCATCGGTGGTCAGGGGCATGATCGTCCTTTCACTATCAGCTCAGGACGAACGGGCCGTGTTCATCCAGGCATCGACATGGGTCGCCACTTGCCCGAACGCCCCCACCTCGGCCGCGTTCCCGGCATCCGAGGCGGTGCGGATGGCGATATCGAGCGGGATGCGGCCGAGGAACGGGATGCCGAGCTGCGCCGCCGCCGCCTCCGCCCCGCCGCGTCCGAACGGATCGGAGATCTCGCCGCAATGCGGGCAGGCATAGCCCGCCATGTTCTCGATGAGCCCGATGATCGGCACGCCGGCTTTGACGAAGAAGTCGATCGCGCGCTTGGCATCGATCAGCGACAGGTCCTGCGGGGTGGAGACGATCACCGCACCGGCCGGCTTGTGCTTCTGCACCATGGTCAGTTGCACGTCGCCGGTGCCGGGCGGCAGATCGATCACCAGCGTGTCCACGTCGTGCCAATTGGCGACGATCAGCTGCGTCAGTGCGTTCGCCGCCATCGGCCCGCGCCAGGCGATCGCCTGGTCGGGCGGCACCAATTGCCCGATCGACAACAGGCCAATGCCATGCGGCGTCGGCACCGGATCGAGCAACTTGTCGGTCGCCTCCGGCCGCGTGCCTTCGACGCCCATCAGCTTGGGCTGCGACGGGCCGTAAATGTCGGCATCGACCAGCCCGACGCGGCGCCCCAGCGCGTGCAGGCCGAGCGCCAGGTTGCTGGCCACGGTGGATTTGCCCACCCCGCCCTTGCCGCTGGCCACCGCGATGATGCGCCGCATCATCCGCTCGCTGGCGGCGCGCTCGGCGGTCTGCGCGATGCGTACGGTGGCGATGCCCGGCACTCGGAGCACGGCGGCGCGCACCGCTGCCTCCATCGCGTCGGCCGCCGCCGGCGCCAGGCCGGTCACGTCGAGGATGATGCTGGCGCGATCGCCCTCGATCCGGGCGGTCGCGCGCGTACCGGCAATTGGCGCCAGAACCGCGTCCAATGTAATATCTTGTGTCATTGTTGCCGAGATAGGGGCGTTAGGGGCGCTTGCCACTGTTTTTCACGCCGCCCCACGCCTATAAAGATAGGATGACGATCCTCACCGGCTGGCTCCAGCGTTTCCATATCCTCAATTCCGACGCGCCGAAAAGCCCCTGGGGCACCGGCGGCAGTGGGGGCGGCAATGGCGGCGGCAGCGGTAGTGGCGGCGGCGGCGATGGCGGCCCGCGCAATCCCTGGGCGGTGCCCCCCGGCACGCCGCGCGGTGGCGCCAAGCCGACTGCGCTCGACGAATTCCTGCGTCGTGCCAAGGGCAATGGCGGCGGTGGCCCGGGCAGCAGCAGCGGTGGCGGCGGCGGGTTCAACATGCCCGGATCGCCCAATGCCAGGACGCTGTGGAGCATCGGCGTCGGCCTGATCCTCGTGCTGTGGATCCTGTTCACCAGCGTGCATCAGATCGGCCCGCAGCAGCGCGGCGTGGTCACCTGGTTCGGGCGCTACCTCAATACGCTGGAGCCGGGCATCCGCCTGACGCTGCCGGCGCCGATCTCGACCGTCACCAAGGTCGACGTGCAGAAGATCAGCACCGACGATTTCCCGGCCGGCTCAGGCGGCGAGAATCTCGTGCTGACATCGGACCAGAACATCATCGATCTGGCCTATTCGGTGCGCTGGGACATTTCCAACCCGCAGGATTACATCTTCCAGATCGCCGATCCGCACGAAACGGTCCGGGCGACTGCCGAGAGCGCGATGCGCGCCGTCGTTGCCACCACCTCGCTCGACGATGCGATCGGTTCCGGCCGCGGCGTGATTGAGGGCCGCGTGCAGGAATTGATGCAGCAGATCCTCAACAGCTATAATGCCGGCGTCCGCATCCAGGGCGTGGCGATCAAGCAGGCGCAGCCGCCGGCTGCTGTGGTCGACGACTTCAAGGCGGTGTCCGCCGCGCAGCAGGCGGCGCAGAGCAACATCAACCTGGCGCGCGGCTACGCCCAGCAGACGCTGGCTTATGCCCAGGGCGAGGCGACGTCGTTCGACAAGGTCTACGAGCAATATCGCCTGGCGCCCGACGTGACGCGTCGCCGCATGTATTACGAGACGATGGAAGCCGTATTGGCCAAGACCGACAAGACGATCGTCGAGGCGCCCGGGGTCGTTCCCTACCTGCCGCTGCCGAGCGGTGGCCGCCGTCTGCCCGACGTCACGCCGGAGACCCCGGCGCCCGCCCGGCAACCCGCCCCCATACCGGGAGCCGGCCAATGAACCGCGCCCTGTTCCGCAACCCGATCGCCGTCGGCATCATCGCGCTCGTCCTGCTGATCCTGCTGACCAGCATCGTCTCGATCGTGCCCGAGACGAAGCAGGCGGTGATCTTGCGCTTCGAACAGCCCTATCGCACGATCAACCGCTGGCAGCCCGACCAGCCGTTCGGCCGCACCGGCGCCGGGCTGATCGCCCGCCTGCCCTTTGCCGACCGCCTGGTATGGATCGACAAGCGCGTGCTCGACGTCGAGCTCGAGAACACGCAAGTGCTCTCGACCGATCAGCTGCGCCTGTCGGTCGATGCGTTCGCCCGCTTCCGCGTGGTCGATCCCTTGAAGGCAGTCGTCTCGACCGGCAGCGCCAGCGACACCGAGCAGCGCGTGATCAACCAGCTGAGCCCATTGCTCGGCTCGGCGCTGCGCAACGAACTCGGCAAGCGCCCGTTCGCCGCCTTGCTCAGCCCCGAGCGTGGCCAGGTGATGGACAATATCCAGGCCGGGCTGCAGCGCCAGGCGAGCCAGTATGGCGTGCAGATCGTCGACGTGCGCATCAAGCGTGCCGATCTGCCGGACGGCAGCCCGCTGGAATCCGCACTGCAACGCATGCGGACCGCACGGCAGCAGGAATCGGCGACGATCACCGCCCGCGGGCAGCAGCAGGCGCAGATCATCCGCGCCGAGGCCGATGCCAATGCGGCGAAGATCTATGCCGAGGCGTTCAACAAGGATGCCGATTTCTACGATTTCTACCGCGCGATGCAGTCCTACCGCTTCACCTTCGGGGCGAATGGCGACGGCAAGCCGCGTGGCAGCACATCGTTGGTATTGTCGCCGAACAACGCCTATCTTCGTGAATTCCAGGGGCGTGGTCGCTGATAGCCAAGTAACAAAGCGGAGCGACCGGTCCGTTCATATTCAATCGCCGTTCAGCAATTCACTGCAAAACTAGCAGCGTTGCTGTCCGGCAATCGAGAGGAAATACCCCACGTGCGTTATGCCTACGCCATCACCGGTGCCCTGCTGCTGAGCGGTACCGCCGCCACCATGATCTATCAGCCCCAGGCCAGTGCGCAGACCGCGCAGAACGAGCCCGGCGCGATCCAGGCCGCCGCGCCCAAGGCCGGCGCGCCGATGAGCTTTGCCGACATGGTCGCCAAGCTGCAGCCGGCCGTCGTCAACATCTCGACCAAGCAGACGATCGTCCAGCCGCAGCAGGCGAACCCGTTCCAGGGCACGCCATTCGGCGATCTGTTCGGCGGCGCGCAGGGCGGCGCCCCGGTCAAGCGTGAAGGCGCTTCGCTGGGGTCGGGCTTCCTGATCTCGCATGACGGCTATGTCGTCACCAACGCGCACGTGATCAGCCCCGGCGCGCGCGGTGCGACGGTCAACTCAATCGCGGTGACGCTGTCGAACAACAAGGAATATGTCGCCCGCGTAATCGGCCAGGATCGTGAATCCGATCTGGCCCTGCTCAAGATCGACGCGACCGGCCTGCCGTTCGTGCGCTTCGGCGATTCGGGCGGCGCCCGCGTCGGCGATTGGGTACTGGCGATCGGCGAGCCGTTCGGCCTCGGCGGTACGGTGACCGCCGGGATCATCTCGGCGATCAACCGCGTCACCGGCCAGGGCGGCGCCTATGACCGCTTCATCCAGACCGATGCGTCGATCAACCAGGGCAATTCCGGTGGCCCGATGTTCGATCTCAACGGCAACGTGATCGGCGTGAACAGCCAGATCTTCTCGCAATCGGGCGGCAATATCGGCATCGGCTTCGCCATTCCGGCGGCCACTGCCAAGCCGATCATCGAGACGTTCATGAAGGGCGGCACGATCAGCCGCGGCTATCTCGGCGTGACGCTGGGCGGTGCGATCGGCGACGATCAGGCCGCGGCACTCGGCATAGCCAAGAACCAGGGCGAGCTGATCGCCGGAGTCGAGCCGAGCGGCCCGGCCGCTAAGGCCGGCCTGCGCGCCGGCGACGTGGTGACCAAGGTCAACGGCGTGGCCGTGACCCCGGACTCGACCCTCTCCTACCTCGTCTCCAACGTGAAGCCCGGCCAGACGGCGCGGCTCGACGTGCTGCGCAACGGCCGCCCGACGACGCTCAGCGCCACGGTGGTGGCCCGTCCGGCAGCGGACAAGCTCGCGGCCCTGGTCAATGGCGGCAGCGACGATGGCGGCTTCGGCAAGGACGGCGACGATGACGACAGCCCCGCCGCGATCACCCCGGCGACCGGCAACGTGCTCGGCCTGGTCGTGCAGCCACTGACGCCCGGCATCGCCCGCGCGGTCGGCGTGGATGCGCAGACGCAGGGCGTGGTGATCGCCGCGGTCGACCCGGGCAGCGATGCCGCGCAGAAGCTGAAGCGCGGCGACGTGGTCAGCGCGGTGAACAGCACCCCGGTCCGCACCCAGGCCGAACTCACCGCCGCGGTCAACGCCGCCAAGGCCGCCGGCCGCCCGCAAGTGCTGCTGCTGGTGCAGCGCGCCAGCCCGGTAAAGGCGTTCGTGCCGGTCAAGATCAAGTAGTAACGATCCTCCCCGGCACGGGGAGGGGGACCGCTCGGCTTCTTCAGCCGAGTGGTGGAGGGTGGGGGGGCCCCCCCCCCCCCCCCCGCGGCCCCCCCCCCCCCCCACCCCCTCCGTCATGCTTCGCATGCCACCTCCCCGTGCCGGGGAGGATCTCTTCCGCTCTGGTCCCGCGCGCAGTAAGCGTCCTGCGACACACAGGAGCGATTATGGCGGACGGACCCACTCTCAGCGGCGCAATCTTCATCGGCAGCGCGCCCGGCGGCGCCAATCCGCAAAATCTCGAGCTCAAGCGCGCCAACCGCCACGGCCTGATCGCGGGCGCCACCGGCACCGGCAAGACGGTCACGCTGCAAGGCATCATCGAGGGCTTCTCTGAGGCCGGCGTGCCGTGCTTCGTCGCCGACGTGAAGGGCGATCTCGCCGGCCTCGCCATGCCCGGCTCGCCGCTCGCCAAGAGCCATGCCATCTTCGCCGCGCGCGCCGCGGAGCTCGGCATGACCGACTGGTCCTATGCCGACAATCCGGTGCAATTCTGGGATCTGTACGGCGAGCAGGGCCATCCCATCCGCACCACGATCAGCGAGATGGGCCCGCTGCTGCTCGCCCGCTTGCTCGACCTCAACGAGGTGCAGGAAGGCGTGCTGACCATCGCCTTCCACGTCGCCGATCAGGACGGGCTGCTGCTGCTCGACCTCGACGATCTGCAATCCATGCTGGTCCATTGCGGTGAGCGCGCCGCCGAACTCACCACCAGCTACGGCAATGTCAGCAAGGCCAGCATCGGCGCGATCCAGCGCGCTTTGCTGCAATTGCGCGCGCAGGGCGGCGAGCATTTCTTCGGCGAGCCGGCGCTCGATCTCGACGACTTCATCGGCGTCGACGATCGCGGCCGCGGCATCGTCAACATCCTCGCGGCCGACAAGCTCATGGCCAGCCCGAAACTCTATTCCACCTTCCTGCTGTGGCTGATGAGCGAGCTGTTCGAGCATCTCCCCGAGATCGGCGACCCCGACAAGCCGACCTTGTGCTTCTTCTTCGACGAAGCGCACCTGCTGTTCGATGCCGCGCCCAAGGCACTGCTCGACAAGATCGAACAGGTCGTGCGGCTGATCCGATCGAAGGGCGTCGGCATCTATTTCATCACGCAAAACCCGATCGACATTCCCGATACCGTCGCCGGGCAGCTCGGCAACCGCGTGCAGCATGCGCTGCGCGCCTTCACCCCGCGCGATCAGGCCGCGGTGCGCTCGGCCGCCACGACGTTCCGCACCAATCCTGGCGTCGATGTCGAGACCGCGATCGCCGAGCTCAAGGTCGGCGAGGCATTGGTCTCGTTGTTGCTGCCCGACGGCGCGCCCGCGCCGGTCGAGCGCACGCTGATCAAGCCGCCGCGCAGCCGCGTCGGTCCGGTCACGCCGGCCGAGCGCACCGTCCTGATCCAGACCGACCCGATCGGCGACAAATACGATGTGCTGGTCGACCGCCAGTCCGCCGAGGAACTGCTCGCCGCCAAGACCAGCGAAGCCAGCGCCGCCGCCGCCGAGGCCAAAGCGAAGACCGAAGCCGACAAGGCGGCGGCGCTACGGGCCAAGGAAGATGCCAAGGCGGCGCGCGAGGCCGAGCGCCAGCGCCTCGCCGAGCAGCGCGAGGTAGACCGCCAGGCCCGCCTGGCCGCCCAGGCACAAAAGGCCGCCGAGCGCGACGCGGCCAACAGCCCGTGGAACCGCGCCGTCACCTCCGCCACCCGCAGCGCCTCCTCCGCCGTCGGCCGCAGCGTCGCCAACGAAGTGTCGAAGGCGGTGTTCGGCTCGTCGCGGGGTGCTGGCGCCGGGATCGTGGGCGGCCTGGTGCGCGGTGTGCTCGGCGGGCTGTTCCGCGGACGCTGAGCCAATTCCCTCTCCCCTTGGGAGAGGGAGGGAGGAGCGAAGCGACGGAAGGGTGAGGGTGACGTCCAGAACACTCCTCACCCTCACCCTCCCACCGCTAACGCGGCGGGCCCCTCCCTCTCCCAATGGGAGAGGTGTATGGTGCCTCGAAATCTCAAGGAATCGGCATAATGACCTTCGACTCCCCCACCGACTGGACCGCCGCAGGCGAAGCCGAGCTTGCCGACGTCATCACCCTGCGCCGCGCGATCCACGCCGATCCCGAGGTCGGCCTCCACTGCCCGCGCACCGCCGACAAGATTCGCGCGGCGCTCGCCGGACTGCCGCTCGAGATCCGCGAAAGCACCTCCACCACCGGGCTGATCGCGATCCTGCGCGGCGGGCGCGACAATGGCCGCACCGTGCTGCTGCGCGGCGATCACGATGCGCTGCCGATGCAGGAGGAAACCGGCCTGCCCTTCGCCAGCCAGGTGCCCGGCGCAATGCACGCCTGCGGCCACGATTCGCACACCGCCATGCTGGTCGGCGCCGCCCGCGCACTCAGCGCGCGCAAGGATGACCTGCCCGGCACGATCGTCTTCATGTTCCAACCGGGCGAGGAAGGCTATCACGGCGCACGCTACATGATCGCAGACGGCCTGCTCGCCGATCCGGCGCCGGAAGCCGCCTTCGCGCTGCACATTTCGCCCAACATGCCCGCCGGCACCTTCGTCAGCCGCGCCGGCCCGCTGCTCGCCTCCACCGACGCGATCAACATCACCGTGCGCGGCCGCGGCGGCCACGCCGCCATGCCGCACGATTGCCTCGATCCGATCCCCGTCGCGTGCGAGATCGTCACCGCGCTCAGCACCTTCGTCGCGCGGCAGATCGCGGTCACCGATCCGGCCGTGCTGTCGATCACGAAGATCGATGCCGGTTCGGCCTACAACATCGTGCCCGAATGCGTGGAGATGAAGGGCACGTTGCGCACGCTGTCGCATGCCACGCGAGAGCAGGCCCACGCCGGCATCGCGCGCATCGTCGAGCATGTCGCGCTCGCGCACGGCTGCACCGCCGAGCTGCGCATCGACGAAGGCTATCCCGTGACCAACAACGATCCCCGCGCCGTCGCCCTGATCCGCGACATCGCCGAGCAACTCGGCGGCGAGCGCGGCTACCAGACGATGCCCGCGCCGATGATGGGCGGGGAAGATTTCTCCTACGTCCTGCGCGACATTCCCGGCGCCATGGCCTTTGTCGGCGTCGCGCCCGAAGGCACCGACCCCGCCACCAACCCTCCGCTGCACAACACCAAGATGACGATCCGCGAGGACGTGATGGCCCGCGGCATCGCCATGCACTGCGCGCTGGCCGAGCGCTTCCTGAACCAAGGGTTCGACTAAGCTCTGCGAGGCGGAGTCTACTGCTCCCCGGCGGAGGCCGGAGTCCAGTAGCGGAACGAAGGTTGGCAAGCGCCGCCTTCGCGACCGCTGCCTTCCCCACCAGGTACGCGCACCCGCCAAAGCCCCCCGTCACCCCGGACTTGTTCCGGGGTCCACCGCGCCACAAGCAAGGGCATTGCGGGAGGAGGAGTGGACCCCGGAACAAGTCCGGGGTGACGGTTTCGGTGGATGCAAACGCACAAAGAACCGCCGCTCAGCGTGGAAGAACGTAAACGCCGCCCCACCCCCACCCTCAAGTGCAAAGCTCACAAACCCACAGCTCCCCGGCGAAGGCCGGGGCCCAGTCGCGAAACGCGGATTGGCAGGCGCTGCGCTCCGCCATAGCCGTCTCGCGACTGGGCCCCGGCCTTCGCCGGGGAACGATGTAGCTTCAGAACGCCAGTCCAGAACCTCCATCCATCTCGCATCGCGCCCCCAACCGCCCCCTCACCGAGCCCCCCGCAGGCACTTCCATCACAATGCGGCGGCGGCCTGTCCTACAACACCGCTTTGTGCCAGGATCACCCGATGCCTCGCCGCTCTCCTCCACCCGGTGCCCCGACATCGCCCACCCGGCCACCTCCGACGAATGTCGAGGCGCCACGGGCGAAACACACCCGCAGCTCAACGTTCGCAACATTCGCGCGCGTGCCGGCGCCGCACCGCCATTCGGCCAGCCGTCCCCGATCGCCCGGCGGCCACCTGCCGCAATCCAACCGCGAACGCCCACGGCAAACGTCAAAACCGCACAAAAATCTCAACATTCGCCACCAGCACGCCGCCTCGATCTCCGGCCACCATGCTGAAACTACGCCAAAAAACATTCAACCAATCGGTAGCATCTTCACCGTCGGCGATTTCCGCCTTGTTGGTCGCCCCGCCGTCGGCAATGCACGCTAAACCCCACCCGAACATGATCGCCGCGGCCCGCCGGGCTGCGACCCGCCGGAGATAGAGATGGCCCTCGCCCCCCAACCTGCCCGGCCGCTCGCCGAACTGACGCTCCGCGGCATCGTGCTCGGCGCGCTGATCACGATCCTGTTCACCGCGGCCAACGTCTATCTCGGGCTCAAGATCGGCCTCACCTTTGCCACCTCAATACCGGCGGCGGTGATCTCGATGGCGATCCTGCGCTTCTTCAAGGGTGCCAACATCCTGGAGAACAATATCGTCCAGACGATCGCCAGCGCAGCAGGGACGCTGGCGGCGATCATCTTCGTGCTGCCGGGGCTGATCCTGGTCGGTTGGTGGCAGGGCTTTCCGTTCTGGACCACCGCCTTCGTCTGCGCGCTGGGCGGCGTCCTGGGGGTGATGTTCTCCGTGCCGCTGCGCCGTGCGCTCGTCACCGGATCGGACCTGCCCTACCCGGAAGGCGTCGCAGCGGCGGAAGTGTTGAAGGTCGGCACCGAGAGCAGCGACGGCGACACGGAGAATGCCCGCGGCCTGCGCGTCATCGTGTTGGGCTCGCTGGTCTCGGCCGGGTTCGCGTTGCTCGCCGCCGCCAAGCTAGCCGCGGCGGAAGCGGCCAAGAACTTCAAGATCGGCGCCAGCGCGACCGGTGTGTCGGCGAGCTATTCGATGGCGCTGATCGGCGTCGGGCATCTCGTCGGCATCTCGGTCGGCGCGGCGATGTTCGTCGGCATGCTGATCGCCTGGGCCGGGATGATGCCCTATCTCACCGCCGGGCTGCCCGGCGATGTCGACACGATCGTCGGCACGGTGTTCCGCAGCGACGTACGCTTCATCGGCGCGGGCACGATCGGCATCGCGGCACTCTGGTCGCTGGTGCGCATCCTCGGCCCGATCGTCGGCGGCATCCGCTCGGCGCTTGCCGCATCGCGGGCACGCGCCGGCGGTTCGGAATTGGAGCTGACCGAGCGCGACCTGCCGATCGGCATCGTCGGACTGTCCGTCCTGCTCACGCTGCCGCCGATCGCCTGGCTGCTCTACAGCTTCTCGGCCGGCGGACCGGTGCATGAAAGCCCCGTCGCGGTGATTGCGGGCACGTTGATCTACATCCTCGTCATCGGCGTGCTGATCGCTGCGGTGTGCGGGTACATGGCGGGGCTGATCGGCGCGTCCAACTCACCCGTCTCGGGGGTCGGCATCCTCGCCGTGCTCGGCGCGTCGCTGCTGCTGGTCGCCGTGTTCGGGCACGACACCGATCCTGCGCGCACCAATGCGCTGATCGCCTATGCCTTGTTCACCACTGCGATCATCTTCTCGATCGCGACCATCTCCAACGACAATCTGCAGGATCTGAAGACCGGGCAGCTGGTCGGCGCCACCCCGTGGAAGCAGCAGGTGGCATTGATCCTGGGCGTGCTGTTCGGCTCGCTCGTCATCCCGCTGGTGCTCAACCTGCTGAAGGAATCGTTCGGCTTCGTCGGCATGCCCGGCGCCGGGCCGAACGCACTGTCCGCCCCGCAGGCGGCATTGATCTCCAGCCTGGCCAAGGGCGTGCTGGGCGGCGATCTCAACTGGAACCTGATCGGCGCCGGCGCGCTGATCGGGGCGATCGTCATCGCCGTGGACGAGCTGCTCGGCCGTACCGGCAAATTGCGCATGCCGCCGCTTGCGGTCGGCATGGGGATCTACCTGCCGATGTCGCTGACCTTGCTGATCCCGATCGGCGCCTTGATCGGCCATTGGTACGAACGCCGCGCCGCCCGCGCGAGCAATCCCGAATTCGCGCAGCGCATGGGCGTGCTGGCCGCGACCGGGCTGATCGTCGGCGAAAGCCTGTTCGGGGTCGGCTTCGCCGGCGTCATCGCCGCGCGCGGCGGCCAGGTACCCGAAGGCTTCGGCGACAGCGTCGCGCAATGGGCGGAGCTCGCCGCCCCGACCGTCTTCGTGGCGCTGATCGTCTGGCTATACCGCCAGACGACAGCGCTGGCGAAATAGGCGCCAGCACTCACATGTCCGCAAGCAGCGCCTTGATCGGAATGAACGCAAAAGCCACCGAACTGTCGGCGACGCCATACGGCACGAACAACGTCTCGCCATGCCGGATCGCGCCGCAGGTGTAGACGACGTTGGGCACATAGCCCTCGCGGTCCTGGTCGGCGGCGGCCAGGATCGGGTGGACGGTCCGGCCGAGCACCTTGGAGGGATCGTCCTTGTCGAGCAGCACCGCGCCGATCGAATATTTGCGCATCGCCCCCACGCCATGGGTCAGCAGCAGCCAGCCTTCGTCGATTTCGATCGGCGGCCCGCAATTGCCGATCTGCACCAGCTCCCACGGGAATTTCGGCTCCAGCAGCCGCTCGCCCTCTTCCCAATGCGTCAGCGTGTCGGATTGCAGCAGGAACAGGTTCTCGCCGTCCTGCCGGCCCATCATCATGTATTTGCCCGCAATCTTGCGCGGGAACAGCGCCATGCCCTTGTTGCGGCTCGCCGGCCCCGACATCGGCACCAGATCGAACGCCCGGAAATCGCGGGTGCGCATCAGCTCCGACTGGATCACCGAGCCGTTATAGGCGGTGTACGTCCCGAGCCACTCCACGCTGTCATCGTCATGCGTGAACCGGACGAGGCGCAGATCCTCCAGCCCCTTGGATTGCGCCGCGGTGATCGGGAAGATCACCGTGCCCGACAGCGTCGAATCGCGATGGCGGTAGACAGTGATCGGGCCGACCGGCAGTTCCTCCTCTTCCTTGCCGATCGCGTCAGTCGCGGTGGCAAAGGGCGGCTCGGGCGCAAGCTTCAGCTGGTTGTGATCGGTGATGATCCCCTCGCGGAACGCGACCGAGGAGATGTGCCCCTCGCCCACCGCCCGCAAGCTCATCAGGATGCGCAGCGATCCGCTCGGCATGCCCGATTGATCGAAATGCGGCGTCGCCGATGGGTTCATAAGCGCGGCCGCGGCATAGCTATATTCGTGGCAGAAATAGGCGCCGATCAGCTGCCGCTTCTCGTCGCCGATCTCGCTGCCGTCGAGACCCATCATGGCCTCGATCTCGTCATAGCGCGTCATGAACACGCGGCGGGTCTGCCAGTGCCGCGCCTCGAAATCCTTGAGCACGATCTCCAGCTCGGCGCGCGTCTGCTGCGGGCTCATCTTGAGCACCTCGCGCACCAGGCGCTCGGTACGGCTGCCGCCATTGCCGGACCAGGCGAGATGGAATGGTCGCACGACGACGCGCGACGGATCGGCATGCAGCCGCAGTGCGTGATGGAACAGCTGTGTCACCGAAAAGCCTCGTTTACGACCCGCTACCTGCGCGTCGCAAGCGAGGCTATGCGACAGCGCTCGACGGCCCTGCCACGCTTTCGACGCGCTTTGATAGCCCTGAAATCGCACAAGAGGCGAGTTGCAGCGCCAAAATCGACTCCGCACCTTGATTGCGGTTAAGACCGGCGGGCATCAGGCCGTCAAAGCAGCCGCCGTCCGCCATCGTCGCCAGCGGCAGGTCGAGATCGTTCTGGCCGAGATACCAGCGATAGGCGCGATTGGCTTCGTCGAACCAGCGCTGGTCGGATGTGGCATCATAGGCTGCGACGCAGGCATCGACCGTGGCCTGAGCTTCCAGCGGCTGTTGATCGAATGGCAGCGGCTCCTGATAAACGCGACCGAAGCTTTCGGTACCCACTGCGCGGAAGCGACCCTCGGGCGAGGTCTGCCGGTCGACGATCCAGTCGAGCGTTTCCAGCCCGCAAGCGACGAGATCGTCGCGCTGCAAGGACAGCCCCGCCCGGATCATCGCCTCCGGCAACCGCGCATTGTCATAAGCGAGCACGATCTCGAACCACTGCCACTCCGGCCGGCGTGCCTTGGCGAGCAGCGCCAGCAGTTCGTCCGAGAAACGCGCCAGGATCTGGCGCGCGAGCGCGTGCCCCGGATGCGCGTCGAGCACCGCTGCCGCACCGAGCATGCAGAAGGCATGGGCGCGCGGCGATCCGAGTTCCAGCGCGAGCGATGCCGTCATGTCGAACATCGCCATCGCCCAGTCGCGGTGCTTGCTCTGACGCGCATCGCGCGCCGTGACACCGAGCGCCCACAAGGTTCGACCGTTCGAATCTTCGGAGCCGAATTCTTCGCACCACGAGCGATCGAAGTTCATGAAGTTGCGGAAGCGGCGGACATCCGGGTTCCACGCATATTGGATGAACGACTGGTAGATCGTCATCCATTTGTCGCGCGTAACTTCATCAAGTTCGTGCATACGGGTGAGTAACATCAGCGCGCGGACATTGTCGTCGATGCAATAGCCGTGGCGCCGGTCCGGTACCGAGTAGATCGAATGCTGCAACATGCCGGTGGAGTCGCTCATCCGCTCGACGGCGGCGAAATCCGGCCTCAGGATCGGAAAGGCGGCGCCAGATTTGGCGAGACGCAATGGCTTGGCCGACACCATCGTCGCGATCTCGCGCATCGCCGTCTCGGCGAGCACCGGCCAGATCATCGTCCGGCCACGCGCATAGGCTCGCTCCGACAAGCGCGTGCGATTGCGATCGCTGCCGAGCAGCAGGTTTATCTCGCGTGCGAAGGCGGCGCTGTCGCCGAAATCGACGAGCACGCCGTGCCCATCGGCCAGGATCTCGGTCGCATGGACATACGGGGTGGAGACCACGGCCTTGCCGACACCCACCGCATAGGAAAGCGTGCCGGAAGTGATTTGCGCGGGATTGCTGTAGGGCGTGGCATAGACGTCCGCGGCCTGCAGATAGTCGATCAGCTCGTCATGTTCGAGGAACGCGTCGATGAACTCGACATTGGCGCCGACGCCGAGGCTGTCGGCCAGCGCCTTCAACCGATCGCGATACTTCTCGCCTTCGCGCGCGACGAGGTTCGGGTGCGTCGCGCCGAGCACGGCGTAGAGCACGTTGGGATTGGCCTCGACGATCGCCGGCATCGCTTCGATCAGCGTCTCGATGCCCTTGTTGGGCGCGAGCAGGCCGAAGGTCAGCACGACCTTGCGCCCTTCCCAGCCGAAACGGGCCTTGAGGCTGTCCGGATCGACGAAGTCGCGGTCCGGCACGCCGTGCGGGATCATCACGATCGACCGGCTACTGGCGCCATAGACACGCTCGAGGATCTCACGACCCCGTTCCGCCATGACGACGACGCGCGACGCGCAGCGCAGCAGGCCTTCCATCACGCGACGTTGATCGGTGTTGGGCTTTTCGAGGATCGTGTGCAGCGTGACGATGATCGGCACGGTAAGACGATCCAGCAGCGCCAGAATGTGCTCGCCCGCGGCACCGCCGAAAATGCCATATTCATGCTGCAGCCAAACCGCCTTGGCGCCGCTCGCCTCGATCGCACGGGCGGCCGCGACATAGGCGGACTTATCCTGCTCCGCGATGCTCATCGTCACCTCGGGCGGATATTCGTACATCCCCGGATGATCGTCCATCGCATAGACATCGACCGTCAGATCCCGATACCGACCCTTAAGGGCGGTGAAGGTGTCGGTGGTGAAAGTTGCCAAGCCGCATTTTCGGGGCAAGAAGTTACCGACCAGCGCGATGTGATCGATGCCCGAAATCAACTCTGCGACCTTCTCCATACGACTACCTTAAAGTGTGAACTGGAGCTTGGAACTCCAACCGCCGTGAAACGGCTTCACCCCAATATGGTTGCGGTAATGTTGCAGCGCAATATGGCGATCACGCTCGATCAGCCGATATTTACGTCGGATGAACGAGATTCTGCGACCAACCGTTGGCGCGATCAGCCGCGCCCGCGATAGCTCGGCACGTCCTGTGATGGAAGCCACAGGCCTTGCGGCGGCTCGCCCGACTGCCAGAAGACGTCGATCGGGATGCCGCCACGCGGGTACCAATAGCCGCCGATGCGCAGCCAGATCGGCTGCATCTCGGCCACCAGGCGCTCGCCGATCCCGACCGTGCAATCCTCATGGAACGCCTGGTGGTTGCGGAAGGAACCGAGGAACAGCTTGAGCGACTTGGACTCGACGATGGTGGCGGCCGGCGCATAATCGATGACGAGATGCGCGAAATCGGGCTGCGCGGTGACCGGGCAGAGCGACGTGAATTCTGGAACCGTGAACCGCACCAGATAAGGCCGGCCGGTGCGCGGATTGGGGACATAATCGAGGATCGCGTCTTCGGGAGATGCAGGAAGCGCGCTGGGCTGGCCGAGATGGGTTGGGGTCATGCGCGCGATATAGGGGCACGACACCCGACCGTCACCCCGCGCCATGCCGGATCGATGCGCCGGCTGCGCGGCTCCGCCATTGTCCGCCGAGGCGAGCGCCGGAACAAGTCCGGGGTGGCGGGGGTAGAGCGGAGGTGACCACGCTCATTCCTATCCTCGGCGACCAGCTCAGCCGCGATCTCTCCGCCCTGCGCCACGCCGACCAGGCGACCACTCGCCTGCTGATGATGGAGGTGGCCGAGGAGACGCGCTATGTCCGCCACCACAAGACAAAGATCGCCTATATCTTTGCCGCGATGCGGCATCATGCCGAGGCATTGCGGAGCGCGGGATGGCATGTCGACTATGTCACGCTCGACGATCCCGAGAATAGCGGCAGCTTCACCGGCGAGATAGCGCGCGCGATCGATCGCCACCGCCCAGACCGGATCGTCGTCACCGAGGCCGGCGAATGGCGTGTCGCGGCGATGCTGGATGCCTGGGAGACGTTGTTCGGCATCCCGGTCGAGATACGAACGGACGATCGCTTCATCGCCAGCCATGCCGAGTTCGGCCAATGGATCGAGGATCGCAAGCAGCTGCGCATGGAGTTCTTCTACCGCGAGATGCGGCAGAAGACCGGGTTGCTGATGGATGGCGGCAAGCCCGAAGGCGGGCAGTGGAATTTCGATGCCGACAACCGCAAGCCGGCACGCGGCGACCTGCTGATGCCGCGGCCGCTGTCGTTCGCGCCGGATGCGATCACGCAGGAGGTGCTGGCGCTGGTCGCGGCGCGGTTCGGCGATCATCCGGGGTCGTTGGACGGCTTCGATTATGCGGTGACCGCCGACGATGCCTTGCGTCAGCAGGGTTATTTCCTGCGCCATGCTCTGCCGCAATTCGGCGATTACCAGGATGCGATGCTGACGGGCGAGCGCTTCCTGTGGCACTCGATCCTGTCGCCCTACATCAATTCGGGGCTGCTCGATCCGCTTGTCTTGTGCCACGCGGCGGAAGCGGAATACCGCGCGGGCCGAGCGCCGTTGAACTCCACCGAGGGCTTCATTCGCCAGATCATCGGCTGGCGCGAATATATGCGCGGGATCTACTGGTCGCAGGGCCCGGATTATGTGAACCGCAATTTCCTGGATGCCAGGCGCGACCTACCCGCCTTCTACTGGACCGGCGAGACGGACATGCATTGCCTGAAGGAAGCGATCGGGCAGACGCTGGCGACCGCGCATGCGCATCATATCCAGCGGCTGATGGTGACCGGCAATTACGCGCTGCTGATCGGTGCCGATCCGAAGCAGGTGCATCGATGGTATCTGGAAGTGTATCTGGATGCCTATGAATGGGTGGAATTGCCCAACACGCTGGGCATGAGCCAGTTCGGCGACGGCGGGCTGCTGGGTTCGAAACCCTATGCGGCGTCGGGCGCGTACATCAACCGCATGTCGGATTATTGCCAGCATTGTCGGTACGACGTGAAGCAACGCGTCGGGCCGGACGCCTGCCCGTTCAACGCGCTGTATTGGGATTTCATGGCGCGCAATGAAGACAAATTGGCCCGCAACCCCCGTCTGTCGATGCCGTACCGCAATTGGGCACGAATGGATGATGCGACGCAGGGCGCGCTGCGCGGCCAGGCGGCGGCACATCTCGCGTCGCTCGACGACGCGCCGGGCTATGGCTAGGATCAGCGGGAACTAATAGGGAGAGGCAGCATGGACTCGCTGGTAACGACCGAATGGCTGGCAGGTGAATTGGGCGCGAGCGATCTCAGGATCGTCGATGCCACCTTCTTTGCCGGCTTTGGATCACGCGACGCTGCGGCGGAGTTTGAAGCAGCACATATTCCCGGCGCCGTGTTCATGGATCTGAGCGAGATCGCCGATACGTCCAGCGACCTGCCCTCGATGCTGCCGGCACCCGAGAAGTTCGCCAGCCGCATGCAGTCGCTCGGCCTGGGCGATGGCAGCCGCATCGTGCTATACGACAATTCGCCCTACCACACTGCCGCCCGCGCGTGGTTCATGCTGCGCACGTTCGGCGCGCACGATGTCGCGATCCTGGATGGCGGACTGGCCAAGTGGCGGGCGGAAGGCCGCGAAATAGCATCCGGCAAGGAGCAATTGCGGCACCGCCATTTCACCGTCTGGGCCGACGACAAGGGCGTGCGTACCAAGGACCAGATGAAGGCCAATCTCGACAGCAAGGCCGAGCAGGTGCTGGATGCGCGTTCGGCGGCCCGCTTCACCGGCGAGGAACCAGACCCGCGCCCCGCCACCCATGCCGGGCATATTCCGGGTTCGAAGAACCTGCCGGTCGGGCAATTGTTCAACGCCGACGGCACGTACAAGACGGGCGAGACGTTGCGGGCCGTGTTCGAAGGCGCCGGGATCGATCTGGCCAAGCCGCTCGTCACCACCTGCGGATCGGGCATCACCGCCTCCGTGCTGGCGTTCGGGGCGCATCTGCTGGGCAACGATGCCGCGGTATATGACGGCAGCTGGTCCGAATGGGGTGCGGCCAGCGACACGCCGAAGGCGACCGGCGCCGCATGAAGAGAGACGATGGACGGCCGCTGGACCATGCCACGCGTGTCGTCTCCGCCGGCCGGCGCGCGGAGTGGACGCAGGGGATCGTCAACCCGCCGGTATGGCGCGCGTCGACGATCCTGTACGATTCCGTCGCCGAATTACGCGGGCGGGTGAACGACACGCATCACCGCCTGTTCTACGGCCGGCGCGGCACGCCGACGCAATGGGCGCTGGCGGATGCGCTAACCGAGCTGGAGCCGGGTGCGGAGGGCACGTTTTTGTATTGCTCGGGCGTAGCAGCGCTGGCCGCGGCCTTACTGTCGGTACTGTCGCCGGGCGACGAATTGCTGCTGGTGGACAGCGCCTATGATCCCACCCGGTCGCTGGCCACCGGCCTGCTCAAGCGCATGGGGATCGGCACGCGCTTCTACGATCCGTTGATCGGGGGCGGCATTGCCGAGCTGATCGGCGAGGACACCCGCGCCATCCTGATGGAAAGCCCGGGCAGCCTGACGATGGAGGTGCAGGACGTGCCGGCGATCGTCGCGGCGGCCAAGGCACGCGGCGTGACGACGCTGATCGACAATACCTGGGCGACGCCGTTGCTGTTCCCGGCGATCGCGCATGGCGTCGACCTGACGATCCTCGCCTGCACCAAATATGTCGTGGGCCATTCCGATGCGATGCTGGGATCGGTGACCGCGGCGCCGGGTCATTTTGCCCGGCTGCGGGATACCAGCTTCCAGCTCGGGCAGGTCGCCAGCGCGGACGATTGCTGGCTGGGATCGCGCGGGCTGCGCACCATGGCGATGCGGCTGAAGCAGCATGAGGCCAGCGCGCTGAAGATCGCCCGCTGGCTGGCCGAGCAGCCGCAGGTGGCGCGGGTGCTGCACCCTGCCTTGCCCGGGCATCCGGGGCACGAGGTCTTCCTGCGCGACTTCAAGGGCGCATCGGGGCTGTTCTCGTTCGTGCTGGAGGGCGGGGACGATGCGGCGCGCTCGGCGCTGATCGACGGACTCGAGCTGTTCGGGATCGGTTATAGCTGGGGTGGGTTCGAGAGCCTGGCGCTGCCGGTCGATCCGCAACGCTATCGCAGCGTCACGACGCGGGACGATGCCGGGCCGGTGGTGCGGCTGCAGATCGGGCTGGAAGATCCCGATGACCTGATCGCCGATCTCGCGGCAGGCCTGGATCGTTTCGAACGGGCGAAAGCCTAGAGTGTGATGACTTGTACGGACGACTGCGCCCCCGTTCGTCCTGAGTAGCCCTTTGACTGCCTGCAAGGGCAGGCGCTCCGGACAGGCGTCGAGTGGCCCGCAGGGCGTATCGAACGGCAGGCGTGCCGCGCTCCAAGGTGCTTCGATACGATCCCCCGGTACGGCCTTTGGCCTACTCAGTCTTTACTCAGCACGAACGGGTGGACGTGACGTCATCATGCTCTCACTCCAGCCGGCATGTGGCGCGTCAGCAACACTTCAGCAATGATCCGGAAGCATTACAGAATTAAGTTGTGCAGCGCAGCGCGTTTCGGCAATCCTCTTGCGTCGACGGTCAGTGGCGCGGGGTGCATCCTTGCATTCGTCAGATGCTGCATCCGGCAACCGCAGGTGAGGGAACGGCACGCATTCGAACGTCGAAAGGGACATGATGCGCATTTCCACACTTACGCTGAGCACGCTGCTGCTGCTCGCTACCGCCACCCCCGCCTTTGCGCAGGACGAACCGGCCGGTCCGCCGCCTGAGGTCGATACCTCGACCCCGGCGTTCAAGGTGACCGGTGGCGTCACGCTGGTGAGCGACTATCGCTTCCGCGGCACGACGCAGACCGATGAACAGGGGGCGATCCAGGGCACGGTCAACATCAACCATTCCTCCGGCTTCTATGTCGGCACCTGGGCCTCGACGATCGACGGTGACGGCGATACGCCGGCGCTGACAGGGTATGGCAAGGCCGAGATCGACCTGTACGGCGGCTTCACCAAGACGCTGTCCAATGGCTTGGGCGTGGATGTCGGCCTGCTCTATTATCTGTACACGATCGACGAGGCCAAGGGGCTCAATACCGACTTCTTCGAGCCGTATGCCTCGGTCAGCTACACGCTGGGGCCGGTGTCGACCAAGCTCGGCGCGGCCTATGCCTGGGGCGGGCAGAAGGGTCTGGCCGGCTTCGACGTCAAGGGCGGCAATGACGACAATATCTACGTTTATGGCGAAGCGGCGCTGGGTGTTCCGACCACGCCCGTGACGCTAAAGGGCCATCTCGGCTATTCGGACGGGGCATTGGGGTCGCTCAACGCGCCGGGGACGAACGACAACACTTACTTCGACTGGTCGCTGACTGCCGAGGCGGTGGGCGGGCCGTTCAAGGTCGGGGTCAGCTATGTCGATACCGACATCAGCGACGGGCAGTATCTCGGCACGGCGCCCAAGGGTTTCGCCCAGGCGCGCGGGCGCGGTGCCACGGTGCTGGGGTATGTCGGGGTGTCGTTCTGACCTGATCTTTCGAGCGGCGACCAACACGGGAGCGGGACCGCGCGCGGCCCCGCTCCCTTTTTCGTTATTGCGGTGCCGGGGTGACGGCGCGCGCGTCCTGGCCGTCGCCTTCGGGGGCGGCGACGATGTCGCGCGTGGTGCCGGCCTTGTCGACCACCGTGGTGCCGGGATCGCCGGCATCGGAGCGGATGCCGTCGGCCGCGGCGTCACCACCGGCGGCGCTGACGGCGGCGCTTTCCGAAGCACTGCGGGTGGCGGTGCCGCCGAACAGCGCGTCGAGCGCGACGGCATTCGGGCTGCCCGCGGTCGAGGGAGCAGCGCCGGGGGCCGGCGGCACGAGCGCGAAATCGGGCGGGATCACCAGCGGCGCCTGGCGCGCGACGGCGAATTCGTCGGGACGGACGCGCTGGTTGGCACCGCACCCTGCGAGAAGGACCGCCAGGCCGAGGCCGGTTGCGATCGACGCCACTTTACGCATTCTGATTCTCCACTGAAGCCGGTGCCTCGCGCGGCTTGTCGCGCACCAGGAGCGCGCGCACAAGCAGCACGACCACCCCTATCGTAATCGCCGCATCGGCGACATTGAATACCAAAAACGGCCGCCACGCGGGATTCCAGGGCGTCCAGAAATGCAGATCGGCGAAATCGACGACATAGCCGAAGCGGATGCGATCGAGGATGTTGCCGATCGCCCCGCCGAGCACCAGCCCGAGCGCGATACGATCCGGACGCTTCTCCTCGCGCAGCATCCACACCAGCACGCCGACAGCGATCGCAGCGGTGAGCGCGACGATGCCCCAGCGCATGGCATTGCTGCCGGCCGGCAGCAGCCCGAGCGACACGCCGATATTGGGCACGAAGCGCAGATCGAAGAAGGACGCGATCTCGCGGTAGGCACCCAGTTGGTCGATGCCGAGCGGGCCGGTGACCCACAGCTTGATCGCCTGATCGGCCGCGAACACGAGCGCTGCGGCGACGAGACCTGCCGGACGGTTCATGCCACCACCTCATCGCAGCGCGCGCACAACGTGCCGTCTTCGGTGACTTCGGGCAGGAGGCGCCAGCAGCGACCGCATTTATGATAGTCGCTCGGCACGACGCTGATCGCATCGCCCTGGGTCACCTTGGCGACGATGAACAATTCGGCCAGTGCCGCGGGCGACAGGATGGGCTCGGGCACGGTGACCTCGGCCTCGAGGCTGGAGCGCACGCGCTTCTCGCGGCGGAGCGGTTCGATCGCCTCGGTCACCTGTTCGCGCAGGCGGCGGACATCGCTCCACTGCGTGGAGACGGCATCGTCGCCGGGAAGCGCCGGCAGTTCGGGCCATTCGAGATAATGGACCGAACCGTCTTCCGACGGATAGCGCGCCTGCCATACTTCCTCGGCCGTGAAGCACAGGATCGGCGCGGCATAGCGCACCAACGCATGGAACAGGATGTCGAGCACGGTGCGGTAGCTGCGGCGTTTGATGTCGCCCGGCGCGTCGCAATACAGCGAATCCTTGCGGATATCGAAGAAGAAGGCCGAGAGATCGTCCTGCGCGAAATCGGTCAGCAGGCGCAGGTATTTGTTGAACTCATAGCCTTCGGCCGCCGTCTTCAGTTCGAGATCGATCATGCCCAGCCGGTGGAGGACGTATTTCTCCAGTGCCGGCATGTCCTTGACCGCAACGCGCTCGGCCTCGTCGAAGCCGTCGAGCGCGCCGAGGAGATAGCGGAAGGTGTTGCGCAGCTTGCGATAGGCGTCGCTCGCCGTGCCGAGCACTTCCTTGCCGATCTTCACATCGTCGAAATAGTCGGTCGAGGCGACCCACATGCGCAGGATGTCGGCGCCGGATTCCTGGATGATCTTGAGCGGATCGACGACGTTGCCGAGCGACTTGGACATTTTCCGGCCCTGCCCGTCGAGCGCGAAGCCGTGGGTGAGGACGGCGTCGTACGGCGCGCGGCCGCGGGTGCCGCTGGATTCCAGCAGCGAGGACTGGAACCAGCCGCGATGCTGGTCGGAGCCTTCGAGGTACAAATTGGCGCGCGTGCCTTCGCCGTAGCGCGCCTCGATCACGAAGGCGTGCGTGCTGCCGCTGTCGAACCAGACGTCGAGGATGTCGGTGATGACCTCATAGTCGGCGAGGTCGTAGTCGGGGCCGAGCAGCGTCTGGTGATCGGCGGCAAACCAGGCGTCGGCGCCGCCTTCCTTGAACGCGGCTGTGATGCGGGCGTTGACGGCCGGGTCGTTGAGATACTCGCCGGTGGCGCGGTTGACGTAGAGCGCGATGGGGACGCCCCAGGCGCGCTGGCGGCTGATCACCCAGTCGGGGCGGCCTTCGACCATGGCGCGGATACGGTTTTCGCTGCGGGCGGGAACCCAGCGGGTGCGGGCGATGGCGTCCAGGGCCGTCTCACGCAGGGTTGCGCCATTGGAGAGGGGCTTCTTGACGTCGCTCGAAGCGAACGGTTTGGGGATCGTGTCATCCCCTCCTCCGCTCGTTTCGAGCGAAGTCGAGAAACCGTCCGACGCGCTGCGATCCATCGGGATGAACCATTGCGGCGTGGCGCGGAAGATGACCTTGGCCTTGGAGCGCCATGAATGTGGGTAGCTATGCTGGTAGTCGTCGCTGGCCGCGAGCAAGGCGCCGGCTGCGCGCAGGTCCGCGCAGATGGGGCCGTCGGCGCTCACGAACTTCTTGTTGATCACACTGCCCTGCCCGCCGAGCCACGCCCAGTCGGCGCGGTACATGCCGGCGCCATCGACCGCGAACACCGGATCGATGCCGTACTGCTTGCACAGCAGGAAATCGTCCTCGCCATGGTCCGGCGACATGTGGACGAGGCCGGTGCCGGCATCGGTGGTGACGAAATCGCCGGGCAGGAATGGGCGAGGCTTGGCGAAGAAGGCCAACCGCTTGTCCGCTTCTTCGTCATCCCCGCGGAGGCGGGGATCCATAGTCGCGGACGTCTCGGAACATGGATTCCCGCCTTCGCGGGAATGACGGAGGAAGTTGTAGATCGGGTGGCGGGCGGTGGCGCCTTCGAGCTGCGAGCCCTTGAAGGTTCGCCCAATCGAATACTCGACCGACTTATCGTTGCTATCCATCGCCGTCGGCGCGGCGTTGAGCCGGGCGACAAAGCTTTCGATTAGATCGGCTGCGACTAAATAGTAGTTGCCGATCGTGCTCGGATTCCAGATCACATTGACAAGCGAATACTCGATCTCTGGCCCATAGCTCAGCGCCTGGTTGACCGGGATCGTCCACGGCGTGGTCGTCCAGATCACCGCGTGCGCGCCGACCAGTTCGGGCGCGTTCGGCGCGTCGATGATCTCGAAGGCGACGTCGATCTGCGTCGAGACCACGTCCTCATATTCGACCTCGGCCTCGGCGAGCGCGGTCTTCTCGACCGGGCTCCACATCACCGGCTTGGCGCCGCGATACAGCTGGCCGCTTGTCGCGAATTTGAGCAATTCGCCGACGATCGACGCTTCTGCCTCGAACTTCATCGTCAGATACGGATCGGCCCAGTCACCCATCACGCCCAGGCGCTCGAACTGCGCGCGCTGCACCGCGACCCATTTCTCGGCATAGGCGCGGCATTCGGCGCGGAATTGCGCGACCGGCACCTCGTCCTTGTTGAGCTTCTTGGCGCGATACGCTTCCTCGACCTTCCACTCGATCGGCAAACCGTGGCAGTCCCAGCCCGGCACGTATGGCGCATCCTTGCCCATCAGCGACTGGCTGCGGACGATGATGTCCTTTAGCACCTTGTTCATCGCATGGCCCATATGGATGTCGCCATTGGCGTAGGGCGGGCCATCATGCAGGATGAAGCGCTCGCGGCCAGCGCGTTGCTCGCGCAACGACGCGTACAGGCCGATCTTTTCCCAGCGTTCCAGGATCGCCGGTTCCTTCGCGGCGAGGCCGGCTTTCATCGGAAAGTCGGTCTTCGGCAGGAAGACGGTATCGCGCCAGTCAGTCTGGGCGCTGTGGGCGGAGGTATCTGGAGTGTCGCTCATGAGGGCGCAGGCTCTAGCGCCATCGGGGGAGGCGCGCAAAGCAAATGGCGCGGGCCAATGGCGGGCGCGAATGTTGAGGATGTGGACGCTCGGCGCGTTTTCTCGTGTGACGTTGAACCGGTTGGTTGAACGTCGTGGGGAGGGAAGCGGAAGTGCATCATCGATGAGATGTAATTGGCGGGTGGCGTGTAGGACAGCGTTTCCCCCGCTTGCTCGTGGATCGTTGGATTGCGCTTGTTCCCCGGCGAAGGCCGGGGTCCAGTCGCCGGGCAGATGTTGGTTGGCGCCGCGCCGGTAACTACTGACATCGCGACTGGGCCCCGGCGTTCGCCGGGGAACTGGTTGCGCGGGTTGTACCTGCTGTGCTTGTTACACTTGTTGCGCCAGTTGCGCGCCAGCGGATAGCGACGGCATCACGCCGGCGTGCTTGGCAACGGGACTTCCTAACCGGGCGCCCTGCTGATACGGGACGGACACCCTATATGACATCTATCGGACGGCGCTGGCCGTACCGGTCCATGCACTGACCCGGAGTTACCCCATGCGCGCCGAAGCGCAGGCACATGCCGACACGATCAACGAGGCGCTCGAATTGCTGCGCCGTTTCCTCGACTGGGATCGCGCGCTGCGCCGCCTGGACGAGCTGAATGCGCGCGTCGAGGACCAGGCGTTGTGGAACGACCCCAAGGCGGCGCAGGCAGTGATGCGCGAGCGGCGGCGGCTGGAGGAAGCGATCACCGCGACGCGCGCGATCGAGAGCGAGCTCAGCGACACGTCCGAGCTGATCGAAATGGCCGAGGCCGAGGGCGACGCTGCGATGGAGGCGGACGGCGTGGCGGCGCTCGCCGAACTGGCGGCGCGGGCCGACAAGGACAAGGTGAAGGCGCTGCTGGCGGGCGAGGCCGATGGCAACGACACCTATATCGAGGTCAATGCCGGTGCCGGCGGGACCGAGAGCCAGGATTGGGCCGGGATGCTCAGCCGGATGTATTCGCGCTGGGGCGAGCGCCACGGGCTGAAGGTCGAGCTGATCGACCAGCATTCGGGCGAGCAGGCCGGCATCAAATCGGCGACATTGCTGCTGAAGGGCGAGAACGCTTACGGCTATGCCAAGACCGAGAGCGGCGTGCACCGGCTGGTGCGGATCAGCCCGTATGACAGCGCGGCGCGGCGGCATACGTCGTTCGCCTCCGTCTGGGTCTATCCGGTGGTCGATGACAATATCGAGGTCGAGTATAACGAGAGCGACCTGCGCATCGACACGTACCGCGCATCCGGTGCCGGCGGCCAGCACATCAACACGACCGATTCCGCGGTGCGCATCACGCATATCCCGACCGGCATCGTGGTGCAGTGCCAGAACCAGCGATCGCAGCACAAGAACAAGGCCGAGGCGTACAATCAGCTGCGCGCGCGGCTGTATGAGCGCGAATTGTCGATCCGCGAGGCAGCGGCCAATGCCGAGAATGCCGGCAAGACCGATATCGGGTGGGGCCACCAGATCCGGTCCTATGTGCTGCAGCCGTACCAGATGGTGAAGGATTTGCGCACCGGCGTAACGTCGACTGCGCCATCGGACGTGCTGGACGGCGATCTCGACGCGTTCATGGCGGCGGCGCTGTCGCAGCGGGTAACCGGCGAGGCCGTCGAGATCGAGGACGTGGATTGAGCGTGATGCCCAACCTTCGCTTGGCCGGCTTGGCGGCGCTAGGGCTGATCGCGCTCGCCGCCTGCGAGGTCGCGCCTTCCGCCCCCAAGGTGACGAAGGACAAGATCGGCCCCTTCCCCACCGCCGACCGCCCGGTCGCGCACATCGTGTCGTCGCGCTGGTCGACCGAGGAAGCGCGCGACCGGATGAACGAGGCGGGCCAGGTGATGGCCAAGTCCGGCATCACGCCGGGCATGACCGTCGCCGATATCGGCGCCGGCGAAGGCTATTACACGATCCGCCTGGCGCAGCGCGTCGGCAAGGAGGGGCGTGTGCTGGCCGAGGATATCGTCGGCGAGGTGCGCGATGCACTGGCCGAGCGCGTGGCGCGCGAGCGGCTCGACAATGTCAGCGTGAAGCTGGGCGCGCCGGCCGATCCCAAGCTGCCCGACAATAGTTTCGACCGCGTGCTGCTGGTGCATATGTACCATGAGATCGAGCAGCCGTACGAATTCCTGTGGCGCTTGCGCCCGGCGCTGCGCGCGGGCGGACAGGTGGTGGTGGTGGATGCCCATCGCCCCACGCAGGACCATGGCACGCCGCCTGCCCTGCTGAAATGCGAGTTCGCGCGCGTCGGCTATACCCAGGTCGGCATGTACGACATGCCCTCGGCCGGCGGCTATCTGGCGACGTTCCGGGCCGAGGGGCCGCGGCCTGCGCCCAAGACGATCCGTGCGTGCAAGATGGCCAAGAGCTGAGCGGGCGCGGGCCTACAGCAATTCCAGCATGCGGAAACTCGCCGATCGATCGCGCGCGAGGATGACGTGGTCGACCAGGGATACGCCGATCGCATTCAGCGCCTGGGCCAGCCGCCGGGTGACGGCGCGATCCGCTTCGCTGGGCGTCGGATCGCCGCTTGGATGATTATGCGCCATCACCACGGCAACGGTGTCGAACGCGATCGCGTCGGCAACCACGTCGCGCACTGGCACGAGCACAGCCGCCGTGCCGCCGGGATGCGTATGGCGCATGCCGAGAACCCTCCGTTCCGGATCAAGATAGGCAAAGGCGAGCATCTCGTGCGGCTGGTGCGCCAGCGGTTCGAACAGCGCCAGCGCCGCGGCGAGATCGGGCACATGGCGCGTGTCGCGGCTGGCGGTGGCGGCGGGGTTCATGGCCTCACGCTGCGCGGGCAACGACACGGTCGTAAAGCGCGGGCGGCTCCATTGCGGCGGTTTCGGGCGGAGCGCACGGCGATGCTGGCGATCGCACCGCGACGCGGTACAAGGGGAATCGTGACGTAGTGGAGATTGGCGTGGCTCACCCCGAACAACAATATCTGGATCTGCTCGGACGCGTGCTCGACAAAGGCGACGAGCGGATGGACCGGACGGGTATCGGGACCAGATCGCTGTTCGGTGAATTGCTGCGCTTCGATCTGAGTGGCGGCCAGGTGCCGATCATCACCACCAAGCGGGTCTATTGGAAGACGGCGGTCAAGGAGATGCTGTGGTTCCTGAAGGGCGGCACCAACATCCGGGAGTTGCTGCAGGACAATGTGCATATCTGGAGCGACTGGCCGCATGCCCGCTACAAGCGGGAAACGGGTGACGACATCACCCAGGCCGAGTTCGAGGCGCGCGTGCTGGGTGACGACGGTTTCGCGCAGCAATGGGGCGACCTTGGCCCGGTCTATGGCAAGCAGTGGCGCAGATGGGTGGACAGCTCAGGTGCCGAGCACGACCAGATCGCGACCCTGGTCGACACATTGAAGCACAATCCGTCGAGCCGGAGGATGCTGTTCCATGCGTGGAACGTCGGCGAGCTGGACCAGATGGCGCTGCCGCCATGCCACATGGTCTATCAGTTTCACGTAAACTCACGCCGCGAGCTCAACTGCCTGATCTTCCAGCGCTCGTGCGACCTCTTCCTGGGAGCGGCGTTCAACTTCACCGGCGGTGCCGCCTTGCTGGTGATGCTGGCGCAACAGGCTGGCCTGACGCCCGGCGAGCTGGTGTGGGTCGGTGGTGACGTCCACGTCTACCTCAACCATCAGGAACAGGTCCGCGAACAGACTTCGCGGGCGCCCCGCCCCTTCCCGACGATGCGGCTGACGCGACAGCCGAGCTCGATCGACGCGTATCGGATCGAGGACTTCGAGGTGAGCGATTATACGCCTCACCCCTCGATCCACGGTGACGTGGCCGTCTGATCGCCAGGCCGCGGGGAGCGGATCGCGCCCGGACCAACGATACCGCGTATCTTACAAGCCGAGCGCCGCCTTGATCTCTCCCCAGCGTACCAGCTTGAAGTTCTGCGCGCGCGGGGGATTGGCGCCGTCCTGCGCGATCATCAGGCCATCTGGATAGGCGGGGCCGAAATCGCCGGCAGCGATCTCGATGCCGTCGGTTTCCTCGGTCGCGCCGAGGGTACCCGCGGCGATGCGAAAGCGGCCGACATAGGCCTCGTCCGACAAGCGAAACACCGCATAGGCATTGTCGCCCTGGCTGGAGACGACGACGTAACCGTCGGCGACCGCCACGCCCTCGGCATCGGCGACGATCGCCTTGCCATCGGCGGCCGCGACTTTGACCGGATCGACCGCGCCGCCGGCACGCGCATCGAAGCGCCACAGCCCGACATCTTCCTCGGCGACGTATAGCCGGGCGCTGACGGGATCGAATGCACAGCCCTCCGACTGGGTGCCGAGCTTCATCGTGCGCACGATGCGGCCGGTGGGCGTGCCGCCGGTGAGATCCAGCGCGACCTGGCGGATCGTGCCGTCCTTGATCACCATGAAGGCATAGAGCGTGGCGGCGTCGCGATACAGGCAGATGCCATAGGCCTCGCCAGCGCCGCTTGGCACACGGCCGATCGGGCTGAGCTTCGCGGTCGCCTTGTCGAGTGCATATAGTGCGACATGCGCGTTCAGCGGATCGTTGCGGTCGCTGGCCGCGACGATGATGCGACCGTCATGCTCGGCGAGATCGACATTGTTGACGCGCCCGGCATCGGTGAAGTCGCGCACCTTGCCGTCCAGCCCGTAGACGTACAGCCCGGCCTTCTTGTCGGTACCGACGATCAGGCTCTGCGCCGGATCAGCGGCGTTGCGCCAGATCGCGGGATCGTCCGCTGCATCGGCATTGGCGGTCGCTACGGCGATTGTCTCGCCCGAGGCGTGAACGGTCTGGGCCGGCAACGCATTGGCGATGCGCGTTTCGAGCGGGATTTCGCTCCGGCTGCAGGCCGGGAGAGCCCCGGGAAGTAGCACCGCTGTCATCAGATTGAAACGGAGCTTGCGCCAACGCGTCATAATTGAACCCTACCTGCCCACCTCATCGGGGGGCCGTGGCAGCAGAGCAGCCGGCGGTCAAATATCGAAAAAGATCTTTGGGGGGCTCCTATGAGCAACGTACGCACACTTCTTTGCGGCTGCGCAGTCGCGGCCTTGACGCTGCCGCTCGCGGCGATCGGCCAGACCATACCGGCGGATCCATCGGTACCGGCCACCGAGGCCGCCGCACCGGAAGAAGCGAGCGACATCATCGTCACCGGCACGATCGCGTTTCGCAACCGTACCGAAGACGTCAACCCGGTGCTGTCCTACGATCTCGACTATTTCCAGCGTTTCGAGCCGGTATCGGTCGGCGAAATGCTGAAGCGCGTGCCGGGAGTCACCTTCACGTCGGACGTGCTCGAATATGACGGTGTGCAGTTCCGAGGGCTTCCGGCCGGCTATACGCAGGTGCTGATCAACGGTCGCCGCGCGCCCGGTGGCGAGTCCGATCGCAGCTTCTTCGTCGATCGCATTCCGGCCGAATTGGTCGAGAAAATCGAAATCGTGCGCAGCCCCCGCGCCGACCAGCCGAGCGAAGGCGTGGCCGGCTCGCTCAACATCGTCACCAAGGAAGCCGCGACGTTCGAGGGTGGGTTCGCCAAGGCGGGCGCGCTGATCAACAAGGACGGCAAGGTTCGCCCATCGCTTGCCGCGGCCTATGCCGGGCGGATCGGCGAGGACACCTCCTATTGGGGCGCGCTCAACTATCAGGAGCGCCGCAACCCGAAGAAGAAGGTGTCGCTGCGCTTCGATGACGTGGCCAGCGGGCCGCTCGACGAAACCAACGACGTGTTCAACAATACCGAGCTGCAATCCGACACGCGCGACGGCAGCGATCTCTCTGGCAGCGCGGAGATCCGCCACGATTTCCATGGCGATGGCTTCATCCGGCTGCAGGGCTTCTTCGTCGACACCAATCGCGACGAGGACGAGACCTCGCTGACGTTCGAAGGGCCGGATCTGGATGGTGACGGGGTCGAAATCCAGCACGAGGACATTCACCAGAAGACTTATGCGATCAACGCCGATGGCGTGATTCCAGTCGGCAGCGGGCAGCTTGGCCTGGCTGCCAGCTGGTCGGGTTATCGCGAGAATAGCGATGTCCGCTCCGACGAAGGTGACACGGTGGCCGAGGCGGAACTCGCCGGCACCGAGACGCTGGACATCAAGGACGATGAATATTCCGGCACCGTTTATTATGCGATCGGCGCTGATGCGCTTCGCCTCAAGGTCGGCGTGGATCTGCTCAACAAGACGCGCAATGGCGCCAACCTGGCGTTCGACGACGAAGGCGAAGCGGACGATCTGCTGCCCGGCGCCGTGTTCCGCATCCGCGAGAAGCGCTACGATCCCTATGCCCGGCTGACCTTCAAGCCATCGCCTGAGTTCACGCTGGATGCCGGGCTACGCTACGAGATCACGCGCCGCACCGTACGCAGCAACGAGGCCGACGAAAATGCGCTGACGCAAAGCGCCAAGTACAAGACGGAATCGCTCAATCCCTCGCTGCACCTGCGCTACGAACCAACCGGCGTCGATCAGTTCCGCGCCTCGATCGCGCGCACCGTGCGGCGACCCGATTACGATCTGATCACGCCCTATCTGCAGGAAGAAGAACCCGCGGACGAAAATGCCACGCAAGGCAATCCGGCACTGCGCAACGAACGTGCCTGGGGCGTGGACGTCGGCTATGAGCGCAAGCTCGGCCGCCGTGGCATCATCGGCGCCAACCTGTTCTACCGCGACATCACCGATGTCACCGAGCTGGTCTCGATTGGCGAGGAAACCGACGACGGGCTGCGTATCCTGGAGCCGCGCAACGTCGGGGACGGCAAGGTATGGGGCATCGAGGTGGATTTCTCCGCGCCGCTCGACGTGGTCGGCATGCCGGACACCGGGTTGTTTGCCAACTATACCTATCTCGACAGCTCGATCCGCGATCCCTTCACGGGGGAGAAGCGTCGCTTCAACAACCAGCCGCACCACGTCTACAATGTCGGCTTCATCCAGACGGTGCGCGTGGCCGATGCGAGCTTTGGTGCCACGATCTCCGGGCGTAGCAAGTCTCTCGAATCCAATTTCGACGAGACGGTTGCGCTGAAGTACGATCCCGATCTGGAGGCGTTCGTCGAGAAGCGCATCGGCAAGAATTTCGTGCTGCGTTTCTCGGTGCAGGATATCCTGCGCCGGACCAAGTCCGAGACATTCCGTAAATATGACGGGGACTCCGTCGAGGAGGTGCTCGCCAACCGACGCGCCGGCGATATCGACGAATATGAGCTGGAGCGCGAGAATGCCGGCCCGCTCTATCAGGTGACGTTGCGCGCGGCTTTTTGAGGATTGCCGTAGCGGGGGCCTGCGGTTCGGAGATCGTTGCGAATTGTAGCTGCCGGACGGGCAAATCCGGCGCGCGCAGGTCATTACGAACAGGGCATGACTCCGGCTCGTCTTGCGGTGGAGGTTGTGTCTGCGCCGCTATCTCCAGTCGGCGAGCCACCCCGCGCCGTCCAGCATCTCGATCGCCTCGTCGATCCGGCGTGGTGCGTCCGCGGCAAGCGTCGGCTGATCGTCGCCGATCAGGGCGCGCATCTGTTGGGGGATGAAGACCAGGTCGATGAACTTGCCCGCCACGGTCGAGGCATGCTCGACTGCCTCGGGTGCGGCATCCTTGCCCGCCATCGCCAGGGCGACGCAGCGCACGCCGCCATCTCGTCCGATGCCGTCGAACAGGCAGGCGAGGTCGGGCATCCGGTGCGCGGTGGTCACCACCACGCGCATCAGCGCGATCGCTTCGGGGGCGAGCGCATAAGACAGCAGATTGTGCCCGACGACGCGCATGCGGTCCTTGAGCGGCAGGTGCCAGGGCACGTCGCCCGATGGCACGAGCGTGCGATCGACCATGCGGCGTACCACGGCGGCGAACAGCTCTTCCTTATTTGCATAGCGCGCATAGAGGCTCGCCTTGCCCGCCCCCGCCTGCACCACGACCTGATCGCAGCTCGTGGCATCGAAGCCGCGCTGCAAGAACAACGCCGTGGCGGCATCCAGAATGCGGCGGTCGACTTCGCCGGCCTGCTCGGCGGGCGGGCGGCCGCCGCGGCTGCGGCGCGTGCTTGCCCGGGAGGCGGGATCGGGGAGAGCTTGCATGACGCAACCATATAGGCCATCGCGCCGTCTATAGGAACTGAACGGCGTAGTTCAGTAAATCCCGGGAGGTTCATATGAGTGAGATGACGTTGAGCGCGCTGGCAACGCGCATGGGCAAGATCGATTTCGCCATGCTATCGACCCGCACCGCAGGCGGCACCATTGCCAGCCGACCGATGAGCAATAACGGTGAGGTGGCGTTTCAGGGTGACAGCTTCTTCTTCACCTACGAGGAGGCGCGCACGGTCGCCGATATCGAGGGCGATGCGCAGGTCGGCCTGACCTTCACCGGCGCGGCCGGCCTGCTTGGCGGGCCGCCCTTGTTCATCGCCGTAGAAGGCCATGCCGCCCTGATCCGCGACAAGGCGGCGTTCGCCGCACATTGGACGGACGGGCTCGATCGCTGGTTCGAACAGGGCGTCGATACACCCGGCATCGTGCTGATTCAGGTGCATGCCGACCGCATCCATTACTGGAATGGCAGCGACGAAGGCGAGGTCGCATTGTGACGGACGGCATTGGCCGGACGGTCGCCTTGGTCGGCGCGACCGGCGATCTGGGTGGTCGTATCGCCGCCGCGCTGGCACGGCGCGGGGTCGAGGTCCGGGCACCGATCCGCATCGGCACGCCTGCC
Source organism: Sphingomonas endolithica (assembly GCF_025231525.1). Classification (NCBI taxonomy): domain Bacteria; kingdom Pseudomonadati; phylum Pseudomonadota; class Alphaproteobacteria; order Sphingomonadales; family Sphingomonadaceae; genus Sphingomonas; species Sphingomonas endolithica. Next base: position 1,428,696 of record NZ_CP103057.1, read on the forward strand.
GCCAGGCAGGATGCCTTGCGTGCTGCCGGTGCGACGCCGCTGCCCGTGGACTTCGATGATGCCGCGGCATTGACGCGCGCATTGGCGGGGGCGGCGTGCGTCGTCTCGGCGCTAAACGGGCTTGCCCCGATCATGCTCGACTTGCAGGGGCGGGTGCTGGATGCGGCGGTGGCAGCGGGCGTGCCGCGCTTCATCCCGTCCGATTTCTCGCTCGATTTCACCCACACCCGGCCTGGCGACAATCGCAACATGGATTTGCGGCGCGCCTTCATGGCGCGCGTCGATGCGGCGCCGATCCGCATGACCTCGATCCTCAACGGCGCTTTTGCCGACCTGCTAACGGGCGAGGCGCCGATCATCCTGCACAAGTTCCGCCGCGTGCTGTATTGGGGCGATGCGAACCAGGCGTTCGACTTCACCACCAAGGACGATGTCGCCGACTATGCCGCCGACGCGGCGCTCGATCCCGAGGCGCCGCGCTTCCTGCGCATTGCAGGCGACGAGGTCAGCCCGCGCGAGCTGAGCGCGCTGATGACGCGGCTCGACAGCCGCCCGTGGAAGCCGCTGCACGCCGGTGGGATCGGTCGCCTGAGCGGGGTGATCCGGATCGCCCGAGCGCTGTCGCCCAAGAGCGACGCGCCTTTCCCGGCCTGGCAGGGGATGCAATATCTCCGCGACATGTCGAGTGGGCGCGGCAAGCTCTTCCCGCTCGACAATGAGCGGTACGGCAAGACCGACTGGACGCGCGCCGAGGACATCCTTGCTGCCACCGTGTGATCCTCGAACCCGGCGCCTGCACGAGCGACGCCGTTACTGTCTTCCCGATCGAGGGCGCGGAATCTGCGATCGGCTAACGCGTTGGCACGCGGATTGCGGGGCGCTGGCGGTGATGGTCTTGGTTCGACTAAGAAGGCGACCGTTGTCGCTGCTCAGCACGACAGGGTCGCAAGAGGATGTATGATGACCATGGCGAGTAAAGCGGCGGTATGATCACGCTGCATCTGGCGCGGGCCGACAATGGCGTGATCGGTCGCGACGGGGCGCTGCCCTGGCGCCTGCCCGCGGACATGAAACGCTTCAAGCAGCGGACCATGGGCAAGCCGATGATCATGGGCCGCAGGACGTTCGAAAGCTTTCCGGCACCGCTGCCTGGGCGCCGCCATATCGTGCTGACGCGCGATCCGGCGTGGGCCGCCGATGGAGCGGAGGTGGCGCATTCGCCGGCGGCCGCCTTGGCGCTGGCCGGTGCGGGCGACATCGCGGTGATCGGGGGGGCGGAGGTGTACGCGCTGTTGATCGAGCAGGCCGACCGGATCGAACTGACCGAGGTGCATGCCGCCCCGAAAGGTGATGTAGCGGTGCCCGCTTTTACGGGATGGCGTGAAGTGGCGCGGGAAGATCATGCCGCCGAGGGCGATCGCCCTGCATACAGCTTCGTGACGCTCGAACGATCCTCGGCCTGAGGCCTAGCGCCGCGGGCGGCGCGACCCTATAGCCCGTGCCATGCAGCGGCTGGACGGCAGCGCGGCGGTCCCCTCGCATCTGGCAGGCGGCATCGTGGCGCTCGGCAATTTCGACGGGTTCCACCTCGGTCACCAGGCGGTGGTCGGTGCGGCGATCGCGCGTGCGCGGGCCGAGGGGCGCCCTGCGCTCGTCGCCACGTTCGATCCGCATCCGGTGCGGTACTTCCGGCCCGATAGTCCACCATTCCGGCTGACCACGCTCGACCAGCGCGAGGCCCTGTTTGCCGCGGCGGGCGCGGACGCGATGGTCGTGTTCGGCTTCGACCAGGCCTTGGCGAGCCTGACTGCGGCTGAATTTATTTCCGAACGTCTGATCGGTGCGCTGGACATCAAGGGCGTGGTCACGGGCGAGGACTTCACCTTCGGCAAGGGTAAAAGCGGCACGATCGCTACCTTGGCCGAGGCAGGCGACCGGCTTGGCTTCTCGGTCGAGACCGTTGCTCCGGTGACACTGGACGGCGAGATCGTGTCGTCGAGCCGCATCCGCGATGCGTTGATCGCCGGCGACCCGCGCGGCGCGGCGCGGCTGCTGACCCGTCCGTATGCCATCCGGGGCACGGTGCAGCATGGCGACAAGCTGGGGCGGACGATCGGCTACCCCACCGCCAATGTCGACATGGCCAATTACCTGCGCCCTGCGTACGGCATCTACGCCGTGCGCGGCCGGCTGGCGGATGGACGCGTGTTGGCCGGGGCGGCGAATCTCGGTATCCGCCCGACCTTCGACCCGCCCAAGGAGCTGCTCGAGCCGTTCTTCTTCGACTTTGCCGAGGATCTTTACGGCCAGACGATCGAGGTCGAGTTGATCGACTTCCTGCGCGCCGAGGCCAAGTTCGACAGCTTGGACGCGCTGACCGCGCAGATGGACTTGGATTGCGCGCGGGCGCGGATGATCCTGGCGGGCTAGGCTGCTTACATCGACCCTTCGCTCGACACAAACGGATGGGCGTGACTTGAGCAAGAGGTCGGTCGCGGCAGCGCCGCTTAATAGATGCCTTCTTCGCGTTGCAGGAAGTCCGTGTCGCGACGCTGTTCGGCGCGGCTGGCGGCGGCGGCCTTGTCGGCGCGGGCACGGGCGACGGCGGCGGCGAGTGCTGGGTCGGCCATTACGCCGGCGCGACGGATCGCGCGGCGCGGTTCGCTTTCCGGCTTGAACGCTTCCCAGATCACGCCGGCCTTAGGATCGTTGCCGGGCCAGGCGCCGTAGACCGGTTTGCCGCTGGCACGATCGACGCGCACCATGCGCACGCCAGGGGGGCCGCGGAAAGGCAGCTTTTCCATGCCTTCATAGGCCTTGATCGCCCATTGCTTGAAGATCGGCGCGGCGACCGTGCCGCCCTGTGCCGCACCGCCCAATTTCCGCGGCGTGTCGTAGCCGATATAGACGCCGGCGATCATCTGCGGCGTCCCGCCGATGAACCACACGTCGGTCGGCCCCGAATTGGTGCCGGTCTTGCCGAACATCGGACGATCGAGATCGCGCAGCACCGTCGCCGTGCCGCGCTGGATCACGCCCTCGGCGATGTGGACCATCTGATAGGCGCTGATCGCGTCCAGCACCTGCTTGCCGCGGATCATCGGGCGCGGCATCGCCTTGCCGTTCCAGTCGGGCGCGTTGCAGCCGTCGCAGGCGCGCCAGTTGGTGGGCCACACCACCTTGCCATGGCGGTCCTGGGCGAAATCGATCAGCGTCGCCGGGTGCGCGCGGCCCTGGTTGGCCAGGATCGTATAGGCGTTGACCATGCGCGACACGGTCGTCTCCCCGGCGCCGAGTGCGAACGACAGATAGGACGGGTACTTGCCCACGCCGATCCGGTCCATCAGCCCAACGACCTTGTCCATGCCGGTCTGGTTGGCGATCTTGACCGTCATCAGGTTGCGCGACTGTTCCAGACCCCAGCGCATGGTGTGCGGCCCCGCACCGCGCATGTTGCCGAAATTGCGGAAGCATTTCTGCCCCAGCCGGGCGCCCTGATAGACGCAGAACGGACCGTCGACGACGATCGAGGCCGGCGTCATGCCGTTCGCCAGCGCGGCTGCATAGACGATGGGCTTGATCGTCGATCCAGGCTGGCGCTGCGCCTGGGTGGCGCGGTTGAAAGACTGGAGCCGCGCGTCGAAGCCGCCTTGCATCGCCAGCACCCGCCCGGTGGCGGGTTCCTCCACCACGAAGCCGCCCGATATCTTGGGCACGCTGCGCAAGGAGAACGTGCCACCTTCGGGTGCGACCGCGATGATATCGCCGACCTTCAGCGCGTTGAAGGCATTGCCCCCCTCGCCACGCACCGGCATCTGCGCCGCCGAACGCGGCAGTTCCGCCGTCTGGCCGTTGCTGAACCCGATCGTCGCCGCACTGCCACCGGTCGAGGTGACGATCGCTGCGCGCCAGTCGCGGTAATCGAGACCGATATTGGTGTTGAGCAGGACGCTCTGCCAATTGTCGCCGTCGATCTCGACATGCCGCAGCGGGCCGGACCAGCCGCGACCGCGGTCGAAGCGGAGCAGGCCGTCGCGCAATGCTTCCTGCGCATATTGCTGCTGCTTGACGTCGAACGAAGTGCGCACCCACAGGCCGCCGGCATAGACGCTGTACGGTCCGACCTTGCCGTCCTCACCGAACTTGTCGATCAGCTGGCGGCGGACTTCCTCGACGAAATAGCCGGAACCGGCGACCTGCTGCTTGGGTGACTGGCGGGGGACGGTGCCGAGCGGTTCGGCATTGGCGGTCTGGTACTGGCTGGCGGTGATGAAGCCGTTCTTGACCATCTCGCTCAGCACATAGTTGCGGCGGTCCAACGCCTTTTGCGTGTTGCGGATCGGATCGTAGTTGGACGGGCCCTTGGGCAGGATGGCGAGATAGGCCATCTGTGCCAGATCGAGGTCGTTCAGATCCTTGCCGAAATAGGCGTAGCTAGCGGCGGCGACGCCGAAGGCGTTGCGGCCCAAAGCGATCTGGTTGAGGTAAAGCTCCAGGATCTGCTGCTTGGTCAGCGCATCCTCGATGCGGTAGGCCAGGATCGCTTCCTTGGCCTTGCGCATATAGCTCGTCTCGTTGCCGATCAGCAGGTTTTTGGCGACCTGCTGCGTGATCGTCGAGGCGCCGACCGGGCGGCGGTTGCTGCGCATGTTGCTGACGATGGCGGCGGCGATGCCGGGATAGTCGACGCCGTGATGCTCGAAGAAGGTACGGTCCTCGGCGGCGAGGAAGGCGCGGACCAGCAAGGGCGGATATTCGGCGTAGCTGAGTTCGACGCGGCGTTCGCGGGCATAGCTGTGGATCGGGACGCCATCGATGCCACGGACGTTGGTGGGGAGTGGCGGTTCGTAGGCGCGGAGTTTGTCGACCGAGGGGAGATCACGGGCGACGAGCAGCCAGAGGGCGAGCAGGCCGATCGCCGCCAGCAGCGCCAGATAGATCGGCCAGCGGACCCACCACCGCCCCCAGATACGCTGCACGGCACCGCGGAAGCCGCCGACATCGCGGCGGAGGCGGAAATTGACGGTATCGGATTCGCTTGCGGCCATATGAACCCCAAGCCTCTAGCAACTTTACCGGGGCATGCCAGCCCAAGGCGCACGGGCGGCGCGATGCCGCCCGTGCACTTCGGCGATTAGCGGCAGCGGGTGCCGTTGCCGTTGCGGCCACGGCGGCCGCGATTGTCGTCGCTCTTGTCGATCGCCTGGCCGGCCAGCGCACCGCCGGCGGCACCGATGATCGCGCCGAGCAGGCCCGAACCGCCGGGCGCGATCGCGGCACCCAGGGCACCACCGGCGACACCGCCGACGATCAGGCCGGTCGTGCCGTCCTGGCGGCGGCAGTAATAGCGGCCGTCATTGCCGCGATAGACGCGGTCGTTGGAGGACAATTCACGCTCGCGGTAGCGGCGGTTATCTTCGCGGTAGTAACGGCCGGCATCGTAGCCACCGTAGGCGGGATCCGGATTGTTGTAATCGTAGCGGCTATAGTCGCTGGAATAGCCGGGACGACCACCATTGTCATAGGTGCTGCAGCCGGCGACCAGGGTCGAGGCAGCGGCGGCGAGGCCGAGAGTCAGAGCGCGCATCATCATTCTCCTGTTGAATGACTAGCCAATGCCGCCCCGAGGCTATTCGTTCCGCGTCAGTGACGATTTGCGCGCGACGTCCCCCTCGTCCTCCTGCCCGCGATCGAGGCTGCTGCCGGGGAAACGGGCGCCGCCCGCCTCCTGATGCTCGGTCGAGATGTTCGGCGCGGGCTGCGTCTCGGTCGGCGTGTTGGCGCCCGCGGTCTTTTCCTGCTCGGTAGAGAGGTTGGGCGCCGGTTGCGTTTCGGTCGGCGTCGGCCGGGTCGCGTCGTCGGTCATGATCACGTCCTTCAGTTGGAGGCGCCGGTCTGGCTGTTCATCGTGCCCGCTTCGGCGACGAGGCTGGGCGCCGGGCCAGTGGCGGGGCGCAGCGCCTCGCGCTCGGCGGGGGACATCGGCGCGTCCATGTCGGGACGGAAGGCGACGGGCGCGCGATCGTCCGGGCCGGGATGCGGCTTGTCGGCGGCGAGATCCGGCGCGGCATGCTCGGCCGAGCCGGGGGCGACCCAGGCGGAGATCTGACGACGGGCGAGGAAACCGGCGACTGCGGCACCGACCGCGACCAACGCCCCGCCAATCGACAGAACCGTCGTGGTGTCGAACGTCCGCGCCGGCGCCGCCTTCGCCGCAGGCTTGCGCGTGCGCGTGGCCGGCTTGGCGGCGGCGGACTTGGCGGCAGCCGATTTGGCGGCGGTGGTTCTGCCGGCGGCCGGCTGGCGAGGTTTGCGGGTGGTGGGCGTGGTGGCCATGCGGCGGCTCCCTTTAATGATGACAGGGCGTTCAACGGGCGGGACGCGTGGCCGTTCCGTATCGCCTGCGCATCGATCAGGCGGGGGCGAGCGCCGCCTGCTCCGCGGCATGGGCCGCTTCCTCGGCATCCGCCTCCGCCGCCAGCGTGGCCGCGGCCTCGGCATGTTCGCGGCGGCGCTCGGCGAGGAGCAGGTCGAAGAAGGCGTCGCGCACCTCGGCCATATAGGCCTCCTCGGGGGTGGGTTCGTCCTCGGGATCGCCGTACAGCTCCTGTTCGTAGAAGCTCAACTGGCGTTCGTAGGTCTCCATGCCGAACACGCCATCCTCGATGCCGCAGAAATCGGCCGGCGGCGGGAAATCGGTGCGCCATTCATTGGCCCGGCGCTCCCACCAGATGTGGTCGGCACCGGCCTGTGCCGGGTCGAGCAGCTCCGAATGTTGAGACTCTTGTGTGTCCGGCGCGTCTTCCTCTTGCTCGGGCGGCGCCTCGGCAAAGGCGACGAGGCCGGCGGCTTCGGCGCGGGCCCATTGCTCGGCGGTCCAGTCTGCGCGGGCGGCGGGATCGAGATCGGCGATGGCCACCTCCCCTGCCGTGGCGACGCCGGTGCGGACGAGGCGATCGGCAGCGGCCAGCGCATAGATCGGCGCGAGATCGCGCTGGTCCTCGGCGAAATCCTGGCAGCGGCGGGCGAGGAACAGGCCGGCGCGGGCGGGCCCGTCATCCTGATCGACCAGCCCCAGGAAGGCGTCGAATTCCTGCGCGACGAGCCGCGCTGCCTTCACATCGGCATCGGGCGCCTGTTCGACCTGGCGATCGAGCCGCGCGAGCAGGCTCATGCCGAGGCGATTGTCGAGGCGGTGGCGAGTGATGGTGCTGCCGTCGTCGCGGGTGATGGTATCGACCTGTCCGTGGAGCGCGCGAACCATCAATCGTTCGGCGACGGCTTCGCGCGCGAGCAAGGTGGCGGCGCGCCAGCCGAGCGCGAAGGCGGCGCCCCTGGGGCTGCGGCGGAACGCGTAGGCGGAGGAGGTGGACAGGCCGACACAGGCGCAGGCGACCTCGACGCCGAGCCCCTCGGCGATCGCCTCCAGGAACATGCGCTGCGCGGCGGCGGACCAGCCGTCCTGGCGGCGCGACGCGGTGAGCGGAATGGTGTCGTCGGGCGTGGCGTCGGCCGGGTTGGGGGCGGCGGCGGCGAAGGTGGCGGTGGGGATGTGGACGGTCATGCGTGCCTCCTCATGGGAACAGAAGGCGAACTATGTATGTCAGGATGGGGCTTGTAGGACAGCCCCGCCGGTGTTGGATTTAGCGGCAGCTAATCCGCACGGATTAGGCGGGGCCGGCCGGGGTCGCTCGGGCGACGACCGACGGCGCGGCTATGTGCGCGAGAACGGATGTTTGGTATTGGCAGGGCGGGCGACCCTCGCTGAGATTACTCACGGCTTTCCAAGGTTGGTCGAAGTAGACTTGGCCGCCGGCTTTCCTTTGCCGCCCATCGAAAATCCCTGTCCTTTGCGCGGAGGCTCTGCGGGCTGGTGACGGTGTTAGGCTGCCTTGTCATCCAGGTCTCTGGCAGCTTCCATTTCAGCTACGTCATCGGTGAAGTCCAAGATCATCTGGATTGGCCTACCCGCCGCTCGAGCAGAATTAAAATGATCAACGTCCTGCTTCACCTGATAGCAATCGTTAGCGATTGCTTTGCGACGTTGAGAGAACGACTTCTCCATGAAGACCCGTGGCGCGCTGTCGATATCTGCCCAAAGGACTAGTTGCACACCTCCGATGCTTTGCCGAACCGAATGTTTGGCTCTATAAAGACGGCCGTCGCTATCGAGCCTCTTTTCCTCGCGCAGACTGTCTGCAAGCGCCTCTCTGCACAACTTGAGGACACTACGGGGAGTAGGAGAGAACATTCCTTCCGTTATCGCCCACTCCGCTACTGCGTCCAGCGACACTGGTTCGGACCCGACTTTGTCCATATATGCACCAAAAATATGTTGCATTTGCTCTTTATAATTTGCCACCACGTACCTCTACAAATGAATTTCTGGAACAATGCCCCATCCGTCAGCGGGAGCATCCGCGAGCAGGTAGCGTCTAACCGAAACCTGATACTTTCTTAGATAATCATATCGTCCCATTCTTTTCTGCAGCTGTCCGACTACAATCGCCGGATGTACGTTGTTAATACTAGCAAATCCAACAACATCTTTCTCAGAAAAGTAAGGGGCTTTTCTTGCGTAAAAGGAGTTCATACTTTTCTTAGGGACACAGAATTCTGCAGCAGCGTCGTTCGCAAGGACCTCTTCTTCTATACCATCGTTCATCTCTGAGAGATTGTCGATGATTCCGATCGTACCTTTTCCATGACCAAGCAAAACATGCTCAATCTCGTGCCTCACGACGAACCAGAAATTATCAAGCCTGTCGTGAAGATTAGAAAGGCCAATCACCGGCTCATCATCCGCAAGCCAAGTGCAAACCCCGTCGATCTTAGCTCCTGGTAGAGCCTCCACAACCACTACCCGCACACCGCACTCAGCCAGCAATTCGATGGCCTCGGAAACTGCCTCGGGCTGAATCATTAGAGCTCTCAGCCGGTGTAAATCAGCTCGTAACTTGGCTGGATCGAATTTGGCCACCGTGACAACACGCGCGATCTGCCTAACTCGAAAAACCCAAGCTATCTGACTTGGCGTATTTTCGTCATAATGAGTACGCTTTGCGGCAAATGCTACCTTCGCACTGCCGTTATCATTCGCATTTTCAAAGAACCGATTCACCTGAAGCTCAAGCAACGATCCCTCAGCATCCGCTATCCATCCCCGTCGGATCATATCGCGAATTGGGAAGGCCCCTTGAAGAACCGCTCTCGTCCTCACCCCAGGATCGGGCTCTTTGGCACGACTGATGTCATACTGACTCTGAAGGTTGGCAAAAAACTGGGCATCTACACCAAAGGCATCTCCGAGCAACTTTGCCATATCTGCACTAATCGCACGCTTACCCGACAACAGAGGGTTAAGTTGTTGCTCAGTCTGACCTAGGATGAACGCCAGATCACGCTGTGACCATTGGCGAGCATTCAACTCATCTTTAATAAACTCACCTGGAGCTCGTAGCTCTACAGATTTGCTGGTCTTCATAACACTTCCCCGGAAGGTTCAATTTTCTTGATAGCGATCACGACGGTCCGAGGACCCTCCAAATTATCAAATCGGACGGTCATCAGCCATTTATCGGTGATGGGTACCGAGTGCTGGCCCGGCAGTTCGGCGTTTGGCGCCAGCCCAAAACTTCGCCATTGTCTAAGGGTCACCAAGTCTGGAGAAGCTCGAATAATACTCAAGCGCGCGCGCGCGGTGCTTATAACGGCGAAGGGCAGAGACGTTTCAGCCGCCCGATGCGTTTCAATCAGCTCAAGCTGCGGATCGGCAAAGCTAACTTCCATCCTCGCCGTGTAGCCGCTCCCCGAGCCTTTTGCAAGACGCTACTTAACGGAAGGCGTTAAGTAGCGTTTTACGGCGCCAGTGACTTTGAGTGCGTGCGACAGTACGTTCCGGTACAAGGCAGGAAGATCAGCAATGGCATTATCCGCTCCTTTTTTTCTGGCCCTCATGGCGCAAGCGCCGCTCGCCCCGGCACTGGCCGAGGGGCGTAGCGACAAGATCACAGTGACCGTCACCGGCAACGGCCTGCGTTCCGACAGCGTGTCAGGCGACGAAACGGTCGCGTCCTGTGCGAGGTTTCGCCTGACCGCGCGACAGGTGCGGGGCTATTTCATGAAGGCAACGACGGTCGATGACCGGGCGTATAACCATGATCTCAATATGTCGCGCTGCTACGCTACCGGTACGGTTCGCCTGCCCGGTGGGGAAGGCGGCACGTGGTCGATCGACCGGGCGCGGCGGGGCGTGCTGGTGCGGCGTGACGGATCACACCGCTATATGGTCTGCACCGCCTGCCCTGCCCCGCCGTTCGAGGAACTCGACCCGGCCGACGCGCCGTAGCGCGCCGGCTTGGGGTCACTTCGCCGCCGCGCGTGCCTTGGGGGGTTTGGCGGGGGCGGGGATCGCCGCGCGCGGCTCCAGCAACGGCTTCAAATACCGCCCGGTAAAGCTCGCCGCGACCTTCACCACTTGCTCGGGCGTGCCCTGCGCGACGATCTCGCCGCCCTTCACGCCGCCCTCGGGGCCGAGATCGAGCACCCAGTCCGCGGTCTTGATGACATCGAGATTGTGTTCGATGACGACCACCGTGTTGCCCTGCTCGACCAGTTGGTGGAGCACTTCGAGCAGCTTGCGCACGTCCTCGAAATGCAGGCCGGTGGTGGGTTCGTCGAGGATGTAGAGCGTCTGGCCGGTGGCGCGGCGGGACAGTTCCTTGGCGAGCTTGACGCGCTGCGCTTCGCCGCCCGACAGGGTCGTCGCCTGCTGGCCGACCTTGACGTAGCCGAGACCGACCTCGACCAGCATCGCCATCTTGTCGCGGATCGGCGGCACCGCCTTGAAGAATTCGACCGCATCCTCGACCGTCATGTCGAGCACGTCGGCGATGCTCTTGCCCTTGAACTTCACCTCCAGCGTCTCGCGATTGTAGCGCGCGCCGTGGCACACGTCGCAGGTGACGTAGACGTCGGGGAGGAAGTGCATCTCGATCTTGAGCAGGCCGTCGCCCTGGCATGCCTCGCAGCGGCCGCCCTTGACGTTGAAGCTGAAGCGGCCGGGCTTGTAGCCGCGCGCGGCGGATTCGGGGAGGCCGGCGAACCAGTCGCGGATCTGCGTGAAGGCGCCGGTATAGGTGGCGGGGTTGCTGCGCGGGGTGCGGCCGATCGGCGACTGATCGATGTCGATCACCTTATCGAGATATTGCAGACCGGTGATCTTGTCGTGCTTGCCCTGCACGATGCGCGCGCCGTTCAGCTCGCGCGCGGCGGCGGCATAGAGCGTGTCGATGGTGAAACTCGACTTGCCCGAGCCGGAGACGCCGGTGATGCAGGTGAAGGTGCCGAGCGGGAGCGACGCGGTGACGCCGCGCAGGTTGTTGGCGACGGCATTGTGGACGGTGATCTTCTTGCCGTTGCCCTTGCGCCGGGTGGTGGGCACGGCGACTTCGCGGCGGCCCATCAGGTAATCGGCGGTGATGCTGCCTTCGGTGCCCAGCACTTCCTCCAGCGTGCCCTGGGCGACGACTTCGCCGCCATGGACGCCGGCGCCGGGGCCCATATCGATGACGTAGTCGGCGGTGCGGATCGCGTCCTCGTCATGCTCGACGACGAGCACGGTGTTGCCGAGATCGCGCAGGCGGCGGAGCGTCTTGAGCAGCATGTCGTTGTCGCGCTGGTGCAGGCCGATGCTGGGCTCGTCGAGCACGTAGAGCACGCCGCTGAGCCCCGAGCCGATCTGCGACGCTAGGCGGATGCGCTGCGATTCGCCGCCGCTGAGCGTGCCGCTGGTGCGGTTGAGGTTGAGGTAATCGAGGCCGACATTGTTGAGGAAGCCGATACGCTCGAGGATTTCCTTGAGGATGCGTTCGGCGATGGCGTTCTGCTGGTCGCCGAGCTGGCTCGGGACTTGTTCGAACCAGGCGAGCGCGTCGACCACCGACAGGCGGGTGACCGAGGAAATGTCACGCATGCCGATCTTGACCGCCAGCGCCTCGGGCTTGAGGCGGGCGCCGTGGCAGACCTCGCACGGGGCGCTGGACTGGTACTTGCTCAGTTCCTCGCGCATCCAGGCGGATTCGGTCTGCATCAGGCGGCGGTTGAGGTTGCCGATCACGCCTTCGAACGGCTTCTTGACGTCGTACGACTTCTTGCCGTCGATGAAGGTGAGCGTGACGGGCTTGCCCTGGGTGCCGTAGAGGATCGTGTCCTGGATCTCCGGCGGCAGGTCGGCCCAGGCGGTGTCGACGTCGAACTTGAATTCTCGCGCGAGGCTGCCGAGCACCTGCATGTAATAGGGGCTGGGCGGGTTGGACTTGGCCCAGGGGACGACCGCGCCCTTCTTGATGCTGAGCGCGTGGTTGGGGACGACGAGATCGGCGTCGAACAGCATCTTTTCACCGAGGCCATCGCAGGCCGGGCACGCGCCTTGCGGGGCGTTGAACGAGAACAGCCGCGGCTCGATCTCGGCGATGGTGAAGCCGCTGATCGGGCAGGCGAACTTTTCGCTGAACACGATGCGGCCCGGGGGCGCGTTGTCGCCGAGGATTTCCTGCTTGGGCGTGTGCGCCTCGACCGGATCGGCGGGATCGACATAGGCCAGGCCTTCGGCGAGCTTCAGCGCGGCTTCGAACGATTCCGCGAGACGCGTGGCGACGCCCTCGCCGACGACCAGGCGATCGACCACGACTTCGATGTCATGCTTGTACTTCTTGTCGATCGCCGGCGCTTCGTCGATCTCGTAGATCTCGCCGTCGATGCGGACGCGGGTGAAGCCGGCTTTCTGCCACTCAAGCAGTTCCTTCTTATACTCGCCCTTGCGCCCGCGCACGACCGGCGCCAGCAAATACAGCCGCGTGCCCTCGGGCAGCGCCATGACGCGATCGACCATCTGGCTGACGGTCTGCGCGGCGATCGGCAGCCCGGTCGCGGGCGAGTACGGGATGCCGACGCGCGCCCACAGCAGGCGCATGTAATCGTAGATTTCGGTGACCGTCGCAACGGTGGAGCGCGGGTTGCGGCTGGTGGTCTTCTGCTCGATCGAGATGGCGGGCGACAGGCCCTCGATATGATCGACGTCGGGCTTCTGCATCAACTCCAGGAACTGGCGGGCATAGGCCGAGAGCGATTCGACGTAGCGGCGCTGGCCCTCGGCATAGATCGTGTCGAAGGCCAGGCTCGATTTGCCCGAGCCCGACAGGCCGGTGATCACCGTCAGCGTATCGCGCGGGATGTCGATCGAGACATCCTTGAGGTTATGTTCGCGCGCACCGCGCACGGAGATATGAGTCAGCATGCGGGGAGTTCTACTTCTGTTCTGATCGGGATGCCAGTGTTGAAGATAGGGCGCCGGGGCTGCGGTTGCCAGCGGCCGCGAACGGCGCGCGGCTATTGGGGCGTGCGGTGCAGGATCGAAGCGATGCGGCGTAGCTCCATGCGCAACGCCGGCACGGCATGGTCGACAAAGGCGCGGACGGGCCCACCCCTGCCGCGCTCCGGGTGGAACACCAAGTGAACGGGCACCGGCGGCGGCTCGAAGGCGTCGAGGATAGCAACGAGGCGCCCCGCCGCGACATCCTCCGCCACCTGATACGCCCGGGCTCGGATCAGCCCATGCCCGCGCAATGCCGCATCGATGGCCGCCCCGGCATTGTTGAGGCTGAGCCGTGTCGGCACCCGGACGGAGCGCACGCGCGCGCCGGCCTGCGCCGCGCCGAACGGCCAGAGCTCGCCATCGCCCTCCGCGTTCAGACCGATGCAATCGTGCTGCGCCAGCTCCTGCGGGCTTGCGGGCGCGCCGGCCCGGGCGAGATAATCGGGTGCGGCGCAGACCAGGATGCGCAGCTCGCCGAGCTTGATCGCGGTCATCGTGGAATCCGGCAGCGGGGCGAGCCGGACCGCCAGATCGATCCCCTCCCCAACCAGATCGACGAGCCGGTTCACCAACACGATGCGGGCGGACACCAGCGGCTCGCGGCGCAGGAAGGGTTCGAGCACCGGCATCACCTTCAGGCGGCCGAACAGTTCGGGGGCGGTCAGGACGATGCCGCCTCGGAGCGGGCCAGCAGCGGCTGACGGCGCGATCTCTGCGAGCCTGGCGAGCACCTCGCGCCAGATCGTCACATGACGGTCGCCCGCGGCGGTCAGGCTCAGGCGGCGCGTCGAGCGCAGCAGCAGGGTTTCGCCGGCAAGCCCTTCCAGCAGCGCGACTGCGCGCGTGACGGTGGCGGCGGAGCGGCCATGGCGCCGGGCGGCGGCGGCGAGCGAGCCATCGTCCACCGCCGCCACGAACAGCGCCATTGCCTCGAGCCGATCCATCGTTGCGATTGCTGCAACCGAGCCGACCGGAATGCAAGCGTTCTGCCGGATCCAGAAAGGTCTATCTTGGTGGCAACGAAGGAAAAGCCATGTCACCTGCCACCGCTACGCCGTCACGCCGCACGCTCCTGACCACGCTCGCCGCGGGATCGGCCGTCATGGCCACGCCGCGCATCGCCGAGGCGCGCGGCCTGCCCTCCATCTCAAAGGAAGCCGCAATGTCCGCCGTCCGCTATCGCACCCAGCGCGTTGGGGACGTGGACGTCTTCTACCGCGAGGCAGGGTCAGTGGGCGCGCCCGTCATCCTGCTGTTGCACGGCTTCCCGACCTCGAGCCACATGTTCCGCGACCTGATCCCGGCGCTGGCGGACACATATCACGTGATCGCGCCTGACCTGCCGGGGTTCGGCCAGACCAAGGCGCCACCGCGCGGCACGTTCGACTATAGTTTCGATGCGCTGGCAGCGGTGATCGGCGGGTTCGTCGAGGCGATCGGGCTGGTGCGCTATGCACTCTACATCTTCGATTATGGTGCGCCGGTCGGGCTGCGCCTGGCCATGCAGCATCCAGAACGGGTGAGCGCGATCATCACGCAGAACGGCAACGCCTATGTCGAGGGGTTCAGCAAGGATTGGGGGGCGTGGGAAACCTATTGGCGCGAGCCGACGCCGGCGCACCGCGCGGCGACGCGCGTGTCGCTGAGCGACGCGGCGATCCGCTTCCAGCACGAGCATGGCGCGCCGGCGGGATCGGTGTCGCCCGACGGGTATCTGCTCGACACCTTCTACATGCACCGCGCGGGGGCGGAGGAGATCCAGCTCGATCTGATTCTGAGTTACCGGACCAACGTGGCGCTGTATCCGGCCTTTCAGGCGTATTTTCGTGCGCATCGGCCGCCGGTGCTGGCGGTATGGGGGAAGAACGATGCGTTCTTCATTCCGCCCGGGGCAATGGCCTATCGGCGGGATAATCCGGATGCCGAGGTGCATCTGCTCGATGCCGGGCATTTCGTGCT
Source organism: Sphingomonas endolithica (assembly GCF_025231525.1). Classification (NCBI taxonomy): domain Bacteria; kingdom Pseudomonadati; phylum Pseudomonadota; class Alphaproteobacteria; order Sphingomonadales; family Sphingomonadaceae; genus Sphingomonas; species Sphingomonas endolithica. The sequence continues at coordinate 1,444,030 of NZ_CP103057.1, forward strand.
GGAGACGCATTGTGCGGAGGTGGCCGGGTTGATGCGGGACTTCCTGGCTCGGCGGGTAGCGGGGTAGCGGGGTCTTTGCCCCATCCGTTGGTCGCTGCGCGCGCGGTGCGGGGTGGCGGCGTACCATCGCCGTCACCCCGGACTTGTTCGGGGGCCTAGCCCGCCAAGCAAGTACCGTCATGCTGAACTTGTTTCAGCATCCAGGCGCGGTCGCGCGCCTAACGGACACCGTCTTTGTGGTCGCTGACCGCGCCTGGATCCTGAAACAAGTTCAGGATGACGATAGTATTTTTTGAGTCGGCATGACTGACAACTTGTTCCGGGATCTGCGGTGCCGCGAACTCAGACGCCCTGAAGAGTGCGGCACCGTGGACCCCGGAACTAGTCCGGGGGACGAGCGGGATCGGGGGTCGGCTACTGCCGCCCTCGTTATTGCAGCGACAGTTCGGGCACGTTGGCGGGCACCTTGCCGAGCTGCATCTGGCGGGCGAAGATGTCGCGCATCAGGGAGAGCGAGAAGAGGTGGGCGTAGAGCAGGGGCAGCATGCCGTTCTTGTGGATCTTGCGCAGCTGATCGCCGCGCAGGTCGTTCAACTTCTCTTCGTTGACCATCTGGAAGCCGCGATAGATGAACGGCTGTTCGGCGCCATCGGGCTGGATGGTGATTTCGCCGTCCATCAGCAGGCCCAGTTCCTGCAATTCGGTCATGAAGCTCGCCGTGCGGGCGCCGGCCTGTTCGAACGATTCGTTGAACGCCAGGATGTTGCGGACGAGTTCGCTCGGCTGGCCGTTCTCGAACATCGGCTCGCCATCCTCGAACGCGCCGATCGTGTCGGTCGTCGGATCGAAGCACAGCGACAATTCCTGCGCGTCGGGCGTCAGGCGCGCGAGCATGTAGGGATAGCGGCGGATATAGGCCGGAATGTACAGCGACTGTTCGATCAGCGCGCCGTCATCACCGATGAACACGTTGACGCCCTCGTTCATGCCCATCAGCGCGATCGGCACCGGCGCGTCGCCGACGGTGAACACGATCGGCATGTGGCGCTGCACCATGGTGAATTCGTCGACCGTGACCGGCACGGCATGCTGGCCGGCGAGGAACGGTGCGCGATCCGACTGGCGGACCTTGAAATTGGCGTGCGCCTCCGACGACAAAGGTTCGAGCGCGTTGTAGAACAGGGGAAGCTGCGACTGTTGCGGCGCGCTGGCCATGGGTATCTCCATCGAAACGTGTCGCGGCCTCGCACGGGCCGGATGGTCGCTGGCTCTATGGCGTGGGCGCGACGGGCGCAAGCGTAACGAGCTTGCCCGGGTTCATCAGGCCCTGTGGATCGAGCGCGGCCCTGATCGCGCGGAGCGCGGCGAGGCGGGCGGGCGGCGACAGGCGTTCGAGCTCGGCACGCTTCATCTGGCCGATGCCGTGTTCGGCGGAGATCGAGCCGCCCGCCGCCGTCACCAGATCATGCACGAAGCGGGTGACGCGTGGCGCATCCTCGGCATACCAATAAGCGGCATCGGCGCCGGGCGCGGCGCGGACGTGGAAATGCACGTTGCCGTCGCCGAGATGGCCATAGCCGCTGGCATGGGTGCCGGGGAACGCCGCGTCGCACGCCGCCGCCGCCTCGACCATGAAGCGCGGCATGGCAGCGACGGGGACCGAGATGTCGTGCTGTGCGGCGGGACCGGAGGCGCGTTCGGCGGCCGAGATCGAATCGCGGATGCGCCAGAATTCCTCGGCCTGCGTTTCGCTGGCGCCGATCACCGCATCGGCGACGAGGCCGTCGGCCAGCGCGGGGGCGAGCAGGCGTTCGAGCAAGACTGCTGGCGGCTCGGCGGCCGGATCGGTCGCGACCGCCTCGATCAGCACGTGCCATGGCTGGTCCTGCCCGAGCGGCGCGCGGGTGCCCGGGATGTGGCGCAGCACCGCGGCGAGCGATTCGTGCGGCAGGAGCTCGAAGCTCTCGATCGTTTGGGTGGTCACCTCCATCCGTCGCAGCAGGGTCAGCGCGTCTTGCGGGCTGGCCAGGCCGACCCAGGCGACGGCGCGTGCAGCGATCTGGGGAACCAGGCGCAGGGTGACGGCGGTGATGATGCCGAGCGTGCCCTCGGCACCGACGAGCAGATGATCGAGATCGTAGCCGCGATTGTCCTTCTTCAGCGCCGACAGGCCATCGTGCACCTGCCCATCGGGGAGCACTGCCTCGACCCCGGCGATCAGCGCGCGCATCGTGCCGAAGCGCAGCACCTGCGTGCCGCCGGCATTGGTCGCGGCGAGACCGCCGATCGTGGCGCTGCCGCGGCTGCCGAGTGTCAGCGGAAAGCGGCGGCCGGCACTAAGCGCGGCGGCGTGCAGATCGGCGAGGATCACGCCGGCTTCGGCGACGACCAGATTCTCCTCGGCGGACAGGCGGCGGATGCGGTTCATGCGGCGCAGCGACAGGACCAGCGCCGATCCGTCGTCAGGCGGCGTGGCACCGCCGACCATCGAGGTGTTGCCGCCCTGCGGCACCAGCGGCACATGATGCTCCCCGGCGAGCGTGACGATCGTGGCGACGCCGGCAGTGTCGGCGGGGGCGAGGATCGCCGGACTGCGCCCGTGATAGCGGCCGCGCCAATCGTGCAGCCAGGGATCGATATCGGCGGGATCGGTGATGACGGCCTTGTCGCCGAGTGCCATGCGGACGGCATGGATGAAGCGGTCTTGCGCGGGGGTCATGGCGGCCCCCGCTATCATGGTGCGGGCCACGCGCCAATTCGGCGCCGGTCGATTACCCAATTCATCGGGCGTTCAAACCTTTAGCGTAACGCATCGATGTTCATGCCGAATCCCCTCACCCCCATGCTGATGCTTGCGCTTGCCGCGCCCCCTGCCGTTGCCGCTGCGCCCGAGCCGGACGGGGTGGAAGTGGCGCAGCTGACGATCCGGCAGCGCATCATCATCCGCGTGCCGCAGCCGAGCCGCAGCGCCGCCTCGCCCGTGCCGCAGCCGCCGCCGGTGAAGCTGGACGAGAAGAAGGGCCCGAAATGCGTGCCGATCACCAAGCTCGCCGGATCGGGCGTGGCGCGCAAGAGCAGCGTCGACCTGCTGCTGAGCGACGGCAGCATGATGCGCGCGAAACTGGGCGACGATTGCCCGGCGCTGGATTTCTATGCCGGATTGTACCTGAAGCCGACGCCGGACGGCATGTTGTGCGCCGACCGCGACACGATCCGCGCGCGTTCCGGCCGGGCGTGCCCGATATCGTCGTTCAAGAAGCTGAAGCGGCACGATTAGAGCATGGACCTTTCCTCCGCCCGTTCGTGCTGAGTAGAGACCGAGTAGGCCACAGGCCGTATCGAGGGCTCGTATCGAAGCACCGTTGGAGCGCGAAGTGCCTGTCCTTCGATACGGCCTCTCGATACGCGCGTCGCGCTACTCGACGCCTACTCAGGACGAACGGCAGCGTTTGCGACGCCCTGAATGCTGGATCCGGTCGGATTGCCGGGCTCTCTTGACCCCTTTACCTTGACTTTTGAGGCTCGATCGGCAAGCGCTCAACGGTCGGCAGACGTGCCGACGGCGCGGCCCTTTACCCTGCCCCCCTTTTGCTCCGGACACTGCATGACCTTCGCCGATCTCGGCCTTTCCGATCAACTGCTCAAAGCCATCGATGAGTCCGGCTATACCGAGCCGACTCCGATCCAGGCGAGCGCGATCCCCAGCGTCCTGATGATGAAGGACCTGGTCGCCATCGCGCAGACCGGCACGGGCAAGACCGCCGCCTTCGTGCTGCCGATGATCGACATCCTGGGCGAAGGCCGCAGCCGCGCGCGTATGCCGCGCTCGCTGATCCTGGAGCCGACGCGCGAACTCGCCGCGCAGGTGGCGGAGAATTTCGAGAAATACGGCAAGTATCACAAGCTGAGCATGGCGCTGCTGATCGGTGGCGTATCGATGGGCGACCAGCAGAAGGCGCTGGAAAAAGGCGTCGACGTGCTGATCGCGACGCCGGGGCGGCTGATGGACCTGTTCCAGCGCGGCAAGATCCTGCTCAACGGCTGCGACCTGCTGGTGATCGACGAGGCGGACCGGATGCTCGACATGGGGTTCATCCCGGACATCGAGGAAATCTGCACCAAGCTGCCCAAGAGCCGCCAGACCCTGCTGTTCTCGGCGACGATGCCGCCGCCGATCAAGAAACTGGCCGACAAGTTCCTGAGCAATCCCAAGACGATCGAGGTTGCGCGCCCGGCGACGGCCAACGTCAACATCAAGCAATGGCTGGTGCCGGTATCGGGCGCCAAGAAGCGCGACACGCTGACCAAGCTGCTGCGCGCGGAAGACGTGACGACGGCGATCATCTTCTCCAACCGCAAGACGACGGTGCGCGAGCTCAACAAGTCGCTGCAGCGGCTGGGCTTCCGCTCGTCGGAGATTCATGGCGACATGGAACAGTCGCAGCGCATCGCCGAGCTTGACCGGTTCAAATCGGGCGACGTCAACATCCTGGTGGCGTCCGATGTCGCCGCGCGCGGGCTGGACGTGAAGGGCGTGAGCCATGTGTTCAACTTCGACGCGCCCTGGCATCCGGACGATTACGTGCACCGCATCGGCCGCACGGGGCGCGCGGGCGCGACGGGCGTGGCGTTCACCCTGGTGACGCCGGAGGATGCGGAGAACATCCAGAATATCGAGAAGCTGACCGGCATGAAGATCGAGCGTTATGGCGCGATCGAGGCGGCGCCCGAAGCCGAAGACGTGCCGGCGACCGCAACGGCGGAAGCGCCGCGCGCCGAGCGGGCGCCGCGCGGGCGGCGTCGGCCGGCTGCACGTGAGACGGCGCCGGTCGAGGAGGCGGCGTCCGAGCTTGAGGCGCGGGAGGAACGTCCGGCACGGGAGCCGCGTCCGGCGCGGGAAGAACGTCCAGCGCGGGAGCCGCGTCCCGAGCGCGCTGCGCGACCGGAGCGCGAAGAGCGGGTACCGCGCGAGGAGCGCGCCGCCCGACCGTCGCGTGAGCGCCCGGCGCGCGACGATCGCCCTGCCCGCCCGCAGCGTGCGCTGCAGGATGCGGACGTGGATGACGGCGGCTGGAACGGCCCGCTACCCAACTTCCTCAACGCGCGGCTGATCGTCGACTGATCTTGCGCGATTTGGTCGAGACGGTGCCGGTGGTGAAGATCGACAGCCCGTGCATCAACATCTGCAAGATCGATGCGTGCGGGCTGTGCGTCGGGTGCTGGCGAACGCTGGATGAGATTGGCGGGTGGAGCGGTGGCACGCCCGAATGGCGCGCTGCGGTGATGGCCGCGTTGCCGGGGCGACGGTCTTAGCTGTTCCCCGGCGGAGGCCGGGGCCTAGTCGCGAGACGCCTGGTAACTGATGCTGTGCCGGTTACCTCGACCTCCGCTCCTGGGCCCCGGCCTTCGCCGGGGAACAGTTCAATCTAGGTAGACCGCTACGCCGCCGCCTGGGCCGCGGCGATCAAGGCGTCGTCTATCTGGGCGGCGCGCTTGTAGGCGGGGCGGGCGAGGATGCGGGCGAGATAGGTGTCGAAGGCGTCGCGTTGTGGCAGGCTGCCGAATTGCTTGCCCCAGGCGACTTGCGAGCCGGCATAGACGTCGGCGGCGGTGAAGCTGTCGCCGGCGATATAGTCGTGCTGTGACACGGCCCTTTCGAGCACGTCGACCATCAGGTCGAAATTGCCGTAGCCGGCCATGCGCTGCTGGCGTTCGTCGGGCGCGACGCCGAACGACTTGTTGGTGATCGCCTGTTCGGCCGGGCCGGCGGCGAAGAACAGCCAGCGATAGTAATCGGCGCGCTCAGTCGTCGGCGGAGCGAGGCCTGCCTCGGGGAAGGCATCGGCGAGATAGGCGCAGATTGCCGCACCTTCGGTGACCACCTTGCCGTCATGGACGATCGCCGGGACCTTCGCCATCGGGTTGATCTGCCGATACTCGTCGCCCTTCATCGTCGAGGCGTAATCGAGCACGACCGTTTCGTACGGCGCGCCCGTCTCCTCGAGCATCCAGCGCGCGATGCGGCCGCGCGACATCGGGTTGGTGTAGAATGTCAGGCTCATGGGGGCGTCCTCCGACTCGCTTTTTATGGGAACATTTGTGGAACGGCGCTGGGCCGCGCGTCAAGTCGTTACGCCAACGTCCGTTCAAACAACGCCAGCATCCGGGCCCAGGCGCGGTCGGCCTGCGCCGCGTTGTAGACCTTGCTGTCGGGCGGGCACCAGCCGTGCATCGTGCCCTGATAGACCTCGATCTCGGCCGGCAGCTTGGCCGCGGCGAAGGCGGTGCGCAGCGCATCCTTGTCGGTCGGGCTGCGCGCATCGTCATTCTCGGCGATGGCGAACAGATAGCCGGCCTTCATCTTCGGCACCATCAGATGCGGGCTGTCCGGCTTGTCGGTGACGAGGCCGCCACCGTGGAACGAGGCACCGGCGCGCACGCGATCGGGGCGGAGCGCGGCGGTGATCATCGTCATCGGCCCGCCCATGCAATAGCCGGTGGAGGCCATGCCCTTGCTGCGATCAACCTGGCGCTGCGCATCGAGGAAGTCGGTGAACGCCTGCGCGTCGCGCTGGGTCGCCGCGGTGGTGAGCGGTTCGCGCCACGGCATGATACGCCCGCGCACCTCGGGCTGGTCGAAAGATTCGCCCGCCTTCAGGAACGGCGCCTTGGTCGAGCGGTAGAATTGATTGACGACCAGCACGGCATAGCCGGATTCGGCCAGGCGGCGGCCCATCTGCTGGAATGCGGGCCGCAGACCCATGATGTCGGGCCAGACCAACACCGCGGGATGCTTGCCGCTGGTGGGGGCAACGAACCAGCAATCGGCGGTGCCGTCGGCGGTCTTGATCGAGACGTCGCGGCCGGTGACGGCCATCGCGTTAGCTGGGCTGGGCAGCAGCATGGCCATGCCGACCGCGCCGGCGGCGGCGCCGAACTGACGGCGGGAGAGGTGCTGGGCGTTGTCCTCGGCGGTATGTTCGTCGCACATGCGCGTCTCTCCTGGTTGAGTAGCCGCAGGCTAGCGCCTGCGATGGTGAACGTCACCTGCCCGTCGCGAAACTTGTTCCCCGGCGAAGGCCGGGGCCCAGTTGTGGAACGGTCGGTAACGGCTGGTGCGTGCCGTTACGTGGACCTTCGCTCCTGGGCCCCGGCCTTCGCCGGGGAGCAGGTTGGGCGGCTGCTGCGCCTAGATCGCGCGGTACCACCAGACGCCCTCGCGGACGTCTTTGGCCGCCCTGCCCTCGATCTCCAGCCGGCGGAGATGTGCCAGTGCTTCGCCCGTTGCCATGCCGAGCATGTCGGGACCGATCGCACGGCGGAACAGGCGGCCGAACACGTCGACGGCGCGCTTGCCGTCGCCGAGGAAGGCTTGGAGTTCGTTCAGGCGCTCGCGATGTTCGCGGTCCATCGCGTCGAGGCGCGTGTGCAGGCCGGTGAACGGGTCGCCGTGCCCCGGCAGGACGAGCAGGTCGGCGGGAAGCATCTTCAGCCTGGCGATCGAGGCGAACCATTCGCCCAGCGGATCGGCGGTCGGTTCGGTGACGCCGAGCGAGACGTTGGGGCTGATCCGCGGCAGGACCTGATCGCCGGCGATCAGCACGCCGTCGCGTTCGTTGAGCAGGCAGGCATGTTCGGGACTATGGCCGGAGCCGACGACGATCCGCCATGCCGTGCCGCCGAGATCCAGCGTGTCGCCATGCTTGATCCGCGTGTAGCCAAGCGGCAGCGGCGCGACGATGCGGCGGAAGCCGGCCCAGCCGCGCGCGGCGGCATGCGCGATCTGCTCCTCGTTCCAGCCGGCGGCGATGCGGAAGGCGGTGACCTCCGGCGGGATCGTTTCGCGTGCATCGGCGATGAGCATCTGCGCGGTGAGCCATTCGCCGCGCGCCATGATCAAGGGCGCGGCGTGATGGTCGCACATCCAGCCGGCGAGGCCGATATGATCGGGGTGCATGTGCGTGCCGATCATCTTGGTCACACGCACGCCGGCGAGCGGGCCGGCGAAGATGGCCTTCCAGGCGGCGCGCGCTTCGGGCGTGTTCATGCCGGTATCGACCAGGGCGACACCATCGCCGCGGCCGTCGCGGTCGTCGATCAGCCAGCAATTGACGTGTTTGAGCGGGCCGGGAATGTGCAGGCGGGCCCAGCGGATTCCGGGGACGACTTGCGTGATGGTGCCGGGGGCGGGCTCGGCGGTGCCGAAGGGATAGGTCAGGCCCTTGTGGTGGGTTGGGGATGGGGGCTGGGGTGGTGACATAGGTTGCGAGTAGCAACGGATTGCCAATAGTGCCACCCGTTCCCCGGCGGAGGCCGGGGTCCAGTCGTGGAACAGAAGATTGCTGGCGTTACGCCGGTACCATCGACCTTTCCGACTGGGCCCCGGCCTTCGCCGGGGAACAAGTAGGGTATCGCAACTATCGGCTACAAGATCGTGTCGTACAGATCCGCCCATTCGGGGTTGAGCCCCTCGATCTCGCGGATCTTCCAGGCGCGGCGCCACTCCTTCATCTGGAGTTCGCGCTTGCGGGCTTCTTCGAGCGAGTCGTGCGCTTCGTACCAGACGAGCGTGTGGCAACGGTGCTGGCGGGTGAAGCCCGGGACGGCCTGGGTGCGGTGTTCCCAGACGCGCTTCGGCAGGTCGCTGGTCACCCCGATATAGATCGTGCCGTTGCGGGCACTTGCCAGGATGTAGACGAAGCCGTTCTTCTCCACCGCCCGACCTCCGCTACTGGGCCCCGGCCTTGGCCGGGGATCAGTCTAGCGCGAGACGCTCAGCTCTTGAACAAATTCTCCGCGGTGCGCTCGATCGGGGCCGCTTCGCCTTCACCGGCTTCTGCCGCTTCGGCATCCAGTGCCGCTTGCGCACGCTGGGCGCGCAGTTCGGTGATCAGGGCTTCGCGGTCGCCGTCGAGCTTGGTGTCGACCACCGGCTCGAGGCCCGCGGCCTTGCCCGCCTTGGCGACGGCGGCGTCGAGCTCGCGCTGGGTGGTGAGGCCCAAGGTTACCGGGTCCTTCGGCGTGATGTTGGCGATGTTCCAGTGGCTGCGGTCGCGGATCGCGGCGATCGTCGTGCGCGTGGTGCCGATAAGGTTGCCGATCGCGCCGTCGGTGATCTCGGGATGGTTGCGGATGATCCAGGCGATGCCGTCGGGCTTGTCCGAACGCTTGGACACCGGCGTGTAGCGCGGGCCCTTGGTGCGGCGGACCTGTTCGGGCCCCTTGATGATCTTCAGGCTGTAATCGGGATCGGCCTGGCCCTTGTCGATCTCCTCCTGCGTCAGCTCGTGCGCGCGGATCGGATCACGGCCGGTGAGCTTGGTCGCGGCGGTATCGTCGGCAATGGCCTGGATCTCCAGGATGTGCAGGCCGCAGAACTCGGCGATCTGCTCGAACGAGAGCGCGGTGTTGTCGACCAACCAGGCGGCGGTGGCATGGGGCATGAGCGGCTGGGCCACGGTGAACTCCTCAGAAACAGAAAGGGCCGCCCCTTTCGGAGCGGCCGCGTGATGGTGAACGATCTAGCCCTTCTGGCGATGAGTGGCAAGCGGTGGGTCGGGTTGGCGTCAGACTGGGGTCAGGCCGCCAGCATCGCCGCATCGAACGGGACCAGCGCGCTGACGAACTGGTGGGCGCTGGCCTCCCAGGTGAAGCCGGCGGCGTAGGCGGCGCAGGCCTGGCGATCGCGGGTCAGCGCGGCGGCGATGGCGTGGTCGAGGACGTCGTGCATCGCGCCGACCTGCTCGGTCAGCACGTCGATCGGGCCGGTGACTGGGTAGGCCGCGACCGGCGTGCCACAGGCCAGCGCCTCGATCATCACCAGCCCGAACGTATCGGTGCGGCTGGGGAAGACGAACACGTCGGCAGCGGCATAGGCGCCAGCGAGATCGGCGCCGAACAATGGCCCGAGGAAGATCGCCTGCGGATATTGCGTCTCCAGCGCGGCGCGCGCCGGACCTTCGCCGACGATCACCTTGGTGCCGGGGTGCGAGGATCCCAGGAACGCCTCGATATTCTTCTCCACCGCGACACGCCCGACATAGAGCTGGACTGGGCCAGGCAGGCCGGCAAGCCGTGGATGGCGCGGTACCGCGGGCGAAAAGATCGCCAGGTCGACGCCCCTGCCCCAATGGCGCACCCGGTGCAGGCCGTGCCGCTCGAGCGTCGCCGCGATCGATGGGGTGGAGGCGAGGATCGCTTGCGCGGGGGCGTGGAACCAGCGGATGTAGCGCCAGATCCATTCCGGGTTCACGCCGGTGCGCGCGGCGACATAATCGGGGAATTGCGTGTGATAGGCGGTGGTGAACGGAAAGGCGCGCGCCAGGCACCAGCGGCGCGCGGCGATGCACACCGGGCCCTCGGTCGCCAGATGCACCGCCTGCGGCCCGAACGCCTGCAGCATCCGCCCGACCGCCGCGGTGCGCGCAAAGGCCAGCCGGATCTCGGGGTAGGTCGGGCACGGCACGGAGCGGAACAGATCGGGCGAGATGATCAGCACCTCGTGACCCTGCCGCCGCAACTCGGCGCTGACCGCCTGCAGGGTGCGCACCACGCCGTTGACCTGCGGGCTCCAGGCATCGGTGACGATGGCGATGCGCAACGGCTCAGGCCGCCATCATCGCCGCGGGCTGATCGACGGCGGGACGCGCGGCGATCTCGTCGGCCCAGTGCAGCAATTCCATGCGGCCATCGGCATGTTCGACCAAGGCGGTGCAGCTTTCCACCCAATCGCCGTCGTTGAAATATTCGACGCCGGCAATGTCGCGGAATTCGGCGGTGTGGATATGGCCGCAGACGACGCCATCGGCGCCGCGATGCCCGGCGGCCTGCGCCACGACTTCCTCGTAATTGGAGATGAACTCGACCGACTTCTTGACCTTGGCCTTGGCGTGCTTGGACAGCGACCAATAGGGCATGTCGAAGAAGCGGCGATACGCATTGAGGCCACGGTTGAGCGCCATCAGCAGATTGTACGCCGCATCGCCGACATGCGCCAGCCAGCGGTGCGCCAGCGTGATGGCATCGAATTCGTCGCCGTGCAGCACGAGCAGGCGGCGGCCGTCGGCGGTATCGTGCAGCGCCTGGCGGCGGATCTCGACGCCGCCGAAATCGAGCCCGCAGAACTGGCGGAACACTTCGTCGTGATTGCCCGGGATATAGACGACCCGGGTGCCGCGCTTGGCGCGCTTGAGCAGGCGCCAGACGACGTCGTTGTGCGCGGCGGGCCAGTAGAATTTCTTCTTCAGCCGCCAGCCGTCGATGATGTCGCCGACCAGATACAGTGTCTCGCTGTCGACATGGTCGAGAAAGTCGATCAGCATCTCGGCATTGCAGCCGCGTGTGCCAAGATGCACGTCCGAAATCCAGATCGTGCGGAACTGTTGCCGCCCGGCGATGTTACGCTCCGGAATCACCGGCTGCGATGATGCGAAATCGCTGAAGTCGATCAGGTTGCTGCCGCTTAGCGAGGTGACGACGTCCATGCCGATTGTCCCGTTCGGTTGCCCTACCGGGATCACCCTATGACGGAAGATTGTTACAGGACGAGTCGCGCTGCATCAAAGAAGCGGTGAAAGTGGTTTCGGGCGCCGGCAGCTAGTGTCCGTCATTCCCGCCCAGGCGGGAATACATACTGGCTGGCGCTTCGTTCTTACAGGTGAGTGTCGAGATTATGGATCCCCGCCTTCGCGGGGATGACGGCGGTGTGCGAATAGGGCGTGGTCACTCCTCCATTACCAGCACGATCTTGCCGACATGGCTGCCGGCTTCCATGCGCTCGTGCGCTTGGGCTGCCTGGTCCAGCGGGAAGGTGCGGTCGATGACCGGGTGGAGGCGGCCGGCCTCGACGTGCGGCCAGACGGTGCGAGCGAGTTCGTCGGCGACCAGGCTCTTGAACGCGGTGTCGCGCGGGCGGAGCGTGGAGCCGGTGAGCGTCAGGCGGCGGCGCATGATGTCGAAGATCGGGATCGTCGCGGTCATGCCGCCCTGCACCGCGATCGAGACGTGGCGGCCATCCTCCGCCAGGCATTGCAGGTTGCGCGGCAGGTAATCGCCGCCGACCATGTCGAGCACGACCTGCACGCCCCTACCCTCGGTGATCGTCTTCACCCGCGCGACGAAATCCTCGTCGTTATAGTTGATCGCGTGGTCGGCGCCGAGCGCGACCGCGGCGGTGCATTTGTCGGCGCTGCCGGCGGTGACGATGATCGTCAGGCCGAACAGATTGGCGAGCGCGATCGCCATGGTGCCGATGCCGCTGGTGCCGCCATGGACCAACACCGTGTCGCCCTCGCCGGCATAGCCGCGCTCGAACAGGTTGGTCCACACGGTGAACAACGTCTCGGGGATCGCCGCTGCCTCGACCATGCTGAGCGTCTCGGGCACCGGCAGGCACTGGCCGTACGCCACCGCGACATAATCGGCATAGCCGCCGCCGGCGAGCAGCGCGCAGACCGGCTGGCCGATCATCTCGCGCGGCACATCGTCACCGACCGCGACGATCTCGCCCGAGACTTCGAGACCGGGAATGGAGGGCGCGCCGGGCGGCGGGGCGTAGCCGCCCTTGCGCTGCAGCACGTCCGGGCGGTTGACGCCAGCCGCGGCGACGCGGATCAGCACCTCGTCGGCACGCGGCACGGGCACCGGCCGCTCGACCACTTGCAGCACGTCCGCGCCGCCGGGCGCGTCCGGGTCGATCGCCCGCATCACGGTTGGTATCTCGCTCATCGTGTCGGCAGCCCCTGTTCGCCGCTTTCACGTCGGCGCGGCGCTTCTTATTGACATCGCCTCCCGCAGGGTCAACTTTCTTCCCCATGGACCTGGACGAGATTTTCGCCGGAAAACCGGGCGACCCGCTGACCGCGCTGATGCGGCAGGATCTCGACGCCTTGTCGGTAGACGAACTCGACGCGCGGATCGCTGCGCTGGAGGCGGAGATCGAGCGGACGCGCGGCAAACGGGCACGCGCCGTCGATCACCGCGCCAGTGCCGACGAGTTATTCAGGCGATGAATGCCGCCGCGCCGACCAGCAGTAAATGTCGGCGCGTTTTTCAAGTGCTTGATGCGGGTCCCCCGCCTTCCAACATAGAGGATCAGGGCCGCTTGGTGTTCGCGGCCCGCTAGGAGTTTTTCTGATGCCATCTTTTGCCTCAGCGCTGGAAACCACTCTCCACAAGGCGCTAGAAGCCGCATCCTCGCGGCGCCATGAATATGCCACGCTGGAGCATCTGCTGCTCGCGTTGATCGACGACGAGCATGCATCGAAGGTGATGCTGTCGTGCAACGTCGAACTGGACGAGTTGAAGGCCACCGTCGCGCATTATCTCGATACCGAACTCGAAGCATTGAAGGTCGATGCGGCGACCGACCCCTCGCCCACCTCGGGTTTCCAACGCGTCGTGCAGCGCGCCATCCTGCATGTGCAATCCTCCGGCCGCGACGAAGTGACCGGCGCCAACGTGCTCGTCGCGTTGTTCAGCGAGCGCGAGAGCTATGCCGTGTATTTCCTGCAGCAGCAGGACATGAGCCGGCTGGATGCGGTGAGCTTCATCAGCCACGGCGTCGGCAAGGGCGGGCAACCGACCGAAGCCGCCACCCCCAAGGGTGCGGAAGAAGACAAGCCGGCCAAGCCCGGCGAGAAGGGCAAGAGCGAGTCCGCGCTCAAGCAATTCTGCGTCGATCTCAATGAGAAGGCCAAGAACGGCAAGGTCGACCCGCTGATCGGGCGTGGCCCCGAGGTCGATCGCACGGTGCAGATCCTGTGCCGTCGCTCGAAGAACAACCCGCTGTATGTCGGTGATCCGGGCGTCGGCAAGACGGCGATCGCCGAGGGTCTGGCGCGCAAGATCGTCGAAGGCGACGTGCCGGAAGTGCTGCTGCCGGCAGTGATCTACTCGCTTGATATGGGCGCGCTGCTCGCCGGTACGCGGTACCGCGGCGATTTCGAGGAGCGGTTGAAGGCAGTCGTGACCGAGCTCGAGAAGATGCCCGATGCGATCCTGTTCATCGACGAGATCCACACCGTGATCGGCGCTGGCGCGACCAGCGGCGGCGCGATGGATGCGTCGAACCTGTTGAAGCCAGCTTTGTCGGGCGGCACGATCCGCTGCATCGGATCGACGACGTACAAGGAATTCCGCAACCACTTCGAGAAGGACCGCGCATTGCTGCGGCGCTTCCAGAAGATCGACGTCAACGAGCCGACGATCGAGGACACGATCAAGATCCTGACCGGCCTGCGCACGGCGTTCGAGGACCATCACAAGGTCAAGTACACGCCCGACGCGATCAAGGCGGCGGTCGAGCTGTCGTCGCGCTACATCAACGACCGCAAGCTGCCGGACAAGGCGATCGACGTGATCGACGAGGTCGGGGCGATGCAGATGCTGGTGCCGCTCAACAAGCGCAAGCGCACGATCACGACGCGTGAGATCGAACAGGTCATCGCTACGATGGCGCGCATCCCGCCGAAGTCGGTCTCGACCGACGACACCAAGGCGCTGGAATCGCTCGAAACGGATCTCAAGCGTGTCGTGTTCGGGCAGAATGCGGCGATCGAAAAGCTCGCCTCGGCGATCAAGCTCAGCCGGGCCGGCCTGCGCGATCCGGAAAAGCCGATCGGCAACTATCTGTTCACCGGGCCGACCGGAGTCGGCAAGACCGAAGTCGCCAAGCAGCTTGCCACGATCATGGGCATCCCGCTGCAGCGCTTCGACATGTCTGAATATATGGAGCGTCATTCGGTATCGCGTCTGATCGGTGCGCCCCCGGGCTATGTCGGGTTCGATCAGGGCGGCCTGCTCACCGACGCGATCGACCAGCAGCCGCATTCGGTGCTGTTGCTCGACGAGATCGAGAAGGCGCATCCCGATCTGTTCAACATCCTGTTGCAGGTGATGGATAACGGGCGCCTGACCGACCAGCACGGCAAGACGGTCGATTTCCGCAACGTCATCCTGATCATGACGACCAATGCGGGTGCCAGCGACATGGCACGCGAGACGTTGGGCTTCGGTCAGCTCACCCGCGAGGGCGAGGACGAGCAGGCGGTGCAGAAGATGTTCACGCCGGAATTCCGCAACCGGCTAGATGCGATCGTGCCGTTCGGGTATCTGCCGACGGAAGTGGTGGCCCGGGTGGTCGAGAAGTTCATCCTGCAGCTCGAACTGCAGCTGGCCGACCGCAACGTGCACATCAACCTGGACGAGGAATCCAAGGCGTGGCTGACCACCAAGGGCTATGACAAGCTGTACGGTGCGCGTCCGATGGGCCGCCTGATCCAGGAGAAGATCAAGCAGCCGCTGGCCGAGGAACTGCTGTTCGGCAAGCTGGTCCATGGCGGCGAGGTGACGGTGAAGATGAAGGACGGCGGGCTGGCGTTCGAGATCACCGCCGCTCCGCCCAAGAAGCCGCGCAAGAAGGGCAAGGCGGAGGCCGTCGAGGTGGAGTGAGCGCTACGCGATTGTGGTGAAGAGGAGGCGCTGTTCCGATTGGGACGGCGCCTTTTCTTTTTGGGCGCTGACGAAGTCGATCTGCCTTGGGTCATATGCTTGTTCCCCCGCGAATGCGGGGGTCCAGGGCCACAAGCGACAGCACCTGGGGCCCTGGGCTCCCGCTTTCGCGGGAGAACTTAGGTATGTGCTGGAGCGGCATGATCAACGGCGCGTTCTGGGGTGAAGGCCAGTGGCTGTTGCTGTAAATTGATCCTGACCCACTCCCATCCGTTCGTGTCGAGCGTAGTCGAGACACCTGCGCTTGGGATCGGTGTCTCGACTGCGCTCGACACGAACGGGGGAGAGGTCAGCGCACTGGCTGTTGCGAAGGTTGGTGCCCGTTGCGACGACCTGTCCGCCTGGGCCCCGGCCTGCGCCGGGGAACAGGGAACGCGGGGAATGGGCACGCGCTCAGAGCGAGCCAGTGGACGGACCCCGCGCCTTGAAATCGACCCGCCATAACGTTGCGGGTCCAAATTCGATCCATAATGACTTCGTTTACGCAAAATTTCGAGGTTGGCTCCTACAGCGAGCCATGCTTTCGCCGCGCTGTCTTGCCTTTATCGGCCTCTTCATCGCGGCGATCACCTTGATGCCGGGTGTGGCGCAGGCCAAGGCGGGCACGATCGGCGAGCGTCTGGCGGTCTGCGTGCGGCGCGATGCGCCGGGGCTCAGCGCCGGCAAGATGCTGGCAGCGCCGGTCGGGTTCGACTGCCGCACGCCGCAGCGTCATTTCGGGCCGGGCGATTATTGGGTGGTGAGCCGGGCGCTCGACGTCGAGCTGCAGGATGTGCGCCGGACGGTACGCGTCTGCAGCGTGTGGCAGCAGCGCATGACGCTGTACGCGCGCTTTGCCGATGGGACGACGCTCAGGATCCCGGTCGATCAGCACGCCGCGACGCGCAACCTGCAACTGGGCGCGATCATCCAGCTTTACTTGCCGCAGCATCCGGCCAAGCTGCAGCGGTTGCTCTGGCATGTGCAGGGCTCGGCCAACGTGCGGGGGATCATCCTGGCGCCGCGCGTGGCGACGGCGATCGAGGCGGCATCGTCGAACATGGTGATGGCGGCGATCTATGCCGGTTTCGCCGGCGTTTGCGCGGCATTGCTGCTGTACAATTTCGCACTCGCACGGGCGCTGCAGCATGCCTTCCTCAGATATTATTGCCTGATGATGGTCGGCATGCTGCTCTATACCTTGTCGTCGTCGGGCGCGCTGGCCTGGCTGTTGCCGGGCATCGAGAACAATTTGCGGCTGCGGATCAACTATGTCGTACTGGCGGCAACGGGTATCGCCGCCTTGTTCTTCCTGCGCCACTTCTTCGAAGAGGGCGTGATCCCGCGCGCACTCGACCGGGTCATCCTCCTCGCCTGTGGCGTGATGCTGGTGCCGACTTTGCTGGTGGCGACAGTCGCGCCCTGGCAAATGCAGGTGCTCGATCGGGCCTATTCGCTGGCCTTCATGGCGCTGATCATGATGTCTGTACCGATGATCGTCTGTGCCTGGCGCAAACGCAGCCAATTCCTCAGCATGTTCGCGATCGCCTGGGCGACCCCGGTCATCCTGGCTACGGCCCGCGCCGCGCATGGGCTGGGTCTGCTGTCCTACAGTTTCTGGCTCGACAATTCGACGATCCTGTCGATGGCGCTGGAGGCGTTGCTGTCGTCACTCGCGATCGCCTACCGCATCCTGCTGATCACGCGCGAGCGCGATGCCGCGCGCGAACAGGAGGTGGTGGCGCGGATGCTGGCCGATGCTGATCCGCTGACGGGGCTGATGAACCGGCGCTCGTTCCTGCGCGATGCGATCGGGCGGGTCGGGGACCAGCAATTGCTGCTGGTCGATCTCGATAACTTCAAGCGAGTCAACGACACGATCGGCCATGACGGCGGCGACGATGTGCTGCGTGTCGTCGCCCGGTGCCTGCGCGGGGCCGCCCCGAACGCGCTGGTGGCGCGGATCGGTGGTGAGGAGTTCGCCATTGTCTCCGCAGCCGGCGGGGCGCTGGATGCGAAGGA
The DNA here is from genome assembly GCF_025231525.1 of Sphingomonas endolithica. Classification (NCBI taxonomy): domain Bacteria; kingdom Pseudomonadati; phylum Pseudomonadota; class Alphaproteobacteria; order Sphingomonadales; family Sphingomonadaceae; genus Sphingomonas; species Sphingomonas endolithica. The sequence continues at coordinate 1,461,541 of NZ_CP103057.1, forward strand.
TGTGCTCGCGCAACTGCGCACCGCGCACATGCCGTTCGACCTGACCGTCACCGCCAGCGTCGGCGCCTGTATCGGCCCGCTGGCGCGCGAGGCCGATTGGAAGGCGATGTATTGCGCCGCGGACCGGGCATTGTTCGAGGCCAAGGCGGCGGGGCGCGACCGTGTCCGCCAGGCGATACCCTCGATCTTCGCCGTGCCGGTTGCGGCCTGAGCGCCGCTTGTCGCCCGATCGCAATCCTGATATTCAATCATAGTTATCGGGAGTGGTGGACATGCGCGAACGTCGGATCGGTTTCTGTATCGCCATCGCGCTGATGCTGCTGGTCGCCGTTCGGCACCCGAGCGCCGATATCCGCATCCTGACGCACGACTCGGCCGACCGTGCCCCGGCGCGCGTGCAGGCGGCGGTCGATCTCGGCATCGTCGCGGTTTCCGTGTTGGTGACCTGGACCCGGCGCCTGGTATAACTTGCGGGGCCGCGCGGGCTTGCTTACACGCCTGTAAATGACTGATCCCAGCAGCGCGTGGCTGAACGCGTATCGCCACCCGACCCCATGGACTACCGAGTTTCCGCCGCTCTCGATGGTGGATTTGTTCGATGATGCCGCAGCCACAGGCGGCGCGGCGCCGCTGATCGACTTTCTCGGCCGCCACTATAGCTATGCGCAAACGCATGCCGCGGCCAACCGCGTCGCGGCCGGGCTTGCCGCATTGGGCTATGGGCCGGGCGACCGGATCGGGCTGTTCCTGCCCAACGTGCCGCATTACCTGGCGGCCTATTACGGCATCCTGAAACTGGGCGCGACGGTGGTGAACTTCTCGCCGCTGTATACGGTGGACGAACTGGCGCACCAGGTGGCGGATTCGGGCACCAAATTGCTGTTCACCGTGTCGGCCAAGGCCGTGCTGCCGACAGCGCTGAAGGTGCTCGACAAGAGCGCGCTCGAGCGGCTGGTGGTGGGATCGGTCGCAGGCGCGCTGCCGGCGGGCAAGTCGCTGCTGTACCGGCTGTTCAAGCGCAAGGAGACGACCGAGCGGCCGAACGATCCGCGGGTCATGGCGTTCTCGGCGCTGATCAAGAATGACGGCCGGCATGCCACGCCGGCGATCGATCCGAACCGCGACGTCGCGCTGATCCAATATACCGGGGGCACCACGGGCGTGCCCAAGGGCGCGATGCTGACGCACCAGAACCTGTCGGCCAATGCGCGGCAGGTGATGGGGATCGACCCGCATGCCGGCGCCGAGGACCGCATCCTGGGCGTGCTGCCGCTGTTCCATGTCTTCGCCAATACCTGTGTGCTCAACCGCACCGTGCTGAACGGCGGCTGCATCGTGATGCTGCCGCGCTTCGAGGCGGGCCAGGTGCTGGCGGCGTTGCAGCGGACCAAGGCGACCTCGCTGCCTGGCGTGCCGACGATGTACCAGGCGCTGCTCGATCATGCGGACGCGGCGAAGACGGATTTCAGCAGCTTGCGCGTCTGCATCTCCGGTGGCGCGCCGCTATCGGCTGAATTGAAGGCGAAGTTCGAGGGCGTGACGGGCGCGACCGTGGTCGAGGGTTACGGCCTGTCGGAGAGCTCGGGCGTGGTCTCCGCCAACCCGTATGAGCGCGAGGGCAAGCCCGGCACGATCGGACAGCCGATCCCCGCCACGCACGTACGATTGGTGGACAAGGGCGATCCTACCCAGCCCGCGCCCGACGGCGAACCGGGCGAGATCATCGTTGCCGGTCCGCAGATCATGCAAGGCTATTGGGACCGCCCCGATACCGACAACGAAGTGTTCGTCGCCGACGAGTACGGCATCAACTGGCTGCGGACCGGTGACGTCGGGGTGATCGACGCGGATGGCTTCATCCGCATCGTCGACCGCCTGAAGGACATGATCGCGGTCAGCGGCTTCAAGGTCTTCCCGAGCCAGATCGAGGCGATCCTGCACCACCATCCCGCGGTGAAGGAAGCGATGGTGATCGGCCTGCCCGACCCGTATCGTGGCGAGCAGCCGCGCGGTTACGTGACGCTGAACGACGGGATGACAGTCGCTGCCGATGAACTGCGCGACTGGCTGAATCCGCAATTGGGGCGCCATGAGCGGGTCGACCGCGTGGTGGTCAGGGACAGCATGCCCAAGACGATGATCGGCAAGCTCAGCCGCAAGGATCTGGTGGCGGAAGTGATGGCCGAGGGCTGACATTTAAGCTCCCCTCCCTGGAAGGGAGGGGTTGGGGGTGGGTCGGCTCGGGGCACCACCGGCGGCGCGCGAAGGACCAACCCACCCCCTGCCCCCTCCCTTTCAGGGAGGGGAGAAGATCAAGCAGCCTTGATCGACTGCCCTGCGCTGAGCATCTCGCCGCGCGTCACGATCACCTTGTCGCCGAGCTTGACTGCGGCGAACACCTTCTTGGCGAAGGCGGTCGGCACCCCGATGCAGCCATGGGTGACATAGCCGTCGCCGACTTCGCTGCCGTGGATCGAGATGCCGTCATTGGTCAGCCGCAGCATGTACGGCATTGGCGCGTCATAGATGTTCGAGACGTGATCGGCATCCTTCTGCGTGATCGGGAAGATGCCGAGCGGGGTCGGGGTCTGGTCGCCGCCATAGATGATCACCGCGGTGCCGATCTCATAGCCGGCACGGAATACCGAGACGGTCTGCGCGGCGAGATCGACGGTGATGACGATCGGCCCGGTCGCGGGCGCGCCGCTCTCGTCCCAATAATGATCGCCCTGCCGCATCGGGCCTGCAATCTCGAGTACGCGCTTGACGACATAGCCGGGATCGGGCGCCACCGCCGGCGCGGCGGGCGCGGGCTTGGCGGCCAGCGCGAGCGGTTGCGCCCTGGGCGGTGCGATGCGGGGTGCGGCGATCGGCGCGGCCTTGGGCAGGTTGGCCGCCACCGCCATCAGCCCGACGCCGCCGAACAGGCAGGCGGTCAGCGTGCCGGCGAGGATCACCGATCCTCGGTTGCGGCGCGGCGCGGTGGGTGGGGTGTTGCTTGCCATCGGAGGGCGGATGTCGGCCAAAGATGTGGGTTTGAACAGGGCGCTTTTTGGACCGTGCCGGAGAGGGACGAAGGTGGGGGGTGTTCATAATCACACCCCGCGGCTCCCCGGCGGAGGCCGGGGCCCAGTCGCGGAAGTGGATTTGGTGGACGTGGCGCCCGCCAATCGCCGTTCCACGACTGGGCCCCGGCCTCCGCCGGGGAAGTAAGTCGACTATCCGACCACCGTCTTCAGGTTCATGAACTCGTGCAGCCCGTATGGCCCCAATTCGCGGCCATGGCCCGAGCGCTTGATCCCGCCGAACGGCGCCTCCGGGCTGCTCGCCAGCATCTGGTTGACCGCGGTCATGCCGGCCTCGATCTCGCGTTCGAAGCGTTCGCGTTCGGCGGCATCTTCTGTCCATACCGATGACCCGAGGCCAAACGGCACGTCGTTGGCAAGCGCGATCGCGGCGTCGATATCATCCGCCTTGAACAGCATCGCTACCGGTCCGAACAACTCCTCCTTGGCCACCGCATGATCGATCGGCACGTCGACCAGGATGCCGGCGGACATGTACGCGCCCTTGCCCGGCAAGGCCTCGCCGCCGAAGAGCATTCTGCCGCCTTCCTTCTCGATCATCGCTAATTGGTCGATCACGGTCTGGCGCTGCTCCTCGCTGGAAAGCGGCCCCATGTCGGTCGCTGGATCGAACGGATCGCCGGCCCTCACCGCATGCATCCCGGCGGAGAATTTCTCCAGGAATGCGTCGTAGACATCGGCATGGACGATCATCCGCTTGGCGCAAATGCACGACTGGCCGGTATTTTGCACGCGCGCGGTGACGGCAGTCTTGGCGGCGAGATCGAGATCGGCCGAGGGCATGACGATGAACGGGTCGGAGCCGCCGAGTTCCAGCACGACCTTCTTCAGCGCGCGACCGGCGGCCTCCGCCACCTTCATCCCCGCGCCCTCGCTACCGGTGAGCGTGACGGCGGCGATCCGATCGTCGGCGATCAGCGCATCGACCTTGTCCGACTTGATCGCCAGGTTCTGGAAGAGCCCCGCCGGCGCACCGGCGGCGATGACCATTTCCTCGATCGCGGCACCCACGCCCTGCACGCTGGAGGCATGTTTGAGCAGCGCGACATTGCCGGCCATGATCGTCGGGGCAAGGAAGCGCACGACCTGCCAATAGGGGAAATTCCACGGCATGATCGCGAGCACCGGGCCGATCGGCAACCAGCGCGCGGTCGCCTTGCCAGCGGAGGTGGCGAATTCGCGCGAGGCGAGCATCGCCGGGCCTTCCTGCGCATAATGGCGGAAGCCGACGGCGCATTTGTCGACCTCGGCCAATGCCGACTTCAGCGTCTTGCCCATTTCGCGCACAGCGATTTCGGCCAGGCGCTGGCGATTGGCGTCGAACTGCTCGGCGATCGCCTCGAGCAGTGCCGTGCGCGTGGCGTAATCGGTGGCGCGCCAGGATTTGTAGGCGTCCGCGGCGCGCTGGATGCGGAGGTCGAGTTCGTCGGCGGTGAGCTCGGCGAAGCTTTCGCCGGGTGCGCCGGTGGCGGGGTTGATGCTGGTAAACATGGGGGAAGCTCCTGAGGTCGTGGCGTTCAACGCACGAGGTGCCGCTTTGCCCCCTCGGTTGGGCGGTGGGTTTCGCCCAAGCCGTCACCCCTGACCTGTTCCGGGCTCCGCCGTGCCGCTTGCCACGACGATAGTGCATCGAGCGCAGAGCGTGCGCTCGGTGGACTCCGAGCGAGTCGATGCTCATACCAGCAAACATGTCGCTGCCGTCATCCCCGCGCAGGCGGGGATCCATAGTCTTGAACGATAGCGATTTCGCCGCCGCGTAAGCCAGTATGGATTTCCGCCTGCGCGGGAATGACGATTACATGCCGGCGCGGCATAGCCACCGGACGAGATCCGGGGTGATGGCTGGCGCGCGTCTGCTAGCGGTCGGTCGGAGCCTTGACCCCCCTCCTCCGCCTGTCGCATAGCGCGGCGATGGACATTACCCCCGCACAGATCCCGGTCGAAGACCTGTCGTTCGAAGCGGCGTTGCGCGAGCTGGAGGCAATCGTCGGCCGGCTCGAATCCGGTGACGAGCCGCTGGAAGGCGCGATCGCATTGTACGAGCGCGGCGACAAATTGCGCCAGCGCTGCAAGGATCGGCTGGATGCGGCGCAGGCGCGGATCGAATCGATCCGCACCGATGCCGATGGCCGCGCCGCCGGCACCCAGCCCTTTGCCGCCGGCTGAGATGAGCGGCGCGTCCCCTTTGTTGCAGGCCGCGCTGGCGGATGTCGCGGCCGATATCGATCGCCGCTTCGATGCGCTGCTGGAGGTGCCGGACGATCCCCGTGCCGATCTGTACCGTGCGATGCGCCATGCCGCGATCGGCGGGGGCAAAAGGCTGCGGCCGATGCTGGTGCAGGCGACCGCGCGATTGTTCGCGGTGGATCGCGATTGCGCCGGCCGCGCCGGCCTCGCGATCGAGTGCATCCATGTCTATTCGCTGGTCCATGACGACCTGCCGGCGATGGACGATGACGACATGCGCCACGGCAAGCCCGCGGCGCACAAGGTGTTCGGCGAGGCGACCGCGATCCTGGCCGGCGATTGCCTGCATGCGCTGGCATTCGAAGTGCTGGCCGATCCGGACACGCATGCCGACCCGTTCGTGCGCGCCGAGCTGATCGCCGATCTCGCCCGCGCCTCCGGCCCGAACGGCATGGCCGGCGGCCAGATGATGGACCTGGAGGCGGAGAAATCGAGCTTCGACCTGCCGACCGTTACGCGGTTGCAGGCGATGAAGACCGGCGCGCTGATCGCGGCCTCGGTCGAGGCCGGCGCGATCCTGGGACGCCTGCCGGTCGAGGGGCGCACATCCTTACGCGGTTATGCCCGCGATCTCGGCCTCGCTTTCCAGATCGCGGACGACATCCTGGATGTCGAAGGTGACCAGGCACTAGCGGGCAAGGCGCTGCGCAAGGACGCGGCGGCCGGCAAGGAGACGTTCCTGTCGCTGCTGGGCCTGGACCGCGCGCGCGAGCAGTTGCGCATGCTGGTCGACCAGGCAGTGGCGCATCTGCACGGTTATGGCGCGGAGGCGGACGTGCTGCGCGATATCGCGCGGTTCGTGATGGCGCGGGATCATTGAGCTACCCGTCACCCCAGCGAAAGCTGGGGTCTCTGTGGGGGCGCATGTCACGCTCGCCTCACGAAGATCTTAGCGTCCGCTGGGATGACGGCTTCTCGGTTTGGGAGCTAGAAACATGACCACCCGCATCGGCGTCTATCCCGGCACGTTCGACCCGATCACGCTCGGCCATACCGACATCATCCGGCGCGGCGCCAAGCTGGTCGATCGCTTGGTCGTGGGCGTGACCACCAATGCCTCCAAATCGCCGATGTTCTGCATCGAGGAGCGCATGGCGATGGTCCGCCGCGAGGTCGAGGAGATTGGCGGCGATATCGACGTGGTCAGCTTCGATTCGCTGCTGATGGATTTCGCCGAGCGGCAGGGCGCCAAGGTGATCGTGCGCGGCCTGCGCGCCGTCGCCGATTTCGAATATGAATATCAGATGGCGGGCATGAACCAGCAGATCAATCCGCGGGTCGAGACGGTGTTCCTGATGGCCGATGTGGCACTGCAGCCGATCGCCAGCCGGCTGGTCAAGGAAATCGCGCTGTACGGCGGCGATATCGGCAAGTTCGTGCCGCCGCGCGTCTCGCAGGAGGTCGCCCGGCGCGTGGCCGAGATCGGCCGCAAGGGCAGCTGACGTTCAGATTGGCGCAAGGCCGGATTTGCTCTAGACGCCGACACCGAAGCCGAAATTACCGCGGGGATATGATGCGTTCGATTGCCACAATGATTGCCGTCGCCTGCGCGATGATCGCCCTTCCCGCGGCGGCGCAGAAGGAGAAGCCCGAGGCCAAGACGATCGCGGATCCCAAGGCGCCGGTGGTGTTCGCGCCGCGCATCGCGCCTGCTTCGGCAACCGACCCCGAAAACCTGCTGTATCTCGATCTGTCGACCGGCGGGCGCGTGGTGATCTGGCTGCGCACCGATGTCGCGCCCAAGATGGTCGAACGCGTCAAGACGCTGACCCGCCAGCATTTCTATGACGGGCTGATGTTCCACCGCGTGATCGAAGGCTTCATGGCGCAGGGCGGCGACCCGAAGGGCGACGGGACCGGCGGATCGACGCTGCCCGACGTGCCGGCCGAGTTCAATTACCTGCCGCACGTGCGCGGCGCCGTGGCAGCGGCACGCGCCGACAGCCCGGACAGCGCGAACAGCCAGTTCTATATCGTGTTCCAGCCGCGGCTCAGCCTCGACAAGAAGTATACCGTGTTCGGCCGCGTGCTGGAGGGTATGCAATATGTCGACGCGATCGAACGTGGCGAGCCGCCGGCGAACCCGTCCAAGATCGTGCATGCCTATGTCGCGGCGGATCATCCGCCGGCCTATGCGCCGGCCCCGGTGGCCGCGCCCGTGACGCTGCCCGCGACCACGCTGGCACCGTCTACGGCGACGAAGCCCGCAGCAAAGCCCGTCGCCAAGAAGCCGGCGACGAAGAAGTAAGCAGCGCCCCGCGGGGGCGGGGATAATGCCATGAACGTCGATCTGTTCGATTTCGAATTGCCGCCGGAGCGGATCGCGCTCCGCCCGGCAAGCCCGCGTGATACCGCGCGCCTACTGGTGCTAGATGGCGCCGAAACACGCGACCTTGCGATAGGCGACCTGCCGGGCCAGTTGCGCCCGGGCGACCTGCTGGTGTTCAACGACACGCGCGTCATCCCCGCGCAGCTGGAGGGCACGCGCAGCGCCAGCGATCGCGACGTGCCGGGCGCGTCGGGAGCGCGGATCGGCGCGACGCTGCACAAGCGCGAGGGGCCGCGGCGCTGGCGCGCCTTCATCCGCAACGCCAAGCGGCTGCGCGAGGGTGACGTGGTCGAATTCGGCCATGGCGTCTCCGCCACCGTTGCCGACAAGGCCGAGGACGGTAGCGTGGCGCTGAGCTTTGCGGGCGAGGAGCCGGTCGAATTGCTGCTCGACCGGGCCGGGCGCATGCCCCTGCCGCCCTATATCGCCGCCCGCCGTGCCGCCGATGCCGACGATCTGGCCGATTACCAGACGATGTTCGCCGCCGAAAAAGGCGCCGTCGCCGCGCCGACCGCCGCGTTGCATTTCACGCCGGACCTGATGGCGGCGCTGGATGCCGCCGGCATCGCCCACGCCACGCTGACGCTGCATGTCGGCGCGGGCACGTTCCTGCCGGTCAAGGCGGAGGATACCGACGATCACAAGATGCATGCCGAATGGGGCCGCATCGACGCTGCCACCGCCGATCGCCTCAACGCGGTGCGCGCGGCCGGCGGGCGCGTGATCGCGGTGGGCACGACCAGCCTGCGGCTGATCGAAAGCGCGGCGGCCGCCGACGGCACGATCCAGCCGTTCGAAGGCGACACCGCGATCTTCATCACGCCGGGCTACCGCTTCCGCGGGGTGGACGGGCTGATGACCAATTTCCACCTGCCGCGATCGACCTTGTTCATGCTGGTATCGGCATTGATGGGCACGGAGCGGATGCAGGCGAGCTATGCGCATGCCATCGCCAACGGCTACCGCTTCTACAGCTATGGCGATGCCAGCCTGTTGCTGCCCGGCCCTGCCGCCCAGAAAGGCCCATGATGCTCCTCCTCGCGCTCGCGCTGTCGGCCACGCAGCAGCCCCTGCCCGTCACCCCCGTTGCCCCCGTTACCCGGCCGCAGCCGTTCGCCTCGATCGTCGCCGAGCCGGCGGCAATGGCGATCGCTGCCTGCGATGCCGATGCGGATGCCGTCGTCACGCGCGCGGAACTGCATGCCTGGCTGAAGCGCAGCTTCGCCGCGGCCGCCGCGGGCAAGCCCGATATCGGCTATATCGATTATGGCGACTGGGCGGTGCGCTGGCTGGGGGACGTCAATGCGCTTCCCGGCCCGTATGGCGTGGATGGCGACAATGACAACCGCATCACGCTGCCCGAGCTCACGACCGAGTTCGACCGCTTCTTCGATCGTTACGACGTGGACAAGAACGGATCGGTGACGCGCACGGAATTGCTGACGATCCGCACCGGCCCGGTCGGCGTGCCGGGCAAGCGCGGCAAGAAGGGCTGAGCCATGTCACGGTTCGACTTCACGATCGCCGCCACCGACGGCAAGGCGCGTACCGGCGCCATCACCATGCAGCGCGGCGAGATCCGCACCCCCGCCTTCATGCCGGTCGGCACCGCCGCCACGGTAAAGGCGATGAAGTCGGGCGACGTCAGGGCAAGCGGCGCAGACATCATCCTCGGCAACACCTATCACCTGATGCTGCGCCCGACCGCCGAGCGCGTTGCGCGGCTGGGGGGCCTACACCGTTTCATGGGCTGGGACCGGCCGATCCTGACGGATTCGGGCGGCTACCAGGTGATGAGTCTCAGCGACCTGACCAAGCGCGACGAGAATGGCGTGACTTTCCGCAGCCATATCGATGGATCGAAGCACACGATCAGCCCGGAACGCTCGATCGAGATCCAGCGCCTTTTGGGCTCGGACATCGTCATGGCGTTCGACGAACTGGTGCCGACCACGTCGACGCGCGAGGTGCAGGCCGCGGCCATGGCAAGGTCGATGCGCTGGGCGAAACGCAGCCGCAACGCGTTCGACGGCGGCGGCGAACATGCCGAGCGGGCGGCGATCTTCGGCATCCAGCAGGGCGCACTCGACGAGCGGCTGCGCGCGGAAAGCGCCGGCGAACTGACCGCGATCGGCTTCGATGGCTATGCGGTCGGCGGGCTGGCGGTCGGCGAAGGGCAGGAAGCCATGTTCGGCTGCCTCGATTTCGCGCCCGGGCAGCTGCCGGTCGACAAGCCGCGCTATCTGATGGGCGTGGGCAAGCCCGACGACATCGTCGGCGCAGTGGAACGTGGAATCGACATGTTCGACTGCGTTCTCCCCACCCGCTCCGGCCGTACCGGTCAGGCATTCACCCGCGCTGGCCCGATCAATTTGCGCAATGCCAGGTTCGGTGAGGATCAAGGGCCGCTCGATCCGACCTGCGCCTGCCCGGTGTGCGGCACCTGGACGCGGGCGTATGTGCACCACCTCGTGCGATCGGACGAGATCCTGGGTGCGATGTTGATGACCGAGCACAATCTGTATTTCTACCAGGCGCTGATGGCCGATCTGCGCGCCGCGATCGCCGAGCAGCGGCTGTCGGCATTTGCCAATGCCTTTCGCGCGGAATATCGCACCGCAACAGCGACAAAAACAGGAGAGTGACCATGTCCGATCAGGAACCCAACGAAATTGTCGCGGCGGCCAAGCACGCCAATGCCGCCCGCGAACGCGCGCGCAAAGCCGAGGCCAAGAGCTGGCCGATCGGCGCGATCGGGCTTGGCGTCGGCATCGGATCGGCGGCGGTTGCTGCAGCGATGCTATTCGCCGGGCGCAAGAAGGACTGAGCGCCAAGCGTCTGACAATTACGTTAACTATCAAGTGTTTCGTAGCGGGACGTGGGCAAATTCGCGGCAGCTTGCCAGGCCCGGAACGGCTAGGGAGGCTCATCGGCTCGATCGAGTCGCCCTAGCAGCCGAGGCCCTTCCCCGCGTGACGTTCGACGAGTTCCGCCACCGCCTGCGCATCCCCCGGCTGACCAAGCTGGGCGTGATCGGCATGGTCGCGACCGTCTGTGCCGGCGTCTCGGCACATGGCGCCCTGCGCGCAATTGCCGACAACCAGCCGGTGCCGGAACTGCCCGCCCCCCGCCCGGCGGGCTATGAGGCCGAGGATCATTTCCCGGGCGCCGCCTATCTCTACGTCGCCGACGAGAACGCGGCCCCTGCAACCGGTGCGACCGGCACCGCCGCCTTGCCCGATCTGCCGGTACCCGCCGAGGCGAGCACGACGACGCTGGCAGCCGATGGCTCGATCCACGCCGCGCCACCTTTCTCGATACGCGCCGCCAGCAGCGTCGATCGCGGCCGCGCGCTGCAATGCCTGACCGCGGCGATCTATTACGAAGCGGCGAGCGAACCCGATGCCGGACAGCGGGCGGTGGCGCAGGTGATCCTCAACCGCGTGCGGCATCCCGCTTTTCCCAACACCGTGTGTGGCGTGGTGTATCAGGGATCCGAACGCACCACCGGTTGCCAGTTCAGCTATGCCTGCGACGGATCGATGGCGCGCGTGCCGGCCAAGGCCTATTGGCTGCGCGCGATGCGCGTGGCCGCCGCCGCGCTGGCCGGATCGGTCGAGGCCGATGTCGGCATGGCGACGCATTACCATACCTATGCGGTGACGCCGTCCTGGAACCGCAGCCTGGTGATGACCGCGGCGATCGGCGCGCATTTCTTCCACCGCTGGCAGGGTTATTGGGGCACGCCCGGCGCGTTCCGCCAGGTCTATATGGGCCACGAGCCGGTACCCGGCCCGCACCCGCGCCCGACCCTGCCCGCGATCGGGCCGGCGCCGGACATGCCGCTGGCGACGCTGGCGGCGGTAGCAAAGGTGTCGCCGGCACCGACGACGACGACAGCGGCGATCCAGCCCGATTATGCGCAGAGCGGGCTCCCGGTCGCAGGTGTCAGCAAGGGAGCGGTGCCGGCGGCGGCTCCGAATGACTCGCAGATCCTCGACCGCTGGAAGGATTCGGGCAAGCCGTTGCGATAAGGGGGTATCGGCAGGCTGGTCGATCCAGGCCGGCGCGAGCTTGCGCGCCCTTATGGTGCGAGCGGCGCGAGATCGGCAGCCGACACCCACCCCTGCGGCCATGTATCGCGTTCCGAGGGATAGACGATCAGGAGCTGATTTCCCCGCCGCGCGAGAATGCCGACCACATCGCCTTTCACGACATAGCGCCGCCGTGCCCGTCCGCTGGGCGTCGCCTTGAATGCGACACGTGCGCCTGTGACCCTGGCTAGCTCGGTCCAATTACCCGGCCGGATCCGGCTGAGTTGGGTGCCGGCGGCTTCCGCTTCGGGCGGCACGACGAGGCCGCAGCCGGGCAAGTCGCGCACATGCGCCATGCTAAAGGTGACATCACCGGCAGTGTCGGCGGTAATGCGTCCGTTCAGGCTCGGCGTGCGGATGGTGCGGATCGTCGCCTGATTGCCGCTGGCCCGCCCGACAAAGTCGAACGTGCAGCGCTTGATCACCTCCATGCCCTGTTCCATGTCGAAATGACCGACGACGCGTCCGCCCGGCGACACTGCCAGCAGGAAGCCTTCATAAAAGCCTGATCCGAGTGCCCCCGCCGAAGCATCCGCCGGCTGCGCGCAACCGCAGGCCGCCAGCATCACGGCAATCGCCAATGACCTACCCTGCATCAACCTATCCTCCCAGACCGAGCGGCGCTCTGCGACGCGCCTGCCATCGTCACAGTGTACGGCGTGCAAAGCAAGCTTCGCCGTCGACACCGCCCAATCGCGGCTACTATGATGCTGTCGTTCAACCGGGAGCACGACATGATATCCAGATCGCAGCCTGCCACCTTATGCCTCGCTTTTGCTCTTACGATCGGACTGTCCGCCTGCGGTGGCGGCGACACTGCAGCCAATAACGCGACGTCGGCCACGGCCGCGACGGACGCCCAGCCGGCCGGCGTGGCTGCCGCACCCAAGGAAGCCAAGGCGGTGGCCCCTACCCTGGCCGATGGCCCCGACGTCTGCTTCCGCGCCATCGCCAAACATCTCGGCCCGGACACGAAGGTCTCGGAGATCATCTCGTTCTTCAGTTCCGGCAGCGCGATCGACAGCGGGGACCGCGAGCCCCAAGGCGAACTGACCAGCTGCACGGTACAATATCAGAACCCCAGCGATCCGCGGAAGTTGGTCGGCACGAGGCTGGATATCGCAACGGGCAAGTTCGACCCGCCGAGCCCGGTCGAGATCTCGGTGATGGGCAACGCTGCCAAGTTCAACCTCGAGGATCACCTGATCCCGCTGTCGCAGGTCAATGCTGCGGGGCTGACCGCGATCATGGACGCGCAAAAGGCCAAGCTGAGCAGCGTGTACAGCCGCTATGCCTGGTCTGGCGTGCGGCTGTCCGGGCCGGACGGCTTCAACAACACGCACAAATTGCGCCTCGACGTCGAGGGGCGCCTGGCGTCGAACGACATCAAATCGGGCGGCTATGCCTCGATCACCACGGACGCCAAGAAGGTCACGACCAACTTCCTGCTGCCGTGACCGGCCCGAGCGCATCGCAGCCCGCCGGGCTGCGATGCGCTCAGTTTGCCGCCAGCCGGCGAGCGAAATGGATGTCGACTGCGCGGCGCACGCTTTCGGCGATGCGGCCGCGGCCCTCGCTGGAGTCGATGAAGGCGACGTCCTGCGGATTGGAGATATAGCCCGTCTCGAACAGGATCGAGGGCATGTCGGGCGCCTTCAGCACCATCAAAGATGCCATGCGATGGAAGTTGGGCTTGAGCGGCATCAATGGTCGCGCCTCGCGGCCCAGCAGCCGCGCGAAGCTGGCCGAGGAATTCATCGTCTCTCGCTGCGTCAGATCGATCAGGATCGAGGAGATGTCGGTCGTCGTGCCGCCGAGATCGACGCCCGAGATGATGTCCGCCTTGTTCTCGCGCGCCGCCAGCCGAGCGGATTCCTTGTCCGAAGCGACTTCCGAGAGGGTGTAAACCGAGGCACCGGTGGCCGTGCCCGAACCCACGCTGTCGCAATGGATCGAGATGAACAGGCTCGCCTTCAACTTGCGCGCGATGCCGTAGCGCTCGCGCAGCACGAGGAAGCGGTCATCCTCGCGCGTCAGCGCTACGCGCACTCGGCCGGAGCGGAGCAGTTCGTCGCGGATCGACTTGGCGATGCGCAGCGTCACGTCCTTTTCGCGGCGATTGTCGGTCGGCGAGATCGCGCCGGGATCGACGCCGCCATGCCCGGCATCGATCACCACCAACGGACGGCTATCGTCATCGCCATAGACGCGCGGCAGCGCGAGCTTGCGACTGGCGCGCGGGATCGGCATCGACACTTCGTAGCGCGCTTTACGAACGCCTTTGCCGCCAAGGCCGAGCGACGGCAGGAAGCTCGTGCGCTGACGCACCGCCGCCGCTTGCGCGAAGCGATCGTCATCGACGCTGCGCAGTTCCAGCGTTAGTTCGCGCCCACCATCGCCGAAGCGGCCTTGCGTCACCACGGTCGGGCGCGACAGATCGAACATCAGGCGCATACCCTGCGCGCCGCGCGATGCCTGGTGCACCGCACTCACCGCACCGCCGGTTTCGGTACGACCGCCCGGTCGGGCGCCGCCCACGTCCAGCGCGATGCGGTTGGGGCCGGCAAGCACGAAGGCGGAGGCGTCGGCGACTATCTCGTCGAACCGCACGACGATGCGGTCGCGCTTGACCTCGACATGCTCGACCCGGGCGGCCCAGCCCGGAGTGCCGGCGAACCAGCAGGCGAGAAGGGCAAGAAGCAACGACACGCGGGGGTATTGCCGTGCCCGATGGGGCGCGGTCCAGCTAAAAGACATGGGCGGGGGGTCCCAGTGCAAGTGAATACAGCAGTAGGATTGGCAGTAGCGCCAAGCGTGTTCCGGCTCGGTGAATCGACTTGGTTAATGTGACGTTCGGCAGATTGTTGCCGGATCAGCGGCCAGAAGCTGCCAGTTGCCGTTCGCCCAGTCCGGTGCTAGTCATGAAGTTGCACCGGCACTGCGTTCGCGCCTCGCCGGTCTACATGGCCGCACCGGATCCTCGGACACGGCCGATCCAGGTTGACGTTCGCATGATGCATTTCCCCTGCCCTCCGCTCCGCCCGGCATTTGCCGGCGGGATTGCGGACGTGGCAGGCGCCCAGGGCCAGATGCCGGGGCTTGCATCGCGAACAGAGGCAATACCGTCCAACAACGGCACGCATCAGGGCGGCAATCCCGCCACCGCGACGCCGCATCACAATCGCGCGCGGCGGGAAGCCCCGGGCACCGGACCGCGCGCCCGGAGAACATTATATGACAACGCGTATGCTGATCGACGCACGCCACCGGGAAGAGACCCGCGTGGCGGTCGTCAACGGAACCCGTATCGAGGAATTTGATTTCGAATCCTCCGAGCACAAGCAGCTCAAGGGCAACATCTATCTCGCCAAGGTTACCCGTGTAGAGCCGTCGCTGCAGGCGGCGTTCGTGGATTATGGCGGCAATCGCCACGGATTCCTGGCGTTCAGCGAAATCCACCCCGATTACTACCAGATCCCCAAGGAGGATCGCGACGCGCTGCTGCGCGAAGAGGCCGAGCATGCCGCCGAGGAAGCGGCATTGCGCGCCGATTACGACGATGACGAGGACGAACTGCATGGCGACGCCGGCGACGAGCATGATGACGATGACGATGCCGAGATCGACGAAGACAGCGTCGAGCGCTTCGAGGACGATGGCGGCGTAGAGGCGGAAGTCGCCGCCGAGGGCAATGGCGAAGGCCGGGGCCGCGGTCGCCGCAAGCGCACCGCCACCGACGAGGCGGTCGAGGATCTGCGCGAGCGCCGCAGCAACCTGCGCCACCGCTACAAGATCCAGGACGTCATCCGCCGCCGACAGGTGCTGCTGGTGCAGGTCGTGAAGGAAGAACGCGGCAACAAGGGCGCGGCGCTGACCAGCTATCTGTCGCTGGCCGGCCGGTACTGCGTGCTGATGCCCAACACGTCGCATGGCGGCGGGATCAGCCGCAAGATCAGCAATGCGGGCGATCGCAAGCGGCTGAAATCGATCATGGCGGACATGAAGCTGCCCCCGTCGATGGGCTGCATCGTGCGCACCGCCGGGCTCCAGCGCACGCGCCAGGAGATCAAGCGCGACTTCGATTATCTCGCCCGCCTGTGGGACGGCATCCGCGAGACGACGCTGACGTCGTCGGCGCCGGCCTGCGTCTATGGCGACAGCGACCTGCTGAAGCGTGCAATCCGCGATATCTACAACAAGGATATCGACGAGGTGATCGTGGAGGGCGAGGAAGGCTATCGCCAGGCGCGCGAGTTCATGAAGCTGCTGATGCCGAGCCATGCGCGCAAGGTGAAGCATTATTCGGATGCCGTGCCGCTGTTCCAGCGCGCGCATGTCGAGGAACAGCTCGCCGCGATGTACCATCCGGTGGTGCAGCTGAAATCGGGCGGGTACCTGGTGATCAACCCGACCGAGGCGCTGGTGTCGATCGACATCAACTCGGGCCGTTCGACGCGCGAGCATTCGATCGAGCAGACCGCCACCGCCACCAACCTGGAAGCGGCGCAGGAAATCGCGCGCCAGTTGCGGCTGCGCGACATGGCCGGGCTGGTCGTAATCGACTTTATCGACATGGATAACGGCTCGAACGTCCGCAAGGTCGAGAAGGCGATGAAGGACGCGCTGAAGAACGATCGCGCGCGCATCCAGGTCGGCCGCATCTCCAGCTTCGGGCTGATGGAAATGAGCCGCCAGCGGCTGCGCACCGGCGTGCTGGAAGCGTCCACGCGCCAGTGCCCGCATTGCGAAGGTACCGGCCTGGTGCGTACCGCATCCTCGTCCGGCGTGTCGGCGCTGCGCCTGATCGAGGACGAAGCGGCGCAGGGCCGCGGCTCGATCCTGACGCTGCATGCCAGCATGGAAGCCGCCTTCTACCTGCTCAATCGCAAGCGCGACGAGCTGGCCGAGATCGAGGAGCGCTACGGCATCTCGGTCGAAGTGACGCCCGATGGCGATCATGAAGGCGCCCGCATGTCGGTCGAGGTCAGCGGACCGCCACCGGCACACCCACCGCGCTTCGCTGCACCGATCGTCGAGATCGAGGAGGACTATCCCGAAGAGATCGAGGAAGAGTTCGACGAGGTCGAGGACGAAATCGAGGAAGTGGCCGAGCCCCGTGCCCCGCGCGAGCCGCGCGAGGGCGGCGATCGCCCCGAGCGCGCCGACGATGCCAATGACGAGGGCGGCAGCCGCAAGCGCCGCCGCCGCCGCGGGCGTCGCGGTCGCAATCGTCCCGAGGGCGAGGAAGGCACGCCGCGTGTTTCGGACGACACCGAATCGGCCGACGAGATCGAAGCCGACGGTTTTGCCGGCGACGTGACAGGCGAAGCAGTGGCGGACGACGAGGCCGAGTTCGTCGGCGAGCAGCCGGTCGCGGCCAATGACGAAGGCGGCGAAGGCCGTCGTCGTCGCGGGCGTCGCGGTCGTCGTGGCGGTCGCCGCAACGAAGGCGAGCGCAGCGAGACTGGCACGCCGGCGGACGCGGCTGACGCCACGTCGGAGGGCGATGTGGCGGCGATGGCCGAGGCACCGGTGACCGAGGCACCGGAGCCCGAGCTGGCACTGCCCGCAGCGCCGATCGAGGAGGAAGCGCCCAAAAAGGGTCGCCGCCGCCCTCGCGCGCGCGCCGCCGAGGCCACGCCCGCCATTGTCGAGGCGGCCGTCGAAGCGGCACCGGTCGAGGAAGCCGCGCCTGTTGCCGAAGCCGAAGCCGAAGCGCCGGCCAAGCCCAAAAGGAGCCGTCGCAAGACCAAGCCGGTCGATGCGCCGGCTGAGGATGCCGCTCCGGCCGAAGAAGCCGCAGTCGACAGCCCGGCGATGATGGACGTGCCGGTCTCGGAAGAGCCTGCCCCTAAGCCGAAGCGCCGTGCACCGCGCAAGAAGGCGGCGGCACCGGTCGAGGCGGATGCCTCGCCGGAGGCAGAGCCCGCCATCGACGCGCCGGCGCTCCCGCTGGTCGCCGAGGCAGCGCCGGTCGAGGCCGACAGCGATGGCGACGATGCACCGGCCGAGCGCGAGATCGATGCCGATCCGGGCGAAGCGGGCAGCCCGCGCCGCGGCTGGTGGCAGCGTACCTTCGGCGCGTGATCGCCTGAACGGCTAGGACAAGGCCCTCTCCCGCCTGGGAGGGGGCCTTTTTCGTTTGGGCGCACGACACGCGCTGCATCGAGAACGGATATGTAGCCACACCCAGCCAGCTCCCCGGCGGAAGCCCGGGCCTAGTCGCGGCATCGGTGTGACTGGCGCTGCGCTCGCTCACATCAACCGGTCCGCCTGGACCCCGGCCTACGCCGGGGAACAATTCACCGCACCGCGGCCACCATCATCTCCAGCGCCACCTCGAGGCAAGCCTGCCGCACGCCGCCCCGGCCGATATCGCCGAAATGCTCCTCGCGGTGCGCAATGTCGCGGCCTTCGCGGGCGCAGGCGAAATGGACCAGCCCAGGCTCGTCACCGGGCGCGCCGGGCCCGGCAAAGCCGGTAATCGCCAGCGCCACCTGCGCATCCGATGCCGCCAGCGCGCCCTCCGCCATGGCGACCGCGACATCACGGCTGACCGCCCCGCAGCAATCGATCTGCTGCTGCGCGAGCCCCAGCAGCTCGCACTTGGCATGCTCGCTATAGACCACGAAGCCGCGATCGAAGACGTGCCCGCCGCCATCCACGTCGGTCAACAACGAGGCAAGCAATCCACCAGTGCAGCTCTCCGCCGTGGCCAGCATCAGCCCGGCATCATTGGCTTCCTGCAACAGGGTTTCCGTCAGTCGCTCGACGCGCTCGGACAGCACCGGGGACAGTGTTTCGACCATAAGCTCCTCTCTTTGTTGGCAATCTCAACACGGCACGCGCTCGACCGTTCCCATCAACCGCCGTCGGGTAAGCCCGAACCTTGACGAGCGAACATGCAGAAATCCCTGTCCTACAACCCCGTAACCGTGGCACGTGGGGAAGATGATCGACGCACCTTTGATCCGTACGCAGGGGTGGCACTTGCCGATGATGCCACCGGGGCGATCCGCTCGACGCGGCGGTGCCGCGCGCCTGTCGAAAGCGTGCTCGCGCTTCAAGATCCTCAACATTCGCAGCCGGTACCCGGCTGCACCGCCCTGCCATCGATCGTCCCCTGCCAAGGCAAATCTCACTGCGGTGCGGTGGGTCGCGAGCAGCGCGACCTTCCTCCTGCTCTGCGCGCAACCGGCGACGGCAGGGTCACCTTTTACGAGCGGACCGGCTGCCACCAGCTCTCAGCAGCGTTCAGGCAACGTGGCGAAAGGCTGTGGGGATCTGCTCGCCCGACTGAGTCGCAAACCGGCGGAGCTCCGATATACCGGCTGCAGGTCGTTCCCCGATGCCCAGGCAGCGCCGATGCGTGCGACGTATGATGTCGATGGCGGGCATGCCGCCGCGGTCGAGACATATCTGATCCGCGCCACCGGCCTGCACTCGCTCAAGAGATCTTGCTGCCAGTGGGATTCCGCCCCTGCCAGCTTCGACGACGATCAAGGCGGGCAGTTCATGATCTCGATGGTGTCGGAAGAAACCTCAGTGAGCCGCCGCGAGGCCTGGAGCGAGATCGCGACCTTTCACGTCACCGTCGAGATGCTGACGGAGGAAATCTAGCGTGGCCGGCGGCGTGACACAGCTTAGACGCCTTTGCGGAAGGTCGGATGCTCTGCCGCCGATTGTAACCATCGGCAAACTTCCCGATATGTCGGGCATGAAGAAACTCGTCGCGGGGATCGCGGCCTCCCTCCTGCTCTGGGCGCAACCGGCGGCGGCGCAGTCGATCCTGCGCGATGCCGAGACCGAGGCGATGTTCAACGACATGTCGCGGCCGATGATCATCGCCGCGGGATTGTCGCCCGCCAATGTCCGCGTCGTCATGATCAACGACGATTCGATCAACGCCTTCGTGGCCGGCGGCCAGACCGTCTATGTCCATTCCGGGCTGCTGCAGGCGGCCGACAATGCCAACGAAGTGCAAGGCGTGATCGCGCACGAACTCGGCCACATCGCCGATGGCCATGTCGTGCTGCAGGATCAGGGCACCAGGCCGGCGATCGGCATCACCCTGCTCAGCATGGTGGTCGGCATCGCCGCCGCGGTGGCGGGTGCCGGCGATGCGGGCATGGCGCTGATGGGGCTTGGGCAAAGCGCGGCGATGGGCAAGTTCCTGGCCTTCACGCGCGTGCAGGAATCGACCGCCGATGCCGCCGGCGCCAAATATCTCAACGCCTCGGGCGTGTCCGGGCGCGGGATGCTGTCTTTCTTCCGTAAGCTGCAGAACCAGGAATATGCCTACGGCCTGAAGAACATCGATCCGTTCGCGCAGAGCCACCCGTTGAGCGGCCAGCGTATCGAGAACCTCAAGAACGATCTGATGAGCGGCGCATCGTGGAACGCCAAGCCCGATCTCGCGCTGGAGGAACGCTTCAAACGGGTGAAGGCGAAACTGCGCGGCTATGTCGCCGATCCCAAGACGACGCTGAACATCTATCCGGAAGAGGATCACAGCGTGTACGCGCATTATGCGCGGGCCTATGCCTGGCACAAGGCGGGCTACCCCGACAAAGCCGATGCCGAGGCGGCGGCGCTGATCAAGGCCGATCCGCACGATCCCTATTTCCTCGAAATCCAGGGGCAGATCCTGCTCGAGGCGGGCAAGCCGGTCGACGCGCTGGTGCCGCTGCGCGAGGCGACGGTGCGGTCGAACAATTCGCCGCTGATCGCCACGACCTTCGGCCACGCGCTGATCGCAACCGAGGACAAGGCCAATTATCCCGAGGCGGTGCGCGTGCTGCGCCAGGCCGTGAACCGCGACCAGGAGAACCCCTTCGCCTGGTATCAATTGGGCACGGTGTACGAGCGCACCGGCGACGAGCCGCGCGCCCTGCTCGCGACCGCCGAGCGCGCCAGCCAGAATGGCGATTCGCGCACCGCCGCCTATAGCGCACGCGGCGCGATGGCTGGGCTGCCGCCCAACAGCCGCGACTGGGTGCGCGCGCAGGACATTGCGATGACCGCGCAGAACGACATGGACGACAACCCCAAAAAGTATCGCAAGCAATGAACGGGCTTCGTAATCCAGTGCTGCTGGCCGCCGTCCTCCTGCTCGGCGCGGTGGCCGGCGGGGCAGGCATGTGGGGCCTGCAGCGCGCCGCGCCCGGCTCGCTATCGGGCGTCGACAAGGCGCGGGTGGAAAATGTCGTGCGCGATTACGTGCTGGAGCATCCCGAACTCATCCCGCAGGCGATGCAGCGCTTGCAGGATGGCCAGACCGGCAAGGTCATCGCCGCCAATCGCGCGGCGATCCTGGAGCCGTTCGACGGCGCCTGGGCGGGCAATGCCAAGGGCGACGTCACCGTGGTCGAATATTTCGACTATAATTGCGGCTATTGCCGCTCCAGCCTGCCGATCATCGCGCAACTGATCGAGCGCGATCCGCAGGTGAAGATCGTGTTTCGCGAATGGCCGATCCTGACCGAGGAAAGCGGCACCGCCGCCAAGCTCAGCCTAGCCGCGGCTGCGCAGGGCAAGTTCAAGTCGTTCCACGATGCGCTCTATGCGGGTGGCCCGGTGAGTGCCGACAGCATGGCGGCCGCTGCGAAGACGGCCGGGCTCGACATGGCGAAGGCGACGGCCATGTCCGCGCGTGCCGACACGGAAATCGCCACCAACCGCGCCATGGCCCAGCAATTGGGCATGACCGGCACGCCAAGCTGGGTGATCGGCAACCGCGTGGTCTCGGCCGCACTACCGCTGGAGGAACTGGAGAAAGCGGTCCAGGCCGCGCGCGGCGCGTAACCGGCACGCACCTGTTCCCCGGCCGAGGCGGGGGAACAGAACCATCAATCGTTTCGCCCCCGGTTGCGCCATCCGGCCCCTGCCCCCATCTCCACGCCATCCAAGGGGGCCCCACAACTTGTCAATTATCCTATCCGTCGCCGGCGTCTCCAAGACGTACAAGTCCGGCACCACGGCATTGTCGCCGATCGACCTGGAAATTGAAAAAGGCGAGATCTTCGCGCTGCTCGGGCCCAACGGCGCGGGCAAGACGACGCTGATCAGCATCATCTGCGGCATCGTCACGCCCAGCAGCGGCACGATCACGGTCGTGGGGCACGACGCGATCAAGGATTTCCGCGCCGCGCGCCGCCTGGTCGGCCTGGTGCCGCAGGAATTGTCGGTCGACATGTTCGAGACGGTGCTGGCCACCGTCAAGTTCAGCCGCCGCCTGTTCGGGCGATCGGGCCACGACGCCTATATCGAGGAAGTGCTGCGCGATCTGTCGCTGTGGGACAAGCGCGACGCCAAGATCATGGAATTGTCCGGCGGCATGAAGCGCCGCGTGCTGATCGCCAAGGCGCTCAGCCATGAGCCCGACATCCTGTTCCTCGACGAGCCGACGGCGGGGGTCGACGTGTCACTGCGCCGCGACATGTGGAAGCTGATCCACCGGCTGCGCGAGAAGGGTACGACGATCATCCTCACCACGCACTATATCGAGGAGGCCGAGGAGATGGCCGACCGCGTCGGGGTGATCGACAAGGGCAAGCTCGTGCTGGTCGAGCGCAAGACCGAACTGATGAAGCGGCTGGGCAAGCGGCAGGTGCTGGTGTCGCTGAGCGAGCCGCTTACTGTCGTCCCGGCGGCGCTTGATGGCTGGGATGTCGAGCTGGTCGAGGACGGCCACAAGCTGCGCCACGTGTTCGTCGCCGAGAGCGATGGCGACAAAGACGGTATCCCGGCGCTGCTCGCCAAGCTTGCGGCATTGGGGATCGGCTATACCGATCTCGATACGCATCGCAGTTCGCTCGAAGACATCTTCGTCGACCTGGTCGAACGGAAGGAAGCGGCATGAGCTTCCCTGTGCCTGTCCCCTCCCCGTTCGCTTCGAGCGCAGTCGAGAAGCATGTCCCAAGAACCGGTTTCTCGACTGCGCTCGAATTGAACGGAGTAGTGCAATGAGCGCGAACGGTTTCAACGCGCATGGCGTGTGGGCGATCTACCGCTTCGAGATGGCGCGCGCGCTGCGCACCTTGTGGCAGAGCGTGGCGACCCCGGTGATCACCACCTCGCTATATTTCGTCGTGTTCGGCGGCGCGATCGGCAGCCGCATGCAGTCGGTCGACGGCGTCGGCTATGGCAGCTTCATCGTGCCTGGGCTGATCATGCTCTCGCTGCTGACGCAGAGCATCGCCAATGCGTCGATCGGCATCTACTTCCCGAAATTCACGGGCACGATCTACGAGCTGCTTTCGGCGCCCGTGTCGGCAATGGAGATGGTGCTAGGCTATGTCGGCGCGGCGACGACCAAGTCGGTGATCCTGGGGCTGATCATCCTGGCCACCGCGATGCTGTTCGTCGATCTGCCGATCAAGCACCCGGTGATGATGCTCGCCTTTCTGGTGCTGACCAGCGTGGCGTTCAGCCTGTTCGGGTTCATCATCGGCGTTTGGGCCAAGGGGTTCGAGCAGTTGAACTTCGTGCCGGCGCTTCTGATCACACCGCTTACGTTCCTTGGTGGTGCGTTCTACTCGATCGACATGCTGCCGCCGGCGTGGCGCACGGTCAGCCTGTTCAACCCGGTCGTGTATTTGGTCAGCGGCTTCCGCTGGAGCTTCTTCGGGCAAGGCGATGTCGGGGTGGGCGCCAGCCTCGCGTTCACCTTCGCGTTCCTGCTGCTGTGCCTGGGCGTGATCGCCTGGATCTTCAAGACGGGCTATCGGATGAAGTCGTAATCCTCCCCGGTACGGGAAGGGGCTTCCGCGAGCGCAACGGATGCGCTGCCGGCCCACCCCCTCCGTCAGCCTTCGCTTGCCACCTCCCCGTGCCGGGGAGGATTGCCTCAAAGCCGATGTTCTCCCTTCACCCAGCGCACCGTGCCGCTCGACGCGCGCATTACCACGCTCTCCGTCGTCATCGTACCGCCCTTGCGCTTCACCCCCGCCAGCAACGACCCGTCGGTTACGCCGGTGGCGGCAAAAATGCAGTCGCCCTTGGCAAGTTCGGTGAGGTCGTATTGCTTGTCGAGATCGGTCACGCCCCACTTGGCCGCACGGCCGCGCTCGTCGTCGTTGCGGAACAGCAAGCGGCCCTTGAACTGCCCGCCGACGCAGCGTAAAGCCGCGGCCGCGAGCACGCCCTCCGGCGCCCCGCCCGAGCCCATATAGATGTCGATCGTCGTATCCGGGTTGGTCGTGGCGATCACGCCCGCCACGTCGCCGTCGCCGATCAGCATGATGCCGACCCCCAGCGCACGCAGTTCGGCGATCAGTTTCTCGTGGCGCGGGCGATCCAGCACGCAGGCGATGATCTCCGATGGCTCGACGCCCTTGGCCGCCGCCAGCGCGCAGATATTCTCAGTCGGCGTGCGGTCCAGATCGATGATGCCCTCGGGGTAGCCGGGGCCGACCGCGATCTTGTCCATGTACACGTCAGGCGCGTTGAGCAGCCCGCCTTGTTCGGCGATCGCCAGCACGGCCAGGCTGTTGGGGCCAGCGGTGGCGCAGATCGTCGTGCCTTCCAGCGGATCGAGCGCGATGTCGATCTTCGGGCCCTTGCCGATCGCAGAGCCGACCTTTTCGCCGATGAACAGCATCGGCGCCTCGTCTCGCTCGCCCTCGCCGATCACCACGGTGCCGTCCATGTAGAGCTCGTTCAGCGCCTCGCGCATCGCCTCGACGGCGGCGGCATCGGCCGCCTTTTCGTCACCGCGCCCGACCAGCTTGGAGGCCGCCACGGCCGCAGCCTCGGTGACGCGTACCATTTCGAGCACGAGAACGCGGTCGAGGACCTTGCTGGCGGTAGTGGTCATGAAAAATCCCTTGTTGTTGCCGGTGTCGTTAGGCGGCGTGTGTTGCCGTGTCGAGACTCAGCGGCGACCGGCAGAACGCGGCGGCGCGATCTCGAACAGCAACGGCCACTCCTTGCCCGTGACGAACAGACGCCGTGCCTTGGCATCCCAGGCGATGCCGTTGGGAACCTGATCGGTGCCGAACACGCCGGCGCGCTGGTGCAACGCTGTAAGATCGATCCAGCCGATCACATGCCCGGTCTTCGGATCGATCCGCGCGATGCGATCGGTCAGCCAGACATTGGCGAGGATCTCGCCCTCGACATATTCGATCTCGTTCAGCCGTTCGACCGGCACGCCGTCTGCGGTGACCAGCAAGGTGCGACGCTGCTTGAAGGTGCCCGGATCGAGGAAGCGCAACGTCGGCGTGCCGTCCGACATGATCAGGCCATCGGCATCGGCCGTCAGCGCCCAGCCCTCGCCCGGATAGCGGAAGCTGCCGAGCTTGCGGAACCCGTCGAGCGACCAGCGGAAGCCGATCCCGTCCTTCCAGGTCAGGCTGACGATCTGCCCGCGCCACGCCGCAATGCCTTCGCCGAACAAAGGCGGCGGCATGGCGACGCTCTTCAACACGCGACCGGTGGCGAGATCGACCTTGCGGATGCCCGAACGGCCGACTTCGCCCGTACTCTCGTACAAGGCACCGTCCTGGTAGAACAGACCTTCGGTATAGGCCTTGGGATCGTGCGGGTACGCCTTGACCACCGTCGCCGGCGCGACCGGAATCGCAGTCTGCGCGGCACAGGGCGCCGCCAGCAGCGCGATCGCGGCGATCAGCGCGCGCATCAATCGCGCAGCAGATCGTTGATGCTGGTCTTGGAGCGGGTCTGCGCATCAACCCGCTTGACGATCACCGCGCAATACAGGCCGAGATCGCCACCCGTGCTGCCCGGCACGACGACGGCGTAAGGCGGCACTTCGCCCTTGAACACCTCGCCGGTCGCCCGATCGATGATCTTGGTCGAGGCGCCGAGATAGACACCCATCGACAGCACCGCGCCCTCGCCGACGCGCACGCCTTCCGCCACTTCAGAGCGCGCGCCGATGAACGCGCCGTCGCCGATGATCACCGGATCGGCCTGCAGCGGCTCGAGCACGCCGCCGATCCCCGCGCCGCCGGATATGTGCACGTTGGCGCCGATCTGCGCGCAACTGCCAACCGTCGCCCAGGCATCGATCATCGAATTCTCGCCGACATAGCCTCCGATATTGACGAAGCTCGGCATCAGGATCGCGCCCTTGGCGATGAACGCCCCGCGGCGCACGATGCTGCCCGGCACGCTGCGGAACCCGGCGGCGCGGTGGCGCGCCTCGTCCCAGCCGTCGAACTTGGAGGGGACCTTGTCGAACCAGGTGGCGCTGTCCGGCCCCTGAATCAGTTCATTGTCGTTGAGCCGGAAGCTCAGCAGCACTGCCTTCTTGAGCCATTGATTGACCCGCCAGCCGCCCGTCTCGTCCGGTTCGGCGACGCGCGCCGCACCCGAATCGAGCAGTTCCAGCGCCTCTTCCACCGCGCTGCGCACAGCGCCGACCGTGGTGAAGCCGAGATCCACCCGGTCTTCCCAGGCGCTCTCGATCGTCTTCTGCAGATTATCGCTCATGCGGCCTCCAATATCTCTTCCAGCCAATGGCCGATGTCGTGGGTAATGAAATCGACGTGCCCATGCGTTTCGTTCGGCGTCTGCTCGGAGCCGTTGTCGACCCACAAGGTGGTCATGCCGATCGCCTTTGCCGGTGCCAGATTGCGCGCCATGTCCTCGGCGAACAGGCTGGTGTGCGGATCGATGTCGAACGCCGCGCACAGCCCGGCATAGGCCGATAGCTGCGGCTTGGGTGCGAGACCCATGGCGTGGATGTCATGGATCGCCTCGAAGCTGCTGCCCAGGCCGAGCCGCCCGAGCACGTTGGTGGCATAGGGCGCATCGGCGTTGGTGAAGACGATCTTGCGCCCCGGCAGCTTGGCGATCGCCGCGGCGAGCGGGGCATTCTCCTCCAGCACGTCCATCTCGATGTCGTGCACGAAGGCGAGGAATTCGTGCGGATCCGCGCCGTGATCCGCCATCAGGCCAGCGAGCGTCGTGCCATGGGCATGGAAATAGCCCTTCTGGATGCGCCGTGCCTCGGCCAGATCTACGCCCAGCCGTTCGGATATGTACGCGCCCATCTTGGCATCGACCTGATCGAACAGCCGTACGCTCGCCGGGTACAGCGTATTGTCGAGATCGAAGATCCAGGTGTCGATATGGGCGAGCCGGGGGTCCATGTGGGTGAGGCTCTACGGCCACCGAGTGAGGTGGCGCAACCCCGACCCCCGCAATACCCGTCATCCTGAACTTGTTTCCGGATCCAGGCGCGGCCACCTGCCAAATAGACGGTGTCGGTGAGACGGAGGACCGCACCTGGATCCTGAAACAAGTTCAGGATGACCTTCATAATGGGGCTAGCGAGAGTAAGTCCCCCTCCCCACATCCTTGTTCATGACAGCCTATTCATTGCTCGATCTCGTCCCCGTCGTAGAAGGCGGTACCGTGTCCCAGGCGCTGGCCAATGCCGCCGATCTCGCGCAGCATGCCGAGGGCCTCGGCTTCAGCCGCTACTGGACGGCGGAGCATCACGGCATGGCCGGGATCGCCAGCGCGGCGACATCGGTGGTGCTGGGGCACATCGCCGCGGCGACATCGACGATCCGGATCGGCGCAGGCGGGATCATGCTGCCCAACCACGCGCCGCTGGCGATCGCCGAGCAGTTCGGTACCCTTGATGCGCTGTTTCCGGGACGGATCGATCTCGGGCTCGGCCGGGCCCCGGGGTCGGATCAGCGAGTCGCGCATGCCATGCGGCGCACGCTGGAGACCGATGCGAACGCCTTCCCGCAGGACGTGCTGGAGCTGCAAAGCTATTTCGCCGACGATGGCCAGACCGGGATCACGGCCACGCCGGGTGCCGGTGCCAAGGTCGACCTGTGGATCCTGGGATCGAGCACGTTCGGTGCGCAGCTCGCCGCCGCGCTCGGGCTGCCTTATGCCTTCGCATCGCATTTCGCGCCGGATGCGCTGATGAGCGCGATCGCGATCTACCGTCGCGACTTCAAGCCCTCGGCGGCACTCTCCCGCCCGCACGTCATGGCTGGCTTCAACGTGTTCGCGGCCGACACCGCCGAGGAGGCGGAACTGGTGGCGAGTTCGCAGCAGCAGGCGTTCATCGCGCTCCGCACTGGCAACCCGGGCAAGATGAAGCCGCCGCTCGCCGGGTATCGCGAGAGCCTCGGCGCGCAGGGTCAGGCGATGCTGGATCATGTGCTGCAATGCTCGGCGGTCGGTGGCCCGGCCAAGGTGGCGCGCGAGATCGCCACCTTCGTCGCGCGGACGGGTGTCGACGAGTTGATGGTGGCGAGCGCGATCTACGATCATGGAGCGCGCAAGCGCAGCCTGGAGATCACCGCCCAGGCGATGGCCGAGTTGAAGGTCGCCGCTTAACTCCTCTCCGGAACGGGTGGCGGAACCGCTCGGCTCCTTCAGCTGAGTAATGGAGGGGGCTTTCCCAAGCGCCAGCGTTGCCGGCCCGCCCCCTCCGTCAGCCTGCGGCTGCCACCTCCCCGTGCCGGGGAGGATCAGTTTGCGGCCGGTAGCCTCAGTCTGACGAGCAGCCCACCCAGATCTTCGCTCTCTTCCAGGCTTACCGTGCCTTCGTAGATCTCCGCCACGTCGCGGACGATCGCCATCCCCAGGCCGGTGCCCGGCTTGCCGCTGTCCAGCCGCACGCCGCGATCGAAGATGCGCACGCGCTGCTCCTCCGGGATACCCGCGCCATCGTCCTCGATCAGGAACTCGACGAAGCCGGAATGCTGACCGACCGTGACGAACACGCTGCCGCCACCATATTTGGCGGCATTCTCGATCAGATTGCCGAGCATCTCGTCGAGATCCTGCCGCTCGACATGGACCTGCAGCGTCTTGGGCCCATCGATGTCGATCCGCACATGGCGATAT
Source organism: Sphingomonas endolithica (assembly GCF_025231525.1). Taxonomy (NCBI): domain Bacteria; kingdom Pseudomonadati; phylum Pseudomonadota; class Alphaproteobacteria; order Sphingomonadales; family Sphingomonadaceae; genus Sphingomonas; species Sphingomonas endolithica. The sequence goes on from NZ_CP103057.1 coordinate 1,490,142, forward strand.
AGCCGCGCCACCGCACGTTCGACCGATTCGAGGCTCGGCCACACATCCGCGCGGCTATGCGCCGATCCGCGCCGGCCGACGGCACGCGCGCGGGCGAGGTGATGGTCAACCTGGCGGCGCATCGTCCGCGCCTCGCGCACCACCGTCTCGCCGAGATCGTCCGCCTCCGCGGTCGCCGCATTCATGATCACGGTGAGCGGCGTCTTTAGCGCATGCGCGAGATTGCCGGCGTGGCGACGCGCTTCCTCCGCCTGACGTTCGTTGTGCGCGATCAGGCCGTTCAGTTCCTCGACCATCGGCGCGACCTCGACCGGCATCGGCCGTTCGATCTGCCGCGACTTGCCCGATCGCATGCGCGCGATTTCCTCGCGCACCTTTCTCAGCGGCCATAGCCCGTAAAAGGTCTGCAACGCCGCCATCACCAACAGCCCCAAGCCGAGCAATGCAAAGCTTCGCACCAGCGTCTTGCGCAGCGTGTTGATCTGCAGATCGAGCCCGTCGCGGGTCTGCGCGACCTGGAAACGCCAGCGCCTGGGCGATCCCGGCAGCCTGACGTCGCGTTCCAGGATACGTAGCTTCTCGCCCGCAAATTGCGCGCTGTCATAGATGTGGATGCCGAGATCGGTATGGGCCGAACCGAAGCGCAGCCGGCGATCCCATAGCGAACGCGATGGGAAATCCTCGCTGCCTTTACCGCTGACTTGCCAATATAGCCCCGATTGCGGTTCCAAGAATCGCTGATCTGCAGGCTCGCGGTTGAACACCACCTCACCGTCAGGCCCGATTTCTGCCGACACGATCAGCGCGGTCAGCACATATTCGAGCTGATCGTCGAAGTTGCGCGTCACCGCTTGCGTCAGAACGCGGTCAAGCGCGTAGCCGCCCCCGGTGAGCAATAGCATGATCCACACCGCCGCGATGAGGATCATGCGGCGCGAAAGGCTCCCGGTCGTGCGAACATAGCCGCGGCTGGGCAGCGGTTCCGATTCGATCGGCACCGCCGCCGCGCCGCTTGTCTCAGGCATCCGGATCTTCGAGGCTGTAACCCAGGCCGCGGATCGTGGTGATCACTTCCTGGCCGAGCTTCTTGCGGATGCGCGTGACGAACACTTCGATCGTGTTCGAATCACGATCGAAATCCTGATCGTAGATATGCTCGATCAACTCGGTGCGGCTGACCACCTTGCCCTTGTGATGCAGCAGGTAGCTAAGCAATTTATATTCCTGCGCGGTCAACTTGACCGGCTCGCCCGCCTTGGTGACCTTGCCCGATCGCGTGTCGAGCCGCACATCGCCGGCAGTCAGTTCCGAGGAGGCATTGCCAGAGGCGCGGCGGATCAGCGCCCGCAGGCGGGCGATCAGTTCCTCCGACTGGAACGGCTTGGCGACATAATCGTCGGCGCCGGCATCCAGCCCGGCTACCTTGTCCGACCAGCTGTCGCGTGCGGTGAGCACCAGCACCGGCGCGGTGCGGCCTTCCTTGCGCCAGCGATCGAGTACGGTCAGGCCGTCGATCTCGGGCAGGCCGAGATCGAGCACGATCGCATCGTAATTCTCGGTCGAGCCCATGAAATGGCCTTCCTCGCCGTCGGTAGCGAGGTCGATAGCGTACCCTGCGCCTTCCAGCGTGTTCTTCAATTGCTGACCGAGATTCGGTTCGTCTTCGACGATCAGAACGCGCATGTATTCAATCCCCTCTTGCCCGAAAGGGCGGATCAGTGGCCGGTGCGGCGCAGGATCTGGCCCGAGCGGCCGTCCACGTCGACCCAGATGACGTTGCCATCGCGCAGGAACTTGAGCGTGTAAATGCCGCTATAGCCGTCCAGCTCGACGCCGAGATATTGTGCGCCGCGGATCTGCGGGACGACGCGGGACTCAATCTCGCGCAGCGGCAGGATCTTACCCTGGCGCCGCGCCTCGAACGCCTCGACCTGATCGCCGCGACGCTGCACGGGTGCAGGATCGGCAACCGCTGGCGTGGCGAGCAGACATAAAGTGAGGGCAAAAGACATCTTCATCGGGGTGTCGCATAGGGCGAAGGCGTTGAACAGCCTGTGAATAGGCCCTTCAGGCTCTCGCAACTTGCCGCCCGGGGCGACACGCCCTAACGGACGCTGCCATGGCAGCCCCAATCCTAGCATTCGAAAATCTCGGCATCATTCAAGGATCGGGGTGGTTGTTCCGCGGCCTCGACATCCATGTCGGCCCGCGCGACCGGCTGGCCCTGATCGGGCGCAACGGCGCGGGCAAGACCACGCTGATGAAGCTGATTGCCGGATCGATCGAGGCGGACGAGGGCCGCCGCACGATCCAGCCCGGCACGCGCGTGATCCTGCTGGAGCAGGAGCCGGACCTGCGCGCGTACAAGACGTTGCTCGATTACGTGCTGGCCGGCGACGACGCGCCGATGGAATATGAGGCGGATGCAATCGCCGATCAGCTTGGCATCGATCTGTCGCGCGATGCCGCCTCGGCCTCGGGCGGCGAGCGGCGCCGTGCGGCGATCGTGCGCGCGCTGGCGATGGAGCCCGACGTGCTGCTGCTCGACGAGCCGACCAACCATCTCGACATCGCCGCGATCGAATGGATCGAGCAATGGCTGTCGCGGTTCAACGGCGCGTTCGTGGTGATCAGCCATGACCGCACCTTCCTGACGCGCCTCACCAAGCAGACTTTGTGGCTCGACCGCGGCACCGTGCGCCGTGCGGAGATCGGCTTTGGCGGGTTCGACGCCTGGACCGAGCAGGTCTATGCCGACGAGGCGCGCAATGCCGAGAAGCTCGATGCGAGATTGAAGCTGGAGGAGCATTGGCTCCTGCGTGGCGTCACCGGCCGGCGCAAGCGCAACCAGGGGCGGCTGACCAAGCTGCACGAGATGCGTGCCGAGCGTGCCTCGATGATCGGGCCGCAGGGCTCGGCCAACCTGACGATCGGCACCGACGACGCCAAGACCAAGGTGGTGATCGACGCCAAGCATATCTCGAAGAGCTTCGGCGAGCGGCCGATCATCACCGATCTGTCGCTGCGCGTGACGCGCAAGGATCGGATCGGCATCGTCGGTCAAAACGGTGCCGGCAAGTCGACGTTGCTCAAGCTGCTGACCGGCGAGCTAGAGCCCGATAGCGGGCAGATCCGCTTTGCGAAGACGATGGAGCGCATCGTCATCGACCAGCAGCGCAGCAAGATGGCGCCGGAAAAGACCGTGCGCGACGTGCTGGCGGACGGCGGCGACTGGATCGAAGTGCAGGGCAACCGCAAGCATGTCGTGGGCTACCTCAAGGAATTCCTGTTCGACCCCAACGTGCTGGATGCCAAGGTCGGCACGCTTTCGGGCGGCGAACGATCACGGCTGCTGCTGGCGCGCGAATTCGCCAAGCCCAGCAACCTTCTGGTGCTGGACGAGCCGACCAACGATCTGGATCTGGAAACGCTCGATCTGCTACAGGACGTGATCGGCGATTACGAGGGTACCGTGCTGATCGTCAGCCACGACCGCGACTTCCTCGATCGCACGGTGACGATCACGCTTGGGCTCGACGGCTCGGGCACGGTCGATGTGGTCGCGGGCGGTTATGAGGATTGGGAGCGCAAGCGCAAGGCCGCGGCACCCAAGCGCGGCGGCGGCAATCGCAAGGTGCAGGTGACGGCTCCCCCGGCACCGGTGCCGAAAGTCAAGCTGACCTACAAGGATCAGCGCGATTACGAGACGTTGCCCGAGCGGATCGGGGAGATCGAGGCGGCCATTGCGCGCGACGAGGCGCTGCTGGCGGATAACGGCCTGTATGCGCGGGACTTTGCGGCGTTCGAACGCTTGACCAAGGCGGTCGCCGCCGCGCGCAACGAGAAGGAAGCGGCCGAAATGCGCTGGCTGGAGCTTGCTGAGATGGCCGAAGGCTAGGCTCGGGTCGCTCTAAGCTCACCCTGCCTTAGGCGTTCGATACCCGCTCAGCCCAGGGCCTTGCTGTTCCGCCCGGCGAGATCAACGATGTAATGCCACGCCACCCGGCCCGATCGGCTGCCGCGGCGCGTTGCCCAGGCGATCGCATCGGCGGGGTCGAATGGCAGGCCGTGCGCCTGCGCATAGCCTCGGACCACGGCCAGATAGCCGTCCTGGTCCATGACATGGAAGCCAAGGCTGAGCCCGAAGCGGTCGGCCAGGGCAAGCTGGTCGTCTGCCGCATCGCGCGGGTTGATCGCGCTTTCCTGCTCGGCGATGTCGCGCGGTATCAGGTGGCGGCGGTTGGACGTGACCAGCAGGCGTACGTTCGCTGGCCGAGCCTCCGCCCCGCCCTCCAGCATGGAGCGTAGCGCGCGGCCATCACCTGCCGCGTCGAAGCCGAGATCATCGATGAACACCGCGAACGCTCGAGAGACGGACGCAATGCTGGCGAAGAGCTGCGGCAGCGTGGCGAGATTGGCGGTGGCGACCTCGACCAGGGCAAGGTTCGCGCCGAGCCGCTGAAGATCCGCCACCGCCGCCTTCACCAGCGCCGACTTACCCGTACCGCGCGCGCCCCAGAGCAGCACGTCGTGCGCGGCATGACCCTCCGCGAGCCGGCCGAGATTGGCGGTGAGCGCGATCTTCTGGGCATCGATGCCGTGCAGTTGCGCGAGCGGCAGTGCGGCAAAGGCACGCGCCTCGGTCAGCGCGTCACCGCGCCACACATAGGCGGCATGAGCAACCGGATCGGCGGAGGATGGCGGGGCCGGAACCAGGCGTTCCAGGGCGGCGGCGATGCGGTCGAGCGGATCGGTCATGCGCGGCCTATAGCTGCCGCGCCCCGCGCATCATACTGCATCGATCGACGCATCAGCCGAGCGTCTTGAGCACCGCCGCAGCCGCCGCCCGATCGGCGAAGCCGGGGTCACTCATCGCAGCACCGATCTGCGCCTTCGCCTCCCCGCCCCGGCCGAGATCGGCGTAGACCTGCCCCAGATGCCAGCGCAACGTCGCATGCTGCGGGGCGATCGCTACCGCCTTTTCGAGCAATTGCGCGGCACCCTTGTCATCGCCCGTCTGGTACAGCGCCCAGCCATATGCGTCGGTCACCGCCGGGTTCAACGGTGCGATGCGGTACGCCGCCTTGGCGTAGGACAGGCCGGTATCCTCGTCGTCGGCACCAATATAGGCGAAGGCGAGATCCGAAAGCAGCGTGGCATCGCGGTTACCGACCCGGATCCGCAATCCCTCCAGCGTCTCGATTGCCGCATCGAAATCGCCGCCCGCGATCTGCCAGCGCGCCGCAAGCCGCTGCCCGGCGATGTTCTGCGGGTTCTGCGACAGGAACAGCGCCAGCACGTTGGCCGCTTCTGCCCGCTGCCCCGACCGGTCGAGCGCGTCGATCAGCCGCAACATGACCGGTTCGTCGAAGCGGATATCGGCGGCGCGTCGGTAGGCGGAGGCGGCATCGGCATAGCGGCCCAATGCAGCGAACGTGTCGCCGACCGCTAGATGCGCGGCAGGTGCGCCGGGTGACAGGCGCGCGAGTGCCTGCGCCTGGGCGAGCGCCTGGCCGGTGTCGCCGGCCTCCACCAGCCCGCGGAGATAGGCCACGCGCCGCACAGGATCGGCCGGATCGTCCTTGGCCAGGCCACCGAGCACCGCGACATCGTCGTCGACACCGAACGGTGCGGACGATCCGCCCGCGGGGAAAGCCGCGCGATCAAGGAACTGGTTTGCCCAATTGCGCTCACCCGTCCGTTCAAAGGCGCGTCCGACGAGCGCAAGCGTATAGCTGTCGGCGTCACCGCGCAGCGCCACCGGCCGCAGCACGTCGAGCGCGCCCTGCGCGTCGCCGGAGCGCAGCAGCGCGGCGCCGAGCAGCCGCCGCGCGGTGACGTTCATCGGCTGGCGGCCGACGAGTTCGCGCCACTTGTTGATCGCCTGTTCGTAGCTGGCCGCCTGATAATCGAGCATTCCATCCAGCAACAGCGCACCCGGCAGACCGTCGAGCTTGCCCGTCGTGCGCTGCGTCAAGGTCCGCGCCAGATCGTAATTGCCGGAGCGCGCGGCAAGCACCGCCTGCAGGTAGAAGGCCTGCGCGCTGTCCGGCCGCGTTGCGAGCGCACGGCGGGTGGCGTCCAGCATGTCGGCATAGCGGCCGGCATCGCCAAGCGTGCCGGCATATTCGATCAGCGCTGGATGGTAGTAATAGTCCTTCTTCAGCGCCGCTTCGAACCAGGGCAGTGCAGCGAGCAGCCCATATTGGCCGCGCACCAATTCTCCGCGCAGCGTCAGCGCCTCCAGATTGGCGGGATCGAGCGCGATTGCCTTGCTCGCGGCCTGGATCGCACCGGCCATGTCGCCCGTATCGTAGCGCACGCGCCCAAGATCGGACCAGGCAGCACTGTCGTTCGGCGCCGCTGCCAGCACAGTGGCGAGCGCCTTCTGCGCCCCCGGCAAATCGCCTTGGGCGGCAAGCGCGCGCGCGCCGACGCGTACGGCATAGCCGGCGAATTTGGGCGGCGCCTTGCCCGCCTCGACGATCGCCCGGGCGGGATCCCCCTGCAGCAGCCAAGCATGCGCGTACAGTTGGTGCGCGCGGCCGGCATCGAAGCCAGCGGCCTTGGCGCGGTCGAGTTCCGCTTCTGCAGCGATGCCGTCACCCAGACCGAGATAGGCGCGCGCCAGCACGGCATGCGCCAGGCCCCAACCCGAATCCGCCTTCACCGCGTCCATCGCGTTGCTGCGCGCCGCACTGGCGTTGCCGATCTTGAGCGCGGCAAGGCTTTTGGCAAGCGACGCCTTGGCGCTGTTGGCGTCCGCCCGGGCAGGCGTTCCGGCGAGCGACACGATAGCGGTCACGGCGATGGCGGCGGCAGTGACGCCGGCGAGCAGCAATGGCTTACGCATGGAGATCATAGCTCTTCAGGAGGTCGTAGAGAGTCGGCCGGCTGACGCCGAGCAGCTTGGCCGTGTTGGAGATGTTGCCATCAGCACGGGCCAGTGCGTGGCGGATCGCCTTGCGGTCCGCGGTCTCGCGGATGGCACGCAGGTTCAGCGGGGTTCCCGCGTCGTCCTCCGCCAGATCGAGATCGGCGGCGGTGACGAGCTTGCCGTCGGCCATGATCACCGCCCGCTTCATGCGGTTCTCCAACTCACGGACGTTACCCGGCCAGTTCCAGGCATCGATCGCCGCGCGGGCATCGGCCGACAAATCGGTGACCGCCGACTGCATCGACTTGGCATATTTCTTCAGGAAGTGCCGTGCGAGCAGCCCGGCATCGCCCGGGCGCTCCGCCAGCGAGGGGATGCGCACGACGATCTCGGCCAACCGATAATAGAGATCCTCGCGGAACGTGCCGGCGGCGATCATCGCGCCCACGTCCTGGTGCGTGGCGCATACGATGCGGGTGTCCACCGCGATCGACTTGCGGCCACCGATGCGCTCGATCGTGCGTTCCTGCAGGAAGCGCAGCAGCTTGACTTGGAGCGGGAGCGGGATGTCGCCCACTTCGTCGAGGAACAGCGTGCCGCCATGCGCCTGTTCGATCTTACCTTCGGTGGTCTTTACAGCACCGGTGAACGCACCCTTCTCGTGCCCGAAAAGCTCGCTCTCGAGCAATGTCTCGGGGATTGCGGCGCAGTTGATCGCGACGAACGCACCCTTGCTGCGCGGCGAGCAATCATGAATGCCGCGAGCGAGCAATTCCTTGCCCGTGCCGCTCGCGCCCAACAGCATCACCGACACGTCCGCCGGCGCCACGCGCTCGATCGTCCGGGTGACCTTGAGCATCTCCGGCGCCGCGGTGATCATGCCGCCCAGCGCCGTCCCGGTGTCGTTCGCGACCAGCCGCCGGTTCTCGGCCTCCAGCGCATGGACGTGGAATGCGCGCGAAACGATCAGGCCGAGCTGGTCGATGTCGATCGGCTTGGCGTAGAAATCCCACGCCCCTTCCCCGATCGCGCGGAGCGCGCTTTCGCGCGCGCCGTGGCCCGAGGCGACGATGACCTTGGTATCGGGTTTCAGCCGCAAGATCTCGCGCAGGGTGATAAAGCCCTCGGTCGTGCCGTCGGGATCAGGCGGCAGGCCGAGATCGAGTGTCACGACGTCCGGTTCCTCGGCGCGAATGGCGTCCAGTGCGGATGCGCGGTCGGAAGCGACCACGACGTCATATCCTTCATAGGCCCAGCGTAGCTGCCGCTGCAGCCCGAGATCGTCCTCGACGATCAGCAGCTTGGGCAGCGATTGTGTCAGAGGCTTTGCGCGATCTGATTGAACGGTCATGCGGCCTGATCCAGTTGAATGTCCGATGCGCGGGCGAGCTCGATGCGGAAGGTGGTCCCCTCCCCTTCGCGGCTGGAGACGTGCACCGCGCCGCCCATCCCCTCGGTCAATTGCCGTGCCTCGAACGCCCCGATGCCGAACCCGCCGGGCTTGGACGAGACGAACGGCTTGAACAATTTATCGCGCACGAAGGCGGGCGACATGCCGCACCCGGTATCGACGATGCGGATCACGGCGCGCTTGCCTTCGGCTGCGACCATGATGTGCACGGGATCTTCTGGCGAGCTGGCATCGATCGCATTCTGTACGAGGTGCCCCAGCATCTGTTCCAGGCGCAACGGATCGGCGGCGGCCGTGGTCGCATTGCCGGTAACGAGGATCGGATGCTGCATACGGCCAGCCACCCGCTCGATCAGCGGCAGCAATCCGGTCGGCCGCAATTCCTCCGCCTGTGCGATGTGATGCTGCGAAAGGCGCGCCAGCAAGGCGTTCATGCGCCCGGCGGAATCCTGCAGGGTGGCGATCATGTCGGCGCGGAAATCAGGGTTGTGCGCGTGACGTTCCGCGTTGCGGGCGGTGAGCGTCAATTGGCTGACCAAATTCTTGATATCGTGCAGGATGAAGGCGAAGCGGCGGTTGAACTCGTCAAAGCGTTCGGCCTCGGCCAATGCCTCCTGCGCGCGCGCCTCGGCCAGGTGGCTCGCGACCTGCCGCCCGACGATACGGAGCAGATCGAAATCCTCCCAGTCGAGCGCACGGTCTACCGGTGGCCGCGCGAGCAGGATCGCGCCTTGCAGGCGGTGCAGATGCACCAGCGGCACCAGCACCCAGGCGGCGGACGCGTCCACGATCCAGGACGGCAGCGTGCTGCCGTCTTCGGTCTTGTCGTCGCCGCTACGCACCGCATCCAGTTCGATGATCCGCACGCTGCCGGTGAGATGACCGGTAGCGCCTTCGCCGAGCGGTGCGACGGGCAAGCGCTCACTCGCCCAATTCCACTCGGCGCTCACCCCCAGCCCATTGGTTTCTGGCACGAGCAATACGCCGGCAGGAGAATCGGTCAGATCGGCGACGGCCTTTACCACCCGTTGCTCCAGGGCGAGCACGCCATCCATTTTCCCGAGCGTCTCGGTGAACCGGATCCACTCGGCACGATAATCATAGCGATGGCGGAACAAGTGTTTGGCAAGCTTCACCTTGGCCCAGGCCTTCAGCCATGGCGATGATACCAAGGTCAGCACCGCCGTGGTCGAGCCGAATACGAACGCGGTCTGTGCGACACGCACATAATCGCCGCCGATCCGCGCGATCAGGCTGGTGGCGAGCACCGTGACCAGGAGATAAAGGATGACCGCCGCGAGCGAGAGCGATTGCCATGCGACCGAGCGAGACAGTCGCAACGTCCAGTCGCCATTCCGCAGCACCGCGACCGCGAACAGTGGTGCCAGCAAGGCCACCGCGACGCCGCGCAACGCGACGAGATCGTCTGCCCAGCTCTGGGTGACGTAGCCGATCGCATAAACGACCAGGTCGACGCCCCACATCGCCGCAAGCGCCACCACGAGCAACCGGATGCCACCCCGGTTGACTGGCGCAGCGGCGGCGTAGAGGTGATGCACGAGCACCAGCGCGCTGACCGCCACCATCATGCGCAGCGCCATGCGGCCATTGGCGAAGGCCGCCACGTCCAGCGGACGGAACTTGCCGGCGATCGCAACACCGATGGCGGCTACAAGGATCGCCGCTACCGTCGCGTACAACAAAGTGACCGTGCGGGCATAAGGGGCGGTACGATCGCGCCGCACCAGCGCATACATGAAGGCAAGCCAGCTGAAATCGCGCAGGCCTTCCGTGATGTGCGTGGCAACGTCGCCCGCATCGATGCCGGCCACCGCCAGCGCCCACAAGGCGGTGGCGATCAGCGCGACCAAGAACGTCAGCCTCGGTAGCGCAGTTGCCGCATCGCGTACTTGCGACAAGGCGATCATGCCGAACAGCAAGGCGGCCAGTGCGTGAGCCCAGAGGATGACGGTCAGCGCCACAGGCTCAGCGCGCCCCTTCCGGCCAGAGCACGACGCGGATCGTCTGCAGCAGGATCAGGATGTCGAGGAACGGCGAGTAGTTTTTGGCGTAATACAGGTCGTATTCGAGCTTCTGCCGGCTGTCCTCGATCGACGCGCCATACGGATAGTTTATCTGCGCCCAGCCGGTGATGCCCGGCTTCACCATGTGACGCTCGGCATAGTAATTGAGCTGTTGTTCCAGATCCTCGACGAACTGCGGGCGCTCAGGCCGCGGGCCGACAAAGCTCATTTCGCCCTTCAGCACGCTCCAAGTCTGCGGCAGTTCGTCGATGCGTAGCTTGCGGATGATGCGCCCCACCCGCGTGATACGCGGATCGTCCTTTTCGGCCCACATCGCCTTGCCGTCGATCTCCGCGTCCGTGCGCATCGAGCGCAATTTGATGCAGTCGAATGCGACATTGTACAGCCCGACCCGGCGCTGGCGGTAGAAGGCAGGGCCCTTGCTCTCAAGCTTGATGGCAAGGACGGTGAGCAGGATGACCGGCAACATCAGCGTGAGCAGCAGTGCGCTGGCAGCAATATCGAACAGCCGCTTGAACACGCTGGAGAACATGCGCCCGGAGGAGAAACCGTCGGAAAAGATCAGCCAGCTGGGGTTGACGCTCTGCAAGTCGACACGGCCGGTCTCGCGTTCGAGGAAGGTCGAGATCTCGTTGACGTGCACGCCCGTCGTCTTGATCCGTAACAGGTCCTTCAACGGCAGCGCGTTGCGGCGTTCCTCCAGCGCTAGCACCACTTCGCTGGCGTTCAGCAGCACGACATGGTCCGCGAGATTATAGATCGCGTCGCGGGAGATCGCTTCCGGGATGACGCGCTGCGACTCGCTCATCGACACATAGCCGACGACGACGAAGCCTGCCCCCGGGGTCGCCGCCAGCGCCTTCAACCGCGCCGCCCGCGCGCCGGCGCCGAGCACTACCACGCGACGCTTGAACGCCTGCCCACCGATCAGCTTGCCGAGCAGCACCCGGAGCGTGAGCAGCAAGATGGCGGCCGCGATCATGGAATAGAGCAGGTTAGACCGCCAGAAGGTGAGCTGCGGCACAAGGAAGAACAGCACGCTGAGGAAAATGATGCCGAGCGATACGGCGACCATGATGCGGGCGGCGGCATGCCGCAGCGACTGCAGCGAATTCGCCGCATAGACGCCCACCGCGATCATCGACAGTTCAAGCGACGCGGCGAACGTCAGCAACTGCGGTATGCGCGTGTGGATCGGCTCGACCAGCATGTCGATCTGCCGCGCGCGGTAGGACCAGCCGAATTCGGCCGCCACAATCAGCAACACGATGTCGAACAGCCCGAGCAGGAGCACGGCATGCGGCACATAATGCTTGAACAGCCTGATCATCTTGGCGTTGGTCCTGCGCGCGCCTGTGTAAAACATTCCGACACGTGCACATGCTGTCGCAGAAAATGACAAATGAACGATGAACGCCGCAATCTCCCGGCCGCGTGGTTCCGTTTCGTACCCGAAATGCCTAGATGGGGGCCAAGAGGAGAATATTTCGATGCCGCTTTCCCGACCGATCGTTCCTGTCATCCTTTCTGGCGGGTCGGGCACGCGGTTATGGCCGATGTCGACGCCCGAACGGCCCAAGCAGATGCTGCCGCTGACGGCCGAACAGACGATGCTGCAACTGACCGCGTCCCGCGCGACCGGCGAGCGCTTCGCGGCACCGATCGTTGTCGCCAATGCCCGGCACGCCGACATGATCGATACGCAACTGAGCGCGATCGAAGCCGCGGCGCAGACGATCATCCTGGAACCCGCCGGACGCAACACCGCGCCAGCGATCGCGCTGGCGGCGATCGCCGCGGGCGGCGGAGCGGAGGCGTTGCTGGTCATGCCATCCGACCATGTGATAGCCGATGTTCCCGCGTTCCATGCCGCGATCCACGCGGCGATGCCGATCGTCGAACAAGGTTGGCTGGTGACGTTCGGCATCGCCCCGCAGGCGCCAGAAGTGGGCTATGGCTATATCAAGGTCGGCGAAGAGATCACCGCAGGTGTCAACCGTGTCGCGCGCTTCGTGGAGAAGCCGCCGCTGGCGAAAGCGCAGGAGATGCTGGCGAACGGCGATCATGCCTGGAATGGCGGCATCTTCCTGTTCCGCGCCGACGTCTATCTGGGCGCGCTGGCGGTGCATGCGCCCGAGATGCTCGCAGCATGCCAGGATGCGATGGTCGGCGCCCGGCAAGACGGAAGGCGCGTCTTCCCCGATGCCGAGGCATTCGCGCGCTCGCCGGCCGACTCGATCGACTATGCGGTGATGGAGAAGGCGGAACGGGTGGCGGTGGTGCCGGTGGACATGGGCTGGAGCGATGTCGGCTCATGGGACGCGCTGCACGCGATCAGTGACCAGGATGACGACGGCAATGCCCATGCCAGCCATGGCGATGGAAAGGTGATAGCGCTCGAAACGGTCAATTGCCTGGTGCGCAGCGACGGCGTGCGCATCGCCATGGTCGGGGTCGAGGACCTGATTGTCGTGGCCAGCGGCAACGACGTACTGATCCTGCCGCGGGGGCGCAGCCAGGAGGTCAAGAAGCTGATCGAGGCGATGAAGGACGCTTGATCAGTCGCGTGCGAAAATCTCGCCGTGCGGGATGGTGAGATCGAGCGATGCCAAGATGAGGTCCGCGCCGGCATCGAGCCAATCGTCGATCCAGCCGGCGACACCCGTGCGCCGGACCAACCGCACCCGCTCGGTCTGCGGATCGACCAGCACGATCTCCTGCACGCCTGCAAGCTCACGATATTCCTGGAGCTTGATCTTCTGATCGTAGCTCGAGGTCGATGGTGACAGTATCTCGACCACGACTTGCGGATCGCCCAAGAGCTGCTTGCGCTCGTTACCCGGCGCGGAAGGATCGTTGCAGTACACTGTGACGTCCGGGAAGCGGATGGTTCGGTCGGCGGTGCGCGTCGCAAAATCCGACCCGTAAGGGCGACAACCGGAACCGCGCAGCTTCTGGCGAAGAAAGGCCGAGATATTGCCTGCCACCCGGGCATGCATCTCGGAACTGCCGGTCATCATATAGATCAGCCCGTCGTCGAGCTCCGCCTTGGCACCGCGGAAATCCATTTCGAGAAATTCCTCGACGCTGACGCGGCGATAGGCGGGATCAAGAGCGACGCCTGTCATGGGATAAAGATATACCGTTTGAACGGACAAACAAAGGGCCGCGGATTGCTCCACGGCCCTTTGGGTTCCAGCTTGGTGGCTGGGCTTGGACTGCTTGGCCGGCACGGGCAAAGCCCGCGCCTTTCGTCGGACGGAGCTGACGGCGTTGCCGCCAGCCCGCCGGCCGTTCTGATTTTTGTGTCCGGCGCAGCTTTCGCTGCGCCGGTCCAAAATCAGAAGTCCATGCCGCCCATGCCGCCCATGCCGCCGCCGCCGCCGCCCATGGGCATGGCAGGCTTGTCGTCCGGGAGCTCAGACACGGCGGCTTCCGTCGTGATGAGCAGGCCGGCAACCGATGCCGCGTCCTGCAGCGCAGTACGAACGACCTTGGTCGGATCGATCACGCCGGCTTCGACCAGGTTCTCGTACACATCGGTCTGTGCGTTGAAGCCCTGGTTGGCGTCGTTGCCCTCGAGCAGCTTGCCCGAGATCACCGCGCCGTCATGGCCGGCATTCTGTGCGATCTGGCGAACCGGAGCGTACAGCGCCTTGCGGACGATATCGATACCGCGGGTCTGGTCGTCGTTCGCGCCCTTCATGCCCTCAAGGCACTTGGTTGCGTACAGCAGAGCCGTACCGCCGCCGGGAACGATGCCTTCTTCGACGGCTGCGCGCGTTGCGTGCAGTGCGTCGTCGACGCGATCCTTGCGCTCCTTGACTTCCACTTCGGTCGACCCGCCGACCTTGATCACTGCAACACCGCCAGCCAGCTTGGCCAGGCGCTCCTGCAGCTTCTCCTTGTCGTAGTCGCTCGTCGTGTTCTCGATCTGCTGACGGATCGCATCGGTGCGGCCCTTGATCGACTCATGCTCACCGGCACCATCGACGATGGTCGTGTTATCCTTGTCGATCGTAACGCGCTTGGCAGTGCCGAGCATGCCAAGAGTAACCGACTCAAGCTTGATGCCCAGGTCTTCCGAGATCATCTCGCCCTTGGTGAGGATCGCGATGTCTTCCAGCATCGCCTTGCGACGATCACCGAAGCCCGGTGCCTTGACCGCTGCGACCTTCAGGCCACCGCGCAGCTTGTTGACGACGAGCGTGGCGAGCGCCTCACCCTCGATGTCCTCGGCGATGATCAGCAGCGGGCGACCCGACTGGACGACGGCTTCCAGGATCGGGAGCATCGCCTGCAGGTTGCTGAGCTTCTTCTCGTGGATCAGGATGTACGGATCGTTCAGTTCGACCGACATCTTCTCGGGGTTCGTGACGAAGTACGGCGACAGGTAGCCGCGGTCGAACTGCATGCCTTCGACGACGTCGAGCTCGAATTCGAGACCCTTGGCTTCCTCGACGGTGATCACGCCTTCCTTGCCGACGCGCTCCATCGCTTCAGCGATCTTCTCGCCGACGACGGTGTCGCCGTTTGCCGAGATGATGCCGACCTGGGCGACTTCCTTGGTGCCGGCAACCGGCTTCGAGCGCGACTTGATGTCCTCGACGACCTTGACGACGGCGAGATCGATGCCGCGCTTCAGATCCATCGGGTTCATGCCGGCCGAAACCGACTTCATGCCTTCGCGAACGATCGCCTGCGCCAGAACGGTGGCAGTGGTCGTGCCGTCACCGGCTACATCGTTGGTCTTCGAGGCGACTTCGCGCAGCATCTGCGCACCCATGTTCTCGAACTTGTCCTTGAGCTCGATTTCCTTGGCGACGGTGACGCCGTCCTTGGTGATGCGGGGCGCACCATAGCTCTTGTCGATCACGACGTTGCGGCCCTTTGGCCCCAGCGTGACCTTTACCGCGTCGGCGAGAATATCCACGCCGCGCAGGATGCGTTCACGTGCGTCACGCGAAAATTTTACGTCTTTTGCTGCCATGTTGGCTTGTCCTCAGATTGGTCGCGAAACTTCTGCAAGATCGCGCATATGGAAAACGGAAACAGGTATGAAGTTAGCCGACGATCCCCAGTATGTCGGATTCCTTCATGATCAGCAGGTCTTCACCGTCGATCTTGACCTCGGTGCCCGACCATTTGCCGAACAGGATCTTGTCGCCGGCCTTGACCTCAAGCGGGTGGATCTCGCCTGCTTCGTTCCGGGCACCGGTGCCAGCGGAGACGACTTCGCCTTCCTGCGGCTTTTCCTTGGCGGTCTCGGGAATGATGATCCCGCCTGCGGTCTTCTCTTCTGCCTCTACGCGGCGGACGAGGACGCGGTCATGCAACGGACGAAAGGTCATGCGTGCCAATCCTTATATAGTGAACGTGTGAAAGCTTGTTAGCACTCAAGCGTGTCGAGTGCCAGCACCGTCCATATGTGTTCGGCCGCTTGCCGCGTCAACCAAGACCAGGGAACTTTTCGGTGAGGCGAGTGTCCGGGGGCGATCAAGCGGGCAGCAGGCCGAGCCGCACCCGCGACGACCATCGCCAGACCAGCATGATCGACACCGCAAGCAGCCCGGCGGCGAGCCCGAGCCAGATGCCCACCCCCTGCCAGTGCAGTCCGAAGCCAAGCAGGATCGATGTGCCAAAGCCAATCACCCAATAGCCGAACAACGCTATCAGCATCGGCACGCGCGTATCCTGCAGCCCGCGCAGCACGCCTGCCGCCACCGCCTGCGCGCCGTCGACCAGCTGGAACAAGGCGGCGATCGCGAGGTACTGGACTGCCAGGCCGACGACGATCGCGTTTGCGGGCGCATCGACGTCGATATAGGCGCCGACGAACAATCGCGGCATGGCCCAGATCAGGCTCGCGGTCAGCACCATGAAGCCGATGCCGACAGTGAGTGCCACCCGCCCTGCCCGTGCGATCCAGCCATGATCGCTCGCGCCGTACGCCATGCCGACGCGGATCGTCGCCGCCTGCGAGATGCCGAACGGCACCTGGAAGGCAACGGCCGCGATGTTGAGCGCGACCGCATGCGCCGCGACCTCGTTGACGCCGATCAGCCCCATCAGCAGCGCCGCACCGCCAAACAGCGCACCTTCGAACACCCAGGTCAGCATGATCGGTATGCCCAACCGGACGATCTGGCGGAAACGCGGCCATTCGGTACGCCACCAGCGGCCGAACAGGCGAAAGCGCCGCAAGCGGCGGTCGCGCGTCAGGATGACGTAATAGGCCAGCATCATCGCCGTCATGCTGGCGACGCTCGCCCAGGCCGATCCCTCCAGCCCGAGCGCCGGGAAGCCGGCATTGCCGAACACCAGCAGCCAATTGCCGAGGACACCGATGCCCAGCGCGATCGCGCTGACGCCGAGTGCCCAGTTCGGCCGGCCAAGGGCGGCGGCGGCGGTGCGCATCACCCCGGCGGCGACGCCCGGCACGAGCGCGATCAACAGGATGTCGAGAAAGCGTCCCGATCGGCGCGACACTTCGGGATCCTGCCCGACGAGCAGCAGCAATGTCTCGCCATGGGCCAGGATCAGGATCATCGGCACCGCGCCGACGCCGGCCACCCACAAGGCCATGCGGAACGAACGCCGGACATCGCGCACGGCATGCGCGCGGGCGCCGAGTTCGGCGGCGATGATCGGTGCCGCCGCGCTGGTCAGCCCGATCAGCGCGAACATCAGCAGGTTGAACAGGAACACGCCAAGCGTCGCAGCAGCGAAATCGATCGTGCCCAGCCGCGCCACGAACACCACATCGACCGCCGCCACCGCCATCTGTAACAGGTTAGCGCCGACCAGCGGCGCGGCGAGCAGCACCAGCGCGCGCAGTTCGTCCCGCGCGGTGGCGGGCGGCGGGCCGACCAGGGCCTG
The DNA here is from genome assembly GCF_025231525.1 of Sphingomonas endolithica. Taxonomy (NCBI): domain Bacteria; kingdom Pseudomonadati; phylum Pseudomonadota; class Alphaproteobacteria; order Sphingomonadales; family Sphingomonadaceae; genus Sphingomonas; species Sphingomonas endolithica. The sequence goes on from NZ_CP103057.1 coordinate 1,507,354, forward strand.
GGCTGCGGGAGTGACGTCCATGGAGCGGCGGGGTCTAGCCGCTGATGCAGGAGCCGTCACCCTGCGAGCGTTTATACAGCATCGTGTGAGCGTAACGCCGTCATTCCCGCGCAGGCGGGTATCCATGCTGGCCGACGTTTCGGATATGCTGTGATGTCTGGACTATGGATCCCCGCCTGCGCGGGGATGACGTGGACGGCTATGATCTTCGGACATGTGAGGCGACCGCTTTGGTACGAACCGATCCACCCACAAGCGTATTGCCCCGGCGATACACGCCGGGGTAAGGCCTGACGCAAGCGGCCGTTGGGGCGGCGGGAGACGTTGCGTGAGATTGGTTCGGGGCGCCTGGAAGATCCTGGTCGGCATCAAGGACGCGCTCGTGCTCGCCGCGATGCTGCTGTTCTTCGGCCTGTTGTTCGCCGGGCTGGCCGCACGGCCGAACCCCACGACGATCAAGGACGGTGCGCTGGTGCTGGCGCTGAACGGCCAGATCGTCGAACAGGCAACCGAGGCCGATCCCTTCGCCGCGCTCTCCGGCAGTCGCGCCCCGCTGCGCGAATACCAGCTGCGCGATGTCGTGCGCGTGCTCGACAAGGCCAAGGACGACGATCGCGTAAAGGTCGTGGTGCTCGATCTCGACCGCTTTGCCGGCGGCTATCCCGCGGCGCTGACCCAAGTCGGCGAGGCGATCCGGCGCGTGCGCGACGCACGCAAGCCGGTGCTGGCCTATGCCACCGCCTATACCGATAGCGGCTACCGACTGGCGGCGAATGCCAGCGAGATCTGGATGAACCCGATGGGCGGCACGTTGTTTGCCGGCCCGGGCGGATCGCAGCTCTATTACAAGGGCCTGATCGACCGGCTCGGCGTCAACGCGCATGTCTACCGCGTCGGCAAGTACAAGTCGTTCATCGAGCCGTACACGCGCGCCGACCAGTCGCCCGAGGCCAAGGAAGCGGCGCAGGCGCTGCAGAGCGTGATCTTCGCGCAGTGGAAGGACCAGATCGCTCGCGCCAGGCCCAAGGCGCAGCTGGCGGCGTTCCTGACCACGCCAGACACGCTGATCATGGGCGCGGGTGGCGACATCGCCAAAGCCAATCTGCAGGCCGGGATCGTCGACAAGCTCGCCGAGCGGATCGATTTCGACAAGCACGTGGGCGAGATCGCCGGCACGGACACGCGGAAGATCGCGGGCAATTTCAACACGATCAAGTACGACACCTATCTGAAGGCCAATCCGCTGCCGAGGAGCGGCGACGCAATCGGCGTGCTGACGGTCGCCGGCGAGATCGTCGATGGCAAGGCGAACGCCGGTACCGCGGGCGGCGATACGATCGTCCAGGCGCTGCTCGATGGCCTGGCCAAGAAGAAGCTGAAGGCGCTGGTGGTGCGGGTGGATTCGCCGGGCGGCTCGGCGCTCGCCTCCGAGAAGATCCGTCGCGCGGTCCTGGAGGCCAAGGCGCAGAAGCTGCCGGTGGTGATCTCGATGGGATCGGTGGCGGCATCGGGCGGTTATTGGGTGGCGACCGCAGGCGACAGGATCTTTGCCGAACCGACAACGATCACCGGCTCGATCGGCATCTTCGGGCTGATTCCGACGTTCGAGAACACGTTGGCGAAGATCGGCGTGACCACCGACGGCGTGAAATCGACGCCGCTGTCCGGCCAACCGGACGTGCTGGGCGGCACCAATGCGGAAACCGACCGCGTGCTGCAATCGGCGATCGAGCATGGCTATGCGCAGTTCATCGCCCGCGTGGCGAGCGCGCGGAAGATGACGCCGACGCGGGTCAACGAGATCGCACAAGGCCGCGTATGGGATGGCGGGACGGCGCGGCAGCTGGGGCTGGTCGATCAGTTCGGCAACCTGTCGGACGCGATCGCCTATGCCGCGAAGCGCGCCGGCCTCGATCCCGCCAAGGTGCAGACGGTGTATCTGGAGAAGGACCCCGGCTGGGCCGCGCAGCTCGCCGCGCAGTTCCGCGGCGGGGACGATGACGAGGATAGCGGGGGCGACGTGTTCTCCCGCATCGGCGCGGACCGCAAGGCGATCCTCGCCCGTGCGATCGGCGACATGCAGCGGCTGACGCGCTCCTCCTCGATCCAGGCGCGCTGCCTGGAATGCGCCGGGATGGGGCCGGTCGCGACGCCCAGTGCCGGCGATATCCGCTTGGTCGACCTGATCATCGCAAAGTTCACCTGGTGATCGGCATCCGCCCCGCCCGCCCCGAGGATGCGGCCGCGATCGCGGCGATCTATGCGCCGTTCGTGCTGACCGGCACCGTGTCGTTCGAGACCGAAGCGCCCGATGCCCGCGCGCTCCGCCACCGCATGGCGGCGTCCGACGGGCTGTATCCATGGCTGGTCGCGACCAATGGCGAGGATGCGGCAGGGGGCGGCGTGCTCGCCTACGCCTATGCCACCCGCTTCCGCGACCGGCCGGCGTACAAATATGTCGTCGAAACGTCGATCTACGTCACCGGCACGGTCGAGCGGCAGGGCGTCGGGCGGCTGCTGTACGAAGCGCTGGTCGATACCTTGCGCGCGCAGGGGTTCACGCAGGCGATCGGCGTGATTGCCCTCCCCAACGAGGGTTCGATCGCGCTGCACGAATCGGTCGGGTTCCGCCGCGCCGGCGTGTACCGCGAGGTCGGCTACAAGAACGGCCGCTGGATCGATGTCGGCTTTTGGCAGGCCCAGCTCAACCGCTCGACGACGCCGCCGACCGAGCCCAAGCCGTTCAGCGAGGTGGGCTTGGTGCGGGTTTGAGGGCTGGGTCTGAGACTAACGGCGTCGCGGCGTACCGATGTTCTCGCGCACGACGACCGGCCGCACGCAGCCATCGAACGTACGCATGACGGTCATCACGTGCTTGGCGGGGGGCTCGTCGCCGAGCGGATGGATGCCCGGTGCTTTTGCCTTGGCATCAACCTGTTGGACACCAGGGTTCTGGCAGGCGGGCTTGCCCGACGGCGGTGGCGTGACGGCGACGGCATCAGCGGCAAGCAAAGCAACGAGCAGGGCAATACTCATCATGGGCGCTCCCAGTTATAGTAGCTGCCATGTACACTATCACGCCGCGAAGCTCGAGTCGCAGCGCAGATGATAGCGGATCGTCGCGATGGCGGTAGCAGAACGGCTAGCTGAGCTGCTCCTCCAGGCTGCGAGTCCGGGGCGTGCTTTCCTCACCCGTATGCTTGGTCGAGGCGGGCTCGATCAGCAACACCCAGCATTCCTCTTGCGCGACGGGGTTGTGGCGGACGCCGCTGGGTACGGTGAGGAAATCGCCCTGTTGGAGATCGACAATGTCGTTTTCGAACTCGATGCGCAGCGACCCTTTGACGATGTAGAAGAGCTCGTCCTGCCCCTCATGCGCATGCCAGACGAGTTCACCCTTCAGCTTGGCAGCCTTGAGCAGCTGATCGTTGACCTGGCCGATCACCTTGGGCGACCAATAGTCCGTCACGCGCTCAAATGCGTCTGCTAGCTTCGTTGGCGACAGCACTCAAAACCTCCAAATGCGGCGGGCGACGAAACTTCAACCGCCCATGAACTGCAGTACCATACACCCCCGAATGGCAGCAATCGGGTAGCCCACATGGCAGCAAAGACCGATGCGGTTGACGCTGTGATCGTGGTCACCGACGCGCGGGATAGGCCGGGAGCGCCAGATGATAGTGGATCGCCGCGGCCCGCAACGCGAAGCCTGCCGTCGCGGCGATGGCGGCGGCGAGGAAGGTCGGCAGGCCGAGCAACACCAGCGCGACGTACGAGGCGGAGGCGAGTGCCGCGGCGGTGACATATAGTTCCGGGCGCATCAGGATCGAGGGTTCCTGCGCCAGCACGTCGCGGATGATGCCGCCGACGCAGCCGGTTATCACGCCCATCAGCATGGCGGGCACCGGCGGCACGCCGTAGCCCAGGGCCTTGGCCGCGCCATACACGGCATAAGCGGCGAGCCCCACTGCGTCGAACCAGTCGAGCGCGGCGCCGCGCCACCAGCGCTCCGGCGTCAGCCAGATGGTGAAGGCGACGACCAGGCATACCGCCGCCGGGCGGCTGTCATGGATCCAGAACACCGGCGCGTCGATCAACAGGTCGCGCATCGTGCCGCCGCCGACGCCGGTGATCAGCGCGAAGAAGGTGAGCGTGACGATCGTCTGCCCGCGCTTGGCGGCAGCGAGCGCACCGGAGGCGGCGAACACGGCGAGGCCCGCCAGGTCGAGCCAGGGTGCGAAGGTGGGGAGGACGTGCGTGGCGACGGGCAGCATGGAGCGCGGCTTAGCGCAGGATCATGGCCGGGCGAAGGGCCGGGAAGAGTGAAGGCGCGCGTTGCGGATCATTATCGCGGTTATCGCGACTGACCCCCGGCCTTCGCCGGGGAGCCAGGCGCAGGGTTATCGGGCGCTTTCTGCGCCTGAACGTAAAGCAACGGCATGTTGGCGTTACGTTCATGCAACAAATCGCACAAGGTGGCGTTCTCCACTCAGATTATCCAAGCAAAGGGACGTTCAACATGCGTAATTTCGTAATGGCACTCACCGCGGTCTCGCTCGCAATTCCGGCGACGATGGCGTTTCCGACCAGCTCGGCCGAAGCACGCAAGAGCCAGTATCGCGAATGGCGTGGTCGTGACGGCCGCACCTATTGCAAGAAGAGCAACGGCACGACCGGCCTGATCGTCGGCGGCGTCGGTGGCGCACTGCTCGGCCGCACGGTCGATACGCGCGGCGACCGCACGGTCGGCACGCTGGGCGGCGCGGCACTGGGGGCCCTTGCCGGTCGCGAGATCGATCGCAGCAACAGCAACAACAAGCGCCGTTGCCGCTAAGCCTCGGCACTACCATGTGAGGGGGCGTGGCGGGCAACCGCCGCGCCCCTTCTCATTTCTGGAGAACGCACATGACGACGCGCACCGGTTCGGCCACGTATCAGGGCCTCGGCAAGGACGGCAAAGGCCATGTCTCGACACAGTCCGGCATCCTTGCCGACACGCCCTACGGCTTCAATACGCGGTTCGGCGACGAACCCGGCACCAACCCGGAAGAGCTGATCGCCGCCGCCCATGCCAGCTGCTTCACGATGGCCTTGAGCTTCGCACTGGCGGGTGCCGGCTTCAATGACGGCACGCTGGAGACGAGTGCCAAGGTGACGCTGGACAAGGATGGCGACGGGTTCACCATCACCAAGTCGGCGCTCGACCTGAAGGCGACGGTGCCGGGCATCGACCCTGCGCAGTTCGAGCAGATCGCGGCCGATGCAAAGGCCAATTGCCCGGTGTCGAAGGTGCTCAACGCCGAAGTGTCGCTGACGCATACGCTGAACGGCTGAGTATTTGCGTCGCTGCTTAGTTCCCCGGCGGGGGCCGGGGTCCAGTCGGACAGGTGGCAGTGATCGGGCGTCGCGCCCGTTGCCACCTGCTCTACTCCTGGCCTCGGGAACAGGTTTCCATCGCACACTGTCCGCCGCGTGAACGCGGCGTAGTTCGCCATTCACGCAACAACCCCGCCTGCCGTCCGTTCTCCTGGCACACCTCTAAAGAATCGGATCAGCACTCATGCGTTTCACCCTGCTCGCCGCCATTGCCGCGGTCACGATCCCGACGATCCCGGCCATGGCGCAATCCAATGCGCGGCAGGAATATCGCGAAGATGTACGCGATGCGCAGCGCGACTATCGCCGCGACGCACGCGATGCGGATTCGCGGGGAGACCTGCGCGAGGCACGGCAGGATTACCGCGAGGACGTGCGCGATGCGCGGCGCGATCGGCGGAGCAACGTGCGGCAGAACCGCGATTGGCGGCAATATCGCAACTATGATTACAACCGCTACGAGCGCGGCCAGAGCACCTATTATGCCGAAAACTATTACCGCGACGGCCGCTATTACCAGCCGCGTCGCCTGACGCGCAACGACCGCATCTACCGCGGCGGCAACGGCCAATATTATTGCCGTCGCAACGATGGCACGACCGGGCTGATCATCGGTGGCCTTGCCGGCGGCCTCCTCGGCAACTCGCTGGCCAATGGCCGGTCGAACACGCTGGGCACGTTGCTGGGCGCGGGTGCGGGCGCGGCGCTCGGATCGTCAATCGATCGCGGCAACGTGCGCTGCCGCTGAGCCTCAACCGGCTGAACTACAATGGGACCTGGCGAGCGATCGCCGGGCCCTTTTCATGTCAGAGGAAGCCGCCGCCCAGCGACAGGCGGACCGCAGCGACGATCAGCACGACGATGTTGAGGTTGCGCCCCATATTGCTGCTCGACATGGCGCCGATCGCCAGACCGACCACGCCGATGATCACTGCCAGCCAGTTGAGCCAGCCGAGCAGCGGGATCAATCCCGGGATGGCGAAGATCAGGGCGAAGAGCCCGATGATGATCGAGAGGATATTGAGCATGGCGGCAACATGGCGGCATTGACCGTCCTGCGCAAGTAGCACGCTCGGGGGCCGAACACGCGATCTTAACCCGCGGGCGGCATAATGCGGCGCATCGTACGGGAGTGATCGATGGTTCGCACTGCAGCTTTGGGCCTGGCCCTGTCCTTTCTCGCGCTCACCGGCTGCGGCAAGCAGGCAGCCGAGCGGAACGTGGATACGCTCGACAACGAGCTGATCGACGGCAATGCGATCGGCAATGCGCGCGACCCGGCGATGATGGGCGCGCTGCAGGACCAGATCATGGTCGATCCCTCGCTCGCCGCGCAGGCCAACAACGATGCCGTCCGCCCCCCTGTCCAGCCCGTGACCGGCGCGGTGCCACCCGACGGGATCGCCGCCGGCAGCAGCGGCGCGATCAGCAGCGCGACAACGTCCGAGAAACTGAAGTCGACGCCGGCGCCCAAGGCCGATTGCCCGCAATGCACCGCCGCGCGCGAATCGTTGACGCTGGGCGCGCTTGCCGCGCGACAGAAGGGCGGCAACACCGCCGCTTGCGCCGGTAACATGCGCTATTCGACACGCTGGTCGCAGCGCCTACCCGGCGATCTGCCGCTCTATCCCGACGCGCGTGTCGTCGAGGCGGCGGGCAACGACGCCAATGGCTGTTCGATCCGCGCGGTGAGCTTCTCCAGTGCAGCGCCGCTGCAGAAAGTGCTCGACTGGTATTATACGCGAGCCACCAACGCCGGCTTCTCGGCCGAGCATCAGGCGAACGGCGCGGAACATGTACTGGGCGGCACGCGCGGTCGCGACGACGGCGCGTTTGCGCTGTTCCTGACCAGCCGCAGCGATGGCGGGACCGATGTGGACATGGTGGCGAATAACGGATCGTGAACGCGCGGCCGCTTACCTGACGAACGGCTGTCAGGTGATCCAGCTCGGCCAGCAACGCGCGGACCATGTCTTCCCCGCAGCGCGAACGATGCACACCGAACCGTAGCCGAAATGGCCTTCTTCCCGGAACGAGACTTCGACCAAGGCGAGACCGCCGTCGGACGAGAAAATCGGGCTGGTATAAGAGACGGCCATTCTGTGCCCTTCATCATCGACATGCGGGTGCGGTTCGCCTAGCCAATCGCATAACGGCTTGAAGGCGTCGGACCTGTATCTGTCCTCGCGGGATGCCAGGTCCGCTAACTCCAAGTCGGTGAGGGCGCGGCGTGCGGCATAGTCAGGAACGAACTTGCTGGGTTCAAGTGATCGCCACGAAGGCCGGACATCCACCGGATGTACGTGTGCCTTGCTGTTGGTGGCGGCCGTGTAGGCGGCCTCCAGCACGCGGCAGGTTCGCGATGCCGCTTCGAACGTAGGCCGTGCCCGCGCCGGTGCTGGAACCATAATCGCCAATGCCACCATTGAAGCAATCAGGCACACAGCCGAGAGGTGCGCGATTGCAGCGCCGCACGCGCAACGACGGACCTGTTCCTGGGACCACCATGCCGCACGCTCTGACTTCAAGGCACTATCTTTGCAGGGAAGCCGCATGGCGGACCCCGGAACAAGTCCGGGGTGACGCTGCCCGGTCGCACTTCGCTCCAGCGGGCCGGATGGCGATGCGGGCTGGTCGGCGTAATTCGCTGCCACGTTAGACACCTTGTCGTCGTTGCCGGCGCAGAGAAGCACTTCCGCTGAGCCGCAGCCACAAAAATTTGGCGATCTCATCCGTTCTGATAGGCAGCTTGTCGGCCGCGGCGTAGCGTCCTCACCGTATAGCAAAAGGGCGGCAGCGAGCGCCTTTCCAATGAGACGGTTCTATTTCACTGCTATCCGCGCTAACGGAGCGGCATGCAGTCCCTTTTTCTCGTCATGGCCGGCGGCGCGCTCGGTTCGGGCGCGCGGTATCTTACCGGGCGCGCCACTTTTGCCGCGTTCGGCGCCGGCTATCCCTGGGGCACGCTCCTCGTCAATCTGCTCGGCGGATGCCTGATGGGCCTGCTGGTCGGCACGCTTGCCCGCATGCCCGCTTCGGCCGAGCATTGGCGGTTGTTGCTGGCGGTCGGCCTACTGGGCGGGTTCACCACTTTCTCTGCCTTTTCGCTCGACGTGGTGACGATGATGCAACGCGGCGATCTCGGCACCGCGGCGCTATATACGCTCGTCTCAGTCGCCGGATCGGTGGTGGCGTTGTTCGCGGGGCTGGCGCTGGCACGCACCATCGGCGCGGGAGCGGTCGCATGAGCGAGGACATGCGCACGTTCGACGTCGGGTTCGACGATGACGGCATCCGGCTCGATCGCTGGTTCAAGCGGCATCAGCCCGACACCAGTTTCACGACGGTCGCGATGTGGGCGCGCACCGGGCAGTTGCGCGTCGATGGCGCGCGCGCGACGCCGGGCGACCGCATCGCCGCCGGACAATCGATCCGTATGCCGCCGCCTGAGCCGGTGCGCGCCGATGCGCCCAAGAAGCGCGAGCACCCCGAGCTTTCGCCCGAGCAGACCAAGTTCATCCAAGAACTGGTGATCCACCGCGATGCGCAGGCGATCGTGCTCAACAAGCCACCGGGACTGGCCACGCAAGGCGGGACCAAGACCTTCGAGCATGTCGATGCGCTGCTGGACGGCGTGCAGTTCGATGGCGAAAGCCGGCCCAAGCTGGTCCACAGGCTCGACAAGGATACGTCCGGCGTATTGCTGATCGCGCGCACGACGCGCGCGGCGGGCTATTTCGCCAAGGCGTTCTCGTCGCGCTCGGCCAAGAAGATCTATTGGGCGTTGGTCGTCGGCGTGCCCTCGATCGAGGACGGCACGATCGACCTGCCGATCGGCAAGCAGCCGGGCAGCGGCGGCGAGAAGATGCATGTCGACGAGGCAGAGGGCTCCCCTGCCCGCACCCGCTACCGCGTGATCGAGATGGCGGGCAACAACACCGCCTGGGTCGAACTGATCCCGCATACCGGGCGCACACACCAGTTGCGCGTGCACATGGCGGCGATCGGCCATCCGATCGTCGGCGACGGTAAATATGGCGGGCAGGCGGCGTTCCTGACGGGCGGTATATCGCGCAAGATGCATCTGCACGCGCGGCGGCTGCGCATCGACCATCCCGATGGCGGGGAGATCGACATCCAGGCCGAACTGCCGACGCATTTCGCTGAGAGCCTGAAGCATCTCGGGTTCGACGAGATGCTCGGCAACATGATGCCGCTGGACACGCCCCCGCCGCCCTCCAAGGCGGTGAAGAAGCAGCAGGCCAAGCAGCACGCCAAGAACGTTCGCAAGGATCGCAAGGGCGAGCGCCGTAATCGTGGCGGCGAGGCTGCGGCGGCGCGTCCGGGGGCGAAGACGCCGGTTGGAGCGAAGCCCAAGCCGAAGCCGAAGCTCAAGGCACCGGGCGCGAAGCCCGGCCCAAAGCCACGGCCGCGGACGCAGGGCTAATGTACCGAAGCACGCGCCACCCCGGCGGACGCCGGGATCCAGTTGTGGAACAGAAGAGATCGTGCGTTGCGCCGCTTCACTGCGACCTTCGCGACTGGACCCCGGCGTTCGCTGGGGTGGTCGGCTGTCGATGACGGCTGCGCTATGAACAAGCTCGCTTTGTTCGATTGCGATGGCACGTTGGTCGACAGTCAGGCGAACATTTGCCGTGCGATGGAGCAGGCGTTCGCGCATCACGGGCTGCAGCCGCCGCCACGTGGCGCGATCCGGCGGATCGTTGGCTTGAGCCTGGTCGAGGCGATGCGCGGGCTGCTGCCCGGGGCCGACGACGCGCAGCATCATGCTTTGGCCGAGGAATATAAGGCGACGTTCCGCCGGATGCGGACGAGCGGCGAGCTGGACGAGGAACCGCTGTTCGACGGCATGGTGGCGGCGCTCGACGTGCTGGCGGCGGATGGCTGGCTGTTCGGCGTGGCGACGGGCAAGTCCGATCGCGGACTGGCGCACGTGCTCGACGCGCATGGCATCGCCGCGCGGTTCGTGACGCTGCAGACCGCCGACCGCCACCCTTCCAAGCCGCACCCGTCGATGATCGAGCTCGCGATGGCCGAGGCAGGCGCTGCGCCGCACACCACGGTGATGATCGGCAACACGAGCTATGACATGGCCATGGCTCGGACGGCCGGCGCGCGGGCGCTCGGCGTCGCCTGGGGATATCATCCGGCCGATGAACTGTTCGCGGCCGGCGCGCACGCCGTCGCGGCGACCGTTGCCGATCTGCCTGCCTGTATGGACGAGACTGAGTGACCGATCCCGATAGCACTGCCCGCAACCGGTATTTCCTGATGACCGCCAGCCGGCTGGCGGGCGTGGCGGGCGCTTTGCTCGGGCTGGTGCTGATCGGCCGCGGGGTGGCGGCGGAGCAGAAGGCGATCGGCGTGGCGCTGGTGCTGTCGGCGATGGTGGTGATGGCCGTGGTGCCGCGCGCGCTGGCGCGCCGCTGGCGCACGCCGCCCGAGGCTTGAGGCGCACGTGAAAAGGTTCTGGAGCGAGGTCGGCGTGGACGCCGCGGGCGTGGTGACGCTCGACGGCAAGCCGGTGCGCACCCCCGGGCGCCTGCCGCTGGCGATCCCCTATTCTGCGCTGGCAGAGGCAGTGGCGGACGAATGGCGCGCGGTGACGGGCGAGATCGACCCGCGCACGATGCCGCTGACCGGGCTCAGCAACGCCGCGATCGAGCGCATTCCGGCCGACCAAGCGACGTTCGCGGCAAGTCTCGCGCGCTTCGGGGAGACAGATCTTCTCTGCTACCGCGCGGAGGATCCCCCGGCCTTGGTCGCCCGTCAGGCGGCATTATGGGATCCGCTGCTCGCCTGGGCGCGGACGCGGTACGACGTGCATTTCGAGGTGGTGAGCGGCATCATGCACCGGGCGCAGCCCACCGCGACGATCGCGCGGCTGAGCGGTGCGGTGGCGGCGCGGACGCCGTGGGAACTGGCGGGACTGGCACCGATCGTGACGATCGGCGGGTCGCTGGTCGCGGCGCTGGCGCTGCTGGAGGGGGGGACGAGCGCGGACGAAGCGTGGCGCGCGGTGGAGGCGGACGAGGATTGGCAGACCGAGCAATGGGGCCGCGACGAGGTGTCGCTTGCCGCGCTGGAGGCACGCCGCCGCGACTTTCATGGCGCGGCGCGGTTCTTGGGGCTGTTGCGCTAAGGGGAGCGGGATCGCTCTTGCTGTTCCCCGGCGAAGGCCGGGGCTCGGTTGCGGGACATGGATTGGCACGGACGGCGCTTCGTTAGAGCGACCTTCCCGACTGGACCCCGGCCTTCGCCGGGGAACAAGGAGGCAGCGGCCGCGCTTGAAAGTTAAGCCTTGCCCGGCTTGAACGTCATCGCCACGCCGTTCATGCAGTAGCGCTTGCCGGTCGGCTTGGGCCCGTCGTCGAACACATGGCCGAGATGCCCGCCGCAGCGGCGGCAATGCACTTCGACCCGACTGAAGCCGAGCGAGCCGTCGTTGCGGGTGCGCACTGCGTTGGCGAGCGGCTGCCAGAAACTGGGCCAGCCCGTGCCACTTTCGAACTTGGTCGCCGAGGAATAGGCCGGCAACCCGCACCCTGCGCACGAGAAGATGCCGGCGCGGTGTTCCTTGTTGAGCGGGCTTGTGAACGGCACCTCGGTCGCCTCGTGGCGCAGCGTGCGATATGCCGCGGGCGACAGCTTGGCCTTCCACTGCGCGTCGGTCAGCACGACCTCGAACTTCTCCGGTGCGGCGGTGGCACCACGACAGCCGAACAGCGCGAAGGCGACGGCGCCGGTGCCGGCCAGGGTCAGGAAGGTACGGCGATCGGTGGTCATGGGGCGTCTCTCGGTGGGCTGGTGCGGGTCGTATATAGATACGGTGACCGGCCGGTTCGAGATGCAGCGATTGCCCGTCTTTAGAAGCGAGCTCAGTACGAGCTGATCGTCACCGGCAGCTTCCGGTAGCCATGGACGAAGCACGCCGCCACGCGCTCCGGTTCGCGCAAGACATTCACCCGCATGCGCCGCGCGGCCATTTCCTCGAGCAACGTCGCGATCTGCAATTCGGCCAGCCGCGCGCCGACGCAGCGATGGATGCCGTGACCGAATGCCAGATGCCGGCGCGCATTGGGCCGATCGACGATGATCCGGTCGGCATCCTCGAACACGCTCTCGTCGCGATTGGCCGACAGGTACCACAAGGCAAGCTTGTCGCCCTGGCGGATCTGCTGGCCCATCAGCTCCGCATCACGCGTCGCGGTGCGGCGCATGTGCGCGAGCGGCGTCTGCCAGCGGATGATCTCCTGGACCGCATTGGGGATCAGCGACGGATCGGTCTCCAGCTTGCCGCGGGCGTCGGGAAACTTGTCCAGGCCGTAGGCCGCCGCGGTCATCGAGTTGCGCGTGGTATCGTTGCCGCCGACGATCAGCAGGATGAGATTGCCGAGGAATTCCAGGTGATCCATCTCGCGCATCGCATCCGAATGGATCATCATCGAGATGAGATCGGGCGTCGGCGGCTGCCCGACCTTCTGGTCCCACAATTTCTGGAAATAGGCGCCGCACGCATACATGTGGCTCAGCCGTTCGGCACGGTGCGCCTCGTCCTTGGCCAGTTCGATGTCCCCCGCCCAATCCGACCAGAAGGTCAACTTGCGCCGGTCCTCCCACGGAAAGTCGAACAGGATTGCCAGCATCTGCGTGGTGAGTTCGATCGAGACGGTGTCTACCCAATCGAATTCCTCACCCCAAGGCAGCGAATCGAGGATCTCGGACGTGCGCGTGCGGATGTTCTCGCTCATCCGCACCATTTCGGAGGGCGTGAAGGCCGGCGCCACCGTACGCCGTTGGCCGGTATGCTTGGGCCGGTCCATGGCGATGAACATCGGCATGCGCACGGCATCCTTATGCTCGATGAACTCGGCGATGGTGATGCCGCCGGCCTGGCTCGAATACAGATCGGGCAGCGATTCCACCTCGACGATCGGCTTGTAGCTCGAGATCGACCAATAAGGCCCGAAGTCGCTATGCTCGACCTTGTGCACCGGTGCTGTCGCGCGCAATTCGCGGAACGGCGCGTGCCAGGCGTCGTCGCGGTACAATGCCGCGCGGCTGACATCGAGCGGATCGACGCTCCGCACCTGCTCCGGCTTCGTGGCCATTGCGCTCTCCTTTTGACCAAAGAAGAGCGCCAACCGACTGGCCGGTCAAGAGCGGCCGCCGACAAGTGCGGCGGACCGAGCCTCAGCGCCGCCCGAATATTGCCTTCAGGCTGAACTTGCCGCTGCCCGATTGCAGCACCCCGCGGCGGAACGCGCGCGCACCGATCGTGATGACGATGCCGACCCACAGCAGCTGCCACAACAAGGCCAGGACATGCGGCCACAGGCGCGGATCGTTCGCCGCGCGCGCCGCCATCGCGAACGGCGAGGAAAAGGGAAACAACTCCGCGAACAGCGCCACCGGCGTGCCCGGGCGCGACGCGGCGACCGAAGCGAGCCCGAACATCGCCACCTGCACGATGGTGATCGGCAGCGACAACATCTGGATCTCGCGCATCGTCGATGCCTGCGCGCCGACGCTCAGGAACACCGCGCCGAGCAGCAGATAGGCCATGGTGAAATAAGCGAAGAACAGCACCACGAAGGCCGGCATGCCGATCGCCGGACCGATATCGGCCATCGCGCGCGCCATGCCCGGCGGCATGATCGCGCCGATCTGGCTGACCAGCGTCCCCCAGAAGACAACGAACAGCACCGCCACACCGAACATGCCGAGCAATTTGCCGAGAAACACCGATTCGAGCGGTACGGCGGCGGCGAGCACTTCGATCACCTTGTTGCTGCGCTCCTCGGCCATCGTGCCAACCGCCTGCCCGGCGAGCAGCAGCGTCAGGAAGAAGATGCCGAAGACGGTGAAGAACGCCGCCTGGTTCTTGCCGCCGATCGAGGTGCGCGCACGCACCACCGATTGCTTGGTCGCGTTGCTGAGCGGCGCAGCGCCGCCGCTGCGCTCGGCCCGCAGCGTCGCTTCGGCGAGTTCGGCGAGGTAATCGGCGGTCCGTGATCCCGCCGCGCCGTACAGGATCGTCGGCTTGGCGAGCGGGCCGTACAGCACCGAGGAGACGTCATAATCCTTGGCGTCCATCTCGCGGCGTGCCAGCGCCGCCGGGTCGGCGGTTGGCGCCTCGATCGTCAGCGCCGGCGGGCGTTCGTCACGCCCGCGGAACACGCGGCGCAGGCGCGTATCGAGCGCCTTCATGATCGCCCCCTGATCGGCGGGCACGATCGCGACCATCCGGACCTTGTCCTCCGATCCCTTGGAGACGCTCGCCGCGCCCAGGCCGCCAATGGCGCCGAACGACCCCATGATCAGTGGCGCGAACAGGAAGATCAGGAAGGTCGGCGTGAACACCGTGGCGATGAAGTCGCGCCTTGCGATGGTCAGCGTCTGGCGGATCAGGCGGCGCATGTTGCCCGGGGATGCGTCGCTCATGCCGCTTGCTCCAGCGATAGCGCTTCATCGTCGCGCGCACTCGCGCCGACGATGCGGACGAAGGCATCGTGCAGGCCGGGGCGGTCGATCGACAGGCCGGATATGCCGTATCCGGCATCGATCAGCGTCTTCAAGATGCGTTCGGCGCCATCGTCGGGCACGGTGAAGCGCCAGCCGTCGCTCGCCCGCTCGGCATCCGCGGGCAGCAGCGCCGCGATGCCGTCGGCGTCATGATGCGGCACGTAATGCGCGCGCATCGGCAGCGTGCCGCGCGCGTCCGCAACCGTGCCCTCGAAGCGACGCTTGCCACCGGCGATGATCGCCAGCCGGTCGCACAGTCGCTCGGCATGCGCCATGACATGGGTGGAGAACAGGATCGTCGCCCCGCGATCGCGCTCGGCGACGATCAGCGCCTCTAGCCGTTCCTGGTTGACCGGATCGAGCCCGGAAAAGGGCTCGTCGAGCACCAGCAGATCGGGGCGATGCACGACCGACCCCAGCAACTGCACGAGCTGCGCCATGCCCTTGGACAATTTGCGGATCTTCTGGTCGACGGCATAGCCGAGGCCCGCCGCCTCGAGCAGCTCGACCGCCCGCGCGCGCCCGGTCTTCAGATCCAGCCCGCGCAACGCGCCCAGGAACGCGATCGCGTCTTTGGCCTTCATCGCCGGATACAGCCCGCGTTCCTCGGGCAGATAGCCGACGCGGTCGCTCGCCTCGCGCGGCCGATCATGGCCGAGCAGCGTGCGATGGCCGGCATCGGGTTCGATGATCCCCAGCAACATCCGCAACGTCGTCGTCTTGCCCGCGCCATTCGGCCCCAGCACGCCGTAGATCATGCCCTTGGGCACGGCGATGTCGATCCCGTCGACCACGCGCTTGCCCCCGAAATTCTTTACCAGCCCGGTCGCGCTGATCGCTAGGTCTGTTGTCACGATATCCCCAAGTCGCCGTTCGCCCTGAGCCGGTCGAAGGGCAAGCGTAGCGCTTGGGCTTCGACAGGCTCAGCCCGAACGGAGTGTTATGCATGGCCAACTCTTGCGGCTGTGGTAGCGGGGAGAAGTGGATCAAGACAAGTCATTGACCGACCGGCTGAAAGCGAAAGCCGCGGAATTCGGCTTTGCGGCGTGCGGCGTGGCGCGCGCGGATGCGGCGCCGCGCACGGCAGAGCGGCTGCGGCAATGGCTGGGCGACGGCATGCACGGCGGCATGATCTGGATGGAGGAGCGCAGCGCGCAGCGCGAATCGCCTGCGGCCTTGTGGCCCGAGGTGCGATCCGTGATCGCGCTCGGCATGAGCTATGCGCCCGCCACCGATCCGCTGGCGCTGGCCGATGCCGGCGAGATCGGCCGCATCTCGGTCTATGCGCAGGGCGGCGACTATCACGACGTGATCAAGCGCAACTTGAAGGCGCTCGCACGCTGGCTGGTCGCCGAGCTGCCGTCGGACCTGCCCCACGATCTCAAGGTGTTCGTCGATACCGCGCCGGTGATGGAGAAGCCGCTGGCCGAGGCAGCCGGGCTCGGCTGGCAGGGCAAGCACACCAATCTGGTCAGCCGCACGCATGGCAGCTGGCTGTTCCTGGGCGCGATCTACACCACGCTCGATCTCGCGCCCGACAGCGCCGGGCCGGATTCATGCGGCTCGTGCGATGCCTGCCAGCGCGCCTGCCCCACCGCCGCCTTCCCCGCCCCCTACCGACTGGATGCGCGGCGTTGCATCTCGTACTTGACGATCGAGCATGCCGGCCCGATCCCGGAGGAGTTCCGCGCTGCGATCGGCAACCGCATCTATGGCTGCGACGATTGCCTGGCGGTGTGCCCGTGGAACAAGTTTGCCGCGTCGGCGCACGCCAACCTGGCCTTCGCCCCCCGCGCCGAACTCACCGCACCGGCCCTCGCCGACCTGCTGGGGCTGGACGATGCCGGGTTCCGCCAGGTGTTCGCGGGCTCGCCGATCAAGCGCATCGGGCGGGACCGGATGGTGCGCAACGCGGCAATCGCGGCAGGAAATAGCGGATCGGCGGCGTTGATAGCGCCGCTGTCACGCTTGCTGGCCGATGAGTCGGACGTGGTGCGCGATGCGGCAGGCTGGGCGTTGGCGCGGCTCCCAGCCTTGTCGCAATAGCTGCGATGTTCGATCAAGAATGGTGCATGTCGGAGGGCACAAATTTTTGGGGGTAGCTGGTGCAATGCGCCTGACCTAGTTCCAGGGGTGTATGAGCATGCAGGCTGAAAGCGGTTCTTGGGCGCTGACCGAAAAGGAGAAGCAGACCCTTCGCCTCATCGTCCGTGGTCATGACGCAAAATCGGTTGCCCGCAATCTTGGGCTATCGGTCCACACGATCAACGAACGGCTTCGCGACGCGCGCCGCAAAATGGCGGTGTCGAGCAGCCGCGAAGCCGCGCGCCTGTTGCTGGAAGCCGAAGACGGAGCGCGGTCGCCGACCCCCGATTTGTTGAGGGACGTGGAAATCGGGGAAGACGAGTCTGGCGTCGATGTCGATCAGGCAGAAACGCCAATCAGCGGCGTGAGGCCAGTAGATCGCTCGCCTCGACTAATCATCGGAGTCCTGCTCATGACCTTCGCTCTCGGCCTATTAGCGCTCGCCGTCCTGCCCCCCGCTGGCGCGCCTCCCTCAGCGGCGCTGACCGTTTTACAGACCGCGCCGGACGCTGCGGTAGTGGATGCGGCGCGGCAATGGCTGGTCCTGGTGGATCAAGCACGGTGGGACGACAGCTATCGCGGCACCGGCACCGCGTTCCAGAAGCTTAACACTGCGGAGGTCTGGGCCGCGACGTCCGAAAAGGTCCGCGTGCCGTTGGGAGCGGTCCTCTCGCGGACGTTCGTCAGCCAGCAGGATCTGCCCGCCCCGCCGGCCGGCTATCAGGTGGTCAAGTTCCATACCCGCTTCGCCAACAAGGAAGAGGCGATCGAGACGGTGTCGCTCGAGCGCGAGCGCGGCGCCTGGCGGATCGTCGGCGTGACGATCGAATGAGGATGGCGCGCGGCTACTTCCCGCCGCGCGCTTTCATCTGGATCGCCGAGACGCAGCTCGCGCGGTCGACCGGACTGCCGTCGCTCTGCCGCGCGTCGAGATAGGTGACCACCGGCTCGGGCTTGCCCTTGGGGTACAGATACGCATCCAGCACGCACGTGCCGCTGGCGAATTGCAGCTTGCGTGCGGCGCCCTCGGTCAGGTCGGCGACCGGCGTGCCGAACCGCGCCACGAGCCCGCGCGCATTTTGCCCGAGCACGCCCTCCAGCCCCAACGTGCCGGTCGGGATCGGCACCGCTGCGGCGCGCGCCGGCCGCGCCGTCTGGCCGCTGGTGCAGCCGGCGAGCAGCAGTCCAGTGATCGATGCCAATAAGAGCCGCTTCATGTCCGTCCCCGATGAAACCAGTGCGTGGCCATTGCGGCGCTTATAACCGGCGCCACCAGATTGACGACCGGCACGACGAACAATCCCGTGCCGATCAGCCCGAGCGCGAAACGGCTGAGCGCGGTCGAGCCGCGAAACGCCCGCAACTCGGCCGGCGCCAGGTGCCGCACCGCCACCATGTCGCTCAGATCGCGACCGAGCAGCCAGCCATTGACCAGGAAGAACAGGATCGCCGGTCCGATCCCGGTGGCGAGCAGCAGGAGGTACAGCGGCGCCAACGCCACGTTGACGACCACGAAGCGGCCCGCCGATCCCAGCCCCATCATGAGCGAGCGTGCGAGCGACACTGTCCGCGAGGCGGTCAGCGCGGTCGGATAGTGTTTCGCCTCGACGGCCAGCACGATCTCGTCGGCGAACACCCCGATTACCAGCACCGCGACGCCGCGAAACAATATGCCCGAGGCGACCAGCACCAACACCACAGCCGCCACCCCGACCACGCCCTGCGCCCCCGCACCGAAGCCGTAATAGACCGCGAGCCAGGTCAAGCCGTACCAGGCCGCCGTGCCGAGCGCGCCGAGCAGCAGCACGGTCAACGCCAGCGATTTGAGGAACACGCCGATAAAGCGCCGGTCGCCAAGCTGCGCGACGGACAGGAAAAAGGCGTGGATCATGTACGACGTGTACGCCGCACGGCTCTTAAGTCCAGTCGCTCCCCCTGCGCTTGCAGGGACGGGAGTTGGTTGCACGCTTGCGCGCCTCTCACTACGGCCAAGCACAACTTGATCCGCCTAGGAGCGCCCTCATCTTGACCACGCCTACCTATCACGTCGTCGCCATCGGCAACGCCATCGTCGATGTCCTGTCGCACTCCGACGACGCCTTCCTCGCGGCCGAAGGCATGGCCAAGGGCTCGATGCAGCTGATGTTCTCGCCGCAAGAGGCCGATGCGCTGTACGACAAGATGGGCCCGGGCATTGAGGCGTCGGGCGGCTCGGCGGCGAACACCGTGGCCGGCATCGCGGCGCTGGGCGGCAAGTGCGGCTTTATCGGCCAGGTCGCGCGCGACCAGCTGGGCGACGTGTTCGCGCACGACATCCGCGCGATGGACGTGGCGTTCGACACCGCGGCCCGAGACGGCGAGCCGACCACAGCACGCTGCCTGATCTTCGTCACGCCGGATGGCCAGCGCACGATGAACACCTTTCTCGGGGCCTCGCAATTCTTGCCCGAAGCGGCGATCGATCGCGCGATGATCGCCGACGCCGCGATCCTGTATCTCGAAGGCTATCTGTGGGATCCGGAAGAGCCCCGCGCCGCGATGCGCGCCGCGATCGAGGTTGCGCGCAAGGCCGGCCGCAAGGTCGCCTTCACGCTGTCGGACGTGTTCTGCATCTCGCGGCACGGCGGCGACTTCCGCAAGCTGATGGCGGATGGCCTGATCGACATCATGTTCGCCAACGAAGCCGAAATCCTGGCGCTGATGGAGCAGGAGGATTTCGACTCAGCCGTTGCCGCCGCTGCGGCGCAGGTGCCGATGCTGGTAGTGACGCGCAGCGAACAGGGCGCGATCGCCGTGTCGGGCGGCAAGACGATTTCGGTGCCGGCGGCGCCGGTCGATCGCGTGGTGGACACGACCGGGGCGGGCGACCTGTTCGCCGCCGGCTTCCTGTCGGGCCAGGCGAACGGCAAGAGCATCGAACAGTCGCTGAAGCTGGGCGCGCTATGTGCCGCCGAGATCATCAGCCATGTCGGCGCGCGACCGCAGGTGGACCTGAAGGCGTTGGCGGCGAAGCTGGACTGAAAACCTGCTGTTCCCCGGCGGAGGCCGGGGCCCAGTAGCGAGGCAGCAGAAAGGAGCCGCGGCGCTCCGTTACGATGACCTTCCCGCCTGGGCCCCGGCCTTCGCCGGGGAACAGACGAGAGAAAGGCCGGGGATCGCTCCCCGGCCTTTTCTGTATCCGTGTCGCAGAGGCAGCCCGGCTTTAGTGCCCCATGCCGGTCAGGTCGGCCGGCAGATCCTCGTTCGTCTCGACGATTCCGCGCCCGACATGGCTCGCGCGGTAGCTGTAGGCGTAATAGATCACCAGCCCGACCGCGCCCCAGACCGGCAGCACCAGCATCGCCTCCAGCGGCAGGTTGAAGAACAGGAACACGCAGCCGAAGATCGTCAGCGGCCCCATCAGCCACAGGATCGGCGTGCGGAAGCTGCGCTTCACGTTCGGCGCGGTCCGGCGCAGGATCATCACCGCGATCGCCACCATCATGAAGGCATATAGCGTGCCGGCATTGGCGATGTCGGCAAGCTTGCCGACCGGCAGGAACGCCGCGGCGAACGCCACCGCGGCACCGGTGAGGGCGGTCACGATATACGGCGTTTTCCACTTCGGATGCACCGCCGACAGCCGCTCCGGCAGCAGGCCGTCACGGCTCATCACGAAGAAGATGCGGGTCTGGCCGAACATCAGGATCAGGATCACCGAGGGAAGCGCGATGAACGCCGCATAGCCGAGGAAATTGCCCACCGTGCCGAAGCCGATCTGGCGCAGCACGTGCGCCAGCGCTTCGTTCGAGCAGACCAGCATCTGCGCGTATTGCGGCATCGCACACTGGCGGGCGAGCTCTTCCGAGCCGGCCGGGAACGGCACGCCGCCCGGGCCCATGATCGGCTGGCCGCCGATCGTGCCGACTGCGCCGGCTGCGACCAGCATGTAGAAGACGGTGCAGAACAGCAGCGACCCGATCAGGCCGATCGGCACGTTGCGCTGCGGGTTCTTGGTCTCCTCGGCCGCGGTCGAGACCGCGTCGAAGCCGACATAGGCGAAGAAGATCGTCGCCGCCGCACCGACTGCGCCGACCCCGGTGCCGAAGCCGCCGAACAGGCCGGCGGGCAGGAAGGGATTGAAGTTGGCGGCGTTGAACTTGTCGGACGGCAAGGTGAGGAAGATGAACGCGGTGAGCGCCGTCACCTTGATCAGCACCAGCACGGCGTTGACCTTGGCGCTCTCGCTCGTGCCGATGATCAGCAGCCACGTGACGAGGAGGGAGATCACCACCGCAGGCAGGTTGATGAACCCGCCAGGCGAGCCGCCCAGCGCCAGCGGCGCGGTGGCCAGCCAAGCCGGCAGATGTATTCCCAATGTCTGGTTCAATATCGTTCCGGTGAAATAGCCCGACCAGCCGACCGACACCGCGCTAGCCGCGACGGCATATTCGAGGATCAGCGCCCAGCCGACGGTCCAGGCGAGCAATTCGCCCATCGTCGTATAGGTATAGGTGTAAGCGGAGCCGGCGACCGGGATCATCGAGCCGATCTCGGCATAGCAGAGCGCAGCGATGATGCAGATGCCGCCGGCAATGGCGAAGGCGAGCAGCAGGCCGGGACCCGCTTTCTGTGCGCCAGCCGCCGTCAATACGAAAATGCCCGTGCCGATCACGCAGCCGATGCCGAACAGGGTCAGCTGGAACCAGCCGAGCGATCGGTGCAACGATTTCTTCTCGGCCGTCGCCAGGATGGCGTCGAGTGGCTTGATACGCCCAAAAATCATGTAGTGCTTTTCCCCAAAGCGGCCGGCGCGTGGCCCGGCTCGTTATGCGGCGGAGCCTAATGACAAATGAAAGACGCGCAATCCCTTAATGGGGATCGAGCCGCTCCCCAGGCCCGCAACCCGGACGTGTCCCACGGCTATTCATTCGAGCATAGCTCGTCATCCCCGCGCAAGCGGGGATCCATACCGCCCGACTTCGCGGCTAAGTCTTGACGTCCGAGCTTATGGATCCCCTCCTGCGCGGAGACGACGAGGACGGGTCGAACGCGATCCCGAGCCTAGCGTTGCACCAGCATCGGGCCGAGCGGCTGGCCCGCGAACAAATGGACGTGCAGATGCGGCACTTCCTGCCCTGCCTGGCGCCCGGTGTTGGCGAGCAGGCGATAGCCGCGCGGCACCAGCCCGGCATCGCGCGCCACATGGCCGACCGCACGGACGAAGCCGGCGATTTCCTCGGCGGAGCCCTTCTCGCTGAAATCGTCCCATGAAACGTAAGGACCGCGCGGGATCACCAGGATGTGGATCGGCGCCTGTGCGTTGATATCGTGGAAGGCGATCGCCCATTCGTCCTCGTAGACTCGGCTCGACGGGATCTCGTCGCGCAGGATCTTGGCAAAGATGTTCTGGTCGTCATACGGCTTGGTCGCGTCGATCGGCATCATCCTGTCTCCCACATCACCCACAAGGCTACCGGCTACAAGCGAGGGTCACGCCCCCCGCGCCGCCTTCTCGTCGATCCCGGACACGCCCTCGCGCCGCATCATCTCGGCGCGGATGTCGTCCAGGCCCAGCTCGGCATCCGCCAGCAACACCATGAGATGGAACATCAGGTCCGTCGCCTCGGCGACCAATTCCTGGCGATCGTCCTGCAACGCGGCGATCACCGTCTCGACCGCCTCCTCGCCCACCTTCTGCGCGATCTTGCCGCGCCCGCGGGCGAACAATTGGGCAGTATAGGAGGTCGCCGGATCGGCGCCGCGACGGGCGTTGATCGTGGCTTCCAGCGTGTTCAGAAAATCCTGCGGCATGCCGGCATGGCTGGCGCAACCGCTGCGCGAGGTCAATCCTTACGCGGTGAACTGCGCCGCGCCGCGAACCGCGCGCGGAGCGCCCGGCGCACGATCCACACGCCGATGCATGCCAAGACGAACAAGGCGACGTCGGAGAGCTCCGGCTGCGTGCGCACCTTCGTCACGCCGGTATGCGCGGCGAAGATCGCGGTGGGCATGACGAACAGGATCAGGAAGAACAAGGTGCGCATGGGCAGCGGCATAGCCGGGCGCGGTTAACATTCCGCCACTGCGGTTCCCCGGCGGAGGCCGGGGTCCAGTAGTGACATCGGCAATGATCATGCGCGACGCCAGTTTCCCTCTGTTCCGCGACTGGACCTCGGCCTTCGCCGGGGAACAGTTAGGATACTGGTCGCCGCACCGGCACCCCTGCCGCCGCCAAGGCAGAATGCGCGTCGGCGATGCTCGCTTCGCCGAAGTGGAAGATGCTGGCTGCCAGCACCGCGCTCGCCCGCCCCTCGACCACGCCCGCGACCAGATCGTCCAGCCCGCCGACACCGCCCGATGCCACGACCGGCACCGCGACCTGATCGGCGATCGTGCGGATCAGGTCGAGATCGTAGCCACTGCGCGTCCCGTCGCGGTCCATCGAGGTGACGAGCAATTCCCCCGCCCCCAGCCGCACGAGGTTCAGCGCGTGCTCCACCGCGTCGATCCCGGTCGCCCGCCGGCCGCCATGCGTGAATACCTCCCAGCGGTCCCCCGTCCGCCGCGCGTCGACCGAGGCGACGCAGCATTGGCTGCCGAACCGGTCGGCGATCTCGGCCACCACCTCCGGCCGTGCCACTGCGGCGGAATTGACCGCGACCTTGTCCGCCCCGGCCAGCAGCAGCGCGCGCGCGTCGTCGGCCGAACGCACCCCGCCACCGACCGTCAACGGCATGAAACACACTGCCGCCGTCCGCCGCACCACGTCCAGGATCGTACCGCGCGCCTCATGGCTGGCGGTGATGTCGAGGAAGCAAAGCTCGTCCGCCCCTGCCGCATCATAGGCGCGCGCCTGCTCCACCGGATCGCCGGCGTCCTGCAAGTCGACGAAGTTCACGCCCTTGACGACGCGGCCGTTCGCCACATCGAGACAGGGGATGACACGGGCACGAACCGTCATGGTTCGATCCCCTGCCAGGCGAGCAGTAGGCTTGCCGAGACAAGCAGCGCCATCAGCACGCCCTGGACTGCGACCGAAATCCAGAATCCATAAGGATGCTCGTCGTAGCGGATGGAGATAGGCTGAGACGCGCCAAGGGGGATGACCGTGACGCCATCACGCACCTGCTTCCGCAGCAGCGGTATATAGAACGCGGTCACCGCCAGCGTCAGCACCGCGGTGAGCAGCTTGTTCACGCCGCTGCCGCCACACTGAGCGCGGCCGCCAGATCCAGCCGCCCGTCATACAGCGCGCGCCCGGTGATCACGCCCTCCACCCCGTCCTTGGAGTGCAGCGCCAGCACGTGGATCTCGCCGATCCCCTTCACGCCGCCGCTGGCGATCACCGGGATACGCACCGCGCGCGCCAGATCGACCGTCGCCTCAACGTTGCAGCCCTTCAGCATCCCGTCGCGCCCGACATCGGTGAACAACAAGGATGCGACCCCGGCATCCTCGAAGCGCCGCGCCATGTCGATCACCTCAACCGTTGAGACATCCGCCCAGCCGCGTGTCGCGACCATGCCGTCTTTGGCATCCACCGCGACGACGATCCCGCCGGGGAAGTCGCGCGCCGCCTCCTTTACCAGTTCCGGGTTTTCGAGCGCTGCAGTGCCGATCACGACGCGCGATACGCCAAGATCGAACCAGCGCTCAATCCCGGCGCGGTCGCGGATGCCGCCGCCCAATTGCACATGGCCCGGAAATTGCGCCACGATCGAGGCCACCGCCTCGCCATTCACCGACTTGCCGGCGAATGCGCCGTCGAGATCGACGACGTGCAGATATTCCGCGCCTTGCCCCGCAAACAGCATCGCCTGCGCCGCCGGATCGTCGCCATAGACGGTCGCGCGATCCATGTCGCCTTCGGCCAGCCGCACTACCTGCCCACCCTTCAGGTCGATCGCGGGAAAGACGATCAGGGACGCCATGCGAGAAACCTTTCGAGGAGCGCCAGGCCGTAGCGCTGGCTTTTTTCGGGGTGGAACTGCACCCCCAACATGTTGTCGCGCCCGATCGCCGCGGTGACCGGCCCGTCGTGCTCGGTCGTGGCAATGATGTCGGCGCCGCTATAGGCGTAGGAATGCAGGAAATAGGCCTCGCCCGGCTGGATCAGCGCATGGCGGGAAGTCGCCACGACATCGTTCCAGCCCATGTGCGGCACCTTGGCCGCCGGATCGGCCGGCGCGAGCCGCGTCACCCTGCCCTGCATCCAGCCAAGCCCCGGGTGGCTGCCATGCTCCTCGCCGGTTTCCGCCATCAACTGCATGCCGACGCACACGCCCAGGAACGGCGTACCCTCGTGGCGGACGCGCCGTTCGAGCGCCTCGATCATCCCCGGCACCGCGCGCAATGCCGAGGCACAGGCGGCAAACGCGCCGACACCGGGCAGGACGATACGATCGGCCTTGGCCACGGCATCGGCGTCGGCCGTGACCAGCACGTCGCTCGCCCCCGCCGCCTGCAACGCATTGTGCACCGAATGCAGGTTGCCGGCACCGTAATCGATCAGCGCCACACTCATTTCAGCAGCGCCGCAATCTCCGGCGCGGCAAAGCTGGCGTTGAAAGCAATCACCTGCGCCGTCGCGACACCGCTGGTCACGAACGGATCGCTCACCGCCAGTGCCTCCGCCTCCCGCCGATGCCCACGCGTCACGATCACACCGCCGCCACGCGGGTCCTGCCGCCCGGCGATCAGGAACACGCCCTCGTCGAACCCGCGCTTCAGCCAGGCGACATGGTTCGCCATATGCACGTCGACCTCGTCCAGCGGCGCGACATAATCGAGCAGGATCAGGCATAGCGGCCCGTCGGCGCGGTGCCGCGCGGCCATTTACAGCACGCCCTTGGTACTGGGGATCGCGTCGGCCTTGCGCGGATCGATCTCCACCGCCTCGCGCAGTGCACGGGCGACACCCTTGAACGCCGCTTCGGCGATGTGATGGTTGTTCTGCCCGTACAGCGTCTCGATGTGCAGCGTGATGCCGGCCGTCTGCGCCAAGGAATGGAAGAAATGCTCGAACATCTCGGTATCCATTTCGCCCAGCCGCTTCTGGCTGAACTCGGTCTTCCACACCAGCCAGGGGCGCCCGGATATGTCGATCGCCACCCGCGTGAGCGTCTCGTCCATCGGCGAGATCGCATCGGCGTAGCGGCGGATGCCGCGCTTGTCGCCGAGCGCGCGGGCGATGCACTCGCCGATCGCCAGGCCGGTATCCTCCACCGTGTGATGCTGGTCGATATGCAGGTCGCCGACCGTCTTGACGTCGAGATCGATCAGCGAATGCCGCGACAATTGCTCCAGCATGTGATCGAAGAAGCCGACCCCGGTCGAGACGTTGTACATGCCCGTCCCGTCGAGATTGACGGTGACGGCGATACTGGTCTCGCTGGTCGAGCGGCTGATGGTGGCGGTGCGCATGGCGACCCCAATAGCGCGTGTGCCCGCGCATGCAATCTTGACCCGCCCCCAAAGCGCGCTACCCAAGGGACATGACCGATGGAATGCCCGACAGCCTGATTCCGTATGACGAGATCGTCCAGGAGGCGCTGCGTGCCGTGGTCGGCCGCGTGCTGGGTTCGGTCGCGGAGAATGGTGGCCTGCCGGGCGATCATCACTTCTACATCACCTTCAAGACACAGGCCTCGGGGGTCGATATCCCGCAGCGGCTGATCGAGCGTTTCCCGGACGAAATGACGATAGTCATGCAGAATCGCTATTGGGATCTGCTGGTCGACGATATCGGCTTCTCGATCGGGCTCAGCTTCAACCAGATCCCGTCCAAGCTGGTCATCCCCTATGCAGCGATCACCGGCTTCCACGATCCCAGCGTAAATTTCGAACTGCGCTTCCAGGCGCAGGAAGGCCCGGACGGCCCCGACCCGCATGACGAAGCCGAAAATGACGGCCCGACGCTGGTGCCGGTCGAGGACGGTTCGAACGTCGTCGCCGTGGATTTCAAGCGCAAGAAATAGGGAGCGAGGCGATTAGCGAGCGCTAATCGCCGGTCGCGCAAGCGACGCGAACCGCCGGGGGGCGCGGCGCCGCCGCGGCCGACGTTATGGGGTTTACTCCCACGACTGCCTTTCACCACGAAGTTTGGCGGCGCCCCGGACTTGTTCCGGCGCACCCTGCACCGCACATCATGCATAACGGACCAAGTGGCACAGCGGATGCTGCGACAGGCCCGGCATGACGGAGCAGCCCATGACCGACACACGTACCGAAACCGATTCGTTCGGCCCGATCGAGGTTCCCGCCAGCGCCTATTGGGGCGCGCAGACCCAGCGTTCGATCGAAAACTTCCCGTTTGGCGCGCGCGAACGCATGCCGATCGAGATCGTCCATGCCTTGGCGCTGGTGAAGCAGGCGGCCGCGCGCGTGAACCGCGATCATGGCCTGCCTGCCGACATCGCCGATGCGATCGACACTGCAGCCGCCGAAGTTGCCGCCGGCAAGCTCGATGATCATTTCCCGTTGGTCATCTGGCAAACGGGCAGCGGCACGCAGAGCAACATGAACGTCAATGAGGTGATCGCCGGGCGTGCCAATGAACTGCTGACGGGGAAGCGCGGCGGCAAGTCCCCCGTCCACCCCAACGATCATGTCAATATGAGCCAGTCGTCCAACGACAGCTTTCCCACCGCGCTGCACATTGCCGCAGCGCTGACGGCGCGTGATCGGCTGATCCCGGCGATCAAGCAATTGGAGGCCAGTCTGCTGACCAAGGTGACCGCCTGGGGCGAGATCGTGAAGATCGGTCGCACGCACCTGCAGGACGCGACTCCGCTCACCCTGGGGCAGGAATTCTCGGGCTATTACGCACAGCTCCGCCTTGCCCGGACCCGCATCGTGCCGTTGATCGAGCATGGCCTAAGCAAGCTTGCGCAGGGGGGCACCGCGGTCGGCACGGGCCTCAACACGCCAGACGGCTTCGCCGAGGCATTTGCCGCCACCGTGTCAGACCTGACCGGATTCCCGTTCGAGACCGCGCCCAACAAGTTCGAGGCGCTCGCCACGCACGACACATTGGTCGACTTTTCCGGGCGGCTGAACACGCTTGCCGTGTCGCTCAGCAAGATCGCCAACGACATCCGCCTCCTCGGCTCTGGTCCGCGCTCGGGCATTGGCGAGCTCAACCTGCCCGAGAACGAGCCGGGCAGTTCGATCATGCCGGGCAAGGTGAACCCGACGCAGTGCGAGATGCTGACCATGGTTGCCGCGCAAGTGATCGGCAACCACACGGCCGTCACCGTCGGCGGGCTGCAAGGGCACCTCGAACTCAACGTGTTCAAGCCGCTGATCGGAGCGGCCGTGCTGCGCTCGATCGATCTGCTGACCGTCGGCATGGAGAGCTTTGCCGAACGCTGCGTCGATGGCCTGGAGCCCAACCGCGCGCGGATCGACGACCTCGTCGCCCGCTCGCTGATGCTGGTCACTGCGCTAGCGCCGGAGATCGGCTACGACAACGCCGCCAAGATCGCCAAGCACGCGCATGCCGAGGGCCTGACGCTGAAGGAGGCCGGGCTCGCGCTCGGCCTGGTTGACGAACCCACCTTCGACCGCCTCGTCCGCGCCGAAGACATGGTCTGACCTAGCTCCGCCCCGGCACGGGGAGGGGGACCGTTTGCTTCCTTCAGCAAATGGTGGAGCGGGCCTCCTCACGCGCACCGTTGCCGGCCCACCCCCTCCGTCAGTCTGCGGCTGCCACCTCGCCGTTCCGGGGAGGATCGGGAACTCCTCTCGCCGCCGCGCGCTTTCCCCATCGAACCAAGGAGAAACTCGTGGGTGCAACGACCATAGGCGCGCTGATCGGTGGCGCGATCGATTCGATGAGTGGTGACGACGGCGCCGCGGATGGCGCGATC
This sequence comes from Sphingomonas endolithica, assembly GCF_025231525.1. Taxonomy (NCBI): domain Bacteria; kingdom Pseudomonadati; phylum Pseudomonadota; class Alphaproteobacteria; order Sphingomonadales; family Sphingomonadaceae; genus Sphingomonas; species Sphingomonas endolithica. The sequence goes on from NZ_CP103057.1 coordinate 1,536,213, forward strand.
AAGGGCGCGATCGTCGCCAATGTGCTGAAGGTCGCATTGCCGATCGCCGTTACCTACGCGGTCGGCTGGGCCGTGTTGCGTGGCGCAACGGAATTGAAGGGCGCCGTGTTCGGCGAAGGAGAAAAAGCATGATTCGTGGCATCATCGGTGCACTAGTCGGTCGCGAACTCGATCGTCGTGATGGCAGTGGCGGGATCAAGGGCGCGGCGATCGGCCTGGTCGCCAGCCGCGTGCTGACCCGCATGGGCCCGCTCGGACTGGCGCTAGGCGGTGCCTATGTCGCGAAGAAAGCCTATGACCGGCATCGCGATACACGGCGCAACACTACCGTCTGACTGTACGGATCGCCGGGGCATGATGCCCCGGCGACACGATTATCGCCTCGTGACTTGACGCCATGGTCATCGCCACGCCACTAGCGCGCATGCCGTCACCCGAAGCTCAAGAAAACCCGGAAGATCCCCACGGCTTCAAGCGCCGTGGCATGATGTTCGTGCTCTCCTCGCCGTCGGGCGCGGGCAAATCGACCATTGCCGGAAAGCTGCTCGCGTCCAACCCCGAGCTGCAGGTGTCGGTCTCCTACACCACCCGCCCGATCCGCCCCGGCGAAGTCGACGGCGTGCATTACCATTTCACCGATCTTGAGACGTTTCGCACGATGGTTGCGAACCACGAGTTCCTCGAATGGGCGCACGTCTTCGATCACCGCTACGGCACACCCAAAGCGCAGGTGTGGAACGCGCTGGAACAGGGAATCGACATCCTGTTCGACATCGACTGGCAGGGCGCACAGCAATTGCATCAACTCGCCGGGGGCGACGTGGTTCGCGTCTTCATCCTGCCGCCGTCCATGCCCGAGTTGCGCCAGCGGCTGATCGGCCGGCGCACCGATTCGATGGACGTGATCGAAGCCCGCATGGCGCGCGCCGCCAACGAAGTCAGCCATTGGGATGGCTATGACTATGTGCTGGTCAACGACGATGTCGAGACCTGCTTCGATGGGGTGAAGACGATCCTGGCAGCGGAACGGCTGAAGCGCTCGCGCCAGACGGGGATCATTGGGTTTATCCGCAAGCTGCTGCGGTAGATCTAGCCGGGCCGGGGCCCCTCGTTCGCAGCGAAACTAGGGTATGCGCGACATCAGGTTCAAGGCCGATGCACATCAGTTTATGGGTGCGTTGCATAAACCAAGCCCGTCACCCCGGACCTGTTCCGGGGTCCACTAAGCGGCTTGGCCAGAGAGTAGTGGATTGAAGGACCAGCTTGCGGCGCGGTGGACCCCGGAACAAGTCCGGGGTGACGGCGGCTGCCAGCTTGTGAAAGGGGGCTGAATGTCACGCGCGTGGCAAGCCAGCTCCGATCTGGTTACCTCACCTCGGATCAAAAAGCGGTGCGATTGACCAGCGAGAGGATGCCGGCGTTCTTGGCGTTGGACGCCATTGTCACCGGCGGCAGCGGATCGACATCGCCGCCCTTGGCTGCGCCGTCCGAGTAGATGAAACCGTTGGCCGGATAGGCCGAGGTGCCGAGATCGTGATTGGCGGCATACCAAACCTTGACCATGCTCCAGTCACCGGCTGCCGACACGTCCACTGCGCGTACGTCGCGCTCGATGCCGCCGCGGCGCGACCAATTGGCGTGGGTCAGCTTGACCTCACGGTCGCTGACGACACCCGAGACCATCGCGACATGGCCGAGGCGCATGCGGCCGCTCGACTGGAACGACAGAACGGCACCGACCTTGGGCGCCTTGCCGCGGGCATAGCGACCGGCGGCTTGGCCCCACCAGGTGTTAGCATTGCCGTGAATGTCGATACCGGAGATCGAACGGGCATAGGGAGCGCACTGCCAAAACTGTGCCGCCGCAGGCGTGGTCCCCATCAGGACGCACGATAACACTAGCGCAAAACGCGCTGCTAAAGCCTTGAATTTCATGTGACCCCCTCAGGTCCGCTCGTTCAGTGAGGGTCTCAAAGCAGGTCGGCGGCGCGGTGGAAACCCCATCGCGTCCGACCGCGGAACCTTTCAGGACAAAGTGAGTTGACCGTACGACGAAGCCCCCTCGCCTCGCCTTCAGATGACGTATTCGACCGTCTTGCGCTGTGCCTCATCGGCCGCCTTGGCCGCGCGCATGTCGACAATCCGCTGATTGAGCCGCGCGACGGTGCGGCTGCCGGTCGTCTTGAACAATGCCGGCACGAACGCGTGAACGAGGCTGGCAAGGCCGGCAGCGATCATCGTCATGCCGAAGCTGGAGGCCACGCCGAAATGTTCGGTGAAACTCTCACCGACCGATGCGGGGTGATCGAGGAACAGGCGACGGATCATGGGGCTACCTCGTTGATGGTGCGGTTGCAGGTTATCACACGGGGCCGGGGGTGTCAGCCTGCCACCCCTTGTTCCCCGGCGAACGCGGGGCCCCAGTAGTAAAGGTGGATGTTACGACGCGCAGCGTACGCCAACTTCTGCTTACCGACTGGGCCCCGGCCTTCGCCGGGGAACAGCTTCGAGGATGCTAGCGCAGCATTCCCAGTATTTCCGCCGCCAGTTGGCTGAGCGTATCGTCGCGAGCCCCCATGACGACGATCCGGTCTCCTGGCTGGGCCAGCGCCACGAGATGCGCCGCCGCGCCGCCACGATCGGCGACATGGACGGCGTGCGCACCCGTCGCGGCGATCTCCGCGACGATATCCGCACTGGTCACCTCCCGACTGACGGTCCCGCCCTGATAGACCGGATCGGGCAGCACCAGCACGTCGTCCGCCGCCAGCCGCTCGGCGAACATCGCCACCAGGTCGCGCCGCATGACCTTCAGCGGGCCATAGCCATGCGGCTGGAACAGCACGAGCAGCCGCCCGGGAAAATCGTGCAGCGTCTCCAGCGTGGCGGCGATCTTGTCCGGATTGTGCCCGAAATCGTCGATCACCGCGACGCCACCCGCCTCGCCGACCAGCTCGAAGCGCCGCTTGAGCCCCACGAACCCGGCAAGCGCGGCGATCGCCTCAGCCAGCGGCACGCCCGCCGCGCGCACCGCGCCCAAGGCCGCCAGCGCGTTGGACACGTTGTGCCGCCCCGGCACCGCCAGCCGCACCTCATGCCGCTCGCCACCCTTCACGAGATCGAAGCGAATCGCGAACGGCTCGGGCACGAGATTTTCCGCGCGCAGGTCGGCCGAGGCGTCGATCGCGAAGGTAACGAGGCGTTCGCGCGGCAGGCTCATCGCCAGCGCGGCGGATTCGCCGTCGCCGACATTGACCACCGTCGTCACCGCCTTGGCCGCGAAGGTGCCGAATAGGTCGCGCAATTCCTCCAGGCTCTTGTGATCCAGGCTGACATTGTTGAGCACCGCGATCTTGGGATAATAGAGCGCGATCGAGCCATCGCTCTCATCGACCTCGGAGACGAACGCCTCCCCCGCCCCGACCAGCGCGCTGGCGAAAGGGGCATTGGGCGCCGCGAAATTCTTCATCACCGCGCCGTTCATCACCGTGGGATCGCGCCCGCAGGCGTGCAGGATCCATCCGATCATGCCGGTGACGGTCGATTTGCCGCTCGTCCCCGCCACGCCGATCGGCAGCACGCTGGCGTTGAACAACTCGCTGAGCAATTCCGCGCGGCTCATCCGCGCCGCGCCGACCGTTTCCGCCGCCACAATGTCCGGCACCGTCGCCTCGACCGCGGCGGAGGCGACGACGATCTGATCCGGCGAGGTAATCCCGCTGCCATCCTGCGGAAACAACTGTACCCCCTTGGCGGCGAGGTCGGCGAACTTGGCCGGCAGAGCCCCCTTGTCGAGCGTGCGGTCCGAGCCGGCGACGCTTTCGCCACGCCCGGCGAGGATCATCGCCAGCGGCATCATGCCCGAGCCGCCGACGCCGACGAAGAAGTAGGATTTGCGCGTTTCCATGACCGCGGGCTATCGCGGCATTTCGGCAACGGGGCAAGCGCCCCAAGACAAGGCACTTCCAGCATGCGCATCGGCGTGGTCAGCCCAGCACGACCGATCGACCCGGCGGTGAACAGCATGATGCAGGCGCTGGTCGCGGTCAGCTTCCCCGAAGTCGACATCGTGTTCCACCCGCAATGCTTCCTGAGCGACGGGCATTTCGCCGGCGCGGACTCACTGCGCGCCACCGCGTTCCTGGAATATGCCAACGATCCCGCGTTCGACGCGATCTGGTTCGCGCGCGGTGGTTACGGCGCCAATCGCATCCTCGACACGGTGATCCCGCAGCTGAGCGCCGCCGCCAAGCACAAGACCTATCTCGGTTATTCCGACATGGGGTTCCTGCTCGGCGCGCTCTATGCCAGCCGCATCGGGCGCCAGGCGCACGGGCCGATGCCGAGCGAAATCCGCCGCAAGAACGATCACGGAGCATGTGTCTCGCGTTCCTTGTCGTGGCTGGTGAATGGCGATCGCCGTTCGCTCGAGCCTTCGATCGATGCGCGGCCGCATGCCGCGTTCAACCTGTCGATTCTGAGCGCGCTGATCGGATCGAAATACCTGCCCGATCTCACCGACCATGTGCTGATGATCGAGGAAGTGAGCGAACCTTTGTACCGCATCGATCGCATGCTGTTCACGATGGCGCATGCGACACAGCTGAAGGGCATGGCCGGGGTACGGCTCGGCGTGGTGGGGGACGTGATCGAGAATGACGTGGTCTTCAACGACACGCCCGAGCAGATGATCGTGCGCTGGTGCGCGGATATGGGCGTGCCGTATCTGGGGCGGGCGCAGATCGGCCATTATGCGGCGAATTGCGTTGTGCCGTTCGGGGTGGCTTGAGCGTAAACCTGAGTTCATGGAGTTCCCCGGCGAAGGCCGGGGCCCAGTTGAGATGGCCGAGGTAACTCCGCGCAGCGTCAACCAACTTCTGCGCCGCGACTGGGCCCCGGCCTCCGCCGGGGAGCATAGAAGTGGCGACGCGTTTCGATGGGAGCACAGCAACCATGCGTAACCCTCGCCTCCATCCGCAAGCTTGCCTATATACCGCCTCCAGGCATAAGCCCGCCCCTCTGCCCTGCACGAAAGAACCGTTCCCCGATGTCCGAGATGTTCCGCATAACGCTGCCTGACGGTTCCGTCCGCGAGGTAGCGCCGGGCACTACCCCGGCGGACATCGCCGCGGCGATCGGGCCGGGGCTGGCCAAGGCGGCGATCGCTGCGCGCGTTGATGGCGAACTGCGCGACATCATGCGGCCGTTCGAGCAGGATGCGCAGCTTGCCCTGGTCACCGCGCGCGACGAAAAGGACGCGCTGGAACTCGCGCGCCACGATTTCGCGCATGTCATGGCCGAAGCCGTGCAGCATCTGTTCCCCGGCACGCAGATCACCTTTGGCCCGGCGACGGACGATGGCTTCTATTACGATTTCGCGCCGAAAGACCGCCCGTTCACCGAGGAGGACCTGCCGGCGATCGAAGCGGAGATGCGCCGCATCATCGCCAATAACGAGCCTTTCATCCGCGAAGTGTGGAGCCGCCAGCAGCTGATCGACACCTGGACCCGGCAAGGCGAGACGTTCAAGGCCGAATGGGCCGCCGAATTGCCCGATGGCGAGGAACTGACGATCTACCGCCAGGGCCAGTGGCTCGACATGTGCCGCGGTCCGCACATGGTCTCGACCGGCAAGCTCGATCCTCAGGCGTTCAAGCTGACGCGCGTGTCCGGCGCCTATTGGCGCGGCGACCAGAACAACGCGATGCTCAGCCGCATCTACGGCACCGCCTGGCTCAACAAGAAGCAGCTCGATGCGCATCTCCTGATGCTCGAGGAAGCGGCCAAGCGCGATCACCGCAAGATCGGCCAGGAAATGGACCTGTTCCATCTCCAGTCCGAAGCGCAGGGCAGCGTGTTCTGGCACCCCAAGGGCTATATCTTGTGGCGCGAGTTGGAGGCCTATATGCGCCGCCGGCTCGATGCCGCGGGCTATCAGGAGGTGAAGACGCCGCAGCTGATGGACGCGCGCCAATGGGAGCAGTCCGGCCACTGGGGCAAGTATCGCGAGAACATGTTCGTCGTGCCGGACGAGATTCCGAACACGGACGATGCGGCGGCGATCTTCAGCGGCACCGCCGATCTGATGGCGCTCAAGCCGATGAACTGTCCGGCGCACGTGCTGATCTTCCGCCAGGGCATCAAATCCTATCGCGACTTGCCGCTGCGTCTGGCCGAATTCGGCTGCTGTCATCGCAACGAGCCGCACGGTGCGTTGCACGGCATCATGCGCGTGCGCCAATTCACGCAGGACGATGCGCATCTGTTCGTGCGCGAGGATCAGCTGATTGGGGAGGTCGCGCAGTTCATCGACCTGCTCGACAGCGTCTACAAGCATCTCGGGTTCGAGGATTATGCGGTCAAGCTGGCGCTACGCCCCGATCAGCGCTTCGGCAGCGATGAGATGTGGGACAAGGCCGAGGCGGAATTGCGCGAGGCGGTGATGGTCTCGAGCCTCAGCGACTCGATCAAGGCCAGGTTCGAGGAACTGCCCGGCGAAGGCGCCTTCTATGCGCCAAAGCTCGAGTTCCACCTGACCGATGCGATCGGGCGGACGTGGCAGGTCGGCACGATCCAGTCGGACCGCGTGCTGCCCGAGCGACTCGACGCGTCGTATGTCGGGCAGGATGGCGAGCGCCACCGCCCGGTGATGCTGCACCGCGCGATCCTCGGCACGTTCGAACGTTTCCTCGGCATCCTGATCGAGCATCACGCCGGTCGCTTCCCGCTGTGGCTGGCGCCGGTGCAAGCGGTGGTCGCGACGATCGTGTCGGATGCCGACGATTATGCGGCCGAAGTAACGGCGAAGCTGCGCGCCGCGGGGCTGCGGGTGGAGACCGATCTGCGCAACGAAAAGATTAACTACAAGGTGCGCGAACATTCGCTGGCCAAGGTGCCGAACCTGCTGGTGGTGGGCAAACGCGAGGCGGAGGAAGGCACCGTGGCGCTTCGTCAACTCGGCAGCGACCGGCAGCAATTCCTCGGCCTGGATGAGGTGATCGCCAAGCTGGTCGCGGATGCGAAGGCGCCGGATCTTTAAGCGCCCCGCATAAAGCGGCCTCCCGGCCACCCCGGACTTGTTCCGGGGTCCCCGGCGCCCCAGCTTACCAGCCGCTAAGATTCCGGGACAGTGGACCCCGGACAAGTCCGGGGTGACGGCGAGGGGATGATGCAACGGCATTGCACCCACACCTTTCACCGCACGCCGAAAAAGACTATATACATCTGTCAACAACCTCAGGAGCTATACCTATCCGACCCCCAATGACCCGGCAGGCGCCGCCGATGAACGGCCCTCGCTTCAACGAATTCATCGTATCGCCCAAGGTCCGCGTGATCGACGGAGAGGGCGAGAATCTCGGCGTGATGTACACCCGCGAGGCAATGGAGCAGGCGCGCGAGGTCGGTCTCGACCTGGTCGAAGTGTCGCCCAATGCCGATCCGCCGGTCGCCAAGTTCCTGGACGTCGGCAAGTTCAAGTACGAGGCGCAGAAGAAGGCGAACCTCGCCCGCAAGAGCCAGAAGACGCAGGAGATCAAGGAGATCAAGATGCGTCCGAACATCGACGATCATGATTATGATACGAAGATGAAGAAGGTTCACGAGTTCATCGACGAAGGCGACAAGGTCAAGATCACGCTGCGCTTCCGCGGCCGTGAGCTCAGCCATGGCCAGCTCGGCATGGCGCTGCTGCAGCGCGTGCAGGCGGACGTCACCGAAGTCGCGAAGGTCGAGGCCTATCCGCGCATGGAAGGCCGTCAGATGCTGATGGTGCTCGCGCCGAAGTAAAATCGACGCCGATTGGCGGCGTGCAGATACGACACGTGTCGATCGCATGCCGCCGACCGATCCCCCCTTTCCGTAGCGTCCGACATGCGTTTGGCCACGCCAAGCGCAATCTTGCCCTGCGTAGTTAGAGCCGGATCGGCCAGAACTGGCAGATTTCCGCGGATTTTTAGTTGGACCTCCTGGTTCAGCGCGCTTTATGACTACAAGCGCTACCAAATAAAAAATACCAGGAGAGGTCTAGATGCGCAAAACCGCGCTACTGTTGTCCGTTGCTACGCTGACGCTTGCCGTCCCTGCCTTCGCGCAGGAAGTGCCCGCCTCGCAAGCCGCCCCCGAACCCACCACCACGCAGGATGCGCAGGCTACATCAGCCGAAGAGATCAACGAAGGTGACATCATCGTCACCGCGACGCGCCGTGCCGAGCGCCTGTCGAACGTGCCGATCGCCGTCTCCGCCGTCGGCCAGGAATCGCTGCAGAATTCCGGCGGTTCGGACATCCGCTCGCTCAACCAGCTGGCACCGTCGCTGCTCATCTCCTCGACGGGCAACGAATCGAACGCCTCGGCGCGTATTCGCGGCATCGGCACGGTCGGCGACAATCCGGGTCTCGAAAGCTCGGTCGCAGTGTTCATCGACGGCGTTTATCGCAGCCGCACCGGTGTGGGCCTCAACGAACTGGGTGAGATCGATCGCGTCGAAGTGCTGCGCGGGCCGCAGGGCACGCTGTTCGGCCGCAATGCCTCGGCCGGCCTGATCAACATCATCACCCGCGCGCCGGAATTCGAATTCGGCGGCAATGCCGAGCTCACCTACGGCAATTACGACCAGAAGCGTGCGGCGATCGGCCTGACCGGTCCGATCGCAGGCGACAAGCTTGCCGCGCGGATCGATGGCGTGTTCGTCAAGCGTGACGGCTTCTACAAGAACGTCACGCAAGGCGGCGGCAGCGAATCGCGCGTCAACGACCGCGACCGCTACTTCGTCCGCGGCCAATTGCTGTTCAAGCCGACCGAAGACCTAAGCTTCCGCCTGATCGGCGATTATTCGCATCGCGACGAAAGCTGCTGCGGCGCGGTCTATTACAACCAGGCCGAGACGTTCGATCCGACCGCCAATGCCGTGGCCAACGTCAACGGCGACCGTGCGGTCGCGACCGCCGCTTCGAATCGCATCGTCGATATCCTGCGGCGTCAGGGTGCGGCCTATCCGCTCGCCGGCAACACGCCCGATCCGTTCAACCGCCAGGTGGCGGTGACGCCGGGACAGACGTTCCGCAACAAGACCAAGGATTATGGCGGATCGCTGCAGGCCGATTGGGATCTGGGCGGCGCGACGCTCACCTCGATCACCGCGTATCGCGAGTACAAATCCGGCAATGCGGGTGACGTCGATTATACCAACATCGATCTGACGCACCGCGCCGATGACGGCAACGCTTACCGCCAGTTCCACACCTTCACGCAGGAAGCGCGGCTGCAAGGCTCCGCATTTGGCGAAAAGCTCGACTGGCTGGTCGGCGGCTTCTATTCCAAGGAGAAGCTGCGGCTCGTCGATAACGTCGTGTTCGGTGCGGATTATGGCGCCTTCGCTGCCTGCCGGATCGTCGCCACCGTCAGCCCGATCGCCGCGTTGCAGAACAATACGGCACCGGGCTGCCTCTCGGCCGCCGGTCGTGCGACGCTCAACACGCAATTGACCGGTGTCCAGTTGCTCGGCGGTGTGCCCGCCGCGACTGCCGCCGCGAACACCTCGACCTTGCTCAACGGGCTCGATCGGCTGTCAACGCTCAACAACCTTGGCGACCAGCGTGCTTTGTATCGCCAGGACAGCGAGAATTTCGCCGCGTTCACGCACAACATCATCCACGTCACCGACACGTTGTCGTTGACGCTGGGCGCGCGCTACACGCGTGAGAAGAAGAGCTTCAACGGCGATTTCCAGAACAACAACACCGTGTGCCCGGCCCAGCAGGCAGCACTCGGCGGGTTGCTGGCACCGAGCGTGAACGGCACGATCCGCACGCTTGCCGGCGGTATTGTCACGCTGACCTGTACCGGCAATTCGTCGTCGACGCTCAACGCGCTCGACCTGCAGGACAGCTTCAAGGACAGCGAAGTCACCGGCACCGCCGTCGTGTCGTGGAAGCCGACGCCGCGCCTGCTGACCTATGCCTCCTTCGCCAAGGGCTACAAAGCCGGCGGCTACAATCTCGATCGCTCCGATCTCGGCGGGCTGAACGGCGTGTTTTCGCCGCGCAGCAACGCCGATGCGGCAGGGCTCCGCTTCGATGCGGAGAAGGTCAACAGCTTCGAGATCGGCGCGAAATACACTACCCCGATGTTCAGCCTGAACGTGGCGGCGTTCCGCGCCGAGTTCCAGGATTTCCAGCTCAACACCTTCAACGGTTCGGTGTTCGTGGTGCAGAACATCCAGGCCTGCTCGAACAGCCTGAACGGTGCGGATACCGACAATGTGGCGGGCAACGGCACATGCGTCGGCGATGCCGACAAGCGCGGCGTGATCTCGCAGGGTGTCGAACTGGAAGGCACGCTGCGCCCATCGCGCGACGTCACCTTCACCGCGGGCTACACCTATTCGGACACGTTCTTCCGCAAGAACCTGGTCGGCAATTCACAGGGTGAAGCGCTTGATCCGGCACTGTTCCTGCTGCCGGGCAGCCAATTGTCGAATGCGCCGAAGCATGTCGTGACGACCGCGGCGACCTGGACGCCGGATATCGGCTCCAACGGCCTGTCGGGCCTAGTGTACATCGACAGCCGCCTGAGCTCCGACTTCAACACCGGTTCCGATCTCGCCCCGGAGAAGAAGCAGGACGGGTTCGCCCTGGTCAACGCCCGCATCGGCCTGCGCGGGCGCGATCAGTTATGGGCGATCGAATTCTGGGCGCAGAACGTGTTCAACAAGGATTACATCCAGGTCGCGTTCAACACCCCGTTCCAGGGCGCAGGATCGTCGGCCAATGTCGCGAGCTTCGGCGGGACGGCGAATGCGCTATATTCGGCATTCCTCGCCGAACCGCGCACCTACGGCATCACGTTGCGCTCGCGCTTCTGATCCACGCCTAGAAAAGGAAGGCCCGCCTCCGCCAGAGGGGCGGGCCTTCATATCATTGTACCCCGGTGGAGGCAGGGTCCAGTAGCGAAGGTTCAGCTAACCGCGCGCCACACCAGCCGATGATCGTTCCACTACTGGGCCCCGGCCTTCGCCGGGGTACTGCAGAGCGGCTAGCGGACCGGCGGCTCCCACAATTCCACCGCATTGCCCTCCGGATCATGCACCCGCGCGAACTGGCCGACCGACGGGTCGTTCCACTCCGGCTTGGTGATCACCTCGATCCCAGCTGCATTCAGTTGCTCGAGCAGTGAATCGAGATCGAGCACGCGCAGGTTGAGCATGAACTGCTTGCCCTCGGGCAGGTAGTCCGTGTCCGCCTTGAACGGCGCGAACATCACCGGCCCGCCTTCGGCCTGCCAGCTCCATTCGTCCGGCGTCGCGCCTTCGGTCGCCACGCAGCCCGCGCCAACGCCGAGATGCTCGCGGTACCAGGCGGACAGACCGTCCGGATCGCGCGCACGAAAGAACAGCCCACCAATACCCAGCACCGGCATGTCGCGTCTCCCTGTTGCTATGCCGCCTCTACCATATCGTTGCCCGCTGCGGCGTCGAGTAGCCGGCGCTCCAATGCCCTCAACCGCGACGTTCCATTGATCTTGTCGCCGGTGAGATCGGTCAGGTAGAAGGTATCCACGGCGCGCTCGCCATACGTCGCGACGTGTGACGAATGGATCGTCACCTTGGACTGGAACAGCGCGTGCGCCAGCTGGTGCAGCAACGCCGGTCGGTCGCGCGCATTCACCTCGATCACGGTGAAGCGGTTCGACGCCTTGTTATCGATCAGCACATTGGGGGCGATGTCGAACGCTTCCGCACGCGGGCGTGGCAGTGGCTTGGCTTTCAATCGGTCGGCCAGCCGTCCGCGATTGGCTAGTGCATCCTCGATGCCGGTGCGCAGCCGCTGCAACTGCCCCGCATCATCGAACGGGCGCCCGAACGGATCCTGGACGAGGAAATTGTCCAGCGCCATGCCATCGCGCGTGGTGTGGATGCGCGCATCGATGATGTTGCCACCCGCGACATGGATCGCGCCTGCAATGCGATAGAACAGCCCGGGGTGATCGGCGGCATAGACGGTCACCAATGTCGCGCCACGATCGGGATAGACCTGCGCGCCGATCGACAGCTGCGCATCGCCGGCGCTCTCGATCAGCCTGGCATTGCGCACCAGCACATCGTCCGGCTCGGCCACCCAATAGGGTTCGGGCAGGCGCCGGACCAAGGCCTCGAAGCGCGTGTCGTCCCAATCGAGCGCGCTCCGCAACGCCGCCTGCTTGACCGCGACCCGCTCGCTCCTGCCTTTCTGTTTGTGGCCCAGCCGCAGCACCTCCTCGGCAGATTCGTATAACGTGGACAGCAATTGCCGTTTCCAGCCGTTCCACACGCCAGGCCCCACCGCGCGGATATCGACGACGGTCAGCGCGAGCAGCAGGCGCAACCGCTCGGGACTCTGCACCACGTCGGTGAAATCGAGGATCGTCTTGAAGTCCGACAGGTCGCGCTTGAACGCGGTGGCCGACATCAGCAGGTGATGCCGCACCAGCCACGCCACCGTCTCGGTCTCGGCCGGCGTCATGCCGAAACGCGGGCACAGCCGCTCGGCGACTTCGGCTCCCAAGATCGAATGATCGCCGCCACGGCCCTTGGCGATATCGTGCAGCAGCACCGCGACGTACAATGCCCGGCGCGACACAATCTGCGGGAAGATCTCGGTGACCAGCGGGTGATCCTCCACCAGCGTGCCATGTTCGATCTTGCCGAGCAGGCCGATCGCCCGGATGGTATGCTCGTCGACCGTGTAGTGATGATACATGTCGAACTGCATCTGCGCGACGACGCGGCCGAAATCCGGCACGAAACGGCCGAACACGCCCGCTTCGTTCATCCATCGTAGTACGAGTTCCCCGTCGCGTGGCGAGGTCAGCACATCCAGGAACAAGGCGTTGGCCGTTGGATCGCGACGCAGATCGTCGGCGAGCTTGGCATCGCGTGATGCTGCGCGCATCGCCAGGGGATGGATCTCCAGCCCGTATTTGTCGGCCAGCGCGAACATCTCGATCAGCCGCACCGGCTGCTTGGCCAGGAAGTCGTCGGAGGGCAGCGCCAGCCGCCCGCGTACCAAGGTGAAGCCGTGCAGCTTGCGCGGCGACCGCGTCAGCATCGGCAGCCCGAAACGCCGCCCGCGTGCGGCGAACTTCTCGTCCAGATGCGACAGGAAAACGCCGGTCAGGTTGCCGACCATCTTTGCCTGCAGGAAGTAATATTGCATGAAGCGCTCGACGCTCGATTTGCCCGGCCGGTCGGCGAAGCGCATCCGCTCGGCGATGTCGCGCTGCAGGTCGAAGGTCAGGCGATCCTCGCCGCGACGTGCGATGCTGTGCAGGTGGCAACGCACCGCCCACAGGAAATTGTCGGCGCGGTGGAATTGGCGATATTCGTGCGGCGTCAGCAGCCCGGCCTCGACCAGTTCGGCCGCGCGCTGCACGTTATAGGCGTATTTCCCGATCCAGAAGAGCGTGTGCAGATCGCGCAAGCCGCCCTTCCCTTCCTTGACGTTCGGCTCGACGACATACCGCGTATCGCCCATCTTCTTGTGCCGCACGTCGCGCTCGGCCAGCTTGTCGGCGATGAAGCCGCGCGTGTCGGTCTGCACCTCCGCCTTGAAGCGTCGCGCCGCTTCCTCGTACAGTCCGGCATCGCCCCACACATAGCGCGCCTCCAACAGCGCCGTGCGGATGGTGATGTCGCTCTTGGCCTGCCGCACCATGTCGTCCAGCGAGCGGCTGCTATGCCCGACCTTCAACCCCAGATCCCACAAGGTGTAGAGCATGGTTTCGATCACCTGCTCGGCCCAGCCGGTCTGCTTCCAGGGGGTGAGGAAGCCAATGTCGAGATCGGACCAAGGCGCCATCTCGCCGCGCCCATAGCCGCCGACCGCGATCAGCGTCAGCCGCTCGCCCGCCGTGGCGTTGCCGACCGGGTACAGGCGCTGGCACGTGAAATCGGCGATCAGCCGCAGCAACTGATCGGTCAGGAACGCCTGCGCCGCCGCCGATTCCAGCCCGCGCGAGGGATGCTCGATCAGACGCCGCTCGATCTCCACGCGCCCCGCATCCAGCGCGGCCTTGAGGATCGGCACCGCCGCACCGCGCAGTGCCATTCGGTCTTCGCCCGGCACCGCCATCAGCGTTTCGGCAACGGCACGTCGATCGATGATCGTGCGGCGGTTGGGAAGCGTGTCGAAGCGGCCTGACATGCCGTTGCCGATAAGCGATTATGCCGCCTACGTCACGTGCAGCCTCCGTTCATGCAACGAAGGCGATGCATCGATCATTACACGTCCAGTTCTTGATGGAGACCAGAGATGATACGGGCAAAGCTTCTTCTTGGCGTGGTTGCCGCCGGCATGATCGCCACCGCTCCCGCCACGGCGCAGACGGCGCAGGAAAGCCAACGCTTCGCCGCCGCGCAGAGCCGTTTCAACAGCGAGATGCAGACGTTTCGCGGCGAGTTCGATCGGTATCAGGCCGCAGTTTCCCGCCGTGGCGGCACCGGCGGCGGATACCGCCAGGCACCCGCTTACGATCCGCGCTATGACGATCAGCGCTTGAACGGCCAGTATGACAATTCACGCTACGACGATGACGACCGCGCCGAGCCGAATTATGAACCATCGCGCTATTATCGCGCTGGCGGCAATTACCAGGAACGGACGCTGAGCTCCGACGAGCGCGTGTATCGCGGCACCGACGGCCGCTATTACTGCAAGCGCAGCGACGGCACGACCGGGCTGATCCTCGGCGCGGCAGGTGGCGGTATCCTCGGCAATGTCATCGATGGCGGTCGGTCGCGTACGGTCGGCACGTTGCTTGGTGGTGCATTGGGTGCGGTGGCCGGCCGCGCGGTCGAGCAGAACCAGAGCGAGATCCGCTGCCGGTGATCTGACAGGCGCTCAGCCCTCGCGGCTGAGCGCCTTCAGCTTGTAGAGTACGTCCAGCGCCTCGCGCGGGGTCAGCGCATCGACATCGATCTGCTCGACTTCGCGCCGGATCGCGTCGCATTCCTCTTCTGCCGCCTCCTGCAGCGCGGCGAAGAGCGGCAGATCGTCCAGCCCGGCGGCCAGCCCACCGGTCTTGGCGCGCCCCGCCTCCAGCTTCGCCAGCACTGATTTCGCCCGGGCGATCGTGACTGGCGGCAGCCCCGCCAGCCGCGCCACCGCCAAGCCATAGGAGCGATCCGCCGGCCCTTCGCTTACCTCGTGCAGCAGCACCAGTTCGCCCTTCCACTCCCGCGCGCGGACATGGTGTAGCGTCAGCGCATCGCAGCGCTCCGCCAGGCGGGTCAGCTCATGGTAATGCGTGGCGAACAGGCAGCGGCAGCGATTGTCCTCATGAATCGCCTCGACCACCGCCCAGGCGATGGCCAGCCCGTCATAGGTGCTCGTGCCACGTCCGACCTCGTCGAGGATGACGAACGACTTGGCTGTCGCCTGGGCCAGGATCGCCGCCGTCTCGACCATCTCGACCATGAAGGTCGATCGGCCGCGCGCGAGATTGTCCGACGCGCCGACGCGGCTGAACAAGCGATCGACGAGCCCCAGGGTCGCCGATGTCGCGGGCACGTAGCTCCCGGCCTGCGCCAGCACAGCGATGAGCGCGTTCTGGCGCAGGAAGGTGGACTTGCCGCCCATGTTCGGCCCCGTCACCAGCCACAATCGCGACTGTTCCGACAACCGGCAGTCGTTGGCGACGAACCGCTCCCCGCGCTTCGCCAGCGCATCCTCGACCACCGGGTGCCGCCCGCCGGCAATGTCGAAACAGGCATGATCAACCAATGCCGGCCGCGCCCAGCCGCCTTCGACCGCACGCTCCGCCAGCCCCGCCGCGACATCCAGCCGCGCCAACGCATCTGCCGTCGCGGCGATTTCCTCGCGCCGATCGAGGGCGGCGGCGGTCAGGTCCTCGAGATGCGCCGCCTCCGCCGCCAGCGCATGTGCCCCCGCCTGCGTCACCTTCACCGCGACCTCATGCAGCTCGGGGGCATTGAATCGCACCGCCCCTGCCATCGTCTGCCGGTGCGTGAAGCCGCTCTCCGGCTTCATCAGCACATCGGCATTCTTGGCCGCGACTTCGATATGATAACCGAGCACGTTATTGTGCCGGATCTTGAGCTGCGCGACGCCGGTACGGGCCCGGAAGTCCGCCTCCAGCGCCGCGATCGCGCGCCTGCCGCCGGCGCCCGCATCACGCAGATCGTCGAGCGCGGCATCATAGCCCTCGGCGATGTAGCCGCCTTGCGCCGCATCGATCGGCGGTGCCGGTACCAGCGCCCGCGCCAGAAGGTCGATGAGGCTGCCATGCCCGCGCAGCCGCGGCGCGAGACCTGTGAGCAAAGGTGGCGCCACCGCGATCCGGTCTAGCCGCTCGCCCAACCGCCACGCGCCGTCCAGCCCATCGCGCAACTGCCCGAGATCGCGTGGGCTACCCCGCCCGGCCGCCAGCCGCCCGACGGCGCGCCCGATATCGGCCAACCCGCGAAGCGTGGTACGCAGCGATTCTCGCAGCGCGGAGTCATCGACCAGCAGTTGCACCAAATCCAGCCGCGCCTCGACATCGTCGCGTGCCATCAGCGGCGCACCGATGTCGGCGGCGAGCAAGCGCGCGCCCGCACCGGTCACCGTGCGATCGACCGCGTCGAGCAAGCTGCCCTTGCGCTGCCCGCTCGCCGTCTGCGTCAGCTCCAAGCTCTCGCGCGTCGCCGCGTCGATCGCCATGCGCTCGGCCGCCTGGTGCAGCCGCGGAGGACGCAGGAAGGGCAGCGATCCCTTGGCGTTATGCTCTAGATAGGCGATCAGCCCGCCTGCCGCCGACAGCCCGGCGCGGCTGAACTGCCCGAAGCCGTCGAGCGTCGCGACCCCGTATACCGCCTTCATCCGCCGCTCGGCTGTGTTGCTGTCGAACTCGCCACGCGGGCGCAGCACGGTCGCGAGATCGGCAAAGCCGCTCGCCTCGGACGCGATCGTCTCGGCCGGTGCCAACCGCGCCAGCTCGGCACCCAGACCTGCAGCCGAGCACTCGATCAATTCGAAGCGGCCGGTCGACACGTCCGCCGCGGCAATGGCCACGCCGCCGCCCGCGCCGCCCGCCTCGGCGATCGCCACGCACCAATTTGCCGTGCGCGCATCCAGCAGCGCTTCCTCGGTCAGCGTACCCGCCGTCACCACACGGACGATCGCCCGCCCGACCAAAGTCTTGCCGCCGCGCTTCTTCGCTTCGACCGGACTTTCGGTCTGCTCGGCAATGGCGACGCGGTGTCCGGCCTTGATCAGCCGCGCGAGATAGCCATCAGCGCTGTGCACCGGCACGCCGCACATCGGAATCGGCGCGCCCTCATGCTCGCCGCGCGCCGTCAACGCGATATCAAGGCACGCCGCGGCGATTTTCGCGTCGTCGAAGAACAGTTCGAAGAAATCGCCCATGCGGTAGAACAGCAGGCAATCCGCAGCCTCTGCCTTCAGCGCCAGGTATTGCGCCATCATCGGAGTAGGAGGGGATGTCATGATCGTGGGCCGAATTCGCGCGGGGCGCGGGCGGCATGCCGAACCTCCAGGACGTTTACCGTGTCGCCAACCACGTCATAAATGATCGAATATGGCTGGACCGACGGCAGAGTGCGGCAGCCATCATCGCGCAACGCCCCGCGATTGGGAAAATCACGCAGGCTTTCGCCCGCTGCGAGCAGCTGCGTTGCCACGCGCTCAGCCGCGGAAGGATCAAACTGCCGGATATATTCCCTGATGTCATTGACGCTGATCAGTGCGGCCCGTGACCAAACTATTCGAGCCATTCGCGCGGCATCGGCTGTTCGTCGGCCGTCCCCCAGGTCTTGAGCCAGGCCGCGACCTTTTCATGCGGTACCACCCGCCCGGCCGCCACATCGGCGCGCGCACGCACGATGGCGGCTGCTTCCGGGTCGCGCTCTTCAAGGATGTCGGGTTCGTGCTTCATACGTGTAGCCATAAACCGAGCCCAACCCCTTGCCTAGCATGGTTCACATCGTCGCCCGCAGGCCGTAAGGACATCCACGTAAAAAGAAGGCCTCCCCATGTCCGAAGATCCCAACCTGCAATTCTCCGAACGGGAAGCGCTTCTGTTCCATTCGGAGGGACGGCCCGGCAAGATCGAGATCATCGCCTCCAAGCCGATGGCGACGCAACGCGACTTGGCGCTCGCTTACTCACCCGGCGTCGCCGTTCCGGTACAGGCGATCGCCGACGATCCGTCGCTGGCCTATGATTACACCGCCAAAGGCAATCTCGTCGCGGTGATCTCCAATGGTACCGCCATCCTGGGCATGGGCAATCTCGGCGCGCTCGCCTCCAAGCCGGTGATGGAAGGCAAGGCCGTTTTGTTCAAGCGCTTCGCCGATGTCGATTCGATCGATATCGAGCTGAAGACCGAGGATGTCGATCGCTTCATCGACGCCGTCGAGCTGATGGAGCCGACCTTCGGCGGCATCAATCTCGAGGACATCAAGGCGCCCGAATGCTTCATCATCGAGCAGACACTGCGCGAGCGCATGAACATTCCGGTGTTCCATGACGATCAGCACGGCACCGCGATCATCTGTGCCGCCGGGCTGATCAATGCGTGCCTGATCACCGGTCGCCATCTGAGCGAGATCAAGCTCGTCGTGAACGGCGCGGGCGCGGCGGCGATCGCCTGCACTGAGTTGATGAAGGCGATGGGCGTGCGCGCCGACAACGTCATCATGTGCGATCGTACCGGCGTGATCTATCAGGGGCGCGACGACGTGAACCAGTGGCAATCGGCGCATGCCACGACGAGCAGTGCACGCACGCTGACCGAGGCCTTGGTCGGTGCCGACGTGTTCCTCGGCCTGTCCGCCGCCGGCGCGCTCAAGCCGGAAATGGTCGAGCATATGAAGCCCGCACCGATCATCTTCGCGATGGCCAATCCGGAGCCGGAAATCCGCCCCGAACTGGCCATGGCTGCACGGCCCGATGCGATCGTCGCCACCGGTCGCTCGGACTATCCGAACCAGGTCAACAACGTGCTCTGCTTCCCCTTCATCTTCCGCGGCGCGCTCGACGTGCGGGCGACCGGGATCAACGACCAGATGAAGATCGCCGCCGCCCATGCCATTGCCGAGCTGGCGCGCGAGAGGGTGCCGGAGGAAGTGGCGCTAGTCTACGGCGTGCACCACACGTTCGGCCCGACCTATATCATCCCGACGCCGTTCGATCCCCGCCTGATGGAGATCGTGCCGGTCGCCGTGGCCAAGGCAGCGATGGATTCGGGCGTCGCCACCAAGCCGATCCTCGACATGGAGGCCTATCGCCAGTCGCTCCGCGCCCGCCTCAACCCGACCACGTCGGTGCTGACGCTGGCTTATGAAGGCGCGCGCGCGCATCCCAAGCGCGTGATCTTTGCCGAGGGCGAAGAGGAAGTCGTGCTGCGCGCGGCGATCGCGTTCCGCGAAGGCGGTTACGGCACGCCGGTCCTGGTCGGTCGCGACGACGTGCCCGATCGGCTGCGTGCCCTGGGCGTCAAGGATCCGGAGAATTTCGAGCTGCACAACAGCCGCGTCTCCCCGCTCGTGCCCAAGATGGTCGATTTCCTCTACGCGCGCCTGCAGCGGCGCGGTTATCTGCGGCGCGATTGCGAGCGGATGGTCAATCAGGATCGCAACATCTTCGGTGCCTTGCTGCTGCAGCTCGGCGAAGGCGATGCGATGATCACCGGCATCACGCGCACCTATGGCGAAACGATGCGCCAGGTGTACCGCGTGATCGATCCGGCGGCGGGCAAGACGCCATTCGGCATCCACTTGCTGGTCGGGCAGAGCCACACGGTGTTCATCGCCGACACCACGGTGAACGAACGCCCGACCGCGGAACAGCTTGCCGATTTCGCTGAGCAGACCGCCGCCGTCGCGCGGCTGATGGGCCACGAACCGCGCGTCGCGTTCCTTAGCTACTCGAACTTCGGCAACCCGAAGGGCGAATGGCTCGACAATATCCGCGATGCCGTGACGGTGCTCGACGGCCGCCAGGTCGGCTTCGAATATGAAGGCGAAATGGCGCCGGACGTCGCGCTCAACCCCAAGCAGCTGGCCAACTATCCGTTCGCGCGCCTCTCTGGCCCGGCCAACGTGCTAATCATGCCGGGCCTGCAATCGGCGCACATCTCGGCGAAATTGCTGCGCGAACTGGGCGGCGATTCCGTGATCGGCCCGATGCTGATTGGTATGGAGAAGCCGGTGCAGGTCGCGCCGATGACCAGCACGGCGAGCGAGCTTGTGACGCTGGCGGTGTTGGCAGCGGGCGGCATCGCGCGCTGACTCTACCTCCCCTCCCTGGAAGGGAGGGGGCCGGGGGTGGGTTCGTCCTTTGAGCGACGCCGGCACCGACCCACCCCCTACCCCTCCCTTCCAGGGAGGGGAGACAAGCCCTAGCAACGCCGCGCATCACGCATACATATCGTGCGTCCCATGAACGATATCGTCACCACCTTCACCAGCATCCCGAACTTCTGGCTGATCGTCGCCGGCGTCGCCGTGCTGGTCGTGCTTGCGCGCCGCATCCGCATCCTCGGAATGCTCATGACGATCGGCCTGATCGCCGTGTCGATCGCGTTGTTCACGCAGCGCGCCAGTTTCGACCCCGGGCTCGACACCGTCGCCAAGGCGTTCAACCTCGGCGATCAGGGCCAGCAGGTCGTCGGCAAGGAGATGCGCGTGCCGATGGCGCGCGACGGCCATTTCTGGGTCCGCGTGAAGGTCGCCGACATCGAGCAGCGCATGCTGGTCGACAGCGGCGCAACCGTCACCGCGCTGTCGAGCGATGCTGCGCGGGCGATGCGGCTCAAGATCAAGACTCCGCTGTTCCCGGTCGTGCTGCAAACCGCCAACGGCTCGATCAACGCCCAGACCGCGGTGATTGCCGAACTGCGCATCGGCAATGTCGTCGCGCGGGATTTGCCGGTGGTGGTATCGCCGGCCTTCGGCGAGATGAGCGTAGTGGGGATGAACTTCCTGTCGCGCCTGAAGAGCTGGCGCGTCGAAGGCAAGACGCTGATCCTCGAACCGCACCATCCGCAAGCGACCACCTAAATTCCTCCCCGAGCTTGTCTCGGGGAGGGGGACCGTCGGGCGAAGCCCGATGGTGGAGGGGTACGCCACAAATGCTGCGCTCGGCGCCAGAACCCCTCCACCATTTGCTGAAGAAGCAAATGGTCCCCCTCCCCCAGCGAAGCTGGGGGAGGAATTAGTCACGCATCAATCGACGTACCCAGCGCGGCATTGACCAGCCCGCCGTCCACCGTGATCGTATCCCCCACGACATAATCCCCCGCCCTGCTCGCCAGGAAGATCGCTGCGCCGGCCATGTCCTCGTCCAGCCCGATGCGCCCGGCCGGAATGCCCTTGGCGATCGCATCGCCATGATCGCGCGCCGCCTTGTTCATCTCGCTGGCGAACGCGCCCGGCGCAATCGACGTCACGTTGATCGCGTCGCGCACCAGCCGCGCCGCCATCCGCTTGGTGAGATAGATCAGCGCCGATTTCGACGCGTGATAGCTGTACGTCTCCCACGGGTTGAGCCGCTGCCCGTCGATCGACGTGATCATGATCACCTTGGACGGCCGATCCCGCCGCGCAGCCTTTTTCAGCGCGTCGTGCAGCGCCTGAGAGAGGAAGAAGGGCGACTTCACGTTGAGGTCCATGACCTTGTCCCAACCCTTTTCGGGGAAATCCTCGAACGGCTCGCCCCACGCGGCGCCGGCATTGTTGACGAGGATGTCAAGGCTGTCGGTATGCTCCGCCAACTGGGCCGCAAGCGCCTTGCATCCGGCGACGGTTGACACGTCCTGCGGCAGCGCGATGCAGCGCTCACCCAGTTCCGCCGCGGTGGCAAAGCATGCCTCAGCCTTGCGCGCGGAGATATAGACCGTTGCCCCCTGCGCGATGAAGCCTGCGGCGATCATCTTGCCAATTCCACGGCTGCCGCCAGTGATCAGCGCGGTGCGTCCGTCGAGGCGAAAGAGGTTGCTCGTGTCCATGGTATCTTCCTTCTTCTCCCTCTCCCCGTCGGGGAGAGGTCGGGGAGAGGGGCCGTAATGAAAGCACGCCGCACGGCCCCTCTCCCGCGCGTCGCTTCGCTCGCTTGCCCTCTCCCCAGCGGGGAGAGGGAGAAGGTCACCCACCCCGCTTGATCGTCTCGCGCGCGATAATGATCTGCTGGATCTGGCTCGTCCCCTCATAGATCCGGAACAGCCGCACATCGCGGTACAGCCGCTCGATCCCGTAATCCGCGATATAGCCCGCGCCGCCGAAAATCTGCACCGCCCGGTCCGCCACCCGCCCGACCATCTCGGAAGCGAAATACTTCGCCGCCGCCGATTCCATCACCACGTCGCGCCCGGCATCCTTCGACGCCGCCGTCTCCAGCACCATCGCGCGCGCGACCAATGCCTCGGTCTTCGAATCCGCGATCATCCCCTGGATCAATTGATGCTCGGCGATCGGCTTGCCGAACTGCGTCCGCGTCGTCGCATACGCCACGCAATCCGCAATCAGCCGCTCCGCCACGCCCACGCATACCGCGGAGATATGCAACCGCCCGCGATCGAGCACGCGCATCGCGATCTTGAACCCCTCGCCCTCCGCACCGAGCCGGTTCTCCGCCGGCACGACCACGTCATCGAAGATCACATCGGCGACCTTGGCGCCCTTCTGCCCCATCTTCTTTTCAGGGTGCCCGATCGACACGCCTGCAGACTCGCGCGGCACGAGAAACGCCGAGACGCCTCGCGCGCCCGGATCGTCGCCGGTCCGCGCCATCACCGTGAACAGATCGGCCTTGTCGGCATTGGTGATGTAGCGCTTGGTGCCGCTCAGCCGATACGCCTGCCCGTCGAACACTGCGCGCGTCTTCACCGCGCCGGAATCGCTGCCCACGTCGGGCTCGGTCAGCGCGAAGCTGGTGATGATCTCGCCGCTGGCGATGCGCGGCAGCCACGCCGCCTTCTGCGCATCGTTCCCCGCCATCACGAGGCCCTGCGAGCCGATCCCGACATTGGTCCCGAAGCTCGATCGAAAAGCCGGCGTCGTCCGCCCGAGCTCGATCGCTACCCGCGCTTCCTCCGACATGGTCAGCCCGAGCCCGCCATAGTCCTCGGCGATCGACAGGCCGAACAGGCCCATGTCGCGCATCTCCTGCACGATATCGGCCGGGATCGCATCCGCCTCCTCGACCGCTCCTTCCAGCGGACGCAACCGTTCGGAAACGAAGCGCCGCACGCTATCGATTAGGGCGTCGAAGGTTTCAGGATCGAGTGCCATGCCATCCTCTCGTCAGCCGTCCTGCAAACGGGCTTCATCCATTCCCGCCAAAAGCCCCAGGAGCACCGCCCGTTACGGGCGTCCGCACATGGATCCCGAACCTGAGTTCAGGAAGACGATGGATCGTGGTTCGATGCCCCAATCCACGCGCTGCTGCAAACCCGAATTTCCAAACTGAATGCATGCGGAGTGCAAAACCCCGTACTCGTGCCTGAGATCTTGTGCACAGGGGCGGCTGGAACCAAGGTGATGGGCGACTCTCAGTTGGCGATCAGCCTGACAAAGGCGCTCGCGACCCACCCGCTGCGGCATGGCCCGGCATAGTCCCGTGTAGACGCAACGGGCGCCGCAACGCCGCAGTCGGTGTTCGGCGCATCGGCAGGCGGCACCACCACCCCCTGCCACCGTTGGTCGATCGACCGCGTGCACACCAACAAGCGGGCATCGTTCGACAGTCGCAGAAGTTCATCCGCCTCCTGGAATGGCGCGGCGCGTAGCGGCAGATATGGCTGCTCGTTGCCTCCGACATTCACGACCCGTCCGACATTGGCGCATGCCGCGAACGACGCTCCTCCCTCGCCGATCCGCACCGGCCGCGTGCCCGGCGTCATCGCTTCGTACGTGTCGTTGATCGCCGCCTCGTTCCCCATGCCGGTGCTCTGCGAACAGGCGGCAAGGAGCAGGCACAAGGCAAGGAGTGATTTCATGGCTCCGCTATAGCGCCACGCCGCAGGCCTTGGCGAGCACAACCGCCATTTTCGTCACCAGCAGCCTTGTCACAATGCAAAGGTCGCTTGACACCATTGAAGTACACTCTGTAAAGTTGCCTTCACAGTCTACCAAGGAGGCTTGACCAATGGTGCGCACTGCCGCCGCACGGCGCTACAATCGCCGCGTACTCCTGCTGAGCGTGGTTTACGCCGTGCTGTTGCTGGCTGCCGGCTACCTGTTCAATCACCGGGCGATCCACGGCATCGGCGCCTGGATCGTCGCGATCCTGCCGGCCCTGCCGATCGTCGGCGTCTTCGCCGCCATCGGCCGCTATTTGATCGAAGAACAGGACGAATATGTCCGCATGACGATGGTGCGCCAGACGCTGATCGCCAGCGGCTTCGCGCTCAGCGTTGCGACGATCTGGGGCTTTCTCGAAAGCTTCGGCATGGTCGGCCATGTCGAGTCCTTCTACATCGCGGTGCTGTGGTTCGCAGGCCTGGGCCTGGGCGCCTGCGTCAACAAGATGACGGGAGTGTCGGCATGAAGCACAACGCCGCTCAACGCCGCTACCTCCGGCGTTTCCTGCCCGCGATGTTCGGTTATGTCGTGCTGCTGTTCGCATCGAACCTAATGGTGGACCGCTGGCGTCCGGGCGGCACCATTCTGGTCGTGCTCGCCATCCTGCCCGCAATGCCGTTGGTTGCGGTGATCGCGATCATGGGCTTCTATCTGGCCGAGGAGCGTGACGATTTCCTGCGCGCGCGGCTCGTCACCGCGATGCTCGTCGGCCTGGGCGTGCTCCTCGCCACCGCGACAATATGGGGGTTCCTGCAACTCGCCGACGTCATCGGCAGCCCGCCGACCTTCCTGGCCTTTCCGCTCTGGTGTGCCGCGTTCGGCGTGGCTCAAGCAGCGATGGCCTTGGCCGACAAGCTGTCCGACCGGCGGGAGGAGGCGCCATGAAGAACCGCCTGCGCGTGCTGCGCGCCGAACGCGAATGGAGCCAAAGCGACCTCGCCGAGCGGCTCGACGTCTCCCGCCAGAGCGTCAACGCGATCGAGACCGGACGCTACGATCCCTCGCTCCCGCTCGCCTTCCGCATCGCCGAATTGTTCGACCTCGCCATCGAAGAGATCTTCACCTCGCCATCGAAGGAGTCCAGCCAATGATCACGCACCTGAAAGCTCGCCTGCTCGCCACCGCCTTCACCTTGCTGGTCGTGCTCCATCCTGCAGCGGCGCACTGCCAGACCACGCCCGCTCCGACCGATGCCAATTCCGCCCTCCGTATCGATCCGGTGATGACGCAGATGGAGCACATCTCCATTGCCACCGCCGGCAGGGGCAGTCCGGTGATCCTGATCCCCGGGCTTTCCTCGGCGCGCGCCGTATGGGACGATGTGGTGCCCGTGCTCGCCCGCACGCACCGCGTCTATCTGGTACAGGTAAATGGCTTTGGCGGTGATGCCCCGGGCAAGAACCTGCAGCCCGGGATGCTCGATGGGATTGTCGCCGATCTCGACCGTTTCGTGACCGAGCATAAGATTACGAGACCTGCGATCGTAGGTCATTCCATGGGCGGGCTCGTCGCCTTGATGTGGACGAAGGCACATCCGGACCATGTCGCGCGGGCGATGATCGTCGATTCGCTGCCGTATGTCGGCGAGATCTTTGTCCCCGGCGCGACCGTGGAGATGATGGCACCGCAGGCCGCCACGATGCGCGACCGGATGGTGGCGAGCTATGGCAAGCCGGCCGACTCGGCAACTGCCGAGGCGACGGCGAACGGCCTGGCGCTCAAGCCGACATCGCGCGGCAAGGTGAAAGCGTGGGTGCTCGCTGCCGATCCGCGCGTCGCCGGACAGGCATTGTACGAGGATCTGACCACCGACCTTCGGCCCGACATGGCGAACATCACAACGCCGCTCACCATCGTCTATCCGTGGTCGGACGCACTCCCTGCAGTACGTGCCGAGGCACTCTATCGCAGCGCCTATGGCAAGGCAGCAAATGCTACCTTTGTGCCGATCGGCGACGCAGCGCATTTTGTCATGCTCGATCAACCAGTAGCATTCGCTGCTGCACTGCAGGCGTTCGCCGACGAACGCTGAGCGAATTTGCAGAACGCCATTGAGCCCCCCGGCTTGCGGTCCAGTAGTGAAACCGGGGGGCTCTTAATGAGCGACGAACACGACCACGCGCCTGAGATCAGCGGCGGCGCTTCGGCTCTACCTGCACTCTTCCTCTTCCACTTCTCGCCCGTGCAATGGGTTTTAATCATTTGCCGGTAGCGCCGTTCCCGACAGGGAGCGCGAGACGGGCGGGATGGCACGAGGCGATGATACAGATGGCGCACTGCGCATTGAATTGACCGCCGGGCTCACCGTTCCTGCGGCAGCAGACGTCGCGTGGGACGATCTCGCCGCGGCATCGTCCAGCGCCAATATCTTCTACGAGCCCTGGCTGGCACGGGCGGCGGCGGTGTTGCCGGAAGCGGGTGGGCCGATGGTACTGATGGCGTGGATCGATGCGCCAGCCGCGCCGCCTCGACTTGCCGGGTTGCTCGTCCTGCAACGGCGCGCGGGATGGGGCGGCCGGATCGGCGTCGCGGTGCAGAATTGGGATCAGCGCGCCCGCGCCCTCGGCGAACCGCTGGTTCGTGCGGGCTATGAACATGCATTCTGGCAGGCGGCACTCGACTTCCTCGGCCAGCGACGGCGCATGGGGCACTATCTCCGCCTCTCGGCATTGATCGCCGACAGCCCATCCACCCGCGCGCTGCACGACGTTCTCGCCGCGCGTAAACGCCACGCCACCGTCACTCGCTCGTTCGAGCGCGCGCTGCTCTGCGGCGGCTCATCCTCGGCGGAATACATCGGCGCCAATATCCGCAAGAAGGTGCTGAAGGAACAGCGGCGGCTGCGCAATCGGCTGGAGGAGCAAGGCGGGCTGGTGTTCGACCAACTGGCGCCGGCTGCCGCGATCGATCCCTGGATCGACGAGTTGTTCCGGCTGGAGATGAGCGGGTGGAAAGGCCGCGAGGGGGTCGCGGCGGCAGCGGACGTGGCGACGGAACGCTGCTTCCGCGCTGTGCTGCGCGCGGCGCATGAACGCAGGCGGCTGGACTTCCGCCGGCTGTCGGTCGGTGGCCGGACGATCGCGCTGCTGGCGAATATCGAGGCGGGCGACACCGCCTTCCAGCTGAAGATCGCCTATGACGAGGATTATGCCGCTTTCTCGCCCGGCGTGCTGATCGAGATGGACTATCTCGACTATGCGCTCGACACGCGGCGGCTGGCGCGGGTCGACAGTTGCGCGCGGCCCAACCACCCGATGATCGATCGCATCTGGGCGGATCGCCTGCCCATCGTCTCGCTCGCCGTGCCGTTTGATCGCTGGTCGTCGCGGCTGGCCTGCGCCGCGATCGACACACTGCGCAAGCTGCGCGACAAGCGGGCAAGGCCCGTAGCGACGGATTGTTAAGCTCGATCGGATAGTAATAGCCGCTATGAACATGCCGATGCACGCCCGTACCGGGCAATGGATCACCGCAGACCGGCTTGGGCCGTTCGCCGATGCCTATCCCGGCCAGGCGGCGCCCGTCACGCACGCACTGCACGATCATCCGCTGTTCGCACTGGAGGCGCTGGCTGCCCTCGCCGGCCGGCTGCCGACGGATCATGTCGAACACAGCCTGGGCAATTTGTCGGTCGATCAGGATCCGGCGGCGATCCCGCAGGCGGCGCTCTCCGCGCCCGAGATCGTGCGCACGATCGCGACCAACGGCTGCTGGATGGTGCTGAAGAAGGTCGATGTCGATCCCGACTATGCCGCGCTGATCGACCAATGCCTGGCCGAGATCGCCCCGATCGTCACCCCGCGAACTGGCGCCTATCAACGGCGCGAGGCGTTCATCTTCCTGTCCTCGCCCAATTCGGTGACGCCGTTCCATATGGATCCCGAACACAACATCCTGCTGCAGATCGCCGGCCGCAAGACGATGCAGGTCTATCCGTGCGACGATGCCACCATCGTGCCGCAGGAACAGCATGAGGCGTTCCACCATGGCGGGCAGCATCGCAACATGCGCTTCGATCCGGCGTTCGATGCGGTATCGCGTTCGTTCGTCCTGGATCCCGGCATGGCGGTGTACGTGCCGGTCAAGGCACCGCACTGGGTGCAGAATGGGCCGGTGCCGTCGATCTCGTTCAGTATCACCTGGCGGTCGGCAACCAGCGATGCCGATGCCCGGCTGCACCGCGTCAACCGCGGCCTGCGGCGCTTCGGGGTGAGTCCGGCGCGGCCGGGTGCGCATCCGATGGTTGATGCGGCCAAGGTGGCGGGTCACCGGATGAGCAAGAACGTCACCGGGCTAGCGCGCCGCCTGCTCGGCCGTGACCGCGATCGAGCCGCTTACTAAAGCGCAGCACTTCCTACCGGAGGGTATCGCGCTCCTCCGCTCGTGCTGAGCTTGTCGAAGGGCGTGTACCGGACGATCCGCTAGCCTCACGTGCCTCGACAAGCTCAGCACGAACTGGGGTGACGTAGTTCTAGCGAGATGGTGCGCCTGAGGCGCTAGGCATCCCGAACAGGCCAAGCTGGCGCCGCGCATTCATCCCCAGGTCGAACTCCGCCGCGACATGCGCACGCCCGCGCCTGGCCATCGCGAGGGCCGCCGCCGGATCATCGAACACGCGCTTGAGGGCCGTCGCCAGCGCCGCCGCATCGGCTTGCGGCACCAGCAGCCCGGTGCCGCCATCCCGGATCAGCTCCGGGATCCCCGAAATATTGGTGGTGATCGCCGGGCGCTGATAGGCCAGCGCCTCGATCATGACGTTGGGGATGCCTTCCTGCCGGCCATTGGGGCCGATGATGCTCGGCGCAACGCACACGCTTGCCTCGGCATACGCCGCGGCGACGCGTTCGAACGGCTGCATGCCGCAGAACCGCACCCGATAGGACAGGCCCAGCCGTTCGGCGGCCGTGCGCAGCGATTCGGCGCTGGGACCGTGACCGATCAGATCGCAGCGCCAATCACCCAGCGACGGTCCGACCAGCGCCAGCGCCTGCAGCAGATGTTCGACTCCCTTCTTGGGTTCGAGCGCGCCGACATAGAGAATACGGAACGGCGCGACCGACGGCACGCTTTCGACCGGCGCGATCGCGACCACGTCCACGCTTGAATGGATCACCTCGATTCGCCGATCGCTCATGCCGGCGACCCGCTCACGCAGGAAGGTGCGGCCGAATTCGCTGACCGTGCGGACCGCCGCCGCCTCGCCGAGCTTGGCGGCAAGCAGGCGTTGCGTCCGGAAGATGTCGTGCGCGCGGCAGCTGACCGAATAAGGCAGCCCGCCCAGCCGATGCCCGAACCACGCCGCGGTGGCCGGATGGCCGGCGAATTCGGCATGGACGTGCGTCGCCCCCCAGGTGCGGGCATCCTCGGCAATGGCCAGCGCCTTGGGCAGCATGACCAGCGATTTCAGACCGATCTTGGGCAGCGCAGCATAGGCGGCAATCACCTCGCCCACGGCACGCGCGAGCCGGACGGGATGGCGCAGCGCGCGGAACGCGGCGCCCCAGGCCGGCCGACCGGCAAAGCCGATATAGTGCGCCCAGGCGCCGGTCGGCTCGGCAAAGCCATGCAGCGTCTGACCCACGCGGTACGGCGCCAGATGGTATAGGCGGATTTCGGCGCCCAGCTCGGCGAACTTCACCAGGTCGCGATAGATGAACGTCTCGGTGAACTTGGGATATTCGGTGACGATGACCGCGAGCTTCATCTTGGGCCTTCCGCAGCGCGCAACCGTCCGCACTGGATCGCCAGCGCGATCAGCAGCCACAGGTAGCGCATGTCCTTGTGCGGCATGAAGAAGCACGCGACCAGCAAGGCCGCGAGCGCCACCGCCACCGCAAAACTGGTCCGCGCCAGGGGCGACGACGCATCACCCGCAAAACCCCGCCGTGCCGCCAGCAGCGCATGCCCGACGATGGCGGCAAAGATCGCGAAGCCGACCAAGCCATATTCCACCGCCGTATCGAGATAGGTGTTGTGCAACTCGCGCGGATACAGTTCGCGACCGGGCATATAGCGATAGGCGTCCTGCACGTAATAAGATGGAAAATTGCCTGGCCCGACCCCCCAGACCGGTGAGCCACGCAGGAGGTCGCCGCCGATCCGCAGATACGTGATGCGGCGGTACAGAGTCTGATCCTGCCCGAAATCGCCGATCGCGGTGAAGCGCGCGATCAGCGTCGGCGGTGCGAACAGGATGCCGATGGCGCCGGCCACCACTGCGGCGAACAGGATGGCCGGAAAGTAGCTTTTGCCGCGAAACGCGAACACAACGAGCGCCAGCCCCGCACCGAGCCCGAGGATCGCGCTGCGCGCCGACATCAGCGCCAGCCCCGCGCTGCCAAGCGCGGCGATCCCGCACAGCAGCCACCGGCCGCGGCGCTCGCCCGAGAACAGCAGGCCGATCGCCAGCGTGGTGCTGACCAGCAGCATCTGTGCCGCCGTGGTCGGGTTCTGGTCCGATCCACCCGACGAGCGCGCCACCCCATCGAAATCGGCAGTGGTGGCGGCAAGCGCGGTGGCGAACAGTCGCGTGTGCGTGCGGGTTTCGATCAGCACCACCGCTGCCGCGAACGCGCCAGCGAGGATGATCGCCCATATCAGTGCGCGCAAATGCGCGGCGCGGTCTGCGATCGTGATCAAACACAAAGCAGGTACGACGGCGGTGGCGAGCTTGACCAGATAGCCAAGACCCTCGGCGCGGAAACGCGACAGCGTCCAGGCGAACACCACCCAGCACAACAGCAACAGGATCAGCCGGACGCCCTCCTGCCCCAAGGCCTTGGGCGGCCGCGGGTCGGGCGTGGACAATACCAGCATCGTTGCCGCGACCAGCCCACCCAGGCTGAACTCGATCAGCGAGACCGGTGATCCCGCCGAGAGCCGGTTCGCCACGGCGTCGAGCTGCACGAACACGCCGAAGCCGATCAGGAACGCAACCGCGACGATGCGAAGACGATCCCCGTCGAGCGCCGCGAGTGCCGGAGCCGCGCCGGAACTAACCGCTGATGGCGAGCGCATAAGGCAGCCTGTCTGCCACGGCGGCGATGCGCGCGCTCTCGCTGCCAAGCGTGGCGATCACGTCGCTGCCTGGCACCGCGGCGGCGACGAGCACGATGGCGACATCGGCCTCAACGTCGCGCAGCGCAGTGAGCGTGCCACTATCGTCCAGGCCGCCGGCGTAGAACAACGGCTTGCGATCGTCTCGCATGCGTTCCGCCCCGCGTTGCCGCGTGGCATCGAGCGTGCGGACGCGCCGGCCCTGCTGCTTCAGATAATCGTGGATCAGCTGATAGACTTGCCGCGCGTCGCGATCGGCAGCGGTGGCCACGACGAGCAACGGCGCGTCGATCGCCAGATCATTCGCCAGCCAGTGCGCGATGCGCCGGCCGTGCGAGGCGACTTCCTCCGGCCGGTAGGTGGCACCATCCACCGGACGCGGCAGCACGTTGGGGAACAGGCGCGCGGGCTGTGGCGCGACGACGATTGCCGGCGCGGGCGCTTCGACCGGTTGCCGGACGGTGGCAGCCGGATCGCTCGGCACGATACGCAACGGCTGCGCCTGCGGCTCAGGCTGGTCGAACGGCTGCTCCTCGGACGACGCGTTTGCCTTGACCGCAAGGCCGCCCACTGCGCCGAACGAGCGCCGCACCATGTCACGTCCCGCTGTACCCCATTGCCGCAGTCCTGGCCGTGGCTCCGGCGAAGCTGGCGCATAAGGCTGCGTTGAGGCGTCCCCCGGACGAACCGCTTCCCCATGCGAGATCGGCACTCCCGCGTCATCGGCGAAGCTCTCGTCGCCCCACTCTTCCCCACGCCGCACCGGCGCTGCCCCCAGCAGCAGCAACGCGCACCCCGCCAGCGCACAGCCGGCAATGAAGCCGAGCACGGTGTTGAACAGGATCTTGGGCGAGCTGCGCACCAGCGGCGGGGTCGCGCGTTCGATCAGCTGGATGCGGGGCGCATTGGCAAGATTCTCGGTCTGGCTGAAGCTTACCCGCTCGGTCAGGGCCGCCACTTCGGTCTGCAGCGCGGTCGCTTGATCGTCGAGTGTCTTGATCGCGATCTCGTTCTTGCCCAGCACCGCGATCTGCGCGCCGATCTGCCCGACCCGGCCTTCGCGCACGGCAATGCCCTGCTTCAGCCCCGATGCCTTGGGGGCTTCGACCGCCAGCGTCTGTTCCAGTATGCCTTGCGCGGAGGACAGCTTGCCATCCGCCTGGCGGCGCAGCCCGGCGACCTGGCTCTCGCTCGATTGCAGATCGGCCCGGTCGCTGGTCAGCCGCGATTGCTCCGCCATCTGCGCCTCCAGCAGCGCCTGCTTCTGGCGATCGACATCGACCACGCCGATCGACGATTTCAACTCGCGCGAGCGGCGCAGCACGTCGGCGAGCGCAGCCTGCTTGGCCAGCAGGCGGCTCTCGAGCGATCCTGCGATCTGCGCGCCCGAACTGCGCGACATGGTTTCCGCGCGCGCGACGATCGCATCGGCCAGCGCATTGGCGAACCAGGCGGCGGATTGCGGATCGTCCCACTCGACGCCGATGCGCAGCAGATACGTGCCCTCGACCGATTCGATCTTGGTGTTCTTGATGACGGTGTCGATCAGGTCCTGCCTGAGCGGCACGCGCGGCGCCTCGCCGTAATTGAGCTCGGCGACGATGCGGCCGGGCGAAAAGGCCGGCGGCACGGAATGCGCCGCGACCCACGCCGGCACGCTCTGCCCGCCGCGTGCCGCCTGCTCGGCGATATAGCGGTCGACGATAGGCGCGACGATCGGCTGCGTGTGCGCGAACTCGGCATAGGTCTGCAGCAGCACGGCGCCGCCATCGAAGGTCGATCCGCGCACGAAGCGATTGGCGTAGCCCAGCTCCTCCGCCGTCGGCACGATGTTCAGCCGCGCCGCGCTTTCGAACGTCGGCTTCTGCGCCAGCACCAGCGCGCTGAACAGCCAAGCCGCCAAGGTGCAGCCGAGCACCAGCCCGAGCACCAGCCGCCAGCGCGACGCCACGACGCGCAGATATTGTTGCCCCAGCATCACGGGCCTCAGGGCGAGATCAAGGTAACGGCGGATCCCAGGTTCACGCCATTGAAGCCGATGATCGCGCGGATCTGCCGTGAGCGATCGGCATCGCGCGCGATCGTGGTGGGCGGCACGATCAGGATGCTGAACGGGCTGAGATAGCCGAGCGTCGCGCTGTCACCCTTCAACACCGCGCGCAGATCGACCATCCGCGCGAGCATCCGGTCGCCATCGGGGGCGAGCATGACGACGCGGCTGAGATCGGCATCGCGAGTGCCGCCGCCCGATCGCGCCAGCCCTTCGAACACGTTGATTCCGTCGCGATAGGGAAAGGCACCGGGCTTGGCGACTTCGCCCAGCACGAAGATTTCGGGCGCCGGCGGCGGCCGGTTATATTCCAGCACCGATATTGCCACCGCCGGCTGTTTCAGCTTGGCGCGGTAGAGCGCGGTCAGCCGGCTCTGCAATTGCGTGGCCGTCAGTCCCTTGGTCTGGATCGGCGGGAGCAGCGGCGGGCTGATCATGCCCGACAGCTGCACGCGCTGGTCGCTCTGCAGCAGCGGGAAGTACGGGAAGCTCAGTCGAACCAGATCGTTGGGGTGGAAATCGCCTTCCAGCGCCAGATGATCCTCGATCTTGCGGTTCACCTCGCGCGCGAGATCCAGCGAGGGGCGTTCCAGCGCGATCTCGGGCGCGGGCGCATAATTGAGCGGCCCGGCGCAGGCGGTAATCACCGCCAGACTGGTCAGCGTCAAGCCGCGGGTAATGGAATACGTCAGAAACCGCAGCATGATCGTCCCGAACTGATCGACGGCGCCGTCAGGACGCCCCTTTGCGCCTATATTACACGCACGCGTAACTTTACTCTTAAGCCGTCATTGACCGCGTGTTGGCGAGCCGGTCCACCAATGCCTCGAACCGCCGCGTCGATGCGGCGATGCCGAAGCCGTGCGCCGTATCGGCGGCCGCATGGCGCACGGCGTCGCGCCGTGCCGGGTCGGCGATCAGCCCGGCCAGCGCCGCGGCGAGCATGTCCGCATCCTCCGGCGGCACCAGGAAACCGTTGTCGCCGTGCCGGATGATCGTCTCCGGCCCGCCGCCGGTCGTCGCCAGCACGGGCGTGCCCACCGCCATCGCCTCGATCACCACATTGCCGAACCCTTCGCGACGCGAGGCGAGAACGAAGAGGTCGGCGGCGGCGATCGCTTCGGCGAGGCGATCGCTGTGGCCGGCAAGGGTGATGCGATCGGCCAACCCCAAGGCCGCGATCAGGGATTGCAGTTCCTGCCGCAACGGGCCGTCGCCGTGAATGGTCAGATGAAAGGACATGCCCTGCCCCACTAACCGATGGCAGGCCTGGATCAGCACGTCATACGCCTTGGCCGCGACCAGGCGGCCGGCGGAGACGAGTTGCGGCACGGAGTGCGATTGGCGCAGCGTCGAAATCGTGGTGACGGTGTCGATGACCGGATTCGGCAGCGTGATGGTGGTGATCGGTCGCGTCATCGACACTGACAGTGCCATCCCGATCCGGTCGGTCGGCACCGCCACCGCATCCGCGCGTGGATAGAGATACCGCATCGCCGCGCGACGCAGCGGACGCAGCTTGGCTTCGGAGAGATAGGCATCCGGCGGGGTATGTTCGGAGACGATCCGCGCGGTCTGGCCGGCGCGCGCTGCGAGCAGCGCCAGGTTCATTGCGTTGGTCGCGCTGTACGCCACATCGATGTCGTGCACGCGGAGTGCCTTGGCGATGTGCCGCGGCAGCCGCAACGCGCGTCCGGCGCCGAGCGCGATCGGCGTGACGTCGGCAGGCAGGTGATCGAGAAACTCGCCCTCGACCTTCTTCAGGAACAGTAACGGCTGATACCGCGTACGATCCAGCGCGCCGATCCAGTGGAGCACCACGCGCTCGGCCCCGCCGGCGCGGAAATGCGGCAGCAGGAAGCCGACCCGGATCACCTTTTGGCGCCGAACCTGCGCCCGATCGCCGCGCGCGCCAGCGCATGCGCGCTCGCCACCTCCGGCACGCGCAGCGCCAGTGCCGCGCCGACGAATACCGCGATCACGGTCGCCCCCAGCGCGATCAGCATCGCCAGCCAGCCGACGACACCCTCCGGCTGCGGCCCCAAGCGCAACAGCGCATATCCCGCCGCCGCTGCGATCCCGGCACATAAACCGCTCCGCGCGAAATCCCGTGCCTGCGCCGTCATGTCGAAATGAACAAAACGACGCGTGGCGATCCATTGCGCCAGCACGAACGTGCCGAGCGTCGCCGCCGCCGCCGCCCAGGCAATGCCCGTCGCCCCCCACAAGGGCGCACCGATCGCCAGCATCGCCGCCCGCATCACCAGGCCGCCGACCGCGATGATCGACAGATCGCGCAGGCACGATGCGCGTGGATCGGCATAGATGGCCGATGTCGTGGCGCTCATCGGCGCGAGGAAAATCTGTGCCGCGGCATAGCCCGCGGTCGTGCCGGCGGCGAGCAGGATGCTGCGCTCGTCGAACGCGCCGTGCCCGAACAGGATGCGCACCATCAGCTCCGCGCCCAGCATCATGCCGATCGATACCGGCAATTGCGCGAAGAAGCCCACGCGCTGGAACCGCGCCAGCCCGGCCGACGCCTGCGCCGGATCTGGATCCTGCATCGCCCGCACCAGTTCCGGGTATAGCACGGTATACAGGCTCGACATGACGAGGCCCGGCACCAGCGACACCAGCCGCGCGCCATATTCCAGCGCCGCGACGCCGCCTTCGGGCACCATCGAGGCCACGGCGAAATCCATCAGCGACGATGCCTGGAAATAGACGTTGAGCACGATCGCCGCCGCAACCCCGCCGCCGAGCCCTGCCGCGGCGGCCGGCGCCTTGTCGCCGAGCAACGCCTCTGGGCGGCGGCGGACGATGCTCCACGCGCCGGCCAGCAGGATCAGCACGCCGATCACGCCGCTGGCCAGCATCGTCCAGGCGCCGGCGATGATGCCGAGCGGCGGCACCGCGACGGCCAGCACCAGCACCAGCAGCCCACGCTGGATGATGTTGGTCCCCTCGCTCAGCAGGAATTTCCGGTTCGCCTGCAGCACTGCGACCAGCAGCGAGGCGACCACCGCGATCGGCAGCAACGGCATCATAATCGCCATCATCGTCGCGGTCAGCGCATGGCGCTCTCCGGTGAAGCCCGGCGCGAAGGCGGTGACGAGTGCGGAAGGGATGAAGGTGCCCGCCAGCGTCAGCGCGGCGAAGGCGCCGACGAACCAGTAGATCCTGGTCGGCAGGCCGTGAATCGACAGCGGCTGCCCGGCGTCGCCGCGCGCGATGATCGTCGGCATCACCACCTGCGCCACCATCCGACGAATCGTATCGGCAAAGCCGACCGTGGTGCGGCGCGCGAGGAAGAAGGCGTCGAGTTGCCCACTGGCGCCGAAGCGATTGGCGAGCAGCACCGAGACGAGGAAGCTGAGCAGGAAATCGGCGCCGCGCACCCCCGCGACCAGCAGCGTCGAGCGTGCGAGCGATGCGGTGGAACGCCCCTTGCCGGGGCGCGATGGCGCGGCCTTGCTCGCCATCAGCGCGCCGCGCGCGCGAGCGGGCCGAGCACGCCCTGATAGCGTGCGATGCGAGTCCAGCGGCTGCCGAAGATCACGTAATGCATCACCTTGATGCCGCATTCGCGATAGCCGAAGCGGGCCTGCAATACGTAGGACGTGCGGTTGGCGCGGTCCACCAGGCCGAAGCGGCGGCCGATGCCCATCTCGCTTAGCGTCTTCAACATGAAGCGGCCGAACGGCAGCGCGATGTTGCTCCGCCTGAGCGCGGGATCGATCATCCAGCAATAATGATAGGCCTCGTTCGGGCCCACGGCGTAGAATTCACGCGATCTGGTGTCACGGTGATCGCTCAGCGAAAACCAGGCGCAGCCGACCGCCATGCCGTCGCGCAGCGCGAGGATACCGACCTTGCCCTCGTTCAGCATGTCGCGGAAATCCCCCCGCCGCCACGCCATCCAGTCGCACAACGGCGGGAGGTCGGCAGGCTGACGGGCGACAGCAAAGCTCAGCCAGTCGGGTCGGATCTCGTTCCGTCCCGGCTGGTGCCATTCCGGGCGCAACTCGATCATCACGCTGGTGCTGTGGCGGAATACCTTGTCGGCGAACGCCTTGCGCAGCGTCGCTACCACGCCGCGATCGCGCAACCGCTCCACGATCCGCGCCATGCGGCCCGATCGGGGGGCCGCGACCTCAGCCGGCACGGCGGTCGCCACCGCGCCATGCCGCGACACGCTTGCGCAGCGCCGAATCGCGGTAGAGCTGGCGCGCGCCGAAGAACACCGCGTGCCGCAATGGCTTCAAGGCGGCGACCTGCATCGGCGGCATGATCCGCCTGGTCGGGGCGAAGGCGTTCTTGAACTGCATGCGGTTCGCCTCGCCTTCATCGCGCGGCTCGCCCAGCGCCATGCCGGCCAGATCGTAGCCGATACAGCCAAGCGTACGCGCTGCGCGCATCCCCTCCCACAGCAATGGATAAGAACGTGGGATTGCCGGCAGGTCGCTGGAGGTGGCAAGCGACAGCCAAATCGCCTCGTCGCCCTGCCGCACAAAGGCATGGCCGCCGATTACCTGGCCATCCAGTTCGGCGAGCAGCATCGCCCCGCCCAATTGCGCGATCAGTGCCGCCTGCGCAGGGGCACCGAGCAGCCCGCCCATGTCATAGTCGCGCTTCGCCGCGCGGAAGTCGTCGAGGATGCGCTGGTAGCTGGCGACGTCATCCGGCGTCGTTGCCATCCGGACGCTGACGCCGGCCTTTTCCGCCGCCTTCAACTGCCGCCGCCCGCGCTGCTTGAAGCCGGCGAGCACGGCCTCTTCCGGCTTGTCCAGCCAGACGATACCGGTCGTGCTGTGCAGCGGCTGGCGCGCCTCGGGCAGCGGCACGAAGCCGGTGGCGCGCATCGCCTCGGCCATGATCGGCATGTCGCGCCCGCGCACGCGCGGCGACAATTGCAACGAACAGCAACCCGCGTCGCGCGCCGTGTCGATCAGCGCGCGCAGCACCGTCTCCATCGCCGCCGCCGCATGCACCACCGGCCCGCGCTGCACGGTGCCGAGCCAGGTTCCCGGCGCCAGCCGCGTGCGCCGGATCACCGCGGCACCGATCAGCGCGCCGTCCCGCTGCATGGTGAAGTACAGGTAATCCTGCACGCCGGTGCGCGGCGCCAGCTCGGCCCAGGCCCGGTCCTGCTGATAGGCGGCAAACGGGCTGCCGCGCATGAACGCATCGAACTGCGCCGTTCCGACAGCATCGAGCGTCGTGGCCAAAAGCGAAGTCATCGTCATGGGGGTGGCAGGTCGTTCCAGCGAATTCACCGAATATTTCCCTTCGGGCGGTAGGCGGTCCATAGACGAAGGCCGTTGCGGAGAGATTAAACATGCCGGGGGTGGCACGCATCGACGACTTTCATCTCGGGCGTGGCTGGTACGATCCATGGCGGGCAGCCTATCTCGGGCGCGGGGCACGGCCGCTGGCGATTGCCGGCCTGCCCTTGCTCGACGAGCGCGCGCGGCTCGGCCCCATCGCCTATCGGCATCGCCGCAGCCAGACCAACGTGCACAGCCCCCGGCTGGACGTGGCCGGCGCCGGCCCGCTGGACCAAGATCTGCCGGCGCGACTGCTCGCCGACCGCCCCGACATGGTGACGCTGGAATATGTCCCCGAAGGCTCCCGCCTGCTGGAGGCCGCCCGAACGTGGGACCCGCGCCACGTGACCATCTTGCCGCAGGCGGCGGCGCCTGTCGCCGACTGCCGCGGTCCCTATGGCGACTGGCTCGCCGCGCGCAGCAAGCGCGCGCGCGCGCGCTGGGCAAAGCTCGAACGGATGCTGGTCGGCGACATGAGCATGCAGTTCGAGGTGCTGGACGGGCGCGATCGTCTAGACGCCCTGCTCGACGAATGCCTGGCCGTCGAACAATCGGGCTGGAAGGGCCGGGAGGGCACCGCAATCCTCGACAATGCCGCGGACACCTTGTTCTACACCAGCCTGGCACGGGAAGCCGCGGCGGCGGGCGTGCTGCGCCTCGCCGTACTGCGGCATGAGGGGCGCATCGTCGCGTTCGAATATGGCGTGACCGGTGGCGATCGCCTGTTCCTGCTCAAGGTTGGCTATGACGAGGCGTTCGAACAGCTGTCGATCGGTCATGTGCTGGCCACGCTCAACATCCGTCATTGCTGCGCCGACCCGGACATCGCCTGGTACGACAAGCTCGGCAACGGTATGACGCCGGCGGCCTACAAGTTGCGCTTCTCCGACCGGATCGACACGCTCTACCGCATCACCCTGTTCGGCCGCAGCTGGCGGGGACGCCTGTTGCACCTGTATCAACGCGCGCGACACAGCGCCAAGCTGCTGCACGACCGCTGGCGCAAGCCGCGGACGATCGCGGCATGACCCGCAAGCAGGAACGCCGCCGCCGAGTCGCGCAATGGGCGGGCATCGTCGGATGTTCCGCCGTGCTGGCGCTCGTCGTCTGGCGCGTTGCGGGCAGCCCAATCGCCGCATTGGTCATTATCGCAATAGGGTTGGCCGTCGCGCACCGCCGCATGATCGGCGCCGCCGGCGTGCCGGTGCTGACCTATCACTCGGTCAGCCCCAACCCCTCCTGGCTGCCCTGGGCGCAGGAGATTGCGGTTCACCCCGACACGTTCGAGCGGCACCTGGCGACCTTGCGACGAATGAAGTGCAACGTCATCGGCACGCGCAATTATGTCGCGACGCGGCTCGCGGGCGATACGCTGCCTTACAGGACGGTGCTGCTGCATTTCGACGATGGTTACCGCGACAATTGGCTGCATGCGGTGCCGGCGCTGCGGCGTCATGGTTTCGCCGGCACCTTCTTCGCCTCGCTCGATTTCGTCGAACCGGGCGACACGGTGCGCCCGCCTGATGGTGACGACAGCGGCTATATGAATTGGGCCGAACTCCGCGCGATCGAAGACATACCCTTGCTCGAGGTCGAGCCGCACGGGGTCGATCATGCCCGCGTGCCGGTCTCTGATCGCATCGTCGGGCGCGTGACGGCGGATAATTGGCGCGAACTCGCCTGGCTGCAATGGGCGGCGACCCCCGGCCCGAAGCACGACTGGTTCCGCCACGCTGAACCGCCCGCCGTGCCGATCGGGTCGCCGGTGCCCGAATCCGCGCTGGCACTGGCGGCGCCGCAATGGCGCGACGGGCAGCGTGAGGAAATGCTGGCGATGGAAGCACGTATTACGCGCGACCTGGCGCGCTGCCGCACCGATTTAAGCGACCGCATCAGCCACCTGCCGCAAATCTTTTGCTGGCCGGAGAATGCCGTGGGGCCGGAGGGACGCCGCATCGCCGCCGACCTCGGCTACCTGGCGACGACCGGCGGCCGCGGTCGCAACACGGCCGATGAGCCACCCCATGTCATCTCGCGCATCCATATGGGCGACCGGGCGATCGGCATCCGCATCGGCGCGCTGGAGGCGCTGCACCTGCGCGCTGCGGTCTGCCTGGCCCAGGGCAATCACTATTGGTATCTGGTGATCGGCCCGATGAACTTCCTCCGGCGGATCGTGTCACGGCTCAGGCATGCCGCGTGATCGCCGATAACCATCTTCTTGCCTTTGCCCGGCGCCCGAATGCTGTAGGCGATCTTCACCATTCATCCGTGGAGGCCGAGCGTGGCTGAGTCCGAACCAGACCAGAACCCGTCGCCTGCAAGCTTCCCGCCGCCCGAGCGCCGGTCGGACATGCCGCGGCGCGTGCGCTACGAATGCGACATGCGCGGCGTCCCGCTGTTCCTGGAATTCAGCAACCACAATTATGCCCGGCGATTGAAGCCGCGGGTCGATCGCGCGCTTGCGCTCGTCGCCATCCTGGTGCTGCTCCCGCTGCTGATCCCG
Source organism: Sphingomonas endolithica (assembly GCF_025231525.1). Taxonomy (NCBI): domain Bacteria; kingdom Pseudomonadati; phylum Pseudomonadota; class Alphaproteobacteria; order Sphingomonadales; family Sphingomonadaceae; genus Sphingomonas; species Sphingomonas endolithica. The sequence continues at coordinate 1,577,231 of NZ_CP103057.1, forward strand.
ATCGCGATCCTGATCAAGCTTGCCGACGGTGGCCCGATATTCTTCGTCCAGCAGCGCACCGGCTATCTCGGACGACGCTTTCCCTTGTTCAAGTTCCGCACGATGGTGCCGAATGCCGAGGCGATGAAAGAGGCCCTGCGCGCGCAGAACGTACACGGCCCCGAATCGCCGGATTTCAAGCTGATCGACGATCCGCGCGTCACTCGTATCGGCCGCTTCCTGCGCAAGACCAGCCTGGATGAACTGCCCAATTTGTGGAACATCGTGCGCGGCGAGATGTCGTTCGTCGGTCCGCGCCCGACCTCGTTCGATGCCTCGACCTACAAGATGCATCATCTGCCGCGGCTCGCCGCCCGCCCGGGGCTGACCGGCCTGTGGCAGGTGTCGGGTCGTGCCAATATCGGCTTCGACGAACGCAGCGAGATGGACATCGCCTATATCCGCTCGCTCTCGCCGCAGCAGGATCTGTCGCTGATGATCAAGACCGTGTCGGCCGTGACCAAGGCCGACGGAGCGCACTAGCAAAGGCATCTAACTGGCCCTCACCGTTCGGCTTCAGCGCGGCGGCGTGGCCGTCACCCGGACATTGTCGAGAAAGAGCGTGACCGGCACCGCATTCGAATTGGCCGTCGCGCCGATCTGGATGCGATCGGCGTAACGCCGCGCCAGCGGCATGATCGTCGCACCGGTGGCGGCGAGCACCTCACGCCCATCGAGCGTCACGCGCGCGCCGCCATCATCCCCCGCCCCGATCCGCACCGACACCATGATGCGATACCAGCGATCGTTGATCAGCGGCGTGGCATCGTCGCGCGTCCAGGCGCTGGCGATGCCGATCTTGGACCGATCGATGCGCAGCCGCCCATGGCGCAGGTACAGCCGGATACCCGGATTGCCCCCTTCACCGCAGGTCGCGCATTCGACATCGAGCAATTGGATCGAGTTCAACGGCGTGCCGCCTGCCACGTAGAGGTCGAACGCGACGGCAAGCCGCGTGCCCTCCACCATCGGTAGGGTCCGGGCGACCAGATCGGCCTTGCTCACCTGGTCGGTCTTGGCGGCGGCCGAGGCACGCAGCGCCATGCCCGGCCGCCCGGGCGCCGGCACGGCGGCCACCGTGCCCCGCTCCTGCTGCCGTATCGCCCAGACCGCGCCCGGGCAGAGGCCGGTGCACAACCCGCGCTCGAAATCGTCGCTGAAGGCAAAGCGCCCACTAGGCGTCGGGGTGCGCTGCAGCAATGCAGCGGTCGCGGTACCGGCAAGCGCGATGGCAAGCATGGCGGGCACGATGCGGCGGGTCATGCGGGTGCCTTTTGCGGAGTCCATTGCGCGTAGCGACGGCCGGCGAGGAACAGCATCACGCCCACGCCGAGCCCCGCCAGGTGCAGCATCGCGCCGTAAGCGAGGCCGAGCGGCCGGGGCAGCTTCAGCATCGTCAGGAACCCGATCGCGCCGAGCGCAAAGCCGGCCGAGAGTGCGGCAAAGACCAGGCTCCACGGCATATGACCACGCGCGGCGAGCAGCCCCGAGAGCAACCACAAGGGCGGGAGCGTCAGCGGCGCCAGTCGGCGCGCCAGCTTGTGCATGATCAGCCCCACGCCGTACCAGCCGGTGCGCATCGGGTTCATCAGCGCGCGCCGCCGCCACAATCCGGTCATGCCGCGTACCGTGATCCGCACGCGGCGGCGGAACTGCTGTCGGTCGCCGCCGATGCTGTGCTCGTACACCTTCGCCGCCGGGGCGAAGGCGATCCGCCTTCCCGCCGCGACGGCTGCGGTGCTGATATAGAAATCGTCGGTGGCATCGGCGACGACATGCGGCATCAGCGCCGCCCTGATCGCGTAGATCCCGCCGTCCGCCGATACACAGCCGAACAGATCATCCTCCGCTCGGCGCATTGCCGATTCGTAAGCGCGAAACACGCGGTCGGCACCGGCAAAGCGCCCGCCGCGCCGCCCGCCTCCGCGGATCGTCTCCACGCTCCCCGCGACTGCCCCAACTGCCGGGTCGGCAAACGGTGCGATCAACGCAGGCACGGTGCCGGCATCGAACAACGGATCGGCATCGCTCATCACCAGCACCGCGCCCGTGCAGGACGGCACGATCCGATTGAGCATCGCCGCCTTGCCGCCCCGTGGCCCGCGCACCAGCCGCACGCCGCGACCGGCAAAGCGCTCGACCACCGCACACGTATCGTCGTTCGACCCGTCATCACCGACCACGATCTCCGCCGCGCCCGGCCATGCCTCCAGCGCGGCGATGACCGACTCGAGCTTGGCACCGATGCGTGGCGCCTCGTTATACGCGCAGATAACGATCGAGATGGTGGGCAGGCCTCCGGTCGAATGATCGGCGCGGCGCCGACCAGCGATCGCGGCAGCCCCGATCAGCACCAGCGGATAGCCGAGATAGGCGATCACCGGCACCAGGATCAGGACAATCGCAGCAATCTCCACATCCGGCTCCCATTGGCATTGCCCGGCTTCTAGCCGCAAGAGCGTTGCCGGAGCGCTAACGCCGCGCGCTTCTGCCAGAAAGTCGTGCTGGCCTCCCCAGCACACTTGTCGGTATGGCCGCGGCATGACGTTCCTCACGGCCCAGCACGCCGACCTCAGCACGCTCGCGGCGCAAGCACGGTTGCGGCGCCTCCAGCCCCGCACAGGCGTGGATTTCAGCTCGAACGACTATCTCGCGCTGGCCCATGCCCCCCGCCTGCGCACCGCCGCGGTCGACGCCTTGTCGCGCGGAGTGGGGCTGGGATCGGGCGGATCGCGGCTGTTACGCGGCAACGATCCTGAACATGAGGCGCTGGAACAGGAAGCGGCGCGCTTTTTCGGCAGTGAAAGCGCCTTGTTCTTCTCCACCGGCTATGCCGCCAACGCGGCCTTGCTCTCGACGCTGCCGCAAACAGGCGACCTGATCGTGCACGACGCGCTGATCCACGCCAGCGCGCATGAAGGCATGCGCCTCGCCCGCGCCGATCACGCCTCCACGCCCCACAACGACGTGGACGCCATCGCCGACACCATCGCCGCCTGGCGCCGCGGCGGCGCCACCGGGCAGGCATGGATCGCGGTCGAAAGCCTGTACAGCATGGACGGAGACCGCGCACCGCTTGCCGATCTCATCGCCCTCGCCGATCGGCTGGGCGCGATGCTGCTAGTCGACGAGGCGCATGCGACCGGCGTGTTCGGCGCGCAGGGGCGTGGCCTGGCCGCCGGGCTCGACGGCCGTGAGAACGTGATCACGCTGCGCACCTGCGGCAAGGCGCTGGGCTGCGAAGGCGCCTTGCTGTGCGCGCCCGGCATCGTCCGCGACATGCTGGTCAATCGCGGCCGCGCGTTCATCTTCTCGACCGCGCCATCGCCGCTGATCGCCGCGGTGGTGCGCGAGAGCCTGCACATCCTTGCCAACGAACCGGTACGGCGCAATGCGCTCCAAAGGCTGATCGACCATGCCGGGCGCGTGCTCGCGCCGCACGGCGTGGTTGCCACCGGGTCGCAGATCATGCCGCTGGTGCTGGGCGACGATACGCGCACGATGCGCGTGGCCGCGGCGATGCAGGCCGCCGGCTTCGACGTTCGCGGAGTCCGCCCGCCGACGGTGCCCGCCGGCACGACTCGGCTGCGCATCTCGCTGACGCTGAACGTCGGCACGGACGAGATCGATGCGTTGGGCATCGCCCTGGGGGACACATTACGATGAGCCATGGCGCGATCGTCGTCACGGGCACCGATACCGACATCGGCAAGACGGTGTTTGCCGCCGCGCTCGCCGCGGCGCTCGATGCCCATTACTGGAAGCCGGTCCAGGCAGGGCTGGAGGACGGCAGCGATGCGGCCCGCGTTACGACGCTCGGCGTTCCCGCCGATCGCGTGCTGCCCGAGGCGTACCGCCTCACCACCCCCTGCTCCCCGCACCACGCCGCGGCGATCGACGGCGTGTCGATCAATCCCGCGCGGCTCGATCCGCCCGCTTACCGGCCGTTGGTGATCGAGGGCGCGGGCGGCGCGCTGGTGCCGGTCGCGCCCGATCTGCTGTTCGCCGATCTCTTCGCGCGCTGGCGCCTGCCGGTGGTAATCGTCGCGCGCACCGGGCTCGGCACGATCAACCACAGCCTGCTGACGATCGAGGCGCTACGCGCTCGCGCCGTGCCGATCCTCGGCATCGCCTTTGTCGGCGACGCGGTGGAAGACAGCGAAGCGACGATCGCGCGGATCGGCCAGGTGCTTCGGCTCGGCCGCCTGCCGCTGCTCGCGCCGCTCGATCGCGAAACGCTGGCGCGCGCCTTCGCCGCTCAGTTTGACTTGGCCGTTTTCCGATGAACTCGCCGATCTGGCATCCGTTCACGCAGCACGGTCTGGGCGAGCCGATCCCGCTCGTCACGCACGGGGCGGGTGCGGCGCTGTTCACGCAGGACGGGCGCCGCATCATCGACGGCATCTCCTCCTGGTGGGTGACGACGCACGGCCACAGCCATCCGCGCATCATGGCGGCGATCGCCGATCAGGCGCAGCGGCTCGACCAGATCATCTTTGCCGGCTGGACGCACGAGCCGGCCGAGACGCTGGCGGCAGGCTTGCGCGCGATCATGCCCGCGGCGCTGACCCGCGTGTTCTTCTCCGATTCGGGGTCGACCAGCGTGGAGGTCGCGCTGAAGATGGCGCTGGGCTTCTGGCGCAACCGTGGCGAGGCGCGCGACCGCATCCTGGTGCTGGAGCACAGCTACCACGGGGACACGATCGGCGCGATGTCGGTCGGCGCGCGCGGCGTGTTCAACCAGGCCTATGCGCCGTTGCTGTTCGATGTCGGCACGATCCCCTTCCCTGCCACCGGCGCCGAGCAGGCGACGCTGGACGCCTTGGAAGCCGCCTGCCGCGCAAAACCCGCCGCCTTCATCGTCGAGCCGCTGATCCTGGGCGCCGGCGGCATGCTGATCTATCCGCCCTGGGTGCTGGCAGAAATGCGCGCGATCTGCGCGCGGCACGACGTGCTGTTCATCGCCGACGAGGTGATGACCGCTTGGGGCCGTACCGGCACGCTGCTGGCGTGCGAGCAGGCAGGCGTCGTGCCCGACATACTATGCCTGTCCAAGGGGCTGACCGGCGGCGCGGTGCCGCTCGCCGTGACGATGGCGAGCGAGGCGATCTATGCGGCACACCTGTCCAGCGATCGATCGCGCATGTTCTTCCACTCGTCGAGCTACACCGCCAACCCGATCGCCTGCGCCGCAGCCAACGCCAACCTCGCCATCTGGCGCGAAGAACCGGTCGCCGAGCGCATCGCGACACTGGCGACGCGGCAGCGGCACCACTTGGCCGGGCTGGCCACGCTGCCTGGCATATGCGACGCCCGGTCGATCGGCACGATCACCGCGATCGACATCGAGGATCGCGCAGAGCCCGGCTATCTCTCGCATCTCGCCCCCCGCCTGCTCGAACAGTTCCGCACGCACAACCTGCTGCTCCGCCCGCTCGGCAACACGATCTACGTCATGCCGCCTTACTGCATCGACGAGCACGATCTCGCCGCGCTGTACCAGGGCATCGCCGAGGCATTGGCCGTGGTGAGTCGTTGAACGGAGAATAAGATAGGTTTCGGAAACGGCCGATGACGGTTCCGGGGTGGCAAGCCTATCCGCAGCTTATGTCGATCCATTCGATCGAGGCGGGACCATCTCCTACCGATCGGCGAAGCCAACGCCCCACCGACGAAAGCGATCGACCGCGCGTGCCGGCTTCATCTTCACCGTAACTTCGGTCGCCGGTCGCTCCGCCACAAACAGATGCATCGATCCCGCCGGCGCGAGCTCGATCAACTCGCCATGCTCGTTCAGTTCATACCCCGGGCCATAGCGTTCCAGGAGCATATTGATGCAATGCCGATATTCACTACGGCCCAGCACAGTGTTGAAGTTGCTGTAATGGTATTTTCGACCACTTCCGTTACGCGGCTGCTTGTGCTGCGGCTTGCTCACATGGTCGAAAAGGAACTCGATCATGTCGAAAAGGTCGGCTTCGGAATAGGTTGGCAGTCTTTCGAGGATCGGCCACAGGTTCGGCTTCATCAGCGTGAAGAGGACATAAGTCTCCACCGACCCGCCCACCGCACCCTCGGCATCCCCACCGTCCTCGGCAGAATAGCCAAAGGCTTCATCATAATATCCGTCCGATTGAAGCTGCTCGTAAGCACTGCCAAACAGTGCCTCGAGCGTATCGAAATCGATCCGCACCACGCCGCCTGCCTTGCGCGCGCTGTAATAGACTCGGGTCTCGGATGCATCGGGCATGACGCCATAGTACAAGATGGCTCAGTTCTTCACCACATCGTTCGCCGCGCCCACGGCACCTCCGGCCTTGCCCGCCGAGCCGACAATCAACGCGCGCTCAGCGGGCCCATGTAATAAGGATGCACATCGTGCGGTGCACGCCGTACCCCTGGCTCGCGTCCAACACCCGCGGGCGCCTGGGCCACGTGCACGATTGCGCAACCACCACGTGCTAATGTTCACCGGGATCCGCAAGCAAGGTAGAATTGTGGGATTACGCAAAGGCTCGCTCGCCAAACGGTTATCGACCCATTTTCGACGCGGGCGCGACCATCAGCTCCGGTCGTTGATCGAACGGATTGCGCGAGACAAAGCCGGCGTGCGGATCCTCGACATGGGCGGCTCGGCCCCGTACTGGCTCCGCGTCGGGGTCGACTTTCTTCGCGCACATCATTGCCACGTGACCATTCTGAACCTGCACGCCTCGGAGCTTGGCGGCGAACAATATCCGGCCGACATATTCGCACTGGCCGTCGGCGATGCGTGCGACATGCCGCAATATCGTGACGATAGTTTCGACCTTTCGCACTCCAACTCGGTTGTAGAACATCTGCTCACATGGCCGTCCATGAAGAAGTTCGCTACCGAGACGCGCAGAGTCGCCGCCAGCTATTATGTTCAAACGCCGAACTTCTGGTTTCCCATCGATCCACATTACTACGGATTGCCATTTTTCCATTGGCTGCCCCGGCCAACTCGCGCCTCGCTTTTCCACCGCTTCAGCATCGCGCAAGGCGGTCGCGCGCCCGACTGGGATCATGCCTTCGACCCGATCGACAAGTCGCGCCTTCTGGACCGCAGGCAGATGCAGACGCTGTTTCCGGATGGGCATCTCACCGTGGAGCGACTGGCCGGGCTGGGAAAGTCCCTGATAATGACCCGAGGCTAGTGGCGCTCAGGGGACCTGAGCGCCATCGCCGGATGGCCGGCGCCGCCGCTGCCGCGCCTAGGAGCGGCAGGTCTGGGAAAATCGAACGTGACGCTCTCCGGCTATCGGGTGCACACAAACACGGCTATGCGGCAGCGGGATCGTGGATATGTCCGCAACGGGAAGATCGATTGGTGCGCGCAAGACTTCTCCGCCTGCCGTTGGACAAGATCTACCTGATATGCGCGCCCCTGCTGTTCGCCTTGGCCTATATTCTACCGCCGTTTGCGGCGCCGGATGAGGCAGCGCACTTCTACCGAGCGATCCAGATTTCGCACGGGGAGTTCGCTCCAATGGTGGCGGAGAAAACATACAGGCAGGGTGCGGGGGGCGCAGTAGAACAATCGGCATATCGCCTGGTTGATCGTTATTGCGGCATTCCGAATTGGTCATGCGCACTCAAGGTCAGGCCCGCTCTTTCCGAGATCGTAAGCTACGCTCCCGGACGCGGGCCCGATGCAGCACGGCATGTTCGATCGTTCAGCAACACCGTCGTCTATTTCCCGATCGCACATGCAGTGCCGGCGGCGGCGATCGTGGTCGCGCGCGGTCTAGGCTTGAAACCGATAGGATGGCTGTACGCTGGCCGCCTGGCAAACGGCCTGCTGGCAGTCGTGGCCACCTGGCTAGCGTTGCGCCTTCTGCGAGGACGAGCACCGGCATTGCTTGTTTTCGCAATCGCGACGTTGCCCATGGTGGTGTCAGTCGCGCCAACGCTATGCGCCGACTCCAGCGTGATCAGTTGCAGCCTGCTTCTGACGGCCTTGTCTGTCCGCTTGTTCGACAGCGACTTTGGCCGATGGTGGATTTGGCCCCTGCTGATCCTTGCGGTGTTGTTCGCTGCAGTGGCCAAACTCGCTTACCTACCGCTTGCTGCCATCCCTGCCATCTGTGCGCTGGCCGCGAAGCGCTCGTGGCGGGTGCTCTCAGGCACGGCATTGATCGTCGGGCTAGCCGTCGCCGTGACACTGGCCTGGTCGATGGTGACGTACCCTTACGTCTACCCCATATCCCGCCACCTCGATGTCGATGCAGTAGCGCAAACCGCCTACATTCAGGCGCATCCGCTATATTTCCTGTTCGTTCTGCTCAAGTCGATGATTGTTGGAGCGCCGCGCGCGGTTTTGCTGATGATCGGCTGGAAATTGTCCTCCCTCAGCATATTACTGCCGTGGAGCATCATCGCGCTGCCCGCGCTCACGCTCGCCCTCGCGGTGTGGCGGTCGGGCATTGATGCACCTGCAGCGCCATGGTTCCGAAGGGTGGTTCTGGCGGTCATATTGAGCGGAACGTGCGCGACGTTCACTTTTCTATATATCCAGAACAGCCCGGTAGGCGCATTTCGGATACATGGGTATCAAGGCAGGTATCTGATCCCGCTTCTGCCATTCTGCGCACTTGTGATCCCGAAAAAGCTGGCCACGATCGTACCAACTGACGCACGATCGCAGCATCTTGTTGCGGCAGGAGGTATTCTCGCCACTATTTCCGCAACCCTCTTTCTCGCGCTGCGGAGTTGGGGATGACGGCTGGACTCTCCCAGCATGCCGGAACGCCCGAGACTAGGTCCTAACCTGATCATTGCGAAAGGCAGGTAACGCCCAGTAGCAGCCGTTCGCCAAAGCGTTGAACGCCTGCAAACCTTCGGTATGTTCCCGCCATAGTTCGGGGAGCGGAAGGGGCCAGCCAACGAATCAGGTCGCATAGTCACCTTCGGCCGCCGCCTTCGGTGTGATGAAAGCCCAAGTCACGCCGGTCAGCGCTGCGAGCACGAACGTCTCTACAAAGAATTGCCCTTCGGCGGCGAAGGCCAGCCACCAACTGTCCTTGATCCAGAAACTGAATAGGCCGGTTGCGACGATCCGCCCTCTCATCAGCAGTATAAGCAGGACGAACAGCGCGATACGACGAAACTTCGACCCTTTAAGAACCGGCCACAAAAGGTAGATGATAATGAACGAGGAAATGGTCGGCTCTATGAACATGCCATAAATATATTTGTAAACGTAAATTCCGTACGGCATCGTGTGTACTTCAGGCGCCTCAGACAGGTGCAACGTGGCGCTGACTAGATCCGCAATGAACTTCAGCACCGGCAGCAGTCCAAAATAGCCGATGGCACTTGCAATAACGACCGCCGCAAGTGTTGGGACAGACCGATCCGATCCGACCTTTCGGGCTATGACGACCGCGATGGCACCGCTGTAAAACGACAACAGCGCGTTAGGCAGGCGGGTCATCAGCAGGTAGACCCAGCGCAGGTCGATCCACCCATCGGAGACGATGTTGTCGACGACTATAACGCGCAGCGTTTCCTGCAGGAGAACCACCAGCAAGCCAAAGAACGCGGCAGCAAGATAGGTATTATGCCGATCGAAATACCAGCTTGCCAGACGGCAAACGTACACCATCGCGCCAAGCCGTACGACTTGCCCGACATACCTAGCCCAAGGAGGGGCGTCTCCGTCGTTAGGATAGGGGATCCCGAGGTGCGCGATGGCGAGGTCGTGTGATCCCAACGCGAGGAATGCCGTGATAATCATCCCGATCGCGAGGATAGTAGAGTTTCTCACGGTCAAGCCCGTTGCGCGGTGCTTGTGGCACTTGCTGCGATGCGACGGCGGCAAGCGGGCGGACTGCAGTCGTCGGCTGCTCGCCAGCTTGGACGCGCAATATACCGAACTGCTGATCGCCATCACGACCAAGTGGAGCGTGATGCTCATGTTCGCCGGCATGATCCTACTTGGTCTAGGCCTTTCGTTCGGCAGCGTTGGTGATGTGGTGCAGCTGGTGTCCAAGTTCCCCGGCCGGTGGGCGGGCTTCGATCGTGGCATGGATCTAGTAGGTGCGGTGTTCATGTGCACCGGCATGGCATCGATCCACGCGGCCGTGACGAAGCGGCGCTCGATCAGCCTATTCGTCAGCTTGGGGTTTGCCGTGATGGGCGTCGGTATCGGCGTGGTCACGGCGGTGCGGCCATGAATATCCGAGATAGCTGGCCCGCCTTTGCCCTGATGGTGTTCGCCGTCGCGTCCGGCCAGATCGGCAGGCTGGGCCAGAAGTACGAGCGCGGGATAGAGATCGGCCGCAAGCAGGTCATTGTCGAGTTGACGATGCTGCCTTCGGCTCGGTTGGTGGCGCCGCGGCGGTCGAAGGGCACTGGCCTTGGTGGGCGGTGATCGCGGCTGGCATTTGCGCCGGCTGGGGCGGCTTCGGCACGTTCCGTTTGCTCGCCGCTGCCGGAAGAACTGCGCTGCAGCAGGCCATCGTCGTGAAGAGCGATAGCCCGGAGCCCTAAAGGCGACCCGCCCGACAGCTTGAATACCGAACGGGCCGCCCCTGTTCGGCAGCGCAGCCGGGTGGGGTTGCCGCGCTGCCAGGCAGCATCTGATCACCGCGTTTTACTGAAATCAACACCGGAGTATCAATATGACGACGGCAATAGTAGCGACATCGAGATCCGTCGCGGTCAGACCGCTTGGCTCATGGATAAGGGCAGCAAGTTGCTGCGCCGACCGGAACGCCTTCAGCCGCGTCAGGGCGGTATCTAGCGCTGCTTTGTCGATCATACATGCGCGATGCGCCTAATTGACGGAGTCCGCAACGTGCCCGGCGGTGTTCTAACAAACTCAGAGCACAGCAGAAAGCCGCCAGCCTTTCGGCCAGCGGCTTCTCTATCGCGTGACGAAGTGATGCTTATGCGTAGCTGACAGTCGTCTTGACCGCACTACGACGACGCATGGCAAAGCCGACCGCGCCCATGCCAAGGATCATCATGGCCCAGGTCGCGGGCTCAGGAACGGCGCCGGTGGGAGTCACCGACAAACCTGCGATCTTGAAACCATCATTTCTCTGGTTGAGAGCAGCCGACACCAGCCAGACCGAGGCTGAACTGGTAGTTCCAAGCTTGGTCGTGCCTGAAGAACCAGTCCCTGGAAGCGCCGTGAAGATACTTTCGTTGAAGCTTGCGCTAGATAGATTAATGTTCGCGAGCAAGGAAGGCGCACCGAAGATGTTAGAGGTGTCGGCCCAAAAAGCGGCATCGCTGTCGCAGCAACCGATCCCGCTTATCCCGTAGACGTTGCGCGCTAAACTGTCGATCGTCACGTCCTTGTTGAACTGAAGCATCACGAAGTCAGCGCCGGCACCGAGCCCCTTGTTGTCGATCTGATGCGAGCCGTCGAATGCATTATCGGTGCCGTAGATCACTCCCAAGCCCGCATTTGACCAGAAGCCAAGTTGTGCGCGAGAGATCGAATCCGTCGTTATCGCAGAGGTGTTGCTGTCGTTAGCGTGCCAAGCGGTCGCCTTTACGGACAGCGATCCGTCGTCGGACGCGAAGGTGTAAGAGCCAACACCGACCATCGACGTGGTGCCCTTGTTGGTAAAGGTAAATACCGTAGCCGCCGACGCTGACTGGGCAACAAACAGCGCGCTGACCACGGTGGCCCCCAGCGAGATGGCGCGCACAATAGAATGGATCATGAGAGGCCCCCTTAATTAGAATTGCTGCTTTTGACTGCTCACAACGACTTACTGTGGCCGTCGATATCTTAGCAACTCCGGTAAGGTCTCGTTAACCTTCTTTATTACATTTAGGGACAGCGAAGCGTTTGGACAACGCGGTTCTGTCCCACCATGGGTCATCTTACCCGCTGCTCATGTTGGCTGCGAAATGGATACTGCACGGCAGGCGCGCGGGAGGTGTTCGTCGTTTCGATATGATCGATGTCGAGACGACTTACACGATCGCCACGGGCAGCGGCTGGTCGGGGACGCGATCTGGAGAGTTAATCTTCTCAAACTTTGGGATCAGGCTGACAGCTTGCCTAAAGCAAAAAGCCGCCAGCCTCTCGGCCAGCGGCTCTTTTCTGCCTCGCTGAGGCGAAGTGCTTACGCGGCGGCGATCGCGCGCACCTTGTTGGTGAAGTTCACCTCGGAAACCTTCATGCGGCGACGCATCGCGAAACCGATTGCGCCCATGCCGAGGATCATCATCGCCCAGGTCGCAGGCTCAGGGACAGCAGGCGTTACGGCGTTGGTTTCGAAGTTATAGGTGGTGCTACCGCTGGTGGTGGACAATGTCACATTATCGGCAAACGCGTGATAGCCCGAGCCAGCGCCGCTGCCATGACCAACGCTGATGCCGATCACATCCCAGCCAGACCTTGCTGATGCCCAATCAGCAATGGTCATGCCGTTGTTTTCATTTTGCCCACGCAGATAGAACTTGCTGTCGGCCGTAGTGGAATACCACGTGTCAGGAACCGTCTGGTCGCCATAGACGCCGTTATAAGCACCTTCCCAGATCAACTCGCCAACTGATAGGCCGCTTTTGATGAACAAGCGGAGCGCCGGGGTATAGTCGACGTTAAGACCGCCTGCGGAATCGCCAGCCAAGCGCCAGTCGAAGGTGAGCGCGTTGACGCCGCCAAATGAGGTGATCTTCGGCGAGAGGAAATTTGTCCCGCCCAATTGGAAGCGGCTAGCATCGCCCTTCAGCTCGAGAGACCCGTTGCCGTTCCGGTCCTCCGTCGCGGTAATGGCAGCCGCAGTCGTTCCACCGGTCGTGCGCTTCCAAGAAGTGTCGGTCGGCTTGACGATAATCTCGGCGGCCTGAACCGATGTAGCGCCGAAGGCCAAACTCAGGCCGATAATCAACAACTTCTTCATGGAAGACCTCCCCGTTTCTAAACTGTCGGGGCGACTATGTGATTAACGCGATGTTAACAAGTCAGCATTGCTAGCGTGTGTCGTCGTGGGACATTAAGCAGTGCTCAAAGCAGCACCGGCCAGTACCTACGAGGATTCGGATCAGCGTGTCGCGTAGCACGTCCGGGGTCGGCGGGGTCACCGGCGTCTCACCTTGATCTTCATCTCACGGGCGCGTCCGAGAACCGCAGCCGGCGTTCGCTGGAGCCGACGCGCGATCGTGGCGACGTCGGCGTTCTCTTTTACTAAGGTGCTTAGCAAAGCGATGTCTTCATCGCTCCACGCCATGCCCAATCGCGTCATCCGTTGAGGCTCTGCCAATCCGCCTCGGCATCATCGATCGCCTGGAACACGTCGCCGTCCGCCTGTTGCTTACGCAGGTGGGCACGCACCGCCTCAGGGTCGCCATCCTTGGGGAACGTGCGATCGGCGCGAGCAGCGCCGGCCAGATCGTCCACCCAGTCGCCGCGGTCGCGCTGGACGAGCAGCCACCGGCCGAACGTCTCGCGCTTGGCGAGGTAGCTTGCCGGGTCGTTGGTGTCTGGCACGACTATCTCAGTTCACGTTAGACGTCGAAGATTGAGCGTGGTGGCTCGGGCGGCTTGCAGATCTTCAACAAGCCACCCCTGGGCTTGAGGATCTTCTGATCTAAATTCAGTAGTGCTTTATCGAATGTGTGGAACTCTGATGCGTCGGCAACGACTGCGGTCGCGATGTGGATGGCATCCGGCGGTCTAAGTCCTGCATGCCCCGCTTGCATCAATTCGCGACCCAGCGTCCCAACGTAGCGATCTACCGAGACGACCAGGATATAATCGTTGCGAAAGAAGTCGGCTAACGTGTCGGCATCCTCCCCTCTGACGGCCGTGTCTTTGCAGACCTCAGTCAAAGACAAGCCTGACGTGGCGATCTCTATCTGCTTTTTCCGCGCAAGTTCGATATCATGATTGCATCGCCGACTGCGGTCCTCAGTGCCTCCGCCCTTAATCGGCACGACCTCTTGGATGATGGTAGCGATCCACGTGCAGGCGTCCCACGATACCCGCCTAGGCTTCGCCATTCCGTACCTTCTCAAGATATTGCTCGGACGTTAGGCCCTGAGTGTAATTCTTGTCGATTATGTCACTGAGTTGCGGCAGGGCAGCGTTGTCCTCGGCAAAGTCAAGGCGCTCGATTTCAGCTTGGCTAAGTTGCCCAACGTTACGAAATCGCAAGATGCCAACAGCCGTGACCCGGCGGTTTCGCCATACGAAATTTTGCCACTGGTTCTTGCTCTACGTCGCGCAATGCCTGCCCCTTAAGCATGCATCGTATATCGGCACCGGTAACGCGATTTTTGACAACGATATATGGTCGGCCCCAGCCATCCGTCCCAACGTTCTGAATGTAGCCCTCAAAACTGCCTAATTCTAGGTAGGGGTGTATTGAGTCGGAGGTGCGCACAGCCTCCAAGTTCCGAACCGCGGCTATCGCGTTGACGGTTCTCATTTGCACCAGTTCTTCAGTGCCGTTGCCAACGCTAGTGGCTGCTAGACGATTAGTTATACGGCGGGTGAAGCGATCTGCGACCTCAAGGACATTATCCGTAAAATGCAGCGGCCGCACATCATTGGCCTGCATCTGCACCAGCCCTGCAATGACCGCGTCCCGCGCCTTCATCGCGACATCTTCACCTTGAGCGAAGCCGATTGCAGGTATCGCCTCTACGGTGACACGTGCCGGACTGTTTTTGGTCAATCCGACGACGCGCCAGTCAAATCGCTCCACATCATCTCCGGAAATCGAGGCCGCAACCCCGTTCACCATCTCGAAGAAGTCTTGGATTTGATCGATAAGGTCGCTGAGCAGCGGTGCGTCGTCTGCGGTCCGGCCGGAGATGCTAAGTTCGACAGTGGTGGTCACCGACATCCCTCCCATCTGCGTCGCCGTGCGCACTATATGGACGATATAATTGAGGCGGAGTAAAGGCATTCTGCGCGCCGGAGGATCACGTACGCCTACCCTCTCAGCATACCCCCCGCGCCGCCATGATCCCCTTCAGGGCGGTCGAAGGCGGGTTCGCGCCCGTCGTCATGCCGATCGTCCAGTTGGCCCGTGGCTGGCGTCCAGCAGGCGTCCGGTGCGCGGCCTAAGCGGGCCTTAGTGTTCAATCCTACGTTGATGCACCGCCTGCATAATTTTGACGACGCGCAGCCATCGAGGGAGTGCCTGGTGCTTGCCTTCAGCGACTAGCCACCTCGCATGAGCGATTGCCGCGTTCGGCCAATCATCACCATGGGCCTGGATAAACGCGAGGCCGTCAGCCCACAGGTTGCTTGTCTCGTCGATCATGTAGCAGGCGCCCGCCTAGTTCCGCTTCCCGTCCAGCAGGCTGGACGCTGGCGGTGCGTCACGCAAGATGATATCCGCCCAGATCTGCGACAGCTCGCGCCGTCGTTCCATGTGCGCCGCCCTGTTGTAGGCTCCCTCGACCTTATCTTCGGCGACGTGCGCAAGCATGAGGTTGATCACCTCGCGATCGTCTGGCCGCCCTTCCCTGCGCCGCCACTCGTTCATCAACGACGAGAACGACGATCGCCAGCCATGTGGGCAGTGCCGGTGCTTGTAGACCCCACCAGCTGCGCGGATAATCAGCGCGCGAACGGCGTTCTCTGACATCGGCCGATGGGCGTGACGATCGTTCGGGAACAGGAACGGCAGGTGCCCGGTGAGCGGTCGCACCGCTTCGATCGTCTCGACTGCCTGTCGAGACAGGGGCACGAGATGCTCAAACTCAACATCGTCCTTCAGCCGCAGCGCCAGTTTCATAGTACCCGGCGGCACGCGCCAGACGGGGTTCTCACCGTCTAGCCCTTCCAGTTCCGTCCAGCGGCAATGTCGCTGCACTGCGGATCGAACGGCGGTCAACGCGATAAGACGATTCGCGAGCTTGGTAATCGGGCTGGCATTCTCAGCCTCGACGTCCGCGATCAACTGCCGGCACTCGTCCAAGTCGGTTAGCGCCGGCTGTTTGCCCGCCTTAGGCTTGGGCTTGAGCAGCGACTTTACCACGGCCGCAGGATCCTCGCTGCGCATGCCGCCCGCTACTGCATACGCGAACACGTCACTGGCACGCTGACGGAGGCGGTGGGCCGTCTCGATCGCGCCCCGGCGCTCGACCTTCCGCAGGGCATCAAGCAACAACGCCTCGGTTACATCCTTGATCGGCATCGCACCGATCTGCGGGAACAAGTCCTTCGTTAGGCTGTCGATCACGTTGCTGGCGTGGACGCTGCTCCAGCGGGGCTTGTTCAATTCGTACCAGGCGCGGGCGCACGCCTCGAAGGTGTTCGATGACCAAGGCTTCGGGCGGCAGCGGCCTGCTTCTTCTCGACGGATGGATCGCGGCCCTCGCGCAGGATGACTTTGGCACGCTCGCGCTCCTCGCGCGCCTTGATCAATGACACGTGGGCATAGGTGCCGAAGGTCAGCAGCTTCTCTTTACCGCCAAAGCGATACTTCATCCTCCAGGACCGATTGCCGGTCGGCGAGACGAGCAAAAAGAGCCCGCCACCGTCTGTGAGCTTGTACGGTTTCTCCGCGCCCCTCGCCTTCTTCGCTTGCGTATCGGTCAGCATGCTACCCCGCATGGGGGTACAATACTGCTACCCCCGGCCCCATACCCCCGCGGATACCCCGACAGGAGCCACGCTTGGGCCGGATCGAACCGGACACCACCGGACGATCAAATCCGCGCGTTTCTGCGGGTTCTATAGACGTTCTCGGATGTTCGGGGAAGTCACCGGACAGGCCGGTGGTGGACAGGGCTGGATTCGAACCAGCGTACGCTTGCACGGGCAGATTTACAGTCTGCTGCCTTTAACCACTCGGCCACCTGTCCAGTTGGGCCGCTAAAAAGCGAGGCGGTCCCCTGCCAAGCGCGGGGGCGCGTGTCAACGCTTGGGCGTACGATTAGCGCAATGGTTGTCGCGCCGGTGCGCGGGCTGGCATCTTTGGGAGGCGCGGGGTACGTGGCCTCGCATAGAGACCCCGGCCGCATGTTGGGGTGCCGAGCGTGAGAACATCCGATGGCCCGTCGCGGACACCGCCCTTCCCAGACCCCTGCCGGCCGTCCGCGCTTCTGGGGCCGCCACGCGGTGACGGCAGCGCTTGCCAATCCCGAACGCGTCGTGCGCAAGATCTGGGCGACGCGCGAGGCGCTGGGCGCGCTGTCGATCCCGTCCACGATCCCGGTGGTGTTCGCCGATGTCGCCGATCTCGCACGGCTGGTGCCGTCCGATGCGCCGCACCAGGGGCTGGTGGCGGAAGTCGATCCGCTGGAGGATATCTGGCTCGGCGACCTGTTGCAGCAGGGCGCGGACGACAAACGACCGCTGGTGATCCTGGACGGCGTCACCGACCCGCACAATGTCGGCGCGATCCTGCGCTCGGCCGCGGCGTTCGACGCGCTGGGCATCATCACGCCGGATCGCAACGCACCGCCCGAATCGGGCACCATCGCGCGCGCCGCTTCGGGGGCGCTGGAACTGGTGCCCTGGATCCGCGTCGTGAACCTGGCGCGCGCGCTGGAGGAGATTGCGGAAGCCGGTTTCTGGCGCGTCGGCCTCGACGGCGAAGCGACGCAGAGCTTCGCCCAGGCGATCGGGCAGCAGCGCGTCGCGATCGTGCTCGGCGCCGAGGGCGAAGGCATGCGGCAGAACACCGCGGCGCATTGCGACGAGCTCGCCCGCCTCCCGATCTCGCCGCAGATCGAGAGCCTCAACGTGTCGAATGCCGCCGCGATCGCACTCTACGCGGCGGCGGTTCGGGGCTAGCGCGCTCCCTCAGTCTTCCTCGGCGATCGTCACGCGCAGGCCGTCCAGTGCCTCGGTCATCTCGACCTGGCACGACAGGCGTGAATTGGCGTCGCGCTCGCTGGACGAATCGAGCAGGTCGTTCTCGTCTTCGCTCATCTTGGGCAGTTTGGCCGCAAATTCCGGGTCGACATGCACGTGGCAGGTGGCACACGAACAGCAACCGCCGCACAGCGCCAGGATCTCGTCGATGCCGGCGTCACGAATGACTTCCATCACCGACAGGCCCGCCTCCGCATCGATCTCGCGTTCTTCCCCTTCGCGCGTCACGACGATAAGCTTCGGCATCATAGTCTCCTGAACGTGGTCGCGCCGCCATGCCGCGCCCTGCTCCCTCGATCAAGGATATCCGCATGGGCCTGAGTGCCGAACAGCTGCGCACGTCGCTCGATGCGCTCTGCGCCATCGAGCCCGCCTTCGGCGCCGCCGTTGCGCGCGTCGGCTATCCGGCACCGCGCATCAACCCGCGCGGCTATGCCACGCTGCTGCGCACGATCATCGGGCAGCAGGTCAGCACGCAGAGCGCACAGGCGGTGTGGCACAAGCTGGAGGGCCTGGTGGGCGCGCTCACCGATCCCGGCAACATCGTTCGCGCCAGCGACGAGCAACTGCGCGCCGCCGGCCTGTCGCGACAGAAGCTCGGCTATGCCCGCAGCCTGGCCGCGGAAGTGACCAGCGGCCGGCTCGATCTCGCGGCCTTGCCCGCCGACGACGAGGAAGCGATCGCCAAGCTGGTTGCGGTCAAGGGCATCGGCCGCTGGTCGGCGGAGGTGTACCTGTTGTTCGCCGAGGGACGCCCCGACATCTGGCCGGCGGGCGACCTGGCGGTGCAGATCGAGATCGGGCGGATCCTGGGACATGACGGCCGCCCTTCGGAAAAGCTG
Source organism: Sphingomonas endolithica (assembly GCF_025231525.1). Taxonomy (NCBI): domain Bacteria; kingdom Pseudomonadati; phylum Pseudomonadota; class Alphaproteobacteria; order Sphingomonadales; family Sphingomonadaceae; genus Sphingomonas; species Sphingomonas endolithica. The sequence goes on from NZ_CP103057.1 coordinate 1,595,936, forward strand.
ACGCGCGAAGTAGCCGAGCGCTGGCGCCCGCACCGCGGCGCGGCGGCGATCTTCACCTGGCACCATTACAATAGCGACATGACGGTGATCTGATCCGACATTGATTGGGATGATTGACGTGGTGATGGCATTGCGGAAAGGATCGACGCAATGTCTCCCCCGCCGCCCCTTTCCGACGCCGGCCTTGGCCTTGGCACCGATCATTCGGATCGCCGTCCCTCGCTGTCGGAGAGCTATCGCACCGTGAAGGTGCCGCTCGGCAAGGGGCGGTTCTGGGGCAAGATCGGCGCGTTTGCCGGTCCCGGCTATATGGTCGCCGTCGGCTATATGGATCCGGGCAATTGGGCGACCGACCTCGCCGGCGGGTCGGCGTTCGGCTATACCTTGCTCTCCGTCATCCTGATCTCGAACATCATGGCGATGGTGTTGCAATCGCTGTCGGCCAAGCTCGGCATCGTCACCGGGCTGGATCTCGCCCAGGCATGCCGCGCCAATTACGGGCGCACGGTCAATTTCTGCCTGTGGGTGCTGTGCGAGCTGGCGATCATCGCCTGCGACCTGGCCGAAGTGCTGGGCACGGCGATCGCGCTGCAATTGCTGTTCGGCCTGCCGCTGGTCGCCGGCGTGTGCCTCACCGCGTTCGACGTGATGTTGATCCTCGCGCTGCAGCGCTTCGGTTTCCGCAAGCTGGAGGCGTTCATCGTTGCGCTGCTGGTGGTGATCGCCGGCTGTTTCGCCTTCGAACTCGCCATCGCGCAACCGAGCATCGCGGCGATCGCTGGCGGGCTGATCCCGCGCGCGGAAATCGTTACCAATCCGGCCATGCTGTACATTGCGATCGGCATCCTCGGGGCGACGGTGATGCCGCACAATCTGTACCTCCACAGCTCGATCGTGCAGACCCGCGCCTTCGACCGGGACGAGGCCGGCAAGCGCGATGCGGTGCGCCACGCGACGATCGACAGCACGGTGGCGCTGGGCCTCGCGCTCTTCATCAACGCATCGATCCTGATCCTGGCGGCGGCCGCCTTCCATGTGAACGGGCGCACCGACGTGGCGGATATCGGCCAGGCGTATCAACTGCTCTCGCCGACTTTGGGCGCCGGTGCGGCAAGCGTGGTGTTCGCGGTGGCGTTGCTCGCCTCGGGGCAGAATTCGACCGTGACGGGCACGCTCGCCGGTCAGATCGTCGCCGAGGGGTTCCTCAACCTGCGACTGCCGGTGTGGCTGCGACGGATGGTGACGCGGCTGCTGGCGATCGTGCCGGCAGTGATTGTGGTCGGCATGAAGGGCGACGAAGGCGCGACCGAATTGCTCGTGCTGAGCCAGGTCGTGCTGAGCCTGCAGCTGCCGTTCGCCATCGTGCCGCTGGTGCGCTTCACGGGGGACAGGGCGCAGATGGGCGTGTTCGCCAACGCGCCCTGGCTGAAGCTCGCGGCGTGGGGGATCGCCGCGGTTATTATTCTGTTGAACCTCAAGCTGCTGTGGAGCTTCTTCCTCGGTTAGAGGTCGCTCTAGCCCTTGTTCCCCGGCGAAGGCCCGGGCCCAGTCGCGGGACGAGAGTGGCTACCGACAGCGCTCCGTTACGAAAACCTGTCCGCCTGGCCCCCGGCCTTCGCCGGGGAACGGTTCGGGCGGCTTACGCCCTTCGACAAGCTCAGGACGAACGGTTGGTCTTAGGACAAGCGTGATGGAAGCGCGACCTCTCGGCCGCCGGCGCCCTAGTACAGCACCACCGTGCGGATGCTCTCGCCGGCGTGCATCAGATCGAAGCCCTTGTTGATGTCTTCCAGGTCCAGCACGTGGGTGATCATCGGGTCGATCTCGATCCGGCCGTTCATGTACCAATCGACGATCTTGGGCACATCGGTGCGGCCCTTGGCCCCGCCGAACGCCGTGCCGCGCCAGTTGCGGCCGGTGACGAGCTGGAACGGCCGCGTCGCGATCTCCTTGCCCGCTTCCGCCACGCCGATGATGATGCTGGTGCCCCAGCCGCGATGGCACGCCTCCAGCGCCTGGCGCATGACCGTCGTGTTGCCGGTGCAGTCGAACGTATAGTCCGCCCCGCCATCGGTCAGCGCGACGAGATGCGCGACGATATCGCCGCTAATATCCTTGGGATTGACGAAGTGCGTCATGCCGAAGCGCCGGCCCCATTCCTCACGGTCGGGGTTGATGTCGACGCCGACGATCATCCCTGCCCCCGCCATCCGTGCGCCCTGCAGCACGTTGAGGCCGATGCCACCCAGGCCGAACACGATCACCGTCTCACCGGCCTGTACCTTGGCGGTGTTGACCACCGCGCCGACGCCGGTCGTCACGCCGCAGCCGATATAGCAGCTCGTCTTGAACGGCGCGTCTTCACGGATCTTGGCGACGGCGATCTCGGGCAGCACGGTGAAGTTCGAGAAGGTCGAGCAGCCCATATAATGGTAGATCGGCTGGCCATTATAGCTGAACCGCGTGGTCCCATCGGGCATCAGCCCCTTGCCCTGGGTCGCGCGGATCGCGGTGCACAGGTTGGTCTTGCCGCTGAGGCACGACTTACACTGGCGGCATTCCGGCGTGTAGAGCGGAATGACATGGTCGCCCGGCTTCACGCTGATGACGCCCGCCCCGACCTCGCGCACGATCCCGGCGCCTTCGTGCCCCAGCACACTCGGGAAAATGCCCTCGGAGTCGAGGCCATCCAGCGTATAGGCATCGGTGTGGCAGATGCCGGTCGCCATGATCTCGACCAGCACTTCGCCGGGCTTGGGACCTTCCAGATCGAGTTCGACGATCTCGAGCGGCTTCTTGGCTTCGAATGCGACGGCGGCGCGGGTCTTCATGGGATAGTCTCCTTGAGCGCCCTTACCGCCGATCCGTCGCTCCGCGCTAGAGCATGATGATCAACGCGCGCGGCTTGCGGTGAAAACCGCCCTGTTCCCCGACGAAGGCCGAGGTCCAGTAACGATGTCCGAAGTGGCGAGCGCAGCGTAAGTTTCTCAGCCGTTTCGCGACTGGGCCCCGGCCTTCGCCGGAGAACAGTGCAGAGGCACCCGCGCTACCGCAGTTTAGGCAGAGATTAGACCCGCTGCAATGCCGCCACGAACGCCCGCGCGTTCGCGCCCACTTCCTCAGCTGTCATCCCCGGCTTGTACAACGCCGAGCCGAGCCCGAAGCCATCAGCTCCAGCGTCCTGCCACGGCGCCATGCCCTCGGGCGTGATCCCGCCGACGGGCAGCACCCGCGCCGTTTTGGGGAGCACCGCGCGCATCGCCTTCAGCACGCCCGGCGTGGCGGCCTCGGCCGGGAACAGCTTGAGCGCGGTCGCGCCAGCGCCAAGCGCAGCAAAGGCTTCGCTCGGCGTGGCGATGCCGGGCAGCGACACATAGCCCGCCGCCGCGCTGGTTTCGATCACACGCAGATTGGCGTTGGGCGAGATGACCAGCGTGCCGCCCGCTTCACCGACATGGTGCACGTCCTCGGGACGCAATACCGTCCCGGCCCCGATCACGGCGCGCCCGGCCAGCCGCTGCGAGAGCAAAGCGATGCTGTCGAACGGCTGCGGTGAATTCAGCGGCACTTCGATGATTGTGAAACCCGCCTCGACCAGCGCATCGCCGATGGCGCCCACCTCGTCGGGACGAACCCCGCGCAGGATCGCGACCAGGGGGCAGCTTGCGAAAGCAGCGTCGAAATCGCTGAGGTGGCTCACATCATTTCTCCAATGGCGATGATTCCAGCGACGAACGCGCTGTGGCTGTCGACCAGCCGGGCCGTGCGGCCATTCGCTTCGATCGCGGCGACATACAGGCCGCCCAATACCGGATCGGCCAGCACATGGACGATCTCGTGCGACGTCTCCGCCATCCGCGCCGCGACATCGCTGCCGATCAGCAGGCCGCTGGCATAGGATGCCGCGTCAACATCGTCACGCTGCCCCAGCATGAAGCTCGCGCGGATGCCGAACAAAGAGGCGGCAAGATCGCGCTTGCGACCCTCGACCAGCCCCGCACGGAAGGCATCGCCCAGCGTCACCTCGGCGCCAAGCTGCGCCGCCAGCAGGCCATGCTTGCGCAAGAGCGAGAACAGTTCGCCGGTCATCGCGGTCACGAACTGCATCACGCGGCCATTTTGTATCTCGGCCCATTTGCAGTGCGTCCCCGGCTGGGCAAGCAAGGCATCCCGCGGCGCCAGCCCTGACGCAAGCGCCCCGACGAACTGCGTTTCCTCACCACGCATGATATCCGCGCGCCCATCTCGGAGCGACGAGATGCCGGGCACGATCGCGGTACGATCGTCGATACGCAGCAGCCCGGCGACCAGTTCGTCGATCCCGGCCGGTGCCGGCACATAGGGGGCCACCCGCCAGCCGATATTCGCGCCGACCATGCCGGCCAGCAGCATCGGCAGGTCGCCGAAGCGGGCGCGAATATCTGCCACTTCCTGCTCGAACCCACCCTTGGCGACGGCTGTCACGCCATGATCGTCGCGCTCGGTGCGGACGACCTTGCCGTCTTCGATCAGGAAGACGCGGCGATTCGTCGTCCCCCAATCGACCGCCAGGAACGGTGCGGTCACGCGGCGGACCCCATCACCACCACGTCGCGTAGAGCGCGATGAGGATCAGCGCGACGCCGACGGCGCCGATGTTGAACCCGGTCGTCGTCTTGAACTTGACGCCCTCCATCGTGATGCGGTTGGCGTTTGCCCGGGCATTAACCAGCAGCGAGATGCCGACAGCGAGCGCCAGCGAGACGAGGAAGACGATCCCCATCCGGTCCATGAACGGCACCTCCGGCAAGGCGACCTTCATGACATAGGATAGCAGCACCGAGGCGACCGCCGCGGCGATCGCGCCCGCTTCGTTGGCGCGCTTCCAGAACAATCCCAGCAGGAAGATCACCGTGATGCCGGGCGTGAAGAAGCCCGAGAACTCCTGGATGAACTGGAAGGCCTGGTCGGACTGGCCGATCAGCGGGCGGGCGGCGATGATCGCGATGACGATCGCGACGGCCGCGGTCACGCGGCCGACGAGCACGAGATGCCCCTCGGACACCTTGGCCCCCTCGCTATCCCGCGGGCCGTCCTCCGAACGCGTCGGGATCTTGCGCGCCTTGGCGTACAGATCGAGCGTGAAGATGGTGGCGATGGAATTGATCTTGGAGGCGGTGGAGGCGATGATCGCGGCGACCAGCGCGGAGAAGACCAGGCCCAGCAGGCCCGTCGGCAACAGGCGCATCATCGTCGGATACGCTTCGTCCGGCTTGACCAGATCGGGTGCCAACACGACCGCGGCGATGCCGGGCAACACGATGATCACCGGCATCAGCAGCTTGAGATAGGCCGCGAACATCACGCCTTTCTGCGCTTCGGCCAGGTTCTTGGCGGCGAGCGCGCGCTGGATGATATACTGATTGAAGCCCCAATAGCTGAGATTGGCGATCCACATGCCGCCGATCAGCACCGAGATGCCGGGCAGATCCTTGTAGAACGGATTGTCGCGCGTCAGGATCATGTCGAAATGGTCGGGCACGCGCGCGGTGAGCTTGGCGAAGCCCGCCAGCACCCCTGCCCCGCCGCCGATCTGGTCGAGCGTGAGGTAGGAAACGACGAGACCGCCGAAGACCAAGAGCGTGACCTGCACGATGTCGGTCAGCGCGACCGCCTTCAGCCCGCCCCACAACTGATACAGCAGCGCGAACAGGCCGAGCCCGATCAGCGCATAGCCCTGATCGACGCCCGCCACCTTGTTCACCGCGATCGAACCGAGCCAGATGATCGAGGTGAGGTTTACGAAGACGTAGAGCGCGAGCCAGAACAACGCCATCAGCGTGCGGATGCTGGGGCCGTACCGCTGTTCCAGGAACTGCGGCATCGTGTAGATTTCGTTCTTCAGGAAGATCGGCAGGAAGAACTTGCCGACGATCAGCAGCGTCAGCGCCGCCATCCATTCGTACGAGGCGATGGCCAGACCGATGGCGTAGCCCGATCCCGACATGCCGACGATCTGTTCGGCCGAGATGTTCGCCGCGATCAGCGACGCGCCGATCGCCCACCAGGGCAGCGACTTCGAGGCAAGGAAATAGTCGGACGTATCCTTGACGTGGCCGGCCTTCTCCCGGCTGACCCACTGGGCGAGCGCGAAAATGCCGATCGCATAGGCGATGACGACGGCCAGATCGATGTTGGACAGGCTCATGGCTTCCTTCCCCGTTGCTGGGCGCTGACGGCTGTTGCCATGTCTTTTCACCCTATCCTGCCGCGCTTGCCGCAGCGGATCGTCATTTATATGATTAACTAACCTTGTCCAGCGCCGCTAGCCGGCTAGGATGGGTAGAAAGAGCCGTTTAATAGACAGCGGCGAGACAAAATCGAGGTGGGGGCCAAATGTCAGCGAATTCCGAACACGATGGACGACCGCACCTTGGCCGCAACCTGACCTACGGCATGCTCGACAGCCTTGGTCGCGCCATCGTCACCGGGCAGTATGAAGGCAAGATCTTCCCGACCGAAGCGGGATTGGCCGCGCAGCACGGCGTCAGCCGTTCGGTGACGCGCGAAGCGGTGAAGATGCTGACCGCCAAGGGGCTGCTGAGCGCGCGGCCGCGGCAAGGCACCGTGGTGCAGCCGGCAACGTCATGGAACCTGTTCGATACCGACGTCCTGCGCTGGTTGCTGGAACGCCGCTTCTCGATCGACCTGCTCACGCAATTCAACCAGCTGCGCGTCGCGATCGAGCCCGAAGCGGCGGCGCTGGCGGCGCGCTATGGCGGGGAAGACGACCAGCGCGCGATCGCCGCCGGGCTGGCGCGGATGATCGCGGCGGAACGCGGCGAGGACGAGCCGCTGGATGCCGACATCGCGTTCCACGTCGCCATCCTGCGTGCATCGAAGAACCCGTTCTACATCCAGTTCCGCGATGTCGTGACCACTGCGCTCCGGACCTCGATCCGCTTCACCAACCGCATCAAGGGGCGCACCGCCAGCATCGCCGACCATGAGGCGGTGCAAAAGGCGATCACCGCGCGCGATCCGGATGCCGCACGGCTCGCGATGCGACACCTGATCGGCGACGTGCTGGAATTGATCCACCAGGCGGAGACGGCCGAGGCCGCGCTCAGTTCGTCATCCTGACCGGCGCGATCGTTCCGTCCGCATTATAGCTGATGTGCTGGATGGCGACGCGGCGCTCGTCGGTATAGGGCCCGTCGCCATGCTTGCCCTCCCAGCGGTGATAGACGATCGACCAGGAACCGTCCTTGGGATCGACGATGAAGCTGTGATGCCCGGGCCCCTTGAAGCGCTTGTCGCTCTGCAGGATGATCCCGCGATAGGTCCAGGGGCCGACCGGCGACGCAGCCGTGGCGTAATGCACCTGATAGCTGGACGCGTTCCATTTGCCGCTGCTGTACGACAGATAATAAACGCCGGCGCGTTCGTGCATGAAGGCGCCTTCGGTGAAGTGCGGCGGCTGCTCGACAGCGACTTCGCGCGCGATGCTGAGCATGTCGGGGGCAAGCTCGAACACGCGTAGCCGCGCGCCGGCGCTGCCGCCGGCATACAGATAGGTCTTGGCGGATTTGGCATCGACGAACACCGCCGGATCGATCGCCTCGAACCCGTTGCCGCCGGTCAGCAGCGGCTTGCCGCTATCGGTGCACGGGCCGGCAGGGCCGGCACAGGTTGCGACGCCGAGCCGGCTCGGCGTGTAATCCTGCGGGCCGACCGAATAATACAGATGATAGCCGGTGGCGGTCCGCACCATGTCCGGCGCCCACAGGAAATGCTTCACCTCGCGATCATCCTTGATCCAGCGAATGTCGCTCTGCCGGATCAGGTCGCCGCTCTTCACCCATTTGGCGCCGTCGGGCGCACTCCAGGCGCTCAGCCGGTCGCCAGGACCCGTCGGATAGATCCACAGCCGCCCGTCGATCATCTCGGCATCGGGATCGGCGCCGGCGAAGACCGACTTGACCTGTTCGGCGGTGGCCGGGCCCGTGCTCAGCACGAGGGCCAGCGCGGCGAGTGACGCTCTTAGGTATGACATGCGTGGGCTCTCCCTGGAGCAGAATAGCGTCACCGACCCGCTCCCCGGCGGAGGCCGGGGCCCAGGCGGATAGGTGGATGTAACGGATCGCAGCGCCCGCCACGTCCGTGCCGCAACTGGACCCCGGCCTTCGCCGGGGAACAGCAATCCTAGTTGGCCACCGGCACCACGCCCTTGGGCGCTGCGCTCATGCGGCGGATCAGGTCGGTCTCGGCGGTGCGGTACGGCGTGCCGTCGCCGCGGAACACCTCGTGGAACCAGATCGTCGGCTCACCCTTGGTGTAGGGCTTTTCCCAGCTGTCCCACGGCAGGCGCGTCTGCGTCTTGCCGTCGACGAAGCCCCAGTTGATCATACCGATGTTCAACTTCTTGCCGACCGGCAGCGACCCGTCGAAGGTCGATCCGTTGCCGCGCGCCATATATTCGGTGCAGATCACCGGGCGGCCATAGCTCAGCATCTGGCGCGCGCGGCGCTCGAACTGCTCGGGCCAATTGTAATCGTGGAAGGTCATGATGTCGCTGCGCGATACCTGGATCTTCTCGACCGCATCCAGGCTTGCCTGCTTGTCCCACGTCTCGCCGATCCACAGTCCGCTGGTCAGCGGCTGAGTCGGATCGACCGACTGCGCCCAATCGAACACGCGGCCGAGCAGCCCGGCGACGAGTTGCGTCTTGTTCGGCGTCGGCTTGTAATTGCCGCCACCGCCATTGTTCGGCTCGTTCCACACATCCCAGGCGAGGATGCGCTGGTCGTTCGCGAAATGCCCGACCACGTCCTTCACATAGCCTTCGAGCTTATTATACTGGCTGCGGTCGGCGAGCCGGGCGGCACCCGGCGCCTGCATCCAGCCCGAATTGTGCACGCCGGGGATCGGCGGGCGCTGCGGGCCATTGACGGGATCTGGATCCCAGCAGCTGTCGAACAGCACGAACACCGGGCGGATCTTGTGCCGCGCGGCGATCGTCAGGAACTGGTCCATGCGGCGCTTCAGCCCCTCGGGATCCTTTTCCCACAGCATGTTGTGCAGATACACGCGCATCGTGTTCATGCCGATGCCCTGGGCCCAGCCGAGTTCCTTGTCGATCGTCGCCGGATCGAAGGTTTCCGGCTGCCACATCTCGAACTGGTTGATCGCGTTGGCCGGCGCATAATTGGCGCCGACCAGCCAGGGCTGGCGGTCGTACCAGGTCTTAGCCGCGGGCTTGGGCCAGATCTGGCGCGCTTCGGCGGGCGCAAAGCCCGCCGATAGCGCGAGCGCCGCGGTGGCGAACAGGAACGTGCGACGAAGCATCTTGTCTCTCCCTTGGATAGCGCGTCAGCGCTGGCCGGTGGTCAGCCGGTAGGTCATGGTGTTGCGATAGGTCTGGCCAGGCTCGAGCCGGGCCGAACCGAAGCTCGGCTGGTTGGGCGTGTCGGGGAAGATCTGCGGCTCCATGACGATCGCATCGCCCTCGCGGTAGATGCGCTTGCCCTTGCCGAAGCTGGTGCCGTCGAGGAAATTGCCCGAATAGAATTGCAGCCCCGGCTGGTTCGACCAGAGCTCGAAGCCGCGGCCCGACGCCGGATCATAGACGCGGGCCATCATATGCTCGTCGCGCGTCACCTTGCGACCGACCAGCCAGTTGTGATCATAGCCACGGCCCCACACGATCTGCTGGTCGCTGGCATCGCGCACGCGGTCGCCGACGACGGTCGGGGTACGGAAATCGAACACCGTGCCCTTGACGCTCTTCAACTCGCCGGTCGGGATCGCACCATCGTCGGTCGGCGTGTAGCGGTCCGCCGGGATCGTCACGACATGGCCCATCGCGCCGTTCGCCGATCCCTCGCCGGACAGGTTCCAGTAAGTGTGGTTTGTGACGTTGACGATCGTCGTCCGGTCCGTCGTCGCAGTATAGGTGATCGTCAGGTTATTGCGCTCGTCGAGCGCATAGGTCGCATCAACGGTGACGGTGCCGGGATAGCCCTGGTCGCCATCCGGGCTGACATAGCGGAACGTGACCGACGCGCTCGGCCCCGAGGTGACCGACATAACATCCCACAACACCTTGTCGAAGCCCATCGTGCCGCCGTGCAGCGAGTTCACGCCATTATTGATCGGCGTCTGGTACGTCTTGCCGTCGAGCGTGAAGCGGCCGCGCGCGATGCGATTGGCAAACCGGCCGACCGTCGCGCCAAAGAATTGCGGCTTGGCGACGTAATCACCGATCGTGTCGTAGCCGAGCGCGATATCCGCCTTGTGGCCGTTGCGATCGGGCATAACCAACGCCTGCAGCGAGGCACCATAGCCGATCAGCGTTGCCGAAACGCCGTGCGTGTTGGTCAGCGTCACCGCCGGCACGGTACGTCCGTCGGCGAGCTTGCCGAAGCTGCCGCGCTTCGCCTCTGCCGCCACGGCGGGTGTCGCGATCGCGCTCAGCGCGGCGGCGGTCAGTGCCGCCGTGATCGTCTTGCCTTGCATCCTCATCTCCTGTGTTTTTGTCATACTCAGTGGCTGTCGCGCGGCAGGCCCTTGGTTTGCGCGATACGCTGATATTTGACCGCACTTTCGATCACCGCACCGGTATCGAACTGGCCGACCAGGTCGCGATGTATCTCCTGCCACGGAGTCTGCGATTCGGGGAAGGGCGTGCCCCCGTGCAGCGCCGCGCGGCGCCGATCGAGTTCGGCGGCGTCGACTAGCATGTCGGCGCGGCGTGCCTTCAAATCGATGCGGATGCGGTCGCCGGTCTGCACGATCGACAGGCCGCCGCCGACCGCCGCTTCGGGCGCGGCGTTGAGGATCGAGGGACTGCCGCTGGTGCCCGATTGCCGTCCGTCGCCAATGCACGGCAGCGCATGCACGCCGGCGCGGATCAGCGCGGCGGAGGGCCGCATGTTGACCACCTCGGCACCGCCTGGATAGCCGACCGGCCCGGCGCCGCGCATGATCAGGATCGAATTCTCGTCCAGCCCCAATGCGGCATCATCGATCCGGTGGTGATAATCCTCCGGGCCGTCGAACACCACGGCAACACCTTCGAACGCATCGGGATCGTCGGGATTGCTGAGGTAACGCGCACGGAATTCGGGTGAGATGACGCTGAGCTTCATCACCGCGGAATCGAACAGATTGCCGCTGAGGACGGACAGGCCGGCGACCGGCTTGAGCGGCGCCTCCAGTGGCAGGATGACGTCGGCATCCTCGCTTTGCGCCGTGCCGCAATTGTCGGCCACCGTCTTGCCGTTGACGGTCAGTGCGCTACCGTCGATCAGCCCGGCGCGCAGCAATTGCCCCATCACCGCGGGCACGCCGCCGGCGTGATAGAAATCCTCGCCGAGATACTTGCCTGCCGGCTGCAGGTTGACGACCAGCGGGATGTCCACGCCATGCTCTTCCCAATCGCCGAGGCTGAGCTCGACACCGATGTGCCGCGCGATCGCGTTCAGGTGAATGGGCGCATTGGTCGATCCGCCGATCGCCGAATTGACGCGGATCGCGTTCAGGAAAGCGGTACGCGTCAGCACGTCGCTCGGCTTGCGATCGGCGCGTACCATCTCGACGATCTGGCGGCCGGTTTCCCAGGCGCATTGCTGGCGATCGCGGTACGGCGCGGGGATCGCTGCGGAACCGGGCAGCGACATGCCGAGCGCCTCGGTCAGCGAGTTCATCGTCGTCGCCGTGCCCATCGTGTTGCAGAAACCGGTCGAGGGCGCGGAGGACGCGACCAGTTCGATGAAGCCCTTATAGTCGATCTCGCCCGCCGCCAGCATCTCGCGCGCCTTCCACACGATCGTGCCCGAACCGGTGCGCTCGCCCTTGTGCCAGCCGTTGAGCATCGGCCCGACAGACAAGGCGATCGCCGGGATGTTCATCGTCGCTGCCGCCATCAGGCAGGCGGGCGTCGTCTTGTCGCAGCCGATCGTCAGCACGACGCCATCGATCGGGTAGCCGTACAGCACCTCGACCAGGCTGAGATAGGCGAGGTTGCGATCGAGCCCCGCGGTCGGCCGCTTGCCGGTTTCCTGGATCGGATGGATCGGGAATTCGAGCGGAATGCCACCGGCTTCGCGGATGCCGTCCTTCACGCGCTTGGCGAGTTCGATATGGTGGCGGTTGCACGGCGCGAGATCGCTCCCGGTCTGCGCGATGCCGATGATCGGCCGGTCCGACTGAAGCTCCTCCAGGCTGAGCCCGTAATTGAGATAGCGTTCGACGTAGAGCGCGGTCATATCCGGATTGTGCGGATTGTCGAACCATGAACGGGAGCGCAATGCGGGCTTGCCGCTCGCGCCGGATGTCGTGTCGTTCATTACCCCTCCGGTACAGCTTGAGTTACCATGCGGCCGAGGTTTCCCGATGCCGCGCAGTGAGTGCCCGGGGTTGATACAGGCCATACCGCACAATAGAAACCTATTTATCTGATAAAAGGAATTGAGCATGACCGAGACGCGCAACGATCCGGCGGCACGCGCGCCGATCCGCTTGGCTTTGGTCGGGATCGGCAAGATCGCGCGCGATCAGCACGTGCCCGCGCTGCGCGCCAATCCGGCCTATGATCTCACCGCGACTGCCAGCCGATCGGGCTCGGTCGAGGGCGTTCCGGCATTCTACGATATCGATGCCTTGGTTACCCAGGGCCCGAAGCTCGATGCGGTGTCGCTCTGCACGCCGGCCGCCGGGCGCCACGCGATCGCCGCCGCGGCGATCCGCGCCGGGTTGCACGTGATGCTGGAAAAGCCGCCCACCACCACGCTCGCCGAGGTCGCCGATCTCGCGCGCTTGGCCAAGGATGCCGGCGTCACGCTGTTCACCACCTGGCATTCGCGTGCCGCGCCGGGCGTGGCCCCTGCCCGCGCCTGGCTGGCCGAGCGGCGGATCGACGCGGTGCGGATCGTCTGGAAGGAGGATATTCGCCGCTGGCATCCGGGACAGGAATGGATCCTGGGCACGGGCGGCTTCGGCGTGTTCGATCCGGGCATCAACGCGCTGTCGATCGTTACCGCCATCCTACCGCAGCCGGTGTTGCTGCGGGCCGCGACAATGGACGTTCCCGAAGGCCGCGCCTCGCCGATTGCCGCGACGCTCACCGGGCAGAGCGGCACCGCACCCGTAACGGCAGACTTCGATTTCCTACAGACCGGCCCGCAAAGCTGGGACATCGAAGTGGATACGGATGCCGGCTGCCTGCACCTGGCGATGGGCGGTAGCCAGCTGACGCTACCCGGCGAAGAGCCCCGCGCGGACGCAGAGGCCGAATACCCGACGCTCTATGCGCGCTTCGCCGAGCTGGTGGCGGGCGGCCTCAGCGATGTGGATGCCACCCCTTTGCAGCTGGTCGCCGACGCATACCTCATCGCCGAACGGCGCACCGTCGCCCCCTTCGCGTTCTAACGTTTCGCATCCGACCTGTGGCGCGCATGTCACTCACCTGAAACATTCGTGGTTGCGCGTCATATTGATAATACAAATCTATTGTCTGTGGAAAAAGGAGGGATATAGGCCGCCGCTCAAGGCCCCGCCGTGATGGGCCTACCGCAATCATGGAGAGGTAGCGCGTGCGCCTGAAGACATTCATCCTGAGTTCGACGTCGTTGTTGGTCATGACCGGCGCCGTTCCCGCACTCGCACAGACGTCGACCGACGCTGCTCCTGCGACCGCTTCGCCAAGCGTCGCGACCGACGTGCAGACCGACCAGGGCACGCCTGCCAGCAGCGTGCCGGATGCGCCCGCCGGTGACGATATCGTCGTGCAGGGCATCCGCCGCAGCCTGCAGTCTGCGCAAGCGGTAAAGCGCGACTCGATCCAGCAGATCGACTCGGTCGTCGCGTCCGATATCGGCAAGCTGCCCGACATTGCCGTATCCGATACCGCCGCGCGCATCGCCGGCGTGCAGGTCAACCGGGTCGGCGGCGAAGCGTCGGGCGTGCTGGTGCGCGGCCTGCCCGATTTCACCACCACGTATAACGGCCGCGAGATCTTCACCGCTGAGGCGCGCACGGTCGCGCTGCAGGACTTCCCGGCATCGGGCATCCAGGCGCTGGAAGTGTACAAGTCGACCACCTCGAACCTTGTCGAGGCGGGGCTTGCCGGCCTCATCAACGTGCGCTCGCGCCGTCCGTTCGATTTCGACGGCTTTGAGATTGCCGGATCGGCTTGGGGCGTCCACACCACCGAAGCCGGCAAGGTCACGCCGAACGGCAACATCCTGATCAGCAACCGGTGGGACACCGGCATCGGCGAGATCGGCATCCTGGCCAACGCCTCGTACACCGAACTCAGCTATCTCGATTCCGAACCGACCAACACCGATTTCATCGCCAGCCCGACGATCAACGGGCAGAGCGTACGCCTGCCCGACATCCAGCGGCTCTTCTACCGCTCGGGCAACCGCAAGCGCCCCTCTGGCAATGTCGCACTGCAGTGGCGGCCGAGCAGCAGCCTCGAATTCTATGCCGAGGGCCTGTACCAGGGCTTCCGCAACGAGGTTTCGGATCGTCAGCTCGAAGTGCCGCTGTATGGCGACGCGAACACCACCTACAGCAACATCGTGCTGCGTCCCGGCACCAACCAGGTGCAAAGCGGCACCGTGACCAATTCCAACGGCGCGCTGCTGTCGTTCCAGGGTGCGACCTACAACAAGACCGATACCTATCAGTTCGCGGTCGGCGGCATCTACAATTCGGGGCCGCTCAAGATCACGGTCGATCTCGCGCGCACCAAGAGCACGTTCACCGGATCGACCGAATCGATCGACCGGACCCTGGTCGGTGGCCAGACGGTGAACTTCGATCTCGAGACGCCGCAGTTCAGCATTCCGACGCTCAACGTCGGCAACCCCGCCAACTACCTGTTCGACGGGCTGTACGAGGAAGCGCAGCAGGCCAAGGGCGGCGATTACCAGGCGCGGCTCGATGCCGAGTACAAAACGGATGGCGGCCTGCTGCGCAGCCTGCAGGTCGGCATACGCTACACCGATCGCAAGGCGCACCGTGAGTTCGGCAGCCGTTATGCAAGCTTCCGCGGCAAGGGAATTCCGCAAAGCGCGTTGCCACTCGACATCGCCAGCGTGCCGTCGGGACTAAGCGGCACCGGGATCCAGCAGGATCTGACCACGTTCCTCGCGCCCACCTATGACAGCGTCCGCAGCAATCTGACGGCGCTGCGTCAGTTCGTCATCGATCAGGGCGGCGCCAATTATACGCTTGATACCGTCGCTGCCGATCCCAACTCGACCTATGACGCGACGGAGAAGACCTACGCGGCTTATGCGCAGATCAATTATGCGTTCGGCGACATCGCCGACGGCGTGATCGGCCTGCGTGCGGTGCGCACCGAAGTAGGGATCGATGGTACGCAGCTGGCGCTCCCGGTGGGCAATGGCCCAGCGGTACAGACCCCGGTAACGGCGGAACAGAAATTCACCGACTATCTGCCCAATGCAAGCGTCAGGTTCCACCTCACCGATCGGTTGCAGCTGCGCCTCTCGGCCACGCAGACGCGTACCCGCCCTACGTTCTCGCAGCTCAACCCATCGTCCAACCTGGGGCAACCCGGCACGCAGGATAATCCGACCGATCCGTTTGCCAATGCGCGTAACGGCCGCGGCGGCAACCCCAATCTGCAGCCGCTGAAATCCAACAATTACGACGCCTCGCTCGAATATTATTTCGCGCGTGCCGGCTTCCTGTCGGGCGCGGTGTTCCGTCGCGATCTCGACGGCTTCATCCAGGATCAGTCGATTCGCTTTACCGATCCGGTGCTGGGGCCGATCATCCTGACCCAGCCGGTCAACAGCACCAACGGTCGGATCGACGGTGCCGAGGCGCAGCTGTCGACCTTCTTCGACTTCGCCTTCGTGCCGACCTTCCTGCGCGAATTCGGCGTACAGCTGAACTACACCTATCTCGACGCCAAGACCGGCTTCCCGGATGGCGATGGCGGGTTCACGCAGGACCGCATCCTCGGCGTGTCCAAGCACACCTATAACGTCGCCGGTTTCTACGAACACGGCCCCCTCTCGCTGCGTCTGTCGTACAACAAGCGCAGCAAAACGCTCGAATCGCGGCAGGTCCGCGGCACGCCGACCACGCCTGGCGACATCGATCTGTACACCGAGGAAGGCCATCCGGCCGGTCGTCTCGATCTGTCCACAAGCGTCAACTTCACGAAAAACGCCACGATCTTCTTCGACGCCACCAACCTGCTCGCCGATCCTTACCGCGTTGAACTAAGCTCGGCACGCGGCGGCGCAGAACGCGCAGAATATAACCGCTTCCTGCGCTTCGAAGAGCGGACCTTCACCGCGGGCCTACGTTTCCGCTTCTGATCGAGTGGCGGCCTTATAGCTCCCCGGCGCAAGCCGGGGCCCAGGCGGATAGGTCGTCGTGACGAAGCGCCGCGCATGCCACCTTCGTTCCTTGACTGGACCCCGGCATTCCCCGGGGAACAGCAAGTGACAAACTAGCCGATCATCACCGGATAGGCCGGCTGCCCCGGTGCCGGAGCGTCGAAGGCGAACAGGCCGCCGGCCAGCGGCTGCGCGGCAAGTTCTGCTTCGCTCAACCCCTTGCGTGCCGTGGTGATGTAGCCGGTGCGCAGGTCGTTACCGCCGAACGCCACCTTGGTCACATTCGCGCAAGGCAGGCGGATCGTGGTCAGCAGCGTGCCCGACGCATCGTAGCGCCTGGCACACCAGCCGCCCCACAGGCCGACCCACACGCATCCTTCGGCATCGACGGTCACCCCATCGGGATGCCCGTCGGCGGGGTCGATCGTCACGAAGGGCGTGCCGGCGACCAATGCGTCGGTGTCGCCCGCCAGGTCGAAGCGCCAGATCTGCCCGGCGAGCGTATCGACATGGTACAAATGCCGGCCATCCGGGCTGACCGCCGGCCCATTGGTGATCGTGCAGGCACCGCCCACCTCGTGCATCATGCCGTCGAAGCGATAGACGCGGCCGGTCGCCGCCGTCTCGTCATCGTCCATCGTCCCGAACCATAGCCGTCCCGCGGCATCGACCGTCGCATCGTTGGTACGATTGTGCGCGGGCATGTCGATCGTTGCGATCGTCGCGACGACCGCGCCGCCTTCGACTCGCTGCAGCGCATTGCCGTTACCGACGATCAACCCACCCCCGGGCGCCAGCACCGCGAAACTCGGCCGCCCGCCAATGTCGAACGATGTCGACTCGCCGCCTTCGGGCACGAAGCGGTGCAATCGGCCGCTCTTGATATCGACGAACCACAAGGCGCCCTCCCCCGGCACCCAGATGGGTCCCTCACCAAGCGTCGCCTGTAGCGGCCATACCAATCGAGCGTGATCTTCTGTCTGCGTCATGTCTAAGTACCTTTCGTCGCACCCGATTATCGCGCGATCGCCGCCAGCGCGAGAGCGATGTCTCGCGCGGCTGGAAAGTTCGGCCCGATGCGCCGATGAAGGGGCCGAGGCTGCTCGATCCGCGGCGCAGAAAGAGACATCATGAAGCTGACAGCCATCCCGGACCGCCCGGAGCGCACGCCGCTCTACGCGCAGCTCTATGTCCAGGTCGTCGTGGCGATCGTCGCGGGGGCACTGGTCGGCCATTTCTATCCCACCACGGGTGAGGCGCTGAAGCCGCCGGGCGATTTCTTCATCAAGCTGGTCAAGATGATCATCGCACCGGTGATCTTCCTGAGCGTGGTGAGCGGGATCGCTGGCATGCGCGAGCTTTCCTCGGTCGGGCGGGTCGCGGCCAAGGCCTTCGGCTATTTCCTGTTCTTTTCCACGTTGGCGCTGATCGTCGGGCTGATCGTCGCGAATGTCGTGCGGCCGGGGGCGGGCATGAACATCGACCCCGCGACCTTGGATGCAGGCGCCGTCGCGACTTACGCCAAGCAGGCGCACGAAACGACCTTGGTCGGCTTCGTGATGGCGATCATCCCGACGACGATGGTCTCGGCGCTGACCGAGGGATCGATCCTGCAGACATTGTTCGTCGCGATCCTCTTCGGCGTCGCGCTCAGCCTGGTCGGCAAACCGGCCGAGCCGGTGCTCGACCTGATCGAACGCCTGGCATTGGTCGTGTTCCGGCTGGTCGGCATCCTGATGCGCGTGGCCCCGGTTGGCGCGTTCGGCGCGATCGCCTTTACCATCGGCAGATATGGCGCAGGTAGCCTCGTCAATCTCGGCGCGCTGGTCGCGACCTTCTATTTCACCTCGATCTTCTTCGTGGTCGTGGTGCTGGGCGCGGTCGCGCGCCTGCATGGCTTCTCGATCCTGCGGCTGATCGCCTATCTTAAGGCCGAACTCCTGCTGGTGCTCGGCACGTCGTCGTCGGAGGCGGCACTCCCCAGCCTGATCGCCAAGCTGGAGGATGCAGGGTGCGACAAGGCGGTCGTCGGGCTGGTCGTACCGACCGGTTATTCGTTCAACCTGGACGGCACCAATATCTACATGACGCTGGCGGCGCTGTTCATCGCGCAGGCATGCAATGTGGAGCTGACATTGGGGCAGGAATTGCTGCTGCTGGGCGTAGCGATGCTGTCGTCCAAGGGCGCGGCCGGGGTGACCGGCGCGGGCTTCATCACCTTGGCCGCGACACTGTCGATCGTGCCGAGCGTGCCGGTCGCCGGCATGGCGCTGATCCTCGGCATCGACCGGTTCATGTCGGAATGCCGCAGCCTCACCAACTTCATGGGCAATGCGGTGGCGGCGATCGTCGTCTCGCGTTGGGAGAACAAGCTCGACCTGCCGCGCCTCAACGCCAGGCTGGCGGGCAAGACGCCGGCCGAGCCTGCGCCTGCCATCGGCTGACCACCGTCAATGCGCGGCGCTGGTATCCACCTTGCCCCTGGGCTTGGGTGCGAGCCAGACGACGGCGGCGGCGATGACGAAGATCACGAAAGCCAGGGTGAATACATGCGTGGCGCCGACGGTGGAGGATTGTGCCTCGACCAGCCGATCGACCGCACCGCGCGCCTGCTCGGTGGAAAGCCCCCCCGCCTCCATCTTCGCCATCGTATCGCTGACGCCGTTGAGGGACGGCACCATGTCGGATCGGCTGACGCGGCTGGCATTGTCCCACGCAGTCGTCGCCATCGCCGTGCCGATCGCGCCGCATAGCGTGCGCACGAAGCTCATGATGCCTGCAGCGGACGTGGTCTCGGTCGGCTTGACCGATGACAAAGCCAGCGCGGTGAGCCCGATGAAGAAGAACGGCATGCCGAACCCCTGCAGCAATTGCGGCAAGGCAAGGTGAAAGAAATCGGAATCGGTGCTCCACCCCGCGCGCAACAGAGACATCACGCCCAGCCAGCTGATCCCGGCGCACACGGTGATGCGCAGATCGACCTTGCCCACCAGCCGGGCCGCGATCGGCGACATCATTACCGCGAATACGCCGACGAACGCGGTGGTGTAGCCGGCTTCGGTTGCCGTATATCCCACCACGGATTGCAGCCAGAGCGGGGTCAGCACGACGGACGCGAAGAACGCGCCGAAGCCCAGCGCCACCGCCACCGTACCGACCGCGAACCCGCGGTGGCGGAACACCTTGATGTCGACGATCGGGTTCTTCTCGCCCAATTCCCAGATGATGAATGCGGGTAGGCCGATCGCGGCGATCACCGCCATGGCGACCACGAACGGCGAGGAGAACCAGTCATGTTCGCGCCCGGTATCGAGCATCAGCTGGAACGCGCCGACCCAGGTGACGAGCAGCAGCAACCCGACGACGTCGATGCTGACCTTGGCCTTCTTCGTCTCGAACGGCGTGACGAAGCGCATTGCCGAGAAGATGCACAGCCCGACGACCGGCAGGTTGATGAAGAAGATCCACGGCCAGGTCCAATTGTCGCTGATCGTGCCGCCCAGGATCGGGCCGGCGATCGGCGCGCATACCGTGGTCATCGCCCACAGGCCCATCGCGGCGCCCGCTTTCTCCTTGGGGAAGATGCGCAGCAGCAACGTCTGCGTCAGCGGCATCAGCGGCCCGCCCGACAGGCCCTGGCAGATGCGGAAGAAGACCAGCATCGACAGGCTGCCGGAGAGCCCGCACATCATCGAGAAGAAGCCGAAGCCGATCAGCGAATAGATGAACCAGCGCACCGTGCCGAAGCGCGCGGCGAGCCAGCCGGTCAGCGGCACGCTGATCGCATCGGCGACGGAATAGGACGTGATCACCCACGTGCCTTGCGTCGGGGAGATGGCAAGGCCGCCGGCGATATGCGGCACCGAGACGTTGGCGATCGTCGTGTCGAGCACGACAACGAAATTGGCCAGCGCCAGCGCAATGCCGGCGAACAGCAATTTGCCGCCGGTCAGCGGTGCGGGGCCCGTCTCCCCCGGCGTCGCGGCGTCGGCCATGTTATTTGGCGCGCGTATCGATGACGGCGTCCATCGTCAGCCCGACACGGAGCGGATGCGCGCGCAATTCCTTGGGGTCGAGCGTGACCCGCACAGGCAGGCGCTGCACGACCTTCACCCAATTGCCCGTCGCGTTCTGCGCTGGGATGAGCGAGAAGGCCGCACCCGTGCCGCCGGCAAAGCCGGTGACGCGGCCGTGGAACACCACGTCGTCGCCGTAGAAATCGGAGGTCAGCTCGACCGGCTGGCCGACCTTCACGTGGCGCAGCTGGCTTTCCTTGAAATTGGCATCGACATAGGCGCTGGCGATCGGAACGATCGTCATGATCGGCGCCCCGGTGGCGATGCGCTGGCCGATCTGCACCTGGCGATTGGTGACGATGCCGTCGACGGGGGCGCGTATAACGGTGCGCTCGAAATCGAGCCGTGCCTTGTCGAGCCGCGCGCGCGCCGTGGCGACGTCGGGCGCGGTATAGACGGTGGTGCCACGCACCAGCGCTTCGCTCGCGGTCGCGCTTTGGCCGGCCGCATTCTGCGTGGCGATGGCGGCTGTGACACCGGCCTGCGCCAGCCCGCGTGCGGCGACCGCACTGTCATAAGCGGCACGCGCGTTGCTCAATTCCTCGGCTGAGGCGGCGCCGCTGCCGACCAGGCGCTGCCGCCGATCGAGATCGATCCGCGTCCGCGCGACGGTGGCATTGGCATCCACCAGCCGCGCCCGGGCCTGGGCGATCTCCGCCCCGCGCGACGAGACCGTCGCCCGCGCCGAACTGGCCTCGGCGGATGTCTGCCCGAATTTCTGTTGCGCCTGTTTCAACGCCGCTTCGGCGGTCGCAAGATCGATCTTCGCATCGGCGGGATCGATGACGACGAGCACATCGCCCTTCTTCACGACCTGCGTCCCGCCGACCCGCACTTCCGTCACCGCGCCGGAGACGAGCGACGTTACCTGCGCGGAATCGGCGCCGACATAGGCGTTGTCGGTATCGACCCGCCCGGACTGGGTGAGAAAATACCACACGGCATACAGGATGCCGATCGTCACGACGACGGCGCCGAGGATCAGGAACAATCGCTTGCGCTTGCCGGCGGTCGGCGGCGCGGGCGCATCCGCCGCGGGGGCGGCAACGGCTTGGGGTTGCGGCGCGTCGGCCATCACTTGGTCTCCGTCTTCATGACATAGCCACCGCCCAACGCGCGAATCAGCGCGATATCGAGCGCGAAACGGCGCGACTCGAGATCGGCGACCGCACGCCTGGCGGTGAGTTCGAAATCGTCTGCGGTCAGCACGGGCAATTGCGTCGAGAGCCCGCCTTCGTAGCGCAACGCCGCGATCCGGCTGGCATCGGCGGCGGTCGTCAA
This sequence comes from Sphingomonas endolithica, assembly GCF_025231525.1. Lineage (NCBI taxonomy): Bacteria > Pseudomonadati > Pseudomonadota > Alphaproteobacteria > Sphingomonadales > Sphingomonadaceae > Sphingomonas > Sphingomonas endolithica. The sequence continues at coordinate 1,617,660 of NZ_CP103057.1, forward strand.
TGCGGCACGCTGGTCCGCCAGCCGCGCATCCAATGCGCGTTGGCTGGCGACGGCATCCGCCACTTCGCGCAGCGCGGTGATCAATATCGTGTCGTAGCGCGCGACCGCGGCATCATAATCCGCCCGTGCTTCCCGATAGCGGCCACGCAGCCGCCCGCTATCGAAGATCGGCAGGCTGAACGCCGGCCCCGCATTGCCGTAGCTCGATCCACCCTCGATCAGATTGCCGAGACCAAGCGACTGCAGCCCGACGATCGCCGAGAGATTGACGTTAGGGTAGAAATCCGCCCGCGCTACCTTGATGCGCTTGGCCGCCGCTTCGGCACGCAGCCGTGCGGCGACGATGTCCGGTCGGCGCCCGATCAGGTCGATCCCGGCATTATCCGGCAGGCCCGCCAACGGCATGGCAAGCCTGGGCCGGCCGATCGACAGGCCACGATCCGGGCCGGCCCCGGCCAGTGCCGCCAGCCGGTTGCGCGTCAGCACGATCGCCTCGTCGATCGCGCCGATCTCGGCCCGCGCCGCCGGAACGCGCGACTCGGCCTGACGCTGGCTGCCACGCGCATCGACGCCGATGGCGACGCGCTGCGCCGTCAGCCGCGACGTGGCTTCGCGCGACTTGAGTGCCGCCACCGCGACGTCGCGCTCGGCATGATATTGCGCAAGCTCGGCATAGGCCGCAGCGATATCGGTGCTGAGCAGCAGCCGCGCCTGATCGGCATCGACGCGCGCTGCTTCGGCCTCCGAGGTCGCCGCCGCCAACGCGGCGCGGTTCCTGCCCCAAAGATCGAGATCGAACGACCCACTCGCCGTCAGACGGCCGGTGTCCTTAATGCCCTTGGGCACGAACTGCGGTGGAATGCCGAGATTCTTGCTCTGCTTGTTCCCGCCCGCCTGGCCATCGATACTGAGGCTCGGCTGCAGGGCAGCGCCGGTCTGCTGCGCCAGCGCCTCCGCCTGTGCGATGCGCGCCGCGGCGGCGGCGACGTCGGGTGACGCCTGCAATGCCTCGGCGATCAACGTGTCGAGTTGGCGATCACCGAACCCCGACCACCAATCGGCTACGGGCCAGTCGCGCGTCGCACCGACCGGCGCCGCGAGCGCGCGGGTCGACTCGAGCGACTCAGCGGTGCGCAGCTGGGGGGCTGCACCCAGCTTGGGCACGGTCGCACAGCCGCCGAGCAACGCGAGCGTCGTGCTTGCGATAATGAGTGAAAAACGCCGCATGGTCAGGCCTGATACTATCTGGTATCATCGCCCCCTATCGTGTTCGCTTTGTGTGTCAACCGTAATGATACCAGTTAGTACAGAGGATGCTTCCATGGGCAGTGCAATCGCGATCGACGTTCGCGCCGGTCGCCGCCAGGCCTTTGTCGAAGCGGCCCGCGAGTCCTTCTTCACGCGCGGCTACGGCGACACGACCATGTCCTCGATCGCGGCCGAGGTGGGCGGATCGAAGACGACCTTGTGGTCCTATTTCCCCAGCAAGCAGGATCTGTTCGCAGCGGTCATTGACGGCATTGTCGAGCGCTACAGCCTGGCGCTCAGCATCCAGGTGGACGAGTCCGAGCCGGTGGCGCCCGTGCTGCAACGCTTCGGCCATGCCGTGATGACCACGATCCTGTCGGACCAGATCCTCGCCCTGCACCGCCTGATTACCGGCGAGGCCGCACGCTTTCCGGAACTCGGCGCGATCTTCTACGAACGCGGCCCCAAGCGTGGCAAGGCGCGGCTCGCCGCGTTCATCACCGCCGCCATGGCCGACGGGAGGCTCCGCCCAGGCGATGCGATGATCGCCACGCGGCAATTCTCGGGCATGATCCAGTCCGGCTGCATGCAGGAAAGATTGCTCGGTATTGCCGGCTTTGGTCTACCCGAGTCGGTGGCGCGCGATATCGATGCCGCGGTCGACACGTTCATGCGCGCTTGGGGCCCGGCCGCGCCACGGGGCTGACGCGCACGTTGCGTGAAGCAACGTGCGCGCGGGATGTCAGAAAGCTGCGGACACCGAGAACACGACCTGCGCATCGGCAATCGACTTGCCTTCAGCGGACGAGAAGTTGGGCAGCAGATAAGCGGATTGCCCCCGGCCGATATCGGTATCGACATACGCGACGCCGACCGTCAGCGGCGTGCCCTTGATTGCCATGTCCGCGCCCAGCATCCAGTCCCAATACTTGCCGGTCGGCGCGACGCTGGTGCCGTTGGGGCCAAGCCCGGCATTGCCGTCCGAATAACCGATATGCGCTTTGACGGTCAGCGGCGTTGTGGGCACGCCGGCGCTCGCATCCCCCCACAGATACAGATTGTCCTCCTTGTCGCCGAAATCGTCATAGGCGCCACCGGCCAGCACATCCTGCGCGTTGGTGCCGGTGAACGACCATTTGCCGAGCGCCTGCTGCTTGGGCGCATATGCGACGCCCGCGAGCAACGTCAGCGGCCCGATCGTGCCGCTCAGCTTGGCATAGGGCTCCAAGAAATCGGTCTCGTCGGCGCCGCCGGGATACATGTACCACGTCACGCCGACATCCAGACTGCCGCCACCGACCGGCACCTTGTACCCGGCATACAGATCGAGTTCGAGATTGGCGCCGCCAAACGTGCCCCAGCCGGCGAGATTAGATGCCCACGTTCCGGCATACAGTCCGCTGGCATGCGTGACGGTCAGGCCGCCCTGCACGGCGATCTCCTCGTCCGATTGCGACACGCCGCGGAAGCGGTAATCGGAAACCAGGGCGACCGACCCGGTGACGGCGATGTCGGGCGGCGGGGCCGTCTCGTCCTGAGCGAAGGCAGGCGCGGCGAGGCAGAGCAGGCCCGCAGCGATGGCGGTGAGCGACGATTTCATGAAACCTCCCGGAAGATGTGGCGAGGTTCCTGCCTACGTATCCCCCAAGCCGCCACCTCTTCTCTCGGGGGAGGAGAGAGGGCGACGGTCAGGAGGGACACCTTATGCTAGCCAACAGATGTTGCTGGAAGGGCGATGGTTTGTAACGAGATGTTGCTGCGAGGGGTTGGCGAAGGCGAACCGTTGACAAGCCTCGAAGCCAAACAGCGCGGACGAGCAGCCCGCCCCCGACTATGGGCAACCGGTAATCCCGACCGAGTAAGCGGTCTCGGCAGCACCTACCTGGACTTGCGCGAAAAGATGCCGCGCTCGGCCGACTGCGCCGCACCGCAAGATAACAGCAATTACCCCGGCAGCGTGATCGCCGCGCATAGCCCACCCTCTGAGCGATTGGACAAATGAAACGTGCCGCCGAGCGCCTCCACCGTCCGTGCCACGATTGCGAGGCCGAGACCAAAGCCCACCGTATCGCGCCCGCGGGCGTGATCCAGCCGGACGAACGGCTCCAGCACACGGGGCAGGTCTTCCTCGGGAATGCCCGGGCCGTCATCCTCGACCGCGATGGTGACCGTATCGGCATCGCGGCTGACGCACAGGCGGACATGATCGCCATAATGTGCGGCATTGTCGGTCAGATTGTTGATCGCGCGCTTCAACGCCATCGGCCGCACGACGATGTCGAGATGCTCTGGCCCTTCATAGCTTGCGGCGTGGCCGGCATCGCCAAGATTGTCGATGATCGTCTCGCACATCACGGCAAGATCGATGCGTACCGGCTGTTCGGGATCGTCGTCGCCGCCCAGAAAGGCGAGCAGCGATGCGATCATCGCCTCCATTTCCGCGACATCGCCTTCCACCGCATGGCGCAAGTCAGCGTCAGGGATCGCGTCGGTGCGCAGCTTCAGCCGGGCGAGCGGCGTGCGCATGTCATGCCCGACCGCCGCCAGCGCCTGCGCCTGATCGGCGATCAACCGGCTGATGCGATGCTGCATCCGGTTGAACGCACTCGTGACGCGGCGCACGTCCCCCGGCCCGGCTTCCGGCACCGCGCCCATGGCCGCACTGCTGCCGAAATGGTCCGCGGCCTGTGCCAGCCGCCGCAGCGGGAACAGCATGCGCCGCACGACGAGGATGGCGAGGATCATCAGCGCCGCAGCCGGGATCAGCGTCAACAATATACGCTCGATAGCGAGATTGACGGTGACCAGCGGCTCCAGCGTGCGAAAGTAGAGCCAACTGCCGTCGCGCAGCCGCAAGCCCCCGGTGACGTACTGACCGCGTCCTGGCGAGACGAGTTGCACGCGCAGATCGGCAGCGGACAGCGATGGCTCCCACGCCACGATCTGTTCGCGCATGCCGTCGAGCGACGGCGCGATCGGCGGCGGCGGCGGCAAGGCCTGCTGCCAGCGTAGGGCATAGCGATCTGTCGTGAGTTCCGCCGCTTCCGCCGCGCGCCCGGCGGGTGTCGCGTCGGCGATCAGCTTGCGGCTGATGACGAGATGCTCGGCCAGGCGATGCGCTTCGTCCTCGCGCACGGCAAAGCGGCTGGCGCGTTCGTACAGCAACGTGCTGACGCCGAATTCGAGCAGCAATGTGAGCAACAGGACTGCGACGATGCGGCCGGCAATGCCGATCGACGGCGCGACGAACCGTCTCAACTGCGCGTGACGGCAGCGGTGAGCATATAGCCGATACCGCGCACGGTGACGATCGGCGCTGGCGTCTCGCCGTGCGACAATTTGCGGCGCAGCCGGCTGACCAGCACGTCGACGCTGCGGTCCGAACTGTCGCCAAGGCGCGTGCGCGACAGCTCGATCAGCCGCTCGCGCGCGACCACCCGGCCGCTATGTTCGAGCAGGCTGACCAGCAGGTCGAGTTCCGCCCCGGTCACGTCGACGAGCGAGCCGGAAGGCGACTTCAACTCGCGCCGCGACAGATTGACCTGCCAGCCGTCGAAGGTGAGCAGCCCTTGCTCGGGACGGCCATGCCGGCGATCCAGCGCACCGCGACGCAGCACCGCGCGGATTCGGGCGATCAGCTCGGACGTGCCGAACGGCTTGGCGATGTAATCGTCCGCGCCGAGCTCCAGCCCGACCACCCGGTCGGTCTCGCTGCCCTTGGCGCTGACGAAGATGATCGGCACGTCGCTCTGCTGGCGCAGCGCACGGCACAGATCGATGCCGCTGGTGCCCGGCAGCATGATGTCGAGCAGCACGAGATCGACCGGCCCCGCCTCCAGCGCGCGCCACATTTCCGGGGCGGAGGAAGCCGGGCGCACGCCATACCCGTTCTGCTGCAGCGCGCGCGTGGTGAGCGTGCGGATCGCGGGATCGTCCTCGACCAGCACGATCAGCGGCGCGCCGGACAGCGGCGTGGGTTCGGGATCAATCGTCATCGTGCATCGGCAGGTAGGTCTGCGCACCAGGCCGGTCAACGCGCGCGCCCGTCCCGCTGGCGACGCAGCAACAATTCCTCACAGAGGCGCGAAGCTCGGGCAACCGGTAGCTCCTAGATCGCAGGCAATAATCAGGAGCTTACCCCATGCGTCTCTTCATCGCCACTGCCCTTGCCGCCACCTGCGCGCTGCCCGCTCTTGCCGCGGATCGCCCGACCGGAACGGTCAAGCAGTTGCAGGCGCGCGGCTGCACGGTCCAGCAAGTGCATACGCCGGCGGGCAAGATGGTGCACAATGCGCCAATCGTACGCTGCCCGTCCGCAACGGCACTGGCACAGCAGGCGAAGCCGGCACGCGCCGTCGCCCTGCCCGCCAACTGAGATCACGCGGCGCCCGGTTCCCTTGCGGGCGTCGTCTGAACCAACGCACCGGCACGCTCAACGCCGCCCGCGCACCGCCAGCATGGCGACCCCGCCGCACAGCGTCAGCCCGGCCAGCGCCAGCATCACCGCATCGAAATACCGCGGTGTCGCCAGCCACCAGGTGAGCAGCGGCCCAAGCAGCGCGGGCAGCGTGTTCGTCAGATTGTAGAAGCCGAGATCGCGCCCGCGATGCTGCGGATCGGGCAGGAATTGCATCGCAAAGGCCGAGTGTAGCGCGACGAACACCGACGATCCCGTCGTGTAGACGCAAAAGCCGATCGCGCCCGCAGTCCAATCCGCCGCGAGCGCCATGCCGACCAGCCCAGACGCCGCGACGATCGCCGCCGCCAGCAGGAACGGCTTGCGGCGGCCGAGCAGGTCGGAGACGCGCCCGACGGCAAGTGCGATCGGCAGCGGCAGGACAAAGGCGATGGTCAGCAGCCGTCCGACCAGCGCCGGCAGGTCGGCGGTCGCGACCGCCCCCAAGCTCTCGAAATAATAGAGCAGGTACAGCGACAGCGCATTACCGGCGACCTGCACCAGCAACCGCGCGATCCAGGCAATCACGATGTCGCGGCGGAGCATGGCACCCGGCAGCACCAGGGTGGCGTCCGGTGCGATCCGCCGCGCGCGGGTGAGCAGCAACGGCGCGACGCATGCCGCCACTGCCGCTACGACCAACCCTAGTCGCGATGTCTCGTCGAGAAACGCCAAACCTACCAGCAGCGCCGACAATGCCGACGCCAGCGGGTTGGCGAGCGGCAACAAGCCACCAGCCACGCCCTTCTGCATATCGGGGATCTCGTCGGCCATGATCGCGAATAACGGCGCGAGCACAGCGTTCACGACAACCTGGAACGCGACCACCGCCAGCACGATCGCGATCGGCGATGCCGCGATGGCGACGAGGGTATAGGCAAAGGCCAGGCCCCCCACGCCCCCCGCCAGCACCACACGACGCCCCCCGCCCCGCGCCACCATGTGGTCGCTGAGCCAGCCGAACAGGATATTGGACACGCTTGCCGCCAGCGCGCCGGCAATGACGGTCGCCGTGAACAAGCCGATCCGCGCATCCCCCGCCACCCCCCCGATCTTTACCGGCAACAGCAGCGTGAGCAGCGGCAGATAGCCGATCACCCCGCCAACATGCGCCAGCGCACAGATCAGCAGGAAGGAAGGCGAGCGGCGAGTTGGCCGAACTTGGGCGGAAGCAGCAGGATCGGCCATCGCCAAATGGTGTGCCCGCTCCCTGCGACTGCGGCAACCGGCATCGGCCGGCTGCCAGTACAGCTCACGCGGGCGCGACGGCCTCCTGCACGATCGTTGCCTCATGCGTCACAGGAAAGTTCACCGATCGGGCGATGAAGCACATGGCGTGTGCCTGGTCGTGCAACGCCGCAGCCACTGCTGCGTCCGCTCCGGCCGCAATCGTGACGCGCGGGCGCAGCGTTACGGATACGAACTGGCCGGCACCGCCGGATTCCTCGACCATGCAGCCCTCCGCATCGTCCACGTAGGTCATGACGACAATGCCGCGCTGAGCGCAGAGCCCCAAATACCAGAGCTTGTGGCAGGCGGCGAGCGACGCGACCAACATTTCCTCGGGATTCCACCGGCTCGCATCGCCGCGGAAGGCGGGATCGGACGACCCGGCAATGACCGGTTTGCCCGGCACCGCAATGTCGTGGGCGCGTTCATAGCCGCGATAGCTTGCCGTTCCGCTGCCGGTGTTTCCCGTCCAGCGTACCTGCACGGCGTAACGATGCTGTTTGTCGAGCGGCATGCGTGAACCTCCGTCAGCGGATGCGAGATCGCCGTGGATAACCGGTGACCAAGCCATCGTCGATCAGGATCCTCCCCGACTCCCGTGCTCGTCACGATGAAGAAGGCGAGGTTCCCGCATAATCCTCATCCGCCACTTGCTCCAGCCAGTCGACCGCCTTGCCGTCCTGCATCTCGGCAATGGCGATGTGGGTCATCGCCGTTTCGGGGCTGGCACCGTGCCAGTGCCGCTCCCCAGCCGCAAAGAACACGATGTCGCCCGGCCGGATCGTTTCGATCGGCCCACCCGCGCGCTGGATGCGGCCGCACCCGGCCGTGACGAGCAGCGTCTGCCCCAGCGGATGCGTATGCCAGGCGGTGCGGGCACCGGGCTCGAACGTCACGGTGGCGCCGCTCAACCCACCGCTACCGCTGAACGGCGCATCGATGCGGACGGTGCCGGTAAAATAGGCCGCCGGTCCCTTGTTCGACGGCTGCGATCCCGCGCGGGTGATCTCCATGCTTGCTGCTCCATGACGTCGGCGGTGGATGGTAGCTAAGTGCCGCTGCGCCAGCGTTGTTCCGCGAAAGTCGATCTCGCGACCTCAGGGCTTCATGGTCGCTGCCTCCAGCGTCGTGGTGGCGAGCAGCGAACGATCAGCCGCATCGCGCGCCAGCGCCACGCGGTACGTGCCCGCCGCGATGCGCCAGCCCGGCAGCCTCGTGTCATAGTCCGCCAGGATCCGCGGCTCGGCGGTGAGCGTCACGCGGCGCGTCTCGCCGGGCTTCAGCGTCACGCGCGTGAACGCCGCCAGCCGCATGGGCGTGTTCGCGCCATCCCGCGCGACATACACCTGCGGCACGTCCGCGCCCGTGCGCTTGCCGGTATTGACCATTTCGAACGACACGCTGAGCCCCTTGCCGCCGGTCACCGCCAGGTTGCGATAGGCAAAACTGGTATAGCCAAGCCCGTGCCCGAACGGGAACAAAGGCTGCCGTCCCTTCTTCTCGTACCAGCGATAGCCGACATCGGCGCCCTCGACATAGTCGACCGGGAAGCTCTGCAGCGCGCCGGCGCTCGGCGCGCCCGGGTCGGCCGCAGCCTGCGCCTCGGCCGCGGTCATCCTGTCGAGACCGACCGGGCGCGGGCGCGGCGCTTGTGCCTCGGCTGCCGGGAAGGTGATCGGCAGGCGGCCCGACGGGTTGACCTTGCCGGTCAGGATGTTGGCGATCGCCTCCCCGCCGCGCTGCCCGGGATACCAGGCCTGCAGCACCGCAGGCACCTTGCCGATCCACGGCATCAGCACCGGCCCGCCGGTTTCCAGCACCGCCACCGTCTTGGGCTGCACCGCAGCGATCGCCGTGATCAGTGCGTCCTGCTGGTTGGGCAGGCGCAGGTCGTGAACATCGTCGGCCTCGGTCGTCCACTGCGTGGCGAAGACGATCACCAGGTCCGCCGCCCTGGCCGCATCCAGCGTGGCGTTGAGATTGCGCCCATCCATGAAACTGACGCTCGCACCGGGCAGCGCCGCCTTCAGCGCCTTGACGGGCGAGGAGGCATGATAGGTGATGCGCGCGAACGATGCCGATCCGCCGGTTGCGAGCGGAATTTCGATCGGCGCGCCGCCCACGCCGCGCACCTGGCTTGATCCACCGCCCGACAGCACGCCAACATCGGCGTCGCCGCCGATCACCACGATGCGACGGGCCGTGCGCGCGAGCGGCAACAGGTCACCCTCATTCTTGAGCAAGACGATCCCGGCCTCGGCAGCGCGCTGTGCAACCAGCGCATTCTGCGCATAATTGGGCGTCTGCGCAACCGTCGGCACGGGCGTGTCGTACGCGCCGGTCTCGATCAGCCCGGTCAAATAACGCGCCACCATGTCGTCGAGCCGAGACGCCCGCACGGCGCCCGATTGTACCGCAGCCTTGAGCGGCGCAGCGAAATACAGTGCCTTGTCGAGTTCCTCGCCCGATTGCTGGTCGAGGCCGGCATTGGCGGCCTTGGCGGTGGAGTGCACCGCACCCCAGTCGCTCATCACCCAGCCCTTATAGCCCCAGTCACGCTTCAGCACCTCGGTCAGCAAATGCTCGTTCTCGCACGCCCAATCGCCGCCGACCTTGTTATAGGCGCACATCACCGATCCGGGACGCCCCGTCTCGATCGCGATCTGGAAGGCGAGCAGGTCGCTCATCCTGAAGCTCGCCTCGTCGATCCTGCCGTCGAGCACGGTACGTCCCGTCTCCTGCGCGTTGAGCGCGAAATGCTTGACGGTCGAGACGATGCGGTTCGATTGCACGCCCGCGATATGCGCGCCCGCCAGCCGCCCCGCGAGCAGCGGGTCCTCGCCCAGATATTCGAAATTACGTCCGTTCCACGGATCGCGCGTCAGGTTGACCCCGCCGGCCAGCAGCACGTTGAAGCGCTTGGCGCGCGCCTCGCTGCCGATCATCGCCCCACCTGCGCGCGCAATCTCGGGATCGAAACTGGCGGCGGTGGCGAGGCTAGAGGGCAGAGCCGTAGCAACATCGCCCTTGCGCTGCTCGACCTGGTTGGCAACGCCGAGCGACGCATCGCTTTCGCGTACCAACGGCACGCCCAGGCGCGGGATGCCTTCGATATGCCCGGCCGAGGGAATCAGCTCATTGGCCGACTTGCCCTTCGCCATTGGCGGAAACAGTCCATGCACCAGCGCGATCTTCTCATCGATCGTCATCCGCGCAACGATCGTATTGGCGCGCGCGCGTGCATCCTCTGTTGTGGCAGACCGTGTCTGGGCAGTGGATGCACCAGCGCCCAAGCCGGCAATGATCGTCGCGCCGAGCAACGCTGCGTATAGGCTCTTTGACATCCTCGTCTCCCTTGTTTCCGGCTTCTTGGCCGTGTTGCGTACTCAATCGCATATCACGCGGCGCGCATCTACGTGATGTGCAATATATCAGTTGGCCGACGAGGACCTACTAGGCGGTATGTTGGGCCGCGCTTTTGCCACCTACCGCCTGGAAAATGCCAATGGTGAAAGTGTTCTTCGATGGCGGTTGTCGCCCAAATCCCGGCGCGATGGAGATCGCCGTGGTGGCGCGTGGGCGCACGCACATCGTGCGCGATCGGGGCGCCGGCACCAGCTTCGATGCCGAATGGCTTGCGTTGATCGAAGCGTTGAAGGTTGCGCAATCGCTTGCGCCTGCCTCGTTCGTGCTGCTCGGCGATGCGGCGACGGTGATACGCCAAGCGGCGGGGGTGGCACCATGCCGCGGCGCGGCGCTACGGCATCTCCAGGCCTTCAAGGCGCTTGTGCCGGCCGGCGCCCGCGTTCGCTACATCAAACGTACGCAAAACCTCGCGGGCATTGCGCTCGCGAGGTTGCATGGTTGAACAAGAAAGGTGGCGCGGCGACGGACGCCGCGCGCCTGATCAGCCGCGGCGACCGCGCAGGCTGTTGAACACGGCCAAAGCGATCGTCCCGACCAGGGCCGCTGTGGCATAAGGCCGCTCGCGCGCAAAGGTCGTCGCTTTGGTGGCCAACGGCGCGATGGCGTCGCGGGCCGCGGTGACGCCCTGCTGCGCACTGGCAATAACCGCCGGCTGAGCATCGCTGGATGCCGCAGCAGGTGCAGCGGTGTTGTTGTGCGGCGCTTCCTGCAACGGGAAAGGCGACTGGTTACCGGCGGGAACGGGAGGAGTGTGCGACATGGTTAGACCCTTTGTAATGTGGGGCCGTAACGCGCTGCCGCCGGTTTCTTTCCCGCCGATCAGCAACCTTGAATGTCGCTCAGCCGCGTTCGGCCTTGGCCGCCTGGTTGACCAGCGCCCGTCCGACGGTCGCCTCGGCGCTCATCGCCATGGTTTCCCAGGTGAGCGCCGAGCGTTCATGCATGGCACGCCGATTCGGCAGGTTGGTTTTTTCAGCAGCCTCGCGCTGCGCGGCCGCGTTGGCGCGGTAGGTGTCGATGACGGTCATGACGAGCGCTATATCAGAGCATAGCGCGAACGACCAAGCTCTTATGCATCGCGTATTGACAATGCCTCGCAATAGCGGCTTTAGCGTGCTCCCAGGCAATCACGTCGTCCGGGGCATCCCATCTCGCAAACCACCGCCCCTTCGCGGCTGAAGCCGAAGCGCAAGTGGCGCGGGTGGTGGCTGAAGCAGCTGCACACCTGGCATTGGGTGAGCGCGGCGGTATCGCTGTCGGCAATGCTGCTGTTCGCGATCACGGGCATCACGCTCAACCATGCCGCGTCGATCAGTGCCACGCCGGTCGTCGTCGACAAGGATGCCGTGCTGCCGGCACCTTTGCTGGCGACCTTGCCCAAGGCGCCGGCGGCGGGCGCGCCGTTGCCAGCGCCGGTTGCCGCTGCCGTGGCGCGTACCGTCGGTGTCGATCCGAGCCGCAATGCCGGGGAATGGTCCGATAGCGAGGTTTACGTCGCGCTGCCCCGGCCGGGCGGGGATGCGTGGGTCAGCATCGATCGCGCAAGTGGCAAGATCAGCGCCGAGACGACCGATCGCGGCTGGATTTCCTACCTCAACGATCTCCACAAGGGGCGCAACGCCGGCACCGCCTGGTTTTGGTTCATCGACATCTTCGCTGCTGCGTGCGTGCTGTTCACGCTGACCGGACTGCTACTGCTGCAGTTGCACGCGCGGCATCGCCCATCGACCTGGCCGCTGGTCGCCTTGGGATTGGCGCTGCCGGTGCTGATCGCCATCGTCTTCCTCCATTGAAGGATCCCGCTCATGCGTAACGCCGTCCTCTCTTCCTCCGCGCTACTGGCTGGCGTGATCGCGGCGCCGGCCATGGCGGGCACGGTGACGGTCACGATACCGCGCCTGAACGTCGCCGAATATCACCGCCCGTATGTCGCGGTGTGGGTCGAGCCGGCAGGCGGCGGCGCGGCGCGCACCGTCGCCGTATGGTACGACATCAAGAAGCGCGGCAACGAGCCCGGCACCAAATGGCTGGCCGACCTGCGCGCCTGGTGGCGCAAGGGCGGTCGCAGCCTGAACTTGCCCGCCAACGGGGTGAGCGGCGCGACACGCGCGCCCGGCCAGTACAGCATCGCGCTGCCCGCCGACCTGAAGCCCGGTGCCTATGTGCTGAACGTGGAAGCGGCGCGCGAAACGGGCGGGCGCGAGCTCGTCACCGTGCCGCTGAACGTGCCCAACACTTCCGGCCGCGCCACCGGCAAGGGTGAACTCGGCGCCGTCACGCTTTCCCGCTGATCCCAGGAGACCAAGTCATGAGCCCCCTCGCCCGCCGCCTGCTGACCGCCGCCGCGTTGCTGTCGATTCCCGCCGGGCTTTCCGCGCACCGCATGTGGCTGTTGCCCTCCGGCACGGTGTTTTCCGGCACCGATAGCTGGGTAACCGTCGATGCCGCGGTGTCGAACGATCTATTCTTCCTCGATCACCAACCCGGGCGGCTGGAGACGATCAAGGTGTGGCAGCCGGACGGTACGCCCGGCGAACTGAAGAACGGATCGACCGGGCGCTATCGTTCGGTGTTCGACGTGCAGCTCGACAAGCCCGGCACGTGGAAGATCGGATCGCAGATGTCGGGCGTGATGGGCAGCTTCAAGGTCGACGGGGTCGAGAAGCGGGTCGGTGGTCGCGGCGGTCCGCCGCCGGGTGCGGGTGGGCAGCCCGGCGCGGTTCGCCAGCCACCGCTGACCGTCGCGGACATTCCGGCGAACGCCACCGACGTCAAGCTGACCGAGACGTCGAGCCGCAACGAGATCTACGTCACCGCAGGCGAGCCGACCACCAAGGTCTTCAAGCCTACGGGCAAGGGGCTGGAATTCGCGCCGGTGACGCATCCGGACGAACTGGTTGCGGGTGAGGCAGCGCGGTTCCGGTTCCTGATCGACGGCAAGCCGGCCGCCGGGATCAAGGTGAGCGTGATCCCCGGCGGAAAGCGCTATCGCAACGAGGAAGGCGGCATGGAGCTGACCACCGGGGCGGACGGCGTGCTGACGGTCACCTGGCCGACGGCGGGCATGTACTGGCTGAACGCCACCACGACGGACAGCAAGACGACGACACCGCGCGCGACCGAGCGGCGCATGTCCTACACCACGACGCTCGAGGTGCTGACGCCCTGATCGGCATGCGCATCGCGTTGCCGCCAGCGCTGTCGGCGCAGGCGATCGCCGGGCGGGATGCCACGCTGCCGGTCGTCACGCTCGATGGCGAGACGATGGGCACCACCTGGCGCATCCTGTTCGCACGGGCAGCGTCGGTGGATGTCGCGGCGTTGCGCGGCGCGGTCGACGTGCGGCTAGCCGGGCTGGTCGCGGAAATGAGCCACTGGGACGGCACGTCGCTGCTGACGCGCTTCAACCGCGCGCCGGCGGGCACGTGGATGACGCTGCCGCCCGATTTCGCGCATGTCATGGCCGCGGCCTTGCGCATCGCGGCGGCGAGCGACGGCGCGTTCGATCCGGCGGTCGGGCGGCTGGTCGACCTGTGGGGCTTCGGCCCGCCCGGCCCTGCCCCGACGCCTGACCGTGCGGCGATCGCGGGGGCGACTGCACTGTCGGGCTGGCGGCGGCTTTCTTTCGACCCTGCGTCGCGGCGGCTGCGCCAGCCGGGCGGCTTGGCGCTCGATCTGTCGGGGATCGCCAAGGGACATGCGGTGGATGCGCTGGCGCAGCTGCTGCGAGATGCTGGTATCGGCCATGCTTTGGTCGAGATCGGCGGCGAACTGGTCGGGTTCGGGGTACGTCCAGATGGCGATCCGTGGTGGGTCGACCTCGAGGTGCCGCCGGGCATGCACTTGCCGCCGCTACGCGTGGCGCTGCACGGGCTGGCCGTGGCGACATCGGGCAACTACCGGCGCGGCTGCCATAATCTGGATCCGCGGACCGGATACCCGACCGAAGCGGCGATCGTATCGGTCAGCGTGCTGCACGATAATGCGATGGAAGCCGATGCCTGGGCGACCGCGCTGACGGTGTCGGGTCCAGCGGCGGGGATCGTGATGGCTGACCGGCTGGGGATTGCGGCGCGTATCGTGTGTGATGCAGGCGGCGAAGTGCAGGAGCATCTTTCCGCAGCGCTGACGGCAATGCTGGCAGATTGAGAGGCGCTCGGGCGCAAAACGCCGGCCGCCAGTCATCCCCGCGCAGGCGGGGATCCATAGTGGCGAGCATAATGGTAGATCCGCAGCGTCAATTTATATGCATCCCCGCCTGCGCGGGGATGACGGCAGAGAGCCAGTTCTTAACGTAACAGCCGCTCAAGCCCCGCCAATACCTTCGACGATCACGCCCGTGCCGCCGCAATTCTGGCACTCGCCACCATTCACCTGACCGGTGCCGCGGCAGATCGGGCAGCTATTCTCGCCGGTGCCGGGAGTGCCGGGCGCGGCCTGGTCGCCGGGGTTGAGGGGTTGGTCGGACATGCTTGCGGGCTCCTGTGCTGATCCGCCACCAACGATCGTGCCCGCGATGCGCTCCGTCCGCCCGCTGGCGCCGCTGCCATCGCCGCGCTACACCGGCGCCAGAGCCGCCACAGATCGGCCGATGGAGCCCGAGGATGACCGATTTCGGCAGTTACCAGAACGAGATATACGGCGCGGGCCTGCGCGGCATCGTGCCCAAAGTGCCGGTGGATTATGCCACGCTCGTCAAACGCGCCGAGGCGGCAATGCCCCCCTTCGTCCTGCCATATGTGCAGGGCGGGTGCGGCGACGAATGGACGCAGGACCGGAATGCCGAGGCATTCCACCATTGGGGCATGGTGCCGCGCATGATGGTCGATTGCACCACGCGCGATCTGTCGACAGAGCTGTTCGGCCATACCTATCACAGCCCGATCTTCATGAGCCCGATCGGCGTGACCGGCATCTGCACGCAGGACGGGCATGGCGACATCGCCGCGGCGCAGGCGTCGGCGGCGACCGGCGTGCCGATGATGGTATCCACGCTCGGCAACGACACGCTGGAGGATGTGGCGCAGCATCTGGGCAGCACGCCCGGCTTCTTCCAGCTCTATACGCCTCGCGACCGCGATCTGGCCGAAAGCCTGGTTCGCCGCGCCGAGACGGCCGGCTACCGCGCGATCGTCGTCACGCTCGACACCTGGATCACCGGCTGGCGCCCGCGCGATCTCAACACCGGCAATTTCCCGCAGCTTCGCGGCCATGTGCTGGTCAATTACACGGCCGACCCGGTGTTCCGCCGCCTGCTCGGCAAGGATCCGGCCACCGCGCCCATGGAGACGATCGCGTTGTGGAGCCGGTTGTTCGGGCATGTCATGACCTGGGACGATCTCGCCTGGCTAAAGTCGATTACCAGCCTGCCGATCGTGCTGAAAGGCATCTGCCACCCCGATGATGCCTGGCGCGGCGTCGATCTGGGCGCCGACGCGATTTTTTGCTCCAACCATGGTGGTCGGCAGGCAAATGGCGGGATCGCCGCGATCGATCTGCTGCCGGACGTAGTGGCGGCATGCGGCGACACACCCGTGCTGTTCGATTCCGGCATCCGCTCAGGCAGCGACGTGGTGAAGGCACTGGCGCTCGGCGCACGCGCGGTCGGCGTGGGGCGGCCGTTCGCTTACGGTCTCGCGCTGGATGGTGCGGCCGGTGCCGCGCACGTGCTGAAATGCGTGCTGGCGGAGGCGGATCTGATGATGGCGGTCAACGGCATGCCGACGCTCGCGGACGTTCGCGCGGCAGGGGCGCAGCGAATCGCGCTATAGGCTTGAGGACGGCCGACACATGCTGCTCCCCGGCGGAGGCCGGGAACCAGGTGGAGAGGGTGTCGTAACGAAGTGCGGCGTGCTCTCGCTCAGGTTCCGCGACTGGACCCCGGCCTGCGACGGGGAACTCCTTGGCCAGCCAGCATTGCCGCCACGCGCGCGACATACCGGTCTCGCTGCGCAAGGCCCGCCGCATCGCTCGCATAGCTCCACCAACCAATCTGGAAGCCCAGATAGCAGAGCATCATCAGCGCCGTCAGTTCTGCCGCCGCCGGGCGCCCCGCCATCACCTGCGCGATCAGCGTCGCCGCTTCGTTTTCGCCTAGCTCCCATTCGATGATCGCCCCGGCCACGTCCCAGGCGACATCCTGACAGCCGACGAGATCGTGCGCCTCGGCATGGTCGACGGCGTCGGTCTTCAGCCAGCGCTCCGCCGTCGGCACCCATTCCCAGCGCTGCAGCCGCCCGTCGCACTGGATCGGGCGGACCGCCGGCTGGAGCTCGGCCGCCGCCTCGGCGTACCCCGTAAACAGCGCCTCGCGCGCCGCGCCCAGCACCTGCCCGATATTGTAGCGAGCCATGTTGACCAGCGACGCCAACGACGCGCCTTGCGCCGGCGCGGCGAATGCTTGCGCGCGAAAGGCGAGATAAGCGCCAAGCGGCGGCATATCCGTCCGTTCCTCCCGCGCGACCCACCGCTCGCACAGCATGCCCCGGCGTAGCGCCAGCGGCTCGGGCGAGAAGCCGGCGGCATATAGCGCCTGCGCGCGGGCGAACTTTGCCTCGGTTATGCGATCCAGCCCGGCGAACTTCAGTAGGAAGGTGCCGCCCGTCGCGTGCAGCACGAACTTGCGCGCTTCGCGCCCTGGATCGGCGGGGATGTCGCGCCCCGCGCGCCAGGCGCCGCCCGATATGTCGTGCAGCGGTGCAGTGGCCGGACCCGTCAGATCGCTGAACCAGCTGCTAAGCCCCGAATCCTGCTGGACGCCGAACAGATCGTCGATGCTGCCGACGAGGCGGCGGGCATCGTTCCATCGCGTGCGATGTTCGGGACTGGCCTGTGCCCCCAAATCCCCGCCATGCCCCGGGAGGAACAGGATACGCTCGCGGGCGACGCCCAGCCGCTCCAGCCAATCGGCGGTACCGCCGAACGAACTACCCGACAGGCCCGGTCCCTCGTCGACGATCGCGAAGGTCACCGAGGCCGGGGCGTCGCGTACCCGCGCCTCCAACGCTACGCTCGCGGCGATATCACGGCCGAAGACGTGGCCGGTCGGCCGGACCGTGAACACGTCTCGCGCGGCGCATACGGAGGCGACGAGCGCGGCGAGCGCCGTGCCGATGCTGCGCAGCCCGATCACCACCGCACCCGCCGGAACGCCCTGTGCGGCCTGCAGATACAGTTCCGGGTAGAGCGCGTAATACGCAAAGCCCTCGCACCGGCGCACCGTCAGGCTGGGCGGCCAGGCGATGTTATCAAGCGGCGCAAGCAGTTCGACGGCGCTGCCCTGTTTCCCGATCTGCCGTGCGGTGGCGACAAGCATCGCCATCAGTGCATCCAGCTCGATCGAGACGTCATCCTGGCCGCTGGCATGAAAATCGTGGTCGGCCAGGCCCTGCACCAAGCCGGCAGCCGAAATAAAATCCGGGACGGTCATCCCTCCCCCGGCCACCACGCGCCGCTTCAGATCGGCGACATAGGCGCCTGGCTCGATCTCAGATTCGTGATCGCCGTAAACGAGCATCCCCTAACCCCTCCGCCCGTTCTGCTGGAGCAGCGCATGGCATAGCCGGCGGCGTAGCGCGAGCCGCCCGTTCAGGTCAGGCTCTCATCCGAGACATAGCGGACGGTCCATTGTGGATGGCCCTCGGGCGTCATCACGATATCCGGCACGGCCACCGGGTCGCTCCCCAACTCGACCCATCCTGCGCCCAGGCACCGGTCGCAGATCTCGCGCTTGCAGCGGAAGCTCACCAGATCGATTTCCACATTCCACTGGCCGTGACCGTGGCAGACCGGGCAGGTGGCGTCGAGCGCCCCATTGCGCGGCTGCAACGGCACGATGTCGAACGCATGCGGGCTATCCGGCCCCGTGCAGTAGATAACGTTGCTGGCGTGCGGCATGATTTAGACTCTGGCGCTGACGGATGTGCGGCGTCAGCTCGGGTGCGCTTCGCTCGCTTCCTCAGCCTCATCCTTTTCGATCGCCTTTGTATAAGCGGCGCCTTCGTCGGCGATGCCCGCCTGCTGGCTCTTGTCCGCAATATCCTTGAAGTCGTTCGGCGTCGGTTCGGAAGGCTTGTGATCGGCCATGATAGTCTCCTTTGCCCGTCCCGAACGCGCGGTACCACGATCCGGCTCCGCCAGCCGTAAAATGCGCGCGAAAGGAAGGTCAGGCCAACGTGGCGGCGGCGACCCGAAATGATTTCACCCTCGGAGCATCGAACCTGCCGGCGCGGCGTTCAGCCGCCATCGTACCTGGGGAGAAGAATATGGCAGACATTGCAGGCTGGATCGCGCTGGCGGCGACATGCGTCGCGGCGTTGATGACCGCCGCCAACCTTGGTGCGCGGATCACCGGCTGGGGCTTCGTCGTCTTTACCGTCGGCGCATTGGCCTGGATCGTCGTCGGCTATACGACGGACCAAACGCAATTGCTGTGGTCGAACATCTTTCTCGGGCTGGTCGACCTGTTCGGCATCTGGCGCTGGCTCGGCCGCCGCACCCGCTTCAGCGATGCGGCGCGGGCGGAGGAGAAGCTCAGCGAACGCCGGGCCGGCGAGAACCTTTTCTCGCTTGCCGCGCTGGACGGCATGCCGGTGGTGGGGCCCGATGGGGAGGTGGTCGCCTACGCCGTGGACGCTTTCGCAGCCTGCGCCGGGGGACAGATCGACTATCTCATCGTGCGCGAAGGCGGCGTGGCGGGTGTCGGCGAGACGCTGCGCCGCTTGCCCTGGCGCAACATCCGCGTTGGCGACAAGGCGCTGAATACCGATCTACCGGCGGCCGCGCTGACCGACCTGCCGCGCGCCGCAGGTGATTGAGGCTCGAGACACCCGCGCCCGGGACGGTGTCTCGACTTCGCGCGACACGAACGGGCGGGATGAACCAGCCCGTGGTCAGCCCGACTTAGCGCACGAGGCCCGCAGACCGCAGCGCATCGTCGATGGTCTTTGCAACGCCAGCGGGTACCGCGGCAAAAGGGCTTGCCGCGTGACGCTCGACCGCCGGCTCGGCCGCTGCCGGGTGAGATCCGACATGCGACGATGTCTGCAACTCGGCGATACCCCAGAAAGCGGCGATATGATCCGTCGAGGAAATACCGACATCCAGCATGTACGGCATGGCGGTGCCCCCGCCGCCGACATGCGGCGCGATCGGCGTGCCATGGCCCATGCCGGCGATCGTGAATGCCTCGATACGCGGCTTGCCTGCGCGATCGCACCATAAGCGGCGGGTGTGGCCATCGACCTGCTCGGTGGCCGTCGGCGCGGCTGGCAGATCCTGCAACGTTCGCCACTGGCCGACCAGCGCATCCATGTTGGCCGGCGCCACGGTCGCGTCCGCATTGCCGTGCCACACCGACAGCAAGGGCCACTCGCCTTGATGCGCGGCAGCGCCGCGCACGCGGCCGGCCAGCGCTGCATCGCCCGGGATTCCGTGTCCGCGCATCCTATCGAATGCCTCGGGCATGGTCGTCGCGCAGCCGAAGGGCAGCCCGGCGATCACGGCACCGCCAGCGAACACCTCGGGATAGGTGGCCAGCATGACCGACGTCATCGCCCCGCCGGCGGATAGGCCGGTGACGAAGATACGCGCCGGATCGATCGCCAGGTCGGCGACCATCTGCGCCACCATCTGGCGGATCGATTCCGCCTCTCCACCGTCACGGGCGATGTCGCCAGGCACGAACCAGTTGAAGCACAGATTGGGATTATTCGCGCGCTGCTGCTCGGGATATAGCAACGCGAAGCCCTCGCGCTCGGCGAGGTCGGACCAGCCTGATCCCTGATCATAGCCAGCCGCGGTCTGGGTGCAGCCGTGCAGGACGACGATCAGCGGTGCTCCAGCGGGCAGCTTCTCCGGCACAAAGCGCCATGCCTTGAGCTGCCCCGGATTGCTGCCGAAGTCGGGCAAGGGAGCGAGCCGCGTGGCCGCCGGAGCACTGCCATGCGGCATGGCATGCCGGGCGGACAGGCGGGCGATCGTGTCAGAAAGGTGGCGCATAGCTGCTTTCAGAAAGGGACGAACTGGCTCGACAACGATCGATACCATGTTTTTGCTGCATCGCAGCATGTTATCACGCGAGAGAATGTTGTCGCGGCAGCCAATGCGGGCCCTGGCCTTGCTGCTCCACCCAAGATCACGTGATAGAGGCTGGACGTGCCGGGACATTGCGAGCAGAGGATCGGGCATGAAAATGCGTCATAGTGCAAGCCGCCTCATCCTTTGCGGCGGCCGGTATCTGCTCCCGGCAGCAGCCCTCATAGCTCCGCTCTCGACCTCGACGCTCCTTGCCCAGGAGACGCCCGTAGTGCCCGCGGCTCAGGCGACCCCGCTGCCCCCTCCGTCCGCACCCGCGCTTCCGCAGCTGAGCGACGCCCAGGCGCAGCAGCTCGTCGCGCTGATCGACCGCGATGCGCTCGCCCAGGGCCTGCGCGAGCGTGGCGGAACGCCAATCGCCGACCTTGATCACGATTCGCTGGTCCGAACCGCACTCGATCATGCCCGCGCGGTGCATTCCGGGCGGCTCGATACTGGCGACTTCCAGCAGGATTGGGGGATCAGGCCGCAAACCTACGATCCGCTGCCCGCTTTTGCCGACGCGGTGCGGCGCGACCGGATCGCTGCCTGGATCGCCTCGCTGCCGCCACCTTATGCCGGGTATGACACGCTCGTGGCCGGCCTTGCCCGCTACCGGGCACTCGCCGCGCAAGGCGGCTGGCGCGATACCGCGTCCGGCACGGACCTGAAGATCGGCGCGACCGGGCCGCGCGTCGTCGCGCTGCGTCAGCGCCTGGCGCTGGAGGATGCAGCATTGCCTGCCTCCGGCGAGCGCTTCGATACGCCGCTGGTCGAGGCAGTCCGCCGCGCGCAGCGCCGCTATGGGCTCAACCCGACCGGTACGGTCGGGGCGCAGACGATCGCCGCGCTCAACGTGCCGGTCGAGGCGCGCGTGCGCCAGATCATGGCCAACATGGAACGCTGGCGCTGGTTGCCGACCGAACTCGAGAAGAACCGGGTGCAGGTGAACATCGCCGCCGCCGTGCTGACCGTGTTCGAGGGTGACGCGCCCGTCATGTCGATGAAGGCGGTGACCGGCCGGCCGGGCGACGAGACCCCGATGCTGGTGTCGCAGATCCACAGCATCGTGCTGAACCCGCCATGGAACGTGCCCTCCTCGATCGCCGACCGCGAATTGTGGCCCAAGGAACGCGCCAATCCCGGCTATCTCAAGCGCAATGGCTTCCGCGTTATCGATACCGGTGGCGGCAAGCGGCTGCAGCAATCGTCGGAGCGGAGCGCGCTTGGCCGCTTCAAATTCGACTTCGACAATTCCTTTGCCGTGTATCTGCACGATACGCCGGCCCAGGCGGGGTTCTCGCGCTTCGATCGCCTGGCGAGCCACGGCTGCGTCCGGCTGGAAAAGCCCGCCGACCTTGCCAAGCTGCTGATGAAGACCACGCCGGAATGGTCGCCGGAGACGATCGACGCCACCGTGACCGAGGGGAAGACGGTGCGCGCCAAGCTGGCCGATCCGGTGGCGGTTTACCTGCTCTACTGGACGGCATTCGCCAATGCCGGGGGCCAAGTGAGCTTCCGCGACGATCCCTATCATTGGGACGGCACGTTGGCGAAGAAGATCGAAGCCCGCTCGGCCCGCCAGGCGCTTGCTGCACGATGAAAAGGATGACGATGAAACCGACCCGCGCCCTTCTCCTCGCTACCGCTGTCCTCCTGCCCATGCTCGGCGGTTGCTCGAAGAGCGAGCCGGACGCCGCCCCGGTCGAAAACCTTGCGCCCTCGGCTGAGGAAGCGCCGTCCCGTGCCCCGGAACCCACCCCGGAGCCGAGCGCCGCGGCCGTGACTCCGCCCACGGACATCAACGCCACTGCCGACGCCGACCCAGAACCCGCCACCCCGCCGGACGAGCAGATGCTGGACGACGCCTCCGCGACCGGGATGACCGCGCGCGCGACGCGTGACGAACCGTCGGACGCACCGGCGAACGAGGAAGTCGAGCAGAAGTAGCTCCAGGGCTTAAACTGCCATCGAAGGCTGGATCGTCAACACAGGCGGCTGGCGTCGACCGCGACTAGCGCTAACCTGGGCCGTGTCCGATGCTTTCGGAAGGTCGCCATCGGTGGGGGCGACCGTCCACTTTCGGCGAGGGAGGCAGCGAAAGCGGACACTGCGCGGCGCCTCCTCCCTTCCCGAAGAGCATGGCGCTTTTAAGAACACGTTAGTCGGTTCCGACGCTGCCCCTGATCCTCTATCATCGTCCGATGGATGTAGCCGGCTTTGATCTGAACCTGTTGAAGGCATTCGACGCGCTTTATGCCGAGCGCCACGTCACCCGCGCAGGCCATCGCATCGGACTGAGCCAGTCGGCAATGAGCGGTGCGCTGACCCGGCTTCGAGAGATTTTCGACGACGAGCTGTTCGTACGGTCGCCGACAGGCATGCATCCGACGCCGCATGCTGATGACCTGGCCGGCCCGATCTCGGCTGCGCTCCGCCTCATGCGCGGCGTCCTGCAGGATGATAGCTTCGATCCTGCGACGGCCGTTCAAATCGTCACAATCGCGATGACTGACTATGCCGCATTCGTCTTGTTGCCGCCGCTGCTGGCAAGGCTCGCGGTCGAGGCTCCTCGCCTCGATGTGCAGGTGCGCGGCATCTTCGGCAAAGATGAAGTCGTCAACCTTCTCGACAGTGGCGAGGCCAACCTGGCGATCAGCGTCCCCGTCGACGGCTCGGCGCGCATCCTCACGCGCGCCCTGCTTCGGGAAAGCTTCGCGTGCATCGCGCGGCCTGGTCACTCGGCCTTTGCGGAGGGCGCCGGCCTCGAGGCATTCGCGGGTGCTCCTCATCTGCTGGTGTCGCCCGAGGGCGATCGCGCCGGGCTGGTCGACCGCAAGCTTGCCGCACTGGGGCTGGAGCGCCGCGTCGTCCTTAGCCTGCCCCAGTTCCTGGTCGCGCCATTTGTGGTCGCAGAAACCAACCTCATCGCAACGCTGGCCTCCCGCGTCGCGCGGCGGTTCGCTGCGGCCAATCTCGGCATTGTCGTACATGAGCCACCGATCGCGCTGTCCGACTGGCCGCTGGCAATGATGTGGCATCGCCGGGTGGACGATCACCCCGCCACGGTCTGGCTGCGCGACTGCATCGCCGGGATCGCTGCCACGGTCTGACAGCATCGGCCAAGCCGATGACGCCGTATCACTTCTCGCGATTTCACGTGGGGCCGCCGTTCCGCTCTATGTCGCTGCACAGAAGCAATGAGGTGCTGACATGCGGGTATTGGTAACTGGTGCAACGGGATTGATCGGCGGCGCGGTCGCACGCCGGCTGGCAGCGGCGGGGCATGACGTCGCGGGGCTTGCGCGTTCGGACGCGAGTGCGGCCAAGCTCGCCGACATGGGCTATCAGGCGATCCACGGCGACCTGGAAAATACGGCAAGCATTGCCGACGCGGTCCGGGGTGTCGACGCGGTCGTTCACGCCGCGTCGCCCAATGATCAGAACAGCGCGGCTTATGACGAAACGGCAACCCGCGCGATGATCGGTGCGCTGCGCGGCACGTCCAAGCGCTTTCTCTATACCAGCGGCTGTTTCCTATATGGCGCCACCGGCGACACGCCCGCCACCGAGGACAGCCCGCTGAAACCGCTCGAACTGGTGCGCTTTCGTCAGGCGCTCGAAGCGGAGATCCTAGGCGCCGCCGCCGAGGGCGTTCACGCGATCATCGTCCGTCCGGCCTGGGTCTATGGCGGCCACGCCTGGACCACGATGATGATGTACCGCTCCGCTCAGGAGCATGGTGCTGCGCGGTACGTCGGCAATGGGCAGAACCGCTGGACGTGCGTGCATGCCGATGATCTCGCCGACCTTTATTTGCTGGCACTCGAAAAGGCGCCGGCAGCCTCGATCTTCAACGGCGCACACGGTGCGGCTATCCCGCTGATCGAGATCGCGCGCGCCGCGAGCGACGGCGCGGGCACCGAGGGCCGGGTGGCGGCATGGCCGCTGGAGGAGGCACGCCAGGCGCTCGGGAGCTTCGCGGACGCGATCGCCTGCGATCAGCGGGTTTCGGGCGAACTGGCCGAACGTGAGCTTGGCTGGCGCCCGCACCGGCACTCGATTGTCGACGAACTGCGCTCCTACGGTGTGGCAGCCGCCTAGCATTGAACTGCAGCCTGCCCGTCGCCGCCAAACGTTGAAGGAGTGTTAGAATGCTGCACAGTATCGCTGTCTGGTTGCTCGTTGCCGCCTTTGTCGGCGCAGGGCTGTTCAATGCGATCGGTACGCGCGCCACGCAGGATGACTTCGCCCGGTGGGGATACCCGCGTTGGTGGTGTCGCGTGACCGGAGCCATCGAAATCGTGGCTGCGGCGCTGATCGCTTTTCCCGCCGGCCGGAACATCGGAATGGCGGTCGGCGCCGTGATCATTACTGTTGCCGTCGTCACGATCCTGCGTCGCCGCGAGTTCTCGCATACAGCACCGCTCGGCATCTTTGCGGCGTTGCTCGTGCTTGCGGCGGCAACGTCCTGATCCACCGAGCGACCTTACAGACGGACCATGGCGGGAAGCCTCTCCGCCGATGGCGATGGCGGCTGTCTTGGGGTTCCGCTTTCCCGCGATCTGTTGCTCGTTCCCCATAGTGCCGCTCGGAGTTGGAGAAACAGGCGAAATCTTGCTGATCCTAACGGCTGCTATCGGTCGCTGAGCTGGCCCACTTGATCGTCGATGTTCGGGCGGTAACTACGCACTTCTGACCTCAAGACGGGAACTGTGCTCCAGTTCCAACAGCTTGTGGCGAGCAAAATCGGCAATGGCGACGCTGAGCGGGGGAACCAGGCGGCCCAAACGACTCTCCAGCGCCACCGAGCGTGGCCTGGCCGCAGGGCGGTTCAACCCGGCGCCCGCGACCGCCTTGACGAGGCGATCATCCAGCCCGCAGGCATCGGCGATCCTGCGCGCGAACTCGGCCCAGGAGAGGCCCTCGTCGCCGCTGAGGTGGACGATGCCATCCTGTCCGTCGATCAGCAGATCCAAGCAGGCATCGACGAGGTGGGGAACGAAGGTCGGCGAAACGACTTCATCCTGGACCGCGTCGACGGACAGGCCTTGCGACAGGCGCGCATGCACGGCGGCGGCGAAATTATGCGAGTCGGCGTGCGAGAAGAAGGCGGCGGTGCGGATGATCAGGTGGCCGTCGGCCAGCGCCTGAATGCCGCGCTCCATCGCTGCCTTGCTGCGCCCATAAGCGTTGAGCGGTGCGGGCACATCCTCCTCGCGATAGGCGCGGCCCGCGATACCGTCGAACACCAGGTCGCTGGAGAAAGCGAGGCACTTGATGCCGCGGTCGCTACACGCCTTCGCCAGGTTGATCGCGCCGACCGCGTTGGCGGCGTGGCATGCCTCTTCATCGGCTTCAGCATCGTCGACGCGGACCCAGCCGGCCGCGTTGACCACCGCCCAGGGATCGTGTGCCGCCAAGGTCGCGGCGATGCCCGTAGGATCGTCGAGCGACAGCGCCGCGCGATCGGTGAGCACCGCCGTGATACCGCGGGCGATGCAGGCGCGCTGGAACGCCCGCCCCAGCGTTCCCGTGGCACCGGTGATCAGCAGCGGCCGGCCGCTATCGTCCTGCCGCTGCATCGCATGCTGCCGGATCGGCGCCGCGCGTGACAGGGGCGCGTGCACCAGGCGGAAGTCGCGCCGCCACCATCCCGGTTGCGCACAAACCGGATGCCTGGGTCCGCCGGCGGCCAGCGCCTTTAGCAGTCCGGTCATCGCGGTCGCGCGCGGGGCGCCGCTGCGCAGATCGAACACGCCCGGCTCATATTGGCCCGGCCGCGTCAGCAGCGTGTCCCAGC
This sequence comes from Sphingomonas endolithica, assembly GCF_025231525.1. Lineage (NCBI taxonomy): Bacteria > Pseudomonadati > Pseudomonadota > Alphaproteobacteria > Sphingomonadales > Sphingomonadaceae > Sphingomonas > Sphingomonas endolithica. Next base: position 1,643,897 of record NZ_CP103057.1, read on the forward strand.
CATAACTGCCGAGCAACGCCCAACTCGTCACCGCATCGACTTGGATGCCTTCCGCGCGTGCAGCCAGCGCCGTGTCCCAGGCTTCGGCCATCCAGCGCATCTGCTCTTCGCGCGTGCAGCCATTATGCACTTCGGTGATCGCGATTGGTGCCGCGTAGCGATCCCAGGTTTCGCGGAGCGCCCCAGCGAGCCCAGCCGGTCCCGGCTCCAAAACGCGGACCGCCTCGACATCGGCATAGGGCAAGCGATCGTTGCCGCCGCGGCTATGTTCAGGATAGGCGTGGAAGCGGTGATCGAGCAGGCGATCGCTGGTGAGGTAATGGTTGATCCCGACGATGTCAGGCGGGCACGGATCGTCGGCGATCGCCTTCATCCGGTCGGTCAGGCCGAACGCGCCGATATGATCGTAGAGCGGATGGCCCGGCACGATCCGACCAAACAGCAGATCCCAGCTCGCCCAGCGACGCTGATTGTCGAAGCCGGCCTGATCGGAAAGCGGCGCAGTGGCGTAGGTCCGGCCGAGATCGTCGGTCTGCACCAGCCGCGCGCCTGGCGTGATCCGCCTGATCTCGCGCATGGCCAGCCGGGTGCCGTCGATCTGGTTGAGCAATGCCTGCCAGAACGCACCTTCATCGCGCCGATGCGGATACCAGAAACCGTATAATGCCGAGAACCGCGCCGTCGTGACCGGCTCGTTGACCGGCGTCCAATCCTCGATCCAGGGGTAACGGCGGGCGACGTCGCCGGCGAAGCGCCCCAGCCCCGCGGGGAAATCCGGATCGAGCAGGTTTGTATAGTGGGGGCCGTTACCGTGATGGACCAAGCCGGCCACGACATTGAGGCCACGTGCGCGCAACCGATCGAGCCGGCTGTCGATCCAGCGCCAGTCGTAGACGCCGGGATGATCCGGCGCCAATCGCTCCCAGGAGACGGGATAGCGGATCGCGTTAAGCCCCAGATCGGCAAACAGGTCGATATCCTCGAGCCGATCATGGTGGCCGCTGAGCCGGAACTGGTCCTGAAAGGCGTCGCCGATGCGGTTGACCGTGCATTCCGGGCCGCCCCACAGCTGCATTTGGTCCATAATTGCTCCGATGGCTCTTCGCCCGTTGCCTAAGCACCGGTTAGCGCAAGAGCGCTCCGGGTATCCTGATCTGGATTACGCTGGTGTCACAGCAAGGAACTCAACGACCGTCGCGCCGGTTCATCGTACATCGTTCATCTTGCAGCAAGGTAGATATGGCGGAAGCAAGACGAACGCCTGGTGTCACCTTCGCCGGGGACCGGGAAGACAATGCGCACGCGAGCGCCCGGTCGCCCGCTGTGCAGCCGTTCGTCTCACCCGACGATTGGCCAGCGGGCTCGCCAGAAGGCGACAATGTGATGATCGTAGGCGCCGGCTTTGCCGGTGCAGTCATGGCCGAGCGGCTGGCGCGTGGCTCGAACAAGCGGGTGTTGGTGATCGACCGCCGCCCTCACATCGCCGGCAACGCCTATGATCATCACCACGACGCCGGGATCCTGATCCACCGCTAACAAGCTCAAGAAGCAGCAGTTCTAAACCTTGGGCGTCACCCAGATCGTCACCGGTGCGGCGAACTTGCCGGGTGCGGGCTTCCCGACATCGATCCTGTCCGGCGTGACGAGTTCGCCAGTGGCAAGGTTGAACGACGCCCATGGCTTGGGCATGCGCCCGAATGCCATCTTCTGGATCGGCTGCCCGGTTGACGTATTCATGATTGTAGCGGTGATACCCATGGGCGGCCGATACCCACCGACAGGCCTTGCTGTCCAGTCAATCGCCCGGCGCATTCACGGTAGCCAAGCAGCCAACCGTACACGCGCATTGCTGCAATGATAGCGCTACAATTCTCACGTGTACCTTGCCTGAACAGCAGCCAGCGCAAACAGACCGAAGGATGGCGCTGAATTGCCCGAACAACTCGGGAACAGACACATGGTTAAAAATCGACCGATGCTTGGCCGGGCGGGTCGAGCTACATGTCTAGATCATTTCTCGCAGTAGCAATGCCGATTTTCTTCGCAAAATATTGCCCGACACCCCATAGATCATTCGACAGCGGCATCACTTCCGTTATGGAGCTTGCCAGCAACGCTAGCGCGCCGCTGCAGCATACGATCAAGGAAGCTACAATGCCTGAAGACACATCATTGAACGCCGTTGAACTGGCGACCGAAGTCACCATCGCGTGGCTGGGCAACAATAACAATCGCGTTTCGGCCGAGGAGGTTCCCGCCTTCCTGCGCCTGGTGCACGCAACGGTGACGGAACTTGCCAGCGGTACGGATGCAGCATCTGCGCCGAGCGAGGAAGCGGCGCCGGAAGAGTTCACGCCGGCGGTGACCGCGCGCAAGTCGCTGGCGTCGAAGGATCACATCATCTCGATGATCGACGGCAAGCCTTACCGGACGCTGCGTCGCCATCTGTCCACGCACGGCCTGACCCCCGAGCAGTATCGCGAGCGCTACAATCTGAAGGCCGACTATCCGATGGTCGCCGAGAGCTATTCGGAACAGCGCCGCGCGATGGCGCACAAGATCGGCCTTGGCCAGCGCGGTCGTACCGCCCGGGCCGAAGCCAATGAAGGCGGCGGCGAAAAGGCTAAGCGCGCACCGCGTGCGCCCAAGACCGCCTGAAGCAAGAAGACCAAGAGCACCCGGCGTCCGCAAGGACGTCGGGGGATCTTGGCGGTTGCACGGCGGAACTAACGTCGACGGTTCGGCGCTTACCTTGCTCACCATTCGAGGATAGCAGCATGACCGAAGCAACTTGGGGCGACCATGCCAAGACGCCGGATATCGACTGGCGGATGAGCGCTTCGCTGGAGAACGTACCCCGCGGCGGCGGCGACATTGCCGAGGTGACCAACCTGGAACGCGCCGTGCGCGACTGGGCCACGCTCGACCCCGAGCATCAGACCGCCGCGACGCTGACACCCGAGCGGCCGCTCCTGCTGGATGGCGCCGCCCGCGCGACGTTCGTCGGCGAGGGCATTGCGGTGCTGGTGGACATGCTGCCGGCGGCGTAAACCGCGCGGCGATTGCGCAGACGCTGCCGCAATCGACTTTGAACAGCGGCAACTTAAATTCTCCCGTTCGTGTCGAGCGAAGTCGAGACACCTGACCCAGGGACGGTGTCTCGACTTCGCTCGACACGAACGGCTGTAAAAGGAACTTCGAAAACCCGCTCGCACCCAGTGGTTGCCGCCTCAGGCTTGCCCACCGGCATAGATACTGTCGACGATCTCGGCGACCCGGACCAGATCATCGGCCGCGGGATCGAAGCGCTCCCCCGCCGCCAAGCGCATGGCCCAATCGGCCGCCGCGCGGCCGCCCCATTCCTCGTGATCGTTCGCCACTTCCGCAGTACCAGTGCCAGTGAAGCGCTCGGCACGAAAATCGTAGAACGACCCGTCAATATTGTTGAGGCTGGCGCCACCTTCGCTGCCGTAGAAGGAGGCCGCGATCACCGCAGCGCGGCCAGCGTGCAGCCGCCACGAACAGGCGAGCCTGACATCGACATCGCCGATCAGGAACTGTGCGCTGGCATAATCCTCGACCTTGTCCGCGCCGGGTGCCAGCCTGTCACCAGCCGCGAACAGATTGGCCGAGACCTTCGACACCGCGCCTTCGTCCGCCAGCCACAATGCCAGATCGATCAGGTGCACGCCGAGATCGATCACGCAGCCGCCACCGGACAGCGCGCGATCGTAGAACCATGGTTTGTCCGGCCCGTAAGCGTTGTGGAATACCAGATCGATCGCGAACAGCTTGCCGATCGCGTTCGAGCGGACGAGATCCTTGATCCGCTGCATGCCGTTCGTTTGCCGGTACGACAGATCGACTGCGAGCAACCGGTCGGCCGCGCGCGCTGCCGCCACTACCCCAGCGGTTTCGGCAGCGTTGCGGCCGAGTGGTTTCTGGCAGAACACGGCCGCCCCTGCCTCCAGCACCTGGATGGATTGCGCGGCATGCAGCGCGCTGGGCGTAGCGATGACGATACCGTCGAGGTTCAGCGCCAGCATCGCCTCCAGCGACTCCACGGCGACTGCATCGGGTGCCAGCGCTGCCGCATCGGCCAGGCCCTGCGGCGAGGGATCGCAGATCGCCGCTGCCTCGATCGCGCCGGTCGCCAGCATCGCGGCCATGCGGTGGCGCCCGATCCAGCCAGTGCCAAGGAAACCGATGCGCGGCTTCACGGGAACAGCACCAATGCCTTGACCATGTCGTCCGGCTTGTCGCGCGTCCCGTCCAAGGCAGCGCCGAGTTGGTCGAGCGGGAAGCGATGCGTGTAGAGCGGTCGCGGGTCGATCCGCCCGCTTGCCACCGCATCCACCGCCTCGCGCATGCCGCGCAGCGCGACCGCCGGATCACGCTCGTGCGCGTTGATCACATCGATGCCCTTCCAGTTCCACATCTGCATGTTTACCTGGCGCGGCCCGTCCTGATGATAGCCGGCCACGATCAGCTTGCCGCCTTCGCGCACGAGTTCACCGGCGAGGTCGAGCGGCCATTGCTTGCCCACCGCCTCGATCACGCGGTCGCACAAGGTGCCGCCGGTGAGCGCCTTGACCTGCTCGATGATCGCGTAGTGATCGTTCATCGCGATCGTCTCGGCAGCGCCATACTCGCGCGCGAGCGCCAGCGACGATTCCCGCCGCGAGATGGCGATGATGCGCGCGCCGGCATCGGTGGCGAGCCTGGTCAGCACCGCGCCTAGGAAGCCGATCCCGACGATCGCCACGGTCTGGCCGGCGGTGATGTCGCTGCGGCGGAAGATGTTCATCGCGCAACCGAGCGGCTCGCCCGGAAACGGCTGCCCGGCAAGAGAGGCGGGCAGCCGCACGACGGCATCCGCCCGCGCGACATCGTATTCGGCGAAGCTCTTGTAAGACAGCGCCGCGACCCGGTCGCCCACCGCGAGGTCGGCAACATCGGGGCCCAGCGCTTCGATCACGCCCCAGCCTTCATGGCCGAGCCCGCCCGCGTCGCCGGGATAGTGGATCCATTCGTTGCCGGCCCATGGCTCCAGGCTCGAGGCGCATACGCCGCAACCTTCCAATTTGACCAGCACCTCGCCCGCCCCCGCTGTCGGCACCGCAACCCGGTCGATGCGGATCGTGCCGGGGGCTGCCAGGATCGCCGCCTGCATCTCGCTCATGCGCTCACCGAGACGGAAGGCGCCACTGCTGGCGCATAGCGATCGATCATCCAGGCGGAGAAATCGGCAAAGCCCTGAGGATCGCGCGCCGGGCTGGTGTGGTGCGGCGCGACACCGAGATGCTCAGGGGTGAAGCAGAACGTGACGGTAGTATCGAACTCGGCCAGTGCCTCCATCTGCCGGTCGAACCAGTCGGTCGCATTGGGGCGGAAGCTGTCCGCCCAGGACAGGCCGGTGCGCAGCTTCTTGGTGCCGAGCCGCTTCATCCACGCCACCGCATCGTCGAGCCGGGGATCCTCGAAATGGAACCATTGCATCAGGCCCATCTCGCTGGCCACCTTGGCATAATCGTCGAGCGACGGCTTGGGGGTGCCGTCCTCGCGGATCAGGCCCATGTAGAAATGGCGATAATAGCTGGAGCCCTCCGCCTCGCGATGACGGGTTTCCGCGCCCCAGGCCATCGGCAGGTCGTACAGCGAATACCAGAAGATCCGCGGCACGCGGCCGATCAGCAGTTCGGCCGTGCGGTTGATCCCGAAGACCTGCACCTCCTCGGCGCCGAACGACCCGACGCCGACTTCGGTAACCCATACCGGCTTGTCGGTCACAGCCTCGATCTCGGCGATCTTGTCCGGCCAGGCATGGATCGGCCACAGGTTCCAGTCGAGCGGGAAGCCATGCACCGCCACGGCGTCGACCGCCTCCAGCGCACCGTGCCGTTCCATCCGCTGCAGCCATGACGGGTCGATCGGCGACATGCCGCCCAGCACGCGCGTCACATCCGGGTTCATCGCGTGGATCGCGTTGCCGGCGCGGATCACCGTGTCGGCATAGATCGCCCAGTCCGGGTCGTGCTCGGGGTCCCAATGCGACTTGTTGTTGGGCTCGTTCCAGATCATCGCCGCTTCGATCATGCAGCAGGTCCTTTCGCAGGGTATACCGTCATCGATCCGCCCCAGCCCTCGAAAGGCACGGGCGCGACGCGGCAGAGATACACTTCTTCTTCGGGTTGCGCCTCGATTACGAATCCGGCGGCGCGCAGCATCGCCTGCGACCCGGCCTTGTTCGGCGCCCACCAATTGGTCCAGTCATCCGCGAACTTGCGCTCGATGAAATGCATCTTGGGATAGCCGGGCTCGTCGAAATAGGCAGGCGGGCGGTTGGTGCCGGGCACATGAAACGGGTGATCCTCGGGCACCGAAGTAACCTCCTTCGATCCCTGCTGCATCGTCTGGAACAGCATCATGTCGCCAGCGACATGTTCGCGGATCAGATCGAGCGCAAGCAACGGATGACGCAGGTGATAGAGCACGCCCATGAAGATCACGAGGTCGAACTTCTCGCCCAACGCCCCGACATCGTAGACCGACAGATTGCGAAATTCGATATCGTCGAAGCCGAGCGCCGTGGCGGCCAGGCGCGCCTGCGCCAGATAGCGATCGTCGCTGTCGATGCCGAGCACGCGGCTTGCACCACGCCGCTTCATCTCGACGGAATAGAAGCCGGCGTTGCAGCCGATATCGAGCACGCTCTTGCCCGTGAGATCGGCCGGCAATGCTTGCGCGAAGCGGCGATATTTGAAGCCGGGATAGTCGCCGAGGAAATGATCCGGCGCCGTCCACAGACCATTACCCAAGTCGATGTTCTGGAACCATGGCGCGAGCGCCTCCACCTCGGCCTCCAGGGTCGCGCGGGGATCGTCTAGAGCATTCATGATGCAGTCTCGTTGATTGACAGGACACGCCCGCCCCAGTCGCCGACCGCCAAACGGCTGAAGGAGGCAGGATCGACGTCGAAGTTCAGCAGGCAAGCAAGCGGCAAGCCGAGATAATGCGCGATCGCGGCGCGGATCAGGTCGCAGTGGCTGACCATGGCGACCGTCTCACCGGCATGATCGCGTGCGACTTGCTCGATGTGGTGGACGATCCTCGCTTGTGCTTCGGCCATCGTCTCGCCATCGGCGGCCCGCGCCGACCCCCGATCGCGGTTCCAGTCCGTCCAGTCCGGCCGACCATCAAGCTCGGCGAAGCTGCGGCCGGTCCAGGCGCCAAAGTCGATCTCCTGCAGCGCATCCACGGTGACGCAGGGTACATCACGCACCGAACGGATCGCGTCGGCGGTTTCGCGCGCGCGTTGCACCGGGCTGGTATGGACCGCGGCAAGGTCCTGACCGGCCATGTGCTCGGCAAGCGCCGCCGCTTGCCTGCGACCGTCATCGCTGAGCGGTATGCCCGGCGTACGACCCGACAGGATCTGACCGAGATCGGCATGCGCGGCGTGGCGGATCAGGACGATGATACCCGTCAAAGCTATGCAACATCCCGTGACACGTTCGACGGTCGCAGGATCGCGACGTCGCCACGCCTTCTACATACCAAACCGTGCCTGTCCATCGCGGGGACCCGCTTAAAATGGTGGAACTTCGAAGATGAAGATGCTTTAAAGGCCGGATAAGTATCGGATGTAAGGGTGTTTCTTGATGCAGATCAATTATTCGGTATGGCAATCCTCGCCATGCTGCTTCGCCGCCGTGGCGCCGAACAATAATGCAGATCGCGCAATGGGCAAGACCTTCGCATGAGCGAGACTGTCCTGGTCACCGGCGGAGCCGGCTTCATCGGGCGCTTCGTGTGCGACGAACTGCTCAGCCGCGGCAACACGGTGCGCGTGCTCGACGCCTTGATCCCGCAGGTTCACGGCGATGCCGGCCGCCCCGCTGCGCTGAACGCCGATGTCGAACTGATCCAGGCCGACGTGCGTGATGGCGATGCGGTCGCCCGCGCGCTGCGGGGCGTCGACAGCGTCGTGCATCTCGCCGCGGAAGTCGGCGTCGGCCAGTCGATGTACGAAGTCGAGCGCTACACGTCGGTCAACGATGTCGGCACCGCCGTGTTGTTCGAGAAACTGATCGACCAGCCGGTGCGCCGCGTCGTTACCGCATCGTCGATGAGCATCTATGGCGAAGGGCTGTACCGCGACGCGGACGGCGGGTTCGTCGAGAATGCCGAACGTGGGAACGTGCGCGACGGACAGCAGCAATGGGATCCGCTCGACGCGCAGGGCCGCCCGCTGACCGCGGTCGCGACGCCGGAATGGAAGCGCCCGAACCTCGCCTCGATCTACGCGCTCAACAAGTTCGTGCAGGAACGCACCACGCACATCATGTCGTCGCCATACGGGATCGAGGGCGTGTGCCTACGGCTGTTCAACGTCTATGGCCCAGGCCAGGCGCTCTCCAATCCCTATACCGGCGTGCTGGCGATCTTTGCCTCGCGCTTCCTGAACGGCCAGGTGCCGATGATCTTCGAGGATGGCGAGCAGCGCCGCGATTTCGTGCACGTGACTGACGTCGCGCGCGCCTTTGCCGATGCGCTCGTGCTCCCGCAGGCGGCCGGGCAGACGTTCAACATCGGTTCCGGCCAGGATCGCTCGGTGACGCAAGTTGCCCGAGCGCTGGCGCAGGCAATGGGCAAGAACGACCTGCAGCCCGAGATCGTCGGCAAGACCCGGATCGGCGATATCCGCCATTGCTTCTGCGACACGTCGCTTGCCGCCGAGAAGCTCGGCTTCACCGCGCGGCAGGATTTCGTCGCCGGGCTCGCCGAACTGGCGGAATGGGTGCAGCAACAGACCGCCGAGGATAACGTCGCAAAGGCGCGTGCCGAGCTCGAAGCGCGCGGGCTGGTCGCGTGATCGCGGGCGACAGGCCGATACTCGTCACCGGCGGGGCGGGTTTCATCGGCAGCAATATCGCCGACCGCCTGGCCAGCGACGGCCATCAGGTGCTGGTGTATGACGCGCTGTCCCGCCCCGGCGTGGAGCGCAATCTCGCCTGGCTGCAGCAGCGCCATGGCGATCGCATCCAGCCGATCGTCGCCGACATCCGCGACGGCGACGAACTGGCGCGCGCGGTAGGCGAGGCACAGGCGGTGTTCCACATGGCCGCGCAGGTCGCGGTGACGACCAGCCTGGACGATCCGCGCGACGATTTCGAGATCAATATCGGCGCTACCTTCTCGCTGCTAGAGGCAGTGCGGCGTGCCGGCGGCGACAAGCCTGTGATCTTTGCCTCGACCAACAAGGTTTACGGCGATCTGCTCGATCTCGATTTCACGCTTGGTAACAATGGCTATGCGCCCGTGGACGCCGGCATCGCCGCGCACGGCATCGGCGAGGATCGCCCGCTCGATTTCCACACGCCCTATGGCTGCTCCAAGGGTGCGGCGGACCAATATGTACTGGATTACGCGCGCAGCTACGGCATGCCCGCGGCGGTGCTGCGGATGAGCTGCATCTACGGCCATCGCCAGATGGGCACGGAGGACCAGGGCTGGGTCGCCCATTTCCTGATCCGCGCGTTGGAAGGCCGGCCGATCACCTTGTATGGCGATGGGCAGCAGGTACGCGACATCCTCGACGTGTCGAACGCAGTCGATGCCTATATGCGCGTCTGGCAGCGGATCGACACGGTCAGGGGCCGCGCGTTCAACCTGGGCGGCGGGGCCGCCAATGCGGTGAGCCTGCGCTCCTTGCTCGGGCATATCGGCGACCTGATCGGCCGCGAGGTCGAGATCGAGCTGTCCGACTGGCGCGCCGGTGACCAAAGGTATTTCGTCGCCGACACGCGCGCGGCGCAACAGGCACTGGATCTCGCGCCCAAGGTCGCCTGGCGCGATGGCGTCGCGGCGCTCGCCCGCTGGCTGGCGCAGGAGCGCGGCATCAACATGCCGATCGCCGCCGACGCGCTCCGCGCAGCCGCGACCGCGTCGTGAGCCTCAGGCTGCTGCTCACCACCGACGCGGTCGGGGGGGTCTGGCAATATTCGCTGGAATTGGCAGCAGCCTTAGCTTCGCACAATGTCGAGACGGTGCTCGCGGTGCTTGGGCCCCCGCCTTCGGCCGACCAGCGTCTCGCGCTGACCGAGCTCAGTAATGTCACGCTTATCGAGACCGGCCTGCCGCTCGACTGGCTGTGCGACGGGCCAGATCCGGTGCGTGCCGCTGGGGGTACGATCGCCGACCTCGCTGCCCGCGAGGGTATCGACCTGGTACAGCTTAACATGCCGACGCTCGCCGCAGATGCGCGCTTCACCATGCCGGTCGTCGCCGTGACGCATGGCTGCGTCGCGACTTGGTGGGCAGCGGCCCGCGGCGAGCCGTTGGCGCCTGCCTATAACTGGCACCGCGCGATGATGGCGCGCGGCCTAGCCGCCGCCGACCGCGTGGTCGCGCCAAGTCATGCCTATGCGGCGATCGTCGCTGCGGCCTATGATCTGCCGACCGAGCCGCACGCGGTGCATAACGGCCGCAGCCTTCCCACCCCTGCCCCGCTGCTGCCGCAACAGGACGCGGTGCTGACGGTCGGGCGGCTGTGGGATAGCGTGAAGAACGCACGCTTGCTCGATCAAGTGGCCGCCGGTCTTGCCGTACCGTTTCATGCCGCGGGAGCGGTGACCGGCCCGCATGGCGAGACGATCACGCTGACACATTTGCGGGCACTCGGCGAGATCAGCGGCGCGGCACTGGCGGCGCGTCTGGCAGCGCGGCCGGTGTTCGTCTCCGCCGCCAGCTTCGAGCCGTTCGGGCTGGCGGTGCTGGAAGCCGCCGCCGCCGGTTGTGCGCTGGTGCTGTCCGACATCGCGACGTTCCGCGAATTGTGGGACGACGCCGCCTCGTTCGTCGCGCAGGGCGATGTCGCTGGCTACCGATCGGCGATCGAGCGGCTGGTGGGCGACCCCATGCTCAGGCAGTCGATGGGCGATGCGGCGCGCGTGCGTGCCGCCCGCTACACGCCGGCACGCACTGCAGCGGCAATGCACGCGGTATACGCCGAACTGGTCCCGGCATCCGCGCAGCAGGTTGCGGCATGAGAATCGTCTACTTCACGCACTCGCTGCAATCATGCTGGAACCACGGCAACGCGCATTTCGTGCGCGGCGTGCTGAGCGAGCTGATCGCGCGCGGCCACGACGTGCGCGTGTTCGAACCCGCCGGCAATTGGAGCCTGGCCAATCTCACCAGCGATCACGGCGGCGGAGGAACCGCGGCGTATCGCGACGCCTATCCCGAACTTGCCTCGGTCAGCTACGCGGCGGATGCCGATCTCGACGCCATGGTCGATGGCGCCGACCTGGTGCTGGTGCACGAGTGGAACGAGCATGCGCTAGTCGCCGACCTCGGCCGATTGCGGGCACGCGGCGGCAGCTTCACCTTGCTGTTCCACGACACGCACCACCGCGCGGTGAGCACGCCCGACGAGATGCGCGCCTATGACCTGTCCGGGTATGACGGCGTGCTGGCGTTCGGCGAGACGCTGTCGGACGTGTATCGCGGCTGGGGCTGGAGCGGTCGCGTTTGGACCTGGCACGAAGCGGCGGACACGCGGCGCTTCCGCCCGCCGCTGACCGAAGGCACCCGTACCGGATTGGTGTGGGTCGGGAATTGGGGCGAAGGCGAGCGCAGCGAGGAGATCGAACGCTTCCTGCTCGCCCCCGCCCGCGATATCGAACTGCCGCTCGACATCTACGGCGTGCGCTATCCGCAAGAGGCGCAAGCGACGGTCGCGCGGTACGGCGCGCACTATCATGGCTGGCTCGCCAATGCCGCAGCACCGGCGATGTTCGCGCGTCACCTCGCTACGGTGCACGTACCGCGGCGCTATTACAGCACGATACTGCCCGGCATTCCCACGATCCGCATGTTCGAGGCTCTGGCCTGCGGCATTCCGCTGGTGTCGGCACCGTGGGACGATGCCGAGCAGCTGTTCCGCACCGGCACCGACTATCTCCTCGCCGAAGACGGCGCGGCGATGACGCGTCAGCTGGCCGCGATCCGCGACGATGCGGACCTGCGCCGATCGCTCGCCACCCATGGGCTGGAGACGATCCTCGCCCGGCACACCTGCGCGCACCGCGTCGACGAATTGCTGTCGATCGCCGGCGCGCTCCAATCACAAGAGAAGACCGCCCCATGAAGATCGCCTTCTACGGATCGAGCCTGGTATCGTCCTATTGGAACGGTGCGGCGACCTATTACCGCGGCATCCTGCACGCGCTGGCGCGGCGCGGCTACGACATCACCTTCTACGAGCCCGACGCGTTCGATCGGCAGAAGCACCGCGACATCGAGGCGCCTGACTGGGCGCGCTCCGTTGTCTTTCCGGCAACGATCGAGGCGGCACGCGCAGTGCTGGCCGAGGCGGCGGATGCCGATATCGTCGTCAAGGCGAACGGCGTCGGCATCTTCGATCGCGAACTGCTGGAAGGCGTGCTCGATCAGGCCGCGGCACATGCGCTGAAGATCTTCTGGGACGTGGATGCCGCCGCCACGCTGGACGAGATGCGCGGTGATCCCGGCCATCCGGTGCTGGGCGCACTCGACGAGCTCGATCTGGTGCTGACCTATGGCGGTGGGCCGCCGGTGATCGACGCGTATCTGGGCTTTGGTGCCAAGGCATGCGTGCCGGTGTACAATGCGCTCGACCCATCGACGCACCATCCGGTGCCGCACGATCCGCGTTTCGCCTGCGATCTTGCTTTCCTCGGCAATCGCCTGCCCGATCGCGAGGCACGCGTAGAGGAGTTCTTCCTGAAACCCGCCGCCGCACTACCGAACCAGGAGTTCCTGATCGGCGGCAATGGCTGGGAGACGAAGGACATGGGGGCGAACGTGCGCCACCGTGGTCATGTCTATACCGCCGAACACAATGCCTTCAATTGCAGCCCGCGCGCGGTGCTGAACGTCGCGCGCGATTCGATGGCCCATATCGGCTTCTCGCCCGCGACGCGCGTGTTCGAGGCGGGGGGCGCGGCAGCCTGCCTGATCACCGATGCGTGGGAGGGGATCGAGCAATTCCTGGCACCGGGTGCCGAAGTGCTGGTCGCGCGCGACGGGCAGGACGTGGTCGATCACATGACCGCGCTGACGCCGGAACGCGCGCGCGCGATCGGCGAGGCGGCGCTTGCCCGCGTGCTGGCGGAACATACCTACGAACATCGCGCCGGGGCGGTGGACGCGCTGTTCCAGGTACATCGGCAGAAGGCGAGGGAGGCGGCATGAAGCTCGTCGTTCTCGGGCTCAGCCTTTCCTCGTCCTGGGGCAACGGCCACGCCACCACGTTCCGCGCGATACTGAAGGCGTATGCCGCGCGCGGACACGACATCTTGTTCCTGGAGCGCGACGTACCCTGGTATGCCGGGCATCGCGACCTGCCCGATCCCGCTTTCTGTCGACTGGAATATTATGCCGACCTGGCCGGGCTGGAGCAGTGGCGCGCAGAGATCGCCGGTGCCGATGCGGTGATCGTCGGCTCCTATGTGCCCGATGGCGTGGCGGTGGGGCGTTATGCGCAGCAGCACGCGCGCGGCGTCACCGCCTTCTACGATATCGACACGCCTGTGACGCTCGCCAAGCTGGAGCGCGGCGACATGGAGTATCTCTCGCCCGAGATCATCCCGGGCTACGATGTCTATCTGTCGTTCACCGGCGGGCCGACGCTGGAGCGCCTCGAGCGGCAGTTCGGATCGCCGGCAGCGCGCGCGCTGTATTGCTCGGTCGACGATACCGCATACCAGCCGCTCGATGTCGAAAAGCGTTGGGACCTGTCGTATCTCGGCACGTACAGCCCCGATCGCCAGCCGACGCTGGAACGGCTGCTGATCGAGCCGGCGCGCCGTGCGCCGCACCTGCGCTTTGTCGTCGCCGGGCCGCAATATCCCGGCGACATCGACTGGCCCGCCAATGTCGAGCGCATCGAGCATTTGCCCCCGGCCGAGCACGCCGCTTTCTATTCGGCCTCGCGCTTCACGTTGAACGTGACGCGGGCGGACATGATCGCGGCGGGCTGGTCGCCGTCCGTGCGGCTGTTCGAGGCGGCCGCCTGCGGCACGCCGATCATCTCCGACGATTGGGTCGGGCTCGATCATTTGTTCGTGCCCGAACGCGAGATCGTCATTGCTGGGGGTGCCGACGACGTACTGCGCACGCTCGATCGCGACGCGGCGGCAATGGGCCATGCCGCCCGCACCCGCGTGCTGGCCGAACATACCGCCACGCACCGCGCGGCGGAACTGGAACATCATCTTGAAGAGGCACGTATCAACAGAATGGAAGACAGTTTGATTCTGGTCACCGGCGGTGCCGGCTTTATCGGATCGCATTTGTGCGCGGCACTATTGGCACAGGGGCATCGGGTCGTCTGCCTGGACAATCTGCAGACCTGCCACCCATCGAACCTCGATCGCCTGATCGGGCAGCCAGGGTTCGAATTCATCCGCGGCGACGTGGTCGATCCGCTGCCGGCGTCGATCGTCGATCGCACGCGCCACTTCACGCGCATCTACAATCTCGCCTGCGCGGCGTCCCCGCCTTTGTACCAGGTCGACCCCGAGCATACGATGCTGACCAACGTCGTCGGCAGCAGCCAGTTGTTACGCCTGGCCGAGGCGAGCGGCGCGCGCTTCCTGCAGACCTCCACCAGCGAGGTGTACGGCGACCCCGAAATCCACCCGCAGCGCGAGGATTATCGCGGTGCCGTCAACTGCACCGGCCCGCGCGCCTGCTACGACGAGGGCAAGCGCGCGGCCGAGGCGCTGACGTTCGATTTCGCACGCACCGGCCGCGCCGACGTGCGCGTCGCACGCATCTTCAACACCTATGGCCCGAACATGCACCCGGATGACGGGCGCGTCGTCTCCAACCTGATCTGCCAGGCGCTGTCCGGGCAAGACGTGACGATCTATGGCGACGGCAGCCAGACGCGCAGCTTCTGCTACGTGTCCGATCTGGTCGCCGGGCTGATGACGCTGATGGAAAGCGACATCGACGGAACGGAGCCGGTCAATCTCGGCAATCCGAACGAGCTTACCGTTAACGAATTGCTCGGCCACGTGCTGACGCTGACCGGATCCGATGCGGCCGTGGTCAACCTGCCGCTGCCGATCGACGATCCGCGGCGCCGCCGCCCGGACATTAGCCGCGCGCAGGAATTGCTCGGCTGGTCGCCAAAGGTGCCGCTGGCCGATGGCCTGGCGCTGACCTGCGCCTGGTTCGCGCAGGAAGTAGGGTCGGGAAGCGCAACTGGCGGCGAAGAGCTGAGCTGCGCGGCGGAGTAGCTAGCTGTTCCCCGGCGAAGGCCGGGGCCCAGTAGCGGCCAAGTCCATGGTATGCGTGCCGCTCATCACGACAACTTCTTCACCTGGGCCCCGACTTCCGCCGCGGAGCGGATCGGTCAGTCACGGCATAACCGCATCGCCCCCTCTCCGGATAAAAAAAACCCGAGGCGCATCGCGCCCCGGGTCCCATCACGTCAGCAGAAGCTCCCGCGATCAATGACCGGCGGTTTCACCCGCAGCGCGACGCTCGACATATTTCAGCGTGATCTCGGCATTGTGCGCGTCGACCCAGTCCGCCATGCGCTGCTCCTCGGTCAGCGATGCCTGCAGCAGCGGGGTGGCGTTGCTGAAACCGCCGGCCTCGGACAACGTGATCAGCGACTTGTAGCTTGCCGCCTCGAAATTCTCGAACGCGAAGTTGGCAAAGCTGTTCTTCAGGATCTCGTCCGGCGCGAAGACGTGGGCCAGCGCCGCCATGTTGCCGGTAAAGGCCAAAGCTGCATCCTTCAGCGTCGAATGCGTTTCACCAAAGCCGTCGAGGATTTCCTCGACGCGGACGATCTGTTCCTCGGTCTCCTTGCGATGCTTGCGAAGCACGGCTTCGACTTCGGGGTAATGGGCGAGATGATCGATCTGACGGTCCATCAGGGCGAGTGCCTGATGTTCGACGCCGTGGACGTTCTTCAGGCCGGTGATGAACACGGATTGCAGTACGTCTTTGGATGGGGTGGCCACGGTACAACCTTTCGATGGAGACGAAACAAGGGGCAGGCCGAGACCTGCCCCTTGCTCTAGATCAGGGAGCAGGCAACCGCCCGCCCTCCTAACGGATCAGGCGATCTGCTGTTCCTGCGCACCGCTATCCGGACGCGCCGCGCCCAGCACAGGCTCTTCGCCGAGCGGCTCGTTGCGGAACACGGTGAACTCGCCCTTGCCGTCCGGCGTGACGCCCGACGTCCAGGCGCCCTCAGGATACGTGCCATCAACCGAGGTCGCATAAAAATTGTAGTTGTTTTCCTGGTCTTCCATTTCCTGCGGGAAGCTGTTCGGGATCGGCAGATTCATTGCCTCGGCGCCCAATTCCTCGATGACCGCCAGCCACTGCTGCTGGTGCATCGTGTCGCGCGCGATCATGTAGTGAAGCATCTTCTTCATGCCCTCGTCATGCGCGGCATTGAACAGGCGTACCGCGAGCACGCGTCCGGTGCTTTCGGCCGCGACGTTGCAATACATGTCGGCAGCGACATTGCCGCTGGCATAGATGTGGCTCATGTTGAACGGCACGCCATCAGAATCCATCGGCATCGCCGCCATGCCCGACGACAGCAAATTCTTGTGGATAATGCCTTCGATGCTGTGGCGCGGGTTCTCGCCACCCATCACCGCGCCGACGATGCTGTCCTTGACGCCTTCTTCCTGCAAATGCGTCGGTGCCTTTTCCAGATTGAGTGCGACCGCCGTCGCGAGCATCTCGATATGGCCGATCTCTTCGGTCGCCGTATGCAGCAACATGTCACGATATTTCGTCGTCGGCGCGCGATTGCCCCATGCCTGGAAGAAATATTGCATGCAGACGCGAATCTCGCCTTCCACGCCGCCGATCGCCTGCTGTAGCATGCGTGCGAACTGGGGATCAGGCTCGGTCACCTGGACTGGATATTGCAGCCGCTTGTCATGATAATACATGTGCGTTCTCCGAAATGACTTGGATGAGAGTTCGGACGTAACGCCTCAATGGCCGACAAGGTTCTCAAATTACTGTATAATCTAGATTAGTTAGGCTCGATAACTCGGGTTAGCGCGCTAGCGGTGAGACATCGTAATCGGCGAGCAAAGCCGCCACGTCGTCATAGATCGCGATCGCTCCCGCCTTCAGCAGCACCGCATCCGGAAACTTGCCCGAGCGCAAACCGACTGCCGCGATGCCACATTTCGCCGCCGCCTCGATGTCGTAGGGGGTATCACCCACCACCAGCACCTCGTCGGGGCCTAGCGGCGTCACCTTGCTCAAGGCGGTCGCGAAAATATCCGGCGCGGGCTTGGTGTTGGCGACATCGTCGGCGCTGGTCGTCTCGCTGACCAGATCGCGCGCGTCCAGCAGGTCGAGATAATGCTCCAGCTCCGGCGCCGACGCCGACGAGGCGAGCACGACCTTCTGCCCGGCGGCATGAGCGCGGGCGAGCAGATCGTGCGCCTCCGGGAAAGGCTGCGCGCGTTCCAGGAACTTGGCCTTGAAGATGTCGCCATGCGCATCGCCCAATGCTTCCACCGCATCGTCGTCGAGGTCGGGCAGCAACGTGGGCACGAGCATGTCGGTGCCCTTGCCGATCTGATCGTGGATCACCTGCCGGTCGAACGTGGCGCCAATCCCGGCGAACGCCTCCTCCCACGCGATCACGTGCATGTCGTTGCTGTCGACGAGCGTACCGTCGATATCGAACAGGATGGCCTTGATCTTCATGGATTTTCTCGCGCGGGGCTGGTGACCGACGCGGGATGCTGCGTCACTGCCTGAGCGAGTGGCGCTCCAGTAGGTTCCTGTCCGCCGCCAGATTGCTCGCAGGATCGGCGCCGGCACGCAGCAACGTCCAGCCGGCCGGCAGATAATCGACCGACATGTAGAAATAGAAGGCGCACGACCCATCGCGGCGGTAGCTGCCGCCCTTCAGGATGCCAAAGGCCGTGGTACCGCTGAACACCGGCGAGCCGGAATCGCCAGCATTGCAGGTCGGCCCGGCCACCGTCACCCAGGTCGGCAGGCACGCGCCGCCGCAGATATCCCCGGCGGGCGCAAAATCGGTCAGTTCCACCAGTGCGCAGCTATAGCCGGTGCGCTCGCCGCGATGGCAGACGAAGTCCCCGGCACGGGTCGCGGCGCGCGTACGCTGGCCGGTCACCGCGCGCAGCCGCGTCTTAGCGGTGTCGGCGTAGAAGGTGGGCGCGAGCGGCACGGCGCTGGCGTTGATCTGCACGTCGCGATAGCCCCAGCCCCATTGCCCGACAAAGGCCAGCGGCACGCTGCCGAGGATCGGATCGCGCAGGCTCAGATCGTCCAGGCAATGCGCCGCGGTGGCGACCGCACTGCGCACCCCGTCACCGACGGTGAAGCCTGTCGTGCAGACGTAGCGCTTGCCGTCCGCCGGGCTGACGCCCTCGACGCGCGCGCCGCCCGCCACGTCGAGATTCTTCTCCACCTGGTTGATAATGCGCACCTGCACCGGCACGCCGGCGATCGCCTCGATCCGCTGCTGGATAGCGGCGACGCCAGCCCCGGCCTGCGCGCTGCCGACGATCACCACCAGTTCGCCGGTGCGCGGATCGAGCCCCAGGCCGGGAGGCTTGGGCAAAGCCGCGCGGATCGCCGCCTGGTGCCAGGTCATCGCCCACACCACCTGCTCGCGCGTGCCCCGCGCGCCCGTCTCGAACACGATCGGCACGGCAATGCCGCCCGTCCGCAGCTGCATCGCCGGCACCGGCACCTGCCCGGTCAAGTGGACGACGATACGATACGTAGGGCGATGTTCAACGACGATACCGGCCAACCGATCGCGATAGCGTTCGGCGAGGCGGTCGGTGGCCATGACGCTCGCCTGCTGCGCGGCAAGCCGGCGCGCCGCCTCCTCGGTCGCCACGCCGAATTGACGGGCATATTCCGCGCCGTCACGCGCCAGCGCCTCGGCCGCGCTTTCCATGACCGGCATCGCGGCCGGCGGACGGACGGCAGGCGCAGGCAAGCTCTGCACTGGCACCTGCGGCCCGACGGGCCGGGCTGACAGGATGGTCGGTGACAGGAGCATCAAGGCTCCGAGGATTGCGGTTCGCACGGCGGCGGCCCTACCAGCCGCGGCGCCGCTTGGCGAGAATTGTCGCCGCGATATTATGGGCGTGCGCAACTCTTTGACGGGCGAAACATTAGGGCCGCATGATAGAGAACATCACCGGCAAGGTCGTCGTCATCACTGGCGCGAGTAGTGGTTTGGGCGAAGCGACGGCGCGGTTGCTGGCGGCCAAAGGCGCGAAGCTCGCGATCGGCGCCCGGCGGCGCGATCGGCTTGACGCACTGGCGGCGGATCTGACCGCTGGCGGTGCAGAGGTCGAGGTTCGCACCGTCGATGTGGTCGATCGCGCTGCCGTGCAGGCGTTGGTCGATACGGCGATCACGCGGTTCGGCCGCATCGACGTGATGATCAACAATGCCGGGCTGATGCCCAATTCCCCGCTCGATCGATTGAAGGTCGAGGATTGGGAGCGGATGATCGACGTCAACATCAAGGGCGTCCTGTACGGCATCGCCGCGGTGCTGCCGATCATGCAGGCGCAGAAATCGGGGCACGTCATCAACGTCTCGTCGGTCGCGGGTCACAAGGTGCGTCCGGGCAGCGCAGTCTATTCCGCGACCAAGCATGCGGTGCGGATCATTTCCGAAGGATTCCGCCAGGAAGTGACTCCGTTCGGCATCCGCACGACGATCATCTCGCCGGGCGCGGTGGCGACTGAACTGCCCGACAGCATCACCGAAGCCGATGTGCGCGAGGCCGGCACGCCGTTGTTCAAGCTGGCCGTGCCCGCCGACACGTTTGCGCGAGCGGTCGCCTATGCGATCTCGCAGCCGGACGATGTCGATATCAACGAGATACTCTTCCGCCCCACCGCGCAGGAATATTGATCGCGCGGGCAGGCCGCCCGCTATCTACCGGAGTTACGATGATGAAGATGCGCAAGCTCGGCTCGCAAGGACTCGAAGTCTCCGCCTTGGGCCTCGGCTGCATGGGCATGTCGGATTTCTACGGCGGCCGTGACGACACCGAGTCCGCCGCGACGATCAACCTTGCGCTGGATCGCGGCGTGACCTTTCTGGACACTGCCGACATGTACGGGGTGGGCAAGAACGAGGAACTGGTCGGCAGGGTCGTGCGCGAGCGGCGCGAATGGGTGGTCGTCGCCACGAAGTTCGGCAATGTGCGAGGGCCCGACGGCAGCTTCCAGGGCATCAACGGACGGCCCGAATACGTTCGCGCGGCGTGCGATGCGAGTCTGAAGCGGACCGGGCTCGATGTGATCGATCTCTACTACCAGCACCGTGTCGATCCCGAGGTGGCGATCGAGGAGACGGTGGGTGCGATGGCCGAACTGGTGACAGCGGGCAAGGTCAAGTATCTCGGCCTGTCGGAAGCTGCGTCATCGACGATCCGCCGCGCGCATAAGGTGCATCCGATCAGCGCGCTGCAGACCGAATATTCGTTGTGGAGCCGTGACCCCGAGGACGAACTGCTGCCGACGGTTCGAGAACTCGGCATCGGCTTCGTGCCCTATTCGCCGCTTGGGCGCGGCTTCCTGACCGGTCAGTTCAAGACGCCGGACGACCTCCCGGCCGACGACACGCGCCGCAACCATCCGCGTTTCCAGGGAGAGGCTTTCGCCAAGAACCTGGAGCTGGTCGCGGAGATCGGGGCGATGGCAGAGGCCAAGGGATGCACGCCGGCGCAGCTGGCGCTCGCCTGGGTGCTGGCGCAGGGCGAGGACATCGTGCCGATCCCGGGCACCAAGCGCCGCACGTACCTCGAGGAGAATCTTGGTGCGCTCGATGTGGTGCTGAGCGAGGAGGATCTGGCGCGGATCGATCAGGTGCTGCCGCCCGGTGCGGCCACCGGAACGCGCTACGCGGCGGCGCAGATGGCGGCACTGAATAGATAAGGCTCGCCCTCACCCCGTAATAAGAACAAGGCTTGTAGGGTTTATCCGTCCTGCCCCGCCGGCGCTCCCGGCGGGCGCCGGAACATCCGCTCGGCACGGGCGCGTTGACGGACGGCGTGGCGGCTGTCGGTCTCGTCCGGCGGGACGATCGGCACGGTCAGGCACATGCTCTGCGTCGGCAGCACATCGCGCCATTGCGAGATGAGCTTCTTGTAGGCCGTGCCGACGGGGCGGATGTTGCGATCAAGATCGTAGAGCCCGAGCGCGTTGACGTTGCCGTTTTGCTCGCGCAGCGCACTGTCCCAGTCGACCTGATCGGTCAGCGAGTACCAGGTGAAACCGACCATCGGCACGCCGTCGTTGCGGACGCGCAGCACGTTGGCCCACTCCTTCCACAACCAATCGACCGCCTCGGTACCAAGCGGCCCCTGCACCAGATTGGTCTCGGTGTGCATCACCGGCAGGCGGTATCGGTCGTGATACTGGCGGGTGATCTCGCTATAGCCGAAGATCTCGCCGGAGGCGCGCGTCGCGCCGTCGTCGCGCACGCGATGCTCGTTCGTGACGTAGTAATCGTTGCCCATGATGCAGTGCTGCTTCAGGCGATTGTCGAGGAAGAAATGATATTCCGCGCGGGTCATGCCGTGATCGAGCAGGTATTCGTACATTTCGGAATCGACCCGCCGGCCATAATTGAGATCGAGCGACAGGAACCGCTGGGCGTTCATCACCTCGGCGGGCCGGATCGCCGCGGGGCTCTCGGCGTGGAAATACTCGGACGATTCGCTCTGCACGAAGATCGCGTCGGGCCTGATCTCCAGGATCGCGCACATGGCGAGGACGTTAGCCTTGACGATGTGCTTGAGCGCGGTGACGAACGCCCGGTCGCTACTCAGCTGCTCGTTCCACCAGCCGTAGCGCGCCGAGAAGGTGGCGCAGATGTACATCTCGTTGACCGGCGTATAGATCTGCACCCACGGGTAACGCACGGCAAAGGCGCGCGCATAATGAGCGAACAGTTCCGGAAAGTCGGGGTTCTGGAAATCGCCGATCCAGTCGGGCACGCCGAAATGGCACAGATCGACGATCGGCACGATGTTGCGGCGCTTAAGGTCGCCGAAGGTAAGGTCGGCGAACTCCCAATCGTATTTACCGACGCCGGTCCATGTACGGTGGATCGGTGGGCCGTAGCGTAGATAGCCGATGCCCATTTCATCGACGAGTGCAAAATCGGTGCGCCAGTGCTTGTAATGGCCACAGCTGTCCATCTCGTCGACGCGGGTGCGGCCACCGTTGATCGTCGGCACGCTGTTCTCGATCCCGGTCGCGAACATGAAGGTCGCCATCAAATTCTCCTACATAAAGGCCTTGCTCAACGCCGCAGCGGCGCGATCGACCCACGCCATGTTCGGCGTACGCCCAAGTGGAACACTCCCCGCGCTGGATCGCTTAAGCGCCCATGGGCACGTTTGCCCGATTTGGGAGTAATTGCATGGCCGACGACAAGACAGCGACGCTTTACCGCATGGTCCTGCCCGACCATGTCTGCCCGTTCGGCGTCCGCGCCAAGGAGATGCTGGCGGATGCCGGCTACGAGATCGACGAACACATCCTCGGCTCGCGCGAGGAAGTGGATGCGTTCGAGCAGGAGCAGGGCGTGACGACCACCCCGCAGGTGTTCATCCACGGCGAACGAATCGGCGGCAGCGACGCACTGGAACAATATCTGGCCAGCGCCTGACGCATCGGCCCCGCGCAATGTCAGGCAATCGCTACTATCGCGGTCCAGTCAGCGACCATTTCGACGGTACGCGGTTCTTCAACCCAGGGCAGCCGCCGACCGATCGATCGCTGGCCGACATCCTGCGCTGGCGGCGCGAGGCGCGCTCCGCAGACTGGCCGGCATCGGTGCCGGTGAAGGCCACGATGCCCGACCAACGCGTGCCCGGCCTCCGGATCACCATGGTGGGGCATGCGACGTTGCTGATCCAGGCCGCAGGCAAGAACCTGCTTACGGACCCTGTATGGTCGATGCGTGCCAGCCCGTTCGCCTTTGCCGGACCGAAGCGTGTGACCGCGCCGGGCACCGACTTTGCCGATCTGCCGCCAATCGACGCGGTGCTGCTCAGCCATAACTATTACGATCATCTGGACGTGGCGACGCTCCGCAGGCTGAAGCTTGCGCATGATCCGTTGATGATCATGCCGCTCGGCAACGATGCGATCGTCGGCAAGGCCGTGCCGGGTGCGCGCATGCTGGTCGGCGACTGGCACGAGCGGCTGACCATTGCCGAGGGCTTCACGACGACCCTGACGCGCGCCAACCATTGGTCGGCACGTGGCGCGCGCGATCGCCGCATGGCATTATGGGCGGGTCATTTTCTTCACACGCCGGTCGGCAGCATCTGGTTCGCCGGCGACACCGGCTATGGCGACGGTGCGATCTTCCGTGACATGCAGCAACGGCACGGTGCGCCGGACGTCGCGCTGATCCCGATCGGCGCCTATGACCCGCGCTGGTTCATGGCCGCGCAGCATACCGATCCGGTCGAGGCGGTGCAGATCATGCGCGATGTCGGTGCGCGACAGGCGATCGGCATCCATTGGGGCACGTTCCGCCTGACCGACGAACCCTGCGAGGAACCGGCCGAACTGCTCGCCACGACGATGGCGGCCGACGATGCACCCGCCGGGCGGTTTGTCGCCGCCCGCCCGGGTGATGTGTTCGACTGCTGATCAGTTAGCCGGTGACGGCGGCCTTGATCTTCTTGGCCGCGCGCGAGACGAAGCCTTCCTCGGCGGCTTCGGCATCGGCCTTGGTCTTGTGTGCGACACCTGCGGGCTCGGCCGGCGGGGCATAGACCGAGAACAGCTTCAGCGGCCCGCCGCCCTTGTTGATGATGTTATGCTCGGCGCCCTTGGGGATGACGATCATGTGGTTGGGCGACACGCTGCTGCGCGCGCCGTCGACCACCGCCTGCCCCTCGCCGCTGACGAAGAAGGTCGTCTGATCAGCCGGGTGCGTCTCCATGCCGATATCTTCGCCGGCGGGAATGCTCATCAGCACGATCTGCACCTTGGCATCGCGAAAGACCTCCTTCTGGAAGAATTCGTTCTTGCCGGCCAGATCGATCATGTCTTTGTTGAAAATCGCCATCATTCGCTCCTGTGTTTGCAGCATAACCGCCGGGCACGCGATTGGATGCGCCGCATGCGCCAAACGGCGCACTCGCATGTTGCGTCGCCTCTCCCCCGATGCCAGAAGAGCCCGAAGGCAGCGGCAAAGCGCCTGTAACAAAAGAGGAAATCCGCCTGTGAAGAAGCCGTTGCTGCTTGCCTTGTCCACGGCTCTGGTTGCGATCACCGCGCCCGCCCTCAGCCAGGATCAAGCGTCGTCCGCCACCAGCCCGGCGGCAACGGGTGCGGAAAGCTATGGCCGCTGGGGCTTCGACCTTGCCGGCATGGATCGCAGCGTAAAGCCCGGCGACGACTGGTTCCGCTTCGTCAACGGCACGTGGGTAGACAAGACGCAAATCCCGGCCGATCGCTCCTCCTACGGTGCGTTCGCGGTGCTGCGCGATTTGTCCGAGCAGCGGCTGCGCGTGCTGATTTCGGGCTATAATGCAACCGATGCGGCACATCCCGATCGGATGAAGGCGGCGATCCTCTACTCGGGCTTCATGGACGAAGCCGCCGCCGAGAAGCGCGATGCCGCGCCGCTGACCGAGCGGCTGAAGCCGGTGCGCGCCGCAGCATCGAAGACAGACGTTGCCGCGCTGATGGGCCGCGCTGTCGGTGGGTTCGGGGCGAGCTTCTTCGGACCGGGCGTTAATGACGATGCCAAACGGCCGGATATCTACGCACTGTATTTGCGGCAGTCCGGGCTGGGGTTGGGGGATCGCGAGCTGTATCTCGATGCCAAGTTCCAGCCGCAGGTCGCCCGCTATCGCCAATATGTCGCGCAGCTGCTCGGCATGGCGGGCTGGGCTGATCCGGCAAAGGCGGCGGACGCGGTGGTCGCGATGGAGACCAAGCTGGCCCAGGCGCACTGGACGCGCGCGCAGAGCCGCGACCGTGACAAGACCTACAATTTGACCACGCTCGCCGAGTTGAAGACGCAGGCGCCGGGCTTCCCCTGGGATGCCTTCTGGCAGGCCGCCGGCGTCGCCAAGGCCGAGCGCGCGATCGTCGCGCAGAACACCGCCTTTCCCGGCATCGCCAAGGTGTTCGCCGATACCGATCTCGACACGTTGAAGGCATGGGAGGCATTCCACGTTACCGACGATGTCGCGCCTTTGCTCTCCAAGCGCTTCGTGGATGCGCAATTCGAATTCCGCTCGAAATTCCTCAACGGTCAGCCGCAGCAGCGCGAACGCTGGAAGCGGGCTGTGGCGTTCACCGAGAATGCGGTCGGCGAGGGCATCGGGCGGGATTATGTCGCACTGTACTTCCCGCCCGAATCCAAGGCCAAGATGGACCGGCTGGTGGGCAATCTGCGCGTGGCGCTCGCCGGTCGGATCAACGGGCTCGCCTGGATGAGCCCGGCGACTAAGCAGCAGGCGCAGGAGAAGCTCAAAGGCTTTAGCGTCAAGATCGGCTATCCCGACAAGTGGCGCGATTACAGCGCGCTGCAGATCGTGCCCGGCGACGTGGTCGGCAATGCCGAGCGCGCGCAGCGCTTCGAATGGGATTACCGCCGCAAACGCATGGGCGGTCCGGTCGACAAGGCCGAGTGGGGCATGACGCCGCAGACGGTCAACGCTTACTATAATTCGGTCAAGAACGAGATCGTCTTTCCCGCCGCCATCCTGCAGCCGCCCTTCTTCGATCCCAAGGCCGACGATGCGGTGAATTACGGCGGCATCGGCGGCGTGATCGGGCATGAAATCAGCCATGGCTTCGACGATCAGGGACGCAAGTCGGACGGCCAGGGCATCCTGCGCGACTGGTGGACGGCCGAGGACGCGACCAAGTTCGAGGCGCAGGCAGTGCGGCTGGGCGGGCAATACGAGGCGTACAGCTTCGATGGGTTGCCGGGCGTGCACATCAACGGCCGCGCTTCGATGGGCGAGAATATCGGTGATCTGGGCGGCGTGCTGATCGCGCTCGATGCCTATCATGCGTCGCTTGGCGGCAAGAAGGCGGCGGTGATCGATGGCTTCACCGGCGACCAGCGCTTCTTCCTCGGCTGGGGCCAGGTGTGGCGCACCTTGTTCCGCAACGAAGCGCTGCGGCAGCAGCTCGTCGGCGATCCGCATTCGCCAGGGCAGATCCGCGCGGTGAACCCGCTGCGCAACGTCGATGCCTGGTATGCCGCGTGGAAGATCACGCCCGACCAGAAACAGTATCTGCCGCCGGCCGAACGCGTGCGGATTTGGTGAGCGGAGTATAGCGAGGTTGCGGCTGCACGAGTTGGTGTAGCAGCGCCGATTCTACGGAAGCCGTCACCCCGAACCTGTTCCGGAGTGACGGTCATCCACATGGCGATCCGATCAGATCACCGGTAGCGTTCCCGTCGGCCGGATCATGTCGCGGATGCGCGCGGCGAGTTCGTCCATACCGAACGGTTTGGTGAGCAATTCCATGCCGGGTTCGAGATGACCGTTGCCGACCGCCGCGTTCTCGGCATAGCCGGTGATGAACAGCACCTTCAGCCCCGGGCGTAGTACCCGCGCGGCATCCGCCACCTGCCGGCCGTTCAGCCCGCCGGGCAGCCCGACATCGGTGACCAGCAGATCGATGCGCGTCGCGCTCTCCAGCACGCGGATACCGGCCGGGCCGTCGCTTGCCTGCAGGATGCGGTAACCGGCATCCTCCAGTATCTCGGCGACCAGCATGCGGATGGTCGGTTCGTCGTCCACTACCAGCACGGTCTCGCCCTGGCCCGCGCGCAGATCGGCCTGGTCGGCCTGGTCCTCCTCCTCGATCGCGTCATCGCCATAATGGCGCGGCAGATAGATGCACATCGTCGTCCCCTGCCCCACTTCCGAATAGATCCGCACCTGCCCGCCCGATTGTCGGGCAAAGCCGTAGATCATCGACAGGCCGAGGCCGGTGCCGACCCCGAGCGGCTTGGTGGTGAAGAAGGGATCGAACGCGCGCGAGATCACTTCCGGCGTCATGCCGGTGCCGGTGTCGGTGACGCACAGCGAGACATATTGCCCGGCCGGCAGCTCGCGCTCGCCAGCGCTGCGCGCGTCCAGCCATTTGTTGGCGGTCTCGATCGTGATCCGGCCGCCGCCCGGCATCGCATCGCGGGCATTGATGCACAGGTTGAGCAACGCGTTCTCCAGCTGCGGCGCATCGACCAGGGTCGACCACAATCCGCCCGCGCCGACGGTCTCAAGGGCGATGTCGGGGCCGATCGAGCGCCGGATCAGATCGTCCATGCCGGCGATCAGCCGGTTCACGTCGGTCGGCCTGGGATCGAGCGTCTGGCGGCGCGAAAAGGCGAGCAGCCGTTGCGTTAGCGAAGCGGCACGCTGCGCTGCGCCTTGCGCGGCCGTTACATGTCGCGCGATCGCATCGTAGCGCCCTTGCTCGGCACGCAGTTGCAGCAGTTCGAGGTTGCCGGTGATGCCGGTCAGCAGATTGTTGAAATCGTGCGCGATGCCGCCCGTCAGCTGCCCGACCGCCTCCATCTTCTGCGCCTGGCGTAGCGCCTCTTGTGCCTGGACGAGCGCTTCGGCCTGCGCCTTTGCCTCGCTCACGTCGCGTGCCGTGGCGGTGATCAGATCCCCCTCCGGCCCTGCCGTCCAGGACAGGGTGCGATAGCCGCCATCCTTGTGGCGATAGCGGTTCTCGAACGGTGCCAGCGGCGCGCCGCCCGCCTGATCGAGGGCGCCGTCGGTCGGCGCGCTATCGTCGGGGTGGATGAAGTCGAACACCGACTTGCCGATCATCTCCTCCGGATGCCAGCCGAGGATCTGCCGCGCGGCTGGGCTTACTTCGTGGAAGATCCCGGCAGTATCGATCACCACGATGAGGTCGCGCGAATTGCGCCATGCCCGGTCGCGTTCGCGCGTGCGCGCATCGACGCGTTCCTCCAGCTCGTCATTCAGCTCGCGCAGTGCCTGTTCGGAGGCTTTTTGCTGTTCAATATCGGTATTGGTGCCGAGCCAGCCGGTAATCGCGCCAGCCGCATCGCGCAGCGGCACGGCCCGGGCCAGATGCCAGCGATAGACGCCGTCCGACCGCCGGATGCGGAATTCGGTGGCATATTCCTCGCCCGTCGCGATGCTATGCACCCAGGCGGCAGCGGCGCCCTCGACATCCTCGGGGTGGAGCCAGGCGGCCCAGCCGTCGCGCAGCAGATCGCCCTCGCCGCGCCCTCCATAGGCATACGCACGATCATTGGCCCAATCGACCAGCCCGGCCGACGACGCCGACCATACATGGTTGGGCACCGCCTGCGCAAAGGCGCGGAACCTGGCCTCGCTGAGCTCGACCGCCTGCTGCGCCGCGCGGCGTTCGGTCACGTCCTGCACGACGCCGACCATGCGCACCGGACGGCCGGCATCGTCGCGCTCGAACTCGGCGCGGCGGGAGATGCGCCGTATCTCGCCGGTGACGCCGTGTATGATGCGATATTCCGCCTCCGGCGGCGCAACGCCGGTCAGCCGGGTATCGGCATGCGAAGCCAATCCGGTATCTTCGGGATGGACCAAAGCTTCGGTGAGCGCAGGATCGATCCCGTCGGCCGATGCGAGGCCGAAGATGCGGCAGAATTCCGGCGTGCCGTAGATCACGTTGGTGGCCAGCTCGACCGAGAAGATGCCGACGCCGCCCGCCTCCTGCGCCCGCCGCAGCCGCGCTTCGGATGCGCGCAACGCTTCTGCGGTGCGGTGTTCCACGGTTCGATCACGCAGCACCTTGACGAAGCCCTCGACGGTGCCGTGCGCATCGCGCAACGGCGTCATCTCGCCGCTCGCCCAGAACAACGCGCCGGACTTGTGGAGATGCCAGCGTTCATCGGCGCCGCGTCCTTCGTCGAGCGCGGACTGCATCTCGTGCTCGACCTGCCCACCGGCGACGTCATCGGGCGTGAAGAAGCAATGCGCGGTGCGGCCTAGCATCTCCGCCTCCGACCAGCCGAGCACGTTCTGCGCGCCGGCATTCCAGCCGGTGATGCGGCCGTCCAGATCGCTGGCAATGATCGCATAGTCGATCGCGCTGTCCAGCACCTGACGATTGCGGTCCTGGCTGATGCGCAGCGCCTGGGCGGTGGCATGCGCTTCGGTGACATCCGTGCCTTCGACGAACACACCGGTGACGACGCCGGCCGCGTCGCGGATCGGCTGATAGACGAAATCCAGCGTGCGCAGCACGGGCAAACCTTCGGCCTGGCGCAGTCTTACCTGCATCCCGTTGCCGGTGACCGCCTCACCCGTCTGCAGCACGCGGTCGAGCATTTCGAACAAGCCCTGGCCGGCGACCTCGGGCAGAGCGTCGCGCACGCTCTTGCCGAGCAGGTCGCGCCCGCCGACCAGTTTGCGATAGGCCGGGTTGGCGATGAAGAAGACATGTTCCGGGCCGTGCAGCGCGGCGACGAAGCTCGGCGAGTGTTCAAACAATTCGCGGAAGCGCTGCACTTCGCTCGATCGTGCGCGCTCGGCCAGCACCCTGCGCGTGGTATCCTTGGTGATGCACATCACGCCGGCGATGTCGCCCTGATCGCCACGCAGCGGGGAATAGGAAAAGGACCACCAACTGTCCTCCGGATCGCCGTGCCGATCCATGACCACCAGCAGGTCCTCGACCTTGCTGGCAGTGCCGCCCAGCGCCTGATCGACCATCGGCCGCACTTGCGGCCAGGCGTCGGGCCACAAATCCGCCGCGGGCATGCCGATGGCGCCGTCCAGCCGTCTACCCAGGATCGGTGCATAGGCATCGTTGTGGAAAAAAGTGCAGTCGGCACCCCATACCAGGTACATCGACTCCGCCGATTCGAGCAGCAGCATCAAGGCATTGCGCAGCGCAATCGGCCAGTGCTCGGTGTCGCCGAGCGACGTCCCGCTCCAATCGCGTTGACGAATGGCGGCCCCGGCGCTGCCCCCGTTCATGGGAAATCGGTGTTGTTCCATCTTGCCTTCGCTCGCGCCTATGGTGCAGCCTACCGGCTGAACGCGGATCGGTCATCTTGAAAGCTTAAGGGAGGCGTTGCGGCGCGGCTGCGGGGTCTAAGCGCGGGATGACCCGATTTGATCCCTTTTCAGTTGCAGCATCACTTCGCTGGGATCGCGTGCGTCATCGCTCAATGCCCGCCGCGGATCTGCTCGATCAGGTCGCGGTGCGGAGGAAGTTCCAGCGTGGCGCGTTCACCGAACCCCCGGATGCGCGCGAACTGGCGGTCGGCGTCCTCGCCATGGGGCACATGGTTCAGCCGCGGCGCGGTAGTGCCGAAATCCATACCGTAGAGGATGTACTGATAGTTGAAGAAGGCGAACGTCTCGGTATCGAGGGTGAAGTCGAACCGGCCTGGCGGGCGATAGCGCCATTGCTCCAGCAGGTCGGCGAGCGGCTCGGGCCAGGTCCCCGGATCGGCATTGTCGCGCCAAAATGGCTCGCGGCGGCGGCTGAGGCAGTAATGCAGCTTCAGGAAAGTGCCGACATTGTCGTAGCGGGCGCGCATCAGCGCGTTGAAGCGCCGCGCCGGGGCGGCTACCGGGCCGTCATGCGTGAACATCTCGGCGATCATCGCCACGCCGGCCTCGATCATCACGATGCCGGTCGCTTCGAGCGGCTCCAGGAACCCGCCGGCCAGCCCCAGGGCGACGCAATTGCCGATCCACTGCCGGTCGCGATAGCCGGGTTCGAACGACAGCGTGCGCGTCGGCACGTCGCCCGGCTGCATGCCGAGATAGGCGTGCAGGATGTCGCTGGCGCGCGCTTCGTCGATATGCGCGCTGGAATAGACGCAGCCCACGCCGTGCGCATCGGCCAGACCAATGTCCCAGATCCACCCCGCCTCGTGCGCCGTGGCGAGCGTATAGCTGGCCAGCGGCCCGCGGGCGCGGGGGTAAGGCAGCTTGGCGGTGATGGCACGATCGGTGAACAGGTGGTTGCGCACCGATTTCACCGGCTCGCCTAGCGCCCGCCCGATCAGTTCGGCCCGGAAGCCCGTGCAATCGATGTAGAGATCGGCTTGAAGCGTGCCGTGATCGCGGGTCGCCACGCCCGCGATCATCCCGTCCGGTGCGATATCGACGCGGGTAACGACATCGGCAATGTGCGTCACGCCCGCGCCCATGGCGTGGCGCGACAGCAACGCCGCCAGCTTTACCGCATCGAAATGATAGGCATAGGCAAGCGGCCCGGCGAAATTGCCGTCCATCGCCGATTTGGGTCCGCGCCCAGCATCCGCAACACGGCTCTGAATGGTGACGGCCTCCGCGAATGGCGCGCGCGTGCGCGGTTCCTGCGCCAGCCAGTATGGCGCAAGACTGCCGACATCGGTCTGGAACGGCGCCTCGAAGGGATGGACGTAGACGTGGCGCGTGTCCCCATCGGGCGCGTGCAGCCAATCGGCGAAGCGGATGCCTTGCTTGAACGTGGCCGAGGTCTCGCGCAGGAACTCCCGCTCGTCGATGCCGAGAAACTTCAGCGTTGCGCGGATTGTCGGGAAGGTGCCCTCGCCCACCCCGACGATACCGATATCGGGCGATTCCAACAGCGTGATCTCGGTCGCCCCGCGCGGCGACACCGCCAGCGCTTTGGCCAGGTATGCAGCGGCCAGCCAGCCCGCGGTGCCGCCCCCGACGATCAGGATCCTGCGCGTGCCGCTCATCGCCCCGAACCTAACCGCTTCATGCACGCACGAACAGCGACTTCAGCCAATGCGGCTCGCCGCGGCTCGCCTGACGCCAGTCGGTATCTTCTTCCCGCGCATATTTCCACGGGTCGAGCAGCTTGATCTTCACGCCCCTGAACGCCGCGCCGGCCCGCGTGGCGACGGTCAGCCCCTGCTCGAGCGCCGTCGCGGCAATCAGCGCGTCGCGGGCATCCAGCGTTAGGCCGCGGCGCCGGCGGATCACGGCAGCATCGACCGGCAGGATCCGCCCGTCAAAGGCCGGCAGCACCTGTTCGTCGATCCAGCGCTGCAGCCGCACCGCTTGCACCTTGTCGCGTGGCGAGCGCGCGGCAGCGTTCTCCAGGTCGAGCAGCGAGACGGCCGACAAGAACAGATGCTCGCGGGGCATGCCGCCCGCCCAGGCGGCCACTGCCGCGTCCGCCGACGCACCACGGCGCAGTTCGGCGACCACATCGGTATCGAGCAGGAACATCAGGGCACGCCGTTCCATGGCGTAGCATCCTGCGTCGCTCCCACCGTATCGCCCACGTCGTCGCGCATCGCGAGCAGGTCTACGATCGTCTCGCGCTCGCCCGACAGGCGGCGAAAGGCATTGATGCTCAGTAGCACGTGCGTCGGCTTGCCGCGATCGGTGACGAACACGGGCGCGAGTCGGGCGGCGCGTTTGGCCTGGCTGACGTCCTGGTTGAACTCGCGGCTCGACATCACCTTCATGACATTCCGGTCTCCTACGATAGTGCGATCGGCCTGTGTGGATGTAGGCACGATACTACAATGTGTCGCCTCCGCAACAGAAAGCAGGCACAGTTCAAAAATCGGCGACAACGTAGGACATCTGCTCAGATTATCGTTGCCGCAGCCGGCGCGCGCCCCTTTGATCAACTCAATCGACCGCGCCGTTAGAGGCTGCGAGGATCTCGGGGAGGGATGAATGCAAGATATGATCGACAGTCTTTGGTCCACGATCGGCGGCGTGCTCTCGCCGCACGGACCCGCCGCCGCCGCCGTAGCGAAAAGTTACGCGCCGGGGGATTTCTCCATCCACTTCTTCCTGCAATTGGCGGTCATCCTGATCGCGTGCCGCATCGTCGGTTGGCTTGGTCAGAAGTTCCTCGCCCAGCCGCAAGTGGTGGGCGAGATGATCGCCGGCGTAGTGCTTGGGCCGTCGCTGCTCGGGTTGATCTGGCCCGATCTGCAAGGCGCGATCTTCCCCAAGGACACGCGCAACGTCCTGTATGCCGGCGCGCAACTCGGCGTCGGATTGTACATGTTCCTGATAGGCACGACGCTGCGCATCGATCATTTCAAGGCCAAGGCGAAAAGTGCCGCGGGCGTATCGTTCGCCGGCATTGCGGCGCCCTTTGCGGTGGCGATCCTGATCACGCCCTTCCTGCTCACCGTCCCGGGCCTGTTCGCGCCCGGCATCTCGCAGACCAACGCGACGTTGTTCATGGGCGCGTGCATCGCGCTCACCGCCTTTCCGATGCTCGCGCGGATCATCAACGAACGCGGGCTGGCCAATTCGTCGCTCGGCACGCTGTCGCTGACCGCGGGTGCGTTCGACGATGCCTGTTCGTGGTGCGTGCTGGCGATCGTGCTGGCGACGTTCGGGGGCGGTGCCGGCGTGGCGATCCTGGCGATCGGCGGCGGGCTGCTCTGGGCGGCGATCGTCGTTCTGTTCGCGCCGCGCCTTTTTGCGCCGCTTGCCGCACGTGTCGAGCGCGAAGGCGAGATGAATTACACGATCCTCGCGCTTGTGCTCGCTGCATTCTGCACCTCTGCCTTCCTGATGGACATGGTCGGCATCCATGCGATCTTCGGCGGCTTCATCCTGGGCGCGATGATGCCGCGGGGGCTGTTCGCGACCGAGATCAAGCGCAAGGTGGAGCCGGTGGCGGTCGTCCTGCTGCTGCCGATGTTCTTTACCTATTCAGGGCTGAACACGCGGATGGACATGGTCAATTCAGGCTCGCTGCTGCTCGTCGCGCTGGGCATCCTGGTCGCCTCGATCGTCGCCAAGGGCGGTGCCTGCTATCTCGCGGCGCGGCTGGCGGGCGAAGACAACCGCACCGCGCTCGGCATCGGCGCGCTGATGAATTCGCGCGGGCTGATGGAACTGATCATCATCAATATCGGGCTGCAGAAAGGCATTATCGGGCCGACCTTGTTCTCGATGCTGGTGCTGATGGCGATCGTCACCACGATGATGGCCGGGCCGCTGTTCGAGGCATTCTATGGCCGCAAGGCGCGGGAAAGCGGCGAATTGGGTGCGCTGAACGCCACCGTCCCCGCGGAGTAGACGGCATGAGAATGGGGAAGATGCGGGCCGCGGCGCTCGCCACGGCGGGGCTGTGCGCCAGCCCCGCCGCTCACGCCCAGCAGATTACGCTGAAGCCGCTGGTGGATGCGCGGCTGCGCTGGGAGGATGTCGACCAGGACGATCTTGGCACCCAGGCGAACGCCGTGACGCTGCGCCTCCACAGCGGCGTGGCGGCGAGCAGCGGCCGTTGGTCGGCGCTGGCGGAAAGCGAGGCGACGCTCGGCATCGTCCAGCATTATAACGACGCGCTTAACGGGCGGACGAGCTATCCCATCGTTGCCGACCCTCAGAATATCGAGCTCAACCGCGCGCAATTGCGCTACGCTACGCCTGCCGCCAGCATCACGATCGGGCGACAGCTGCTCGAGCTCGGCGACCAGCGTTTCGTCGGCTCGGCATCCTTCCGGCAGAACCAGCAGACGTTCGATGCGGTCCGCACGACGTGGCAGCCGCTGCCCAAGCTGTCGGTGGAGGCGAGTTACGTGTGGAGCGTGCGCACGATCAACGGCATCGACGGACGTGGCGCGCGGCAACAGGCGATGGGCGGCAATAATTGGTTCGGCACGATCGCCTATGCGACACCGATCGGTAGCGTGAGCGGCTTTGCGATCCTCGTCGATCAGGACGAGGCTGCGGTGCAAGGCTATCGCCTGTCGAGCCAGACCTATGGCGCACGCCTGTCCGGCAGCCGCGCCATCATCGGCGACTGGAAGCTCGGTTACGTTGCCAGCGTGGCACGGCAGAGCGACTATCATCGCAACCCGAACGATTATGCCGCGGCTTATTATCTCGGCGAGGCGACGCTGGGGCGGAAGCTACTGTCGGCGACGATCGGCTACGAACTGCTCGGCGCGGACCGCGGACAGGCACTGACGAGCGTCCAGACCCCACTTGCCTCGTTGTTCAAGTTCCAGGGCTGGGCCGACAAGTTCACGACGACGCCCGCCAATGGCCTGCGCGACTTGTACGGCTCGCTCGGGGCGGGGTGGCCCCAAGTGGGTGCGCTATCGGGTGTCACGGTATTGGGCGCGTACCATCGCTTCGACAGCGACCGAGCAGACCAGCATTACGGCAACGAGGTCGACCTGCTGGCCTCGGCCAGATACCGGGCGCTGGGCCTGTCCGTACGGTACGCCCATTACGACGCCGACCGTTTTGCCGCCAACACGGACAAGCTGTGGCTGACGATGGAATGGAGCCTACGCTGAGGTAGTCGGGCGGCGGCTGCAGCATCGCCTTGTCGACGGATCGACTCTGCGGGTGCGCACGGTATCCAAGCACGCTACGATGGAGCGACCATGGCGACCTTCCCGCTTCTTGCGCTGCTACTCGGTGCCGGGCCGGCTTGCACGCCCGGTAGCGAGTTCGAGCCGCCCTTGTGTCCCACTCGGCTGCCGCGCGTCACGGCGATCCGCGTATCGGCGCAGGGCGTCGTGTTGTGGAAGGAGATCGAGCCCGCCTTTCCGTGCCGCCGCTTCCGGCTGAACGAAGCGCACGTCAGGCGCTATCTCCGCGACGCGCGGCAGGCCGACCGCGCGGCGGTGCACTACACATTGGCCGAGTCCAATTGCGCGGTGCGAGGCACTGTACGCTTCGCCGACGGCACTGATGGACAATGGCAGATCGACCGCTACGCGCTCGGCTGGCTGGATCGCCCCGGCCATGCGCGCATGACCTTGTACTGCCGCGGATGTGAAGGCGCTCCCTGGGGTCAGTGAGCGGGAAGCCCCGCCCTGCCGATGCCATCATCTCTTGCGCGCGTAGAAGCCCGAGAAGCTGACGTTCGCACCGCCGCAGCCATTGTTGTCGCGCACCAGCAGATAGGGGCCGCGGCGGAGCATCTTGATCTTGCAGCTGAATTCGTCACCCTGGGCATAGGGCAAGGTGTGCCCTTCACCGTCGTCGGTGAAGGCGAGCAGACCGCCGACCGGCCGCGCGGTGCCGTTGACCTGGCCGATATGGACGCCGCCAATCTTGACCCGCTGCGGATCGCCAGCCCCCCAGGTCGCTTCGCCTGCGATGGTGAGCACGCCGCCGCGGGCGGCGGTGATCTTCAGATCCTGCTCGGGCGCGGTCCAATCGCCCGCCCAAACCTGTGGTTGCTGCGCCGCCGCGGGCAGCAGCGAGAGCGCCGAGGCGGGGAGCCAGTCGATCGTCCCGATCCCACGCGGCCCCTGAAAGCCCGCGCAAATGAACGCGCTTTGCCTGGGGCCGACGAGCACGACATCGCCAGGCACGACGAACGACCGCAACTGGCACCCGGCACTCGCATTGGGGCAACCGGCCCGCAGCACTTGATCCTGCACGAAATGCACGCGCGGGGCTCCAGGCTTCACCACCGCCACGCGCGTCTCGGCGCGCACCAGATCGGTCCACAGGCAGCCAGCCGACGCGATCGACGGCCACGCCAGCATGGTGGCGAGCACGGTCAGCCAGCGGGCAGCGCGCCAGACGTGTGCGATGATCGCTTCTGCGGTGCGTCCGAACATTGGCATTACCTATTTTCCCCTTGCAGTTGCCCATTGCCCCATGATGTCGGAGGGGGCGGAGCGCACCGAGCTATTCCTCTCGACCAGCGTCGAGCGCGGCAAGAACGACGCGCTGACGGGCGTAGCGGCGGCGCAGGCGCGCCTCGTCCGCTTCGGACGTGGCGCAGCGGAGCCGGCGCAATGCCGCATCGATGGCCGCTGCGCGCGCAGCGTCATACGGTTCCTCGCCGGCCCAATGTTCGCACTGCGCACGGCGTTCGATGAGGGTCTTCACCTCCGCCGGCAACGTGCCACCGGCCGCGGCGACCAGCACCAGCGTCAATAGCGGCATGGTCAGGCTCCCTCCCGGCTCGTGCGCGCAAAAAGGCTCATGGCATCGGCAGGCAGCCGACCGGGCCTGCGGCCTGCACCCGCCGCCCACCGCCCTGCGTCCAGCTTACCTGCACCTCATAGGTGATGATGCTGGGATCGTCGTTGGGGATCCCAGCCGCGCGATAGCTGCGCGCGCAGGCCTGCGCCGGCGGCGCGAGGCGCGCGATTGCCGGCGGCACATCATTGTCCTTGCTGCCGGTGATCTCGCGCCAGCACGGGCCTGGTCTCGCCAGAACAGAGCATTGCGCGTTGAGGGCGCGCCGAAAGGCGAGCTTCAGCGTCTCGGGCGTTGCGGCGATGCTGTGGATCGATGACGGATCGGCGATGCCATCCGGCGTCACGTCGTCGATGATCGTACGGCCGGTGCGCGAATCGAGCACGGCGAAGGCGACCGAACCGTTCGAATCCGCCTCCTCGAAGAACAGATAGATGCCCGTGCGGCCGAGGAAAGCATACCCGCCCGTCTTGAGCGACACGCCCGCCGGCTGCCTGGCCGAGCAGATCGGCGGGGTCTTGCCGGCCCGCACCAGCAGCGCGTCACCGGGGGACGGGGTGTCGGTGCCGGGCACGCGAACCATGAAGTCGCGGTAGAAGGTGCAACTGATCTCGCCGCCCTCGGCATCCTTCACGGTCTGCGTACGGAGCGCACGATCCGGGCTCCATTGCGCGGTCGCCGGTGCTGCCAGCGTCAGCAGCAGCAAAGCGGCACCCGGCTTCGCCATAATCCCTTTGCGCATCGCGACCCCCTCGTTCCGCTATCGGTCGCACGGCGTGAACCGTATCGCAAGAGACCGGCCAACTCGCCGCAAAACTTGGGGGATCTGGCAGGCCGCGTCGCTTGGATTTGTCGGCGGGGCTGGCATAAGAAGGCATGGCCGACAGTCCTTACCTCGCCTTCCTCCACGATCCGGATCAAGCGTCCCGCCGTGCGGAACTGGAGCAGTTCTTCGCGCCCAATCCCGCGCCGTTCCTCAAGGTGTATGACACGCTACACGCCGATTTGGCGGCCGGCGGGCGGCCGAAATTCCGTCTGTTCGGCGGCGGCTTCTGCTGGCCGGCCTTCTTCACCGGGCCGGTATGGTTCTTGTACCGCAAGATGTGGCTGATCGCGGGGATCATCATTGCGGTGATGGTTGCCCTGCCCTTTCTACCGGGCACGGAGCGCGCGGGTGTGCCGCTCGCCGTCGCGCTCGCCCTATCGGGCCACCGCATCTACGTGCAGCACGCGATCACGCTGATCCAGAAAGCGCGCACGCCCGATGGGGGCGTCGACGACGCGATGATCGCGCGGGCGGCGGGCGTATCCAGGATCGCCGCGTGGATCGGTGGAATGATCTATGGCCTGCTCGTAGTCTTCGCCCTTGTGTCGTTGTACCTGCTGTTCAGCTCGGGCGAGCCTTTGCCGCACTAGGATCCCAAGCCGATGTTCGAACGCTACGGCCGAACAGGCGATGATCTTCATGGTCACCGATGTGCTGATCGATGCCGAGCAGCAGGGCGATCTGACCACCTTTGCCGAAGACGATGCGGAGGCGCACGCCCCCATGCGTGCCCTGTTCCGGCGTATCGTCAGGCTAGCCGAAGCGGACGCCGCGCTTTCGCCGTGCATCAGCCGCCCACAGCCTGGGCAGACGGCGCCCTTTGCCAACGACGCGGGCGCATAGCGCCGCCGATATCACCATCCGACGGGCCATGATCGCCGGATCGGATGTTGCACATACAGCATGCCCAACCCACATGGGCCAACTGAGTGCAACAGCACCGGCTCGGGAGAGATCACCAGATCCACTGCCCGAGGACCCCCAATGCCTGCAGCCACCTTTCCGATCGTAACCGATCGTCGCGATGCGACGCCGCATGGGGCAGTGCTCGCCCAAGTGGCGCTGGCGCTCGGCGGCTTTGCGCTCGGGACCGGCGAGTTCGCCTCGATGGGGTTGCTGCCGAACGTCGCGCGCGACGTGCATGTCACCGTGCCGGTCGCCGGGCACATGATCAGCGCCTATGCCCTCGGCGTGGTGATCGGCGCACCGCTCCTCGCCGTGGTATTCGCGCGGGCCGGACGGCGGGCGATGCTGATCCGGCTGATGATGTTCTTCGCGATCGCCAACATGCTCTGTGCGGTCGCCTCCAGCTATGGCCTGATCGTCGCCGCGCGGTTCTTCGCCGGGCTGCCGCATGGTGCCTATTTCGGGATCGCATCGTTGGTGGCCGCATCTCTGGTGCCGGCGGACAAGCGCGCGCAGGCGGTGGCGCGGATGATGCTGGGGTTGAGTTCCGCCAACATCGTTGGCGTGCCGTTTGCCACATGGGTCGGACAGGTGGCGGGCTGGCGCGCGGCGTTCGTCGTCGTCGCGGTGCTCGGCCTGGCGACTGCCCTGCTGTGCCGACTGGCCTTGCACCCCATTCCGGCGCCGGACGATGCCAGCCCGCTGACCGAGCTCGGTGCGCTGAAGCGCGGACAGGTGTGGTTGACGCTCGGCATCGCCGCTATCGGCTTTGGCGGCGTGTTTGCGGTCTACAGTTACATCACGCCGATGCTGACCATCGTGTCGGGCATGTCGGAGGCGCACGTGCCGATCATCTTGTCGGTGATCGGGATGGGCATGGTGGCGGGCAGTCTGTTCGGCGGCTGGCTGGCGGATCGCGGCGTGATGCGCGCGATCTGGATCACGCTGGTGCTGAATGTCGTGACATTGGGGCTGGTGGCGCTCACGGCGCACGATGCCGTGCTGGTGACGATCAACATGTTCTTCGTCGGCTTTGCCGCCTTGTCGATGGGGCCGCCGCTGCAAACGCGCCTGATGGACATTGCGGCCGATGCGCAGGCGCTGGCCGCCTCGCTCAATCACAGCGCATTCAATCTCGCCAATGCGCTCGGCGCCTGGCTGGGCGGGGTGGCGATTGCAGCCGGGCTGGGATGGACCTCGACCGGGCCGATCGGGGCGATGCTGGCCATTGGCGGTCTGCTGATCTGGTTTGTGGCCGCACGCACCAGTGCGGAATGATGGCGTCGCGCGCTGCATCGGCCTAGGCCGACGCGATGAATGACAGGATTGCCGACGCCCCGATGCGTCAACACGAGTTCGTCGCCTTCATCGCGGCGCTGATGGCGGTCAACGCGCTGGGCGTCGACCTGATGCTGCCGGCGCTTGCCGATATCGGCCACCAGCTCGGCATCGCGACGGCGAACCATCGCCAGTGGATCATCACTGCCTATATGCTGGGCTTTGGCGCGGGGCAGCTGGTCTACGGCCCGCTGGCGGATCGCTTCGGGCGCAGGCCGGTCCTGCTCGTCACGCTGATCGGGTTCGTCGCGGCGAGCGTGTTCGCCGCCGGTTCGCAGACCTTTGCCGCCTTGCTCGGCGCACGTATCCTGCAGGGGCTGATGTCCGCCTCCACGCGCGTCCTGGCCGTGGCGATCGTGCGTGACCGCTATTCCGGGCGTCAGATGGCGCGCACCTTGTCGGTCGCGCAGATGATCTTCTTTCTGGTGCCGATCCTGGCGCCGACATTGGGTCAGGCGCTGCTCGCCTTTGGGCCGTGGCGTTTCATCTTCTACGCACTGGCGGGCTTTGCGGCCGTGGTCCTCGCCTGGTCGTTCGTGCGACTGCGCGAATCGCTGCCGGTCGAGCGGCGGATCCCGTTGTCGCTGGCATCGCTGCGGCACTCCTACGCACTGACGCTGACCAATCGCTTTTCCGCCGGCTATGCGGTTGCCGCATCGATGACGTTCGGCGGGATCATCGCCTTCGTATCGTCGGCGCAACAGATCTTCGTCGACGAATTCCATGCCGGCCAGCGCTTCACGATCCTGTTTGCGGTGTGCGCCTTTTCGATGGGGTGCGCCTCGTTCGCCAACAGCCGGCTGGTCGAACGGCTGGGCACACGCCTGATCTCGCAATCCGCCGTGCTCGCCCTGATCGCGCTGTCGCTGTTGCACCTGGGCGTCATCGCCGGGGGCCGGGAGTCGCTATGGACCTACATGCTGTTCCAGGCGCTGAGCATGACCTGCATCGGGCTGTGCGGGTCGAACTTCGGCGCGATGGCGATGGAGCCGGTCGGGCACATTGCCGGCACGGCATCGTCGATCCAGGGTTTCATCACCAGCGTGGGCGCAGTGATCGTGGGGTCGCTGATCGGGCAGTCGTACAATGGCACCACCTATCCGCTGGCGCTCGGCTATCTCGGTATCGGGGTCGCGGTGCTGGCGCTGGTGTACCTGGTGGAAGGCGGCAAGCTGTTCCACGCGCGCAACCGTTGAGGATTGCGGCGGAACGGTGTGCGACGGCCATCGGTTCGCCCTTGGCAGTAAAGGGGAATGCCGTTGCGCAATCTTGATTTCAGTTCCTGGCAGAGCGTGCTGGCGACCTTGCTCGGGCTGACGCTGGTCACGCTGCTCGGCGTCGGGGTGCGGTTGCTGATGATGATGACGTTCCAGCAACGCCGCGAACGACTGAACCGCCAGATCAACGAACGGCTGCGCACGCTGATCGCCGCGCACAAGACGCTCGGCGGATCGTTCACCGGCGACCTGACGGTGGACCCATCGCACAAGCGCGACCTGCAGCGCCGCACACCGGCCTCGCCTCCATCCGAGCCGATGGCCGCGCTGGATCTCAGCGCGGAGACGGCGGCGCAATCCGATCGCACCCGGCGCATCCGCGATGCGGTGGAGGCAGCCCTGTCGGACATCATCCTGCTGGGCACCGAGGAGCAGGTGCGCCTGGCGGAACGGGCGGTGCGCGAGCTCGTTGCGGGGCATCCGGTCCACACGCACGATCTGGTGGTATCGCTACGCGCTTTTGTGCGCGAGGCGCTCGACCTGGATCCAATCCCCGCCGATCTGCAATTGCCGATGCAGGGACCGAGCCGCCCGTCGGGTTCGAGCGGCGCCGGCAAAGGCGCGGGTGCCAAGGAAGAAGGCGGCCGAGGTGGCGGTGGCGGTGGAGGAGCTGGCGGCGGCGGCATGGGGATGGGCGGTGGCGGCGGCCTGGGTGCCAGCCCGGATGACGAGCATGGGACCGCTCACCGCGCATGAGAATTCAAGCAGTGGGCGGTAATCAAGAGATGGCCGCGGCTGATTTCAGTAGCTCATCGCATTGCTCAACCACCGGCTCGTCACCCCGGACTTGTTCCGGGGTCCGCCGTGCCGCACGTTCTGCCTTCAAGCCGCAATCCTCATCGAAAGCCGCTTAGTGGACCCCGGAACAAGTCCGGGGTGACGGCTTGGCTGATGCAAATACACGCTCATCCACACCGAGCACCCAAAGAAGGGGGCATCCCTCGCCGACGCGAGGATCAGATCGACACTTCCTCCACATGGTCGCCGGCACCATTGCTGGCCTTGGTCCTCGCGGCTGGCAACTTGTCCGCTGCGCCTGTGCCGGGCTCGGGCGCCGCGCCACTGCCGGCGAGCATGCCGTTCAACGACCCGCCCGTCATGCCGAGTTCTGCCATCAAACCGTCGATCAGCGGACCACCGACCCGGTAGCGCATGGCGGCAGCCACCGCCGCATCGGCGAGATTGACCTGACCACCATTGCCGGCGGCATCCGAACCGGCCGTTTCGCCGTGCAGCCCGCGTGCGTCGAGGATGCTGATCTTGTCGATATTCTCCATCGGCTTGCTCGCCGCCGCGATGATCCCCGGCAGCGCTTCCAGCATCGCCCTGCGCACAAGCAGCGCGGTCTGCGTATCGCTCAGGATGTTCGTCGCTTCGTTGAGCGACGCCTGACCGGCGGCATCGACCTTGAATGCGGCTTCGCGGCCCTCGGCGCGCGCCTTTTCCGCATCGGCCTCGGCCGTCGCCTCGGTCCGTAGCGCGCTGGCGCGGGCTTCGGCCGCTTCCTTCTCGGCGGAAGCCGCGACGGTGATGCCGACTGCCTCTTCCTGCGCGCGCTGCGTGGCGGCGATCACCGCGACGTTCTTGTTGCGGTTGGCGATCTCGGTCGCCTTGGCGGTCGCGACGCTTTCCTCGGCCCGCACGGCGAGCGCACGCGCTTCATTGGCGGCGGCAGTGGCGGTGGATTCCTCCTCGGACTTCTGCGCGGTCTGCACGGCCGTCGTGATGCGCGCGATCTCGATAGTGCGGTCGCGCTCGATCGTCGCGGTCTGGATCGCGCCGTCCCGCGCGATGGTCGCGGTCTTGATGACCTTGTCCGCTTCCGTCTGGGCCACGGTCTGCGCCTGCATGGCGGTGATCCGCGCAATCTCGGCAAGACGGGTCTGCTCCGCCTCGGCCGTTGCGATGGCCGTCGCCTGTTCGGCGCGGCGGGCAGACAGCGTCTGTTCCTGCAGCAGGCGCGCCTGCTCGGCCGCCTGGGCGATCTCGAGCGACTGGTTGTTGGCGTCGAGGTTACGCTGTTCGATCTCGACACGGTTGGTCGCGACGATGTCGTTGCGGATCTTCTTGCGCTCCTCGATCGTGCGCGTGAGCACGGTGAGGCCCTCCGCATCGAAGGCGTTGTTCTCGTTGAAATGCTCGAACGCGGTCTGGTCGAAATGCGTGATGCTGACCGATTCCAGCTGGAAGCCGTTCATGTCCAGATCGGTCATCAGCGCCTCCTGCACCTTCTGGATGAAGTCGGCGCGGTTGGCGTGGAGATGCTCCATCGTCATCGTCGCCGCGACCGAGCGCAGCGCGGAAACGAGCTTGCCGTCGAGCAGCG
The DNA here is from genome assembly GCF_025231525.1 of Sphingomonas endolithica. NCBI lineage: Bacteria > Pseudomonadati > Pseudomonadota > Alphaproteobacteria > Sphingomonadales > Sphingomonadaceae > Sphingomonas > Sphingomonas endolithica. Next base: position 1,687,543 of record NZ_CP103057.1, read on the forward strand.
ATTTGACCGCGTCGGGGCTGTTGACCGAATCGCCCAGCGTCTGCGCCGCGGCGGCGATCGACTCGGCGTCCGGCTTCACCTTGATATGGAACAGCCCGACGACATCGACGCGCAACTTGTCGAGCGTGATCAGCGCATCCTTGTTGAGGCGCGACACTTCCAGCTTCACTGTCGTCAGGCGCACCTGCATCAGTTCGTGCAAAACGGGGATGACCATGATGCCGCCGTTCAGCACCACCTTCTCACCGCCGAAGCCGGTGCGGATCAAGGCGACATCCTTGGTCGCGCGGCGATACAGCCGGGTAAGGATGATGCCGATCACGACCAGAGCGAGCAGGACGACACCTGCGTAGATGAGCACGTTCAGAATCGATTCAGGCATGGAACCCTCCCCCGGTTGGCCGACCGCCAGGGTATCACATCGATCGAAGAAGCCTATCCCTGTCCGGCATGGCGAAGAACAGCTTCCCCTGTCGCCGTACGAGCAAGGCCGTCTCGCCGGCGCCGATCGCGTCGCCATCGTCATGTGGCTCGACCATCACGAAATGCGCCTGGCCGTGACGATCGACAATTTTCGCGCGGGCGGGCGATCCCCGGCGCGCGGTGCCCTCCAAGATCGTGCCGCGCTGGCGCAGCAGCTCGTCGGTCGAGATCACCGTCGTCTCGAAACCCGGCATGATCCGGGCAAGTCCGTTGGCGGCGAGCGTGTTCAGCAGCGCCCCCGCGAGCAACGCGCCACCCGACGCCAGCCCCCACGTCAATGGCGCGCCGGTCAGGGACGTCGCGGCTTGCTGGATCGCCACGCCGGCCAGCGTGAAACAGCCGAGCAGCGAGGTCAGCCAGATCAGGATCGGCAGTTCGCCACCGAGGCCGAGCCAGTCGAGCATGCCGCCATGTGCCTCCGTGCCGACGTCACCATCGAGATCGAGGTGCCCGAGTCCGAAGCCGACCGCCTCGATCAAGCCGATGCCGATCATCACCACAAAGGCGCAGGCGAACGGCAGGTAGGACGGGGTCAGGAACTGCGCGAACATGGCGCAATGCGTATCATGCAATTTCGTGGATGTCAGGTCGATCAGTCGTCACTGCCGGGCGCCATGCGACCGACAGATAGTGCTGGCTCGGCGATTGTCCGTTCTCGCAAAGCAGACGCGCGAAGTGGTTGGGCGCCGCGCTACAAAAGATAAACGATGACATAGCGGCCCACCAGCGCGGCCATCACCAGCCTGCACCAGCGCTCGCCAGGAGCAAGCATTGCGGCGATCATCAACGCTGCCAAAGTTCCCGTCAGTACCAGCGACAACGGTCGGACGAGATGTATCGCGAGCGAGGGAACGCTTGCGAACCAGCCAATCTGGCAAAGGAGCAGCACGAACAGCACACCGATGACGACCCTCCGTATTCGAAAGAAATGGGCATCGAAGTCCGGCTGGTCGTCGACCTGACGCGGGAAGACAAGGTGCGCCGCCAAGTAATAGGCACTGGCAAAGACGGTTATCGCCAGCAAGGAGTGGCCGGACACCCCGACGACGTTGCGCCCCGTCCAGGCGGCCTGCCAGAAAGACAGCAGATCCAGCATCACGAACGCACCTAATAGCGGCGTGACGGTGGTGTCAGTCTAATGCGAACCGCTCTCCACACGATGCATTTCGCTCTTTGAGCACGACCCGCCTAGCTCGCGATCATGCTCCACTCAGCCAGTGCGGCTGAGCGGCGTTCCTTGTAGGTTTGGCGGTCGACCAGGTGGCGTTCGAGATTGAAGTGGTTGTGGACATTGGCGTGCACGCTGGCAAACTTCTGGAGCGTCATCATTCGCCTGAACCTCAGCATCGCTCGCTCACGTCGTCGGAAAGGGAGGTGGCTGTTCTCAACCCGGTTGTTGGCCCAGCGTCCTACCTCCTGCTTCTCGGCATTACCGAGCTCCTTCATGGCTGCACGATAGGAACGCAGGCCATCTGTGGTAATCGCCTCAGGCTTGCCGTGGCGCTTCAGCGCCTTCTTCATGAAGGTGAGCGCAGCCTCCTTGTCACGGGTCCTGGTGATGTAGCTCTCGAGGATCTCGCCCTCGTGATCAACGGCGCGCCATAGATAGACCATCTCGCCATTCAGCTCCACGTACATCTCGTCGAGGTGCCAGCGCCAGTGACGGAAGCCGCGCATGCGCGAGACGCGCTGGCGGCGGATGTCGCCTGCGAACAGCGGCCCGAACCTGTTCCACCACATCCGCACCGTCTCGTGACAGATGTCGATACCGCGCTCGAACAGCAGGTCCTCGACGTTCCTGAGCGATAGTGGAAACCGCACGTACATCATCACCACCAGGCGGATCACCTCGGGCGATGAGTTGAAGTATCGAAACGGGCTGGCGGGCTTGCGGGAGCGAGGCATGCCAACCGCCCTATCCCGCCCCGCCTAACGATTGGTGCATTTGCTCTGACAGAGCCGGGCTGAATGATCGGCAGCTGTCCAGAACAGCTGACATCAGGCTGTACGTTTGGTCTGGGCACGTAACAGACGTTTCCAATGCTCGAGCAGATACCATTCGACTTCCGCTGCAAGGCGAGCATTGGTGGTGCCTGTAAACGCCGCCGGAAGACTCCGGCCGCTGCCCCGACCGGGTCCGACCGGCGGGGCTGTGAGTGGTGGGAGCAGCGCGGTGCTGCTCCGATCACAGGAGCCACTCATGGCACGCATCTTCAAACTCGACGACTTGCACCTCATCCTGCTGTCCACGGCGGCACAGCGGGACGATGGCAACGTACTTCCCGTGGCGGCGACCATCTCCGATCAGCTGGAGCGCGTCGCGAAAGCACTCCCCGCCCTCCTGAAGCACAGGCTGGTTGATGAGGTGGTCGGCCTGACTACCGGTCCCGTGTGGCGCACCGATGGCGACGAGCGGTTCGCGCTGGTTGTCAACGATGCTGGCCGTGCAGCTATCGGCGTCAGCAACAATGGCGGGGAGAGTACGACACCGGCTGTCGAGCTAGTCGAGCCCCTCAGCACCGATGCGCCGCGCACAGGCTCGAAGAGCGCGGCGGTCATCGCGCTGCTGCAGCGCGAGCAAGGCGCCATCCTGATCGAGATGGTCGAGGCGACCGGCTGGCTCCCGCACACCACCCGAGCGGCACTGACCGGCCTGCGCAAGAAGGGCCATGCCATTGCCAAGGGCAAGCGCGGCGACGTGACCTGCTACACCATCGTCGTCGGTGCCTGATCATGGCAAAGCTCGATGATGATCTGGCAGCGCTGGCGACCATGTCCTCAGCGCAGCTGCAGGACCGCTGGAAGGCGGTCACCGGCACGCTTGCACCCCGCATCAGCGCAAGCTTTCTGCGACTGGCGCTTGGCTATGAGATGCAGGTGACAGCGCTGGGTGGTCTGTCGCGGTCCACGCAGCAGCGGCTGGCGCAGCTGGCAGCGGCTCGAACCGACACCCGCCCAGCGGCACAAGGCTCGCGGTTGATTCGCGAGTGGAACGGCACGGCGCATGTCGTGACGATCGGCGAGGATGGCGTGATCCGCTGGAACGATCGTAACTGGAACTCGCTATCGGAGGTCGCCCGCGAGATCACCGGGACGCGCTGGTCGGGTCCAGCCTTCTTCGGGCTGAAGAAGAGGCTGGCGGCATGAACCGGGTGCGCTGTGCGATCTATACCCGCAAGTCGAGCGAGGAAGGGCTGGAGCAGGCGTTCAACTCGCTCGACGCGCAGCGTGAGGCCTGTGCCGCCTACGTGCTGAGCCAGGCAAGCGAAGGCTGGAGTGCCCTGCCCGATATCTATGACGATGGCGGCCTGTCCGGCGGATCGCTGGAGCGCCCTGCCCTGCAGCGCCTGCTGGCCGACATTGCCGCTGGTCGTGTCGACATCATCGTTGTCTACAAGGTCGATCGGCTGACCCGCTCGCTGCTCGACTTTGCCAAGCTGGTCGAGGTGTTCGACAAGGCTGGCGTATCGTTCGTCTCGATCACTCAGTCGTTCAACACGACCACCAGCATGGGGCGCCTGACGCTCAACATACTGCTCTCGTTTGCGCAGTTCGAACGCGAGGTGACTGCCGAGCGCATCCGCGACAAGATCGCGGCCTCAAAGGCAAAGGGCATGTGGATGGGTGGCGTCCCGCCACTTGGCTACCGGCCTGACGGGCGCACTTTGGCGATCGTCGAGCCGCATGCCGAGATCGTGCGGGAGATATACCGGCGTTACCTCAATACGGGCAATGTCCGGCTGGTGGTCGAGCAGCTGGCGGCCGAGCGCATCCTGGCGCCAGTCCGCCACACGTCAGGCGGGCGGGCCTATGGTGGCATCGCGTTCTGCCGCGGGCAGATCTACTCGATCCTGAAGAGCCCGATCTATATCGGTGAGATCGCGCACCGGGAGGTGCGCTACAAGGGACAGCATCAGCCGATCATCGATCGTGCCACATGGGACGCCGTGCAGGCGAGGCTCGACGGCAACGTACCTGGAGAGCGTCGTGCCACCAACATTGCGACGACCAGCCTGCTGGCCGGCCTGATCGTCGACGAGGCGGGTGAACCCCTGGTTGCGGCGCATGCCTGCAAGGGCAAGGTGCGCTATCGCTATTATGTCAGCCGGGCACGTCAGGATGGTGACCCCGCCAAGAGCATCCGCTTGCGCGCGCGCGAGATCGAGAACGCGGTGGTCGAGAGTATCGCCGCTGCGTTTGATGACCCGCTCGATCTTATCGCGCGCGCCGGCATGTCGATCGCAGCGGCCGACCTGCAGCGCATCTTTGCGGCCGCCGGTGTTGCCGCTGCCACGATGCGCCAGCGCAGTACCACCATGATGCGCAGCCTCGTGACGAAGGTGATGGTCGGAGCCCACGCCACCGACATCACCATGAGCAGCAGCGCTGTGGCAGAACAGCTGGCGACGCTCTGGGCGGGCCCGAAGGATGCGACGTTCACGCTGACCCTGCCGGTGCGCATAACACGCACTGGTCGCACGCTTCGGCTCATACAGAATGACGGCCGCGCCGTGGCCGCCACGCCGCCCGACGCTTCCATCATCAAGCTGCTGGTCAAGGCGCACAGATGGTGGGCGCGGCTGCGGCAGGGCGACATTACAGTGCGGGAACTCGCCGAAGCCGAGGGAGTCGTGAAATCCTACGTCACGCGGGTGACGCGGCTGGCGTTCCTGTCGCCAGCGATCGTCGATGACATTCTCGCCGGGCGACAGCGTGCCGAGCTTGATGCCAAACGGCTGGCGCTCACGGCAGACCTGCCGACCCGCTGGTCAGAGCAGCAGGAGACGTGGGGAGTCACTTTACAGTGATCATCCCGGGACTGATGCTGACCACGGCGGGCGCATGGTGGATACATCATGACGGAGCCGCTGGTATGCCGACCGGCCTTGGGGCAGGATGACCTTATCTCCTCGAAAGGTACTCCGTGCTTCGTCACACTTCGATCAGCCTGACCACGATTTTGCTGCTGACCGGTTGCGGCGCGCCTGAGCGCGCGCAGCCGTCCGAGGCGGCCAAGCCTCCGGTGAACTACGGGGCATCGAAGCCTGCTTCCGCCAAGCCGTTCAAGACCGAACCGGTGGCGACATTCGATATGCCGTGGGCGCTTGCCTTCCTGCCGGACCAGAGGATGCTGGTGACTGAAAAGCCCGGCCGGTTGTGGCTGGTGACCGCGGCTGGCGCCAAGACGGCCATAAGCGGGCTACCGCGCGTCCATTTCGAAGACCAGGGCGGACTGCTCTTCGTCGCGACGTCGCCGACCTTCGCGCAGAACCGGCAAATCTACCTTACCTACTCCGAACCCGGCGAGGGCGGAGACGGTCTGGCGCTCGCCCGCGCGACGCTCGACACCAGCGGCGCACAGCCAGCCCTGAAGGACCTACACGTTATCTGGCGGCAACTCCCCCGCGGCAAAGGCGGGCAGTTCGGCGGGTACATCGCCTTCTCGCCGGATGGCCGCTATCTTTTCCTGACCTCCGGCGAGCGGCAGCGTTTCACCCCGGCTCAGGACCCCGACCAGGCGCTGGGCAAGATCCTGCGGCTGACGCTCGACGGCAAACCCGCTCCCGGCAATCCGGGCGCTGGCAAGGTGGGTGCAACCACCATTGGCGTCATCGATCCGCCGGAGAATACCGGCGCAGCCGCGACCGCCGTGGTGCGCAAGGCTACCATCCCCGCCCCGAACCTCACACCCGCGGAGACGTGGACGACCGGTCACCGCAATTCCTATGGCTTGGCCTTCGATCCTCAAGGGCGGCTTTGGGAGACTGAGATGGGGCCGCAGGGCGGCGACGAGTTGAACCTCATTGAACCGGGCAAGAACTATGGCTGGCCGGTCGTGTCATACGGGAAGAATTACGACGATACGGCGATCGCATCGCCCGCTGGCAATGCCAGCTTTCAGCAGCCGGCGCTGTACTGGAACCCCATCATCGCTCCGGCTGGTCTCGCCTTCTATAGCGGCAACATGTTCCCACAATGGCGCAACTCCGCCTTTGTCGGGGGCCTGGCGTCAACAGCACTCATCCGCATCGAGTTCGACGGCGCGGTTCCGCGCGAGGCGGAACGGTGGGACATGGGCACGCGCATCCGCGCCGTCATGGCTGGACCGGACGGCGCGCTCTGGATCCTTGAGGATGGATCTGACGGCCGCTTGCTGCGGCTTACGTCGAAGCGGGGTGGTTGAAAGAGCAGCGTCCAGGCGCACTAAATCTGGGTATGGGCTGATGACGCGTTTGACCCTTTGTGGACGCTCAGGACATGTCTCGACCGCGCTAAATCCAGATGGGCGGAACGCTAAAGCTGCCGCGTATCAGGGGGCGATTGGGGGCATGCCCGGCTCCTTGGCGAGCGGGCCGAAATGCGCCAACCTGTTGGGATGAAGGCATTCCTCGATTTCGAAGCATCGTCCCTGTCGAACCGCAGCCACCCTATCGAGGTCGCCTGGGTGTTTCAGAACGGGCGCTCGGAGCACCACCTGATCGCCCCGGCGCCAGGGTGGGACGACTGGGACGATGCGTCAGAAGCCATCCATGGCATCAGCCGCGCCACGCTCAAGGCCGAAGGCAAGCCACACGACGAGGTTGCGAGACGGATGGTGGAAGCGCTGACAGGGCATGACCTGTTCGCCAGCGCTCCGTCGTGGGACGGGAAATGGCTGAGCGTCCTGTTGCGAAGTGCAGGGCTACCTCGCCACCTCCTACGGGTCCGCGACACCGATGAGGCGCTGAGGGAAAGCGTAGTCGAGATCCTCCGACCAGTTATTCCCGCCGGCCGACTGGATATCGAGGTACATGCCATTGTTGCGAACGCCAGTGTCGCGAAGGACGAACAACCGGCGCACCGAGCGCTTGCTGACGCGATCGGCGAACACGAGACCTGGCTTCGCGCCAGACAGGCTGCTCGCGCGCTGGTCCTGGATCTCGCGTGAGCCGTCCTGCCCGTCCTCCGTCAACCCAGTTGACGGCTGTCACTTGGATAGCAGCGGCAAAGCGAGCCGCCAGCTTTCTGCGCGCGACGACTGTCGGCGCGAGCCGAGCGAAGCATTCCGTCTATGTGGTACTGCTACATGACCCGGCGTTCCCGGAACGCTGGGGCTTGTATGTAGGCCAGACATCCCGCGACCCGGACTGGCGGTTCGATCAGCACAAGCTGGGGTACAAGGCGAGCGGTGCGGTCAGAAGGTTTGGCATCCACCTGCTGCCGGATCTCGTTGCTCACCTCAACCCTATGCAGCAGTGGGAGTCGCTCGAACTCGAGGCTGCCCTCGCTGACACCTTACGCGAGGCAGGCGTGCCTTGGGTAGAGGGCGGCCATTAAGACCCACAACCGGCCATTCGCGAGCTGTTTGCGCTTCCCCACTTTCAGCCACTCGTTCATGTTCGGGGAGCCGTTTCCGTTCGGCCGTTTGCGAACCGGACGGATGGGTTCTTCCGCTTTCGTAGCGAATTTAGCTGACCGAAGGGATGGTCATGAAGAAGGCCGCTGATCCGAGATCGACCTTACTCCGGAGGCGTCGATGATCCGTGTTCCAACCACGCTTGTGATCGGTGCTGGCGCTAGCGCCGAGCTCAACTTTCCGACAGGTCCGGGGCTCCTACGTGACATCTCGGAACTGCTCCAGTTCGGCAGCCAGTTCGATCGCGTGAATGGCTCCAGCGCTGCGCTCGACATCGGGCTCGCTTACGCCAGATCAACGAGCCAGTCGGCTCTCAAACCATTGGACCCCTTCTACGACGCCGCAGCGCGGGTCCGGTCCGCCGCGGACATCGCGCACTCAATCGATAATGTCATCGATCAGAACGACGACGATCCGCTTGTTGAAGTCGCCGGCAAGCTTGCCATCGCTTACCGGCTGTTAACCGCCGAGGCCGAAAGCAAGCTCTCGGAAGTATTTGAGCAGCCGGGACTGTTCGACTTGCAGCATTTGAGGGACACGTGGCTTCTACCCTTCGGCCAGATGCTCACGACCGATATCCGGAAGAGCCGAGTCGAGGGTATCTTTGACCAGCTGACGATCATCAACTTCAACTACGATCGCTCGATCGAAGCTTTCCTGCCGACGCTGCTAGTCGCCGCCTACGGCCTGGACCATGCCGATGCGGTGGCGATCGCCCAGCGGGTGCGCATCTTTCACCCCTACGGGCAGGTCGGCCGCTTGTCCTGGGACCTCGGTGCCGATGGCGGCATACCCTACGGCTGGGTGGCGCGCGACCAGCTCGAACTGATCGCTCCACAACTCCGCACCTTCACGGAGCAGTTGGCTGATGGCGACGAGCTGACGGCGATGCGGAGGGCTGTTCAGGAGGCCGAGCACCTGGTGTTCCTCGGCTTCGGCTTTCACCGCCAGAATATGCGCCTACTCGCGCCCGACATGGACGCCCGAGCAACAAAGATCATTGGCTCTCTCTACCGAGAGCCGGGTCCTGCCAAGGAGACGATCGCCGAGGAACTCAGACGGCTCACCCGTCCGCTCGGAGCGACGTCGGCGATCGCACCGGCCTTACCCAACATGACCTGTACAGACCTGCTGACGCAATATTTCCTGCCACTGACGAGCGGGTAACAAAGCTCATAGCACCTGCGGTAGGGGGCAAGCCGTCACCGGCCTGAAATCTGCGGCGCAGCCGTATCTCGGGCTTTCATGCCTCAGGCAGTCCTGACATGGTCGACCCACTTGCAGACATTCTGGCAGCCCTTTGCGCTTCCCAAAATCTGCCACTTGTTCATGTCGCCTGAATGGTAGCTTTTAGGCACGGCTGAGTCGTCAGGAACGGCAATGTGGGGGCGGAGAGCAGCCGGGCGGCTTGCGCGAAAGTTGGTGGCGGTTGCCGACATTGCTCAGTGCTGCCGCCTTGTCGTCAACTGTGCCACCTCGAGCGATGCATTAAATTAAAGAATAACGCTGCTCAGCATGTGGGACGGGGCATGCCGATCTCCCTACCCGGTGCATTTTATGAGCGCCGCATCTGGTCTGAGAGGGCCGGCGAAGCCATCCGACAGGGAGAAGCACCGGATGCTCCATTTGCCGCCTGCCGGATCGCAGACACCGGGTCTGCCACCTTGGCTAGTTCAGGTCCTTCGACCCGTAGGTGCTCGACGCCACTACCCCATTGTCGGCTCCACCACTTGCTTCCCGATCGTGTATCCATTCGAGGCAGCCTGATCCGCGCGTAGCGGAGCAGCTCATCGGACGGGATGAGGTGCCGGCCATCAGCAAGCGCGTGGGACAGGTCTTTCGCAAGGTCTACATTCGCAGCCCTCGGCATCTCCGCTGCGCGATGCTCCAGATCAGCGATAAGGTTCCGCTTGGCCATCGCCCATTCCCCCGTCGTGAAGCCGGCTCTGGCAAGTTCGCAAGTCGTTTGCCGCAACCGCGCGACCGCAGGTGCCCAGAGATCAGCGTTAAAATTATCCCAGAGCATAATCTGCCGATGACCCTGCTCGCCATTCTCGATGAACATTCCCACCTTGCCGGGCGGAGTGGGCTGGAGAGCAGCGAGCCGGTCGTTGATCACCCGCGTGACGAGCAGGTCCATAAGCTCCGCCTGCGCTTGCTGAGCACGCGACGAGGATGATATACGCGTTGGCATGACAACGGTCAGCAACGCCGTTCTGCGCCCTTGTGCAAGTGCGGAGAAGCTGATCGGGCGGATGCGATCACGTTGAAACATCGGCGTCGGTGCTCGGTGAGACGTAGTCCTCGTACGCTTCCAATCTCCGAAACGCTTCTCGATCAGCGCCTTCACCTCATCGACTTTCACGTTGCCGACAACAACGATCATCATGTTTTCGGGGCGGTACAGGCGTTCGTACAGAGCTCGAACGGTATCGATGCCTGCGCTCGGCACATCATCCGAGTTCTGCGCATCAATCATGTCGTTGGGCGAACCTGGCGCGATTGCGCCGATGTAGTTGGCGTAAATGTCGTTACCGAACTTTTTGTCGGCCATTTCCCGCGTGACCTCGCCTCGTGAGGTGTCGACTGCATCGGTACGCAAGGTCATTCCTGCGGCCGCCTCTCTAAAGAGGCTCAGCAGCGCGTCGAGATCACCCAAGGCCGTGGTTCTGGTCGAAAGGTAGTAGTTTGTCTCCCGCCACGAAGTAGAACCGGCGTTTGGCGCTGGGAAGGTCAGTGGCATGCCGACGCGCTTCAGATGGTCGAGATCTTCCGGCGAGCCGACCGTTGGGCTGTGGAACACGACGTGCTCGATGAGATGCGCCAGGCCGCGCTCGCCTGGTCGGCGCTCGGCGATGAAGCCTCCTTCATTGCGCATGAGCAACCCGACGCCAGGCTCATTGCCTCGCCGCGACAAGATTGCGAACCGCACGCCATTTTTAAGGCTGCCGGTCACAAGTCTGCCCCAATCGTTCCCGGACAGCGTCGGCTTTGCTGGGTCCGAAGTGATGCCGTCCGAAGCGACTACTTTTTCGGCGGGAAGTCCCGACAGGGATAGGACGAACAAGGGGATGGACATCAAACGTGCCGACACTCGGGCATATTTCTTCATCGAAGGTATGATCCTCTACCAACTGCCTACATGTGGTGGTGCAATGTGTTTGAGGCAGGAAGGTGACAGACGTCTAACGACCGCAATCCGTCACCCCCAACAACGATCCCGAAGGTAACCAAAGCGCGTCCTCACTTTGCCAAAGCTGTTGCCGATTGGCGCGATTCAGCCGCCGGAGTGCCGTCTTCAGTCGCCTCCTGCTGCTCGAGCGATCAGGCAGCTTTGCCGTTGCCGCGTGCTGAAACAAGGTTGCACTCGTCACTATCGGCGATGTTGTCTAATGCCCGGCAGGCGGGGCCTCACCGTGAGACGGCCAAGCGGATGGACCCTAATTCAGGAATAGAGATGCTCAGTTGAAACCCGCCCGACCACGCTTCAGCGTGAGCGCGTCTATGGTCTTGTTTGCATCCGGCGACTTCGCCTTCAATCTTTATTGGCAGAGCATCAGTCTGTATCTGCTGTTTTTCTATATCGACGTGCTGGGCCTACCGCCGGCGACGGCGGGCCTGGTGTTCATGCTCGGCACGCTGTGGGATGCCATTGCCGACCTTGCTGCCGGTGCGTTGGCGGAGCGGACACGGGCCTCATATCGGCAACTGATCGGCTGGGGGGCGCTGCCACTCGGCCTGGCCTTCATCGTGATGTTCGCGTTGCCGTCGGAAGCCGCCGGGTGGATCCTGCTGGCGCAGATACTGTTCCGCACGCTCTATGCCTTTACCAACATTCCGTATTCTGCGTGGACCACGAGATTAAGCGCGGAGCCCGCGGTCCGCACCGCGCTTACCGGGTTGCGCATGATGTTCGGCGCGGCGGCCGCCGCTCTGGTAGCGTTGGGTCTGCCGGCGCTCGCGTCGGTGTACGGCTATGCACATGCGGCGGCCATTCTGGCACTGCTCGGTGTGCCGCTGATGCTGATCGTCGCGATCAAGGTCCCTGAACCGCGACGGCTGCTCCTCAGGGCTGTCCCGTCGTCGTTGGGCAGCCAGATCGCGGCGCTGCTGCGTAACCGCGCTTTCGTTACGCTGAATATAGCGGCCGCGGCGGGCGGGGCGGCGGCGGCCTTGATCGGGCAGTCGGTGCCTTATTATTATCGCTACGTGATGGCCTATTCTGACGGCGGGCCGCATGCGCTGGCGGCAATGGGGGTGGCAAGTGCGCTCGTCCTGCCGCTGTGGACGATGCTGGCGACGCGCATCGGCGCGCGCGTCGCATGGCTGGCAGCGGCGGTGGTGGGTCTGGCCGGGCTTTGCATCTTTGCCTGGCTGCCGATCGACGGAACGATGGGAACGCTTGCCTTACTGGTTGTGCTCAGCACGGCGTTTGCCGGGTTCAACCTTGCCGCCTGGGCGCTGTTGCCGGACACAGTCGATTGGGGCGAAGCGCGGGGCGGCGTTCGTGTCGAGGCGCTGGCGTTCGGCGCATTCGCCTTCGTGCAGAAGATCGCGCTCGCGCTCAGCGGCCTTACGCTCGGCGCGGTCTATGGCGCGAGCGGGTTCGTCGCCGGGGCAACGCAAGCGCCGGCCGTGTCGGCGACGATCCGCTGGTTGATGCTCGGGGGCCCGGCGGCACTGATCGCGATCTCGATTGCGGCGATGCTCGCGCACCCGCGGCGCGGCCATACGCCGCGCGAAATCAGGCCAGCGTAAACTCGCCGGCCACGCCCTCCGCCTGCGCCGATGGAGCTATCCACATCCGGAAGCGGCCCGGCTCGACGGTGGGGCGCAGATCGCGACCGATGAAGAGCAGATCGGCGCGGCGCAAGGTGAACGTCACCACCTTGGCTTCGCCGGGCTTCAGCGCGATGCGGCGGAACGCCTTGAGTTCGCGCACCGGGCGGGTGATGCTCGCGGTGACATCCTGCACGTAGAGCTGGACGACCTCGTCCGCTGCATGCACGCCGCTGTTGGTCACGGTCGCGGACACCGTCAGCGTACCGTCTGGGGACAGCGTTTTGCCCCCAAGGTCGAGGGCGCTATAGGCGATCCGGCCATAGGTCAGGCCATGGCCGAATGAAAACAGCGCGTCGTTGGCGAACTCACGGTAATGCGCCTTGTATTCCGCGAGTGCGCCAGCGCCGTTGGGACGGCCGGTGCTCTTGTGCGCATAGTGATAAGGCTGCTGGCCAGTGGCATGGGGGAAGCTGACTGGCAGCCGTGCTGATGGCGCTTCGATGCCGAACAGGACGTCGGCGATCGACCGGCCTGCCTCCGATCCGAGGAACCACGTCACCAGGATCGCCGGGGCATCGAGCACCGCGCCCGACAGCGCCAGGCCGCGCCCGGTGGACAGCAATACGACCACCGGCTTGCCGGCGGCGACGACCGCAGCGACCAACGCCTGTTGCGCGGCGGGCACGACGATATCGCTGCGGCTCTGCGCCTCGCCCGACATGCGCTGGCTTTCGCCGATCGCCAGCACCACGACGTCGGCCGAGCGCGCCGCGGCCACCGCCGCGTCGATCCCACCGGGCAGCGCCTCGTCGATCCCCGATCCGTCGACTGCAGTGACCGAAGCGGCATCCTTCACCGCCTGCCGCACGCCGGTCAGCAGATCGACCGCTTCGGCGTCGGTGCCATAGACGTTCCACGGGCCGATCAGATCATGCTTGCCCTGCGCAAACGGGCCGATCAGCACGATGCGCTTGCCCGAGCGCGGCAGTGGCAGCAGGTCGCCGTCATTCTTGAGCAGCACGATCGACTTGGCGCCGGCCTCGCGCGCGAGTGCCAGATTGGCCTTGGTGCGCACCTGCGTCTTCTCGCGTCGCGCATCGATGCGGCGGAACGGATCGTCGAACAGGCCGAGCACCACCTTCAGCGCGAGCACACGCCGTACTGCCTGATCGAGCCGTACCAACGGCACCTCGCCCTTGGCGACCAGATCGGGCAGATGCTTGATATAGAAGCCCGACTGCATGCTCATGTCGACGCCGGCGAGGAAGGCGAGCCGCGTCGCGTCGCGCGCATCGGCGGCGAAGCCGTGAGCGATCAGCTCCTCGTCGCCGGTATAATCGGATACCACCAGGCCTTCGAACTTCCACTCGTCGTGCAGCACTTGGCGCAGCAGCCATTCGTTGGCGGTCGCGGGAACACCGGCGATCTCGTTGAACGAGGCCATCACCGTCGGCACACCGGCAGCCAGCGCAGCCTGGAACGGCGGAAAATAGACTTCGCGGAGCGTGCGCTCCGAGACGTCGACGCTGTTATAGTCGAGCCCCGCTTCGCCCGCGCCGTAAGCGGCGAAATGCTTGGCGCAGGCGGCCACAGCATCGGGCGCCGCCAGCCCCTTCGTCCCCTGAAACCCGCGGACGCGCGCATCGGCCATCATGCGGCCCAATAGAACGTCCTCCCCGGCCCCTTCGACGCCGCGTCCCCAGCGCTGGTCACGCGCAATGTCGACCATCGGCGCGAAGGTCCAATCGATCCCGGCGGCGGCGGCCTCTGCCCCCGCCGCTCGCGCGGTGCGGCGGGCGAGATCGAGATCGAAGCTGCCGGCTTCAGCCAGCGGGACTGGGAAGACGGTGCGAAAGCCGTGAATGACGTCCGCGGCGAACAAAAGGGGGATCTTCAGCCGTGCCTGGCGCATGGCCACCGTCTGCATCTGCCGAGCCATCGCCACGCCATTGCCGTTGAACACGCCGGTCAGCCGTCCTGCGCGCACCTCCGCCAATTGCCCTTCGAAGCTGGCGGTCGCGCCGGCCGGGTTGAGCGCGGTCGCGGCGCCGCCGGCCCAGGCCGCCGCCATCAGCGTCAGTTGGCCTGCCTTCTCCTCAGGGGTCATCGACGCCAGCAGCCGCTCGACAGCGGCGGGCAATGCGCCCTGAGCGACCTCCGCGAGCAAGGCGCGCGCCGGCGAGGCTGCCCAGGTCGCCATGGCACCGGCGCCCATGAGGATCGCACGTCTGGATATGCGCTGGTTGTCCATCGAATCTCTCCCTTTGGCGAGCGTCGTGGCAGCGCTCAACAAACTATTGAATGGCGTTGTATGATCCTGTAACCGGTTACATCAAGAAAAATGATCTGCGGGAAGCGGACGGCGCAAGGGTGCGCCGCTAAAGAGGATGACGAGAAAAGATGCCGCATGCCACGATCCGAGACGTCGCCCGCGAAGCCGCGGTGTCGGTGGCGACGGTCTCGCGCGTGCTCAACGGCCATGAGAATGTCCGCCCGGCGCTGAAGCTTCGCGTGCAGGGAGTGGCGGCTCGGCTAGGCTATGTCCCGCATGCGGGAGCGCGTCATCTCAGCCTGGCGCGATCGGGCGCGATCGGCGTGGTTCTGCCCGATCTGCACGGTGAGTTCTTTTCCGAACTGTTGCGGGGGATCGATTGGGAGGCATCGTCGCGCGGGCTGCAATTGCTGCTCACCGTGATGCATGACCGGCCGGGCCGAGGTATCGATGTGCTCGCGACGATGCGCGGGCGCGTCGATGGCATCGTACTGATGGCGCCGCACATACCGCAGGATGTGCTGGTTGCGCATCTTCCCGCCGGCCTGCCCACCATGCTCCTCAATTGTGGCCCGGATGACGGCGATCACGCCGCCCTGCGCCTCGACAATCAGGCTGGCGCGATCGCCATGATCGACCATCTCGTATCGATCGGCCGCGGACGCATTGTGCACATTGCCGGCCCCGACTCCAATCTCGATGCGCGCGAGCGACGTCGCGGCGTGGAAATGGCCGCCACGCGGGCCGGAATCGAGGTCAGGATCATGCCCGGCGATTTCCGTCAAGAGACGGGTGTTGCTGCTGCCACCGAGTTGCTCCGCGACCTGCAACAGGTCGATGCGATCTTTGCCGCGAACGACATGATGGCGATGGGTGCGCTGATGACGCTGAAGCGTGCCGGCGTCGCCGTGCCCGATCAGGTCGCGGTGGCAGGGTTCGACGACATCCCGCTCGCGGGCCTCATCTCGCCGTCGCTGACGACGATGCGGATCGATACCGCCGCCTTTGGTGCGCGCGCCGTCGCCCGACTTGCCCACCTTGTCGATGGGATCACCGATCGCACGATCGAGCCGATCACGCCGACGCTCGTCATCCGAGAAACAACCGAAAGCCTCAACAAGGGGCGCAACGCAGGGGAATTATCATCATGATCAGGAAATTTAAACTCGCGCTCGCTGGCGCTACGATGCTGGCATCCGGCGCCATCGCCGTCATGCCCGCGTCCGCGCAAACGACCACCGCGTCCGCGCGCGGCCAGGTCCGCGATGCGAGCGGCGCGGGCATCGCTGGCGTCGCCGTGACCGCGGTAAATGCGGGGACCAACCAAACGCTGCGTGCAGAGACGGACGCGGCGGGCAATTTCACGCTGAACGGGCTTCGTCCCGCGCAGTATACGGTCACCGCCACTTCGACGGATGGCCGCACTGCCAGCCAGGAAGTGGTGGTCTCGATAGGCCAGGCATTGACGCTCAACTTGGTTTTGGGAACAGCCGACGCTGCCGCTGCTCCCGCTGATGCTTCGACGAGTGGTGGTGCTGGCGATGATATCGTTGTGACCGCTAATCGTCTGGTGGAAACGAAGACCAGCGAGATCGCCACCAACGTGTCGCAGCAGCAGATCCGCATCCTGCCGCAGACCGATCGCAACTTTCTGAGCTTCGCCGCGCTAGCGCCTGGCGTGCGTTACAATGACAGCGAAACCGACAAGGGGATCCAGTCTGGCGCATCCACTGCCAGCCAGGTTAACGTGTTCATCGATGGCGTAAGCCTGAAGAACAAGCTGCGCGAGGGTGGCATCGCGGGCCAGCAGAACAGCCGCGGCAATCCGTTCGGGCAATTGGCGGTGCAGGAATTCCGCGTTCTGACGCAGAACTACAAGGCCGAGTACGAACAGGCGGGTTCGGCCATCATCACTGCCATCACGAAATCCGGCACCAATGAGTTTCATGGGGAGGCGTTCGGCCAGTACACTGATCGCAAAGTCACCGAGCGCAGCTTTCTCGATCGCCGGAACGGTCGCGACAAGCCGGCGTTTGAGCGCAAGCAATACGGCGTCTCGCTGGGTGGCCCAATCATCAAGGACAAGCTGTTCTTCTTTGCGACCTATGAAGGCAACGATCAGGATCGCGCATTCATAGTCGACTCCAGCGGTACCGCTGACAATATCAGGGCGTTCGAAGCCGCTTCTGGACGTCGTTTAAGCGAGTTTGAAGGCAACTTCGTAAGCCCATTCCGGGGCGACTTCTACTTTGGTAAGCTGACCTTCACACCGGACGAGCGCCAGACGTTCGACCTGTCTTACAGCCGCCGCGAGGAGAGCGATGTACAAGGGTTTGGTGGCAACACTGCTTTCGAGTTTGCCGAGAACAAGTTGAACACGGTTGATACATATCTCGCCAAGTGGAACTACCGTGGCGACAATTTCATCAATGAAGTCAATATCAACTACCTGAATTACCTCTTCAACCCTACGTCGCAGAACCCTGACAGCCCGAGCTTCAACTACGATACCGTAATCCAGTTCGGCGGCCGAGATTCGACGCGGCGCGAGTTGCAGCAGAGCTATACGCTGCGCGACGATTTTACCTACACCGGATTAGACAATCACGCGATTAAGGTTGGTGCTCGGGTTGAGCTCACCGATATCGAGTTCTCCAACTTCTCCTTCCTCCAGCCGGGCTACACGTTCCGTATCGACACGGTCGAAAGCGGAGATCAGGCAGCAAACCCGGCCAACGACACCGACTTCACCTTCCCGGCGGAAGCTCGGCTGGGGCTCGGTAATGGGACCGTGCGCGGGTCGAACACTCAACTTGGCGTCTACATCCAAGACGATTGGGACGTAACCGACAAGCTGCAGTTAAACCTTGGGCTGCGCTGGGACTACGAGACGAACGGTAACAATAACGATTTCGTGACCAACTCTAACGCCGCTGCGGCGCTACGCGCGCTGCCGCGCACTGCCTATTTTGATCCCGAGGATTATATCAGCACGGGCAAAAACCGGAAGCCGTTCGCCGGTGCTTTCGCGCCGCGGGTTGGTTTTTCGTTCGACATCAATGATGACGAGCAGACCGTCATCTTCGGTGGATTTGGGCGCTATTACGATCGCAACAACTTCAACAACACGATCGACGAGGTTTCGCGCACGATCAACCCGATAGGCGTGTTCCGCTTCTCACGTGATGGCCAGCCCCGAAATGGCTTAGCCACAACGGTTTGGGACCCGAGCTACCTGACACGCGAAGGTTTGCAGGCGCTACGCGCTAGCTCCACCAGCGGGCAGCCGGAACTGTTCGCGGTCAAGAACGATGCACGCCCACCTGTCAATGATCAGGTCAGCCTTGGTGCACGGCAGCAGCTTGGCCCGGTCCAGCTGTCGATCACCGGATCGTACCAGCGCGGCCGCAATGGCTACACCAACCTGTTCGCCACTCGACGTAATGGAGGCCAAGGGCCGTGTTGTGATACGACACCTCTCGCTCCCTTCGGCTATGCCAACGCGCTGATCGGCTTCGATGGCCTCGACACGCGCTACAAGGCGCTCTTCGTGACGATCGACAAGCCATACACCCGGACCAGCGGCTGGGGAGTCAATGTTGCCTATACCCTATCTAAGGGTGAGCAAAACGGTGGTGACCTGTTCAGTCTCGATGCGCCCACCCCAGATCAGTACGGATGGCGTCCGCGTAACGGCGACGAGCGTCACCGTTTGGTGCTCTCCGGCATCGTCGATCTTCCGGCCGGTTTCCAGTTCTCCACCCTCAGCACGTTCGGCAGTGGACAGGCATTTCGTGTCACCGACGGCACTAACGGTGCCACCTCGGGGCAAAATGAGTTCAGCGCACGCTATCCGGGCAAGAACTGCATTGGCGGAATTCTCGCGTTCTGCGAGGTGAACCTAACGCTGAAAAACACCGTCCGCGTCTTAGGCGGCGAGGCTGAGGTGGCGGTTGATCTGCTAAACGCGTTCAACAACAAAAACTTTTCGGGCTTCGACGATTTCTTCAACAACCAGATCAATCCAGCGACCGGTCGGGTCGTAGACACGTTGGATCCTGCCGAGATCGGGCGTGACCTTCTAACCCTGCCACGGCGGGTGCAGTTCCGCGTCGGTTATCGCTTCTAGTCCTTCATTCTGCCGGAGCGCGCGGCGCTCCGGCATTTTCTGGTTGCATGTGCCTTGATGGATAGACGCCAATTTCTTGAAACGGCGGGCATCGCCGCCGCGGCCGTTGCTGCACCGCTTGCTGCACATTCATCCGCCGCCGACCGGCTGATCGATGATGCGCAGCAGCGCAGCTTCCGCTTCTTCTGGGAGACGACCAATCCCAACACCGGCCTGGCGCCGGATCGCTGGCCGACGCCATCATTCGCCTCGATCGCGGCGGTCGGTTTTGCGCTGACCGCCTATCCGATCGGCGTGGAGCATGGCTGGGTCACCCGCGCAGCGGCGCGCGCGCGCACGCTGGCAACGCTGCGCTTCTTTGCCGAGGCGCCGCAGGGGCCCGAAGCCAGCGGCACGAGCGGGCACAAGGGCTTCTTCTATCATTTCCTCGACGCGAAGACCGGCCGGCGTTTTGGCCGCACCGAGCTCTCCACCATCGACACCGCCTTGCTGCTCGCGGGCATCCTGTTCGCGCAGAGCTGGTATGACAGCGACCACCCCCACGAGGTCGCTATCCGCGCGCTGGCGGAGCGGATCTACCGCGCGGTCGACTGGACCTTTGCGGTTCGCAAAGCGCCTTTCTTGTCGATGGGCTGGCACCCGGAAACCGGCTTCATTCGATCGGACTGGGACATCTACAACGAGGGCATGCTGCTCTACATCCTGGCGCTGGGATCGCCGACGCACGCCTTGCCCGAGGGCACGTGGCAGGCCTGGTCGGCCCGGTTCGAGCCGAGCTGGACGACGCGAGGCGGGCAGCCGCACCTGCATTTCGCGCCATTGTTCGGGCACCAATACAGCCATCTGTGGATCGATTTTCGCGGCATCCGCGACAGCTATATAGCCGCCAAGCAAATCGATTATTTCGAGAATAGTCGCCGCGCGACCTATGCGCAGCGCGCCTATGCGATCGAGAACAACGGCGGCTGGCGTGGCTACGACGCCGAATGCTGGGGGCTGACCGCGTGCGACGGCCCCGGTGACTTCACGCTGGCGACGGGCGGCCGCCAACGAGAGTTCTTCTCCTATTCCGCGCGTGGCCCCGGCGATCGCGACGACGGCACGCTCGCTCCGACCGCGGCGTTGGGATCGATCGCCTTCGCACCCGACATCGTCGTGCCGACGGTGGCCGCGATGCACCGGCGGTATGGACGCGGCATCTACCAGAAATACGGCTTTCTCGACTCGTTCAACCCGACGCTGACCGATCCCGCTACGCCGCTTAAGCACGGCAAGGTCGTGCCTGGGATCGGCTGGGTCGATGGCGATTATCTCGGCATCGATCAGGGACCGATCGTCGGGGGCATCGAGAATCATCGCTCCGGCATGATCTGGCGGACGATGCGGCGTAACCCGCATATCCGCCGCGGGTTGCAGCGTGCCGGCTTCACCGGCGGCTGGCTGGCATGATGCAGCTGGTCGTTGCGCTGGCAACGGCGTTGGTGACGCAGACGCCGGCGCAAGTGCCGGCATGGTCCGGCTCGGCGTCGGACGGCGTCACGTCGCACGTGGCGGCCAATGCTGGCGGGTTCCGGCTCGACTATGACTTCGCTGCAGTCTCCGGCTATGCCGTGGCGCGGCGCGAACTGCCCCGCGACTGGCCGGCCAACTTCGTGCTGCGGCTAAAGGTGCGCGGCAGCGGCGGCGTCAACGACCTGCAGATAAAGTTCACCGACGCCGCCGGCAAGAACGTGTGGTGGGTGCAGCGCCGCAACTTCCGGCCTTCGGCGGACTGGCAGACGATCGAGATCCGCCCCCGTGATGTCGCCTTCGCGTGGGGCCCGACCAGCGACAAGACGCTGCGCCAAAGCGCCGCGATGGAGATCGTGGTGGTGCGCGGCCGGGATGGGGGTGCGGGCCATCTCGAGGTCAGCGAGCCGGTCTTCATGGCCCTGCCCGCAACTCGGCCGCTACCCGCACCCCGCCTCAGCGACGCTCGCCCGCTGGACGCTCGGCGAACACTCGTCCGGCCGTTGACGATCGACTTTGGCGGAAGCCGCGAAATCGGCGGTCTGACCCTACGTTGGGGATCGCGTTTCCCCGCGCGCTATACCATCGAGGCGTCCGACGATGCCCGACAGTGGCGCACGATCCGTTCCGTCACGCACGGCGATGGCGGAGATGATCCACTTGCCCTGCCTAGCAGCGAGACACGTTTTCTCCGCCTGACCACCGCCGGCCGGCCCGATCTGGCCAGCATCGCGGTGATGCCGCCGGAATGGGGCGCCACCCCCAACGCGATGATCGCCGCGCTGGCCAAGACCGCACCGCGCGGCAGTTATCCACGCGGTTTCACCGAGCAATCCTATTGGACCTTGGTCGGGCGTGATGGTGGCGGCGTCTCCGGCCTGATCGGCGAGGATGGCGCGATCGAAGTGGCCAAAGGTGGCTTCTCGATCGAGCCGTTCGTCGTCGTCGATGGGCGTCGGTTCTCCTGGGCCGATGTGGCCGCGAAACAGTCGCTCCAGGACGGCTATCTGCCGATGCCAAAGGTGCGCTGGTACGGCGCCGGATGGACGCTCGACACCACCCTGACCGCCGACCAAGGGACGCCGCACCTGCTCGCGCGCTGGCGACTGACCAACACGGGCGACCGACCGCGCACCTTGCGGCTTGCGCTTGCGGTGCGGCCATTTCAGGTCAATCCGGCGGCGCAGTTCCTCAGCCAGCAAGGGGGCGTCAGCCCGATCTCGCGCATCGCCTGGAAAAGCGGACGCCTTGCGGTGACGACCCCGCCAGCGATCGCCGGCGATCCGGCGGTAACACGTATCCTGTTGCCGACGCGATCCCCGACGAGCGTCACCGCCCGGCCGTTCGATCAAGGCGCCCTCATACCCGGCGCCAGCGGGGCGAGCATCGTCGACGATCCTGCCCAACTTGCCTCGGCCACGCTCGACTGGGAAGCGACGCTCGCCCCAGGTGAAACGCTGGACGTGCCGATCACCATTGGCGGCGATCGATCGCTCGAGCTTCCAGCCTTCGAAACGGCCGAGCGTGATACGGCAGCCTATTGGCGGCGTATGCTGGGGACAGTGACGATCACCGCGCCACCTGCCAAGCAGGCGGTCGCCGACACGCTCAAGACCGCGCTCGCCCATATCCTGATGAGCCGTGAAGGACCGGCGCTGAAGCCCGGCACCCGTTCGTACGACCGCAGTTGGATCCGCGATGGGGCGATGATGGGGGATACGCTGCTCCGGCTCGGCCAGGCCGGCCCGGTGCGCGCCTTTGCCGATTGGTACGCCACCAAGCTGTTCGACAATGGCAAGGTGCCATGCTGCGTCGATGCGCGCGGCCCCGATCCCGTGCCGGAGAATGACAGCCAGGGCGAGTATATCCACCTCGTCACCCAGCTCTACCGCTATACCAGCGACCGTGCTGCGCTGGCGCGCGACTGGCAGGGGCTGGACGGCGCGCGGCGCTATATGGAGGGACAACGCCAATCGGAGCGGACCGACGCCAACCTTACTCCCGAGCGGCGCCACCTCTACGGTTTGATGCCGCCCTCGATCAGCCATGAGGGCTATTCATCGGAAGCACAGTACAGCCTGTGGGACGATTTCTGGGCGCTGACCGGCTACAAGGATGCGGCCTATGCGGCTGGCGTCCTCGACAAGCCGGAACGCAACATCATTGAAGCGCAACGCGACGAATTCGCGGCCGACATCCACGCGGCCATCGCCGCTGCCACGAAGCGCTTCAAGATCGACTTCATTCCGGGTGCCGCAAGCCTGGGGGACTTCGACGCTACCTCGACGACCATGGCGCTCGACCCCGCGGACGAAGTCACCAGGCTTGATCCTCGATTGCTCGCCAAGACCTTTGCCAAGCAATATGATCGCGTCATGGCACGTGGTTCAGCCGGCTCCTCCTGGGCCGACTACACACCATACGAATTGCGCAATGTCTCGGCTCTGGTTCGGCTCGGCCAGCGTGATCGCGCCAACGATCTGCTCGCCGCCTATATGGCGGATCGACGCCCGGCGGCGTGGAACGGCTGGGCGGAGGTGGTCGGCCGCGATCCGCGCGAGATCCGCTTCATCGGTGACATGCCGCACGCCTGGGTGGCATCGGACTTCATCCGCGCCGCGCTGGACATGTTCGCCTATGTTCGTGTCGGTGACGAGGCGATCGTGCTTGGCGGCGGGCTGGACGCTGCATGGCTAAAAGGGGCTGGCGCAAAGATCAGCGGATTACGCACGCCTTACGGCATCGTGGACGTCGCTTTTCGCAACGAACGCGGCGCACTGCGTGTCGATCTTTCGGGAGATGCGCGTCCACCCGGCGGATACGTTATCGAATGGCCCTTCCCCGGCAGGCCGGGAGCGGCCACAATCGACGGTCGGCGCTTACCGACTGCTCGGCAGTTGCACCTGCCGGCCGGCGTTCACCACCTTGACTGGCAGCCTCGGCGATGAACCTGGAAACCACCTGCGCTTTCGGAGGGGTATACGATGCGCGGGTGCCTGCGCGATGCCACTAAGGACCGGTGCATTAGGTCTGGCGAAGCCGTAATCACCGCACCGGTTTGCGCGTTACCGCCCCCGCCGATCGCGCGGACAAGCGCTACCGATGCCTGTAATCGCTGAGTATGAAGGCGAAGCGCTGCGCGCTGGGCATCCAAAGCGACTGTTTGCGCAACGACGACCTCGAGATAATCGGATGCGCCGTCGCGGTAGCGGATCAGCGCGAGATCGCCGGTGCGGCCGGCAGCGGCAGCGGCGGCGTCCTGTTCGCGTTCGGCATCGGCCAGGTGGTTAGCCGCGGCAAGGCCGTCCTCTACGTCGCGGAATGCTTCCAGAACGATGCGACGATAATCCGCTGCGGTCTCCTCGAAGATCGCGCGCGAACGCCGGATATCGGCGCTGCGGCGACCGCCGTCGAAGATCGGCGCGAGCAACGCCAAGGGCCCGAGCGCCCAGAAGCTGTTGGCAGCGGAGACGATGCTCCCGCTGGTACTCTGATAGCCGCCGGACAGGCCGAGCGTGAGCTGCGGGAACTGCGCCGCCTTGGCGACGCCGATGCGCTGGTTGGCGGCGGCGACGCGGCGTTCGGCGGCGGCGATGTCGGGGCGGCGCTGGAGCAACTCGGACGGGATGCCCGCCGACACCGCGAACGGCTGGATCGTCGGCGTCGCCGGGGCGAGCGTGAAGCTCGACGGCGTCTCGCCGACCAGCACCGCGAGTTCATGCTCGGTCGTGGCGCGGTCGAGCGCGATCGTCGCGAGCTGCGCCTTGGCGTCGGACAATTGGCTCTGCGCACGATTGGTGTCGAGCCCCGAGGCGATTCCGCCGCTGTGGCGGATATCGGTCAGCTCGAACGCGCGGGCGTAGGCGGCGATCGTCTGGCGCAGCAATTCGGCTTCGGCATCAAGCCCGCGCAGGCGGAAATAGCTGTCGGCGATGCTGGCGTGCAGGCTGAGCCGCGCCGAGGCAAGATCGGCGTCGCTCGCCGCCGCCTCGGCGCGACCGGCGCGTGCCTCGTCGCGCAGCCGGCCCCACAAATCGACTTCCCAATCGACCGACCCGCCGAGCGTGCGCGCGGTATAGGTCGCGCTGCTGCTGCCGAGCGGTCGGCCGGCGGAGAGGCGTTCGCGCGACAGTGACGGCCCGACCGACACTTCGGGCAGCCGTTCCGCGCCGGCGCGATCGGCCAGCGCGACCGCCTGGTCGTACCGCGCGACTGCCGCGGCGATCGTCGGGCTCGCGGCTTCGGCGCGCGATTCGAGCTCGCCCAGCACGGGATCGCCGAACCCCTGCCACCACGCGCCGCGCGGTTGCCCATCGAGCGGGGTGGCGGCAGTCCAGCCGGGGACTTCCTTGTACGCCGGCGCGCTCGGTGTGACCGGCACGTGATAGTCCGGCGCCATCGTGCAGGCCGAGACGGCCAGGATCGACACCGTCGGCGCCAGGCGCCGCAACGCACGGCGCATCAGCTGGCCGCCTTGGGCTGTGGTGCGGCCTTTTGCACGCGGACCCGATCGCCCTCGGCGATCGCATCGGGCGGCGTGTCGACGACGCGCTCGCGGCCAGTCAGGCCGGCGCCGATCTGCACCACCGCGCCTTCGTCGCGGCTGATCGTCACGGGGCGGATGTGCACGCGGTTCTGCGCGTCGACGATCGCCACCACCGTGCCGCTCTCGCGCACCATCACCGCGCTGGCGGGCAAGGTGATGCCGGTGGCAGCGGCGAGCGGGAAGCGGACCTGGGCATAGCCGCCGGGCTTGAGCGCGCCATCCTGATTGTCGGCATCGAGTTGGACGAGCACACTGCCCGAGGCCGGATCGACCGCGCCGGCCGAGCGCGTCAGAGTCGCGGTGAATTCGCGCCCGGGGAATTCGGGCACCGTAAGCTTGGCCTGCATGCCCGAATGGATCTGGCCAGAGCTGCCCTGCGGCACGCGCACGAAGATGCGCAGCCGGCGCATGTCCGACACCGTGAACAGCGGCTGCGACGCGGCATTGCCGGCGACGATCAGCGCGCCGATCTGCGCCGAGCGGCTGGTCACCACGCCGGCGAACGGCGCGGTGATGCGGGTGAAGCCCTTCAGCGCGCGCAGCCGGCGGACATTGGCCGATTGCGCGTTGGTCAGCGCGGTATTGGCGGCAAGCGCGCCGCGCTTCTCGTCCGCTTCCTGCTTCGACACGGCGTCGCGCGCGAGCAATGCGTCCCAGCGCACCGCGGTGGTGCGCGCCAGCGCCTGATTGGCGGCGGCGGTCTGGAAATCGGCCTGCGCCTGCGCCAGCTGTTGGTCGACTTCCGGCGCATCGATGATCGCCAGCGTCTGACCGGCGGCGACATGATCGCCGATATCGACCAGCCAGCGGCGGACATAGCCGTTGGCGCGGGCATAGACCGCGGCGCTGTTATAGGCCTGGATATTGCCGGGCAGCGTCAGCCCCTGCCCCGCGCCGCTGGTCGCCGGGGTGATGACGAGGACGGTGGGCAACGCATCCTCGCGCGCGACCGTCTCCAGCTTGTGGTCGGCGCTGACGCGCGCGCCGATGCCGACCGCGACCACGGCGAGCGCCACGACGCCGGCGCCGATGCCGATCGTGCGTAGCGAACGGGGTTGTTGATCAGACATGGGCGAGTTCCAGTTCCTTGGCCGTCAGTGCCTTAACGCCCTTGCGGTGCGCGAAGCTGAAGATGACGGGGACAAACATCAAAGTGGCGATCGTCGCGCAGAGCAGGCCGCCGATCACGGCGCGCCCGAGTGGCGCGTTCTGCTCGCCGCCTTCGCCGAGGCCCAGCGCCATCGGCAGCATGCCGATGATCATCGCCAGCGCGGTCATCAGCACCGGGCGGAAGCGGACCATCCCGGCCTCCAGGGCGGCCTCGTACGAATTGCCCAGCTCGGCGAGCCGTTCACGCGCAAAACTGACGACGAGGATCGAGTTGGCGGTGGCGACGCCCATGCACATGATCGCGCCGGTCAGCGCCGGCACCGACAAGGTCGTGCTGGTGACGAACAAGGTCCAGACGATCCCGGCGATTGCCGCGGGCAGCGCGGTGATGATCACGAACGGATCGAGCCAGCTCTGGAAGTTCACCACGATCAGCAGATAGATCAGCACGATCGCGCCAAGCAGGCCGAAGCCGAGGCCAGAGAAGGCGGTGTTCATCGTCGCGAACTGGCCGCGCAGCTCGACGGTGACGCCCTTGGGCTTGTCCTTGTCGAGCTTCTTGAGCACCGCTTCGATGTCGCCGGCGACCGCGCCCAGATCCCGGCCCTGCGGCGTGGCGTAGATATCGACCACCGGCTGGATGTTGTAATGGCTGACGACCGCGGCGGCATTCGAGCGGTCGATCGTCGCCAGCCCACCGAGCACCTGCGATGGGCCGCCGGCCGCCGCCGAAATCGGCACATTGGAAAGATCGCTGATCGAGCCGATCTGGTGCTCCGGCGTCTGTCCGACCACCGGGTATGACACGCCGTTTTCGGGATTGAGGAAGAACACTGGTGCGGTCTGCGAGGTGCCGGCCAGCGTCGTTGCGAGGCTGTTGGTCACGTCGCGTTCAGTGAGATTGTATTGCCCGATGCGCGAGCGATCGACGTTGACCGATAGCTGCGGGTACGAGGCCGATTGCTGGATGCGCGCATCGGCGAGCCCGCGGATCGCCTTCAACTCGCGCAGGATCCGAGCAGCATAAGCGGCATTGGCCTTGGCATCGCGCCCGCCGACCTGGATGTCGATCGGCGCCGGGGCACCGAAATTGAGGATCTGGCTGGTGATGTCGGCCGGCAGGAAGGCGAAGCTGTCGGCCGGGAAGGCGCGCGGCAGTTCGCGACGCAACAGAGCGACATGCTCTGCGGTCGGCGCATGTTCCTTACCGAGGGTGATCAGGATATCGCCATCCTGCGGGCCGATCGTGCCCGAATTGTTGTACACCGTGTTGATGCTGCTGACCGGCAGGCCGATATTGTCGGTGACCGACGTGATCTCTCCCTCGGGGAGCAGCGCCTTGATCTTGGCTTCGATCCGTTGGAATTCGGCCGACGTATTCTCGATCCGCGAGCCGACCGGCGCGCGTACATGCATCGCGATCTGGCCCGAATCGACCGAGGGGAAGAAATTGCGCCCGAGGAACGGGGTCAGCAGGAAGCTGAGCAACACGCTGACCATGAAGCCGATCGCGTACGGCTTGGGCGCTTTCAGCGCGCGCTCGAGCAGCCCGCCATAGCCGGTGCGGATCTTCTCGAAGCGATGCTCGAAGCCGCGCTGGAACTTGACCAGCGGGTTGCGGGAGGTCGGGCTGCCGGCTTCGTGCACGTCGCCGGCATGGGGCTTGAGCAGATACATCGCCATCGTCGGCACCAGTGTGCGCGACAGGATGAACGAGGCGATCATCGCGAAGATCACCGCCAGCGCCATCGGCACGAACAGGAAGCCGGCGACGCCGGGCAGGAAGAACATGGGCACGAACACGATGCAGATGCACAGCAGGGAGACGAACGCCGGGGTGACGATCTGCGCGGCACCGTCGAGGATCGAGGGGATCACGCCCTTGCCCTGTTCGAGGTGCCAGTTGATGTTCTCGATCGTCACCGTCGCATCGTCGACCAGAATGCCGACCGCCAGCGCCAGCCCCCCCAGCGTCATCGTGTTGAGCGTCTGGCCGAACGCGGCGAGCGCCGCGACCGCCGAGAGCACGGCAAGCGGGATCGACACCGCGATGATCACCGTCGAGCGCCACGAGCCGAGGAACAGCAGTATCATTAACGAGGTCAGGATCGCGGCAAGTGCCCCCTCCTTGACCACGCCCTCCACCGCCCCCTTCACGAACAGCGACTGGTCGCCGACCGGCAGCACCTTCAGGTTGGCCGGCAGCGTCTCCTGCAGCGCAGGCAGTTTGTCCTTGATCCCCTGCACGATCGCCAGTGTCGAGGTCGCACCATTCTTGAGCACGGTGAGCAGCGCCGACCGCGCACCATCGACATGCACGACATTGGTCTGCGGGCCGCTGCCGTCGCGGACATGCGCGACATCGTGCATGTAGATCGTCGCGCCGTTCACGACCTTGACCGGGATGTCGTTGAGCGCATCGATCGACGACGGCGCGTTGTTGAGCTTCACGCTATATTGCAGGCTACCGATCTTGACGAAGCCGGCCGGATTGATCTGGTTCTGCGCGGCAATCGCGTTCGCCACATCTTGGGCCGACAGGCCATTGGCGTTCAGCGCCTGCGGGTCGATATCGATCTGCACCTGGCGCTGGCGTCCGCCAGAGGGATAGGGGATCGCCGCACCGGCCACCGTCACCAGCGCCGGGCGGATCTGATTGACGCCGAGATCGAAGAATTGCTGCTCGCTCAGCCCCTTGCCCGACAGGGCCAGCTGCAGGATCGGCACGGTCGAGGCGCTGTAGTTGAGGATCAACGGCGGCGTCACGCCCGGCGGCATCTGGCGCAACACGGTCTGCGATACCGAGGTGACCTGCGCCGTCGCGGTGCGGATGTCGGCGCCGGGCTGGAAGTAGATCTTGACGATGCCGATGCCGGGCATCGATTGGCTCTCGATATGCTCGATATCGTTGACCGTCGTGGTCAGGATACGCTCGTATGGCGTAATGATCCGCCCGCTCATGTCTTCGGGCGGTAAGCCGCTGTAATTCCACGCGACCGCGATCACCGGCACCTTGATCTCGGGGAAGATATCGACCGGCGTGCGCAATGCCGCCATCGCCCCGACGATCAGGATCAACAGCGCCATGACGATGAAGGTCAGCGGGCGCTTCAGCGCGATTTTGACGATGCCGATCATCGGGTACTGCCTGCCGCGACTGAGTCTCTATCCATCGATGGTGCAATGCAGCAGTCATTTCCATGCGTCTAATACGCGTTGCGTGCCGATCGATATCGATTACGACTTGATCGCATGGAACTACGGCATCTTCGATATTTCATCCACGTTGCGGAGGAGCTGCATTTCGGGCGCGCGGCGGCGCGTCTTGGCATGTCGCAGCCGCCGCTGAGCCAACAAATCCGCCTGCTGGAGGACGAATTGGGCGTGGCCTTGCTCGAGCGGACCAGCCGACGCGTGACGCTGACGCCGGCCGGGCAACTCTTTTTGCTCGAAGCACAAAAGGCGGTGGCGCAGGTCGCGCGTGCAATTAGCGTGGCACGCAGCGCGGGGCTCGGCGAATTGGGTGAAGTCGTGGTCGGATTTGCCGCCTCGGTGCCGTTCACCGCCATGGTCGCGCAGGCACTGGCGGCGTTTCGCGAAAGCCATCCCCGGGTGCAGCTCAACCTGACGGAAATGTCCACCAAAGCCCAGCTGGATGCACTGTATGCCGGGACGATAGAACTCGGCTTCGTCCGCGATATCGACCCGCTCACGATGACCATGGCGTTCGACGCAAGCTTGCTGATGACCGAGCCGCTCGTCGTCGCCATGCCTGCGAACCACCCGCTGGTTGATGCCAGCGCCGACCCGACCACCGCCGACCTGCGCGACGCGGAATTCATTCTCTACCGCAATGACTTCGCTTCCGGGTTCAACAGCCTGTTCAAACAATTGTGCAGCCGCGCCGGCTACGTGCCGAAAGTTGTCCAGGAAGTAACCGGACCTTTCACGTTGCTCGGCCTGGTATCCGCCGGATTGGGCATCACGATCGTAACGCCGACGCTGGGCTCTCTTCACCCCGAAAACATCGTTTTCCGGCCGCTCAGCGATCCCGAAGCGTTCAGCCGTCTGTGGATGCTCCGCCGACAGGGCATCTCGACCGCCGCGCTCCACCTGAGCGAACTGGTTCTTGCTCGAAGGTAGAATGACGGCACCGCCCAGCGGCGCTTCCTTGTAGGTCTGACTGTAGGCGTTCGAGAATGAAGTGGTTGTAAACGTGGTCGTGGACGCTGGCGAACTTCTGCCGTTGCAGCACGTGCCCCCCCGACTGGCGGCTGTCCTAAGACGGTTCAACCTTCGATCCGACACGTACGCTCTGTACGCGCTTCATATCGGCTCGCCCTGCTCTTGAAAACCGAAGGCCGATCGTTCCTTGATGCCTGTCGATCGTCATGCCGCGCCCAATCGCCCAAGTTCATGAGACGAAGCTGGCCGGCGACGGAGCCTGGATCCCAACGGAGCGGCGCAACGTATGCACTAATGCTATTGCAAGTTATTCTCAACTAACCTAGCAGGACTGCACCGTCGGGAGCTGCAACGCAGACCCGCAGGACCAATCGGCCATGGGGGTTACGTTGAAGATCAGAACATCGCTTCTTCTCGCGTCTGCGATGAACGTGCTGGCTTTCCCAGCCGCCGCGCAGACCAGCGATGCGCCCGAGGGGCGCACCGAAGCGCAGCGCGAAGAGACAGCGCGAAGCGACGACATCGTCGTACGGGGCTCGTACACGCTGCCCGATCGGATCGACACTGCCACGGGTTTGGGTCTGACCATCCGGGAAACGCCGCAGTCGGTCAGCATCGTGACCTCGCAACGCATCCTGGATCAGAACCTGATCAGCGTCCGCGACGTGATCGAGAATGCCGTGGGCGTTGCCGTCAACGAGACCGACGACGTCCGAAACTCCTTCTTCGCCCGTGGCTTCGAAATCCAGAACACCCAGATCGACGGCGTTCCGACGGCGTGGGCGCTGGGCGGCGATCGCGGCGAGACCATCGCGGACGTGTCGATTTACGATCGGGTCGAGATCGTCCGCGGCGCAACGGGTCTACTGAGCGGCGCGGGTGATCCCTCGGCGTCGATCAACCTCGTCCGCAAGCACGCGGATCATGAGAACTGGGGCGGCTATTTGAATGCAGCTTATGGAAGTTGGGACACGTGGCGGGTATCCGGTGACGTCGGCGGCGCAATTACCGCTGACGGACGGCTCCGGGTCCGCGGCGTTGGTCGCTACGAGGAAGGCAACGCGTTCACCGACTTCTACAGCAGCAAGAAGCTTGTCCTCTACGGCACACTTGAGGCGGACGTGACGGACGACACGCTGCTGCGCGTCGGCTTCAGCCATCAGCGCAGCGTGCCCAAGGGCGCCTTCTGGGGCAGTCTGCCGACCTTCTACAGCGACGGCACGATTGCGAAGTGGGATCGCTCCAAGAGCACCGCGCAGCCCTGGACGACATGGACCACGGTCAATCAGAACTTCTTCGCGACGCTGGCGCATGACTTCGGTGGCGGCTGGAGCCTGACCGGCAACTACAACCGGATGCGCAACACGCAGTTCACCCAGATCCTGTATCTGTTCGGCAATGTCGACCGGAACACCGGGCTCGGCCTGGCTAGCAACCCCTACTCCGCCTACGGCGAGAGCATCCAGAACAGCTATGACGCGCAGCTCAAGGGCAAGCTCACCGTCCTCGGTCGAGACCACGAGCTGGTGCTTGGCTATCTGAACAGCGAGATCAATCGCCAGACCGAGACCTATGCTGCGCTGAACGAGCTGGAGCCGCTCGGCAACTTCCTGTTCCCCCCAGCCGGTGACTTCAACGACTGGAACGAGAACTCCTATCCGTTTCCGGGCTTTTCCGAGATCGGGACCATCAACGAACAGGAGCGAATCCGGCAGATTGGCTATTATGGTGCCCTGCGTGTCAACGTCGCGGACTGGCTGAAGGTGATCGGCGGCGGTCGCCTGGCTACCTACCGGCAGAATGGAGTAGCTTACGGGGTTGCCCGCAATTACGGCGACAAGAACGTTTTCATCCCGTACGTTGGGGCCTTGGCGGACATAACCCCGAACCACCGCCTCTATGCCAGCTACACGACGATCTTCCTTCCGCAGGATGCGCAGGACCGTAACTTCGTCCAGCTCGACCCTATCCAAGGCAAGGCCTACGAGATCGGTCTGAAGAGCGCGTTCTTCAACGAGGCGCTGCAGACCTCTGTGGCGTTGTTCCGGATCGAACAGGACAATCTGGCACAGATCGACGGCGCGCCGATCACCCGCCCCGGCACTGGGCTCCCGTTCCAGCCCTACAGGGCAGCGGATGGCGTGGTCAGTGAGGGCTTCGAGGTCGAAGCGACGGGCAGCCCGCTGCCGAACTGGAACATCAACGTGGGCTACAGCCAGTTCAAGGCGCGCGATGCCAGCCACGTCGATGCCAACACCGATCAGCCGCGGCGGCTGCTGAAGGCGTTCACAACCTACACTATGCCGGGCGTTCTCGGGGGACTGACCTTCGGTGGTGGCGCGAACTATCGCAGCTCCGCCTATTCCAACGGCACCATTTCCGGCACGACACCGTCCGTGCCGTTCCGCTTTGAGCAGCGCGGCTTCGTCATCGTCAATCTCATGGCCCGGCTGGGAGTGACCGACCGCATCAGCCTGCAGGCCAACGTCGAGAACCTGCTCGACAAGACGTACTACAGCCAGGTCGGCTCGTTCGGCCAGTACCGCTACGGCCAGCCACGCAACTTTACGATCGGCGCTAACTACCGGTTCTGATCAGGCTACCGGATTCCTCGGCGAACCCGTTGCAACAAAGGCCAACGGAATGGCAGGAAGCAGTCGCCTCTACCGCACCTTCAAAATGCGGTCCGGGCGGCCGCTTCCAAGATGACGCTGGTTCAAGTGCTGCTAAAGGCTCCGATCGCCATGCGCGTGCCCAAAGCGTACGAATGCAAAGTAAGGTGTCTGGGGCATTCAAGTTCGGCGGGAGTGGCGCTCCGCCATATAGCGTCCAGGCGGGGTGCCGAGGGTCTTGCGGAACATTGTGACGAAGCTCGGCACGCTTTCATAGCCGAGGTCCGCTGCGACCTGCTGGATCGAGGCACCTCCGGCAAGCCACTTCACCGAGAGGATCACGCTAAACTGCTGGCGCCAGCGCCCGAAGCTCATGCCGGTCTCCCGCCGCACCAGCCGCTCCAGCGTCCGTGTGCTCAGGGCAGCCTTGTCGGCCCAAACCTCCAGCGTTCCACGGTCGGCGGGCGCCGCCATCATTTGATCGATGATCCGGCGAAGACGGGGATCCGTCGGCATCGGCAGGTGCAGATCCTCGGCCTTGGCAACTGCCAGTTCATCGAGCAGCACCGTCATCAGCCGTGAGTTCGCACCGCCCTCCTCATAGAGGAGTGGCAGATTGGCAGAGCGGATCAGGAGTTCCCGCAGCAACGGCGTCACCGATACCGTGCTACAGGTCGCTGGAAGGCTAACGCCTGCAGCGGGGTCAACAAAGGCGCCATAGCCCTCCAGCGCGCCCGTCACCTTCATAGCATGGACCGCGCCGCCCGGTATCCAGATCGCGCTGCGGGGTGGAACGATCCACATGCCACCCGCTACTTCGCAGCTCAGTGCGCCGCGCTGGACGAGCAGAAGCTGACTCTTGGCATGATGGTGCGGGTCCAGTTCGAAGTCGCCAAAGGTATCGGACGCGAAGCCGTACGTGACGACCGAACGCGGCACATCGTCGGGCTCGACCCAGTCAGTCTCGTCCGAGAGATCGTTCAGGAGCGGCACAGACCGGTCCTGCGCTTAGTGGCGGATTCGGATAACAATCTGTCCAGCCTTCGGAATGACGGCAGGTTGCGCATTCCATATCTGCTCGCATCGTACCGGTCCAGTATGATCGGCTTCACAGAGAGGGCATTATGAATACCTTGAACAGCGGCCACGTCGCCCAGCTACTGACGCAACTTCACCGCGATGCAGAGGTCGCCGACGGCCCATTCATCCAGAAGATGATGGCCAGCCTGGAAGCATCGGGCAGTACGATCGAGCAAGCCGCGGCGCAGCTGATTGCCGACGAGCGCGCCGACTATCCCAAGGTATATCGCGAACATGCCGAGCACTACCTGTCCGTAACGCCCAACTATGGCCGCTTCCTCTACGCGGTAGCACGCGCCTGCAAGGCGACGCGGATCGTGGAGTTCGGCACCTCGATGGGCGTCTCCACCATCTATCTCGCCGCTGCGTTGCGCGACAACGGTGGTGGCCTACTCATCGGATCCGAGCTGGAGCCAGCCAAGGCGGCGCGGGCACGCGCGCATCTCGAAGCGGCTGGCCTTGCCGATCTGGTAGACATTCGCGTGGGGGATGCACTCGAAACGCTCAAGGATGTCAGCGGAGAGATCGACCTGGCATTGATCGACGGCGCATGGTCCCTCTACCTGTCGGTGCTCAAGCTGATCGAGCCGCGATTGCGACCTGGCGCGGTCATCCTCGCCGAGAACGCGTTTGCGGAAGAGTATCTTGAGTATGTCCGCAATCCGGCGAACGGCTATATCGCGCAGACGCTCGCGATCGACGAAGGCCGCGGCAACGAATTCGCCGTGAGAACCCTATGACGGTTCCTGTAGGATCGTATCCCAGCGCCACGAAAGTACCCGACCGGCTCAGCAAGGCGCTGCTGGGTCTGTTCATGAAGCGCGCGACCGTTGCGGCCATCGAGGATGTTGCCGATCGCTTTCGGAGGGATCAATGCGGCCGAGCAATACCGTCATCAACGCGCGCTCCGCGTAGGAGGCATTGCCACGGAGATCGCTACGATAGACGCTGTCGTGTGCCGCCGCGTCGATGAACCGACTGCCCCAGACATCCGCCTGGGCAAGCACCGCGTCCACCTGCGGGCTGGCATCGGATACGAGCAGCGATGGGAAGGGCAGCCGCATCCGCGGGCTGCTGGCGGGCACGCCGGGCGGTGGCGATGCGATGATCGCGGACGGCAGGTGCAACACCGCGCCGGCGATCGGGGCGGTATAGGAAGCCGGCGACAATTGTGCCCAGTGCGCGAACGCCAGACAGCAGGCGCCATGCGCAACGACGACGATCGGCCCGGTGGCGCCGCGCACGGCATCGTCGATCTGCATCGCCCAAAAGGCATTCGGCCGTTCGGCATGGAAGACCAGTGACAGCGCGCGAACGTGCTCGATACGATAGTGCAGCTGTTGAGATTTGCGTGCGCCATCCGCGTCGCTCGACAGCAACAGCGCCGTGCCCATTTGGGTCAATTCGGCATCAGGCTTCATGACGTCCCTCCACACGTGGCAGGCGACTCCGCGCGATCATCAGGCGCGCTTGATGAGGCTAATCGGAAGCCCGGCCGGCGCAATCGGCGTTGCGCCAGACCGCCATCGCGGTGCGCCGTAGCGAAGCCGAGCCGCCGTTTCGTTAGCGCAGCGCGAAGCCGATGCCGTGCAGCACGTCGCGCAACACATGACGGCCTGCCATCGACTCGGGGCCTCGGGTGCGCTCCAGCGCCTGGTCGCTCCAGTCTCGTTCGGGCAGGCCTTGCTCGCGCTGAAAGGCACGCAGCGCCGCGTCATAGTCCGGCGTCCCGGCGCCTTGCTCCTCGGCCGGGGAGTAGCGTTCGTGGAACAGCACCGCCGATTGCGGCAGGCGCGGCTTAACCGCCGCGGGGCGCGCCGGATCGGGTCGGCCGACGACTAGGCCGAACAGGGCGAAGACCCGTGGCGGCAGGCCGAGTTCCGCCGCCACCTCGGCCGGCCTGTTGCGGATACCGCCGATGTAGACCGCGCCGAGCCCCAGCGACTCCAATGCGACGACGGCATTCTGCGCCGCGAGTGACGCATCGACGCTGCCCAGCACGAAGCTTTCGAGATAGTCCAATGCCGCCGGTGGCGTGCCGCGGGCCGCGCCAATCTGGATCAAGCGGTGGAAATCGATCAGCCAGACCAACAGCAGGGGCGCCTCGACGATATGCTTCTGGTCGCCGGCCAGCGCAGCCAGCCGGGCCTTGCGCACCGGATCCTGCACCGCGACGACGCTCCATGGCTGCAGATTGGACGATGTCGGCGCAGATTGTGCAGCGGCGATCAGCGTCTCGATCGTGCCGGGCGCAAGCGGATCGGGCAGGTAGGCGCGGACGGAGCGGTGATCGAGCAAGGTACGCAGGGTCGCATTATCGCCCACCGGCGTGGGCGCGTCGGGGCGTCGATAACGCTGGCGGAGCGCCTGATCGGCGCTCATGCGTGCACGACCTCGCGATGGTCCTGCGGCGCATCGCGGCGGGCGAGGCCGTTCGGCGGACGCTGCAGGCCAAGATTGTCACGCAGCGTTCGCCCCTCATATTCCTCACGGAACAGGCCGCGGCGTTGCAGGATCGGCACCACCTGATCGACGAAGTCGGTGAGCCCGGTCGGGAGGATCGGCGGCATGATGTTGAAGCCGTCCGCCGCGCCCTGTTCAAACCAGGTCTGGATCACGTCGGCGATCTGTTCGGGCGTGCCGACGCTGGTCAGGTGGCCGCGCGCTGTCGAGACCTGGCGGTAGAGCTGGCGCAGCGTGGGCCGTTCGCGCTCGACCAGATCGGAGACGAGCTTGAGGCGGCTCTTGCTGCCGTTGGTGTCGCTGGGCAGCGGTGGGGCGATGTCGTCAAGATCGTAGCCCGTGAGGTCGAAGCCCTGATAATGGCGGCGCAAGATGCCCAAGGCGATCGCGGGATGGACCAGCGACTGCAGTTCCTCGTAATTGGCGTTGGCCTCGGCCTCGCTGCCGCCGAGCACGGGGAAGATGCCGGGCATGACGAGCAATTGTTCGGGACGCCGGCCGTAGCGCGTGAGCCGCGCCTTTACGTCGGCGTAGAATTCTTGCGCATCGGCCAGGATCAGGTTGGCGGTGAAGATCACTTCGGCGGTACGCGCGGCAAGTTCGCGGCCCGGCTCCGACGCGCCGGCCTGGACGATCACCGGATAGCCCTGGGGCGGGCGGGCGATGTTGAGGGGGCCACGCACCTGGAAATGCTCGCCCTCGTGAGCCAGAAGATGGAATTTATCGATGTCGAGATACACGCCCGCATCGCGATCCCGCACGAAGGCGTCGTCTTCGTAACTGTCCCACAGGCCTTTCACGACATCGATATACTCCTCGGCGCGCTCGTAGCGTTTCGAATGTTCGAGGTGCGCAGGCTGGCTGAAATTGGCCGAGACGTCGGCACCGGTGGTGACGACGTTCCACGCCGCACGGCCGCCCGAGATCCAGTCGAGCGAAGCGAACTTGCGCGCCGTCGTGTACGGATCCTCGTAGGTGGTGGTCGACGTGGCGACGAAGCCGATCCGCGAGGTCACCTGCGACAAAGCGGACCACAAAGTGATCGGCTCGAAATGCGCCGCCTTGGCGTTCTGGCGGAAGGTCGCCTCGTCGGTAAAGTCGGCATAGCCGCCGGGGCTGTCGGCGACGAACACGAGATCGAACTTGCCGCGCTCAGCGGTCTGCACGATCTGCTTGTAATGATCGAGATTGTGCCCGGCATCGGCCTGCGTCTCCGGGTGCAGCCAGGCCGAGACGTGATGCCCGGTCGCCTGGAGGAAAGCGCCGAGGCGCAGCGTGCGGTCTTGGGTCATGCGGTGATCCTTTGCCGGTGGGAATATTGCGTGAGGCCGTCCGTCTCGACGCCGAGCAGGGCGAGCAGTTCGTGCTGCAACTGCGCGAAGCGGTCGCGGCGGGCCGGGCCGTCGAGCGGCAGCGCGACCTTGATATCCGCGACGATATGGCCGGCATCGAGCACCACGACACGATCGGCGAGCTCGATCGCCTCATCGACATCGTGCGTGACGAGCAGCACCGCGGGGTTGTGCGTGGACGAGAGGCGGCGGAGCAGGACGTGCATCCGGATGCGGGTCAGCGCATCGAGCGCGCCGAACGGTTCGTCGGCGAGCAGCAATTCGGGCCGGCGCACCAGCGAGCGGGCAAGCGCGACGCGCTGTTGCTCGCCGCCGGAAAGTTCGTAGGGCCAGGAACGCTCGCGCCCGGTCAGTTCGACTTCGGCCAGCGCCTCCAGGCCACGCTTGCGCGCATCCTTGCCCTCGAGCCCCAGGATCACGTTATCCAGCACGCGCTTCCACGGCAGCAGCCGCGCATCCTGGAACACCACCGACAAGCGATCGGGCACAACGATCTCGCCCGATCCCTCCGCCTCGTGATCGAGATCGGCGAGCGCGCGGAGCAAGGTACTCTTGCCCGAACCGCTGCGCCCGAGCAACGCGACGAATTCGCCGCGCGCGATGTCGAGATCGACGCCGTCGAGCACGCCCTTCTGCGTGAAGCGGCGCACCAGGCCGCGGATGCGGACGACGCTCATGCCCCGAGCGTCCGACGCCAGGTAAGCGCGCGCCGCTGGATCACGCGCACGACGGCATCCGAGCCGAGCCCGAGCAGGGCATAGACGACGAGCCCGACCAGCATGACGTCGGTCTGCGCATAATTGCGCGCCAGCGTGATCATGTAACCGATGCCGCTGGTCGCATTGAGCTGTTCGACCACCACCAATGCGAGCCACGCTGCGGTCACGCCGAAGCGTAAGCCCAGCAACATGCCGGGCAGCGCCCCGGGCAGCACGACGTGGCGGATGAAGGCGAGCCGCCCGAGCCCCAACGTCTCGGCCAATTCGACCTGCTTGAGATCGATCGCACGCAGGGCGCTGTGCGTATGGATATAGATCGGCGCGAACACAGTGACCGCGATGACGGTGATCTTCATCGCCTCGCCGACGCCGAACCACAGGATCATGAACGGAATCAGCGCCAGTACCGGGATGCCGCGCTTCAGTTGCACCAGCCCGTCGATGACATAGCCGCCGAGCAGGCTGAGCCCCGAGATCAAGGCGAGCAGCACCCCGGCGGTGGCGCCGAACGCCAGCCCCTGCGCCGCGCGCCACGCCGATACTGCGAGATTCTGCTGCAGGCGCCCGTCGCTGATCAACTCGTAGCCGGCGGTGATCGCGGTCCATGGCGCGGGCAGGATGCGCGTGTCGAGGAAGCCGGTGATCGAGAAGACCGACCAATAGAGCAGCAGCAGCAGCGGCCCGAGTAGCCAACCCCAGGCGAGCGGCGTCTTCAACCCGAGCCGGCGGGTGCCGCGGCGATCGGTCAGGTCGCTCGGCAGCGCGTCGACCGCGACCGGCACCGACTGCAGCGACGTTATATTGGCAAAAGGGGCGTTCATCACGGCTCCTGTGTTCCGGCGATCTGGGCGGCGAAGCCATTTGCGGCGATGGTTTCGAAACGGCGGTCGAAGATCGTCGCCGCGTCGAAGCGCGGCTTGCCCATTTCGGGCGCGAGCAGGTCGATCGCCGCCTGCTGGTACGCAATCGGCTGGTCCCAGCTGCGGCTGATCTGCGTCTCGCCCGCCGCGGCGACGATCAGCTTCGCATCGGCCAGCGGCAGGCCCTGATGCTCGACGTAATAGCCGCGCGCGAGTTCGTCCGGGTGGGTCTGCTGCCAGGCCTGCGCGCGGCCCCACCAATAAGCGAACTGCTTGAGCGCCGCCGCCTTGGCGGGGTCGCGCAGCACCTCGACCGGCACGTAAGCGAGCACGGCATCGTCGCGGAAATCGGGATGGGCGAGGATCTTGGCACCGTCCTGCGCGAACTTGCGCAGATAGCGTTCGGCGACGATCCCGCCGCCGACCGGCGCGACATCGACGAGATTGCTGGCCAGCGCACTGGTATAGACGTCGCCGCCGATGCTCGACGGCAGCTCGACCAAGGTAACGTCGCTTTTACGAAGCCCAAGCGCCTTCAGCGTCTGCAATACGATCTGGCCCTGCACCTGGCTGGGGCTGAACGCGATGCGCTTGCCGCGCAGGTCGGCGAGCGTGCGGATCCCGGCCTTGGGCGCGATGGCGAGCACGAAGGCGGGATGGTTGAGCGGATCGCGCCGTTGGCGGAAAGCAATGATCTTGACCGGAATGCCGACCCAGGTGGCGTGCAGCGGCGGCACGTTGGCGCCGAGCCCCAAATCCAGCGCATGCGCGTGGAACGCCTCGGTCACGTCCGGGCCGCCGGTGATCTGCGCCCATTTAAGGGTGAAGGGCAGCTTCGCCCCCCAGCCGAGATGTTCGAACACCCATTGCGTCACCGGGTCGCCGACCACCAGCACCGTGCCCTTGGGCACGGTGTCGGGCAGCGGCGCGGTCTCCGCCAGCCCTGCGCCGGCAGCGAGCGCCGGGCGGCGGTTGGGCGCGAACACGAACAGCAAGGCGATGGTGACCGCGACGAACGCGGCCAGGCCGATAAAGCCCCACGGTTTGGAGCGATGTCGGGACCGGGCCGCGCGCGCCATCAGCCGAGCACGTTGAAGAGGTCGCCTTCCAGCGGCTGCGAGACGAAGCCGTCGGGTCCGCGCGTCAGATCGCCGGCGACGGTGATGCGGCGCACGGAGCGCGGCAGATCGAAATGCGCATAATCGATCGGCCCGGCATGCGCGACGGCCTGGTTGTCCCACACCACCAGCGACTTGGGCTTCCAGTGGAATCGCACCTGATATTCCGGCCGGGTCGCCTCGTAGAACAGCAGGTCGAGCAGTGCCTTGCTCTCCGGCTCCTTCAGCCCGACGATATGGCTGATCGTGCCGGGATTGAGGAACAGCAGCTTCTCGCCCGTCTCGGGGTGGACGCGGACCAGCGGGTGGAGCGACACGAACGGCCCGGTCGAGCGCCCGTCGCGGCGCGGCTTGGTATTGGCGTTGTCGTAGGCGCTGGTCCGGTGCACCGCCTGCAGCCCGTCGATTAGGCCGCGGATCGGCGCCGACAGTCCTTCGTATGCGGCGATCAGATTGGCGAACAACGTGTCCCCACCGAATGGCGGGATCTCGACGCCGTGCAGGATCGAATAGCGGTTGGGGTTGGCGACGAACGTGATGTCGATATGCCAGCCCTTGTAATCGCGTGGCGGCTCGCGGCCCGGCGGGGCGGCATCGGTGCGGTTGCGGCGCGCGCGATATTCCTCGACGCTGCGTTCCCAGATCTCGGGATGGTCTTCGAGGCCCTCGGAGATCGGGTGCGCCGGGGTGAGCGGCCCGAACGCGCGGCCGAACGCCTTCAGCTGATCGTTGCTGATATCCTGATCGCGGAAGAACACGACGCGCCAGTCGTGCAGCGCCTTCTGGATATCCGCGGCGACTTCCGGGCCGATCGGCTGGCGCAGGTCGACGCCGCTGATTTCGGCGCCGATCGTCGGGGTGACGGGCTCGACCTTGATGTGATCGTAGCTGAAGCGGTCGGCAGTATTGCTGCGTAGTGCAGTGACGGTGCTCATGAGATTCTCCTTGCTCGGATGGGTCAGGCGGCGACGGGTTCGGGCGGCACCAGCTTCAGCGCCTCGCTCGGGTAGCGCGCGCCGGTGGTGGCGCCGCGTGGGAACGCCGCTTCCAGCGCGACGAGCGATTCCGCATCGAGCACCAGATCGTTCGCGGCCCAATTGGCTTCGAGATGTTCGATGTGCCGCGTGCCCGGGATCGGCACGACATTCTTGGACAGCACCCAGGCCAGGCTGACCTGCGCGACGCTTGCGCCGACGCGCTTGGCGACCTGCTCGATCGTCGCGCGGCGCTGGCTATTGGCAGCGACCGCCTCGGGCAGGAAGCGCGGATGGATCAGGCGGCGGTCGTTCGGATCGGTCACTTCCGCGCCGGCAAGGAAGCCGCGACCGAGCGGGCTATAGGCGACGAAGCCGATGCCCAGCTCGCGCACCGTCGGCAGGATCTCGACCTCCACGTCGCGCGTCCATAGCGAGTATTCGCTCTGCAGCGCGGTCAGCGGATAGGTGGCGTGTGCGCGGCGGATGCCGTCGGCCGTCGCTTCGGATACGCCGACCGCGCCGATCTTGCCCGCTTCCACGAGCCGGCCGAGTTCGCCGATCGACTCCTCGATCGCGATCAGCGGATCGACGCGGTGGAGATAATAGAGATCGATCCGCTCGACGCCGAGCCGCTTGAGGCTGGCGTCGACGGCGGCGCGCGGCTGCACTGGCGCGACTTCCGCACCGCCGCCATTCGGCCGGTGAACGAACTTGCTGGCAATGACCAGTTCGTCACGCCGGGCGCGGATCGCTTCGCCCAGCAGCCGCTCGTTATGTCCCTCGCCATAGCCGGTCGCGGTATCGAACAGCGTGACACCCAGGTCGATCGCGCGGTGGATCGTGGCGATCGACGCGGCATCGTCGGCCTGGCCATAGGTGTTGGAGAGACCCATTGCGCCGAAGCCTAGGCGGCTGACGCTGAGAGTTCCGAGATCGGGCATTGGCATCTCC
This sequence comes from Sphingomonas endolithica, assembly GCF_025231525.1. NCBI lineage: Bacteria > Pseudomonadati > Pseudomonadota > Alphaproteobacteria > Sphingomonadales > Sphingomonadaceae > Sphingomonas > Sphingomonas endolithica. The sequence goes on from NZ_CP103057.1 coordinate 1,730,087, forward strand.
TGAGACGCGGCCACTCACGGGCCTAGCGACGCAAGGGTGCGCTCGCCGAACCGATTGGGGAACGTAGAAAAGCTTTAAGCCGGCACAGAATCCATAGCGTTCTAGTAGGAGATCAGCGAAGCCCGGTTGCCGGGGGGCGGATCCTGGGCTGCGGGGACGCCGGCAACGCGACTGGCCTGTAAATTGCTAGTGATATCAGCAGGCAAGATCATCGTCGTGCCGCCGATGCGTTCGCCAGCGCGGCTGCCGCAAGTAGATTTTCTATCGCCCCGCCGCCGCATGCTACTTGTATAATCCGATTGACTTAGTGGGAATTCGCGCGAACCCTGATGGGGTCGATCCATGGTCGTGGGCGTGGGAGGCGAAGCCCTCCAGCGCGCCTCCGGCCACGGCGTGGTTCAGGGAATTCGGGATAAAGAAATGGCGTCAAGTTCTCGTCGTGCATTGTTACTATCGTCGGTCGCCTTGCTGCTGCTGACGGTCCGGCCGGCTCATGCCGAGCCGGATCGGGCTGAGACTGCGGCCCCCGACATGGCCGTTGACGAACCAACGCCAGCCGATGTCGGTGGGGATGTCGTCGTCACCGCGCGGCGCCAGGCCGAGCGCGCACAGGACGTGCCGATCGCCCTGTCGGTGCTGACTGGCGCCTCGCTCGAGCGCACGGGTGGCTACACGCTGACCGACGTGCAGTTCCAGACGCCCAGCCTCACCGCCTTCAATTCCAATCCGCGCAACAGCTCGATCGGAATTCGCGGCATCGGCGTGTCCACCGCGTCCGATGGCCTCGATACATCGGTCGGCGTGTATATCGACAACGTCTATCTCGGACGACCGGGCATGGCACTGTCCGACCTGATCGACGTCGATCGGGTGGAAGTGCTGCGCGGCCCGCAGGGCACGTTGTTCGGGCGGAACAATTCGGCGGGCGTGCTGAACATCACGACGCGCAAGCCCGAATTCACCTTTGGCGGCACGGCCGAGCTGTCGCTGGGCAATTACGGCTACAACCAGGAACGCATCAGCGTGACCGGCCCGGTGATCGACGGGTTGCTCGCCTTCCGTGCAACCGGGTTCAATACGCATCGGAACGGCGTGCTCGACAATATCAAGACCGGGGTGGATGCCAACAGCGTCGGGCGCAGCGGTGGCCGCATCCAGTTGTTGGCGACGCCGTCGCCCAATCTCACGCTACGCCTGTCGGCGGATTATTCGCAGGAGGACGATACGTGCTGCGTCAGCGCGACCAAGCTGGTGCTGCCCGCCACGCTGAGCGCGACCACCGGCCGCACGCTGCAGGCTCTGGCGGCACTCGGCTATGTGCCCAAGCGCAGCCTCGACTACACACAGAACAATTCGCTACAGAACATGAAGACCGACCAGAAAGGCGTGTCGCTGCAGGCCGACTGGGATCTGGGCTTCGCCACGCTGACCTCGATCTCGGCCTGGCGCTACTGGCATTTCAGCCCGCTGCAGGACAGTGACGGCACGCCGCTCGACGTCATCCAGGTCAATGTCGCGCAGACCAAGGACGATCAATATTCACAGGAATTCCGGCTGGCATCGAACGCCGGACGGTTCAGCTGGCAGGCCGGCGCGTACCTGTTCCATCAGCGGCTGACGGATCATTTCATCCTCAACCAGTTCGGCACCGACGCGAGCGCCTTCTACACCACCTATACGCGGCTCGCCAATCCGGCGGCGGCGGCGATCGTGATCGCGCCGGGCTCGCAATATCTCGATGATGTCGAGACGACGGTTGATAGCATCGCCGCGTTCGGCCAAGCCAATTACGCGGTGACCGACCGGCTGACGCTGACCGGCGGCCTGCGCTATACGCGCGACAAACGCTCGGGCGTATCCGACACCTCGACCGTTGGCACGCCCTATGCGGCGACGTCGATCCCGTTCCACTACGATGTGAAGGTGAAAGACGACAATCTCTCCTACCTTGCCAGCATCTCGTACAAGCTGGCTGACGACGTGCTGGCCTATGCCTCCTATTCGACCGGCTACAAGGGGTCAGGGCTGAACCTCAACGCGGCGGTTTCGGCCGGCACGCCGCTGGTGCTGGCGCCCGAGAAGGTAAAGAATTGGGAGCTGGGGCTGAAGAGCCAGTTGCTCGACCGGCGCGTGACGCTGAACCTCAGCGCGTTCTCGACCGATCTGTCCGGGCTACAGGCCAATATCGTGCCGACCAATGGCAACCGCTCCTATCTCGCCAATGTCGGCGACGTGCGCTCGCGTGGGGTGGAGTTTGACGCTCTGGTGCGGCTGAACGACACGCTGACGATCAGCGGCAACGGCTCGTACAACGATGCGACCTACAAACGCTACGCCAATGCACCATGCCCGGTGGGGGTGAGCGGCGTATGCGATCTGACCGGTCGGCCGCTGTTCCAGGCGCCGAAATGGGTCGGAAACGGCACGATCGACTATCATGTCGATTTGCCGAACGGCACGCGTCCCTATGCGCTGGCACAAATCAGCTACCGCTCGAGCACCTTCGGCACCGCCGACGCCGGCCCGTACAGTCGCATCGACGGCTATGTGCTGGCCAATCTCCGCGTCGGCGCAGCCTTTGCTAAGGGCCGCTACGACCTATCGGCCTGGATCAGCAATGTTTTCGACAAGGAGTATTTCCAGAACCTGACAACCACCGCGATCGTCGGCACCTCACCATTCGCCTATGCCGGACAGCTCGGCACCCCGCGCACGGCTGGTGCCACGCTGCGGGTCGTGTTCTAAGAGCTGCATCGAGACCGTTGCAATCGCGGTCCACAGCGAAGTGCTCGACTGTGGTCGCGTAAAGAATAAGAAAGGGCGATCTTACCCGATCGGTGAGGCTCGGCATCGTGATCGTTGTTCGAACAAATTGGACGGCGGTCGATCGCAGCGGTGCTGTCAGTCTAATGCGAACCGCTCTCCACACGCTGCATTTCGCTCTTTGAGCATCACCGCCTAGCTCGCGATCTGAGCCCACTCAGCCAGCGCGGCTGAGCGGCGTTCCTTGTAGTTCTGGCGGTCAACGAAATGGCGTTCGAGGTTGAAGTGGTTGTGAACGTTGGCGTGGAGGCTGGCGAACTTCTGTAGCGTCTCCATCCGCCTGAACCTGAGCATCGCTCGCTCGCTTCGTCGGAAAGGCAAATGGCGGCTCTCCACCCGGTTGTTAGCCCAGCGTCCGACCTCCTGCTTCTCAGCGTTACCAAGCTCGTTCATCGCTGCACGATAGGATCGTAGACCGTCGGTGGTTATCGCCTCAGGGCTGCCATGGCGCTTCAGCGCCTTCTTCATGAAGCGCAGCGCTGCCTCCTTGTCGCGGGCCTTGGTGATGTAGCTCTCGAGGATCGCGCCCTTGCGATCGACCGCTAGCCAGAGGTAGACCATCTCACTACTCAACTTTACGTACAACTCGTCCAGGTCCCGGCGAACATCGTCCCGAACCTGTTCCGATGCGTCCGAACCGTCTCATGACAGATGTCGATACCGCCCTCGGACAGCAGATCCTCGATGTTGCGCAGCGATAGCGGAAACCGCACGTGGATCATGACAACCAAGCGGATCACCTCGGGCGATAAACTGAAGTAGCGAAACGGGCTGGCGGGCTTGCGCGGGGCGGGCATGCAAGTCGCCCTACCCTGCCCCGCCTGACGAACGGTGCACTAGGCCTGACACCCATGACCCTTGCGGAAATAAATATGACTTTATAGGGTGGCCTTTGGTAGAGAGGAAACAAGATGGATAAGCGGCAGCGGTTCAATGTCTGGATACGAGCGTTGTGCGCACTTGGCGCGATGGGCGCCCCGGCAACAGCCTTCGCCCAAGCGCGCTACGACAAGGAGAACAAGATTTTCCGGTTGGATGGCGGCGATGTCACCTACGCCTTCAAGGTCAACGTCGCGGGCATTCTGCAATCGGTCTATTGGGGCAAGCGCCTGCCGGATCGCGCGCCGCTCGCCGCGCCGGAACTGTCCGGCTTGAGCGGCTTCGACGTCACCACCAACGTGGTACCGCAGGAATATGCCGGCCAGGGCGGCGGATTATACGCCGAGCCTGCATTGAAGGTCACCTATCCGGACGGCAATCGCGACCTGGTCCTCTATTATCGCAGCCACGAAGTGTCGGGCGATACGATCCGCGTGACGCTAAGCGATCTCGACCGGCCGTTGTTCGTCACGCTGACCTACACGATCGACCGTGCCACCGGGGTGATCGCCAGGTCGGCGGTCATCGAGAATCGCGGCGCGGGCGACGTCCGCGTCGACCAGGCCGCCGCGGCTGGACTGACGCTGCCGGTCGCCTACGATTATCGCCTGCATTATTCGACCGGGCGCTGGGCGGCGGAATGGACGTTGCAGGAACGCCCGCTGACCGCCGGCTCGACTGTACTCGAAAGCCGCCGCGGCTCGACCGGCAGCCAGAACAATCCGTGGTTCCAGATCACCCGCGCGACCACCACCGAGGAGGACGGGCCGGCCTGGATCGGCGCGCTGGCATGGAGCGGATCGTGGCGCTTGAGCTTCGATCAGGACGTGACTGGGCGGATCCGGATCGTCGGCGGCTACAACCCGTTTGATTTCGCCTATCGCCTGAAGTCCGGCGCAACGCTGGCCACGCCGACTTTCTATATCGGCTTCTCCGATCATGGGCGCGGCGGCGCATCGCGCGTGTTCCACGCCTTCCAACGCGATCGTATCCTGCCGCAGCACGATGGCCACGTGCCGTTGCGCAAGGTACTGTACAATAGCTGGGAAGCGACCGAATTCGACGTCAACGAAGCTGGCCAGATCGCGTTGGCCGAACGCGCCGCCACCTTGGGCGTCGAGCGCTTCGTGATGGATGACGGCTGGTTCGGCGCGCGCAACAACGATAAGGCCGGGCTCGGCGACTGGACCGTCAATCCAACCAAATTTCCCAACGGACTCACCCCGCTGATCAGCCGGGTGAAGGCGCTAGGCATGGATTTCGGCTTGTGGGTCGAGCCGGAAATGATCAACGAAGACAGCGACCTGTTCCGCGCACATCCCGATTGGGCGATGCAGTTCCAGGGGCGGCCGAAGACGCAGGGGCGCAATCAGCTGGTGCTCAATCTGGCGCGCACCGACGTGCGCGATCACGTCCTACAACAGCTCGACGCCTTGCTGACGAAGAACGACATCGCCTTTCTCAAATGGGATTATAATCGCAATTGGTCCGAGCCGGGCTGGCCGGATGCCGACGTCAACGACCAGCAGACTATCTATGTCGCCTATGTCCGCAACCTCTATTGGATCATCGACGAGCTGCGCAAACGGCATCCGGGGGTGGAGATCGAAAGCTGCTCCGGCGGCGGCGGCCGGGTCGATCTCGGCATCATGGCGCGCACCGATCAGGTATGGCCATCGGACAATACCGATCCGCTCGATCGGCTGTCGATCCAGGACGGCTATACGCAGGCCTATGCCCCCGGCGCGATGATGGCGTGGGTCACCGATAGTCCGAACTGGGTGAACAAGCGGCAGACCGCGCTCTCGTTCCGCTTTCTCTCAGCGATGCAGGGCGGGCTCGGCATCGGTACCAATCTCAACAAATGGCAGGATTGGGACTTTCTAGTCGCACGACGCTACGTGCAGTCGTACAAGCGAATTCGGCAAACCGTGCAGCGGGGCCAGCTCTACCGGCTGAACCGCGCGAGCGAGGCGGATCGGCGCTGGACCAACCTATATGTCGCCGCGGATCGCAGCCAGGCCGCGCTCTTCACGCTGATCGGATCGACGCAGAAACTGGATGTCATGCCGACGATCGCGCTGCGCGGTCTCGATCCGGATGCGCAATACCAGGTGGAGACGATGGATGGCGCTCCCCCGCCCGTGACGATGCCATTGCTGGCCAGTGGCGCCTATTGGATGAACCACGGCGTCGACGTCACGCTGCAGGGTGACTTTCAAGGCGTCGGCTTCATCCTGACACGCACCAGATAGGCGGCGCCGGGCGCGCCGCCGAAAGATTTCAGCGTGTGTCTTTTTCACTAGACAGCATTTAATGTCATATTTATTCTGCTCCCAACTACAAACGCTCAGGGGAGAATCATCGTGAAAAGGTTGCGCCGTCCAATCGTCGCTCTGTTGTCGGGGGTGTGTCTCACCGTCCCCGCTTTGCCCGCCTTCGCCCAGTCCGGCGCTACCGCGCCGAGCCCCGAGGGGCAGGCTTCAAATCCGGATACTGGCGCGCAGATCGATCCGAATGCGGCGTCGACCGACGAAGGCAGCGATATCGTCGTCACCGGCATCCGCGCCAGTCTGGCCAACGCTTTGGAGATCAAGCGCAACACAATCGGCGTGGTCGATGCAATCTCGGCCAAGGACATCGGCGACTTCCCCGATGCCAATATCGCTGAATCGCTGCAGCGCATCAGCGGTGTGTCGATCGACCGCGTCAACGGCGAAGGCCGCGGCATCACGGTCCGCGGGCTGGGGCCGGAATTCAACACCGTCCTGCTCAACAACCGCCTGCTGTCGACCGAGGCGGGTGGCCGTTCCTTCTCGTTCGACATCCTGTCGTCGGAGCTGATCTCCGGCGCCGAAGTCTACAAATCTTCGGAAGCACGACTGCAGGAGGGCGGCATCGGATCGACCGTGATCCTGCGCACCGCCCGCCCGACCGACCGCGCCGGCCTGCATTTCGCCGGCAATGTTGCCGGCCGCCACGACAATACATCAGACAAGGTCACGCCGTTCGCCTCGGGCGTGTTGAGCGGATCGAACGAGGATCGCACGTTCGGCGCACTGGTCAGTTTCGTCTATGACAAGCGCAAGTTCAATCTCACCAACATCAGCACCGACGGCTGGATCACCGGGCAGACGATCGACACCAATGGCGACGGGATCAAGGATCGCAGCGGGGTCGCGCTGCCCCGCACGACCAACTTCACCGCCACCGAAAGCGAGCGCGAGCGGATCGGCGGGACGTTCGCTGTGGACTGGAACGTGTCGGATACGCTGAAGTTCAAGCTCGACGCGCTCTACACCCAGCAGAAGGTGGAGAGCCGCACCAACCAGCTTGGCTATTATACCGATCCCGATCGCATCACCACCGCAACGGTCAATGACAACGGCACAGCGACGCAGTTTGCCGTCCTCCCGGCCACCGCGACATCCGGTCTCGCCTCGGACAATATCGTCTCGACCGCCCCGCAGGACGCCCGCACCTACCAGATCGGCTTCAACGCCGAATGGAAGCCGAGCGAGGATCTGACGCTCGTGTTCGATGCCGCACACTCCAACTCGCGCGACGCCGCCGACCAGCTCTTCTACGTCGTCGGCACGCGCCAGGTGGGCGTCACGCCGACCTTCACGCTGGATGGCCCGGGCGGGTTGCCGTCGATCACCAACACGCTGGCGACCAACGACAAGTCGGCGCCGCGGCTGCACTGCTGCTCGGAACGCGGCGGGCGCAATGGCGATACGGTCAACCAGGGCACGTTCGATGTGACCTGGGATCTCGGCGGCCTGCTGAACAAGCTGCAAGGTGGCGCGCTGTTCACCAACCGCAAGAAGATCACGGTATCGCGTGAATCGCCAGAGCCGCTCGGCTGCTTCTATTGCGGTTATCAGGCGCTCGCGCCTGCAAGCCTGTTTACGGATTTCAGCGCCAACGTGCAGGGGCGCAACTTGACGTGGCTCGATTACGATGGCGCCGCGCTTGCGCAATATTACGGGTCGGCTGCCGCCGTGAACCAAGTGGGCGACAATTCGCCGGAAGCGATCGCCGCACGCAACCGTTTCCTCGCCGTCTATGCGGGCAACAATAACAGCCTCGATCCGATCGATCGTGACCGCGGATCGGGCACTGTGCGCGAGAATACCTATGCCGGCTATCTGCAGGCGTCGTTCGGCGGCGATATGGGTAGCAGCCGCTGGTCGGCAATGGCCGGCGCTCGTCTGATCCACACCGACCTTTACGCCACCGGCTATTCGGTAACGCTGACGAATATCATTCAGAACCCGGCGGATCCGACGTCCGCCGTGCCAGTGTACAGCCCGACCGTCCCCGTCGACGCCAGCAATAGCTACACCTATCTGTTGCCGACACTGAACTTCCGGCTCGACGTGAACGACGCGCTGTCGTTCCGCCTGGCGGGATCTCGCACGCTGACCCGTCCGACGCTGAGCCGACTTGGCCTGTCGCAGGACTTCACCTTCCGCCCGCCCAATTCCAATACGATCAGCGGCGGCAACCCGTATTTGAAGCCGTTCCTGGCATGGAACGCGGATGCGTCGGTCGATTATTACCTCAGCCGTACCAGCTATGTCAGTCTGGCTGGCTTCTACAAGAAGCTGGAGAATTTCATCATCTCCGGCCAGCAACCGGAAGAATATTTCGGGCTGACGTTCCTGGCCAATCGCCCGTTCAATTCGCAAAAGGGCGAAGTCTATGGGCTCGAGGCTTCGGCGCAGAGCACGTTCGATTTCCTGCCCGCACCGTTCAACGGGCTGGGCGTGACGGCGAACTACACGCTGGTGAAAAGCTCGATCCGATTCGATCCGTCGCTCAGCAACCAGACCTTCAACGTCGAGGGCCTGTCGGACACCGCAAACGTCGTGATGTTCTTCGAAAACAATCTGCTGCAGCTTCGTGGCGCCTATAACTGGCGTGCGCCGTTCCTGCGCCAGACGTTCGGGCCGCAAAGCGAGCCGGAGAACATCTTCGGCTACAGCCAGATCGATCTCAGCGGATCTATCAAGGTCACGCCGAACGTGTCTCTCTATGCCGAAGCGCTAAACGTGACGGACAAGAAGTTCCGCAGCTATTCGCGCTTCAAGGAGCGATTGATCACCGTGTCTGACCAGGGCCGACGCATCACCGCCGGCGTGCGCTTCAACTTCTAAGCCTAGCCGCCCGCATTCGCGCCTGACGCATGGATGCGGGCGAGCTACATCTCCCGCGATGCCCAATACGAACCTTCCGGCGGCAGCCGTCGTCACCCTACGCGCGCCGGACGGGGTTATCGTCCGCCTGACCAATCTCGGCGCAACGCTGATGGCAGTCGAGACGCCCGACCGCGCGGGGCGGTTCGCCAACATACTGCTCGGCTATGACGATCCGTCCGATTATCCGGCGGCCGGCGGCGCCGATCCCGACGCTTATCTCGGCGCGACCTGCGGCCGGTTCGCCAACCGCATCGCCGGCGCGGCGTTCGTGCTGGATGGCGTGCGCTATCCGCTCAGCGCCAATGAAGCGCCCAACCACCTTCATGGCGGCGCGCGCAACTTCCATCACGCGATGTGGACAATCGTCGCGGCGGACGATCGACACGTTACGATGACGCTGCACAGTCCGGATGGCGATCAGGGCTATCCCGGTGCGCTCGACGCAGTCGCCGACTTCACCCTGGCTGACGATGGCGAGCTCGCCATCGTCTACACTGCGATGACGACGCGACCGACGCACGTCAATCTCGTGTCGCACGGCTATTTCAATCTCTCGGGCGATCCACGCAACTCGATCCTCGACCATCAGGTATCGATCGATTCGACCCACATCCTCGCGATCGATGCGGCCAACCTGCCGACCGGCGAACGGCTGGCGATTGCCGGCTCTCCGTTCGACTTCATGGTCGCGCGACCGATCGGATCGCGGATCGACGGAGAAGAAGAACAATTGCGCCACGCCGGCGGTTATAATCACAATTATCTGCTCGACATGGCTGGGATGCGGCCGGTGGCGCGGCTCCACCACCCGGCCAGCGGGCGGACGCTAATCGTCTCAACCGACCAGCCCGGCTTGCAACTCTATAGCGGGAATTTTCTCGGCGGCCGCTTCGCACCACGCTCGGGTGTATGTCTCGAGGCGCAGCATTGGCCCGACAGCCCTAATCGGCCGGACTTCCCGATCACCCGGCTCAACCCCGGCGACACCTATCGCGCCGAGACCCGGCTGCGCTTCGGCGTCGGTTAGAGCCGCGCCAACCGGCCGCCATCGGCGACCATCTCCGCGCCGGTAATGAAGCGCGCCTCGTCGGAGGCGAGGAACCGCGCCAACGCGGCGATATCCTCGGGCTGGCCTATATCCGCAGGATCGATGACTTCCACGCCCGAGCGAATATTGGGACTGTTGCGCAACAGCGCGGTATCGATCGCGCCGGGCAGGATGGCGTTGCAGCGAATGCCGCGTTCGCGCCCCTCGATCGCGGTCGAGCGGGTCAGGCTGGCCATTGCCGCCTTTGACGCCGCGTAGGACGACACCATCGCCGAGGTGCGCCACGCATGCACCGAGGCGATGTTCACGATCGCGCCGCCACGCGGCAGATGACGCAGCGCATGGCCGGTCAACAGCGCCGGCGCGATCAGGTTGATCGCCAGCAAATGCTGCCAGTCGGCCGCGTCATGCTCCTCGATCGGCTTGAACAGCATGATGCCAGCGACGTTGACCAGCACATCCCAACGCCCGAAGCGGTCGAGCGTCTCGTCAACCGAGGCGTTTAGGGCGGCGGCATCGGCGACGTCGCACGGTATCGCCAGAGCGTCGCCCAAGCCATCAAGCGACATCTGCCCTGCTGCGCGATCGACCAGCGCGAGCGCGGCGCCGGCCTTGGCAAAGGCTTCGGCCACAGCATGGCCGATGCCACCCGCGGCGCCTGTGATCAGCGCCACCTTACCCTCGAACGGCTTTACCATTCCCGCAACGACCCGTCCCACCCGCGCCATACCGGGTTGCGCCAGCGATGGGGCGTTCGCGCCGCCTCACGCACACGCACCTCGTCGATCGTCACGCCCAATCCCGGCCCTTCCAGCACGGCGACGCTGCCCGCCGTCACCGTCAGCACCTCGGGATTGGTGATATAGGTGAGCAGGTCAGCGTCCGGCTGATTGTAGTGAATGCCGAGCGACATTTCCTGGATCACGAAATTTGGCGTCGCCGCGGCCAATTGTAGACAGCTGGCCAGCGCCAGCGGCCCCAGCGGGCAATGCGGCGCGATCGCTACGTCATACGCTTCCGCCATCGCCGCGATGCGTCGCCCTTCCGAAATGCCGCCGGCATGGCTGAGATCGGGCTGTGCGATATCGACCGACGCGGCCTCGAAGAACGGCTTGAAGTCCCAGCGCGAGAACAGCCTCTCGCCCAGCGCAAGCGGAACGCTGGTCTGCGCCGCTACCTGTGCGATCGCCTCCGGCTGTTCGCTCAGCAGTACTTCTTCGATGAACAGCGGCGACAGCGGTTCGAGCGCGGCGACGATGCGCCGCGCCATTGGTTTGTGCACCCGGCCGTGGAAATCCACGCCGACGTCCATCCCTGTATCCCGCACTAGCCCAAGCCGCTCGACCACCGCATCGACCGCGGCCGGCCCCGCCAGCCAGTCGATATCCTCGGTGCCATTCATCTTGACGGCATCGAACCCCTGCTCGCGCCGGGCGAGCGCGGCGGCGGCAACGTCGCTCGGCCGATCCCCGCCGATCCAGGCATAGACGCGGATCCGGTCGCGCACCCGCCCGCCCAGCAGGTCGGCGACGGGCACGCCGAGCGCGCGGCCGCGCAGATCCCACAAAGCCTGATCGACCCCCGATATCGCCGACATGAACACCGGGCCGCCACGGTAGAAGCCAAGGCGATATAGCAATTGCCAGGCATCCTCGATGCGGTCGGGATCGGCGCCGATCAGCCGGTCGCGCACCGCTTCGAACGCGCCCACCACGGCTTCGGCATGGCCTTCCAGACTGGCCTCGCCCCAGCCGACCGCGCCATCGCTGGTCTCGATCCGCACGAACAGCCAGCGTGGCGGCACAAGGAAGGTTTCTATCGCGACAATCTTAGACATTCTGGGTTTCGCTCCGGTCGGTCTTCGAGAAGCGCATGGGGATCCGCGGCAGCCGCCCGTCCTGTCGCAGCCGATCGGCCACGACAGCGAGCAGCAGGATCCCCCCGCGCACGACATATTGATAAAAGGTCGGCACATTGAGCAGGTTGAGTGCGTTCTGCGCCGCGCCCATGATGAATACGCCGATGATCACGCCGCCGATCGTGGCCAGCCCGCCGGACAGCGACACGCCGCCAAGCACGCAGGCGGAGATCACCGCCAGCTCGAGCCCGATGCTGGTATTGGGCTGGCCGCTGGTGATGCGCGCCGCCAGGATGATGCCGGCCAGCCCGGCGACCAGCCCCTGCAATGTGAACACGATGATCCGCACGCGGGTGATCGGCACGCCGGCCAGCCGCGCGGCTTCCGGATTGCCGCCGATCGCAAGGATGTTGCGGCCGAACACGGTGGCTTTGAGAATCAACCCGAAGATCGCGAAACTGCCGATCATCGACCAGATCGGCCAGCTCAGCCCAAGCACGCCGCCCGATCCGAGCGCGTAGAAATCCTGTACCGGGATCGCGACGCTTTCCCCGCCCGAGGCAAGGAAGGCGAGGCCGCGCACCACCTCCATCATTGCCAGCGTGACGATCAGCGAATTGACCTTGAACCCCGCTACCAGCACGCCGTTGACGAAGCCGACCATCGCGCCGCCCGCCAGGCCAGCCAGCACACCGAGCGCGATGCTCCCCGTCGCGCTAATGCCGACGGCGGCGAGCACGCCAGACAGCGCGACGATCGAGCCGACCGACAGATCAACCTCGCGCATCGCCAGCACGAGCATCATCGTCGCCGCGATCGTACCGACCAACGTGACCGACAGCAGCAGCCCGCGCAAATTGCGCAGGCCGAGGAAGTCCGGCACCAGCAGCGACAACAGGCCGACCAGCACCGTCAATGCCAGCAGCGGCCCGATACGTTTGATAAGCGTCCGCAAGGTCATGCTGGGATCGTATCCTGGTTTGATGAGGCCTGATTGGCCTGTGGCAGCGCGAGCCGGAGCAGGCCGGCGGGTGTCGCCTCGTCACGCGACATGATGCCGGCCAATGCACCTTCGCGCATCACCGCGATCCGGTCCGCGACGCCGAGTACTTCGGCCATGTCGCTCGACGCGAACAGCACCGTCCCGCCGTCTTCGGCAAAGCGATAGATGAGCTCGTAGATTTCGCTGCGCGCGCCGACGTCGATCCCGCGCGTCGGCTCATCGAGCAGCAGCACGCGCGCCCCCGCCCACAGCCAGCGCGCGATGACGGCCTTTTGCTGGTTGCCCCCCGACAGCGATCCGATCGCCGTCTCCGGCCCGGCCGTCTTGATGCGCAGCCGGCCGATCAGCTCGTCCGCGCCGGCTTGTTCCTCATGCCGCCGCAACAGCGCGGTCGCGCCGGTCAGGTTGCGCCACGCCAGCGCCAGATTTTCCCGCAGCGGCGCCAGCGGCACGATGCCGTCCTCCTTGCGGTCCTCAGGGCACAAAGCCAGGCCCGCGGCGATCGCGGCGCGCGGGCTGCCCGGCGGGATCGCCTGGCCATCGATCCGTACCGCGCCGGTATCTGGCATCGTCGCGCCGTAGATCAGGCGAAACAACTCCGACCGCCCCGCGCCGACCAGACCGAATAGCCCGAATATCTCGCCACGCGCGACGGTGAGACTGACGGGCGCGGCGATGCCCGGGCCGGCAAGCGCCGCCACCTCGACCATCGGCGGCCCCGCCTTCCGCGGACGATAGCCATAGACGTCGCTGATCGTGCGCCCCGCCATCGCGCCGACGAGCCGATCCGCGTCGTCCGCCGTGACCGGCGCGAGATCGAGCACATGCCTGCCGTCGCGCAGCACGGTCGCGCTGTCGGCGAGCGCATAGACCTCGTCCATGCGATGGCTGACATAGATGATCGCGCAGCCGCTGGCCTTGAGATCGCCGATGATCGCCATGAGCTGCTCGGTTTCGCGAACGCTGAGCGAACTGGTCGGTTCGTCGAACGCGATCACTTTCGCCTCCCGCAACAGTGCGCGCCCGATCTCGACCATCTGCCGCCGCCCGATCGACAGCGCGCCGAGCCGCATATCGGGGTCGATCGCCTCGCCGAGCCGCTCGAGCACGGCGATCGCCCGGGCGCGTAATGCCGCGCGATCAACGAAGCCGGCCCGCGCCGGCAGCATGCCGAGCATGAGGTTTTCGGCCACGCTGAGCTGCGGGAACAGCTGCAATTCCTGGTGGATGATCGCGATGCCGGCGTTCTGGCTGTCGCGCGGCGAGGCGAAGCGCTGCGCCACGCCCTCGATCCGCAACTCGCCGCTATCTGGCGCATATTGCCCTGCCATGATCTTGAGCAGCGTCGATTTGCCCGCGCCGTTCTCCCCGATCAGCGCGCGGACTTCTCCTGCGGCGACGGTGAAGCTCACTCCATCCAGTGCGACGACGCCGGGAAAGGTCTTGCCGACCTGGTCGAAGGCGATCATCGCACTCAAGCCTTCGCCTCTCGCGCCAGGACGGCGCGAAAATTGTTGCGCGTCATCAGCGTACCACTGGTCAGCGTGACTGCTGGCGGGCGCTGCCCGCCGACGATCCACCGATACATCGCCGCGCTCGTGTCATAGCCGTGCCGCCGCGGGCTGAGCAGCACGGTGGCGAAGAAACCGGTGGCACGCGGCTTGCCGAGTTCGGCGATGGCAGCTTCGGATCCGCCGATGCCGATCCCGATCAGGCTCGTCTGCGCCAACGACAGGCCTTCCGCCGCCCGCACGCCACCGACCACCGTTTCGTCGTTGAGCCCGATGATGATCCAGCGATCGATCCGCGCCCGCGCGGTCAGCACCGGTGCGGCCGCGGTGAACGCCCCTTCGGTGTCGGTCGTGCGCTGCGGCGCATCGAAGACCTGTGTGAAACCGTTGCGGCGCAATGCAGCGACCGCGCCCGCCGTACGCTCGCGCCCGGTGTCCAGACTGTCATAGGCGATCCGCAGAATGCCGGTCTCGGCCGGCGCCCAGTCGCGCCGTTGCGCCTCGGTCGCCGCCGCCGTCCCCGCCAGCTCACCGATCGCCAGCGCCGAAATGCCGACATGCGGGATGCCCGCGATCGGCGCCCCGCCCGCGGCCGTCAGGCGGTCGTCGACCGACATCGCCTTCATCCCACTGTCGCCCGCGAAATCGGCGATCGCCGGCCCAAGCCGCGGGTCGGGCGCGCAGATTACGAACCCGCCAGCGTAGCGCGCATACAAGGTGTTGAGCGCCGACAATACCCGGTCACCATCTTCCGCGCCGATTTCGATCAATGAGAAGCCGAAGTCCCGTGCCGCGGCGCGCGCAAAGCGCCATTCGTCCTGGAACCATTGCTCCTGCGGCATCTTGACGATGAAGCCGATCCGCACATCCTGCGGTGGCCGCGCGCAGCCGGCGACAGCGAGACCGCCTGCGGCCACCGTGCCGCCAAGCATGGATCTGCGCGTAATCGGCATTGCCGTAGTGCCCCTCGCTATACGTGGGATTGAAATCATCCCGATCGACAGATGCTTTAAGTCATATATATTCGTTGAAAAGAGGAAATCGCATGGACGCGTATATTATCATCGAGCGCAGGGGGGTCGACCAACTCGGCGAAGGCCCGACTTGGAGTCCCTCGGTGCACGAGTGTATTGGGTGGATATCGTCGGGCAAGCGCTGAATGCGCTCGATCTGGCGACGCTGAACGTGAGCCGCTGGCCGATGCCGGAACGGATCGGCTGGGCGGTCGAGCGTTACGATCGCGGCGATTTGCTCGCCGGCTTCAAGAGCGGGATCGTCGAGCTGTCGCTCGATCCGGTAACGATCCGCCCACTCCTGTCGCCCGAACCGGACCGTCCGGGCAATCGGCTGAACGACGCAAAGGTCGATAGCGCCGGGCGCTTGTGGTTCGGATCCAAGCATGACGAAGATCGCGAACCATCGGGGGCGCTGTACCGCCTCGACGCCGATCGCCGCCTGACACAGGTCGACGACGGCTATGCCGTCACCAACGGCCCCGCGTTCAGCCCCGACGGTCGCTACCTCTACCACGCCGATAGCGGGCGCCGCGAGGTCTATCGCTTTGCGGCCGATGCGGCGGGCACGCTGGGCCCACGCGAACTGCTGATCACGTTCGAGGAATCATGGGGCTATCCCGATGGCATGACGACGGATGCCGACGGCGGCTTGTGGATCGCGCATTGGGGCGGCAGTCGGATCAGCCGCTTCGACCCCGCCGGGCAACTGGTTCGATCGCATATGCTGCCTGCGGTCAACATCACCAGTTGCGCCTTTGCCGGGGACCGTCTCGATCGGTTGTTCGTCACCTCGGCCGCACTCGAGTCGCCGGGCGGACCAGAAGACGGTGCCCTGTTCGAGATCGACCCCGGCGCAAAAGGATTGCCGCCCACGCCATGCGCGTTCTGATCGGATCAACCGCGCATGGCGCTTTGGTGGAGATGCGGATATTCAGTGCCGCATGTTGAAGACCGATAAGATCGTACGCGCCGATCCTGGTGACGAGGCATCGTTCGAGGATACCGCGCGCCTACCGGCCGATGATGGCCGCAACCTCACATCGAGCATCGTCAACGACCTGGGTCTGGCGATCGTCACGCAGACCTACCGCCCGGGCGAACCCTTCCCGACCGAGGCCGAATTGTGCCTGAGCTATGCCGCCAGTCGGCCGGTGCTGCGCGAAGCCGTCAAGATGCTGACGGCGAAGGGACTTTTGCTTGCGCGGAAGCGTGCGGGGACGTTGGTGCAGCCGGAAGAGAGCTGGAACCTGCTTGATCCGGACGTGCTGCGCTGGATGCTGCAACGCGCGTTTTCGATCGACCTGCTGATCGATTTTACCGAGATCCGCATGTCGATCGAGCCGCGCGCCGCGTCGCTCGCGGCACACTCCGCCAGCGGGCCGCAGCGGCGCGCGATCATCGATGCGATCGACCGCATGTATGCCGCCGACCGCGGCGAGGAGGACGCACTGGAGGCGGACATCGCGTTCCACATCGCCGTGCTCGAGGCGAGCAACAACCGGTTCATGCGGCAATTCACTGGCCTGGCCGAGACGACATTGCGCTTCTCGATCCGGCGCACCAACGAATATAAGGGCGTGCCGCGGGCCAGCGCGCTCGATCACAAGAAGGTCGCCGACGCGATTGTCGGCGGCCGCGCGCAGCTGGCGGGCACGCTCATGAGCAATCTCATTCGCGGCGCGCTCGATCTGCTGCTCGCCGCCAGCAACCATCCGCCGCGACCCTAGACGCCGTCACGGCACGCCGCAGGGCGTGCCGGGCGACGGACCGGTACGGGCGAGTTGAGCCGGGCGGGCGTCGCCGGGATGATAGGGTCGCCCCGCCCCGGCAGGATCGAGGATGATCGGGCGCAGTTCGCCGCTTGCATAGCGCCTTGCCTGATCGTCGAAATGCGGCGAGGCCGGATCGCCGCTTTCGCCGCCCGCGGACACGGCCCAGGCACGCACGCTCGGCCCGAACTCGACCACCGCGACGAAGCTGTTGCCGCTGGTGCCGTACAGGCAGCGCTGCCCAGGTTGACGATCGACGCCGAATGCCGCGAGCGACCCGAAATTGCCCGAAGTGAAACCGATCGGCAGACTCGCCGCGCGATCGTCGAAGCGCGGGGCGATCGCTCCGTCGAGCCGCTGAAAGCGGTTGATCCGCCCCCAGGCGACGCGCCAGCTGCCGAGATCGCGCTGCATTCGCGCGACGGCCGCATCAAGCGCAGCGACGCGGTCGGCATCCGTCGTGCGGGCGGTGAGATAGCCGAAGATCGGCACATTGGCAGCCGCGGCCTTTGGCCCTTCGCTCGCCCACAACGCCTCGCCCCAATGCACGGCGAGCGTGGTCGCTTCGGACTCGGTGCCCCAGCGGCGGTCCCAGCCCGCCAACAGCGCCAGCGGTGCGGCCAGCCGCTGGCGCAGGGTGTCGCCAGGCGGCAGCGCGTCGAAGCCCTTCTGCAAGCGCGGTATCTGCTGATCGAACAACGGCAGGAAGCTATCGAACGCAGTGCGCATCAACGTCTGCGGTGAAAAGAGCGCGCCACGCGACAGCAACGCAGTGGCATGGTCGCCGCGGGGGTTATCGCCGAGCAGGTCCATATAGCGCGGGAAATTAGCCGCCTTGGGGCTGTCGGTGCCCGCCGCGGTCCACGGCGCGTTGTTGGTGTTGACCACCCAACCGGTCGCCGGACGCACCACCTGCGGCAGATCCTTCAGCGCATGCAGGCCATGCCAGTCTGTCGCCGGATCGCTGCCATCGACCGGACGCGTGTAATCGAACCGGTCATCGCGAATCGGCACGAATTGCGGGTGCAGATAGGCGATCGTGCCATCAGCCGCGGCGAGGATCGTGTTGTTCGACGCATTGGCCTTGCGATCGGACACTGCAAGATAGTCCGCCAGCGACCCGGCGCGGGTACGCAGATAGCTCTGTTCGAGTGCGGCGCGCGGGCGGTTGAGCATAGCCACCGCGATCCAGCGCCCATTTTCCTGCCGGATGATCGGCCCGTGATGCGTCGCTAGCACGGTGAACCGGCGGGTGGCGATCGTGCCGTCCGGCTGGCGCACGCCAAGCGCCACGATCCGCTGCCGGATCGGCCGCCACGCGCGGCCGTAGCGATAGGATAGCCGACCGCCGCGCCGCGCCACTTCCACCGCAAACTCGTCGATCGTGTCCACGCCGCTCGACGTGTGCATCCAGCCGAGATGCTTGTTGAAGCCCTGATAGACGAAGAACTGCCCCCACGTTGCAGCGCCATAGACGTCGAGCCCTTGCGCGCTGGTCACCTGCTGTTCGGCACGAAAGAAGAACGAGGTGTGTGGATTGATCCACAACAGGGGATAGCCGCTGGCGCTGCGCGACGGGCCAATGGCGATGCCGTTCGAGCCCTTGGGTTCGATCAGTCTCCCAGCGTTTGCCAATCGCGCCGGCGCGCCGCTCTTGCCGCCGCCGTAAAAGGATTCGAGTGCGGCAAGATCAACGCCACGCTCGATATCCCCGCCGATGCTACCCTCCGAAAAAGCCAGCGCCATCCAAGGTTCGAAATGGTTGATCCGGCGCGGATGCACCGACGGGTGGGTCGCAAGATAATGATTGAGCCCGTCCGACCAGGCATTCATCAACACGCGCAGCCATGTCGGACTGCGCCGATAGTCGCGGCGCAAGCCATCCAAGTCGAGAAAAAGCCGCTGGCGCAGATCCGCCCACACAACCGCCTCACCCTCCGCTTCGGCCAACCGCCCCATTGCAGCCAAGTAATTGCGCTCGATACGGGGAAAATCATCCTCAGCCTGCGCATACATCATGCCGAACACTGCATCGGCATCACTACGGCCGCGGATGTGAGCAATGCCGAATGTGTCGCGGGCGATCGTAACATCCCGCACATGTGCTGTTGAACGGCGATCAGACGCCAGCGCTGAGGACGGCGGCAATGCCAAAGCCAAGCTAAGCAATCCAGCTAATTTCCACATACATCGTCCTTTGACATAGGTATAAGTCATATATATTGCCGCTTGCAAGATCGCCTTAAGGGAGAACGACGGCCATGAGTATTGCCCTTAGCCAGGTATCCATTCCCGATTTCGGGCCGGTCGCCCCACCACCGATCCTTCCTGGCAGCACCTATGCCGCACGCTGCGATGCGGCGCTGAACGCCGCTGGTACCGACTGGCTGGCCGTTTATTCTGACCGCGAACACCTTGCCAATGTCATGTTCCTGACGGGCTTCGAACCCCGGTTCGAGGAGGCGTTGCTGCTGCTGGGGCCGGGCGGCCGCAGGGTCCTTATCACGGGGAACGAGTGCGAATCCTACGCCGCCCTGTCCACATTACCGGACGTCGAGGTGCTGTTATCGCAGACGATGAGCCTGTTAGGGCAGGATCGCAGCAAGGCACCACGAATTACTGACGTGCTGCGCAGCGCCGGGTTGCGCCCCGGCGATAGCTGCGGCGTGGTGGGATGGAAATATCTGGGCGATGACGAATGGGATGGAGGTGAGGCGCCGAGCTTCGTGCCCGCAATCTATCTACAAGCTTTGCGAAGCGTCGCGGGGGCGGAGCAGGTCAGGGACGTTACATCGGTGATGTTGCACCCCGAAAAAGGGCAGCGCTCGATCATAGACGCCGATCAAGTCGCGATTTTTGAAGCCGCGGCGGCCCGTGCGTCGGAGATGGTCTGGAGCGTCGTGTGCGGAACACGCGCTGGCGATCTGGAGCGCGACGCCGCACTCAGCCTGATGTACCGCGGCGAACCGATGAATGTGCATGCGATGCTCGCAACCGGCAATGCCGCCGGCGGCCCGGTCATCGGGCTCGCTAGTCCTGGTTGGCGACGTATCTCTAAAGGTGACGGAGCTTCAACGGCGGTAGGTCTGTGGGGCGGGCTGACCGCCCGCGCGGGTCTCGTCGATGACCACAATGAAGAATTCGTCGCCATCGCGTCGGCGTATTTTGCTGGCCTCATCCGCTGGTATGCCCTCGCGGACATCGGCATTGCGGGTGGTGATCTGTACGCCGGGGTCAGCGAAACACTGGCTGAAGGCGGACTACGCTCCTTGCTTAATCCGGGCCATCTTACGGGACATGAGGAATGGTCGCACACGCCGATCCGTCCGGGATCGACCGATCGCATCCGGTCGGGGATGCACATGCAGGTAGACATCATCCCCACTCCGATGCGCGACGGCTGGGCGCTGAATTGCGAGGACAGTGTGGTGTTTGCCGATGCCGCTCTGCGCAGTGATATAGCCACCCGCTACCCGGAAATGTGGGCACGAATGAAAGCTCGCCGCGCTTTCGCGGAAAATGTGCTGGGCATTCCGATGCGCGAAGCGGTGCTTCCCCTGTCCTCGATACCGCTATGCCTCGCGCCGCTCTGGCTGCGGAATGATCATCTGCTAATTCAAGCTTGATACCCATGCTTCTGTGTTGCGCGCGGTTAAACGCCACGCGCGCGACGGACGTTTTATGGGTGAATAGCCTGCCACCGACGGTAGCC
Organism: Sphingomonas endolithica; assembly: GCF_025231525.1. NCBI lineage: Bacteria > Pseudomonadati > Pseudomonadota > Alphaproteobacteria > Sphingomonadales > Sphingomonadaceae > Sphingomonas > Sphingomonas endolithica. The sequence goes on from NZ_CP103057.1 coordinate 1,750,910, forward strand.
GTAGTGCTTAGCTCCGTGGCCACACGGCAGAATATCATCTACGAGACCCACGCCACCGCCTCTACGGTGCCGGGGTGTCACCCGTCCGACAGGATCATTTGGGGTTAGGAGAGAACATTATGGCACTCGCACCGGCACCGAACACGGCCAGCAGCATGGATCCGCTGCCGCAAACGGCCGATGCCGGCCATGTCGATGCACCCGATCTGCGCGTCTTCGTATTCGCACTGTTCTTCATCTTCGGCGGTATCACGAGTTTGAACGACGTGATCATCCCGAAGCTGAAGGACCTCTTCACCCTCAGCTATTTCCAAGCGATGCTTGTCCAGTCCGCCTTTTTTGCAGCCTATTTCCTGATCTCGATCCCCGGTGCCGCGCTCGTGCGTCGTTACGGCTATATGCGGGGCGCAGTTGTTGGTCTTGTGACGATGACGGCAGGCTGCCTGCTGTTTATTCCGGCGTCCGCCTCGGCCACGTTCGGCGTGTTCCTGTTCGCATTGTTCGTGCTGGCCTCGGGCATCACCGTGGTCCAAGTGGTTTCCAATCCGCTGATCTCGCTCCTCGGGCCGCCGCGCACCGCGCATAGCCGCCTGACCTTCGCCCAGGCATTCAACTCGCTCGGCACGACGATCTTCCCATATGTCGGGTCGATCGTGATCCTCGGCAGCCTTGCAACCGTCGATGCGAGCACTCTCAGCGGCGCATCGCTTGATGCCTATCGGGCGGCGGAGACGCAGGTCGTGGTGAAGACCTATCTCGGGCTTGCCATCGCCTTGTTGATCGTTGCGGCCGTGGTGTGGACGCGACGGAACCGGCTCAAGACACAGCAGGACCAAAGCGGCAGCATCTTTCACGCGTTTGATCTGCTGAAGCGTCCGCGCTTCGGGATCGGCGCGTTGTGCATCTTCCTGTACGTCGGTGCCGAAGTCGCAATCGGGTCGCTGATCGTCAGCTACCTGATGCAAGGCAACGTGCTGGGCTTAGGCGAGCAGGCCGCAGGCAAGCATGTCTTCCTCTATTGGGGTGGCGCGCTGATCGGGCGGTTTATCGGCGCCGGGGTGCTGCGTTACGTCTCCCCCGGTAAGGTGCTGGCGTCCGCGGCGATCGGCGCCATCGCGCTGATCCTGCTGTCGGCCAATTCCAGCGGCACCACGGCAGGCTATGCGCTGCTGATGATCGGCCTGATGAATTCCATTATGTTTCCCACCATCTTCAGTCTCGCCAGCGAAGGCCTAGGATCCCGCGCGGCAGAAGGGTCGGGCGTGATCGCAACCGCCATCGTTGGCGGCGCGATCATCCCGCCGCTGACCGGGCATTTGGCAGACGTTAGTGGAAGTCTTGCATTCGCGCTGACGGTACCCGCCATCTGCTACGCTGTGATCGCGAGCTACGGCTGGTATGCGCGACGTCCGGCAGTTTAAATGAGAGTCGCGCGCCGCCCGCCCCTGAACAGGTCGGCCTGATTGCTCGCTGGGGTGATGTCAGTCTAAAGCGAGCCGCTCTCCACACCATGCATTTCGCTCTTTGAGCAGGACAGCCTAGCTCGCGATCATGCTCCACTCAGCCAGTGCGGCTGAGCGGCGTTCCTTGTAGGTCTCGTGGTCGATCAGGTGGCGTTCTAGCTTGAAGTGATGGTCGTTGGCGTGCACACCCGCGAACTTCTGTAGCGACTTAATCCGCCTGAACCTGAGCATCGCCCGCTCTCGTCTTCGAAAGAACAGATGGCTGTTCTCAACCCGGTTGTTGGCCCAGCGTCCGACCTCCTGCTTCTGCTCGTTGCCCAGTTCTTTCATCGCTGCGCGGTAGGAACGCAGACCATCGGTGGTGATCGCCTTCGGGCTGCCGTCACGCTTCAGCGCCTTCTTCATGAAGGCGAGCGCTGCCTCCTTGTCGCGGGTCCTGGTGATGTAGCTTTCGAGGATCTCGCCCTCGTGATCGACCACTCGTCAGAGGTAGACCATCTCGCCACTCACCTTTACGTACATCTCGTCCAGATGCCAGCGCCAGTGACGAAAACCGCGCATGCGCGAGATACGCTGCCGGCGTATGTCGCCGGCGAACATCGGCCCTAACCTGTTCCACCACATTCGCACCGTCTTGTGGCGGATATCGGTGCCGCGCTCGAACAGCAGGTCTTCGACGTTGCGCAACGACAGCGGAAATCGAACGTACATCATAACCACCAGCCGAATCGCTTCGGGCGATGAGTTGAAGTAGCGAAAAGCGCTCTGCGGCTTGGGCGGATGGGGTATACCCCTCTCCTATCCTGGCCATTATAACGATCGGTGCATTAGGTCTGACAGAGTCCGATTGGTGCATTTGCTCTGACAGAGTCGACACCGTCGTTTAATTGCCGTTCCGACTTGCGGCTGCGACGGGGGCGAATTCGGCAGGTCAGGCGCTGTCCCACAGTCGCACGTAATCTACCTCGATCCGCTGCGGCAGCGCGGTGTCGTCGATCCCTTTCGCGCCGCCCCAATCGCCGCCGATCGCTAGATTCAGGATCAGGTTGAACGGCTTATCGAACGGCCAGGCGCCATGCCCGCCGGCCTGATCGTTGCGGACCCGCATATACGCACGATCATCGACGCCGATGGTGATCGAATCCGCAGTCCAGTCCATCTGATAGCGATGAAATTCCGTGCATGCGGTCGGAATGGTCCGCTGCGCACCGCGCTGGGTGCCTTTTACGTGGTTGAACAGGCCAGTGTGCAACGTCGCGTGGATCACGTTGGCGTCGTGGCCGACCATCTCCATGATGTCGATCTCGCCCATTTCCGGCCACTTGCCACTCTGCGGCAGCATCCAGATCGCAGGCCAGGCGCCGCGCGCGCAGGGCAATTTGGCGCGGATCTCGTAAAAGCCGTAGCGCGTCGGCTTGGTCGCGACGAGCTTGGCCGAGCTATAGCCCTGCCCGCCCCAATCCGGCATCGTCGACAGCGCCTCGCGCCGTGCCTCGATCACCAGACGGCCGTCCGCCAGCCGCGTGTTCTCAGGCCGGTCCTTGGCGTAATATTGCTTCTCGTTGTTGAACCAGCCGGTCTTGTTGAACGCCGTATCGAAGCGCCACTTCTTCTGGTCGACCGCCGTGCCGTCGAACTCGTCAGCCCAGGACGGCGCCGTCGTGGGCGCCGCCATCGCCGCATTGACCGCGACGTTGGTCGCACCGAGCGTCGGTGCCTTGGCGGGCTGCTGCGCATTGCCCATCGTCGCCAGCGCCAACAGGCCGGCATAGATCCGCTTGCTCATCACTTGCTCTCCCTTGGTACGGTGGTGGAATTGCGCACGATCAGCGTGGCGGGCACGACGATCGGCGCGTCCGGTGTCTCCTGCCCGGTCTGGTCCGCGATGATCAGCTCGACCGCGCGGGCGGTAACTTCGGCGATCGGCTGCGAGATCGCGGTAAGCGGCGGGTGGGTAAAATGCACCATCGGCGTATCGTCGAAACTGATCAGCGACAGATCGCCCGGCACGTCGAGCCCAAGCGTGCGCGCGACATCGAGCGTGGCGAGCGCCATGCGATCGTTGCTCGCGATGATCGCGGTCGGCGGCACGGCGCCATCGAGCAGTACCGCCGCGCCCACGCGCCCCGACTCATGCCCGAAATCGCCCTGCGCGAGCAGCCCGACGGTGTCGCACCCCACCGCGGCCATCGCCTGCCGCCAGCCATCGACGCGCCAGCCGCTCAGTTCATACTCCGCTGGCCCAGCGATAAAGCCGATCTGCCGGTGACCGAGCGCCAGCAGATGCTCGGTGGCGATCCGCGCGGCGCGCTCGTCGTCCATCGTCATCGCGAAGCCTGGGCCGCTTTTCAGCGAACCGATCCGCGCGAAGCTGATGCACTGCTCGGCGAGCAGATTGGTGATCAGCGGGTTCTCCGAATGCGGCGGCGTCAGGATCACGCCATCGGGCTGCAGCGCCGCGATCGCGGCGAGCAGTTCACGCTCGATATGGTCGCTATGCGTGTCGACCAGTTCGATTATCAGGCGATAGCCGTGCTCGGCGCAGGTCAGCATCCCACCGAGCAGCATCTGCCCGACCCAATCGACGCCCTGCCGGTCGCGCCAGTCGGCGATCGTGCGGTCGCGATCGTTGAGCGACACGATCAGGTGGGAGCGCGATCCGCCCATGCGCTGCGCGGCAATCGACGGCACGTAGCCGAGCCGCGTGATCGCTTCCTGCACGCGCAGCATCATCTCGGGCCGTACGTTCGGCTCCTTGTTGATCACGCGGCTGACCGTCTGCAGCGACACGCCGGCATCGGCGGCGACATGCTTGATCGTGACCGACTGGCGGCGTCTGGCCATGCGGGGCGCGCTCAAGCGTCGGCAGGCGATGGCGCGCCGCAATATCGCGCGACATAGGCGGCATGCCCGGGCAGCCCGGCGACGGTATGCTGCACTTGCTCGCGCAGCATCGACAGCAGCCGATCGAGTTCCTCGTCGCGCAATTTGGCGGCAATTGGGTGATGAGATCGGGGCATGATGCCCTGCCCCATCATCACCTGCACCCAGCTGTTCTCGGCGAACAATTCCTCGTTCTTGCGGAACACGCGGCCGGTGTCGCGGAACAGATCGATCTTCTGCGCCAGCGTGTCGGGGATCTCCATGTCGCGGCACTGACGCCAGAACGCGCTGTCAGCGCGCTCCGTCGCTTTGTAATGCAGGATCAGGAAATCGCGGATCTGCAGCATGTCGGTATGTTGCTGGTCGTTGAACTCGGCCACGTCGCGCACGCTGATCTCTCCCGCCGGCAGCATCCGCAGCAAGCGCAGCACGGCGCGCTGGATCAGATGGATGCTGGTCGATTCGAGCGGCTCCATGAAGCCGCTCGCCAGACCGATCGCGATGCAGTTGCGATGCCATTGCTTGCGCCGCGCGCCGGTCGTGAAGCGCAATCTGTTGGGTGCGGTCAGCGTCTCGCCCGCGAGGTTGCCGAGCAACCGCGCTTCCGCCTCGTCATGCGACAGATAACGACTGCAATAGACGATGCCGTTGCCGGTGCGATGCTGCAGCGGGATGCGCCATTGCCAGCCGGCATCGTGCGCCATCGCGCGCGTGTACGGCACCGCCGGCCCGACATTCTCGGTCTGCACCGCGATCGCCGAATCGCACGGCAGATAATGCGTCCAGTCGTCGTAGCCGGCATGCAGCGCCTGCTCGATCAGCAAGGCGCGGAAACCCGTGCAGTCCAGGAACAGGTCGCCCTCGATCCGCGCGCCGGACTCCAATACCAGCGCGGCAATGTCGCCGCTTTCGCCGTCGAGCTCGACGCGCCAGATCTTGCCCTCGACGCGCGTCGTGCCGTCCGCTTCCGCCATCTCGCGCAGGAACTTGGCGTAGAGCGTCGAATCGAGCTGATAGGCATAGTTCATGCCGTTATCGGGCAGATGCGCGAACTTCGATTGCAATGCGGCGATCAGCTCGAGGCAATACTCGTCATATGGCTGCTGGTGCCCATGCTGCAGCCCGTGCAGCCAGAAATGCTGGAATCCCGCCGCCCAGTGATCCTTGCCGGTCACGCCGAAGGAATGGAAATAGCGGTCGCCGCCATCCTTCCAGCCGTCGAACAGGATGCCGAGCTTGAACGTCGCCTGCGTCGCGCGCATGAAATCGGCTTCGTTGATGCCCAGGATACGGTTGTAATTGACCAACGGCGGGATGGTCGATTCGCCCACGCCGATCGTCCCGATCGCGTCGGATTCGACCAGCGTCACTTCGGCCGCGCGGCCCATCGTGCGGGCGATCGCGGCGGCGGCCATCCAGCCCGCAGTTCCGCCTCCGGCAACGACGATACGACGCACAGGCATTCCTTCCACGGTCATTTGCTCAACTGCCGCAGCAGGAAGGCGCGCAGCCGCCCGGCGCTCTGCGGCGTCAGCGGCGCGAGCACGCTGCGCGCTGCTTCCGGGATATGCGCGACGACCGCCTCGTCATTGCCGAAGACGTAATGGTCGAACATGTCGCGCCAGTGCGCCTTCTGATCGGCGGGCAGGTCGCGGATCGCGAGCAGCGCGTGGTTCAGCGCATCTTGTGGCTGGCCGAGCCACGATGGGGCATCGCGCCACCAGTAATTGATGAGCACGTTGAACGCGTCGAGCCCCTCTACATGGTGCCACCACATCGGCGGGATGTAGAGCGCATCGCCCGCCGCCAGTTCGGCGACCTGCGCGTGCGCCAGCGCGGTGGCGAAGCGTGGGTACGCAGCGAAGTCCGGCGCGTGGAAATCGACCATGCTGATCGCCCGGCCAGCCGGCGTATTGTCCACCGGTCCAAGGTACAGATTGCGGAACTGCTCGCGCGGGAACAGCGTAAACCGCCGCCGGCCGGCCGCGACGCAGGCGAGATTGGCGGGCAGATCGTTATGCGCGGCGATCCGCGTGCGCGTGCCGATCCAGATGCTGGCCAACGCCATGCGCTGGCCGAGATCGACGTGATTGGCCTCGTGCAGCCCGGTGAAGAAATCGTGCAGGTCGACCGATCCAAGATAGATCGGCGGCGCGCCCGCCTGCCCCTCGAACGCGTCGATCTTCGCGAAGATCGCAGGCAGCTTGGCCTGCATCATACGGAAGTTCATCCCCATGGCGTCGTCATAGAACAACCGGCCATCGCTCTCGGATGTGCCGACCGAGACGGCGAACGGCACCGGGCGGGCATGCGCGGCGATATAGGCGCGCGCCTCGCGGGCCGAACGGCGCCCGGCCACGACCAGCGGCCAATCCTTGACCAGCCCGCGCACGACGAACGGCGCGGTCGCCGCGCGCAGCCGCGCGTCGAGATCGGCGGCGTCGCTGACCGTCACCTCGGGCACCGGTGTACCCGCGGCGCCGCCGGGGTCGGCCTCAGCCATCGCCGCGCCGGTTCTTGCGCGCGACGAGATCGCCGAGATGGCCAAGCGAGGCGATCGCCATGAAGATCGGCATCAGATGCCCCTCGCGGTGCAGATCGCCGAGCGCATCGCCGTCGAGGTCGCGCAACCGTTCCTCGTGGATGACATGGAAGCCGACCAGCCGATTGACCGCGCCGCTGTCGAGCGTCACTTCCAGCGTCAGCGGTTCGAGCAGATCGTGGCGGCGCAGCGCATCGAAGAAGCCGGCGGACGCTTGGTATCCCTGGTCCAGCGCACCAAGTTTCTCCGCCATGTCGTCGAGATACGGCGTCGGCCGGCTCGTATCGTCGAACAGCCGCACGCCCTCTTCGCCGCCGATGCGCGGACTGCCCATGTCGATATGCACCTGCTTCGTAGCGGCATCGTCCGCGCTGCGCCCGATCAGGAACGGCTGGATCGCGATCGCCAGCGGGCGGTAGCGCGCGTCCCAGCCGTCCGGCCCGAGGAACAGGTTCTCGTCCTCGGTAAAGCCGAACATGGCGAGCGCGGTGAAGGCGATGCGCTCGGCATTCTGGCGGAACAGGATCGGGTAATGCTCCTGCACCTGCCGAAATTCGGCGGGCACGGTCAGGCAGCACATCACCGCGTCGCCGAGCGCGGCGGCGGAATCGGTGCGCACCCGCACCGTGGCATGGGTTTCGGCGGTCAGCAGCTGGTGATCGGGCATCAGGAGACGGTTTCCGGTGAGGCAGGCGCACGCAGCGCGTCGAGATAGGCGCGGTTGCCCGGCAGGCTCGCGGCGAGCGTGCGCCCGCGCTGCTCGACCCGGTGCAGCGCCGCGGCGACGCCATCGCGCGCGCCGATGAACGCGCCATCCGAGGGAGGAGTGAAACCCATACCGTACAGCACATAAAGGTAACTCGCCGCTGGGAACACCTCTTCCGCCATCGGCAGATCCGTGCGCGACGGCGGCTGGTGCCGCCACAGCACCAGCAGGTCGACAAGCCGCGGCGGGATTGACGCGGGGTCGCGATGATCGCGCCAATAGGGCTCGTCGCGCTTGCTCAGCACGTAATGCAGCTTGAGGAACTCGACGATCCGGTCCCAGCGATAGCGGAACAGCGCGTTGAACCGCGCGGCGTGGAGCGGCATCGCCGCCCGGCTCGCCGGGAAGCCGTCGAGCAGCGCGTCGAGCGACAATTCGATCATGACGATCGCCGAGGCTTCGAGCGGCTCGAGAAAGCCGGCGGCTTGGCCGATCGCCAGGCAATTGCGGTACCAGAAGGCTTCGCGATGGCCGGAGCGGAAGCGGAGCTGGCGAAAGGGCAATTGTGCGAGATCGGCGTCGGGCGCGGTGCGGCGAAGATAGGCGTCGAGCGTCGCCCCTGCCTCATCGTCGCGCATATGCGCCGAGGAATATACGCAGCCCACGCCGCGGCGCGTCGGCAGGCCGATATCCCAGATCCAGCCGGCAGCGTGCGCGGTGGCGTTGGTCTGCGAGGCGATCACGCTGTCCGGCGCCACCGGCACCTGCACCGCGAGCGCCGAATCGTTGAACAGTTCACCGCCGCGATCGATCACCGGCACGCCGTAATGCGCACCGATCAGCAGCGCGGCGTGCCCGGTGCAATCGAGGAACAGATCGCCGGTGATCGCGCCGTGGTCGCGCGTGGCGACCGCCGCGATATCGCCGTCGTCCGCCGCTTCCACCGCCATCACATGATCGCGCACATGGCGGACGCCGAGACGCTGGGTCGCGTGGCGCATCAGCAATGCGGCGAGCTTCCCGGCATCGAGATGATAGGCATAGTTCAGCGCGCCGGCATAATCGGGCATGGCACGCTGGCGCGGCGCGAGATTGCCGGCGCAGACCTGGGCCTGCGCCGTGACGAGGTCGGCGAACGCTCCCACGCCGGCGGAATCGCGCCACGCCGCCACCACGTCGCGCGGGTCGCCTTCGATCGGCGGACCGAACGGATGGAGATAGGCGTCGTCCGCGCCGCCATCACGCCAGCCGACGAAACGCGAGCCCTGCTTGAACGCGCCATCGCACGCGAGCAGAAACTCGGTTTCCGAAATGCCGATCCGTTGCAGCGTGCGCCGCATTGTCGGCCAGGTGCCTTCGCCGACCCCGATCGTGGCTACCTCGGGGGATTCGATCAGCGTGACGGAGATTGCTCGCACCGCCCGCTGATCGGCCTGCGCCGCGATCAGACACGCCGCCAGCCAGCCGGCGGTGCCGCCGCCGACGATGACGATCCCTGTCACTGGATGTTCCATGCCGTTCGGCCTTACTGCTCGCGTCCGCGTGTCTGGCTGTGGCGCAAGAAAAAGACCACCCCCGTGCGCCGGGGATGGTCCTTTCTGTCAGCATCGAATGCGGCGCGTGCCCATCAGAAGCTGAAGCGTACGCCGGCCGAATAGCGCGCGTCGCCGGGCTGCGAGAAGGTGACGAAATTGTCCGACCGACGATGGCCGCGACGGCTCGCGCCGGTCAGGTTGATCGCCTCGACGAAACCGGTCAGCCCCTTGACGAACACGTAGCTCGCGCTGGCGTCGACCTGGCCATATTTCTCGACATAGACCGGGTTGGGATTGCCGCTCTCGTAGAATTCGTCGCGCCAGTTATAGGCGACACGCGCCTGCAGCCCGTTCTTGTCGTAGTACAGCACCGCATTCGCACTATCGCTCAAGCCCGCCAGCGCGAACTGGCCGGTATTGGGGTTCAGCGCATTGTTGAACTTCGCGTCGCCGTTGACGATCGTATAGTTCAGGATCGTGCCGAACCCGGTATCCCAGAAATTGTGCTGGATGGCGAATTCGAAGCCGTCGATCGTCGCCTTCTGGTCCGAGTTGAACGGCGTGCCGACGCGGAAGTTGACCAGCCCGTCTTCCGGCAGGCCGAAGATGCTTCCCTGATACAAACCGTTGGAAAGAATCGGATTACCCGCCGCATCCCGGGTGACGGCTACCGAACCCGGATAGTTGCGCAGGATATAGTCGCGAATCCGCAACACGTCGGTCGTTCCGCCCAGCGCCGCCTGTGCAGCACGGAAACGTGGCCCGTCGCCCGGATTGCGCAACTCGAAGGCCGAACGCTCGATCTCCTGCGAGTTGATGAAGTTCTTCACCTTCTTGCGGAAATAACCGACAGAAATGTAGCTCGTGTCGCCATAATACCATTCCGCCGACACATCGATATTCTTCGACAGGAACGGCACCAGGTTGGGGTTGCCCTGCAAACCACCACCGCCGGCGATCCCGAATTGGCGATTGAGCGTCAGGCCGCCCTGCAGACTGTTGTAATCGGCACGGGTGATCGTGTGGCTGTACGACGCGCGCAGCTTCACGTTGTCGATCGGCTGCATGTCGAAATCAATCGCGGGCAACCAGTTCTGATAGCTGCCCTTGTTCGTCAGGAACGTGTTTGCCGTGCCATAGGTGATGTTGAATTCGCCGGCGGCCACCCAGGCGGTACCGGTCGGGATCGGCGTCAGCGATGCCGAGCTGATCGTCGTCTGATCATAGCGTACCCCGCCGATGATGTGCGCCGCGCGGCCGAACATATCGAACTTGGTGTTGACCTGGACATAGGGCGAGATCGTCTTTTCGCGGATGCGACGGTCGGTTTCGTAATTGGCCAGGCAGTTGCCGTCACCGCCGCAGATGTTGAACTTGCTGTCGAGCAGATCGACCATCCGTTCGAAATTGAAGCGGTAGTAAGCCGGGATGATCCCCGAATTTGCGCCGTCGACGCCCTTGAACTTGTCCGGCAGGCTGACGAGCTCGAACAGATCGTCCGGTAGGTCCGCCGGCGTGCCGACGCCACCCCAGGTGTCGTTCTGCGTAAAGCCATAGGCCGAGCGCACCTTGTTGTCGACGTACGAGAAGCCGACGTCGATCGAATCGAGGAAGTCGCCGTCATGCTCGTATTTGCCGCTCAACTGGATCTGGTTGATCCGGTCGCGGAAATAGGCGTTGCGGAACGAATTGCCCGTTGCGTTGATCAGCGCCGGGTTGAGCGCATCGATGCCCGGCTGCATGACGTAGGAAATAACCGGCAGGTCCTTGGTGAAGTCCACCGTCTGCGATGCCACGCCGAAGATCGCCGAGCCGACCGACGTGCTGGTGCCGAACCGATTGGTCGGCTTGGATTCCGCGGTCGAATGATGTGCGTCGAGCGAGACGGTAACGCCGCCCGGCGCGTCCCACTTCAGATTGCCGCCGAGCGACTTGTTCTCGGTCACGTTCGCGGTCAGCGAGCCGCTGTACGACAGATCCTTACCGGGGCCGAACCGCTCGGTGTAGAACACCGGGCCGGCAACCGGGCCATCGGTCCACGAGGTCGACGTATCGCCGAAGTTGAACCAGATGCCGACACTGCTGTCGCGGGCTTCCACCTTGTTGCGCGAATAGGTGAAATCGACCGTCGCGGTCAGTGAGTCGGTCGGGCGCGCCTGGAGCACCAACTGGCCGTTGATGCGCTCGCGCTTGATGTCGGTGAGATTGTACGCGGCGCTCTGCGGCACTTCGTACACGTCGTCGGGGCCAGGACGATTGATGACATTGGGCCCTTCCGGCCCGAGCGTACCCCAATCGTTTTCGTTGCCCAGGAACGAATTGCCGAACCCGACCGAGCCGGTGTTCACGCTGGCGTTGCGCTTCTGGTAGCTGCCCGAGAGCAGGATGCCGAACTGGTCGGCGGGGCCGAACGTCGCACTGACCACACCGGACACTTCGGGCGTCACCTGGTTCTTGCCGTTCTGCGAGGTGTCGACGACACCCTTGGCCGCGACCGACCCGCGAAAGCCGGGCCGGTCGAGCGGGCGCGGCGTGCGGATGTTGATCGACGAACCGATCCCGCCCGACGGCACCGCGGCGCGGCCGGTCTTGTACACTTCGACCGCGGCGATGCCTTCGGACGCGAGATTGGCGAAATCGAACGAGCGTGACGCGGGCGCGCTGGCGCCATCGCCAAGCGACGAGGTCGGCATCTGGCGGCCGTTCAGCGTGACGAGATTGTATTGCGGGCCGAAGCCGCGGACCGTGACGAACTGCCCTTCGCCATTCGAGCGATCGATCGACACGCCGGTGATGCGCTGCAGCGATTCGGCCAGGTTGGTGTCGGGGAACTTGCCGATGTCTTCGGCCGAGATCGCATCGACCACGCCCTGCGCGTTGCGCTTGATATCCACCGCCTGGCGCAGACTAGCCCGGATACCGGTAACGACGATCTCGTCGCCGGTGGGGTCCTGCTCGGCGACGGAGGGTTCGATCTCGGACGGGCCCGGATTGCCAAGCGTGGCCGCGGCGTCCTGCGCGGCGGCGACTTGCGGCAGGCCGGCGATCGCCAGCGTGGATGCGGATAATACCAGTTTCGAAAGCGTCCGAGCTGTAAAACGGCGCATATCGCCCCCCTTTTTAATCATCACGTGGTTCAACCCACGCTTCATTGAGAACGTTCACTTGATCGCTTTGTCCCGCCCTGTCAACGGCCCGCCGCAGTGGCCTGGCACGGTTTTGCGAGACTTCGCCGGCGAACATCGGGTGAACCTGTTCCACCACATCCGCACCGTCTTATGACAGATGTCGATACCACGTTCGACCAGCAGATCCTCAACATTGCGCAGCGACCGCGGAAATCGCACGTACATCATCACCACCAGCCGGATCACCTTCGGGTGACGAATAAAAGTAGCGAAAAGGATTTGCAGGGGCGGGGTATGCCATCGCTCTATCCCACCCCGGCTAGCGATCGGTGCATATGGGCTGACAGAGCCCGGCGAAACGTTCGACCCCGGCCCGACCCATCCGAACGCCGCTCTGGTCCCTGCCCTGCTCGCACTGGCCGATGCCGACCCCACGATCGAAGGCGCGCGCTTCCTCACTGCAATGACAGCAGGCAGCGATCTCGCCTGCCGCCCCTCGCTAGCGCCGGCGCGCGCCTATGAGGAAGGCGGCTGGTACCCACCAGCACCAGTGGGGCTTATCGCCGCGGCCGCGGCCTGCGCCAAGTTGCTCAGATTGGGTGCCGACGGCATCCGTCATGCCATGGGGCTGGCGATGTTGCAGGGCAGCTTCCCGGGCGAGATCAAATATGATGCCGCGTCGCCGCTGCGCGGCGTGCGCGAGGCATTTGCGGCACGCGGCGCGGTCGAGGCAGCGTTGCTGGCACAAGCGGGCGCGCGCGCCTTCGCCGCACCGCTCGAGGGACGGGCCGGCTTCTTCGCGATCTATGGCGGCGGCGCGGCCCGAGACAGCCTGACCGCTGATCTCGGCGCGCGCTTCTTGGGCAACGAGGTCAGCTTCAAGCCATTGCCATGCTGTCGCGGGACGCACGCTTATATCGAAGCTGCGATCGCCCTATGCGAGCGTTGCGACTGGCGCGAGATCAAGACCATCACCGCGCAGATCAGTCCGATCCAGGAATGCTGATCCGGCCGCAACCCGGCAAGGGCGCCGCAGAGCGCGATCGAGGCCAAGTTCAACATCCGTTCACCACCGCCTTCGGCTTCATTCATGGCGGCGTCTCGCTTGATTCCTTCGACCACGTCGCGCGAAACGATACGGCGGTGCTTGAGCTGGCGCAGCACGTAACGGAATATCGCAATCCCACCTGGGGTCGCGAACACGCCGCGAGCGGATCGCTGGTCGTGACGCTTCGCTCCGGCGAGCGACTGAGTCATTAAGTACCGCATGCGATCGGCCACCCCGGCAATCCGCTCAGCGATGATGCGCTGGTGGACAAGTTCGTCGCGTGCGCGGCACCGGCAACGCTTTCTATTACCAAACCGAATTCACGATCGGCTGCGGCGCAGGTTCTTGGGCTGAGCGTACGATCATCTGCGACGAGCCTGCTACGTCCGGCATGGAATGTCGCTTGCGGACTGCTCGCCGCCGCATCCCAAATCCAAGCCGATGCTGGATGTCAGGATAGTTGTTCAGGAGCCTTAAACTCCCGCCCTCCTCTCTCGCCCGCTTACGCCGCGCCACAATGGCGAAGTGCACGTTGTCAAATAGTCAGAATTTAGTTCATTTTACGATGCCAGCCGCAACTTGATACAGGGCCACACTTCAGCAGCGCGTATGTATTTTTTCCAAAACTTAAAAAGACTGAGAATAAATAAGTCCATGATATCGTCAAATTGCAAAGAGGGGTTCATATCGCCTGATGCTATTAGCTGAATAATTACGTCAAAAAGCTTTTTACTGCTTATCATAAACATATCGATCGTTGGAAGCTTTGCCCGCAGGATCAGCAGCGCTCCATAGATATCGAAAGGTCATCTGCTTGCCGTCGCTCGAGAGATTGACCTGCAGTTGCGATACGACCTGACCTTTGGCCTGAGCGGTCCAGAACGCGGTGTGACTATCGGCCTTCACTACCAGCAAGGCGTCGAGGCCTGGGCCCGCCTGGGGCGTCGACTTCCCGTAGGTGTAGGGGATCTGTGAGACGTGCTTCTTCCCAGGCTCCGCCAACAATTCCAACGTTTCGGTGATCAGCACCCCGTCGGCGCTTGGCGCGAACACGAATTCCTTGCTCTTGACCCCCGGATCGGTCGCTATGATTGATCGGGCCTTGTTGAGCCGCCATGTGCCCAGAAAAGGATCATCCGCTGCATTGGCCGTAACCGGCAGGAATAATGCCAGGATCAGGCCGGCAAGTGTTCGCACGATCATGTTCATCCCAACTCCCCTTTATGGTGATGCAGAACTCCGCGACCCCGCATGCACATTGACACATGTATTAGGCGCGGACCTTCCAGCCGGTCTTTCAGAGCGCTTCGGTGTAGAGATATTCGTGCTGACTATCGCGAATGGCCAAGGTGCGTTTGCCATCGGCCGTACCGACGAGCGCGTCGACACCGATCGACCCCGGTCCTGCCGAAACGATCGATACGCTGCCATCTGCATTGCGACGCGTAACCACTGGTCCCTCGATGAACCCGGCTGTCAGCCATTTACCGCCGTTCCGATCGCTGATCTTCATGTTCAGCCCGTCGGGCGAGCGATAATGCGCCGCCAGGTTGGCGAGCACCGCCGGATCGCCCGGGATCGTCAGGCGAGAGCGGCGGGCGGCAGTGCTGGCCTTTTGCTGTGCGGCGGCCGGCGCAATCATCTGCGCCGCCTCGGGCTTGCCGTCATAGACGACTTCCAGCAGGCGGCGCAGCAGCGGCTGGAACAGCGCCGGCCCCGAATCCGCGTTGGTCAGGATCACCGCACCTATCCCCGTATCCGGCAGCACGTAGAAATTGCTGTGGTACCCTTGCAGCGTACCGCCATGGGTGACGACATGAACGCCGGATTCGATGCGGTCCATCAGCCCCATGCCGTACCACGCGTCCTCGCCGAGCGACACGTTGTGCTTGCGCCGCTCGAGGATGTTGGCTTCGCTCACTAGCCTCTTGCCCTCGGGCGTGACGCCCTTGGTGATCTCCAGTTGCGCATAGCGTGCCATGTCGGCGACGCTGGACCAGACCCCGCCGGCGGGGCGATGCGGGACGATGAGGTGATTGAAGCTGTTCGACATCAGCGTCATGCGGCCATCGACACTGTAGCCATGCGGGCGTGCCCAATCGCCGCTCTCGCCAACCCTGAGATCGAAGGTCGTGTCGCGCATCTTGAGCGGCGTGAAGATGCGCGTCTGCATGGCGCGATCGAACCCGGCGCCGAGCTCCATGTCCGGATAGGCGAGATGCCCACCCAGATACCCCGCGGCGGACGCCATCAGATTGTTGTACTGGAACAATTCCCCGAACTTGCTGGTGGGCTGCGTCACGGCGAGTTGCTTGAACGTGTCCGACGCGGGCGCTCCGCTGTCGGCAAGGATGAACGCATAATCCTTGCGCGGAAGGCCGGTGCACGCACAGACGAGATGGCGCACCTCCACCGAGCGCGTCACCTCGTCGCTGCCGAGGCGGAAGGGGGGATAGAGTTCGGTGACCTTCTGATCCCAGCGCAGCTTGCCCTCATCGGCCAGCACCGACAGCAACAACGTCGCCATGCCCTTGGTGTTCGAGGCGATCATGAACTTGGTGTGCGCGGTGACCGGCTCGGGCGAGCCGAGTGCCCGTACGCCGATTCCGCCCTGCCAGACGACCTTGCCATTATCGATCAATGCCAGGCCGACGCCCGGCACATCGAGCGTGCGCGCCGATTCCGCCACGAAATCGCGGAGCAGCTTGATGCGCTCGGGCGAAAGGTGATGGACGGTCTTGTTGGCGAAATTCTCGCGCTGGTACCCGGCCGGGCGCAGGCTTTCCGAGATCAGCCCCATCGCGGACGACCGCTTGTTGGCGACCGCTTCGGAGCCCTCGGTGACGATGACGGTCCACGCCGTGCCGCTACGCAGCGCCAACGCCGAGACGGTCGCACGCTCGTTGGGTGACGTTTCATAGGCGATGTTGGCGCGTTCATCCCAGCCGTCACCGGGCGCCGCAGGGCTGACCAGCCGCACCACGCGGTTGGCGCGTGGTGCGAACTTCGACCAGGCGGCAGCGGCGGCGGCACCGGCGTTAGCGGCGGGGCCGACTTCGACCACGGCGATCTTCAGCGTTCCTTCGGGCGAAGCGAAGATCGTGCTCGGACCGTCGACCGTCTGCGTCCAGTCGCGCGGCTGGATATAGGCGAGACCGCTAACGGTGGTCCTGGGCGTGTCCGACGCGGCGGCGGTCTGGGCCATGGCAGGAAGCGGGAGCGCCAACAGGGCGAGGGCGAAGGCGAGTTTCATTTCGGTCTCTCCGATTGGCGTACATTGCGGCTGGTTTGCGACATGGGCATCGCTCGTGGCGTGACTGGGCAGTGCAGCGTCACTGCTTGGGGCCGACCGGCGTGAAGAGCAGGTCCTGATAGTCCCAGCTGAAATCAGCCACCGGCGAGACGGGACGCATCGTCACCCGCTCGATCTTGCCGGCGGGATCCAGCGCAAAATTGACGAAGGCCGGCTCGAAGCTCTTATCGTCCCACCGCGTCTTGAAGCTGTCATACTGCCAATGCTGCAGCGTACCTGTCATGCCGGGCGACTGTTTGAAGTCGATGCGCAGGTCCTGGCCCTGCAGCCGGATCGAGATCGGCCCGTACCAGGGGTCGGCATAGTCGCCGACATAACTAGCCAGCGGCAGGAACGGACCGATCGCCGCGGGCTTGGCTTCAGCGGTCGCGAGGGCCGCGACCGCGCGTTGCTGCCGCTCGCGCTTGTACGTGCGCCAGGCGCCCGCCCAGCCCTGTGCCGGCTGGTCGAGATAATGATCGAGCAGTTGGTACATCAGCCCGCGGATTACCTCGCCATCCTCGGAATTGATCAGAATCGAGAAGCCGATATTCTTTTCCGGGATCATCACCACGGTCGCCTGGAACCCGAACACCGCACCATCGTGCGAGACGATCTTCGCGCCCTTATAGTCTTCGACCGACCAGCCGAGCGCATAGGCGCTCAGTATCGGCTGCGCGGCCTTCAGCGCGGGCGGCATCTGCCCGGTCGGCGTCAGCACCATCGGCTTCCACATCTCGGCCGCCTGTGCTTCGCTGAACAGCTGACCACCCTTGGGCAGCTTGCCATGAGCGAGCTGGATCGACAGCCATTGTGCCATATCGTTGGCACTGACCGCGAGGCCGCCGGCGGGCGCCGCCGTGCGCCCCAGTTCCTTGCGCTCGTCGAGCGGCTCCAGGTCACCGAGCCCGCGAAACGCCCCGTTCACGCGGGCATGCGGGAAGGCACGATCGCGTTTGGCAAAGCGCGTCTCGTCCGATGTCGCGGTCATCATTCCACCGGCGCGCAGCACATGCTGCTCGACAAAGGCTTCCCATGTCTGCCCGCTCACCTCTTCGATCAGCTGGCCGGCGACCATGTAGAGGATGTTGTCATAGGCATAGCCGCTGCGGAAACTGGTTGCCGGCTTGATGAAGCGGATGCGTCGCACGGCTTCGCGACGTGTCAGGTTGGTGCTCGGCACGAACAGCAGGTCTCCTGCGCCCAGCCCCAGCCCGCTGCGATGGACCAGCAGGTCGCGGATCGTCATCTCGCGCGTGACCCAGGGATCGTACATCTGGAAGCCCGGCAGCCGATCGATCACCTTGTCGTCCCAACCGATCTTGCCCTGGTCGACCAGGATGGCGAGCGCCGCCGTAGTGAACGCCTTGCCGGTCGATCCGTTGGGGAAGATCGTGTTCGGCGTCACCGCGTCATGCCCGCCAAGCCGGCGAACGCCATAGCCCTTGGCCAGCGTGGTGCGGCCGTTCTCGACGATGGCGATCGCCATGCCGGGCACGCCCACCGCCTTGCGGAGCTCCTCCACCTTGGCATCGAAGCCCGCCGGCGGATCCGCCAACGCAGCCGTCGGCGCAAGCGCCAGGAGCATTGCGAAAACCGCGACGCCGGCGCGTTGCCGCAGGCGGTGAGATGTAGCCATGGCAGATCCTTTCATCAGGGTTTCACGAGGTGATAGGTGACGTGTGGCTGCGAGGAGAAGGACAGTCGCGGATCACGCGTGCCGCCGTAGAAGCGTAGCCGTTCGTACGGCCCGCCCGCGCGCGCGCCGGTCACCTGCTCGTACGTGTCCGGGCCGATGCGCTGCCAGCTCGATACCCGCTCGCCCATCGCGATCTTCAACGCGCCCGCGCCCGCCGGCGAGACTTTCAGGTCGTTCTTTGGGTCGGCCGGCTTGTCATAATCGCGGCGATTGACGCGGTAGCTACCGAGCTGCGGCGGCGGTCCGGCCCGGCGTATCGCCGGCTGACGCGGGAACATGCGACCGATGATCGCCTCGGTCAGCTCGGTCCGCGCGCCGTAGCTGCCCTCGCCCCCGGTCATCGAGATGAACACGCCGAAGCCGAGATCGGGTGCGAGGAACAGGTTGGAGTGGAAATCGCGGGTATTACCGCCATGACCGACGAGCCGCGGCCCCGACAGCCGGTGCACCATGAAACCGTGCGCCATGCCTTCGAGGCCGGGCACGTTGGCATAGCTGTCCGACATCAGCAGGCGGACCGATTCCGGCGAGAGGATCCGCGTGCCCCCGAGTTGCCCGCCGCCCAGCATCGCGAGCATGAAGCGGGCCATGTCGGCACCGGTGGCCGAGGCGGAGCCCGCCGGCATGATCACGCCGTAATATTCCACCGGCTGCGCGACGAAGCGACCGTCCACGACCTTGTACCCCAGCGCCGCGCGCTGTCGCATCGCCGGGGGCAGGACCTCGCGAAACGTGGTCGAATTCATGCCCAGCGGGCGAAACAGGTGCCGTTCGGCATAATCGGCGAACGGCTCGCCCGACACGCGCTCGACGATGTAGCCGGCCAGCGCCGCGCCGTAATTGGAATAGGACGTTTCGGTCCCTGGTGCCCAGATCCGCCGGGGAATGTGCGTCTTCATCCAACTGGTGAATGGTGCCGCCTTTGCCGGATCGTCGGTCGAGATGCCGCCGACATCGCTCATGCCCGGCGTATGCGCGAACAGGTCGCCGACCGTTACCGGCTTGCCCTCGAATGCCGGGATGGTGAAATCCAGATACTGGTTGACGTCCGCGTCCATACGGACCTTGCCCCGCTCGATCTGCTGCATCAGCGCAACCCAGGTGAACAGCTTGGATACCGACCCTGGGCGGAACAAAGTCTCGGCCGGATTTACCGCAATCGAGCGATCGACATCGGCGAACCCATAGCCACGGGACAGCACGACCCGGCCGTTATGGACCACGGTGACGACCGCGCCCGCCACCTCTCGCGTGGCGATCTGCTGTGCGACGACGCCGTCGATGAAGGCCGGCAGTGCTGCGAGATCGTTGGCACGGATCGCGCTTGCCGGCGCACGTTGCGCCAGGACGGGCGATGCCATGCCGGACACGAGCAAGGCGAGCGGCATCGTCGCGACGATGCCGTAGCGGTTGAGCCGGATCATGGAAGCACCTCTTGTCATGGCGATGGTGTGGGCGAAGTTACGCGGGCGAGTCATGCGAGACAGCTTTCGACCAGGCGGTCGAATGCGGGTCCGCCGCGGATCGAGTCGGCCACCGGCAGGTTCCACCGTTCGCTGTCGGCCGCCATCAGCCGCTCGGCGGCGTCGGGTGCGAGCTTCGAACTATCGTAGGATATTCCGCCGCAACGGATCGCGGGATTGGTGCGCCGCCCGAGCAGCAGGGTCGCGGCGATTACATCCTCGATGGTCGGCAGAGCGTAACCCGGTGCACCGAGCATATCGGTACGGCCAGGTTCGTGGCACACGACGAAGACATCGGGTTGGCTGCCGTGCAGCAGGCCCAGCGACACGCCGGCATAGGCCGGATGGAATAGCGATCCCTGCCCCTCAATGACGTCCCAATGGCCGGCCGCGGCGTCGGGCGACAGCATCTCGGCGGCACCGGCCTCGAAATCCGCGATCACCGCGTCCATCGGCATGCCGCCGCCGGCGATCATGATGCCGGTCTGCCCTGTTGCGCGGAATTCGGTGTCCAGTTCGCGCCGCTGGAACGCGCGGGTCAGCGCGAGCGCGGTATACTTCTTGCCCAGGGCACAGTCGGTGCCCACGGTCAGAAGGCGCTTGCCTGTTCGCTTGCGCCCCGTGCCCACCGGTATGCTCGCCGGCGGCACGCGCACGTCGATCAACCGCCGCCCGGCCTGTTCGGCCGCCTCAGGCAAGCCGGGGACATCGGCCAGCCGGACGTGCATCCCGCTGATGACATCCAGGCCGGCGTCCAGTGCCTCGATCAAGGCATCCCGCCAGTGCGCCGGAATGACGCCGCCCGGATTTGCCACGCCGATAACCATCGCACGCGCGCCCTGCGTCATTGCTTGCGCTGGCGTCATGTTTGTCAGATCGGCGGAAACGCTCGCGCCATCCAGCGCGTACTCGCCGATACAGCGATCGGGCGCCCAGTCGCGTAGCCCGAACGCGGTCTTGGCGTATCCGGCTTTGGTGACGTCACCCAGAAAAAGCAGATAGGGCTGCGGTAGCGACGATGAGAGATCGGCCGGTTGTGACTGCAAGGCCACGCTCAACCGCCCCAGGTCGCGGCGAGCAGGCGCTGGAAGTTGCCGCCGAGGACTGCCTTGATATTGGCATCGGAATAGCGACGGCGGATCAGCTCGTCGGTCAGATCGTACATCTTGCGCGGGTGATCGAAGCCATCGACGTCGATCTTCTCGCGGAAGGCATAGCTGTCCTTATAGGCGCCGCGCAGCGCCTTGTTCATTGCCGGCGTCGTGTCGTCATAGCCGTTGAGATCGGAATCGGTGCCGATCCCGACATGATCGATGCCGGCGATCTTGACGACATGATCGATATGGTCGGCGATGTTGACGATCGTCGTAGGATCGGTCTTGCTCACGAAGTTGCGCACGCCGGTGATACCCATCACCCCGCCCTTCTTGCCCAAGGCACGGATCGCTTCGTCCGTCTTGACGCGCGGATGTTCGATCAGCGCGCGGCAATTGCTGTGGGTGATCGCGATCGGCTTGGGCGACAACGCGATCGCGTCCAGCGTCGTTCGGTCGCCGCTGTGCGACACGTCGATCAACATGCCGACCTTGTTCATCTCCTCGATGATCGACACGCCGAAATCGCTCACCCCGCCATCGACGCGGTCGGTCGATCCGGAGCCGATGCGGTTCTGCGAATTGTAGGTCAGCTGCGCACAGCGTTGACCGATCTCGTAGAAATGCTTGACGTCGGCGGGGCGCCGAAAATGATCGGCATTCTGCAGCCCCATGATAACAGCGCATTTGCCGTCGCGTTTCGCGCGATCGAGATCTGACACCTTGTCGACGCCGCACAAGAGATGCGCATGGCGTGCGACGTAATTCCCCCAGATCGCGAAAAACTCCAGTGCCCCCTCATACGCGTCGGGCCCGCCAAGACCGATTGCGTGATGGAAGCCGGTTATCCCGCTGGCCCGGAAATCCGCCTCGTCCTGCGCGCTCATCGGCACCGCGTAGAAGCTGGGATCGAACGCGATCTTAATCGGTGCCAACATGTCGATGATCAGCGTTTCACGGACGAGATCGATCGCGCGGCGCGAATATTTGCCGGGTGTCGCGGCATTCAAACTATAGCTGTTGCGATTGATGAACGGGGCCGCCGCGGTGGCCGCCCCGACGCCGATCATTGCTCTACGCGTCAGTTGCGCCACGCTCATCCCCTATGTTTCTGATCAGGATGCTATGGGCAGAATGAGACAACGTCAATCAGGGACGCGTCACGGCCGATTATCGGGGGCTAAAGCGTCTTATAACTCTGTTGCAACGGATAACTGGCGCACTTGGCCCTTGAACCCTTACTTTTGGAAATGATCGGCAGGAAACCGTCTCGCGCCACCCGATCTGCAAGTTTTCAGTGAAGACGCTATTGTCCTAATCAGGACATCCTGACATGATCGTTACAGTCGCGGTCGGGAGCGATGACGAAACAGGGGGAAATCATGGTTCGATCCACACACCGCGCCAGGGCTACAGGGGCGCTTGGCTGCAGTGCTTTCGCGCTTGCTGCTGCGTTGGCGCCCTCGCCGTCAGTCGCGCAGACTGTAGCACCCGAGACGAGTTCAGAGCGCGAAGCGGGCGCGGACGACGGCGAGATCGTGGTCACCGGCTCGCGCATCGAACGCGCCGGCTTCGATCAGCCGACCCCCACCACGGTGATTGGCGCGGTAGAGTTGCGTCAGGGGCAGCGGTCCAATCTGCAGCAGGTGTTGAACGATCTGCCCGCGTTCCGGCCGACCGTCTCGACGCAGGTATCGGTCGGCAACACATCGAGCGGCAGTGCACCCGTCGATCTGCGCGGGCTCGGGATCAACCGCACGCTGACCTTGGTCAACGGCCGTCGGTTCGTCGGGCAGAACAACCTCAATTATGTGCCGCTGGGGCTCGTCAGTCGGGTCGAGGTGGTGACCGGTGGCGCTTCGGCGGCTTACGGATCGGATGCGGTCGCCGGCGTGGTGAACATCATCCTGGCCGACAAGATCGAGGGGATCACCGTCGGCGGCGTTTCGGGCATTTCATCGCGCGGCGACGGTCGCCGATATGGCGGCGACATCACCATGGGAACGTCCTTCGCCGATGGCCGCGGGCAGCTGATGTTCAGCGGCGAATATGTGAAGGATGGATCGGTCCGCGACCGCAACTCGCGACGCAATCTGGGCAGCGCCGCGATCGTCCGTCTCGATCCGGCGAGCACGACCGACTTGCGACAGGTGCTGGTGCGCGACGTGAACTTCGGCAACCAGGCATCCGCCGGCCTGATCACCAGCGGCATCTTCGCCGGCCAGATCTTCAACGACGACGGTAGCCTGCGCCAATATGGCCGGGGCACGTCGCTCGCCGCCAACCCGGCCGCAACGCCCTTTCCCGGCCAGGTGATCGGCGGCCGCGACGCGGTCGGGCTTTACGACGCGATTGCGGTTACCACACCATTGGAGCGGATCAGCACCTTCGGGCGCGTAAGCTATGACTTCGGCAGCGTGAAGCTGTGGGCGGATGCGACCTACGGCCGGTCCCGCACGGCCTATCCATTCCTACCGGATATCGGCGCTCCGGCGAGCCTCACGATCCAGGCAACCAACCCGTTCCTGTCGCCGGCGATCCGCGATGCGCTGCGCGCCGCCGGTCAGACCAGCTTCACGCTCGGCCGCTTCTTCGACAACCAATTCCGCCTGATCTACGATGCCAAGCGCGAACAGAAGGAAGGCGCGATCGGCATCGATGTCGATCTCGGTGGCAGCTGGAAAGCGAACGCCCATTACAGCCATGGCGAGATCGACTTTGCCCAGCGCGTTCGCAATGCCCGGATCGTCTCGCGCTTCAACAACGCAGTCGATGCCGTGTCGAGCGGCGGCCAAGCGGTCTGCGCGATCAACGCCGATGCCGCCACCGCCAACGACGATGCCGCCTGCCGTCCGCTGAACCTGTTCGGGCTGAACGCACCATCGGCGGAATCGCTCGCCTATATTCGCGGTACGCAGCGCAACGACACGACCAACAAGCTCGATGCTGCCTCGGTCGAGGTTCAAGGCGATCTGTTCTCGCTGTGGGCGAGACCGATCGTGGCAGCGGTCGGCGCCGAAGCCCGGTGGGAGGAGCAGATCTCGCGCAGCGGTGCCGCGGATCTCGCCGGCGCATATGGCGCGCTCAACCTGTATGGCTCGCCGATCAGCGGCGGGTTCAACGTCAAGGAAGCCTTTGGCGAAATCGCCGCGCCCATCTTTGACGTCGAGCACAAGGTCAAACTCGATCTGAACGGGGCGGCACGCTATTCGGATTACAGCCGCAGTGGCGGTATCTGGTCGTGGAAGGGTGGCGCGACGGTCGGCCTGTTCGACACGCTGATGCTGCGCGGCACAAGGTCGCGCGACATCCGCGCGCCGACAGCCACCGAACTGTTCGCCGTCCGATCGATCAATATCGGGCCGCTGGTCGATCTCGACTCCGCTGGCCGACAGGCAGCCAACCCCGCCTACAACCCCGCGCCGCAGCAAGTCACGACCTTCAGCGGCGGCAATGCGGACTTGGTGCCGGAGGTAAGCTACACGACAACGTTCGGCGCGACGTTATCGCCGAAGTTCATGCCCGGCTTCAACCTGTCGGTCGACTATTACGACATCAGCATCGGCGGGGCGATCACCACGCTGTCCGCATCCAACCTGACGCTGGCCTGCGCCAACGGCAGCGCTGCAGCTTGCGGCAGGATCACGCGGAATGCGGCGGGCACGGTGACGGAGGTGGCGTCGAATTCGCAGAACATCGCACGGTTCAAGACCAAGGGCTTCGATATCGAGGCATCGTATCTGATGCAGATGTCCGCACTCGGTGTTCCCGGCACGTTGCGGGTTCGCGCGCTTGCCACGCACATCACGGATTTCGTGTTCGACACCGGCGTGTCGCGGGTCGACTCCGCGGGCGATGTCGGCAGCAGCACCGGTAATGCGATCCCCGATTGGCGCGGCACGCTGAGCTTCACCTACCAGAATGAATGGCTCGGCTTGGATGCACGCGCGCGCTATGTCGGCAAAGGCAAGTTCAATCATCTGCTGGTCGACAATCCCGCCACCACGACGCTGGAAGGGCTCGTCAACAACGACGTGAAAGCCTTTACCTATCTCGACCTCGGCGTGCAGCTGAAGGCAAGCGAGGACTTTACGCTGTCATTCAACGTGAACAACGTGTTCGACAAGGACCCGCCAATCAGCCCGACAGGTCCGATCTATTACGATGCGATTGGCACATATTTCACTATGGGCGTGAAGGCGAACTTCTAATTGCATGGCCACCCACGCGTTCATGTACCCATCGGCGAACAATGGGCAGCCCTAAGTCCCTTATGAGGTGCATTCTACTCGCGACTTAAAGCGATAAGGATGCACCTCAGCATCTTCTCTGAGTTAACCGGCTCGCGACCGGGGGCGGCCTACCGCACGGTGACCTTCAACCCAACGAAGTAAGCTCCCACTATGGGGGCCCATCGCTGGTTGCGGACAGGTGCATCGGCATTTGCGAAGCGAATTGCATAGCGCGGGTCGTGTGCCAGTTCCTTCGCGGGATCAGGCAGCGCGAGCGCAATGTCGTAAACGCCCGGCTCCATGGTCGGTGGCAGCGGCACACGGAGCGGTGTCGTCGCGGTGACCCCCGGCAGCCAGCTTCGAGGATCAGCGTCGACCGGAATTCTGTACGCTTTCCGGTCGATCTTTCGGACGAGCACGACCTCGACCGTTCGCCGGTTGTATATTCTGGCCCACCCTTCGTTTGACACCGTGACGTCCACCCGCAGTGCGCTACCCCGCCGCGCTTCCGGCGCTACCCGTGCGCCGGTGAGGACAAGCCGATAGCCCATCCGACGGCTCACTTCATCGAGGCAGCCCTGCGACTTCCATCGATCGTGAAACAACCCACGGTAATAATCCGCGTTGAGATATGTCAGGTGGTAGCGCGCGCTTTCGCGAACGACATCGGCGCAATCGGATCTCGAAATCGCGCCGAGGTCGTCGGCCGGGTTGCACGTCTCGCCACCGAACGGGGCCAGTGCGGTTAGATTTGCCATGCGCGCCTGCAGCTTCTCACGAGGTTCCGCTTCCTCCGGAAAGGTACCGACGTCGGTCTGACTGGCCAGGAAGCAATCATTGTGGAAACCGGTGCGCAGGCCGCCAGCCAATGTTTGCCCGAGCGAAGGCATTACGGGGGCGGTCCAGTGATCCAGGTCGGGCGGATAGCGGAACTGTACGAAGCGATCGGCCGGTACCGCGTCGAGGATGGCGTCCCGGATGCGCGCGCGCGTCGCCGTCGTGGTCAGATCGTTGGACGAGGTATGCCACTCGCCCCAGGCACCGATGAAGCCTGCTTGCACATAGGCGATCACGCCTACGTTCCTGGCGAGCAATGGCTTTAATTGCGCGAGATGGCCCAGGACGATCGGCAACGCGGCATCTTGGGCCGCCTGATATCCTGTTTCCCCCTGCGGGTAATTGTACACCGCCCGGACGATCAGCTTCACCCCCGCGCTACGTGCCGCCTGGAAGCCTTGGTCCATTGCCGCAAGATAAGCGGCAGAAATTGGCGTCGTGCGGAAGCGCGACAGATCGACGCGGGCATACACCAGCCGATATCCATCGGCGAACACCCGGTCGAAGAACGCGCGGTCCGTCTGCGCAAGATCGCTGCCGCCGGCCCGATAGAAGCCACGTTCGGGATTGGGGAAGTCTTCGCGCGATGGCGTGAACGCGACGTCGTTCGAAGCCGCGCGCACCGGCACGCTTCCAAGCGCCGCCAGGCTGAAGGCAACAAGCGACCAACGTTTCATAGCGGGATCTCCTTAGAAATGCTCAACGCAGTGCAGCATCGCCCCAGGTGGCGACGATCGGCATTCCGCTTTTCTTCGAGCGCGTCCGTACGACCAGTTCGATCACCTTCACGCCGCGCGTGTCGGCGACCAGCGGGCGGGCGGCATCGCCGAACGCCAATGCAGGGCTGGAGGCGAGCAGCCGCCCGTCGCCATAGACGAGGAATTGCGCGCGATCCTGCGTGTTGCGCGTGGAGTCGTCGATCCCGACTATTGCTTCGAAGCGCCCACGCTCACCGCTGTTACGAACCTCCAGCCGCGACTGGGATAGAATACCGATACCGGTATCGAAATGCCGGCCGCCGATCGCCAGCATCTGGTCGTACGGCGTGGCATCGGCCTGCGCCCCGCCCCATCCGGCGTAAGTCGGGCGCTCGCCCGTGTCGCGGGTGCCGCTCCACTGGCCGATCATGCGGTGCACCACCGGGTCAGGCTCCGGGACGAGGATACCGTCTTCGGCGACATTCACGTCGCCGGGCAGCTCGGACAGGTACACGCCGTCCTTCAACCGCCGATCGCCGCTCGCTTCGAAGATCAGCGTTTCACGCGGCGCAAGCTTGAAGCTCGTCTCGCCGGTGAACGGCGCCAGGGTCTTGTGATCCCACAGGTTGCGCAGGCGGATCGGCGCGTCGACGGCGAATTTCAGGTGCGCGGCAGTCAGATTCACCTCGACCGGGGCCATGCCGCGGTTGAAGATCGCCACCGCCTTCTTGCCGTTCGCCAGCGTCTTGACGATGATCTGCGCATCGTCGCTGGCATAGGCGATGACGCCCTGATGGCCGCCCGGATCCTGGTTCACCGCAACGATATCGGCGTTGCGCCAGATGTTCATCAGACTGGCAGGCGCATTTCGAAGATCATAGCCGATGAACAAGGGCGCGTTGATGATCGCCCACAAGGCGAAGTGCGATCGCGCTTCGGTCAGATGCTTTTCATCGAAATCACCATGTCCGATGAACAGCATGTCGGGATCGTTCCAGGCGCCGGGCTTGGCGTAGAGCGCACGCGTTGAGGCGCTGTCGAAATTGTGCAGCATGCGCGACCAACTGGGCGTGATGTCGCCGCTGGTGCGCCACATATGCCCGGTCTGCTTGCCCCAGCGGCGCACATCCGCGCTACCCCAGGTGCAGAGCGAGAGAATATAGTCGCCATCGGGATTATACCGGGCAAGCGCCTGTGCGACATCGTCGTATAGTGCCTTGACCCCCGGAACATCGGTCTGGTTGATCGATGTCTGGTCAATGAGCGGCACGAAGGGACGATAATTGTTCTGCGTGACCACCGCGCTCCCCGGCGCATAGACGTTGATGCCACAGGCATCGACCTTCAGATAATCAAAGTTCCAATCGCGGAAGTACAAGGCGATGTCCTGATCGACATGGCCGTACAGCCCAACTTCGCGCTCGGTGGTCGTGCCTTCGGGCAGATTGGGCGAGTGCAGATCATAGGCCTGCGAGCAGGCGTTGCGGCCGATATCGCTGTACAGCCCGGCCTTCAGCCCCATGGCGTGGATACGGTCGGTGAACGGGCGAAAGCTGCTGTCGGTGTTCGGCAGCGCGGCGGACGGAAAGATCTTGGTGCGGACCAGCAGGCGACCGTCGCTTTGCCGCCGCTTCAGCCACCAGCCATCGTCGACATTGACATAGACATAGCCCAGTTTGGCCAGGCCGCTATCGACCAACGTGCGCGCCGCGCCGATGACCTTGTCCTCGTCCAACTCGGTGCGGAACGCGTTCCACGAACTCCAGCCCATAGGCGGGGTTCGCGCCTGTTTGCGCTCCGGCAGCGTCCAGCGCCCCGCCGGCTTCAACGGATCGCCGTTTGCCATGGCAGGCGTGGTCGCGAGCAAGATGGCGGCGAGCGCGCCGGCGGTGGTGCGGAAAGTCATGGTCGGTATCCTCGTGGATGCCGCAGTCAGGCGGCAGGGCGCGCGGTGCAGCGCGCGAGATAGGCGTTGTGGCTTGGCAAAATGACGGCGCGACGGGCGGTTTCGGCCCGCATGCGGCCGAGTTGCAGCCGCAGCGCGTCGATCGGGGCAAGATCCGCAACCGGGTGATGGCGACGCGGGATCAGCCCCTGGCCGATCAGCACGGCATTCCAATTGGCTTCCTTGAACAGATCGTGCGGCTGATCGAGGAACAGCGCTTCCTCCTCGAACAGTGCCAGTCGTTCGGCCAGGCTGTCCGGGATCGTCATGTGGCGGCAATGTCGCCAGAACGACGTGTCCTCGCGCTCGGTGACCTTGTAGTGCGCGATGATGAAGTCGCGGACGCACTCCCACTCCCTGGCCATGGCATCGTTATAGGCGTCGACGACGCGCGGACTCACCCGGCCGTTGCGCGGGAACATCGTCATCAGTCGGGTCAGCGCCGACTGGACCATGAAGATCGACGTGCTCTCGAGCGGCTCAACGAACCCGCCGGCCAGGCCGAGCGCGACGACGTTGCGTATCCAGGTGCGCCGCCGCCGCCCGGTGACGAAGCTCAGCAGGCGCGGCGTGCCCAAGGCGGGCGTGTCGAGCCCGCTGAGCAGCCGGGACGCCGCTTCATCCTGTGAGATGAAGGCGTCGCAGAACACATGCCCGTTGCCGGTGCGGTGCTGCAAGGGAATGCGCCACTGCCAGCCCGCCTCAAGCGCTGTGGAGCGAGTGTAAGGCGGCAGCACGTCCAACCGCTCGCTCTGCACCGCCAGTGCGCGATTGCACGGCAGCCACTCGCTCCAATCGTCGTAACCCGCGCCCAATGTCTGCTCGATCAGGAGGCCGTGAAAGCCCGAACAATCGAGGAAGAAGTCACCCGCAACCTCGCGGCCGTCGACCAGGACGAGCGCAGCGACATCGCCCCCCTCGCCGTCACGCCGCACGTCCGCCACCCTGCCTTCCTTCCGTACCACCCCAAGGCCGGTCGAAAAGCGACGCAACATTTGCGCGTAGAGCGATGCGTCAAAATGATAGGCGTAATGCAGTGGTGGAGCGCCGCCCTGCACTGGCTGCACCATGCCGAAACGACCGCTGGCAGCGGCGGTGGCTTCGACATTGTAGGTCGTCAGTTCACTGTCGTCCCCAGCGGCCCGGGCGCGAAGCCAATGCTGCAGGAAGCCAACGCCCTGGAGATCGCTCCCCAGCGCACCGAAGGGATGGAAATACCGCTCTCCCCGGTGTCGCCAGTGGACGAACTCGATCCCCAGCTTGAACGTCGCCTCGGTCTGCCGGATCACGTCGATCGCGCTGATCCCGAGGATCTGGTGGAAAGTCTCGATCAGCGGGATCGTCGCTTCCCCGACGCCGACGGTGCCGATCTGGTCGGATTCGACCAGCGTGATCGTGTGCTGTTCGGTGCCGAGCACGCGTGCCAGGCACGCCGCCGCCATCCAACCGGCGGTACCGCCGCCCAGCACTACGATCCGCATCGCAATTCCTTTTCGATCGGCACCTTCCTGCTCAGAATTTGGCGCGAACGCCAAACTGGAAGCGGCGGTCCTGTTCGAAATAGCCGCCCGGCAGATACTTGACCGCGCGGCCGGGATCTTCCTTGGTCGGGCCACTCACCTCCGCCATCATCCTAATCTTGGTGTTGAGCAGATTCGATCCTTGCAAGCTGAACTCCAGGTTCGGCGTGATTGCATAGCGCAACGACGCGTCGAGAAAGCCCTCGGCCTTGTTCCAGACCGGAAAACCAAGGCAGCAGTCGTTGACCGAATTGAGGTATTTCGAACGCCAATTATAGGCGAGCCGCCCCCCGAAGCCGGGCTTCTCGTAAAACAGGATCGCGTTGAACGAATGGTCCGACAGGTTCTCCAGTCGCTCGACCTGGATCTGGCCGGCAAGCGCCGAGCGCGCGACGGTGTCCCCACCCGTCGTATCCACGATCAGGTTCGCGTTCTTGACCCCACTATTGTAGATGCGCGTGTAATTGGCCTGCACGCCAAACCCATCCAGCGGCTGCGGCAGGAAATCGAAGTAGCGCTGGAACGCAAACTCGAAGCCGTAGATCGACGCACCATCGCCGTTGACCGGCCCCGTCACGATCACGTCGCGCGTCACGCCCGCATTGGTGATCGGAACGGAGAACTGGCCGTTCTGGATATAGTCGTGAAACTTCTTGTAGAAGGCCGCGGCGCTGAACGATCCCAGGCTGCCGTCATATTTTTCCAGCGACAGATCAAACTGATCCGCGCTGATCGGCTTGAGCCGCGGATTGCTCGTCGCTGCGGTATAGCCATAGCGTAAGCCGGTCGGGTTGCCCGCCGTATCCAGGATAATCGCCGGATTGCCGACACGGATGTCGGATTGCGGCACGAACGAGCGCTTCACGGTCGTGAAGTTCTTGAGCAAGCCGATATCCGGCTTGGAGATGGCGCGGGATGCCGCAAAACGTAGGAACCAGTCATTGCCAAAGCCCGCGCGCAGGTTGAAGCTCGGCAGCCAATATTCATGATTGGTTTTGACCGCGGAGAGCGTGCTGCCGGCGCTTGAGAATGCACGGTCCTCGGTAGATCCGACGGCGAGGCACGCGGGCGAGATGGCATATTGCCCCGGCTGCAATGCGGCGATCGCCTCCGGCGACAGCGGCTGGCAGTTGAGGTCGCCCTCAGTGAATTTGTCGGCGTAGTTCAGTGCGCCGGCGCTACGAATGCCGAGCTTGACCCAGCGCAGCCCGGCATTGCCGGTGATGTTGATGCCAGCGAGATTGGCATTGTCGCCGCCGAACTTGGCCATGGCGTAAGCGGATTTGGTCCGTTCGCTGACCGACAGGATCTCGCCCTGTGTAAAGCAGCTGTCCTCTAATTCGTCGGGACGCGAACAGATCGGATTCCACGACGAGGACGCCGTGCCGCCTTCATCGGTCTGTCCGGTCACGCTGAAGCGGCGGAACGTCTCGGCCGGATTGGCCAGGATATCGGCCCGCATGAATACCAGCGGCGAGGTGCCGACCACTCCGCCGCCGAGCAGGTTCTGCGCATAGGAGCGGGTTTCCCAATAGCCGGGGTCATAACCTTCGAAGCGAACGCTGCCATCGGCATTGAGCGTACGACCGCTGGTCAGGAACGCGGAGTCGGCCGGATTGACGCCCCAGTCCGAGGTGATGCTCGCCCAATTGTAGAGCGACCATTTATGCTCCTGCCGCCGGTTGGCATAGCGGCCGCCGAACCGCACTTCCGAGAGCCAGGGCGATTCCACCGCATAGGAACCGTCCAGCCGGAAAGCATCGAGATTGCCCTTGCTGTCGGTGATGTGATCCATCGCCGATGCCGGCTGATAGTTGCGCGGATCCGCAAAGGGCTGCGCACCGATCTGGTTGTAGCCCGACGGCGATAGCAACGACACGCTGGGATATTGACCGGTCAAGTCCAGCGCGATGTCGGCATAGGTGCGCAGGTTGAAGGTAATATCGTAATTATAGTTCGTGGCATGGACGCGTTGGTAGTCGGCCGTGAAGGACAGACGATCGGTCGGCTGCCATGACAGGTTGAACGCCACATCCTGCACGACGCGCTTCTCATGCGAGTAACGCGTTGCGACATCCACTGGCGCGCCGGCGCGACACGGCTGGTTGGCGTGGCTATAGTCGGAATTCAGGCACGGCTGGAACAGCGGCAGGCCGTTCGGCAGGACGCCATATTGATCGGTCGATCCCGGAAGGTACCCAGTCGCAGGATCGCCGTTTGGCAAGCCATAACCCCAGCCGCCGCGCGAACCGGTAATCGTGCCGGTCTGGAACAGGCCATCGTCGCGGAACGTGAAAGGCGTGCCGCCACCCGCTTGGTTGAAACCGAGCCCAGGCGCGTCAGGCGGCTGGAGCAGGCTGGCATCGGTCCAAACGGTGGAATGGTTGGTACTCGCCGGATCCACCCACGCCCAATAGCTGAGCAGCTGCCGCTCGGTCCATTTCGTGTCATATTGCGACCGGTTATACTGGGCGGTAGCGCTGAGGCGGCCGTCTTTGCTCTTCCACTGACCCGCCAGCGAAATGCCGAACCGCTTGCGGTCATAGTCGGTATCGGAGACGCCGATCCCGGAGGGAATGTAGGACGTCTCACCCGGTACATAGGTGCCGGGGGCAAACGGCATCATGCGCGGCAGTGTCACGCCGCGTGAATTGGTGATAACTTTCGAATAGGCCACGTTGGCCAGCACGCCGAACTCGCCGAGGCCGGTGTCGAAGCGGTTCGAATAGATGCCCGACAGGTCGGGTGTCGCGCGTTGCGACTTGTCGCCGTAATTCTGCGTCACATTGAACGTCGCCACCTGTCCCGCCTGATCGAAGGGCAGGCGCGTGCGCAGGTTTACCGTGCCGGCGATGCCGCCTTCGATCATCTCGGCAGTCTGGTTCTTGTAGGTATCCACGCCGGACATCAGTTCCGGGGATATGTCGCTCCATGACAGGCCGTAGCCGGAGGTAGCGGAGAACGTGTCGCGGCCGTTGAACTCAGACCGGACCTGTTGCAGGCCGCGGATCACCACCCCCGACGGCTCGGCCGAATAATGCATCACATCGTCTTTGGCGGCAGAGCGGATGACCGTTACGCCAGGCACGCGTTGCAACGCTTCCGCGACAGATTTGTCGGGAAAGGCGCCGATATCGGTGGCGGTGATCGAATCGACGACCGTGTCCGCATTGCGTTTCTTCCGGGCGGCGGTCTCGAGTGCTTTGCGAACGCCCGTGACGACCACGTCGTTACCAGCTTGGTCCCCCTGATCGGCGTCGGCGCTCGGTCCCGCTGGCTGCGCATCCGCGTCAGCAACCTGACCCGAAGCTGTTGTTGAAGTCCCCAGCAGCCAGAGTGCTGACCCCGCGATCAGACTAGCCCGATAACCCTTGATCCGCATGTATACTGCCCCCAGTTCGCCGCTGCTCGTTATGGCGCGGTCTGCGTCGAATGATGCACTCATTTAATCAGAGCGCAAGATACAAGTCACCAATAGGCAATATATCGCCATATAAGGAAAGCACCGAACGCAAGTAGGTATGGCGCCCGCGCCCTTCGGAAAGGTCGCAAGGCTCGCATGATGTGAATGGTCCTTTCTTACCGAGTGTCGCCTTCAGGACAGCTCATTGAGGGGCAGATACGATCACCCGAAAGCTTTGGTTCGATGTGTTGCGCAGCACGCATTGAGCGTTTCTGGTGATGCCCGCGCTCATGTTCGCTGACCCGGCGGTGATCGACATTCTCCCATACCCGAGCAGATACCATTCGACTTCCGCTGCAAGCCGAGCATTGGTGTGCCCGTGAACGCCGCCGGAAGACCCCAGCGGCTGCCCCGAACCGGTCCTGACCGGCAGGGCTGTGGGTGGTGGGAGCAGCGCGGTGCTGCTCCGATCACAGGAGCCACTCATGGCACGCACCTTCAAACTCGACGACCTCCACCTCATCCTGCTGTCGACCGCCACCCAGCGGGATGATGGCAACCTCCTTCCGGTGGCGGCGACGATCGCCGATCAGCCGGACCGCATCGCCAAGGCACTCCCTGCCCTTCTGAAGCACAAGCTGGTCGGCGAAGTAGTCGGCCCGACTACCGGTACCGTGTGGCGCGCCGAGGGCGACGAGCGGTTCGCGCTGGTCATCAACGACGCCGGTCGAGCCGCCATCGGCGTCAGCAACGGCGGAGAGACTTCGACACCCGGCATCGAACTGACCGAGCCCGCCGACACCGAGGCTCCCCGCGCAGGCTCGAAGAGCGCCGCAGTCATCGCGCTGCTGCAGCGCGATGAGGGCGCCACCCTGATCGAGATGGTGGAGGCGACCGGCTGGCTGCCGCACACGACGCGAGCGGCACTGACCGGCCTGCGCAAGAAGGGCCATGCCATTGCCAGGGGCAAGCGCGGCGACGTGACCTGCTACACCATCGTTGTTGCGGCCTGATCATGGCAAAGCTCGACGACGATCTGGCGGCGCTGGCGATCCTGTCGTCAGCGCAGCTGCAGGACCGATGGAAGGCAGTCACCGGCACGCTTGCGCCCCGCATCAGCGCGAGCTTCCTGCGAATGGCGCTTGGCTATGAAATGCAGGCGAAGGCGCTGGGTGGTGCTGTCAGTCTAATGCGAACCGCCCTCCACACGCTGGATATCGCTCTTTGAGCAGGACACCCTAG
Source organism: Sphingomonas endolithica (assembly GCF_025231525.1). NCBI lineage: Bacteria > Pseudomonadati > Pseudomonadota > Alphaproteobacteria > Sphingomonadales > Sphingomonadaceae > Sphingomonas > Sphingomonas endolithica. Next base: position 1,785,640 of record NZ_CP103057.1, read on the forward strand.
CTCGCGACCATGCTCCACTTAGCCAGTGCGGCTGAGCGGCGTTCTTTGTAGGTCTCACGGTCGATTAGATGGCGTTCGAGATTAAAGTGGTTGTGGACGTTGGCGTGCACGCTCGCGATCTTCTGTAGCGTCTTCATACGCCTGAACCTCTGCATCGCTCGCTCTCGTCTTCGGAAGGACAGATGGCTGTTCTCGACCCGGTTGTTGGCCCAGCGTCCGACCTCCTGCTTCTCGGCATTTCCGAGCTCTTTCATCGCTGCACGGTAGGAGCGCAAACCGTCGGTGGTGATCGTCTTGGGGCTGCCATGCCGCTTCAGCGCCTTCTTCATGAAGCGTAGCGCTGCGTCCTTGTCGCGGGCCTTAGTGATGTAGCTCTCGAGGATCTCGCCCTCGTGATCCACTGCACGCCAGAGGTAGACCATCTCGCCATTCAGCTTCACGTACATCTCGTCCAGGTGCCAGCGCCAGTGACGAAAGCCGCGCATGCGCGAGATACGCTGCCGGCGGATATCGCCCGCAAACAAGGGACCGAACCTGTTCCACCAGTGCCGCACCGTCTCATGGCAGATGTCGATCCCGCGCTCGAACAACAGGTCCTCGACGTTCCGCAGCGACAGCGGAAAGCGCACGTACATCATCACTACCAGCCGGATCACCTCGGGTGATGAGTTGAAGTACCGAAACGGGCTGGTGGGCTTGCGGGGGCGGGGCATGCCAATGGCCCTACCCGGCCCCGCCGAACGATCGGTGCATTTTCTCTGACAGAGCCCGGATGTTGGCTCAGAAATTGGCATGTAAAAGCGCGCTCGATCACCGATAGATCTAGACTAACAGCCACACGACTCCCTTACGATCAGTTCGGTAGGCAGCACACCTCGACCGCTGGCCCTGCCGGGATCAAGTATGCTCGATACCAGCAGCCGACCCGCCTCAAAGGTATCCTGCCGAACCGTAGTCAGCGTGGGCGTGCTAAGCCGGGCAAGCAACATGTCATCATACCCAACAACGGCCACTTCTCCGGGTACAGAACGCTCCGCGCGACGCAACGCACGCATCGCACCGAGCGCCATCAAGTCACTTGCAGCAAAAATTCCATCGAACGCAACTTTCTGTTCGAGGGCGTAGGCGGTGGCGGCTTCGGCGGATTCTAGTTCGAATTCAACCTGGGCTGTCAGGTTGGGGTCGGCCATAAGGCCAGCGTCAGCGAGCGCGTCGAGATGACCGCGGCGTCGCTGTAGGGCTTCGGGATCGTTGCCGCCAAGGAACAGGATACGGCGGCGGCCGCTGCGCAACAGGTGTTGCGTCGCACGACGACCGCCCAGCACGTTGTCCGAACCGACCGATCGGTACCGTTGCCCCGGCAGGTGGGCGCCCCAAACCACGAAACGAGCACTGGTATCGGCCAGGCGGTTGAACTCCTCGTGCAGCGCCGCCTGACCCAGGAAGATGACGCCGCTCGCGCGGCTTGTGGTGGTGCTACGGATCAGGTCTTCATAGCTGGCGGCGGCGATATGGCTGACGGTGAAGTCGCAATCCCGCGCGCGCGCGGCCTCCCCGATGCTGGCGAGCAGTTCGAGAAAGAACGGATGCGAAAGCGGCAACGGCCGGCCGCGCGTATAAGGAGTCACGATCGCGATCGCCCCTTCCGCACCAATCGGCGAGCTCGGCATCGAGGCGCGGAACGGATAATCGTGATCGCGGGCAAGCGCCCAAATGCGCTGTTTGGTCCGTGCGCTGATCAGCGGCTGATCGTTCAGCGCGCGCGACACGGTCGACACGGAGACGCCCGCCAGCTTGGCAAGATCCTCCAGAGTGGTTTTGCTGCTACCCGCTATACCCATGACGTCACGTCTTATACGGGTCGCAGCGAGCGCGGATAGTCTTACGGGAACGAGGATTGCAGAGGGGCGAGATCAGAGCGGAACCGCACACGCCCGAGACAGTCGCGCGGGTCCCCCGCCTGTCGATCATGCACGTCGCCAATGCCAGCGTCGGTCTGATCGGCGTACAGATCGTCTGGGGCCTCATTAACGTCAGCGCAAGCCGCATCTTTCAGACGCTCGGCGCCAGCATCACGGACCTGCCAATCCTGTGGATCGCAGCGCCGGTCACCGGTCTTGTCGTCCAGCCGATCGTAGGCTGGCTCAGCGACCGCACACGAAGCCGGTTCGGGCGGCGCCGTCCGTATCTGGCGGTCGGAGCGCTCATGGCGGCCGCCGCGATGGTGGCAATGGCCAGTGCGGCGAGCCTGTCCGCCGCGATCACGGCATTCTGGTTGCTAACGATATCGGCGAACATAGCCATGCAGCCGCTGCGGGCGCTGCTCGCCGACATCCTGCCCGCCGAGATGCGCGCCGCCGGATATACCGTGCAGGTGATCTTCATCGGAGTCGGCGCTGTGTTCGCTTCGTGCCTGCCGTGGCTGATCGCCGAAGCCATCGCTCCAGATCACCTGCCCGTGGTCGGCCTGCCGGTCAATATCCGCCTGGCGTTCTGGATCGGTGCCATAGGCCTGCTCGTCAGCGTCGGCTGGACCATCGCGAGGACGCACGAGCCCGCGGCGACATGCTCTCTACCGAGATCGCAAGCCGATCGACCGAGCGCGGCGCGTTCATACCGTGCCGCCGCCGCCTGGCTGATCGCCGGCGGCGTGACCGCACTCATCGCGCGACTGAGCGGGTTGCGGCAAGAAATCTATCTGATCGCGGCGATCCTAGCCGGATATGGTGTGCTGCAAGGGTTGCTCGTCCGCCGCTGCCGCCAGGGTCGCCCAATCTCGGGGCTGATCGAGATCGTCGATGATATCGCCGTGATGCCACCTGCGATGCGCCGCTTGGCCATCGTCCAGTTCTTTACCTGGTTCGGCCTGTTCGCGATGTGGGTCTATGCGGTCCCCGCGGTCGCCATGCACTATTTCGGGACCAGCGATCCCGCGTCGTCCGGCTACGCCACAAGCGCAAAATGGGTCGGCATCCTGTTCGCGTCGCACGATGCGGTGGCAACCGCGGCAGCCTTGCTGCTGCCGCGCCTCTCCATCCTGTTCGGGGTCAACCGCTGCTATGCCGCCAGCCTGGCACTCGGCGCCGCAGGTATGATCGGGATGGTTGCCATGCCCTCGCCCGATTGGCTGTGGATCCCGGCCATTGGCATAGGATCCGCCTGGGCATCGATATTATCGGCACCCTACGCCATCGTGGCGAATGCCGTGCCTCAGGAAAAGACTGGCGTGTACATGGGGATCCACAACATCTTCCTCGTGCTGCCGCAGCTCGTCGCCGCGTCGATCCTGGGCTTCGTCGTTCAACAACTGCTGGCGGGAGACGCATCGTTGATGATGCCCATGGCGGCCGCTGCGTTCTTGCTCGCGGCGCTTACGCTCGGCTGGAAGAAAAACGCCTCGGAGTAATCCGTGCAAAACTTTGCATAGATATTTTTAGGGATGCGCGATTGGTAGCGATATCAGTCGAATAATAAGGCAAAAGCCGCTTGCAATCCTGTCGCGTTTACGCAAATTCTTGCAACTTCAGCGATGGATGCATTTGCTGATGGGGAATCAGAGCGTCTTAGGCGCCGTACAACAGGAGGTGGGACAACGATGTACAGCAACAGCATGCGGCTTATTCTGCGCGGTGGTGGATCAACCATGGCGATCGCGGCAGGGCTGCTATGCAGCACGCCGGCGCTGAGCCAGGCGGCTCCAGGCGCCGGATCAACGCCCGCATCGCCAAGTGCCGCCGGGAGCGCGTCGACTACCAACGTACCCGCGGCGCCCCAGTCCTCCGATGTCGCCGACACGGCCTCCCAGACCCAGCAATCCTCGACCGGCGGTTCGGCCTCGGGCGATGCGGCTAGTGCAGACACCTCCGCCGATGTTGTTGTAGTCGGCGTCAAGGCTGCGCTGGCGACATCGCAGAACATCAAGAAGAACGCCGACACCTTCGTCGATTCGATCACCGCGACCGACATCGGCGCTTTCCCCGACAAATCGGCAGCAGAGGCGCTCCAGCGCGTTCCCGGCATCACGGTCAACCGGTTGCAGTCTGCCGACGACAGCACGCATCCGTCGGGCGAGCCGACCGGCGTGCTGATCCGCGGCCTCACCCAAGTCCGCACCGAATTTAACGGCCGCGACAGTTTCTCAGCGGATTCGGCGCGCGGGTTGAACTTCAACGACGTATCCCCCGAGCTGCTCGCCGGGGTCGATGCGTACAAGAACCAGACGGCCGAGATGATCGAGGGCGGTATCGCCGGCACCGTCAACCTGCGGACGCGCCTGCCGCTCGATCAAAGGGGGCTGGTGGTCACCGGCAATTTCCGTGAGAATTATGGCGATAAATCGGATCGTTGGACACCCGAGTTTTCGGGACTGATCAGCTATTCCGCCGATACCGGCATCGGCCGCTTCGGCCTGCTGGCGGACTACGCTCAAAGCCACGTCGTGACGCGCACCGAAAGCGTGATCATGGACAAGATCGACACCTATTGCACGGCAGGCTTCGGTACGCCGGCCGCGGGCAACGTGACCGACGGCAGCATCGGCTGCACCGCCAACCCGTTCGGCGGGACAGGCTTCGCCTTCATCCCTGACGGCGTGCGTTTTTCACAGGTCGATTACGACCGCAAGCGTCGCGGCATGGCCTTTGCCGGGCAGTTCGAGAACAACGCCGGGACGCTGCGCGCCACGGTGCAATATACCGATTCCCATTATCGGAACGCTTGGCTGGAACGCGCCAGCCACGTCATCTTCGAGGGCAATTACTTCGGCACACCTGCGTTCAATCCCCGCACCTCCAGCGTGCTCGGGCCGGCACCCGGCACCCCGGCTCTGGTGTTCGGAGCGGACGGCATGCTCCAGTCGGGGACCATCACCCAGGCGCATGGCAGTTTCAGCGGCACCTATGACAGTGTGCAGGCGGCGATCAACGCAGGCTCGGCAGTACCGGGCCTACCGTTCGTGAATTACTGCGGGGCGGGCGTCTGCGGCGACAATCCGCGCGACGGCATCTATCTGCAGAACGAGGCGCGGAACTTCGCCCACCGGGAGGGCACGCGCGATCTATCCGGCAACATCCGTTGGGATCCGACCGAGCGGCTGCACCTCAACGCCGACATACAGTATATCAATGCCTCGACCTACAATAACGACATCCTGGTCGCCGCCGGATCGATGGCTAACGCGCAATATGCGGTAAACAAGGATGGTACGCCGCAGGTTACCCTGCTTCCCGGCTCTAACGTCAACTATGCCGCAGGGGGCCTATCCAATCCGCACAACTACTGGATTCCGTTCATTCAGGGCCATGTCGAGGACAATGACGGCAAGGAGTTCGCCCTGCGCGGCGACGCGGAATACGAGTTCGAGGACGGTGGCTGGCTTGATTCGCTGAAGGTCGGTGCGCGTTACGCTAACCGGCGCCAGACGGTGCGCTATTCGACGTTCAACTGGACGTCGATCGCGGCGAACTGGAACTGCAACGGGCCCGGGTTCAACGCCGACAACACCACCGGCGGTGCCTATCCAACCAATACTGGCAATTGCGGCGGCAATGCCGGGCATCCCGATTTCCAGGGCTATGGCGCCGGGATCTGGGAATCGTACGACATGGGTGGCTTCTATAGCGGCGGCACATACCCGAACGGCCAGCTTGTCTATCTCAATCGCCCGACTTTGCAGGACTTCGGCGGCTTGATCTCCGCGCTGGGCGCGGCGCGCAACGCGCCGATCCTGCCAGGCTACACCGCGATCTGCGAGCGCACCGAAGCGACGGTGGACGATTGCTTCACGCAGGGCGAGGTGCTGAGGGTACGGGAGCGCGCCGAAGCAGCCTATGCCATGCTGCGCTTCGGCGGGACCGACAAGACGATCTTTGACACGATCAACGTGGTCGGCAATGTTGGCATCCGCGCCGTTCGCACCAAGGTGGACAGCGAGGGGAGCATCGCCTTCCCCAGCGCTACCGTCTTCAACAACCTGCAACCGTGCGGCACGCCGCTCAGCGGGAACAACATCGTCAACATCAGCTGCTACCTGACACCGCAGATCCGCGCCTTCGCAAATGGCGGCGTGACGCCCGACACGTTCAAGTCCTCGCACGTCAATTGGCTGCCGAGCTTCAACGTGCGGTTCGGGATCGACGACAAGGACTTCCTGCGTTTCGCCTATTCGCGGGCGATCTCGCGTCCCGATTTTGGTTTCCTGCGCAACTCCGTCGCGATCAACGCGCCAATCATCAACACGACGCCGGGCTCCCCCTATATCGTCTACAACGCGCCCAATGCCCCGCAGACCGCAGCGAACGTGACGGTGCTGTCAGTCTAATGCGAACTGCTCTCCACACGATGCATTTCGCTCTTTGAGCACAACCGCCTAGCTCGCGATCTGGCCCCACTCAGCCAGCGCGGCTGAGCGGCGTTCCTTGTAGGTCTCACGGTCGACAAGATGGCGTTCAAGATTGAAGTGGTTGTGGACGTTGGCGTGCACGCTGGCGAACTTCTGTAGCGTCTTCATCCGCCTGAACCTGAGCATCGCTCGCTCTCGTCGTCGGAACGGCAGATGGCTGTTCTCCACTCGGTTGTTGGCCCAGCGTCCGACCTCTTGCTTCTCTGTGTTACCGAGCTCTTTCATCGCTGCACGGTAGGAGCGAAGGCCGTCAGTGGTGATCGCCTCTGGCTTGCCGTGACGCTTCAGCGCCTTCTTCATGAAGGTAAGTGCTGCCTCCTTGTCGCGGGTCCTGGTGATGTAGCTCTCGAGGATCTCGCCTTCGTGATCGACCGCTCGCCAGAGGTAGACCATCTCGCCATTCAGCTTCACGTACATTTCGTCCAGGTGCCAGCGCCAGTGACAGAAGCCGCGCATGCGCGAGATACGCTGCCGGCGTATGTCGCCTGCGAACATCGGACCGAACCTGTTCCACCACATCCGCACTGTCTCATGGCAGATGTCGATCCCGCGCTCGAACAGCAGGTCCTCAACGTTGCGCAACGACAGCGGAAAACGCACGTACATCATCACCACCAAGCGGATCACCTCTGGCGATGAATTAAAGTACCGAAACGGGCTGGCGGGTTTGCGGGGGCGGGACATGCCGATCGCCCTACCCCACCCCTCCTAACGATCGGTGCATTTGGTTTGACAGAGCCCCGCCCGTACATCATCACCACGAGGCCGATCATCCAGGCGGCGATCGGCCGCGTCCAGCCAAGCGCCGAAATTGAGCGTGCTGTGGCGTTGCTGCGCGACGCGGGCATACCCCACCCCGCCTAACGATTGGTGCAATTGCTCTGACAGAGCCCGACAAAGGCTATTTGCTACGGCCGGTCAGATCGGTAAGCCCGAGTAACCAATGGCCGCCGATCTCAATAGCCTGACCGTCTTCCTGGCGGTCGCTGATACGCGCAACTTTCGAATTGCGGCCGAGCGGCTGGGCGTGACCCGGTCTGCGGTCAGCCAGTCGCTCCGCAAGCTGGAAGATACGCTCGGCATCGCGCTGGTCCACCGCACGACGCGGAGCGTGCGGATGACCGAGGCGGGCGAGGCGCTCCACGCGCGCGTGTCGCCGGCGCTTGCCGATGTCGAGGCGGCGCTGGCCGGAGCGATGGATCGCGACACGGCACCGAGCGGGCAATTGCGGTTGGCGGTGTCGTCGATCGCCGAGCGGTTTTTGGCCGGCCCGCTGTTCGCAAGTTTCGTCGACGCCCACCCCGGCGTGCAGCTCGATGTGACCGTAACCGACGACGAGTTCGACATTGTCGCGGCCGGATATGATGCCGGCGTGCGGCTGGGTGAGTTGATCGAGCAGGATATGATCGCGGTGCCCGCATCCGGCGACCAGCGCCAGCTGGTTGTGGCGTCCCCCGCTCACCTGGTCCGGCACGGCACGCCCGTGCACCCGCGCGAGTTGGTCACCCATCGCTGCATCGGGTGGCGACCTTCGCCCGCGGTCGCGCCTTATCGCTGGGACTTCGAGGAGAACGGACGCCGGTTCGAGGTCGTCGTCAATCCGCAGGTTACTACCAACGAGATGCGGGTGATGGTCAACACCGCGCTTGCAGGTGGCGGGTTCACGCTGGGGCTAGAGGAGACGTTCCGCCAACATATCGCACGGGGCGAACTGGTGGCGGTGCTGGAGGCGTTCTGCCCGCCGTTCCCGGGGTTCTTTCTCTATTACCCCGATCGCCGCAATCATGCCCCCAAGCTGCGCGCCTTTGTCGATCACGTCAGAAAACAGTCCGCAATGTGGCGCGCTCCCTGACCTGACCGCCCATGTTCAGTTGCCCGACGCACTGACGCCCCTATGGCCGTGCGAGTAGATGTCGGCGGTGTCGAAGAAGTTAATCCCGGCATCGACGCTCGCCTTCACCAACGCGTCCGCGCCCGCCTGATCGACGTTGCCGATATGCTGGTAGACGCCGGTGCCATTGCTGAAGGTCATGGTGCCGAGGCATAGCCGCGAGACATCAGGCCGGTGTTTCCGAGCTGTTTGTATTGCATCGTGATCTCCCTCAACCGTGCGGGCGTCGACACAGCACCATCCCGCCATGATGGAGCGTGTCCGCGTCGATGAACTCGCCGTCGGCGGTAAAGCCGGTGTCGTCCCGATAATCGATATGGCTGCCAATTACTTCGTAGCGGCCCTGATAGGCGCTTTCGCGCACGCCCCGCGCCTCGTCGTAGCGGCCGTTTGGCAGTAGCGCGTGACGCACGCAATTATCGGCCGTGACCCAGAGACCGACATAGGGGTGCGTGGCAGGCTCACTTGCCACTGGGAAAGGCCTCCGCACCCGGTACGGTCGCAACGTGGTCGTAGACGTCCCAAGGGCCGGTCGACTGCGCGGGCGTCTTGACGCGCAGCAGGTGCATGTCGTGGAGCATCGTACCGTCCGAGCGGATGCGGCCATTCTTCACGTACATATCGTTCAGCGTCGCACCGCGCAGGTGGCCCATTACCGCGCCGGCGTCGGTCGTACCCGTCGTCCCCACCGCGCGCAGATATTGCGTCGCCGCCGAATAATCCGCCGCCTGCAGCGAGGACGGGATCACCTTTTGCGACGCATGGAAGCGTTTCGCCCAAGCGCGGCTTTCGGCATCGCGAGTCCAGAACCAGCTGTCGGCGAGGTACAGGCCCTGCGCTTCCTCCAGCCCCATCTCGTGAATGTCCCCGACGAACGTAAGCAGACCAACCAGCTTCATCCGGTCGCGGACGCCCATGCGTCGCATCGCGGCCATCGCCTTGATCAGTTCGGCATGGCCGTTGGCGAGCCCAAGCACCTGCGCGCCGCTATCGAGTGCGGCCTGCACATATGGTGTGAAATCGTCCGCCTCGTGCGGGTTCAGGACCGAGCCGACCACTGTACCCCCGGCACCCATCACCGCCGCGCGGCCATGCGCCTCCAGTTCGCGCCCGAACGGATAATCGGCGGTGATATAGAACCAGCGCTTGTCGCCCTGACGGGTCAGCACCAGCCCCGGCACGGTCGCGAGCGCCACCGTGTCATAGGCGTACTGAATGATTCCCGGCGCCGAGCGCTCGCGCGTCTGTACCGAGGTTCCCGCACCAACGATCAGGATCGGCTTGCCGACCTCGGCCGCGACGCTGGTCAGCGCCAGGCTGGTATCGGAGTTGACGCCGCTGATCACGACATCCACGCCCTCCTGGCCATACCAGCGCTGCGCGATCGAGGCGGCTTCCGTCACGTCGTTGCGATGGTCGCCGAGCAGCAGCTCGACCGGCCGCTCCGCGACACTACCGCCAAGGTCGGCGATCGCCATACGGATCGCTTCTGCCCCGCCTGGCCCATCGACGCTTTGATAGGGGCCGCTCAGATCGGTGCAGAAGCCGATGCGGATCGGATTGCTCATTGTCTGTTTCCTTCTTGTCTGTGCCGCTCCGGGGAGAGTGGTCGCCGCAACCAGCGCCGCAGCGCCGGCCATCACCTGTCGTCTGTTCATGCGTCTGGCCCCACGTTGTCCGGTGCGGCCTCGGGCCAAGGCGGCAGGGCTGTGCCCGCCAGCGCGGCATCGTAGGTCGGCAGGTCGAGAAACGCGGTCGCCTCGACAACCTTGCCGTCCCCCAGCGTGAAGAACCACGCGTAGCTGTTGCGATAAGTCTGGCCGTCCTTCATCGGCGCGGCCCCATCCCAGCGCACCCCCACCGTGTCGCCATCTGCAATCAGATCACGAATGGTCGGCACCATCGGCCCGGCAAAGCTCGCGGCGATCGGGTTGAATGCGCCCTTGAGGAATGCCGCGCGACCGTTGAAGGTCTGGGCCGAGGGTCCGGACCCCGCGATCGTCCAGCGGACGTTATCGGCCAGGATGTCGAACACACCCGTGCCGGTTGCCGCCCACGTCCTGAAGGCGTGACGGACAAGCTCCTTGTTGCTGGTCTGCAGGGTCATCATGCCTCCTTCGCATTTGTCGACGTGACTGCTGGAAGGCAGATGGATCGGCGACGGCCGTGCGACAATCCCTCAACTAATGTATGGGTCGGTAAGCATCGCTAACCAGTATGATGGCTACTGTTTGGACGTAAGGTTGTTTAGCATGGCTCGCCCTCTACCTATGGAACGAGATGGACAAACCACGCGAGCGGTTCAGGCCGCTACGCCTCCATCAGATCGGTCGGGATGCTTAGCGTACGTTTTCGAGCATCCTCTCACCGGTCCCGCGCGAACGGATCGACGCTAAGGGCGCCGTCGCGCCGCCGCAGGGATCGGTCCTGACGCAGCTCAACCAGGAATACTACCCGGCCGGGCTCGCCGGCGCCGTCCGTTATGCAGCACGCGTGTCGAAGAAACCCATCCTGGTGACCGAGAACGGCATAGGGATCGAGGACGGCGCGACAGCAAGCATTCCCTCCAGCGTGCACCATAAAGCAGACAGCAGCGCCGACCCATCAATGGTGGGAACATACCTGGGCTCGCGGCGGGATCGGTGCTTCCGTTGCCCCCAATCAATGAGGCGCCACGCCAGGAGTGTCACTTCAAGACCGACGAATACGCTATAGATCGCGCCCCCGCTTCGCAGAAGCGCTACGGCCGTTACAGTGAGTGCACAGATTGCCCCCATGAGCGTCGCCAACGGCGCACCGAGCAGTTGGCCAAGCAGGAAGGTCCGCCCAGCCTTGCTCACCTCGCCCGAAGGCTCGAAGAGCCACCGGCATGCGGTGCCTCCGCGTCCGAGCTTCGCGGGAGAGAAAGTGTTCATTCCCTGGGAGATATCCTCAAACTCATCTTCGCCCTCGCTTGCCGTACATACGTTAAGCAGATGCCCTAGGGCAGCGTCGGTGATTGGGGCGTCACGCGGTCGGGAAAACGGCTTTGCGTCGTCGGCCATGCTCTGACACCACTAGTCAGGGTGACACCGACCTGCTGATCCTTACCCTCTCGGTTGAACCCGCAGGAAGGACCCTTTGCAATCTCGAGGTAGAACTGCGTGCGGTTCGCGGCGAGATTGGCGCGGCACTCGTTGAAGACCCACATGGCGTACCCCGTCGGGGTTCGCGTCCGTCTTGACCATGAGCGGCGTCACGGCGCCGATCAGCACGAGCTTCGCCACACGTCCCCGAGACGCGCGTGCCACTTAGCGTGCTGTCTCGCCGCCGGTGGAGTGCCCGACGTGGACCGCGCTCTTGAGGTCCAGCGCATCGGTCAGCGAAAGCAGATCGGCGACATAGGTGTCCACGTCGGTACCCTCCTCCGTCTGGGTCGAGCGTCCATGGCCGCGCCGATCGTGCGCGATCACGCGGTAATCCTTGCCCAGGAAGTAGAGCAGCTGCGCGTCCCATTCGTCCGACGAGAGAGGCCAGCCGTGCGAGAAAACGATTGGCGTGGCTGCACCGTCACACAGATCCTTGTAAAGATTTGGATGCCGTCTGCGGCGGTGCGGATGGCCATGGCGGGTCCCTTCGTGAATAATCGGGAGAAGGCGAGGCAGTCGCGGCCTAACATCCGTAACACCGCCCTGAAGCGGTGGCGTAGAGAGTCATGGCGTTGCCTGATTATTAATGTCGCCTTTCAGAACGAATGCCGTGTGGATCCGGTGCAAAACCCTGCTTGCTGATTTCGCAAGGGGCCATACCACTTTCGGACGAATATGGAGTGTTTCGAGTCTTGTGTTCACTGCTAACATAACGGGCAGAACCGCGGTCAAGGAAGCCCGAGGCGCAGGAGGTCGAGCGGAAGCGCAGTGGCGTTATCTACGATGCAGCCGTTGCGTCGTGGAGGCCGTCCAGCCGGTGTCGAAGCGCGTCGTCCGGCCGGCCCGTCGGGGTGTGGAGCGGAAACGACACTCCGGACGCCGATGACCTTTCGAAAAAGGACATAACGATGAGAATATACGGTACCTTGATAGCCGCGCTCGGATTAGCGCTTACGGCGGTGGCCAGCACCGCCGCGCCTGTGCGCGAAGCAGCGAGCGCAGAGGTCAAGCTGGATCATGGCTCCATCGTCGCCAATGGCATCCGGCTTCACTACGTCACGGCGGGACAGGGCGATCCGGTCCTCCTCATCCCGGGCTGGCCCGAAAGCTGGTCGGCATGGCGCTCAATGATCCCTCTTTTCGTCAAGGCGGGGCGAAAGGTATATGCGATCGACCCACGTGGATTCGGGGATAGTGACAAACCCGCCACCGGGTATGATCTCGAAACCAGCGCTGCCGACATCCATGCGTTCATTGCGGCGGCCGGCCTCGCGCGGCCCGGCGGCGTAGACATTGTCAGCCACGATGTCGGAACCTGGATCGCCTATACACATGCCCGACTCTACCCAGGCGATGTCCGGCGGCTTGTCCTATCTGACGCGCGGGTGCCAGGGATGACAGCGGCATCGGCGGCAGCGGTTCCCACGGATCTGGAGACACTGCGAACATGGCAGTTCGCGTTCAATCGCCTCGATACTCTCCCCGAGGTTCTCATTCAGGGGCATGAGCGGGCATTTCTGACATGGTTCTTCTCGGTGAAAATGTCCGGAGGTGGACCGTCGATGCGGCTACGCTTGACGAGTACGTCCGTAACTTGTCCGCGCCCGGTGCCGCGAGAGCGGGGTTCGAATATTACCGGGTCAACTTCAGCGATGACGCGATAAAGCGTGCCGCCGATCGCAACAAGATCGGCATAGCGCCCCCGGTTCTGACCGTCGGAGCCGAAAGCGGTGTCGGGGACGGGCTCGCCAAATCACTCGTCGGTCGTAGTGATCATGCTCAGGGCGTGATCCTGAAAGAGTGCGGGCATTTCGTGCCTGAGGAGTGCCCGACGGAGTTCATGGCCGCGATTCTCGATTTCTGGTCGAAGGTCCCCGCGGCGTCACGTTGAGGCTGATCGCCTTGGAGCCATGTCAGGTCTCCTCCAGGGGATGTCCGGAAAGCCGCGAGATTCAGCATCCGCTGCAATCGAGCCAATTTTATCAGTGCTTTTGTACTGCGTCCGAGCCTCACAATGACAAGCTGCTAGCGCTCCAGCTCATTGAGCATCGGTCGATGAAGATGCGGTTCAGAACGTCAGCGAATTGGATCACGTGAACCGCAAGGCTAGAGCCTTCAACGGCGTAGTGCCCAAACCCTGTGCGGCCGGCCGCTGGCCTGGCCGCTTTCGCCCTGATCGAACGAGGTGGAGTGAGTTGGCGTGATTAAGGTGAAATGGTGGGAGTATGATTCCCGTGATGAGTGGGTCGGTGCAATCGCCGGCGATATCGGCTTAATCATCGCAAAGGCATTGGAGGCTCGCAAGGGTTGCCTGCTGGCGCTCTCCGGCGGCAAGACCCCGATCGCCGCCTATGAGAAGCTCGCTAGCCAAGAGCTCGATTGGAAGAAGGTCACGATCATCCCGGTCGACGATCGGCTGGTGAAGGTGGACGATCCCGCCTCCAACGCCGGCATGCTCGCCAAGATCTTCCTGTCCAAAGGCGCGCGCGTTGTGCCGCTCGGCGCGGATTACGAGGATTACCAGCAGGCCGGCGCCGCCGCCGACGCACGGCTGCAAGATCTGCCATGGCCGCCCGATCTGGTCCTGCTCGGAATGGGCAAGGACGGTCATACGGCATCCATCTTCCCCGGGCCGGATTTCGATACGGCGCTGGATGCGCCCAAGAAGCGCCGTGCGATCGGCGTGATGCCTGATCCACTGCCGGCGGATCAGCCTTATCCGCGCGTTACAATGACACGCGGCGCGATACTCTCTGCCCGCGCGCTCATGATCGTACTGACGGGTGCGAAGAAGCGCGAAGTGCTGGAAGGCGCAATCAAGGACGGCCAGCAATCACGCCTTCCGATCGGCCGTGTGCTGGCGGAAGCCGAGCAGGCGATCGTTATCCACTGGTGTAACGAATAGCGTCTGCGGGAGCGGAACTCCTCCGCCTGCCCGAGCGCCTGCGCTCAGGACGCACATGAGGCGAAATGGAACACCGTCTCCAAAGAACTAGAACACATCATCGGCAACCGGCACGCACTTGATCCAGATTTCTGACCGCTTGGCGTTGCCTCGGTGCGAATAATGACGTCCTTCCAGGTGCTTGGACTTATGCGACGTCGATGACGTGATTGGATCATTAGAAGGGTTACCCACAAAGTTGCGGCAGCCGCTCGGCTAGAAGGTCGATAAACAATCGAATTCGAGGAGGAACGTGTCTTCGTGTGACATGCGTTGCGTAAAGGCAGATGTCGTCACACGCGTAATCGCCAAGGACCTCCACTAACCGTCCCGCTTCAATATCTGCTCGAACGTCCCACAGCGCCTTCACCGCGATTCCGCTGCCGTCAAGCACCCACCGGTGAATGACGTCGTTGGAATCGGTCACTAGTGTCCCCGAAACGGAATACTCGCGCGGGCCGTCTGGCCCGAGAAAGGTCCAACCGTCATAAATGCGATCACCGCGCCGCGCGCGAATGCAATTATGCGAAAGCAAATCGTCGGGCGTCGCCGGGCTGCCGTGTCGTGCAAGGTACTCTGGCGAGGCACAGACGACCCGGCGGCTTTCGATCAGCTTGCGATGAATGGTGTCGCCATCGATGGGGCGCTTCGTCACGACCGCGATGTCGAGATTTGCTTCAAGCACGTCAGGACGACTGTCGGTGAAAGACAGATCCGCGACGACCTCGGGATACTTCGCCACAAATTCACCGCACAGCGGGGCCACGAGGCGACGCCCGATCTCATTTGGAGCGCTGATGCGAAGCCTTCCCCTCGTAACCCCCGACGCTCGGTCCAGCTCTGCAAGGGTGGTTTCCAAGTCATCGACGATCTGAAGCGCCCGGGCATAAAGCAGCCGGCCTTCATCGGTCAACTCAAACTTTCGCGACGCGCGGTCAATGAGGCGAACTCGGAGCCTGTTTTCGATCGCAGCGAGCCGCCGGCTAACGACTGCGAGAGACATGTTTAGCCGGCGTGCCGCCTCCGAGAGGCTGCCGGCCGCCACGATCCGCGTGAACAGGCGAAGATCCCCAAATTCGTCCATCGTCTTGGCCTGCTCGCCTTTCTTGTAGTCAAAGCCGGAATTCTAAGGTTCAGCTACGCTCAGCAAACAGGGCGCATGATAGTCTGTCGGGTCTCGCTTCTAGTCTGGGATCCTATATACGAGATCGACCCAGGACTCGAAGACGATGGCCACATCGAGATATTCGCCAGAAGCAAACAGTCCGTTCCACAGCGTTGCGGTAACTACCGGAGCGGCAGCTAGAAACGGCAGACGTGACAGGCCGTCGCTGCGCACCTCACCGCGCCGCTCGGCGCGGCGTGCGTATAGCCGTGCTAACCGCATTACCGGTTCGATCGCGTTCTCGTGATAAGTCCTCGCCAGCTCCGGGAAGCGTCGCCCTTCCGCCGCGACGAGCCCGGGCACCGTAATCATGCCGCTAGCCTGCAGTTCCCGCAGGATTGGTGGTACCGAGCGTCGCAGGAAATCGCCTGTCGCCTCGTCATGCCGCGGTCGAGGCACAGGAAGTCCCCCGTGCAAGTTGCCTATGGTCGTGCGGAGCACCTCGCCGAACAGCGCGACTTTATTCGTGAAGTGGAGGTATGTTGTCGCTCAGGCGCCGGAGTCAGAACGGCTGGACCTTGATCCCAGGGGGCATCGTCCTCCTTCAGACGATCCCACTGCTGGTTGGAGAACATGTCGAAGTCGAGCGTGCCGAACTTTTCGAGGTGCTGCCTGGCGAGGGGTTCCGCCGCTTGGTAGCCGGCGAGCGGGGTTTGCTTCGCCAGGACGGGCGCGGCGGGTGTAGAGATGGCGGCCAGACCAAGCCACACGAAGCGGGAATGCGAACATAAACCGTCCTTCCTTCAGTTGGGCCAAAGTCGCCTCACAACCGGTTTTTCCTTGGCCGAGGAGGACGGATGCGGATGTCGGCGACGGGGATCAGCCGCGCAGAACCTGTTCGACAACGTGCCTCATGGGTATCGTCGGACGGCCGATGAGGGTGCTCATCGCCCGCCCCCCATCAAACAGTACGCCGTCGTCGGCGACGCGAGCATCGGCATCGGCGAGCATGTCGGCGAGCGGCTCCGGCAGGCCGACGCTCACCAGCAACGCCTTGTAGTCCGCTTCGCTCATATCGTTGTAGACGACTGCCTTGCCCGATTGCCGAGCGACTTCCGCTGCCAGTTCACCAAGCGTGAAGCTGTCATCCCCGGCGAGTTCGTAGACCTTCCCCGCCTGATCTTCGCCAGTGAGCGCCCCTGCGGCCGCGACCGCGTAGTCGATGCGTGCGGCCGACGAGAAGAAGCCGTTTTTCGCAGCACCGACGAAGGCACCGTGAGCTAGCGCGGCGTCGAGCGACAAGAGATGGTTCTCAGTGTACCAGGCGTTGCGCAGCATCACCCAGGGCGTTCCCGAAGCGCGTATCGCCTGTTCCGTCTGGTTGTGCTCGATCGCCAGTTTCGCGGTCGACGTGTCGGCGCGCAGCATGCTGGTGTAGGCAAGTAGGCCGACCCCCGCATTTTTGACCGCCCGGATGACGGCTTCGTGCTGCGCAAAGCGTCCGGTGACCGCGCTCGACGAGATCAGCAGCGCCTTGTCGACGCCGGCGAAAGCGGCATCCAGGGTCTCGGGCAGGTCATAGTCCGCATGTCGTACCACCACGCCAAGGGCGGCGAGATCGGCAGCTTTCTCGGGGGACCGGACGGCGGCCACGATTTCACCCGGTGAGTGGGTTTTAAGCAGTTCTTGGACGACGAGCCGACCGAGTTGGCCGGATGCTCCGGTAATCGCGTACATGATTATTCCTTTGTGCTTTGAATTGGATTGCGTCCGATGAGTTCGGGATCGGGTCGACTAGGCTGGCGTGCGAAGGCTCGGCGGACCTGCGGAAGCACATGCGTTGCGGGACGTTCGATCACGCATGCGGCCTTGACGAAGGGGAGCGAGCCAATGTCGATCTGCGGAAGCAGCCGGTCGTTCCAGAGCAATTCGTGCACCGCGATAATCTTCTCGGCTACCTCGTCGGATGAGCCGACCAGAAGAGCCGTCCGCTGGCTTTGGCAGGGGGGGATCCTCCTTCGATTGGCGGGTATTCATGAATCGAAGGTAGGGGCGCCATCCCATGAACGTCAGGTGCTCGCCGGCCGTACATCGCGTTCGGTCTAGCCGAACGAAAGCAGCTCAGATATACGAGACGTGGCGCGTGCGGCAGGTGGAGATCGCCCAACCGCGGCGACAGTGATCAGATTGCGTTCGACAAGGATGGACGAATGGAAAGATCCATCGTGAGAAGGCCGACGCCAAACCTAGACCTTGCCGCAGCGCGGACGTTCGTCGACGTCGTCGAGGCTGGCGGGATATCGCCTGCTGCGCGGCGCTCCGGCCTCGCCAAGTCCGTCATAAGCAACCGTGTCGCAGCAATGGAGAGGACGCTGGGCGCGAACCTTTTTATCCGGGGTGCTCGCCTGGTCCTAACAGACCGAGGTCGCAAGTTTTACGACGGAGTTAAGGAGGCGCTAACGACCGTGGATCAACTCGTCCACACAGTCAGCGCGCCCGAGAACGAACTGAGCGGTACACTGCGCATCAGCGCTCCCTCGGGGCTGGGCGTGGCTCATCTCGGTAAGATGATCTGTCGCTTTCTCGCCGCCCACCCTGCGCTCGATGCGCGCATCGACTTCTCCGATGGCTATGATGATATCGCCGGTGGTGGCTTCGACCTCGCACTTCGGGTCGGCCAGCCGACAGATAGCGATCTTGTGGGAAGGAAGCTCTGCCGCATCCGCCGCTTCGCCTGCGCAAGCGAAGCCTACATCGCCGCAAATGGGCGCCCGTCATCGCTTGCGGATCTCGCAAGTCACCGAGCTGTCGCCTACAGCCTGGTACAGGCGAGCGGACAATGGCTCTTTCTCGGCCCCGACGGCGAACCGAGATCCGTTCGTCCCGACCGTGTCGGCTTTCTGGCCAACAGTGGCGAGGCGATGTGGGAGGCCGTCCGAGCAGGGCTCGGCGTCTGCATGCTTCCCAGCTTCTTCCTTCCCCAGGACTTGAATGCGACAGGTGTCCTGCTGTTAGAACTGGACGCGGACCCCGTTCCGCTTGAGATGTGGGCCCTCCGCGCACGACGGCGGGAGCGTCGCCCGGTCGTCGACGCGCTTGTCGACTGGTTGGCCGTGGAAGTAGGCGACCCTCCTTTCTGGGAGCACGCCTTACCGGGGCCACGTCGGCATTGATGGGCTGCGCGGCTGATCTCCGCATCGAGGAGCCACCGCCTTAATGGGTGCTGTCAGTCTAATGCGAACTGCTCTCCACACGATGCACTTCGCTCTTTGAGCAGGATAGCCTAGCTCGCGATCATGCTCCACTCAGCCAGTGCAGCTGAGCGGCGTTCTTTGTAGGTCTCGCGATCGACGAGATGGCGTTCGAGGTTAAAATGATTGTGGACGTTGGCGTGCACGCTGGCGAACTTCTGTAGCGACTTCATCCGCCTCAACCTCAGCATCGCTCGCTCCCTTCGTCGGAACGGCAGGTGGCTGTTCTCAACCCGGTTGTTGGCCCAGCGTCCGACCTCCTGATTCTCGGCATTGCCGAGCTCCTTCATCGCTCCACGGTAGGAGCGAAGGCCGTCAGTGGTGATCGCCTCAGGGCTGCCATGCCGCTTCAGCGCCTTCTTCATGAAGGTGAGCGCTGCCTCCTTGTCACGCGTCCTGGTGATGTAGCTCTCGAGGATCTCGCCCTCGTGATCCACCGCTCGCCAGAGGTAGACCATCTCCGCGTTTAGCTTCACGTACATCTCGTCCAGGTGCCACCGCCAGTGACGAAAACCACGCATTCGCGAAATACGCTGCCGGCGAATGTCGCCTGCGAACATCGGACCAAACCTGTTCCACCACATCCGCACCGTCTCATGGCAGATGTCGATCCCGCGCTCGAACAGCAGGTCTTCGACGTTGCGCAACGATAGCGGAAATCGAACGTACATCATCACCACCAAGCGGATCACCTCGGGTGACGAGTTGAAGTAGCGAAACGGACTGGCGGGTTTGCGGGGGCGGGGTATACCAATCGCCCTACCCCGCCCCGCTAACGATCGGTGCATTTGGTCTGACAGAGCCCTCTCGCGCGATACCGTGCGTAATCATGTCGCCAGGCTATATGCCAAAATCGGCGTCAACCGTCGCAGCGGCGCCGTAGTTTGGGGTCGTGAACGCGGCGTGAGTAATCGCCGAGACTAAGGTAGGGCTTCGTAGCCGTTGGCAACGTCGCCGCACGCCACTAGCGTCCGAAAGATGAGTTGCAGTGGCGCTGTCAGACCTAGTGCACCGCTGACTTCCTATCTGGTTAGGGCATTAAGTTGACCGTCTTCGCTATCACTTTGTTCAGCGAAAGACCTGCCTATGTTCTCGCTGTGGCTCCGGCTGGGTATCGATGTTTCGACCCATCGCCATCTAAACGAACCAGATTCTGGTTAGTAGTACAGTACACAGTACCTTCAGTACCACTGCCCGCGGTGGAGCAGGAAATGCTGACATGGATCGGGGCGGAAAGGCGAAGCCGACGCAGTGATGTTACCTCCGTCATAACTGTGCGACTCGGACGGTGCGCTGCCGCCCTTCCGGCTGCTCGAACCTACTTCGCGCCTTGTCTCGCGGCAATGTAGCGATCTACCTGTTCCGACAGCACATCGAGCGGCAACGCGCCCTGGCTAAGCACGGCTTCATGGAAATCCCGGATGTCGAAACGTGGCCCTAGCGTGGTTTCGGCACGCTTGCGCAGCTCCACGATCTTGAGCTGACCGATCATGTAGCTCGTCGCCTGACCCGGCCAGTTGAAGTAGCGATCCACCTCTCGTGCGACATCCGTGTCGGAAACCGAGCTGTTCGCGCGGAAATAGGCGATCGCCTGATCGCGCGTCCACCGCTTGGAATGGATGCCAGTGTCGAGCACGAGCCGAATTGCGCGCCATACCTGCAGCGACAGCATGCCGAAGCGCGCATAGGGGTCCTTGTACACACCCATCTCGTTCGCCAGTCGTTCCGAATAGAGGCCCCAACCTTCCGCGTACGCACCATAGCCGCCATACTTGCGGAATTTGGGGATGCCGGTCAGTTCCTGTTGGCGCGCGATCTGGAAATGATGGCCGGGTGCGCCCTCGTGGCTGGCGATCGCGGCGACCTGAACTTTCTGCGTCTGGTTCATGTCGATAAGGTTCACGTAATAGATGCCGGGCCGCGATCCGTCTGCCGAGGGGGGATTGTAGAACGCGGTCGATGCGGTCCCCTCGCGCCATTTTTCGACTGCGCGTACCTCTAGCGGCGCCTTAGGCACGATGCGGAAGTAGCGCGGCGAGGCCTGCATTACCGATGCAATCACCCCGCGCGCGTCTTTCAGATACTGCTCGCGACCTGCGCCCGTATTAGGATACTTGAACGTTGGATCAGTCCGAATGTGGTCGAAGAACTGCTCCAGTGTGCCATTGAACCCGACTTCCTTCTTGATCGCCTCCATTTCCTTTCGGATCGCCGCGACCTGTTTGAGGCCGATCTCGTGAATCTGATCGGCGGTCAGGTTCGTCGTGGTCGAGACCTTCAGGCGGTCGGCATAATAGGCAGCCCCGTTCGGCAGGTTCCAGGCACCGAAGTTTCCCTTGGACTTGGGCTCGATCTCCTCGATCGCCGCAATCAGCGTATCATAGCCATGTTTGAACGGCCCGGTCAGAGCGGCGCGCGCATCGGCAAGCAGCTTTGCCTTGGCATCCGCGGACGCCGGGAGCGCGGCAACCTTCTTCGCGAAATCGGCCATCAACGTGGAGTCCGCACCGCTATCGAACGGCGCTCCGGTGATGACCTTGCGGGCGTCGTTGCGCGCCGGTGCGAAGTTGACCTTGCTGGGGATGATGCCGGCGGCCGCCTGCTGCCGCATCGTCGCTGCGACTTCGCGCATCACGCGGTCCGTATCGCGGAGCCGCGCGACATAAGCCTGTGCATCCGCAACGTTGTCGATCTTGTGATTGTTGATGAGAAGGACCGGGATCTCGCCCGCCGGGCTGCCCGTGGTGGAGACGGGAAAGCGCAGTTTCCTGAACTGGAACGACTGACGTCCGCGCTCCGCCTCATACTCGAACAGACGATAGCTGACCCGCGCGCTCTCGCCCAGTTGTTCGGGCCGGAAGCGCGCACGCATGTCCTTCAACTGCCGCTCGGCCAGGTCGCGCTGCCTCACCGCCGCCGCGTCGGTATAGTCGTCGAACTTATCATAGTTGGTCTTTTCGCCCAGTTGTGTTTGTGATTCCGGGCTGAGCGCTAGCTGCTCATCGAACGCCTGGTCGAGAAACTGCAACAATGCGGCGTCCTGCGCACCCGGCTCGGCAGCTTGGGAGGGCGCGGGCGCCGCGGCCTGGAGGAATGGCGTGGTGGATAGCAATACCAAAGCTAGAACGGCGCGCATCAATTTCTCCTAGGTCATCCGCTTGTAACCGACCTTCGGTGGAGGACAATCGCCCAATGCAGATGTCAGATCAGAGCCGATCGGCAGGTCCTTTTATGGCCGCTACATCGGCGTAAGCTCCGTACGGACCGTGCCTTGCGGGCGCTCACCGCCATCCCAGGCTGCCTGAGAATACTTTAGGGGCATCACCTCACCGCCAGCAATCCACCTTAGAAACCAGCTAAGGTGCTGTAGGAGACATACTTCGGCCGCCTCATTTCGCACGTTCAAAGCGCCGCAATCCATCACCAGCCCGATCGGTCGAAGATAAAATCAGCCTTGCCTCGAGGATCAACGGCCGGCGCTATTGCGGTGCGGGAACGATGCGATAGTCTTGCCACATGAAACGCCCGATCGCCTCTCTCGCCCTCGCCGCCCTGCTTTCCGGTGCGGCACCCGCACCAACGACGACCTACGACCTCATCATCCGCGGCGGCACGATCTATGACGGCTCGGGCGATGCAGGGCGCATAGGCGACGTGGCGATCCAGGGCGATCGGATCGTCGCAGTCGGCACTGTCGATGGTCGCGGCAAGCGCGAGGTCGACGCCCGCGGTCTGGCAGTGGCGCCGGGTTTCATCAATATGCTCAGTTGGTCCACCGTGTCGCTCCTTGCTGATGGGCGGAGCCAGAGCGAGATCCGCCAGGGCGTCACGCTCGAAGTGATGGGCGAGGGAAGCTCGATGGGGCCGCTCTCGCCGGTGATGAAGGCCAACGACATCAAGCGCCAAGGCGACATCCGCTATCCGATCAGCTGGACGACGCTCGGCCAGTATCTCGAGATGCTTCAGCGCAAGGGCGTCTCGCCCAACATCGCGAGCTTTGTCGGGGCAGAGACGGTCCGGGTGCATGAACTCGGCGAGGATAATGTTGATCCGACGCCCACGCAGTTGCGCCGCATGCAGGCGCTCGTCACCCAGGCAATGAACGAAGGCGCGATGGGCGTCGGAAGCTCGCTGATCTATGCGCCGGGCACCTATGCCAAAACGCCTGAGCTGATTGCGATCACCTCTGCCGCGGCGAAATGCGGCGGCATGTACATCAGCCACATGCGCTCAGAAGGGGACCGCCTCATTGAGGCGATTGAAGAGCTGATCGAGATATCGCGCCAGTCCGGCGCGCCAGCTGAGATCTATCACCTGAAGATGGCGGGCAAGGCCAATTGGCCCAAATACGATACGGCGATCGCCAGGATCGAAGCGGCGCGGAAAGCGGGCCTGCGGATCACTGCGGACATGTACACCTATCCCGCAGGCGGCACCGGGCTGGATGCCGCCATGCCGACCTGGGTGCAGGCCGGCGGGCTCGAAGCATGGATCGAACGGCTGAAACAGCCAGCGGTGCGCCGCCGCGTGGCAGCCGAAATGACCGCGCCCGGCAAGGAATGGGAGAATCTGTATCTCGGCGCAGGCCCCGAAGGGATGATCCTGTCAGACTTCAAGAATCCGGCGCTGAAACCGCTGGCCGGCAAGACGCTGGCCGAAGTCGCCAGGATGCGCGGCAAGAGCACCGCCGATACCGTGATGGATCTGGTGATCGAAGACGGCAGCCGGGTCGGCACGATCTACTTCCTCATGAGCGAGGACAATGTCGCCAAGGAAGCCGCGCTGCCATGGATGAGCTTTGGCTCGGACGCGGACTCGATCGCGCCGGAGGGCGTGTTCCTGCAATCGAGCACGCATCCGCGCGCCTATGGCAATTTTGCACGCGTATTCGCCAAATATGTCCGCGACGAGAAGCGCGTAACTATTGCCGATGCTGTCCGTCGGCTGACATCGCTGCCTGCTGGCAATCTGGGCATCAAGGATCGCGGATGGCTGAAGCGCGGGTACCTGGCCGATGTAGTGGTGTTCGATCCGGCGACGATCCAGGACCACGCCACTTTTGACAAGCCGCACGCCTATTCCACCGGCGTCCGGGACGTGTTCGTCAACGGCGTGCAGGTGCTGAGGAACGGCAGGCATACAGGAGCGACACCGGGCCGGGTGGTGCGAGGACCAGGGTATACCAGGTGCAAGAGCTAGGGTTAGATCTCTAACCAAACAACATTAGCGGCCGCAAAGCAGAGGCTTCTGCTCGACCCAGCAGATACCATTCGACTTCCGTTGCGCGTGGAGCATTAGTGTCCCCGTGATCGCCGCCGGGAGACTTCGGCTGCTGCCCCGAACCAATGTTGACCGGCGGGGCTGTGGGTGGTGGAAGCAGCGCGGTGCTGCTCCGATCACAGGAGCCACCCATGGCACGCACCTTCAAACTCGACGATATCCACCTCATCCTGCTGTCGACCGCCACCCAGCGGGATGACGGCAACGTACTTCCGGTGGCGGCGACCATCGCCGATCAGCCGGATCGTATCGCCAAGGCGCTTCCTGCCCTGCTGAAGCACAAGCTGGTCGACGAAATAACCGGCCTGACCACCTGTCCTGCCTGGCGCAGCGATGGCGACGAGCGGTTCGCACTGGTCATCAACGATGCCGGCCGTGCGGCCATCGGCGTCAGCAACACTGGCGAGGAGAGTGCGACACCTGGTGTCGAACTGGCCGACCCCGCCAGCAATGACGCGCCGCGCGCCGGCTCGAAGAGCGCCGCGGTCATCGCGCTGCTGCAGCGCGAGCAAGGCGCCACCCTGATAGAGATGGTCGAGGCGACCGGCTGGCTGCCGCACACCACACGAGCGGCACTGACCGGCTTGCGCAAGAAGGGCCATGCCATTGCCAAGAGCAAGTGTGGTGACGTGACCTGCTACACCATCGTGGCTGGTGCCTGATCATGGCAAAGCTCGATGATGATCTCGCGGCACTGGCGACCCTGTCGTCAGTGCAGCTGCAGGATCGATGGAAGGCGGTCACCGGCACGCTGGCTCCCCGCATCAGCGCAAGCTTCCTGCGACTGGCGCTTGGCTACGAGATGCAAGCGAAGGCGCTGGGTGGACTGTCGCGGGCCACGCAGCAGCGGCTGGCGCAACTGGCGGCGGCCAGGACCGAGACCCGTCCGGCTGCACGTGGCTCGCGGCTGATCCGCGAGTGGAACGGCACGGCACATGTCGTGACGATCGGCGAGGATGGTGCGATCCGCTGGAACGATCGTAACTGGAACTCGCTGAGCGAGGTCGCCCGCGAGATCACCGGCACGCGCTGGTCCGGTCCGGCCTTCTTCGGCCTGAAGAAGAGGCTGGCGGCATGAACCGGGTGCGCTGTGCGATCTATACCCGCAAGTCGAGCGAGGAAGGTCTGGAGCAGGCCTTCAACTCGCTGGACGCACAACGCGAGGCCTGTGCCGCCTATGTCCTAAGCCAGGCTAGCGAAGGCTGGAGTGCCTTGCCGGAGATCTATGATGATGGTGGCCTGTCGGGCGGGTCGCTGGAGCGCCCTGCCCTGCAGCGCCTGCTCGCCGACATCGCCGCTGGCCGTGTCGATATCATCGTCGTCTACAAGGTCGATCGCCTGACCCGCTCGCTGCTCGACTTTGCCAAGCTGGTCGAGGTGTTCGACAAGGCAGGCGTATCGTTCGTCTCGATCACCCAATCGTTCAACACCACCACCAGCATGGGACGCCTGACGCTCAACATGCTGCTGAGCTTTGCGCAGTTCGAGCGCGAGGTGACCGCCGAGCGCCTCCGCGACAAGATCGCCGCCTCCAAGGCCAAGGGCATGTGGATGGGCGGCACGCCGCCGCTTGGCTACCAGCCCGATGGACGCAGCCTGGCGATCGTCGGCCCCCATGCCGAGATCGTGCGGGAGATATACCGGCGTTACCTCGGCAGCGGCAATGTCCGGCTGGTGGTCGAGCAGCTGGCCGCCGAGCGCATCCTGGCGCCGGTCCGCCACACGTCAGGCGGCCGGGCTTATGGCGGCGTCGCGTTTTGCCGCGGGCAGATCTACTCGATCCTGAAGAGCCCGATCTATATCGGTGAGATCGCGCACCGGGAGGTGCGCTACAAGGGACAGCATCAGCCGATCATCGATCGTGCCACATGGGACGCCGTGCAGGCGAGGCTCGACGGCAACGTACCTGGAGAGCGTCGTGCCACCAACATTGCGACGACCAGCCTGCTGGCCGGCCTGATCGTCGACGAGGCGGGTGAACCCCTGGTTGCGGCGCATGCCTGCAAGGGCAAGGTGCGCTATCGCTATTATGTCAGCCGGGCACGTCAGGATGGTGACCCCGCCAAGAGCATCCGCTTGCGCGCGCGCGAGATCGAGAACGCGGTGGTCGAGAGTATCGCCGCTGCGTTTGATGACCCGCTCGATCTTATCGCGCGCGCCGGCATGTCGATCGCAGCGGCCGACCTGCAGCGCATCTTTGCGGCCGCCGGTGTTGCCGCTGCCACGATGCGCCAGCGCAGTACCACCATGATGCGCAGCCTCGTGACGAAGGTGATGGTCGGAGCCCACGCCACCGACATCACCATGAGCAGCAGCGCTGTGGCAGAACAGCTGGCGACGCTCTGGGCGGGCCCGAAGGATGCGACGTTCACGCTGACCCTGCCGGTGCGCATAACACGCACTGGTCGCACGCTTCGGCTCATACAGAATGACGGCCGCGCCGTGGCCGCCACGCCGCCCGACGCTTCCATCATCAAGCTGCTGGTCAAGGCGCACAGATGGTGGGCGCGGCTGCGGCAGGGCGACATTACAGTGCGGGAACTCGCCGAAGCCGAGGGAGTCGTGAAATCCTACGTCACGCGGGTGACGCGGCTGGCGTTCCTGTCGCCAGCGATCGTCGATGACATTCTCGCCGGGCGACAGCGTGCCGAGCTTGATGCCAAACGGCTGGCGCTCACGGCAGACCTGCCGACCCGCTGGTCAGAGCAGCAGGAGACGTGGGGAGTCACTTTACAGTGATCATCCCGGGACTGATGCTGACCACGGCGGGCGCATGGTGGATACATCATGACGGAGCCGCTGGTATGCCGACCGGCCTTGGGGCAGGATGACCTTATCTCCTCGAAAGGTACTCCGTGCTTCGTCACACTTCGATCAGCCTGACCACGATTTTGCTGCTGACCGGTTGCGGCGCGCCTGAGCGCGCGCAGCCGTCCGAGGCGGCCAAGCCTCCGGTGAACTACGGGGCATCGAAGCCTGCTTCCGCCAAGCCGTTCAAGACCGAACCGGTGGCGACATTCGATATGCCGTGGGCGCTTGCCTTCCTGCCGGACCAGAGGATGCTGGTGACTGAAAAGCCCGGCCGGTTGTGGCTGGTGACCGCGGCTGGCGCCAAGACGGCCATAAGCGGGCTACCGCGCGTCCATTTCGAAGATCAGGGCGGACTGCTCTTCGTCGCGACGTCGCCGACCTTCGCGCAGACCCGGCAAATCTACCTTACCTACTCCGAACCCGGCGAGGGCGGGGACGGCCTGGCGCTGGCTCGCGCGACGCTCGACACCAGCGGCGCACAGCCCGCGCTCAAGGACCTCCAAGTTATCTGGCGGCAACTCCCCCGCGGCAAAGGCGGGCAGTTCGGCGGGTACATCGCCTTCTCGCCGGATGGCCGCTATATTTTTCTGACCTCCGGCGAGCGGCAGCGTTTCACGCCGGCTCAGGACCCCGAGCAGGCGCTGGGCAAGATCCTGCGGCTGACGCTCGACGGCAAACC
This sequence comes from Sphingomonas endolithica, assembly GCF_025231525.1. Lineage (NCBI taxonomy): Bacteria > Pseudomonadati > Pseudomonadota > Alphaproteobacteria > Sphingomonadales > Sphingomonadaceae > Sphingomonas > Sphingomonas endolithica. Next base: position 1,813,129 of record NZ_CP103057.1, read on the forward strand.
GGCCCCCGGCAACCCGGGAGCAGGCAAGGTCGGCGCAACCACCATTGGCGTCATAGACCCGCCGGAGAATACCGGCTCGGCCGCAACCGCACGGGTGCGCGAGGCTACCATCCCCGCCCCGAATCTGACCCCGGCGGAGACGTGGACGACCGGTCACCGCAATTCCTACGGGTTGGCCTTCGATCCTCAAGGGCGACTATGGGAGACTGAGATGGGGCCGCAGGGCGGCGACGAGCTGAACCTCATTGAACCCGGCAAGAACTATGGCTGGCCGGTGGTGTCATACGGGAAGAATTACGACGATACGGCGATCGCATCGCCCGCTGGCAATGCCAGGTTTCAGGAGCCGGCGCTGTACTGGAACCCCATCATCGCCCCGGCTGGTCTCGCCTTCTATAGCGGCAACATGTTCCCGCAATGGCGCAACTCCGCCTTCATCGGCGGTCTGGCGTCAACAGCACTCATCCGCATCGAGTTCGACGACGCGGTCCCGCGCGAGGCGGAACGGTGGGACATGGGCACGCGCATCCGCGCCGTCATGGCAGGCCCCGATGGCGCGCTCTGGATCCTTGAGGATGGGTCAGACGGCAGCTTAATGCGGCTTACGTCAAAGCGAGGTAGTTGAAAGAGCAGCGTCCAGGCGCCCTAAGTCCGGGTATAGGCTGATGACGCATTTTGACCCATGACGACGTTCAGGGCACCCTGTGCGTGTCCGAAACCTGCCACGTGTTCATGTCGGCCGAGCGGCAGCTTTCAGGCACGGCGTGAATCATTAGGAACGGCAATGTGTGGCGGCTAGCGGCCCGGCAGCTATCAGGCATGGGCGGTAGATAGCTGCCATCCACCTGAGGTTCTTTACGGACATAAAGATGTTGGCGGGTCGTCGCACGATCTTCTGCTCACGCATCAGTGACGCGCTTGCCCGTCATTGCGTCGTTCAACATCCGACCAATTTTCGGAACGCAAGAATGCTCATACCTACGTGTCGAGCACGTCGGTAAGCGCTTTTATAAGAGCAGCGTGCGAGACAGGCTTCTGGCACAGCGGTCGGGATCGATAAACGTCGGGGATCATGCTGGCCGTTCCCGTGGCAAATAGGAAGGGTATCCCGCGCTGCGTCAGTTCATCGGCGACGGGAAACGATGTCTCATCGCCCAGTCGTACGTCGAGTGTCGCTATATCGGGCAAGGGATCGAGCGCATTAAGCGCCTCCTCCACACTCATTACAGGCCCCACAACCTCGGCGCCGGCCTGCTCCAGGGCGAAGGTCAAATCCATCCCGAGGAGAAAATCATCCTCGACCACTAGAACTCTGCGACCACTTAATGCTTTGTTCGACATTGGAACTCCGACGTGTCATCGGCAGCCCAAGCCTCTGATCCTACAGCTTCCAACCAACAGCCTCCCGCAAGTTTCCGCGTTGCCTGTATTGAGTGGCTGTTGGGGGGATCAAACAGCGGGACGGATGATATGGCTGATTTAGAGAAAATGCAGCGGCGGCAGCGCATCCTCGCCGATTTTGGGGACTTCGCCCAACAAAGTGAAGATTTGGACACGGTGCTGACGGAGGCCTGTCGCCTGATCGGCGACGCGCTCGGTACTGACCTGGCGAAGGTTCTGGAGATCGAGACGGATAGCCAGACGCTGCTCGTCCGGGCAGGCGTTGGTTGGCAGCCGGGCGTCGTCGGCGAGGTTCGTTTGCCGATGGGAGAACATTCCTCGGAAACTTTCGCGATCAAGGAAGGTGTACCGGTCATCACGCCAGACATGAGCACGGAGACCCGGTTCGAGTTTCCCAGTTTCATGAAGGAGGCCGGCGTGGTCGGCGTCGTCAACGTTCCGATTTTCCTGCTCGGTCGCAAAGCGTATGGCCTGCTACAGGTGGACAGCCGCAAGCCCTGGAGCCCTGACGAGCACGATACCGAGTTCCTGCGTACCTATGCCACCATTCTCGGGCCAGTAATCGATCGGCTCCACAAGCTTCATGCGCTGAAACAGGCGACCGACGAAAATCAGACACTGCTTCGCGAGCTACAGCACCGTATCAAGAACAATATCGCCACCATCACCAGCCTCGTCCAATTGAGGATGAGCAAGGCGTCTTCGGAGGAAGTCCGCAACGAACTCGCCGTCATAAAGGGACGGATCGATGCGCTCCGCCTAGTCCATGAACAGGTCTATGCGGCTAGGAACGCCGACCGACTGCCGCTGCGACCTTACGTCACCCAGCTCCTGGAAGGGCTGCTCGCGCTCCACGAGGAAGCGGCCGTCCGCCTGGATGTACAGATCGACGATGGAGAAATCGACAGCGACATGGCTATCCCACTTGGGCTTATTCTCAACGAGTTCACGACCAACAGCCTAAAATATGCGTTTCTAGGTGAGGGGCAGTCCGATGCACCGTTGATCGTTGTGAGGGCCAGGGGCAACGATGGCAGGCTGCAGGTCAGGATTTGGGACAACGGAAAAGGACTCCCAGCAAAGACGCAGGTAGCCGCTCCTGGTTTTGGAACGGGCATGGCCCTGATCGCGGGTCTGGCGCGCCAGATCAGGGCAACGACCGACTGGGCATCGGATCGCGGCACGGCACTCTCCTTGGAATTTCCACGGCGGAGATAATTCCAGAACGAAGGCCCTCTTCCGCGAGCGTTCCGTACAAGTGCATGTCGGTGCCTGCACCTTCACCAACTGGGCTTCGGTGTCTCGGACGAAGCACAGCAGCATCGATACCGATCGCCACTGATCCATAATCCATGATCAGCCTCTGGTAATAGAATAAACCTATATTGTTGGCCTCGATCAATATTTTTCATGCCGGCACATTTTCGAACTTACGTTAAGGCATCCGAAGTGGGTGCTCTTAAAGTTCGTGCCATCGCCGGGCGTGTTACGGGCCTCGGCGGCTGAGAGCCAGCGCGCTCCCGTTCCGCTGCGAGGAGTTGACAGTTGGCTTTGTACTTCTTCGACACGAACGATGGCGACATCTTCATGGAAGATGACGTTGGCACTGAGTATTCGGATCTTGCATTGGTTAAGGTTGATGCGGCAACGACGCTCGCCGAAATCGCGCGCGATGCGGTCTCCAAAAGTGTCAGAAGGGAGCTTTCCGTGGCGGTGCGCGACGAACTTGGCCCAGTTCTGTTAACAAGGATGATGTTTGAAACGATTGTTTTGCGGAATGCTTAGCGTCAGACGGGGGGTGTTAGCCGGCCGGCTGCCATGACGTACTGGACTGGCCAGGTATAGCCAACGGGCCAATCTTCTCCCCCTGATCCTGAAGCGTTAGCGAGGGTTACGGCGCGCATCGTGGAGCGGCGCCAATCCGATCAAGTGCAGTTTGTTATCGCCTGGCGGGTGACGCACCGCCATCGGGGTAGCACGAGGGGCTTTGCGTCCGATCCATCTATGCCGGGCTGTAGATGTGCAGCTTGCACCGTTGGTCGATGTGGATCTGGCTGATTTATGGCAACCTTGCCAGGCTTGGTAGGCGAAGGCACATATCAGCGCATCCAATTCGGCTTGTTGATGAGTAGCATAGCAGCCGCATCCGGTGGAACTGCTCGTCCGAACAGGTAACCCTGTCCATAGGTACAGCCAAGTCGGGAAAGGTAGTCGGCCTGATCCTTGCGCTCCACGCCTTCGGCTACGACCTCTATGCACAGTCGGTGAGCCAATTCGATGACCGTTTCGACTATCGCGGCATCGTCTGATTGCTCGCACGCCTTCGAAACGAAGCTCTTGTCGATCTTTATGACGTCTACGGGGAACATTTTAAGATGGGTAAGTGAGGCGTACCCGGTGCCAAAGTCGTCCAAAGCGATCTTGATCCCGCAGTCGTGAAAAATCGCTAGCGTGGCAGCAACCTTATCGGTGTCGCGGCCGAGCAGCACTGACTCTGTGATCTCGAGATCGATCCAGGACGGGGGCACATCATGACGTTCAAGTGGCTCCAGCACGCGCTCCACCAGACGATCATGACGGAAGTCGGCGGGAGAGAGATTGATCGCTACTCGGCCAGGCTGAAGCCCCTGATCCACCCAGCCACGCAGGTCGCGCGCAACACTGTCGATCATGCGGTCACTCAGGGCTGCCGCTAGCCGCAAGTCCTCGAATGCGGCGGCGATTGTGTCGGGCCCCTGCACACCAAGCGTGTCGTGTCGCCATCTCAGCAACGCCTCGAACCCAACAATATGGCCGTCTTCAAGTGAAACTTTGGGCTGATAGAACGGGAGGACCTGGTCATCGCGCACTGCGCGGCGTGCCACGTTCAGCATAGACGCACGCCGTTGGATGCCACCCCGCATTGCAGGTTCGAAAATCGACAGTTCGCCGCGGCGCGTGGCCTTGCCCACATAGAGAGCAATGTCAGCCGACTTCAGCAAGTCAGCTGCATTCTCACCATCGGCTGGATAAACTGACATTCCGGCCGTAGCGTGAGTTTCGCAGGTATATCCCTCATACTCGAACGGCTCGCGTAGAACCTCCAGCCCTTCGACAACGCGCTGCGCCAGATCGGACTGTTGCATGCCCTGCAACAGCAAAGCGAACTCGTCACCGCCGAGCCGACCTGCAGTCGCGCAAGGGCCGAACGCACGGTCAAGCCGGCTCGCGAAGGTCTTCAGCAGAACGTCGCCGGCATCGTGTCCTATCGTGTCATTTATCTCTTTCAGCCGATCGACATCCAGCAAGACCAGAGCGAGTTGGCTACCGGGAACGGCTTGGGCAATTGCCTGCTCCAGCTGATCTGTGAAGTGCGCCCTGTTGGGGATCCGCGTCAGCGCATCATGTGTCGCGGTCCAGCGGATCCGATCCTCTGCAGTACGCTCGTCCGTCACGTCCCGTATTGTCACCAGGACACGCGTGAGTCGCCCCGAAGATGCGTGCATTCTCCATCCAGCAGTACGCATCCAGCGCTCTGCTCCGTCGTTGCCACGTCGGATACGCAAGGTGACTTCAAATCGCGTGCTGGTGTCACCAGCCTGGGCCGCCTCCACGAGTGCCGTCAGGAGATGCCGGTCAGCGGGAACGACGAGGTTGAGTGCCGTTGCCACTTCTGGCGCGATGTCTACCGGAAGGCCAAGCATCGCCTTGAATTCATCGGACCATTCGCGCTGATCGCTGACCGCGTCATAATCCCAAATGCCAAGCGCTGCTGCCTGAGCGGCTAATCGGAAGCGGGCTTCGCTTTCGCGCAACTCGTCCTGTGCCGATCGACGATCGTGAACATCCTCCAGAGTGCCATACCAGCGGACCACCCGCCCCATCGCATCTGTTCTGGCCGCCGCACGCGATCGGAACCAGCGGTACGATCCCGAGCCGGTCATCAACCGGTACTCAACATCTACCGGATGACCGCTCGCGATCGAAACCGCCCATTGCGCACGAGTATGAATGACGTCGTCCGCGTGAAGCGCGGACAGCCAGCTTTCACCAAGGGCGTCCTCACGTGGGATACCCGTAACCTCGAACCAGCGCGGACTTACCTCCAGAACAGATCCTCCTGGAGCAGCAGTCCACGCGATTTGTGGGTTCAATTCGACTGTATAACGGAAATGCTCCTCGCTTTCGCGCAACTGCTGTTCGGCCGTCCGGCGGGCGGTGATGTCCGATGCGACAACGATCGTGGAGGCTGGCCGACCGTTGTGGTCAAGAACAAAGGAAACGTGAACCGCGCACCAGACTACCGATCCGTCGGGGCGGACATATCGCTTTTCAATCTCGAACGGCTGGGCGTTTGCCAAATGAGCGGCATAGATGCGGCTGGAGCGCTCCCGATCATCTGCATAAGTAAATTCTTCGAAAGGCAAGCCCTCAAGTTCAGCCGCGCTTCGCTGGACCAAGGCACAGTATGCCTCGTTCACCACGAGAACCCGGCAATCCAGCTGCCGATGCAGGATGCCAACCTTCGCGCGGCCAAGTACCGTTTCCAGCGCATCTCTAGTCGTCGGCGCATTACGACTACTCAAGGCGGTTGCAATCACCTCTTCGTCCGGTGCTGGCAGCCTTACTGCATGAGCCGAGTCGTTTGCGAGCATTTCTATGGTAGGCAAATACCGAATGGCTCTGAGCTCTCTCTTACCGCTACAACACATCTGCGCATCTGGAGTCCTCTCCCAATGGGATTAAGTTCCGGTTAAACTCCTGATAACGAGGCGTATTACTGCGTCGAGCCCCACGTGAGCAGGGCAAACAGCAAGCCAGCGGTCTCAATATGATCTGCCAGCGCCGAAACTGTGATTGCATCGGCGAAGGCCCTGATTCTTGCCAGGATGACCACAAGTCTTCATCCGCGGCGTGTTTTCATCTCCCCAATAGCGGCCATTCGTTCACGTCGATCCCAAGCGGCCTCGGGCAATGGATTGCGGTCAGTTCGCCAAAGCTTTCGCGATACAGATGGCGTCTCGGCGACGAGCCAACCCCTATGCAGCTGTAAACTTGACTGTCCGTAAGACGGGCCTGCTTCTGCACCTGCCGCTGATCTTCATGCCTGCCGCGGCTCAGATAGCGTCGCGCGCTTCGGGAGCGCGAGAGCGTCTCGCGCATTAGTAGCAAGACACAAGAAGGATTGCTCCGCATGAAAGCCGCACTGCTTGCTTCCGCGTTTCTCTTCGCCGCCACGCCAGCGCTTGGCCAGAGCAGTCCGGAGGACAACGACAAGCGTCCGGTGCAGGCGCATTTCTACGAGTTGACGCCGCTCAAGCCAGGACCGGATTTCGCTTCCTCACTCAAGCTACCACGCGGCTATCGCGCCAGCGTCTGGGCGAACGGGCTCGGGAACAGCCGGATGATCGCGGTGGCGCCTGACGGTGCGGTGTACATCAGCCGGCGATCGGAAGCCGACATCATCCGCCTGGTGGACGCAAACGGCGATGGACACGCCGACGGCGCCCCGGTCGTGAATGGTCAGGCCGTCCAGGGCTGCACGGCCTGACCATTCACGACGGCCAGCTATACTTCATGACCGCGCGCGAGGTGTTCCGCGCGCCGCTTCGCCCCGATGGCAGCATAGGCGTAGTGGAAACGCTGATCGACGATCTGCCCGACGCTGGCCAGCACCTCAACCGCACACTCGCGGTGGGGCCCGACAAGATGCTCTACATCAGCGCCGGATCAACCTGTAACGCGTGCGACGAGTCCAGCCAGGAAAACGCGACGCTGATCCGCGCCAGTCTGGACGGCAAGAAGCGCGAGGTCTGGGCGTCGGGCCTGCGTAACACCATCGGCTTTGGCTGGCATCCGCGCACCGGCGAGTTGTGGGGCTGGGATCAGGGCATCGACTGGCTCGGCAACGACCTTCAGCGTGAGGAAGTGAACCGAATCGAGCGCGGACATCGCTACGGCTGGCCGTACGTGTTCGAGAACGGCCAACGCAACCCTCAGGACGAGCCGCCCGGGGGGATCACCGCGGCGCAATGGGCGGCTGCCTCGACCAACCCGGTGCTGATGCACGTTGCGCATTCGGCGGGCATGCAGTGGGCGTTCCATCCCGGCGGCGGGTTCGGCGCCGATGCAGCCGGTGACGCCTTCGTCGCGCTGCGCGGTAGCTGGAACCGCAAGCCGGGGTGCTGTCAGTCTAATACGAACCGCTCTCCACACGATGCACTTCGCTCTTTGAGCACGACCGTTTAACTCGCGATCATGCTCCACTCAGCCAGTGCGGCTGAGCGGCGTTCCTTGTAGGTCTGACGGTCGACGAGGTGGCGTTCGAGATTGAAGTGGTTGTGGACATTGGCATGTACGCTGGCGAACTTCTGTAGCGTCTTCATCCGCCTGAACCTCAGCATCGCCCCGCTCTCGTCTTCGAAACGGCAAATGGCTGTTCTCCACCCGGTTGTTGGCCCAGCGTCCGACCTCCTGCTTCTGCTCGTTGCCCAACTCTTTCATCGCTGCGCGGTAGGAGCGCAGACCATCGGTGGTGATCGCCTCCGGGCTGCCGTGACGCTTCAGTGCCTTCTTCATGAAGCGCAGTGCTGCATCCTTGTCGCGGGTCCTGGTGATGTAGCTCTCGAAGATCTCGCCTTCGTGATCGACGGCACGCCAGAGGTAGACCATCTCCCCGTTCAGCTTCACGTACATCTCATCGAGATGCCAGCGCCAGTGACGGAAGCCGCGCATGCGCGAGACGCGCTGCCGGCGTATGTCGCCGGCGAACGTCGGCCCAAACCTGTTCCACCACATCCGAACCGTCTTGTGGCAAATGTCGATACCGCGTTCGAACAGCAGATCCTCGACGTTGCGCAGTGATAGCGGGATCCGCACGTACATCATTACCACCAGGCGGATAACCTCAGGTGACGAGTTGAAACGACGGAACGGGCTCGGTGGAAGCGCCCTTGATTTTCGGCTCATCCACGCCCGCTAGCAGCGGTCCGCTACCGCTGCCACATTGGTCTGACAATGCCCGCCCACCCCTTCTACAAAGCTGCCAAGAGACCGCTACCTGATTCCGTCAGTGTCCGGTGAGTAGTACGGTGGGAATACGAAGGACGGTTCGCAGATCGGTCGCATCCTCCGTTGTACCAACCTCCACAGACCAGTTGAGGCTAGCACGGGGGGTCACGCGATACGTTACACCGAACAAAAAGCGACCAATTTGCAGATCACGAGACTGCGACTCACGCATTCCCGGCCAGTCAACGGTCGGCGTTAGCAGTGATGTGCGCGTTTTAGTGCCAAACGCCCAGGTATGGGCATAGCCAAGGTTCAGTGTAGTTTGCTGATTGAAGGAGATGCCAATACCTGCACTACCCGAAACCGCGTCGCCTGGATCGACATAGCTGATAACGACGGGCGGGATCCGCGTGTTGACAGATTTTCCAAGGTTGAACGTATAAGCCAGAGTTCCGAATAACACGACGGGATCGGTCGGGAGGATGGCTGTGATGCTGGGGGAGATACCGTAGAAACCGGCGCCAGTTGCAGCCTTAAATGGCCGGCCTAAATCGTCCCGGCGCAGATCGAAAGGGTTTGTGCCCGTCGGGATGACGGCTTGCAGGTTGCCGATGACGTAAGGCGATCCATTATGACCGTCGAGCAGCTGATATCGAGCCGTGACTTCGAGATCACCAATACCTGTACCACGGACTGAGCTGTCGATCGTCGCTGCCGGGTCGTTATTGGTACTGCCTGCGATCGGCGCAACGATTGAGGTATCAGCCCGATGCACAAAGGGTAGACGGACGCCGAGCTCGAACCGATTAGTGACACCGTAGCGTAGTGCAGCTGATGCAGAAAGGACATCCTGTCGGCTCTCGTTGATATCGAAGACGCCCACCAGCACGGCCTCGACCAGCTCAATGCCGCGAAACACGGCCCGACTACGATCCGCACGAGCGTAATCGGCCTGAAATTCCGCAGTCAGCGCACCGCGCCGGGTAACAACGCTCGCTTGGTTCTCGAGAACCGCCAACTCAATTGGCCGATCCTCTGTTACCGGTGCTTGGCCAACACGTTCCAACGGCGTCACGGAGGGCGCCTGAACGACGCTGCCAGGATCGCCACCTCCAGGTGCCGCGCCTTGGGCCGCAAGAACAGCAGGCTGAGGTGCGGTCTGGTTTGTCGACACCTCAGCAACAGCGGCTTTTGCGTCTAGCCGGTTATGCAACGCAGCAAGATCGGCAGCCTGCGCATCCAATCGCTGCTGCTGTGCCTTGATCTGCGCCATGGCATCATCAAGCTGCCGCTGTACCGTCGGATGCCGTCTGGACACGTGTTTACGTTGTGCGCCTTCAGCTTGCGTCGACACAACCAAGATCGCCACCAGCGCCGTGCCGGCCGTCATGCACCGCTTCATAATCCCCCTCTATGTACTAGTTTGCCCGCATCGCGACGGCGTCCAGGGCAATATCCTGGACCCGAAACATGGAAGAACCAATGTTATCCGGGCCCGCGTTGCCAAGATTTATCGAGAGCGTGGTCTGTGTATCAATCACGCGATCACCCCCCGAGTTCGCGATCGCTGACCCGAAAGCATTGCCAGCAAGATGCGTGATCGTCAGATCCGCGCCGCCCAGCGACACGGCACGAGTGCCATTGGTCGCGGTCTCTCCGATCGTACCGGCGTCGGTGACCGTGCCCGACGCGACCTGGGTCAAACCTGCCGGCAGTGCGCCAGCAGTAACCGGTGTCCCGGAGACGGACACCATCGAACTGGTCGTGCCAGGGATGACTTGTAGGCCCCCGTTACGATCGTAGGTGATCGTCGGAGCGGTAGTTCCCGTTGCTGCCCTGTCGCTTCCAGAAGTAGCCGAAGCGACAATCTCGCCTTGCTTAGGCGCGTAGATGGACAGGGTTGGAGATCCTCTATCGACTTGGAACACAGTGCGTAGAAGCACCGCGCCATTGACTGATGTCTGAGTTTGAACACTTAGTTCCACTTCAATCCCATTTGGGAGTTGGAAGCCGCCGCGCTGCTCGGCCAGCACTGGATCTGGAACGATCTCGCCTGCAATTGGAGCAGTCGCAACGGCCGCAGCCTGTGCCATGATCATGAACAGCGAAACGCTCACGAGATATCTCCGTAGAAGGGCGCAGTAAGCTGGAGCGCTTGCTGGCTGACCGGATCAGAAAAGCGGGTACCAATCGGCGCTCGGGGATAAGACGCCCATTGAGACGAACGATTGAACGTCGACTTGGCTAAGGCCTGGTCATTGCCAAGCACGAAGTAAATGCCATTCCAAGCGTCCTGGAACCTGTCGATTGGCATAACGGACAGGCCGGTAGAGGGGTCGCCAAGAAGAACGCTTGTCTTGTCGATACCCTTGACCACCACAAAGTGCCGATAATTTTTGATGGCGATTAGCGCGATTCCGGGTACACCAGTCTCAGTGATCTTAGCCAGAGGTACTTTATACCCATCGGCAACGATACCTCGACTGGCCAGCCATCGCTTCATATCAAGCAGAGAGAAGCCGACCCGTCGAATTTGGGCACGGTCGCCGCGATCCCACATACCGCGGAACGCCACATCTTCACGCACATCTAGGTTGTAATGAAAGCGCAGCAGCGTAGCGAGCGCAGCCGAGCCGCAGCTGAAATCGTATTTCTGCCGAACAACGCCGCTAAAACGCACGTCGATGACGCTCTTCACAGGTATCTGATAATCCCCGACGGGACCGACACTGGCGATGAAGCGCTGATCGCCGGCCACGCTTGTTGCGCACGCCGACGTGAGGAGAATCGTCAACAAACCAGGAAGAACGAGCTTCAAGGTGCCGGCTGTAGGGATATATTGACGTTCAACGCAGCGTTGATCGCTACGTTATTGCCGGTGTTGACGTTTAAGATCGAAAGCCCCGACATGTTCTGAAAGGCGTTATCGCTGATCTTTGCGTCGCCGGTTTGGACGTTATTGCCAACCGTGTTCTGGGATACACCTGCCACCTGATTTGCCGTGGCAGCCTGCTGCGTATCCTCGCGGCCTGTCACAGATTCAAGCTTTGTATCATCGAGCGCATTAGCACCAAATGCCGTCGCAGGACTTGTCGTCTGCGCCGTCGCGGCGGCCGGAGTCGCCAGAATGGCGAAAACAACCGTTGCTGTGCGAAGGTAACTACCGAACATTGGGCAACCTCTCAGAAATCTGAAATAAACCGGCGGTGTCTCAGACACCGCCGGTCGGTATCATCGGCTTAGAGGCCGATATCGCCCGTAGAGGCAGCTACGCTGACGCTCGCGTTCTGCGAGGCAGCGGCACCGGTGTTCTGGTTCAAAGCCTGCATACCAGCGAAGTTCTGGAAGGCGTTGCCGCTGTTAGCCAGGCTGTTGTTCGGAGCCGAGCTAGCCGTATCGGGGTTACCGAAGGTCACAGTGACACCAGTCACGTTGCTTGCAAGGGTGGACGTAGCAACAACCGCACCGTTCCCGAAGACGTTGCCGGTACGTGCTGCACCGCTCGCCAGGGACGAGCTGTCGGTCACCGAATGATCGTCAGCAACGCGTACCGAAGCATCAGTGTTGTTGCTGTTCGCTGTGTTGGTCGACCGGTTGGAGTTGTCGTTGTTGCTGTTAGCCACTCGGGTGGAGTTATCCGACTGGTTGCGGTTGTCCGACTGGTTACGGTTGTCGGAATTATCATTGTTGCTGTTGGCGACCCGCGTCGAGCTATCGGAACGGTCGCTGTTGTCGGAGCTGTCATTGTAGCTGCCGTTAGTCGAGCTGTTACGATTGTCTGAAGCGGTGCCGCCGTTGTTGGCCGCAACCTGAGCCCCCGTCGCGCTGCTGTTGTCAGCGTGGGTCGAGTTATCGTTACCGCTATCGGCAACGCTCACGTTGGTGGTCGAGTTATCACTGCTGTCGTTGACGCTAGCGCCATTGTTCGCAGCGACCCGGCCGGCGGACGCGTTGGTATTGGTCGAATTGTCGTTTTGGCTATCGGCCAGGTTGGTCGAGCTGTTGCGGTTATCCGATGCCGTGCCGCCGTTGTTGGCCGCCACGTTGCCGGCGCCCGCACTGCTGTTGTCGTTGCCGCTATCGGCCACGTTCACGTTGGTCGAATTGTTCGAATTGTCGGTTGCGGTGCTGCCGTTGTTGGCCGAGCGGCCCGAGGCTGTGCTGCTGTTCGACGCATCGTTGCCGCTGTTAGCAACATCCACCGTGGTTGACTGATCGTTACCGGCGTTGCGTACCGAGTTGTCATTGCCGCTATCTGCAACGTTGGTCGAGCGGTTCGAATTGTCGGAATTGTCCCGCATCGAATTGTCATTGCCGCTGTCGGCGATGCCCACCGTAGTCGACTGGTCATTACCCGCGTTGCGTACCGAGTTATCGTTGCCGCTGTCGGCGACATTAGTCGATCTGTTCGAATCGTCGTTACCGCTGTCAGCGATGCCCACTGTGGTCGACTGATCGTTGCCGGCATTGCGGACCGAGCTGTCATTGCCGCTATCGGCAACGTTGGTGGAACGGTTCGAATTGTCCGAATTGTCACGCATCGAATTATCGTTCCCGCTGTCGGCTACACCGAGCGTGGTCGACTGATCGTTTCCAGCATTGCGGACAGAATTGTCGTTGCCGCTATCAGCGATACCGACTGTGGCCGACTGATCGTTACCAGCATTACGAACCGAGCTATCGTTGCCGCTATCGGCGACATTGGTCGAGTTGTTGGTGTTGTCGGTCTGGACAGTGGTGTTTGTCCTCGTTGTATCGGGTGTGGTCTGAGCCACAGCCGGAGCGGCCACCAGCAGCGCGGCGATCGAACAGGTTTGATAAAGACGCGTTTTCATAATCGGCTTCCTCATTATTGGATTCACTTCGCCCCCTGGTCTCCGCAACAAGACGGAGCGATGCAGCGTTGCGGCGCCGAATTGCGGCACGCCGTTATATTAACGATTCGTTAAGCTTTCTCTCGCCCCCATGTCGTCGCTTTTTTTACCCCCATTTGGGGGTAATCGACCTTACCGATGCGGAGCGGTACGGACAGCGCTGGCCAGCAGCAGTCGCACGAGCTGAACCTGACGATGGGTATCGGTTTTGAGGAAAACTTGCTTCAAGTAGGTGCGTGCCGTCTGCTCGCGGACGTGCATCTGCTCAGCGGCAGCGGCAAGGCTGCAGCCCGTGGCCAGCAGGCAAGCTAGTCGTGTTTCCACCGGCGAAAGACCGTAGAACGTGCAGACAGGCTCAACCAAGCCCTGCAAATCCTGGTCGGGATCGACGATGTAGATGATGATGGCGCAGTCAGCACTTGCCGCCTTGGGATCATCGTTCGCGACCACAGCGGCGATCAGCGCGCGTCCTTTTCGGCGGTGCAATGCAACGATGCGGCTTGCTGGCTCACTACCTTGCAGCTTTGGTGCAACCACATCATCGATTGCCGCATGGAGTCGCATGGTGTTAGCCATCGTGGTACCGGTGATCAGCGCCCCCTTGCGGCGAACCCCGTCCATGCTCGCGAACAATCCCTCGGCGACATTGTTTGCGAAAACCAATAGTCCATTCCGGTCGACGAGCAGGATTCCGACCTCGCTGTTGTTGACGGCGGCTTTCAGCGCGCGCAACGCCGCCGTGTCTTTTAGTCGCAAGGTCCACGTTCGGAAAAAAGGTTGAACGAACGGTAATAGTCGGGCTGCGGTTTCGCTTGCCCGCACCCGGGTCGACGGGCCGAATCTTTTGAACAAACTCGTAATCGTTACGGTGCCGCCTTCGGCTGGGATGCTGGTCATCAGAACGGCGGACGACGGATCATCGCTCAAGGTGCGCCACTGCGATCGCGAGCCGGTGTGACGGAGTTGGGTCGCTGAGATAGTAATGTCGGCCACGTCGCGCGTGACAACCGCGTAAGGCACGCATGCGCCTTCGGCGAATAGGAAGAGAGGCGGGTTGCCGTCATTGTGCCACATGACGAGCGTGCCGTGACTTTCTAACTCGCGATTGAACTCTCGAGAAATGCTCGCCAGCGGTTCATAGCTGTCTTCGTCGAACTCGATTAATGCGGGAGGGGATTCGCCTAAGGACGGGTCGCGGCGTGCACCATAGCTGATCCCATCGATAGTTGCATGAGGCGCGGCTGTCGAAATCACGATCTCTCCACCTATGATGCTGACGCCTACGGGCTGCTTGAACGCAGCCTCACGTCTTTAGCCGTAGCCGTATCCTAAACTTTTCACCGCCGCACCAACCGGGGTTAAGTCACCGCTATACTGTAAAGAAAAATGGCGACAGACGGCAAAAATCGCTCTAATTTGGGCAATATTTGATGAACACTGTGAGCTGATCTCCAGTTGTGATCTTGGTTTATTCGTCATTGCCGCTGGTCGGGAACCAGAGCGCATCCTGGGCAAGCTGCCGGGAAGGCAGGTTGGCGATCGCCTTCAACGCCTCGCGGTCAATGATCGTGAGCAGTCCATGCGACCATCCGAGCACTTCAGCAGCGCGCAATTGCTTCAGCGCATCTGTAAGCCTCGTGACGGTTATACCGACCATATCGGCCAGGTCGTGCCTGGTAAGCGGCAGGTGAAATCCATCACCCGTATCGGGATAACTGCGTTCCACACGCTCACAAAGCTGGATAACTAAAGCGGCAAGCCGCGCCTCGATAGACTTAGAGGCATTTGACACCAGTCGATCGGTGAGGTTCATTCTCTCCTGCTGAGATACCAGGAACATCATGGCCGCTATCCGTGGCTGGGCCTCAAAGAGACGCCCTAACGAGTGAAGTGGAAGCGGCCGTAAGGTGACTGCCGTCAATGCAATGGTCGTTTCTGCCGCTGCTTTAAACGCCAGGCTCGGTAAGCCAATCACGTCGCCCGGCAGATGCACTTTTACCATGAACTGGCGCTTGTTGCAGGCCAACGTCGTGCTTGCCATCCAACCATCAAGCAGGATGAACAAACTGGGCAGCCGCTCACCTTCGCGCCAAACCGTCTCCTTGCGTTCAAGTCGCCGTTCGGCGCCCGCCAATCGGCTTAAGCCGCTTAGTTCGGTTTCATGCAGCGATCCAAACGCAGAGAGTCGTGCCGTCGCCCGATCTGCCCGACGCGTATTTTCAAGCATCTACATCCTTTCAATATACGCATCAGCGACTTCACTAACGCCTTCGGAAAGACTTTGTTCATGATAATATTTGGGTTGGCCGCTTAGGTGCAAGCTCGCGCGCTGGAACGAGCATAGCTAGCGGTCGTTCTAGTTTGAGTAATGACGGAAGGATTTTTATGGCCTCGCTTCGCTGCTGCATCATGTTGACCGGCCTAGTCTCTCTGGCCACAGGATCAGCCTCAACGGCGGCTGAGCCAAACCAGCGTCACCTGTTTAGCGTGGACCCTGTAACCGACCGAACGTTGGGCCAGTCCCATGCGATGGCTTTGCCCACATACCATGACTTGGAGCTATCAGGGGATTTTGTGTCGCCCAATGATTTCCGAGTGTTTGGTTCCATTGGTCGGGTCCAAATGGATGTTTGGTGGGGAACGGACGGTTCTGAGCTAATTGCTCATGCAGTGCGCACTCAGCCGTGACCAGCGCCAAGCATCGAAAGGGTGGGCACTTTCAGAACTAACGTAACGCTGACTACCGATTTGGTTAGAGCAGCAAGTTGACCGTCTTCGCTATCACTTTGTTCAGCGAATAATTTGCCTGTGTGCTCACAGTGGCTCCGGATCGGCTCGGTATCGCGACAGGTGGGCGTCCCACGAACCTGATTCTGGTTAGCCTGACAGGACCCGCGCGACGGTCTTGGAGAAATAGCCGAAAGGGTGGTGTCAGTCTAATGCGAACCGCTCTCCACACGATGCATTTCGCTCTTTGAGCACGACCCGCCTAGCTCGCGATCATGCTCCACTCAGCCAGTGCGGCTGAGCGGCGTTCCTTGTAGGTTTGGCGGTCGACCAGGTGGCGTTCGAGATTGAAGTGGTTGTGGACATTGGCGTGCACGCTGGCAAACTTCTGGAGCGTCATCATTCGCCTGAACCTCAGCATCGCTCGCTCACGTCGTCGGAAAGGGAGGTGGCTGTTCTCAACCCGGTTGTTGGCCCAGCGTCCTACCTCCTGCTTCTCGGCATTACCGAGCTCCTTCATGGCTGCACGATAGGAACGCAGGCCATCTGTGGTAATCGCCTCAGGCTTGCCGTGGCGCTTCAGCGCCTTCTTCATGAAGGTGAGCGCAGCCTCCTTGTCACGGGTCCTGGTGATGTAGCTCTCGAGGATCTCGCCCTCGTGATCAACGGCGCGCCATAGATAGACCATCTCGCCATTCAGCTTCACGTACATCTCGTCGAGGTGCCAGCGCCAGTGACGGAAGCCGCGCTTGCGCGAGATACGCTGGCGGCGGATGTCGCCTGCGAACAGCGGCCCGAACCTGTTCCACCACATCCGCACCGTCTCGTGACAGATGTCGATACCGCGCTCGAACAGCAGGTCCTCGACGTTCCTGAGCGATAGTGGAAACCGCACGTACATCATCACCACCAGGCGGATCACCTCGGGCGATGAGTTGAAGTATCGAAACGGGCTGGCGGGCTTGCGGGAGCGAGGCATGCCAACCGCCCTATCCCGCCCCGCCTAACGATTGGTGCATTTGCTCTGACAGAGCCATTGGCTGTGCAACAGGCATATGCGGCGGATGGTACTGCAGCGGCGCTGAGGACGGCCGCAGGTAAGATTGTGCCGGTCGTCCAGATGCACATCAAGATGCTCATGGCGATGTGAAGCAGATCGCCGGGCCTCTGAGCCCGGCGTCCGTGTATTGATTCACAACAGCTGGACATCCCGCACTTGATCCCAAGCGTGCGTCATCAGGCCTAGTAGTTGGTGCCTCGGAAATCATGGTCGTTCAGGATATGATAGGTCACTAGTGCAATCAGCACTGCCCTCGCAGTCCTACTAAGCCGTTACTGGGCACTGTCTCTCCCCGCCGGCGTCGACCTGCGTGAGTGCACGCCGTAAGTAAACAAATGTAAATCCTATGCTTTTGTGGTAAACGACTCCTTGAGGGAGAATCGTATGGCAACCGTATTTGCGGCAATTTGCAGCGCGACGGTCGTGCTGTTCGCGATCAATCCCGCCTTTGGCCAAGAGCGCATGCCCGAGAGTGAAATCTCTCGGCAGAACGTCCGGTATGACATCGCCAGTCCGATCTCCCCGTCCAGTGCCACGTCTACCGTATCGGCGAGCAGCGTTCCACAAGCCATGGAGCGCATGAGCGATAGCGACGCAGCCGCCGACTTCTCGTTGGGCACTATTTATGCCGAAGGTAAGTTCGGCACGGGGTCAACAACAACGATCTGGAGCTCGGCGTTAGGTGCCCGGCTGCGTCTTGGGGATTGGGCTTTGTCTGCGTCTCTTCCCTGGATGCGCATCCGCAGTCGGTCGAAGATCTTCACTGGCATCGATGCGACGCCGGTGCTGGTCGCACCCAACACCTCATTGGTGAAGAAGACCACCGACGGGTTCGGCGATCTCACTCTTGGAGCGTCCTATACAGTTGCCGACAAAGCGCTTCCAGTGGAGGTGGAGCTGTCCGGGCGCGCCAAGATCAACACGGCAGTCGAGAGCAGCGGTTTGTCGAGCGGGGCGAATGATTACGCGTTGGGCGCCGACGTCTCGGCCCCACTTGGCAGCGTGACGCCATTCGCATCGTTCAGCTACCGTTTCCTCGGGAATACGTCAGCATATCGGCTGCGAGACGGACCGGCCGCGTCAGCAGGTGCTTCGTATGCTCTGGGTTCCCAGAGCTTCGTGCTCGTCTCCTACCACTATTCCCGCGCGGCGACTCGGCTGGTCGATGACTCGCACGAGCTATTCGCCGGCGCCACGACACGGATCGGGAGATCGCCGCTGCGGCTGACCGGCTTCACGACCGCCGGCCTGTCCCGTGGCGCCGCGGCCGCTTCGGCGGGTGTCGCGGTTTCGTTCGGTCTCATGCGTCGTGATGACCGATAGCTGTATGCGCCGGCTGCGCAGATTGGTCGGTAATGGTTAGCCAAGGTTCAGCCAAGACGATCAAGCGCATCTATGCGGTCGGAGACATCCACGGGCGGTATGATCTGTTCGCGCGGCTGATGAACATCATCGAGCGCGATCAAGCCTCGCGGACGCCTGTCGCCACGCAGATAGTGTTGCTGGGCGACATCGTCGATCGCGGCCCCGATTCCGCCAGAATGGTACAGGGCTGCATGAACCTGACCGCGTCCACTGATCGCTTCCTGGTGCTGAAGGGCAATCACGAAGATATGATGGTCGAGGCCCTGAGCGGCAATTTGATGGTGTATCGGCATTGGCTGAAGTTCGGCGGCAGGGAGACTTTGCTCAGCTGGGGTGTAGATCAGCAGGCGGCCGATGGATCTGCAACCATGGACGACCTCTCAATTGCTGCAAAAGCCGTGGGCAAAGACGTTCTCAGATGGTTGGCGAAGTTGCCGCTGCATCATCGCCATACCGGCTATCTTTTTGTGCATGCCGGCATCCGTCCGGGGATCCCTCTCCGCAAACAGCATCAGGAAGATCTGCTGTGGATCAAGGATGAGTTCCTTGAATCAGACATGTCGCACGGCCTGATTGTCGTACACGGCCATTCTATTTCGAAGGACGGGCCTGCATTCCGGTCCAATAGAATCGGGATTGACACCGGCGCCTATCGCACCAATCAACTGACGGCGCTGGGCATTGAAGATAACGAGACGTGGACGCTGGATACCACGACGCCGCCAGCCTTCCTCTCCGAGGACACCACGTTCGGAAGGCTTCACAGGCAAGACCTGCCCCGCGCCGGAGGGCAGGGCTATGGCACTCGGGCCGGAGACAAGTGATGGCCATTTCGGGTGCCTTCGGCGATAAACAACTGGACGCGGATCTGGTGGCGATCCTCGGCTTGCGGGATGAGATCACCCCGGGGGCACCGGTCAGCCGCCCGCGGTCCGCTGCAACTCAACTAAACCGCCTGCACGTATCACGCAGAGCTTCCGTTATGATTAGCGTTTCGTTGGGCTTAGCGCTGCTTGCCGGTACTGCGGTGCTTTACCAAGGCGACGCGCCGGTTGGGCCGCCTCGCCCGGCGGAGATCCGGAAGGAGCCAACTGAAGTGGCGGCGCTGGTCGCTCCTCCGAAAGCCAAAGCGGTTTCAGACAGCGGTCGCATCAGGGCGCTTCCGCACAACAAGGCCAACGCTAAACAAATTGTAGCTGCGTTAGCATTGTTCCCTCGACTCGCTACCAGATCGACTAAAGTGCGCGCGACGATGTCACTTCCACACCAAGCCCCGTCGGCAGGCACGATGGATGCTTCAGCCTCTAGGGCGGCGGACACTTTGGTACGTGCCGAAGCGCCGAGGAAAGATCCCGCGCACCTTGCCATGTCACCGCCGCACTTTGAAGGCGCCCCCTCCGCGGCACTCATACCAAAGGTCGAGTCGGCGACGATCAGGGATGACGCCGCGCTTAGGGATCCGTGGGCGGCAATCCATACTAGCCGGGTTCGCCGGGACAGCGTCGCCGCTATTCGAGCGCTACGTCGACAATAGAAGGTACCGACAGGTTGCATGATCGCCATCGGGTGATTGTGTGGAAAAACTCACAGCCCCTTCTCTCCGGCCGTTGGGGCGCGGATGGCAGTCAGCTCGGGGCGTTGCATCCATGTGCACGCCGGTTGGTGTTGTCAGAGCAACCACACGAGCCGAGAGTTAGGCGAGTTTTACCCCGATTGCCTGCCCTTCAGCAGGCAATCGTCAGCATTACCGGGACAAGCCGACGGGACCGCAGCGCTGACAGCCAGATCAGAATAGGACCGACCTCTAAGCCACTGCTAGCACGGTGCATTTGGTCTGACAGATCCCTCGCCGGCTCGGTTGCCGTCGTCATGTCGTTGCTCCAGATTAGAGAAGTCGCAGGCCGCCCGCGCTAAGGGCGAGACAGCCGGGGCGAATTGGTAGCCGCTGAACTGCGCCGGCTGACCTATTGGACGGCCCGCTCGACATTGAAGCTGTTGGCGGGCCGTCTTCGGGTTCTGACTGTTTTCGCGTGGAACAGCGCGCCAGTTCAGAGATCCGGTTGGGCCAGGCCCATGTCTCGACCGGGTACTGTCCGACTAACCAGAATCTGGTTCGTTTGGACGGCGACCGATTGTAATCTCAATTCCGAGCCGATGCCACAGTAAGAACATAGGCGGGCCTTTGGCGAAAAAATTCAAAGTTACCCTGATCATCTTGCGCTCTAACCAAATTGGAAAATTAACGGTGCACTTGGTCTGACAGTGCCAATTAGTGCGAATTCACCGTTTCCTGCAACGGGTCCGAGGCTTGTGACGATTTGACGACGGAGCCGGCGAAGAAGCAGATAAAATTATGACCATCCCTTCCCCAAATTACCAAAATATATGACGTTCGAGCTGAACACGCCGCGCTGAGTCGCTATTAGCAACGTGACTATGTCAAAGTCTCCAATCGAGACAGTCGCTGATGTAAGCGGGCGGATGATGTTGTTCGTGAGATTCGACATGTCCCCCGTCAATGTGAAGGTGTAGACGGCGTAGTTAAAGCTTGCGCCAATCAAGCTGCCTGAGCCCGTGCCGGCGGTAGTATAATCATCGGTGCGGCGTTGGCCTGGCTCGCAGCCAAAGTGCCCAGAGCGACGGCTGCAAAAGCGCTTTTTTGATCATTTCACCGCGATGATTCCCTTCCCGTGACCCAGCAAGGAGCGGGGCTGGCGATGCTGCCAACCTGCGGTTCACCAAAAGAGAGTGCCTTCAACGGAACTTAGTCGCGGCCGTTCAACGCATTATCCCGCACCGATACGAACGACGTCCGCTCGTCGGCGGAATGCGTTACTGCCCGGTGCATACATAGGGATGCTCTGCGCGGACGATCTCCACCGCCTGCTCCATCATCGCCAGTTCGCCGGCGACGCCCGCCGGGTGGATCGCCCGGTTCGACTTGATGTTGAACGCTCGCGATAGCTTTTCCACCTCGCCGACGGCCTCGCGCCAACGCGTTTCCTCGGCGGTGGCCGCGCTCACCAGAATCTTTACCAGCGTGTCGTGTAGATCGTCCGGAGTGGGGGCGGTCAACGCGGCTTCTCCTTGTGTAATCCGCGGCGGTACATCTCCGCCTGCATCGCGTTGACCGCCGGCCGGCCTGGCCCCCCTGACGTTGCATGATAGGCAAGGACTAACGCCCCATCTGACATAAGGATCGCGCGCATGCGATGGCCCTGTTGCATGGCTTCCTGTGCTTCGGAGATGCGCCCTTTGGCGCGCATACCGCTGGCAAATAGCCAGATGGTGTCGATGTAGGAGGGGCTATGCTCGTCGAGCAATGCCCGATCGAGCTTGTACTGCTGGTCGGCGGGCTCGTGCTGCCTCATCCGCTCAGGCTCTGCCAATCGGTCTCGGCATCATCGAAGGCTTGGAAGGTATCGCCATCCGCCTGCTGCGCGAAGAGATGCGCCCGCACGGCCTCCGGGTCGCCATCTCCGCGAAACGTAGGATCGCCACGCGCAGCGCTCGCCAACTCATCTACCCAGTCGCCGCGGTCGCGCTGGACGAGCAGCCACCGTCCCAACGGCTCACGCTCGACGAAATAGCTTTCGGCGTCGCTGGCGTTTGGCATGCTAATCCTCACTATGGGGGCTGTGCAAATTCGGCCGCACGCGATTGGCAAGGTTTTCGCGTTAACCTAAAAGTACCAGAAGTGAATATGCGCATTTTTACTGATCACGGCCGTCGCTATTGCTATCTCCGGATGTTCTTCTGGAAAAGAAGAAGGATGGCACGGCTTCGAATACAGTCGCTCGCTATCTCCTCAAATGCCTGGCGCCGCAGGACACCGTCATCGATGAGTTGTGCGAAGATGATCTGCACGACCGTTGCCGTTGCATCGCCCATCGACATTTACTCAGCTCCTCACATCAGCCGCACTTGTCGTACCACAGGTGACAGCAATCAGGCCGCGAGTCTTGCCGTCTTCGGCGCGGCCTGTGCCTCGTATCAAGGAAACGCACGACCTCTGCCTTGGTGGCAGCGCGGCAAGCCGGTTTTCAGGGCAGACTGCTGGCGAAACGTCCGCGCGCATTGTTGAGCCGGGCCGCCAAGTTCTTCTTGCCGATCGCCTCCACCCGGTTAGCCAGACGGCAAAGGACCGCTTCGAGCGGACGGGATTGAGGACCTTTGTACTGTTCGGCGAGAGCGGCCGACAGTAGCGCGAAGCCGTCCACCAGATCCCAGACCATCGCTGCGGTATCTTCGGGGGTTCCTTCAGGGCCTTCCATGATCGGCATCGCTCATCTCCTGGTGTCGGGTTCGGCCTTGAGGTCAGCCTCATTGCGTCCGTGCACAACGATCAGTTCGCAACTTAGATCAATCATCACCCGGGACGGCGCTGTCAGACAAAATGCACCAGGTGAGAATGGTGAGGTTACTGACGATGGCTTGAGACGGCGGTCCTATTCTAATCTGGCTGTCAGTGCTGCGGAGTCGTTCGGTTTGTGACCGGGTGTTCTGACGATTGCCCGCCGAAGGGCTAGTAATGGGGGGGTAAACTCGCCTATCTCGACTGGTGCGGGTTCCTCTGACAACACCGGTTAACGGCGCGGTGACGGAGGTGAGCCTCAACCTGATTGAGAAGGCGCCGGCAAGGCTCGAATTCTCACAGCGCTGCTCGAATTGGTGCCAATCTTGGCTTGTCGTCCCGAGCCGAAGCTAACGTCCAGCCTATCGAGAAAGCGTCTGACGCTGCTGCCAAGCGCTTTGGCCAACGCCTGCGCCGGGACTGTCAAACCAAATGCACCGCTTATTTCCTTTTTGATCAGAGCGGCACGTTGATCAGCCTTGCTGTCGACTTGGTCCGCTAAAAGCCCACCTATGTTCTCGCTGTGGCGACGGCTCCTGATCGAGATTACGGCCGTCAACGTCCAAACGAACCAGATTCTGGTCAGTCTGACAGTACCATTGGCTGCCCAGCCAAAGCGGTAAGACGCCAGCAAACTGAAGGAACTTCAGGCAGCCCGCCGCAAGCGGCGATGAAGGTAATTCTCGTCAAACCCCGCGATCTGAACCAGCTTGTTCGGGTTCAGAATAGTGACGCTACCCCGCTTCACCGACATGGCCCCCGCCAGCCGTAATTCTTTGAGGACGCGGTTGATATGAACCGTGGTCATACCCAGCGCGTCAGCAAGGACAGACTGGGAGAGCGGGAGATCGAACTCACCTTCCCCCGTAAGTCCGATGTTGCGCGCGCGAAGGTAGAGCTCACAGATGAGATGTGC
The DNA here is from genome assembly GCF_025231525.1 of Sphingomonas endolithica. Classification (NCBI taxonomy): domain Bacteria; kingdom Pseudomonadati; phylum Pseudomonadota; class Alphaproteobacteria; order Sphingomonadales; family Sphingomonadaceae; genus Sphingomonas; species Sphingomonas endolithica. Next base: position 1,836,816 of record NZ_CP103057.1, read on the forward strand.
CACGCGCTCGGCCGCGCTACGTCGTCCCATACTGACGATCCACGCCCGCATGATGCCTTCATCGACAAGCTGTGCCATGTACATGGCGCTAGCAACGTTCGGGTGGTCGCGCATCATCACATGCATCTGATCGCGAGTGACCGTGGCAACAGTTGCTGTCGTGATCGCCTGAATGCTGTGGTCCATTTGCTCTAGCAGCTTAATATGCAGGTCGCAGGCATCGCCGGGCATGAGGAATGCCATGATTTGGCGCGTCCCGCTCGGCAGGACCTTGTACCGGCAGACCCATCCGTCCAACACTACGAACATTGGTCCTGGCTCGTCGCCTTCGCGGATCAGATCCTGCTTGGCGACATACCGACGGGGGTTGGAGGTAGCCTTTTCGAGGGCCGACGCATCGGCAACCGTCAGTTCGGCCAGACCGCTCAATTTTTGCACGAACGGATTTGCCATAGGTAGGGTCTACACCCTCTCGCCCCGCTGAATAATTGATCGATGTTGTTGTCTCTTATTGTTGTGTGTTGTGGTTGTGCGAAGCGCGGTGCTGTACAGACAGCACATCGTTGGCCAGCTTCACTAGGCGTCGGCGGCTGAGAGCGACTGCGTGCTCCCGCCTGTATCAAAGGTGCTCAAATGCCTACAAACGACAACGATCCTGTAACGCGGAGGGCGGCACTTCCTCAATCTGATCCGCATGGCCACGCTGCCTTACTCCTTGTTGAAAGCTTGATTCACGGACTTTGCGAAACCTCGACCCTGAGCGCTGCGGAGGCGGTCAGCATCGCCGAGCGAGCGGTGGACGTGCAGTCCGATCAAGCCAAGGCGGCGGACGGAGCTGGAGCGCCGCTGTGGCGCTCCCATTCGCTGCTATCGTCAATTGCGGCCTCACTGCGGACCGACGTTGACGCTGAGCCGACACCGCCTCGCTTGGTGCTATAGCTATGTGCCATCTTCTCATTATTGAAGACGAATGGCTGATTGCCGAGTATCTGACCTACCTAGCCGAACAGGCTGGCGCTACGTCGATCGCAACGGCCTGCACGGAAGACGAGGCTGTCGAGGCTGCGCGTCAGCGTACGCCTGATATCATCTTTTCTGACGTGAAGCTGTTGGTCGGAACCGGCCCTGGCGCCGTGCAGACCATCTTCTCAGCGCTGGGAGAAATTCCCGTAATCTTCATTACCGCGACCCCGGAGGCTTGCCAGCCATGCGAGCCGCCAGGCGTTGTTCTACATAAGCCGGTTGATCCGGCGCGCGTGATCGACGCATTCAGGCGCCTTGCTCCTGCCTAGAGCCTCGAGCAGACACGGCTACTACCATGGCGAGCAGGGGCGGCGATCACGATTGCCAGCGCGCGCGCCGTGGTTAAGTTGATTGGTGGCATAAGATTTCTCACTTCCGCGGGCTACGTAAGCTAAGACGTTGTTTCGCGGTGGGGAAATTGACGTTGCCGAATCAAGATCAAATGAAGATCCAGCAGCGAATCCTCGCCGACTTCGGCGAGTTCGCGCTTAGGAGCGAGGACCTCGATGAGGTGCTAACCGAGGCGTGCCGCCTCGTCGGGAAGGCGCTCGGCACGGATCTGGCCAAGGTCTTGGAGATCGAGAACACCGAACAGACCCTGTTTGTGCGAGCAGGCGTGGGATGGGGGGAAGGCGTTGTCGGTCATGTCCGTCTGCCGATGGGCGAGCGATCGTCGGAAACCTGATCTGCCCCCCGCTGAGTGGCCCAGAGACTATGATAGTCTGGACCACGAAAGGGACGACAGATGCCATTCAAGAAGCACAAGCCGGAAGAGATCATCGGGAAGCTGCGTGAAGTTGAGATCGTTCTGTCGCAGGGGGCATCGACTGCCGAAGCGTGCCGGCGGATCTCTGTCAGCGAACAAACCTATTACCGATGGCGCAAGGAATATGGCGGTCTGAAAACCGACCAGGCACGGCGTATGAAGGATCTGGAAAAGGAGAATCTTCGGCTCCGCCGGGCGATCTCGGACCTGACGTTGGATAAGCTGATCTTGCAGGAGGCGGCGCGGGGAAACTTCTAAGCCCCGCGCGGCGACGGCGTTGTATCGATCATGTGCGACGAGAGCTTCCGGTATCCGAGCGACGGGTCTGCCGGGTGCTGGGGCAGCATCGATCGACGCAGCGCAAGGTGCCGCGTGGGGCGGATGATGAGCAGGTGCTGAGCGAGGACATCATCGCACTGGCGAAGCAATATGGTCGCTACGGCTATCGCCGGGTGACGGCATTGCTGTGCCATGCCGGGTGGACGGTGAACCATAAACGGGTCGAGCGGATCTGGCGGCGTGAGGGGCTCAAGGTCCCGCAACGTCAACCAAAGCGCGGACGTCTGTGGCTTAATGACGGATCGTGCATCCGGCTGCGGCCTGAGTATCCGGGGCATGTATGGGCGTACGACTTCGTCGAAGGCCGCACGCAGGTGCTGTCAGTCTAATGCGAACCGCTCTCCACACGATGCACTTCGCTCTTTGAGTAGGACAGCCTAGCTCGCGACCTGACCCCACTCAGCCAGTGCGGCTGAGCGGCGTTCCTTGTAGGTCTGTCGGTCGACGAGATGGCGTTCGAGGTTGAAGTGATTGTGGACGTTGGCGTGCACGCTGGCGAACTTCTGTAGCGACTTCATACGCCTGAACCTCAGCATCGCTCGCTCGCGTCGTCGGAAGGACAGATGGCTGTTCTCAACCCGGTTGTTGGCCCAGCGTCCGACCTCCTGCTTCTCAGCGTTACCGAGCTCTTTCATCGCTGCACGGTAGGAGCGCAGAGCGTCAGTCGTGATCGCCTCAGGGCTGCCGTGACGCTTCAGTGCCTTCTTCATGAAGCGTAGCGCTGCCTCCTTGTCGCGGGTTCGGGTGATGTAGCTCTCGAGGATCTCGCCCTCGTGATCGACCGCTCGCCAGAGATAGACCATTTCGCCATTCAGCTTCACGTACATCTCGTCCAGGTGCCAGCGCCAGTGACGGAAACCGCGCATGCGCGAGACGCGTTGGCGGCGAATGTCGCCTGCGAACATTGGCCCAAACCTGTTCCACCACATCCGTACCGTCTCGTGACAAATGTCGATACCGCGCTCGAACAGCAGGTCCTCGACATTGCGGAGCGACAGCGGAAAACGCACGTACATCATGACCACGAGGCGGATCACCTCGGGTGATGAATTGAAGTAGCGAAACGGACTGGCAGGCTTGCGGGGGCGAGGCATGCCGATCCCTACCCGGCCCCGCCTAACGATCGGTGCATTTGCTCTGACAGAGCCCCCTTAGCAGATCAGCGCGCTTTGGCGGCGCGCTCGATCAACGCGGATACGTCATGCGGATGCGAGATCATGACGACGTGCGATGCACCTGGGACCTCGATCGCCTCGCGGGCCTTTGCGCGTTTCGCCATGAAGGCGTGCAGTGCGGCTGGAATATTTCTATCTAGAGACCCCCACATGAACCAAGACGGGATGGTGCGCCACGACAGCGAAGCCGCCGGTTCCGCAAGAGCCGATTGAGTGACGGGACGCTGCGTAGCCGCCATTCCCATTGCTTCTGCTTCAGGTACGTCCGCTGCGAACTGCTTCCAGAACCGAGAATTCTGAATGTAAAGGTCGCTGCTCCCATCAGCTAGCGGCACCGGGGGCGCTAACGTTTCGCTCAGCGTCCCTGTTGGAAATTGCTTGCCCAGCGAGGCACCACTCTCGCCAGCATCGGGCGCGTAGCCGGCGACGAACACTAGTGCCTTCACGTTTGATCGACCCGCTGCAGCGGCCGAGATGACTGCGCCGCCATATGAGTGGCCAACGAGCACCACCGGTCCCTTTATGCTCCCGACGAGGTCCGAAATGTAGAGGGCATCTCCCTTCACGCTGCGCAGCGGGTTGGCTGCGGCGATCACCGGATAACCGTCCTTCCGGAGGTCGGTGATCACACCGTTCCAGCTGGACGACTCCGCGAAGGCGCCGTGCACGAGCACGACCGTTGGTTTGGCAACGTCACCGTGGTCCTCCGGCCCCGCCAAGGCGGCGGGCGATGAAAACATAGCGATGATTGATGCTGTCAGAAGTCAAAGGCGCATGGGTCGATCCTCCAAATTGAACTTCAATGCCGCGAAGCCAAGCGGCGACGCCCACTCGATATGGCTCAAATCAACAAAGACAGCTCGTGAGGGGATATTAGATCAGCCGATATCTCGACTGCCGGCCGAGCGTCCAGCTGAGGATCGCACTCGCCGGCTCCAATTGGTCAGCGCTCTTGGAGCACCTGGATCAAACCCGTTCGGTTCAGCAGGTGATTGTTACAGGTTCCGATCAGACGCACAGGTACAACCTGTTTCACAGCCACCTATCAGATCGGCAAACGATCTCGCGACCGCCGCCTCCACACCGTGCTTATATTGCTGGTGTCGGTCAGCGCGAGTAAGACGTAAAGACGAAGTCGTCGGACGCGAGCAGCTTAGCGTGGCACGCGAAGCAGGTCTGCATCAACGCCGCGTCCTGGTTCGCTTTGCCGTTCTCGAACTGGCCGTAGCCCCAGCCACCCGTTGCGGCGTACCGCCGCGCGTTCTTCACAGAGATCTGCACGTTGGTCGGGTCGCCAGCTACAAACGACTGCGGCCGGCCGAAGATCGCGTTGTTGCGTGCGGACGGCACGAGCTTCCAGGCAACGCGGGCGATCATCGTACCGTCCGGGAACGGCCTTTGGCCGTTGCGGAATGCCTTTATGGCAATATCATTGCCGAGATTTATACGGATATCATTAAGATTACCGGCCTCGTGCGCAACGCTGATCACTTGCCATTGGCGGTAGCCGGCGGGCAATTCGACGCCGAAGACCGGCGACACATTCTTCTCCGGGAGTCCGTCTGCAATTGCGATCGCACCGAACAGCATCACAACGGCTGCCCCCGCTGCAAACCGACCATAGAACGTGAACATACGATGTTTCCGTGCTCTGCGCTCCCGTTGGTATTAGTGGACGCCCGGCTGTGGGAGGGGGAGGACAGCCGGGCGTCCGCGGGTCAGACCTGAGCCGTCCCGCCATCCGCGAACAGCTCGGAGCCGTTCACGAAGCTTGCGTCGTCGGACGCTAGGAAGAGCGCCGCTTTTGCGATCTCCTCCGCCTCGCCAACTCGCCCCAAGGGGATCAGCGTCACGAAATAGTCGAGCAGCTCCTGCTGCTGCACAGCATCGTCGCCGGCCAAGCTGACGAGCCCCGGTGTGCGGACCGGGCCGGGACTGAGCACGTTGACGCGGATGCCGGTGCCCTTCATGTCGATTGCCCAGCTGCGCGCCAGATTGCGGACGGCGGCCTTGGACGCCGAATAGACACTGAACGCCGCCGTGCCTCTCGATCCAGCGGTCGACCCTGTCAGGATGATTGAGCCGCCTTTGCCCATCAGCGGCAGCGCCTTCTGCACGGTAAAGATGACGCCCTTGACGTTCCTGCCGAAGGTATCGTCGACCTGCTCTTCTGTGATCTGCCCGAGTGGCAGTAACCCGCCGCCGCCAGCATTGGCGAATAGCACGTCGATGCGGCCCGCCTCGGCCTTCACCCGATCATACAAGCGATCGAGATCATCGAGGTTTGCTGAATCGGTTTGGACACCCATCGCTCCGTGGCCGATCTCGGCTACCGCGCTCTCGAGCGCGGCCTGCCTGCGGCCAGTGATGTAAACCGTCGCACCTTCGGCCGCAAAGACCTTAGCTGTCGCGAGTCCGATGCCGGTCGATGCACCGGTGATGACTGCGATCTTGCTCTTCAGACGATCGTGCATGCAGCGCTCCTTCCATGTGCCAGCGGCATCAAGAGTCGGACCAGACGCTCTTCCAGGGCCAGCGACACAGCCTCCACTTAGTGTGCAACTGTGTTCCGCCGAAGCAAGCTGTCGTGAGAAGACGTGTGATAGCGCCGATCCCGGTGCATCGCAGCAGCGGTACCGTGGCTGGGTTGCGAGACCCTTCTCCATTAGCGGAGCTGGATAGCGCCGCGGCGCAGGGCAACGGTCACCGCGTGAGTTCTGTCGTTGACGTCGAGTTTAGCAAAAATGCTGCGCAAATGTGCCTTTACCGTATCGTCGGAAATCGACAGCTCCCAAGCAATGACCTTGTTCGGCTTGCCATCAGCGACGAGTTGCAAAACGCTCAGCTCACGCTGGGTCAGCACATCATCGGCAGAGTGGAGCGCGATGTCCTGCGCGATGCCGGGCGCTAGGTATCGACGGCCGGCATGCACCGCACGAATGGCGTCGAGTAGTTCGCGCCGCAATGTGCTTTTCAGCAGATAGCTTGCTGCACCGGCCTTTAGCGCCTGTACCGCCTGCACGTCCCCGGCATACGTCGTCAAAACGATGAAGCGAGCGGTAGAACACGTAGCGCGTATCCGCGTGATCGCTTCCAGTCCGTTCATGACGGGCATTTGAAGGTCCATCAGGGTGACGTCGGGGCGCACTTCCGCGAAGGTGGCGACCGCCTCTGCGCCGTTTTCGGCTTCCGCCACGACCGTCATGTCGGGCTCGTGCTCGAGCATCGTCGCAACCCCGTCGCGCAGTGCCGGATGATCATCGACCGTCATCACGCGAATGGGACGTGTTTGAAGCGACGAAGTCATAGAGCGCGCTCGGCGCGTGTTCGACCCGCAAGGTAGGCGAGGCGCCCAGGTACGGTAACATATACTTCCGTCCCTTGCCCCGGAAGGCTAACAATTGTGATCTCGCCGCCCACACGTTCCGCCCGCTCGCGCATGCCGACCAAACCGAAATGGCCAGGCCGGCTGCCGGCATCAGCCACGTCGTTGGGAAGGCCTCGGCCATCGTCCCTTACACTAAGCTGAACTCGGCGGCCGTAAAGCAGAAGGACCTCGATCCGCGATGCGCCAGAATGTTGGACGGCGTTGCGGATCGCCTCTCCCGCAATCCGAAGCAACTCCTCGCGGACCACTACAACCAGCGGGCGGACCTGCCCTTCGGTGGTGACCGAAACCGGTAAGGCCGGGTGCAAACCTAGCTTCTCAACTTCTTCTACGATCGCACCGGCGAGGTCCTCGTCGCTGCTTGCGATCCGCAGATCGTTAACCCGGTTGCGCCCTTCCGTGAGCACATCCTCCGCGTGCTCTAGTGCTTCATCGATCGCCCCTTTCAGCGAACTGCCGGGCGGCATCCGGTTTGCTACGGATTGGAACCGAAGCACCAGTCCTTGGAATCCCTGCAGGAGCGTGTCGTGGAGCTCACGCGCGATTCGCTCACGCTCGGCCAGCTGCGCCTCGAATCGGCCGCGCACACGCGCCGTCAATTGGCGCATCCGCACGGAATAGGCTAGCCATAGCAGTAGCAATCCTGCGACGATGCAGAGCGCAAGGAAAGCCGTGGACTGGAAGAAGGTCGGGCGTATCGTCAAGTCGAGGGCGGCGCCCTTTGTATTCCAGACGCCGTCCTCGTTTGCGGCGATCACCCGGAAACGGTAGCGGCCGGGGCTGAGGTTGGCATAGGAGGCGCGCCGGACCGCGCCCGGATCGATCCAGCCGTCGTCGATGCCGTCTAGTTGATAGCGTACCTGCACACGCTCCGGAATGCCGAGGCTCAGTGCGCTGAAGTCGATCGCGATCTTGCTTGCGCCGGGCTGCACAACGAAGCTCGTCGGGTCGCGACGGATTACGCCGTCGACTCTCAAAATGCTGATTGCGACGGGTGGCGGCAATCGATTGCGTGGCAGATGCGCCGGATCAATCCGTACCGTGCCCGCCATTGTGGCGAACCAGAGCCGGCCATCGCCGCCGCGGACGGCATCGCGTTTGCCGTACAGATGACCGCCGCTCATCAGACCGTCACGGAAGTCGAAAGTTCTGATCGGCGGGTTCCACCCCGCATCGTCGAATGCGCGGTCGAGGCTGGCAGTTGCAATACGGCTGATATTGGACCGACTCATCAGCCATGTGTCGCCTTCTGGCGTCGAAACGATACCTACGGTGCCGGATACGGCAGGTGCGCGGTTCGCAGCCAAGAACCTGACGCTGGTGCCTCGAACCTTGGCCAATCCGAAGCGGCCACCAAGTAAGATGGCGTCCGGGGTGTCATAGATCGTTCGTAGATGGCGAATGGCAGCGCGGCGGCCGAGCACAAAGTCGGTAAAGCGCGGCGGGGCATAGACACGCAAGGAACGGCTCGAGGCGTACGTCAGGAGCTTGCCGTCGCTGCGAACGATGATCGGCATCGCCCCGCCGGTCTGATCGTCGTCGGCCAACTTATGGATGCGCCAGCCGTTCCCGACACGCGCAATCAATCCCTCACCCGCTGTCAGGAACAGCCTGCCATGCCGGTCTACTGCACAGTCGTTGATCGACTGGCGAGTCACTGGCTTGCGCAGCCTTGCGATTGGCTGCTCCCGAAAGCGTACAATGCGGTGCTGCATTACCATCCAAATGTCGCCGTCGGGGCCCTGGCACATGGCTTCAGCGTCGCCCTCCGCCGCCAGCACCTGCTCAGGATTTCCTCGCGGACGCACACGGAAGACGCCATCCTCCTGCCCGACGAATACCTCACCATTCGTGGCCGCGAGCATCACATTGCCCCATTGCGGAACCTTGTTGAGCAGAGGTTCGGCAACGACGGAGACGGCCCGAAAACGGTCAAGACCCTGATCCGTGGTGACCCAGATGTTGCCCTCGCGGTCCTCGACGATTGCGTTGACGTTGTCGGACGCCAGCGAGGCGCTTTCCCTGAAGCGATCGACCTTGGTATGGGCCATCGAAGCAGAGGCTTCGCCCCGTGGATCTGGGGCACGAATACGATAGATCCCGGAGTCTGAATTGCCCCACAGATTGCCGTCACGATCAAAAATAGCGCGCCGGCCTCGTGGCGTATATGGCACGAGATACGGGAATCGGGTTGCACGGCCAGGACCGATGGCGCGGGCGCTTGTCTTATCGGCGACCCACACGTTTCCATCCGGTCCCTGCGCTAGTGCGCCACTGCCCATTAGAGTGAAGCGCGATAGATCAAATCGCTTCGACCCCGCGCGCAACGAATAGAGTGCGCTTGAGGCGGCAAACCACAATGTTCCGTCGCGCGCTTCAAGCAGGCGCACGCCTTGAATGCGGGGCAGCCCCCAATCGGCGCCGATATCCTCCCATTTGCCGTTTGAGAACCGAACCAGCGGACGCTCGCTGCGGCCGAGCAGCCCCCAGATCGCGCCGTCTCTGGTCTGGATCAACTGCTGTATATGTTGGGTCGGGTTCGGCACACCGGCATCGCGCAGCACACCCGCCGCGTAGCGTGCGATCCCGCCAGCGGCATAGCCGACCCACAGGCTGCCGTCCCTCGCCGCCAGCAACGCGGTGACGGACTGGCGATCCCCAATCTGCCGCTGCGGCGGTATCGCTTCGAAGGTCAGTCCATCAAAGCGATACAGGCCGTCTTTGGCGCCGATCCAGAGAAAACCTTCCTTACCCTGCACGATAAAGCTCATCCCGGGGGGTGCACCGTCATCCACCGTCCAGCGCGTGTGCTTGTATTGAGCGATGGAAAGAGCGGGATCGAGCGAATATGCCGGCGTCGCGCTCATTGAGCCGTACACCGTGCTGATCGCGACCAGGATGCGGCGAACCAGCATCACGCCCCTTCTCGTCTGCCTTTTTCAATTCACGCTTACGCCAAAGTGGTAACCTTGCGGCCCCCAAATGGATTATACCTATTTAGTTCGATCGGTACGACCGCGCACTTGATTGCTGAAGAAGCGCTACCACGTCCATGATACTTCAAGCACGCGTTCAGCTGACAACTAGCATATTGGCTGCGAGTGTGGTGGCCGGTCAAGCCGGGAACCGATCGGACGTCCTCGAAAGTGTAGCTGCCACGTCCCCCCCTAGGAGTTTCGCCCGGTCTTAACCTCAGCCATCCTTTGCTCAACAGGCAGGAGCAGGCACATGGATCAGATAACGATCGGCAGGAACCCACTCGACACTGCTGCAACGGCTGAAGGACGCGTAGAACAGCGTCGCGGCCTTACCGACAATCGAACGATGTGTTTCGGCAAGTTTTCAGTCTGCCCTGGCGCTCGCGTCTTGAGGCTTGGCACCGTCCCTGTGCCGCTGGGTAGTCGCGCGTTCGATCTCTTGATCGTTCTCCTGCGCTCCCGCGGCAGGCTTGTCACGAAGGACGAGATCGTTCGGGAAGTATGGCCATCGACTTTCGTTGACGAGAGCAACCTGCGCTTTCAGATGGGTGTCCTGCGGAAAGCGCTAGGACCCGAACGCGATCGCATCAAAACCATCCCAGGCCGCGGCTACATCTTCGTCGATAACGAAGAAAACGCGCCGCCGGCGCAGCCCCAGCATGCGGTCGCTACGATGCCAAACGCGGCATCGGAAAGCTTTATCATGATTGTCGAACCCGACGCAGAAGAACGCAACGCTATGGCGATGCTGCTGCGCGCCTTGAAGGTCAGTGTTCTCAGTTTCAAATCGGTCGAAGAGGTCGCGGCATTCACCGTTGCGCCGCTCAAATTGACTGCCTGACGCGCCGCTCGGCTACGGTGCCGTTCGGAGCATGGCGGTCAGGAACGACCAGGTACGCTGGTTGGCGAGCGCGGCAGCTTTCGCATCATTATGAGCACCATTGTGCCTTGAAAACGCGTGGTGGCATCCCGCGTAGGTGAACACCTGAACGTTGGCGTGCGTCGCCAGTGCGGCCGTGATCGCGGCGCGTGCTGGCTCGGGCATGAACTCGTCTTCTCCGGCAAGGTGCACCAGCATCGGCACGGTAATCGAGGGGGCTTCACCGAGATATTTCTCCGTGTCGGCACCGTGGAAGGCGACAGCAGCGTCAACATGGCTACGGGCGGCCGCCAGGAACGTCATCAGCCCGCCCAGACAATAGCCGAGGACGCCCACCTTGCCGGTAGCACCGTTAATGACGGCAGCAGCACGGACGGTAGCTGCGACATCATCCACGCCGAGATCGCGATCATAAGCTTGGTACAGCGCCAATCCCGTATTCCAGTCGGCTTCCGATCGCACGTCAAGATCAACGCCCGGTTTCTGACGCCAAAACAGGTCCGGTGCGATCGCGATGACGCCGTGCGCTGCAAGATCATCGCAGGTCTGGCGTATGTCCGCATTCACACCGAACACTTCGTGCAACACAACTACTGCCGGTGCCGGTAATGCCGCGGGGACCGCCCGGTACGCGGCGAACGCGCCGTCCTTCGTCGTGATTTCAATGTGATCGCCCATCATGATCTCCTAGTACGTTGATAGTGATCCGATCCCACGCCGCCGGAATGGTCCGGCGGCGCAGCGGCGGCGTTAACTCTCGATGAATTCGAGCAGGTCGGCGTTGAAGCGGTCGCGGTGTGTGACCATGAGGCCATGCGGCGCCCCGGCATAGACCTTAAGCACCGCCCCCCCGACGAGGTTGACGGTCATGCGGCCGGCGTCGTCGATCGGCACGATTTGGTCGTCGTCACCATGGATGATCAGCGTCGGCACGTCGAACTTCGCCAGATCATCGTAGAACACGCTTTCGGAGAACTGTTTGACGCAGTCGTACGAACCCTTCAGCCCAGCTTGCATCGATTGCAGCCAGAAGGCGTCCTTGATGCCCTGCGTCACGATCGATCCTGGCCGGTTCGCACTGTAGAAGAACTCAGCGAGATCGTGGTAATATTGCGAGCGGTCGGTAGCGACACCTTTGCGGATGTCGTCGAATACGCTGATCGGCAAACCGCCAGGATTGCGGTCGGTCTTGAGCATCGTTGGCGGAATCGCTGAGACCAGCACGGCCGCTTTGACACGCGACGTCCCGTGTCGGCCGATATAACGAGTCACTTCGCCCCCACCGGTCGAGTGGCCGACATGCGTTACGTCACGCAGATCCAGCGCCTGTACTACCGCCGCCATGTCATCGGCATACGTATCCATGTCGTTACCCTCCCAGGTCTGGCTCGAGCGGCCGTGACCGCGGCGATCATGCGCGATGGCGCGATAGCCATGGGATGCCAGCGTGAAGAGCTGATCCTCCCATGCGTCCGCATTGAGCGGCCAGCCATGCGAGAACATGACGACAGGCCCTTGGCCCCAATCCTTGTAGAAGATCTCGGCACCGTCCTTGGTCTTAACTGTACTCATAGTTCTTCCTTTCGCTCTTCGAGTATTAACCGGCGTTGGTGATGGTTGGTCGCTCCGGCACGCGGAGCCGGACGAGGGTTTGATCGACGACGCGGTGTGTCGGATCGGCAAGTTCGACGGGAATCTGGTGCTCGCCGGGTGGAAGACCGACCGCCACGATCGTCTCGCCGCTCGCGTCGACGAAATGCCATGGGGCGTTGTCCACGGTCACGTGAACATGCCCGATCCTCGGAGATACATTGAGTGCGGCTTCCCCGAACACGGGCACGAGCCGCAGATGCTCGGTATGACACTGGATGAACACGCGCCCTTCTGCGAGCGGACCCGCAAGCGGCGGATCGGCAATGATCATCGGGGGCGGCTCAGCTACGATCGCGACCAGCGCGGAAGGTACGGACGCGCCGGTCACGCGATCAAAAACGCGAGCGAGGAGCCGTTGAGTAGTTCGCGAGCAAGCGCCAACATGCCCGGGGCGCTCACCGCTACAATGCCGGCTGCGCCCACCAGAACCCTCCTTCGTGACGTTGCCGACAAAGCGAGCGGAACGACTGTCATAGGGAGCCTCCATCGCGATCGAGCGTGTGCCCGTCGCATGAAGATCTATGGGGCCGCGGCCTGCGCCAACAGGAAGTTGCCACGAGCGGCCGTGAGTTGCTGCGAGCGCGAGTTCGCTAGCGCCAGCGCTTCACCGTAGACGCGGTATAGATTTGCTCGATCGCGCCGCCAAGCGTCCGGTTGAAGGTCGCATCATCCATATGATAGTCGAGATCTGCCAGGAGCGCGCGAGAGAAACTGGCTATCAGGCCGTGGTTCTGCGCTAGCCGGTCGCAAGCGACGCCACGTGACAGACCGCCTGACAGCGCGAGCAAGCGGGCCACGCGGTGGTGGCCGACAAGCGGCGCATAGCCGTCGGGCTGTTCGGGAATGGTGAGCTTTAGCATCACTTGCCGGTCACCGCTCAGGGCGTCCAGGCGTTTGGTAATCTCCGCCATTAGGTGGCTCTCGGCCGTCGCCCGATCAGGCGCCGCGCTGGAAACTTCGGGTTCGAGGATCGGCATTAGCCCCGCTGCGGCAACCTGTTCGGCAAGTTCAAACTGCTGGTCGACCACGGCACTAATCCCGACAGGATCGGCCCGATTTACGACCGACCGCATCTTGGTCCCGAACACGCCCAGTGATCTCGCGCGCTCGAGCAGATCGGAAAGGCCGGCCATGGGTTTCATCAGCCGCACGCCATCTGCCTCTGGCTCCAAACCCTGGTCGATCTTGAGGAAGGGCACGATACCGCGGTTGCGCAGATAAGCGGGAATGGACTGCCCCTCCGCCTGCCCGTCCATCGTCCGTTCGAAGAGGATCGCTGCTAGTATAGGGCGGCCGTCGAACCTGGGCGCGGTTATGATACGCACGCGCAATTTGGTGGATGAGCGCAAACATTTCCTCGTCATCGGACCAATTGCCCCGCGCGATCCCGTAAGCCTCTAGCGCGTTGGCGGTCGATCCGCCGCTTTGATCGAGCGCAGCGAACATGCCAGCGCCGGCTCTGATTTGCGCCATCATGGCGGACTCGATCATGCTAACTTCCCCGACGGTTTACACCCCGCGATACACAAGCCGCGTGAACAGCGCGCCGTTGATCAGCGCGCGCCCCCACGTGGCATCGAGTGCCGCGGTCGGCCTTGAAGCAACGACCTGCTCCTCCGACATCCCCTGCTTCTTGAGTGCAGCGACCTTGGACCGGACCGTCACCAGCATGTCGCGGAAGGCGATCAGTTGCGCGCGGTCGCCGACCGGGCCGTGTCCTGGGATGATTTGGGTGCCGGTCCCGGCCAAAAGCAGGTTGGCATCGGCGGCGCGGATCGCGCCATCGATGTCACCGCCGCCGACATAGTCGATGAAGGGATACATACCGTTCCAGAACGTGTCGCCGGTCGCCAGCACGTCAGCCTGCTTGAAGTACACCGACATGTCGCCATCGGTATGGCCTGGACGGTATTGGCCGATGGCAATCGTCTGATCCCCGAAGTGCATGATCCGATCGGCCGACAAGACTTCTTGGGGCAAATCAGCTGGCGAGATGGGCGTGAAAGTGTGCTCCCATTCTACTATGCGGAGCGTCTCGGTAAGGCGAAGCTGGGCCTGTCGATCAGCAATGATCGTCGCTCCGGCCCGCCGCAACCACCCGTTGCCATCGGCATGATCCCAATGCCAATGCGTGTTGACGACGTAGCGCACAGGGCCGTTACCCACAGTTCGCAAAGCGGCCTCGATCTTGGCTTTGGAGATGGCGATGCCGGCATCGACAAGAAAAAGACCGTCGGCTCCCGCCAACGCTCCGATATTTCCTCCCGACCCGGATAACATCGCAATCCCCCCGCGCAATTTCTGCACCTTGACGGGGTCTACGGCTGCAGCGGCGTTGATCGCGGAGTAGGGGCTACCGTGAGCACCGCCCGCGGCAAGCGCGATCCCTGCTGCTAGTGCAAGGGTGTGTAGCACTGGTGATCTGGTGATTGTCGTCATGAAATTGCTCCGAACCTGGCGAACTCTAGTTGTTGGTGACGGAGCCTAAGGTCCTCGGCGGGGTTCGTTCTAGTGGAGCGTCGTGATAAAACGTAAGAAGACGTTGGTCATGTCCATGTTGCGCCATCCGACGTACCGATGCGTCTCATCATTTATCTGGTACATGCTCCGTGTGTCAGCCGGGCAGCTGAACGGTTCGTCGGCCGAACAGCACAGCGTCGATTGAGTAGGCGCCCGGCCCGATCAGCGCCAAGGCCATCATGCTAAGGATGAACGCTGCCGAGCACGCAAGCGGGTAGATCGGCGCGACAGCGGTGATGATCGCCGCAGCAATCGCACATGCAGCCGCAATCAGTCGTGTTGGGAAGCCGACGAGCAATCCTAGCGATGTCAGATAGGCCAAGGCACTAAGCTTAACGTCGTATCCGGTGATCGAGCCGACCATTCCCGCAATCCAGATTGCGGCGGATAAACGATAGAGAATCAGCGCCGCACCAGCGACGCCTGCGGGGAACGCAAAGAAAATGTGTTTCATGCACATCCACTACGCGGTCCGGCATCGGTGGCGTAAACTCACAAAGTGGTAGGTAAAGGTCACCCATTCGGGGGAGACATCAGGCAAGCTGTTAGCGAGAACCTTTTACGGCGAACGCGCGCGAAGGGTGGGCAATGGGTTGGTCAAAGCGCGCGATGGTGTTGGCAGGTGTTTGCAGCCTCGCCATCACTACATCGCCATCTTGGGCCGAACCGATCGACGGGTACAAGCACACTGCTTGGACAGTTGAAGACGGCGCACCCGCATCGGTGCGGTATCTGGCACAATCCTCGAACGGGTACCTCTGGATCGCAAGCGGTGAGGGGCTATTCCGCTTCGACGGGGTGACGTTCGAGCGGATGCCAAGCCTGAGCGGCCCCGAACTCGGCGAGTATGAGCCGTCCGTCGTGCATGCCGCACCGAATGGCGACGTCTGGGTGGGCTACCGCCCGGGGGCGGTCGCGGTGTACCGGAAGGGTCGGCTGTATGACTTGCACATGCCCAACCCACCGGAATTCGTTACCGGCATCCAAGATGACGGCAAAGGCGGGCTGTGGATCGTCAGCGGGCGCAGCTACGCCGCACTGTCGCACTACCGGGCAGGCAAATGGACCATTTTCGGGGAAGCGGAAGGCGTCCGTGGACAGGTCAACCAGCTCTTCCTAGATCGCAGCGGAATTCTTTGGGCGACCCAAGATGGCGGTCTGCTCTACCTGAAGCCCGGCGCACGGCGCTTCGTTACCTCGCCGGCACGAGTAGCACCAGGCGTGTTCTGGGTAGGGCAAGCTCCCGACGGGCGTCGCTGGCTCTATGATCGTCGGGGTCTAAGACCGCTGCCTGACTATCCCAACGGCGCCATCGATCCGGCAACTTTCACGCAGGGGCCAGACGGCGGAAAACTGCGACGGATTCGGTTCGACCTCGCAGGAAATCTCTGGGGAACCGATGCGGTCGGTGGCCTGTTCCAGATTCCAGGTGCAAAGCTCGACGATCCCGCTGCACGGACTCACCCGAACTTTTTTACCGCGGCAGATGGCCTCACGTCGGGCGGGGCGGCCGCATCGCTCGTCGACCGTGAAGGCAATATTTGGGTCGGCACCAGCCGCGGGCTAGACCGCATGCGAAAGGCCATGGTCAGGCCACAGGCCGGGTTGGGTCCGATCTCACCTGGCTACGCCGGCGAGAGCGACGCGGGCGGAACGATCTATATCGAGGACGACGCCGGCATCCACGCGATCGGACCGCGAGGCGACGTAAAGCTGATCGCGCGCGAGGCCGGCAATATCTCGGCACCGTGCCGACGCCGGGATGGCTCGGTCGTGACCATGATCCCCAGCGCATTGTTGCAGCTTCGCCCCGAAGGCGGGAAAGTTGTCGGACCCGCCGCCAAAGATCCCCCATTCGGTTGCGCCGACGATGCGTGGGGCCGACTGTGGGTATGGAGCGCCGAAGATCGCCTGCAATGGCGAGACCACGCCGGATGGCACACGCGACCGGCACCACCAGAGGCATTGACAGCGGGTGGACTGATCTCGTCGCCTTGGGGCGTGGCCTTCCTGAGGATCGGCGCGACAGGCTTGATGCGGCTCGATCCTCATCGGCTCACGTCGGTGAAGGCGACGACGCTGGGCGTCGGGGCAATTTACAGCGTAAGCGAGGGAGATCGCGACCTGCTGATCAGCGGGACGCGTGGTCTGGCCCGCATACGCGGCGGTGCGGTTCGCAAGATCGATGGAGCCCGTTTTGCATGGCTAACCAAACTGCGCAGCCTGACCCAGACGCGCAGCGGCGACACCTGGATGCAGGCACGGGGCGGGATCGTGCGGGTCAAAACCGCCGACCTCGATCGCGCGTTCGAAGACCGAACGGCTGCTCTGCGTTACGACCTGTTCGACTCCGCCGATGGGCTTTCGAGCAGTGGACAGAAGAACGGTCTTTGGGGTCGCCAGATTTTCGAAGGGGGCGACGGGATCGTCCGCTTTCTCAGCGACTCCGGTTTGATCGCGATCGACCCGAAGGAGATTACGCGCAATGTTTTGCCGCCGCCGGTGGTAATCGGTTCGTTGACCAGCGGCCCTAACAAGTATTTCGATCCCGTCGCGGTCGACCTCCCGGCGGGGCGGACGAACATCACGATCGGTTATGCCGCGCTCAGCCTCTCGGTGCCCGAGCGCGTCCGCTTCCGCTACAAGCTGGAGGGATATGACGATGATTGGGTCGATCCGGGCAAGCAACGGGAGGCTGTTTACGGCAATCTCGCGCCGGGCAGGTACCGGTTCATGGTTATCGCCGCCAACAATGATGGGGTTTGGAATCGCAAGGGCGCGAGCTTACTCATCACCGTGGCGCCGGCATTCTACCACACCATCTGGTTCAAGGCGCTTTGCCTCCTACTCGGCGTGATACTCTTGTGGTGGGGGTACACGATCAGGGTTCGCCATCTGACCAGCCGCATGCAGGCGACCTTGGGCGTGCGCCTCGCGGAGCGCGAACGGATCGCGCGCGAACTGCACGACACGTTGTTGCAAACCTTCCAGGGGCTGGTCCTGCAATTTCAGGCTGCCGCTAACCGGCTGGCACCGGGGGGCGCCGGGCGCGACGCACTCGACCGGGCGCTGCTAAGCGCAGACGTGGCCTTGGTCGAAGGGCGAAACCGGGTGCGCGAGTTGCGCGTCGACGATGCAGAAGGAGACCTGACGGAGGGGTGGGTTGCACTCGCGGCCGAACCGGGGCCGGCGCATACCGCGCGCTTCGAACTGACCGTCGAGGGCAAGCCGCACGCCCTGCACCCCTTGGTGCAGGAGGAACTGAAACGCCTGGGGGAGGAGGCGCTGCGCAATGCCTATCAGCACGCCGATGCGTCGCTGATAGAGGTTATCGTCGGCTATCGCGCGACGCAGTTGCGGCTTGATATACGCGACAACGGCGTGGGCCTGCCGAGCGATGTCGCCGCGATCGGCAAGCGATCGGGCCATTACGGTCTGGTCGGCATGCGAGAACGGGCGCGCCGTATCGGCGGTCTTTTCTCCATCGTCAGCGGCCGGGGTAAGGGCACCGAGGTGCTGGTGACGGTCCCGGCCAAGGCCGCGTACCTCATACCGCCGCGGCGATCGCCGCTTGCATTCTGGCGTTGAAGGACAACTTGCGGTGACGACATCGACAGCTGGTCGGATCCGCATCCTCACGGTCGACGATCACCCCGCCATACGCCAGGGTATCGCCGCGATCGTCGAGATGGAAAGCGACATGCTGATGGTCGGCGAAGCGTCGAGCGGCGGCGAAGCGATCAAGGCGTTCGAGCGATTGCGGCCGCACGTCACCCTGATGGACCTGCAAATGCCGCAGATGGGTGGCCTCGATGCGATCGATGCGATCCGCGCCCGGTGGGGCGATGCACGGATCATCGTCCTCACAACCTATCAGGGCGATGTGCAGGCCGCGCGCGCGATCAAGTCCGGTGCAATGGCATATCTATTGAAGAGCTCATTACGCACCGAGCTTCTTTCGGCGATCCGCGCGGTGCACGCGGGCAAGCGCCACATTGCCGCGGAAGTTGCGCAGGAGATGGCGTTACGTTCTGGCGAGGAGACGCTGACCGAACGGGAAATCGCGGTTCTCAGTCTCGTCGCGGAAGGCAATGCCAACAAGGCGATCGCCTGGCAGCTGTCGATCTCCGAGGACACGGTGAAGACGCATATGCGCAGCATTTTCGGAAAGCTTTGCGTCGACGACCGGACACGGGCGGTTACCGAAGCGCTTAGGCGCGGGGTGATTACACTGTAACCGCCGGCAACAGACATGCAGCGCGACCCATGGTTATCCACACATTTCGAAGCTCGTGCTTTCTGGAAAGACCTTCTTGCCCGGCGCGTCCACCATGGCGCCGAGCGCGCGCATCAAGCGGGTGCCAGGTAGGACAAGGCGGCCGCAATGCGAAGCGTCCTGGGTGTGCTATTGCTGTCGACGGCGCTGATCGGTGGCTCGTTGCCCGAAGCAGCGAACAAGCCTGGAGCGCCCGAAATATCGGCGGTCATCCCGGTCGAACGGCTGCATTTCTATCAGAACAAGCAAGGGCTGACCGTCGCCGATGGCTGGGGCGACCCGGCCGCTGGCCCACACAGCAATTTCATCAAGATGCCGGCCAACGCGAAGAGCGGCCTGCACACGCACAGCTTCAGCTATTACGGCGTGGTCGTCACCGGCGTACTGGCCAACGAGCCGAGCGACGCTGCCTCCGCGCGCCGGCTCGGCGCCGGCTCCTATTGGTACCAGAAGGGTGGCGAGCCGCACGTCACCAACTGCCTTTCGGACACCGGTTGCCTGATCTTCGTGACGTCGAAGGGGCCGTTCGACTTCCACCTAGTTCCCGTCGCGACAAGGGCTCGGGAGCGCTGATTTGCCTGGGGCGGACAAACTCGTGGCTGCGCCGGTCGCGGAGGATGAGCCGCAGCGAGCCGATCCGGCTGGTGTCGCCGCGGGCGTGGCAGCGGCGCGCCAGCGCTTCGACTATCTGCCGGTGGCGCTGTTCGCCTCGGTCATGGGCCTGTCGGGGCTGAGCGTGGCTTGGCGACTGGCGACGCATCTCTACGGCGTGCCGATGGGGATCTCGCATGCGATCGCGATCGTGGCCGTGGCGGCCTTCCTCCTGTTGACGATCGCCTATCTTGCCAAGGCGATCCTTGCCTTCGACGCAGTCGTTGCGGAATTCCGGCACCCGGTTGCGGGGAATCTGTTCAGCACGGTGATCATCAGTTCGCTGCTATTGCCCATCGTGCTCGCGCCGCACGCGCCGTTTCCGGCAAGGATCCTGTGGACGGTCGGTGCAGCCGCTATGTTCGGGTTCGCGTGGCTGATCATCAATCGCTGGATGAGCGATCGGCAGCAGATCGCGCACGCGACCCCGGCATGGATCGTGCCGGTGGTCGGTCTGCTCGATGTGCCGCTCGCCGCGCCATCGCTCTCCCCGGCGCCGCCTGCCGACCTGCTGATCGGCTGTCTCGCAATCGGTCTGTTCTTCGCCGTGCCGTTATTCACCATGATCTTTTCGCGGCTGCTGTTCGGACGTCCGCTGCCGCCCGCCTTGCAGCCTGCTGTGCTCATTCTCGTGGCGCCGTTCTCGGTCGGCTTTTCCGCGTACGTCGCGATTACCGGGCAAGTGGATGGTTTCGCGACGGGGCTCTACGCTTTGACGATATTCCTGCTTGCCGTCCTGCTCGGCCGGCTGCGCCAATTGGCGCAGTGCTGCCCGTTCCGCGTCGCGTGGTGGGCGGTGAGCTTTCCGCTCGCCGCCTCGGCGAGCGCGGCGATCCGCTTCGCCGCCGCGACACCGAGACTGGTGCCGAGCGCAATCGGGCTGGCGTTGCTCGCGCTTGCCTCGTGCGTGATCGCGGGCCTGTTCGTGCGGACTCTCCTCGGCATCTTCCGCGGCGAACTGCGGACGCTCAGCACCTGACTGGCGGCTTGCGCGTCATTCCGACCGTCGTTGGGCCGCGGGCGGGACTCGCTCCAACTAACGATCGCTGCCGCATCCTCACGGGCAGTGCCGCGCATCAGCGGCTATCCAGGCTACGACGATCGGGGATGCTGTCTTTGCGCAGCGCCGATTGCCGACACCGATCCATCCGGTCGAGGATAGATGAGATGAGCGCCGAAGCACCTTTCCTCCGCAGCAGCCAAGCCGCTGTAAGATCGCCGCCCAGCCAGTTGTCGTCGTGGCGGCTGAAGAAGGTTCAGGCTCTCGTCGAAGCGAACATCGTGGGTGAGCTGCGGCTCGGCAATCTGGCGGCCGCATCGGGACTGTCCCGCATGCATTTCGCGGCCCAGTTCCGCGCGGCGACCGGCCTCAGGCCGCACGATTATGTGCTGACACGCCGGATTGAGCAGGCCAAGCGGCTGATGGCGCAGGGCGATAAAAATCTTGCCCAGGTGGCATTCGATTGTGGTTTTCAGACCCAGGCGCATTTCTGCACCGTCTTCAAGCGCCTGACCGGCCTCACGCCGGCGCGGTGGCGGCGCCAGCATATTGCGGCGCGTCAGCTCGTCGAGCGCGCGCCTGCCCGCGCCAGTCTGCCGCATTGCACTGCGCAATCTCCCGCCCCGCTCCGGCCCGCCGCTCACCTGGTGTGACGAAGCTCTTCAACCCAACGAGAGAGAGACCGACATGACAAGATCACGATATCGCGACCTGGCCTCGTGCGTCGCGCTGTTCGCACTAGCGGCCGCTCCGACTGCCGCCGCCCCGCGTGCGGCGTCCGCCAAGCCCGCCGCCGCGAGGATGGCGCCGGTCATCATGACCCGGTACCATACCGAGAAGATCGACGGGATCGACATGTTCTATCGCGAGGCGGGTCCCGCCAACGCCCCGGTCGTGCTGCTGCTCCACGGCTTTCCGACATCGTCGCACATGTTCCGCAACCTGATTCCGCTGCTCGCCGACAAATACCATGTCATCGCGCCGGACTATCCAGGGTTTGGCCAGAGCGGTGCGCCCGACCACAAGGCGTTCGCCTATAGCTTTGCGCATTATGCCGATCTGATTGACAAGCTGCTCGCGCAGAAGGGCATCGAGCGCTACGCGATGTACGTCATGGATTACGGCGCGCCGGTCGGATACCGGCTCGCGCTGAAGCATCCCGAAAGTGTCAGCGCGCTGATCGTTCAGAACGGCAACGCCTATGAAGAGGGCCTCGGGCCGTTCTGGGATCCCATAAAAGCTTATTGGAGCAGCGACACGCCCGCGCATCGCAAGGCGCTCGAAGGCTTGATGACGCTCGAGACTACCAAGTTCCAGTATACCGACGGGATGAGCGACCTGTCGCACATCTCGCCCGACAATTGGACGCACGATCAACCGCTGCTCGACCGGCCCGGCAATCTCGACATCCAGCTCGATCTGTTCAAGGATTACGGCACTAATGTGCCGCTCTACCCTCGGTTTCAGGCGTTCTTCCGCAAGTACAAGCCGCCGACGATCATCGTCTGGGGAAAGAACGACAAGATCTTCCCGGCGACCGGCGCGACGCCGTACCTGCGGGACCTGCCCGACGCTGAGTTCCATCTGATCGATTCCGGGCACTTTGCGCTTGAGGATAAGCTCGACCAGATGGCGCAGCTGATCCGCGGTTTTCTCGATCGGAAAGTTGCAACACGTTGATCAGCCCTTCACAGCCCGCATCCGCAAACAGGTTTGCGGGTGCGGGCTCCCGTATCTATCGTATACGCGCGGGTTGTACTGTCAGCTCGAGGGATGCTCGATCTTGGCACGGAGCGTTCTGTTCTCTGCCTCGAGCGCTCGCAGCTTCGCTCGAAACGGGGCTAGCGCCGTTTCCAGTTCTCGCTCGGTATAGCGCGGCGTTATGTGCTGCGGGCAGTTCCAGTCGAACGCCTCTATCGTGATAATCAGGCCGCGCTCCGCCTCCGCATGGTAGCCGTCGCGCAGCGGCTCTAGCAAATCCGCATCGCTGTCCACCGCGATAGCGCGAGCGCGGCCGAGCAGCTTGAGGCGTCGGCGGTTAGGGTAGTCGACGAGGAACAAGGCTACTCGGTCGTCCCCGACGAGGTTGCCGACAGTGACATACTGTCTGTTACCGCGAAAGTCCGCGAAGCCGATCGTGCGATCGTTGATTGCCCTGAGGAAGCCGGCGGGCCCACCACGATGCTGTACATACGGCCAACCCGTCTCCGAGACCGTGGCGATGTAGAAGCTGTCACGCGCGGCAATGAAATTACGCTCAGCATCGGTCAATCGGTCATCGCCGGCGGTGTCCGCAGCGGCAAAGCGGGCGTAGGCGGCGCGCGAGCCCAGTTGCTGCTGAACAGCCTGCACCTGCGGGGTGAACATCAGGTCGGCGAAGTTGTGGGTCACAGTCTATCCCCTTGGATACCATTACGCGGTGTCACGGCAAGATCCCTTGGGACGGCTTAGGAGCTCGCCTCGACCAACAGTAGCGCCCCACCGAAGCCTGGGCTCGCCGATCACCTGCCACCAGTCGGTTCGATACGCGTGGCGCGGGCGTGTCTTGGCACGCTGGGTAGCCGGAGCGTCACGACAGTTCCGACGCCAACACGCGTTTCGAGCTCCACCATCCCGCCTGCGGCGCGTGTGAAATCCGCCACCATCGCGAGACCGATGCCCGATCCCTGGCCTGGCGGCCGCGTGGTGAAGCGGGGTTCAAAGGCGCGTGCTGCTATCTCAGCAGTCATTCCGCAACCGGTGTCGCCGATGCGCATCACCACCGACGGCGCGCCTCCCAGCGACGGCGCGTCGCAGGTCACGGTCAGCGCCATGCGACCACCGTCCGGCATCGCACGAACAGCGTTGCCAACGATGTTCAGAAGCACATCGTCGAGCGCTTCCGCGGCGCAGAGAACATCGGGAACCTCCTCATCCACGAGAAACTCGACGACGATGGTAGATCCGGCGAACAGCAATATGGTATCGCGCAGGCGCTCCAGCCGTTCAGAGATTGAGACAGGAGCACCACGGGGTTGTTCGTCTCTGCCACCGTCGGCAATCTGACGGCTCAGCCGACTGGCACGCGTCAACGATGTCTGGGCGCCGTTGAGAAGGACTGACAGCGACGCCGACGCATCGTCGCCGACCGCCCTTTGAATCAATCCGAAGGCGCTCGTTATCACCTGCAGATGGTTGCAGAGGTCGTGCGCCAGGAAGGCCGCATCTTTTTGGGCTGCCACGCTCACTGGTCCGCTCTGATCACCCACGCCAGCGGGGCCGACGCGTTGTGCATCATCGCTGATCACTTGCTGGCCTCCTTGATCAGCCGCCGTGACACGTCCCACAATCTCGCGGCATTGTCGGGATCAAGCGCGTAGGCGGCATAACCGCCGGTGAAGTCTGTTGGGCGACGAGCAACCTTTTCTGCCTCATTGCAGTCTTCAAAATATCGGCCGCTGATGCCGTCCAGCAGAGGCGACGCCGCCAGCAAGATAGTAGTGGCGGCGCCCTGCTCAGGTGTCTTCCGACGTTCGGGCGGGGTTTTCAGGCCGCCGGTATGCTTCTGGAGCCCGGTCGCGATGGCACCGGGGTTCAACGCGTTCGAAAGAATGCCGTCGCTGGACCATTGTTGCGTAATTCCAACCGACAGCAGCGCCGCCGCCGACTTCGACTGCCCGTAGGCGCCGATCGGGGTGTAGGGCACGAAATCAAAGCCAAGATCATCGAAGATGACTGGCGAGAAGAAGTGTCCGCTTGAGCTTACCGACACGACGCGCGCGCCGTTCGCCGCTGCAAGATAGCGGTGCAGCCCCAGCGTCAGCGCGAAGTGACCGAGATAATTAGTGCCGAATTGAAGCTCGAATCCTTGTGAGCTCCGCTCGAGTTCCGGCACAGCCATGATGCCGGCATTGTTGATCAAAACATGGAGGGGACCTGCCCAATCACTCACGAACGATCGGACTGAGCGGAGATCCGATATATCAAGCTGCCGCACCTCGATTGCTGAATTGCCGATCGCCCTCCGAAGTTCCTCGGCAACCGGCTTACCGGCTTCAGGGCGCCGCACTGCCAGCGTAATTTCTGCACCCGCTCTCGCCAGCACCCGTGCGGTTTCCAGGCCGATCCCAGCCGCGCCCCCCGTAATTAGGATGCGCTTGCCGCTGAGATCAATTCCCCTCGCTACTTCTGCGGCCGTCGATTGAAATCCGAATGGAGTGGTGAGACGCTGCATAACTTCCTCGTGCGCTGGGACGGGGTGCTGATCCTAATACCTTGATGACAAAGTAACCTGGCGAACTGGTAGTGAATATCTGTTGGATCTTGCGAGCTCTGCCGTTTGCGAAATCAGGACTTCACCTTCACGCTGGCAATGTCTGGCGCGAAGCCAGCGGCCCAGCACAAAATTTTCGACTAGTGCTGCAAGCGGTACTGTCGGACTAACCACAATTTGGTTCGTTCGTTCGGACGCGTCCGACCGTAGCCGAACCGGAGCTCGGGGGATCACTCCCGATAATCATGAATGTCTTGAATTGGGCGCATAGCGGACGTTTGATACCGCACCGCCAGATAGCATTCGACTTATGCTGCAAGCAGAGCATTGGTGTGCCCGTGAACGCCGGCGGGGGTGCTGTCAGTCTAATGCGAACCGCTCTCCACACGATGCACTCTGGTCTTTGAGCGCGATTGCCTAGCTCGCCACCTGACCCCACTCAGCCAGTGCGGCT
This sequence comes from Sphingomonas endolithica, assembly GCF_025231525.1. Taxonomy (NCBI): domain Bacteria; kingdom Pseudomonadati; phylum Pseudomonadota; class Alphaproteobacteria; order Sphingomonadales; family Sphingomonadaceae; genus Sphingomonas; species Sphingomonas endolithica. Next base: position 1,862,171 of record NZ_CP103057.1, read on the forward strand.
GAGCGGCGTTCCTTGTAGGTCTGGCGGTCGACGAGATGGCGTTCGAGATTGAAGTGGTTGTGGACGTTGGCGTGCACGCTGGCAAACTTCTGTAGCGACTTCATCCGCCTGAACCTGAGCATCGCTCGCTCCCTTCTTCGGAACGAGAGGTGGCTGTTCTCAACCCGGTTGTTGGCCCAGCGTCCGACCTCCTGCTTCTGCTCGTTACCCAGCTCTTTCATTGCTGCACGATAAGAGCGCAGGCCGTCGGTGGTGATTGCCTCAGGGCTGCCGTGACGCTTCAGCGCCTTCTTCATGAAGCGTAGCGCTGCCTCCTTGTCGCGGGTCCTGGTGATGTAGCTCTCGAGGATCTCGCCTTCGTGATCGACCGCTCGCCAGAGGTAGACCATCTCGCCATTCAGCTTCACGTACATCTCGTCCAGGTGCCAGCGCCAGTGCCAAAACCGCGCATTCGCGAAATACGCTGCCGGCGTATGTCGCCTGCGAACATCGGCCCGAACCTGTTCCACCACATCCGCACCGTCTCGTGGCAGATGTCGATACCGCGCTCGAACAGCAGATCCTCAACGTTCCTGAGTGACAGCGGAAACCGCACGTACATCATTACCACCAGGCGGATCACCTCGGGTGATGAGTTGAAGTAGCGAAACGGGCCGGCAGGCTTGCGGGGGCGAGGCATGCCGATCCCTACCCCACCCCGCCTAACGATCGGTGCATTTGCTCTGACAGAGCCGTGGAGCGACATCACGTTGTACCGAAGAGCGAAGGCGGCACGCGAACTGTGCCAGTGCACCCGATCTGCCATCGCACTATCCATGCCTTTGTGGCGAACCGCGACTTAGCCACATCTTACGCAACGATGGATCAGCTGCGGGAACGGGACGATGTGCGTCGCTACTTGCGGTGGATTGCCAACAAGCCTCCTGGCTTTCGAGCCCCAACGCGGCGACGAAACGCGTATTGAACTACACGCCGAGATCGAAAGTCGCTTCGCAGCCTCCAAGCTGATCCCCTTCGCGTGATGGTCTTAGCTCGGTCTGGCCGCCACCGCGGATCCGCTTCCGTTGCGAATTCGAGATTGCAGTGGATTAGATAACAAAGTGGCAACCCTGCGAACCGGACCGACACTGCTGCCGGTCTGGTTCACTTTGGAGTTACGCCGTGAGGCGTGACCGCCGCGAGCTGTGCCCGCCGTTGCGATACAGGATGTCGGTTACGGTCTCAGCCGACACAGCATCGGAACTCGAGTCGACTGATACGAGGACGCCACCGCGACCAAGATGGTCGTCATAGTAGCCGGAGTCCTCCTCATTGATGCCATGCGACATCAACGTCTCGTTGACCGTACCCGCAGCGGCACCAGCGGCGGCACCGATCGCCATTGCGCCAGGCAATGCCGATGCGGCAATGGCGCCGGCCGCAACCAGAGGTCCAACCCCGGGGATTGCAAGCGCCGCCACGCCAAGCCCGGCGCCGAGTGCACCGCCGCCCAAAATGCCACGCATGATGCTGCCATGGCCGTCATCGGTGACCTCACCGTCGCCGCCAGCGGTGCTGGTCACGCCGTCGTTTCTGGCTACGATCGACAGTGCGCGATCGGGCACGCCCGCCTGGCGCAGTTCCGCTACCGCGCGATCGGCTTCGGCCGGTGTGTCGAAGATGGCAGATGCCAAATTGGTGTTCATGTCTTGATCTCCTGAGATTAACGTACCGAGCCGCGGCGAAACAAGTTGATGATCGCCAGCAGGACGATCGCGCCGATCAGCGACACCAGCACCGACTGGATCGAGATAGCGCCGCTGGTGATGGGTGCGCCGCCGATCAGCGGGGTCACGATGAACCCGGCCAGCATTGCGCCGACGATGCCAACGACGATGTTGAGTATGATACCTTGTTGGCCGTCTGTGCGCATGATCATGCTGGCGACCCAGCCGATCAGTCCACCGACTACAAGAAGAACGATAAGGCCCATGGCTTTTCCTTTCGCGAGTTTGCGTGGTGACTGAACATCGGTCGGCTCACGAATGTTCATATGCAAGGTCGTGGACCGCTACGCACGGTTGGTGCTCCAGCACTAAGAGCGTTGATGCAGGTCGATGGAACAGCGGGGCGCGTCGGGCGCTTGGATGACATGACAAGCACCGCTCAAAGCCAAAGCCAGCCGACCCTTCGCCACCTCGATCAACTCATGGCACAATTGCTCGACGGCGTGATCCTGATCGATGCCACCGGCGTCATATTGAGTGCCAACGCCGCTGCGCTGCGCATGCACGGCGTACAAGCCCTTGAGCAAATGGGTAAGACAGCCGAAGGCTACGCACAGCTTTTCACGCTATACACCGCCCACCATCGCGCGATGAAGCACCGGGAATATCCGTTGTTTCGCCTGCTCGCGGGCGAGTCCTTTCCTGACCTGGTCGTCGAAGTCGCACCCGCCGGCGACGGCGAGGTACGATGGGTGCATCAGGTCCGCGACGTCGTGATGAACGTCGATGGTGGCGAAGCCGACTATCTGGCGCTGGTCATCAACGATGTGTCTGAGCGCTTTGACGCGGAAGCCCGGTTTAAGGCGATGTTCAGCGCCAATCCCGCGCCCGCCATTGTGGTGCGATTGTTCGATCAGCGCGTCATTCAGGTGAACCCAGGCTTCGAGACGTTGACCGACTTCACTCCGGAAGCGTTGGTCGGCAAGTCGTTATTCGGCCTCGATCTGCTCCGCGGCATCGCCGACCGGGGCGCCTTTAGGCGCCACATCGAAAAGGGCGAGGTCGTCATGCAGACGGAGGCTGAGCTACGGGTCGCTAATGGATCGACGCGCCGGGTCTTGTTCGCCGCCCAGCCGATCGACGTCACTGCGGACGACGCGCTTCTTTTCACTTTCGCCGACCTGGAGCCGCGGCGACAAGCCGAAAAGGCGCTGGCAGCCAGTGAGCATCATCTTCTTGCGATATTCGAGATGGCGCCTGTCGCGATGATCGTCACGCGTGATGCCGATCACCGGATATCTACGGTCAACGCGGCCTTTCGCCAGCTCACAGGTCACGAAACGGAAGCGGTCGGTCGGACACCAGATGAATTGAAGCTCTGGAGCCGTGTTGAGCAACGCGAAGCGCTCGAACATGATCTTGCCGAACAAGGGCGTGTGCGAGATCGCGACGGTAAACTCCTGTCGACGACGGGCACCGAAATCGACTGCCTGGTATCAGCGGAGACGATCTGCGTGGACGGCGCAGCCTGCTCGCTCTGGGTTTATCAGGACGTGACCGAGCGCAAGCAGACCGAGCGTGAGCTCGCTGATGCGATCGAGGAGGTGATGAAGGATACGAACTGGCTCAGCCATTCTATCCTCGACAAGCTCGCCACTTTGCGTCGCCCCGAAGTCCGGGTGCCCGCCGCCAACCTGAGCCCTCGAGAGCGCGAAATTCTCGAGCTGATCTGTGATGACCTGGACGACAGCTCGATTGCCGAGCGACTAAAGCTCTCGCGCAATACTGTGCGTAACCACGTCGCTCGGCTGTACGCAAAGATCGGTGTCAACCGTCGCAGCGGCGCGGTCGTTTGGGGCCGTGAACGCGGGATGAGTACTCGCCGAGACTAAGAGGGTGCTCAACTAAGCGCAGTCCGCCCCTTCGGCTGATTGACGCTCAACGACCCCATCGCCGATGCCGAACGTATCCGACATGACCATGTCTGTACGAAATGGCGTTTCCTGTCGGTCTTGATCAAACGCTTGTGTACTGGTGCCGATCGCGTCGGTCATGTCAGGCCGCGCAGGTACGGATTCATGAACGCATGGCTCGCAAGCATTTGAAACACGGCGCCTTTGAAGACCTGGATAGGGACGAAAAGGAAACAGTGACGGTAGCGAGGTGCTGGCTTTGTGGTCGGCCGACCGGCAAGACCATCGTCTGGCACCATCCCGTGCCAAAGAGCAGGGGCGGTCGCGACGTTGTGCCGATGCACCCTATTTGTCAGCAGACAGTGACAGCCAACTTCACGAATTCCGAGCTCGAACGTCACGGCATGAATGTGGAAGGGCTGCTCGCCGAGCCCGCCGTGCGTAGATTTGTCGACTGGGTTGCGAAAAAGGACTCCGATTTCACCGCTGGCACGACGAAGAAGCAGCGCTGATATGGATCTGGGATCCGTTGACCCCATTCTGGACGTTCAGGGCGTCTGTAGAGCGCGCTAGATCAAAAAGATGGTTCAGGAAGCGGAAAAGCTCAAATTGGCGTTTGCCAGACGAGGGCACGAGACGCGGCGCTGTATTTTGGCGTGGCAGTCACTTCTGAATGGCGATGGAGTACGTGATCCGCTCGGCGGTTGCCGCCTTGATCGTGATGACAAGGTCCTTGATCAGGACCGGGCGTTCGCGCGGGTCCGCCGCTTGCATCTGGCCGGAACCGGGGTGGACCAGGTCATCGATGGAATAGCCTCGTATTTCGAATTGTAGCTGCCCGTCCTTGATGCCTTGGTAAGCGACATCGTAAATCCGGCCCACTTCGTCAGACGAGTAATCGGCCGGATTCGGCACCTGCGGCCCCTTCGAATAATCGCGCGGCGGGACCATCGGCTGCCCTATCGCCACCGTTTGCGTCTGCCCGAAGGTGGCCGGTGCCGGGGCAGTCGAGCGGACCACCACCGTCGTAGGCGCCGCCGCCATCTTGTCGTGAAGCGCACGGGGCGTCAGGCTATTGCTGGCATCGCTCAGCAGCGCCTCTGTGAAGGCCGCATCGTCGATGCTGATCGGAAAGAAGCCCCCGGCGGCACGGCTCGCGTCATCCGCGCACACGAAGTCCAGTGCGGCATCGTCTAGGGGGTCGATAGCGTTTGTCATACCGGCTTTACGGCGGGTTGAGGTGTCGATCACCGCCTCATCGTAACCGAATTGCTGCACGCCTGCCCAGCCGATCTGCCGCTTGGCGCAATCGGCCTGCAGGAACTTGACCGCCATGGCGACCGGATTGTCGTGCTCACGGATGACGTCCTTGGACGAAAAAGCGATCGTGGATTTGCGGTGCTGAATTGATTTTGCGTCGATGAACACCGCGCGGCCTTCGTCATGCGCCACATACCACCAGGGAGCAGCGCTCGCGGATGCCGGAAGAACCAGCGCAAGCGTTGCAAACAAGTCTCGGGGACGGCGCATTCTTCGGTCCTTCATGGTCGCTTAGAAGGCGAGCTGCGCTTCAAGGAAACGATTCCTGCTGATGTACGCTAGCGACTTCTGAGCGCGACTAGCAACGACATTGCGGGGCGGTACGTTCATTGCCCATGCCAGCAGATCCAGATCAAACCGCTACCATCGTCACCAGCCGTGCCATCCACGGCGGGCACGAGGAGGAGTTCGAACGTTGGGCTAAGGAACTTATGCGCCTCGCTCGCGCTGCGCCGGGTTATCGCGCCGCGATCCGCCTCGGTCAGACCGCCGGCTTTCAGCATCTGTTGTTTCGCTTTGACGATCAGAAAGCCGCTGAAGCGTGGCACACCGACGATACCCTCAGCGCTCATGTTGCCGCCGCCGACCGCTATTCCACTGCGCTTCGCCAATCCGGAGCGGGCGATGGTGTCGCGTTCGAACTGCCTAGCGATGCGAGCGCGAGCAAGTGGAAGCGATTTGTCACGACATGGCTGACGGTGTTTCCGGTACTGCTCGTGATCAGTCTAGCGGCCCGCGCTGCATTGAAGGATGCGCCGTTGCCACTCCAGCTCCTGCCCTCATCACTGCTTCTCACAGCGACGCTACAATGGCTCATTCTTCCGCGCTTACAGCGCTATACTCGCTTCTGGCTACTGCAGGACAGCTCGGGGAGGCTGAAGACGTGAGTGCGTAATGCCGCAGAACGCCGAATGCCGACTAAATAATTTAGCCGCCAACTTGACCAGAAGGGCAAGCTGCGTATCGGCGGGGTGTCGAGCAAAATTGCGGGACGCCGTTTTGGGTCGAAGACGCTTGCTCCGGAGCGGCTTGAAACCGTTCCCTTTCCGTTCACCCGTTGCTAAGCCTTTGAACATGGAGTCGCACGCCGTCCGGAAGATCATCCACGTCGATATGGACGCCTTCTTCGCGTCTGTTGAGCAACGTGATGATTCAGCCCTGCGCGGGCGGCCGGTCGCCGTTGGCCACCCCGCAGCGCGCGGCGTCGTCGCAGCGGCGAGCTATGAGGCGCGAACCTTCGGGGTGCGGTCCGCCCTGCCCTCCGTCACCGCGCTTCGTCGGTGTCCAGACCTGGTCTTCGTGCCTCCGCGCTTCGACGTCTACCGCAGTGTCTCCCAGCAGATCCACGCGGTGTTCGCCGAGTTCACTGCGCTGATCCAGCCGCTATCGCTGGACGAAGCTTATCTCGACGTCACCGAGAACCTCGCGGGATTGCCAACCGCTTGGCTGACGGCGAAGGCGATCCGCGCGCGCGTCTTGGACGAGACCGGCCTGACCGCGTCCGCCGGCATCTCCTACAACAAGTTCCTCGCGAAACTCGCTTCCGACCACCGCAAGCCTGATGGCCAGTTCGCGGTCACACCGGAAATGGGCGCCGATTGGGTCGCGACGCTGCCAGTCTCGCGCTTCCACGGCGTCGGACCGGTGACCGCCAAAAGGATGCATGCGCTCGATATCGAGACCGGTGCGGATCTGCGCGGCAAGTCGCTATCCTTCCTCCAGGAGCATTTCGGCAGCTCGGCCGAGTGGTACCATCGAATTTCGCGTGGCATCGACCACCGCCCCGTCAACCCCAATCGGGAACGGAAGTCGTCGGGATCGGAAACGACGTTCGAGCGCGACCTCACCGAGCCCGCGGCGATCGAGGCAGGCGTGATGCGCATGGCCCAGGACGTCTGGTGCTGGTGTGATGAGAAGCAGGCCTTCGGTCGCACCGTCACGGTGAAGATCAAATATGGCGACTTCCAGCAGATCACGCGCAGCCGCAGCTTGCCCTTCGTCGTCTCCACCCACGCCGCCCTGCGGGAGGCCAGTCTGTCGCTGATCCGCTCCGTGCTGCCCGTCGAGAAGGGCATCAGACTGGTCGGTGTGACCGTTTCCAACTTCGCCGCGCAGCCTGCGGCTGGCGTCGATCTGCCGTTGTTCGGTCGGTCTCCAGATCCCGATCTGCCCGCTATGGGCGCCGCCTGATGGGTCGCCGTGCGGGCAGCGCCGTCATGCCGCTCCACGGTGGCCGTGTGCCGGCGTGGCTCGGCCAACGGATGACCAAGCTCGGGGCTGTGATCACCGAGGCGATCATCCTTGAATACGGTCGCGACGAGTTCCTGCGCCGGTTGGCCCATCCCTTCTGGTTCCAGTCGTTCGGCGCGGTGATGGGCATGGACTGGCATTCATCCGGCATCACCACCAGCGTGCTTGGGGCGCTCAAGCGCGGCCTTGCGCCACTGTCCGCCGAACTCGGGATTCACGTCTGCGGGGGGCGGGGGAAGCACTCGCGCGCGACACCGGGGGAGCTCGTCGCAGTCGGCGAGCGGGTCGGACTTGACGGCGCGGACCTCGCCCGCACCAGCAGGCTCGTCGCCAAGGTGGACAGCGCCGCGCTGCAAGATGGCTACGACTTGTACCTTCACGGCTTCGTGGTCGCCGATGATGGACGCTGGGTCGTCGTGCAGCAGGGCATGAATGCGGACCGCCGCCAAGCACGGCGATACCACTGGCATTCGGAAGGATTGGAGAGCTTCGTTGACGCGCCCCATGCCGCGATCGAAGGGCATGCCACGGGCGTTATCGTCAACCTCGCACATCGCCGGGCTGCGGCGTCTCGCGATCGCCAGCTCGACCTGCTCGCGACGATCGGCCCCGATGGCATCACCAAAGTGATCATGGAGGCTTCAGATCGGGAACGCCCGGACCCAGTCCCCGACAGTCAGGCGCTTCTCCCTCACCTGATAATGCCCGAACACAACGACGTGCGCAGCGAGAACGTGGTCGAGCGTCGGCTGCACGGCGCGCTGGCTGCCGCGGCGGAGCGTGGACCGAAGGACTTCGCCGAGCTGCTGCTCGTGCGGGGCATCGGCGCGCGTACCGTGCGCGCGTTGGCGATGGTCGCCGAGGTCGTCCACGGCGCGCCATGCCGCTTCAGCGATCCCGCTCGCTTTTCGCTCGCGCATGGTGGCAAGGACCGCCACCCATTCCCGGTGCCCACGAAAGTCTACGATCAGACGATCGGCGTGATGAAATCCGCGGTGATGAAGGCGAAGCTGGGCGAGACGGAGCAGCTGGCCGCTATCCGGCGGCTCGACGAACAGGCGCGGCGGCTCGAGACGAGCGCCACCGGTCCATCCCTGGCCGCCCACATCCTCGAGGAGCGCGCGCGATCCCACGAATATGGCGGCCGAAGTGTGTTCGGCTGGGAGCCCTCAGCCCAAACGGACCTATGCAACGTTCCTAGGACTCGGTCATAACGCCACTGAGGACCGGGTCCTCCAACGCTCGTCCAGCACCGGTCGCGACGCATGTCAGCGCGTTTTCGGCAACGATGACCGGTAGGCCTGTCGCATCCGAGAGCACCTGGTCGAGCCGCGACAGCAGGCTGCCACCGCCCGTCATCACGATGCCGCGATCGTAGATGTCAGCGGCGAGCTCGGGTTCGGTCTTCTCAAGCGCGGACAAGACGGTCTCGACGATCTGGCCAACCAGCTCGCTGAGGAAGACGGCAACTTCGGCCTCGCTCACCACGATCTCCGCCGGAACGCCGTTGAGCAGATCGCGTCCTTTGACGCGCATGGATGCGCCGTCGCCGTCGATTGGCGCACGTGCTGCTCCGATCTCCACCTTGATGCGCTCGGCCGTGGCCTCGCCGATCATCATATTGTGGCGACGCCGAATGCCCGATGTGATGGCTTCATCCATTCGATCTCCCCCGATGCGGACGGATGTGCTGTAGGCGAGACCGCGCAGCGACAGGATCGCGACCTCGGTAGTGCCGCCCCCAATATCCACCACCATCGCGCCGATCGGCTCGGTCACCGGCAGATCAGCACCGATCGCAGCCGCCATCGACTCCTCGATCAGGTAGACCTTTCCGGCGCCGGCACGCGACGCCGCCTGCTGGATCGCCCGGCGTTCGACCATGGTCGCAGCAGATGGGATGCAGATGGCTACCTCCGGTCGACGTGGCAGTCGGCTCGATCCGCCGTGCGCCTTGTCGATGAAGTGCTTGATCATCTGCTCGGCGACCTCGATATCGGCGATGACGCCGTCGCGCATCGGGCGGATCGTGCGGATGTTGTCGGGCGTCTTGCCGAGCATGAGTTTGGCTTCCGCGCCAATCGCGCGGATGCGGGGCACGCCGGCGATCGTCTCGATCGCAACCACCGATGGTTCGTTCAGGACGATGCCCCGGCCCCGAACGTAGACGACCGTGTTCACCGTGCCGAGATCGATCGCCAGGTCGTTCGACGCAAGTGAAAATAGGCGGTTAGGCGAAAGGAAGCGGCGAAGGTCCATGTGAATCGATCCAGGCGAGGAGATGTGACGAAGGCCTCTGCCTGTCCGCTTCCGGCTCACCCCGCTTCTACGCAAGCCTTATCGTGCCAAACGTGTGTTTAGCAGGGCCGGCCGCGGGCACTTCCGCCGCGAATGCACCTTTCGACAAGTTGATCAGCGACGTTCCACACTACTACCGTAGGCTCAACCCACTTCAGACATCCGCTCAGGTGTGCTCGCGGCGCGACGCCGGCTTATACGGATCGTACGGGAAAGGAGAGGGAAGCTCACGTCAGCGATAACGCGTGTCTCAACGCCGCTGGTCTCGCTCACCTGCGGCTCCTCGTTTGCATGCGAGTGCTACCATGGCCGCAGCCACCGCTCCCCACCCGAGCCGGTACCACCCCACGCTGTGCGCCCCGCTTAAGCTCGGCGGCAGTGGCGCCCCAGGATAACCGCCGTACCTGTAGTGTGGGTCCTGCCAGCCGAGCTTGCTAAGGGCGAGCGAGCCGATCAGGTAAAAGATCATGTATCCCCAACCGGCGAGCTTGTTTGGTGCGAGTGACTGCAGGAAGAGCGCCAGCACTCCGAGCAGCAGCCATTCGTACGCTTTGGGCAACACGTACCATCCGACGTACGCAGCGAGCGTAGGCGGCTGACCTTTGGCAAACTCGGTCACAACCCCGGCTCCCGCGCTCGTCACCGCAAGTAAGAAGAGGACAACAGCCAGCGCGAGAAGCTTTGGGATTACCAGCAACGTCCCGCCTGCCGGAGTCGCCGCTATGAGGGGCGCTACATTGTGCTCGCGCTCAGCCCAGAACAATTCGCCCGCGAAAAACAAGGCGACCACTAACGGCACAAGCTGGAACGAGGTGGCCAGCGCCGCCACCGTGGCCGGCGTTCCGGTCACTCGCGCCGCTGCTGCCGCGGCAGCCCCCAAGCCCATCAGCAGCAGCACGGCAAAGGCCGGCGTCACGATTACCCGCCGAGTTTCAAAAGCGGTGCGCAGGCCGATCTGCTTTGCGGCGATGCTCCACCCGGAGCGTGCGTGCAGCGAAGACAACGCCCGCTGTTGGTCGGCCGGCAGAGCGGCTGCATGAGGCGGCTCAGCGCGCTCCTCCACGGCCAGCGACGGTAAGCCCCGCACAGGTTTTCGGGGCGGGCGTGGTTCCGCCAGCCATGTCCCAAGCCCGACCAGCGCCGCAGCGACCGCCAGCCAGAGCATGCGATTTGCCAGCAACGCGCCGCCAAGTGAGGGCAACATCGCGTCTCGCTGAGCAGGGCTCCACCCTCGCGTGGCGTCGGCCACTGCAGCAAACCCGAACGGCTCTATCAAGCTGAGCCCCGCGCCGCCCCCGCCGCTATCGCCTGCCAGCCCGTACAGCGTCAGCAGTCCCGCCGCGCCGAGCAAGCAGCCTGTCATCGACCGGGCCGCCGACACGAGCGCAAAGAACAAGGCGGAGGCCAGAAATAAGTTGGGCAAGGCCAGCGCAACAAACGCGAACAGATAGGCCCCTGCCAGGCCCGATCCGAGTCCCAGCACCACGCCGCCCGCTGCCATCGCGACGGGCACCGATACGAAGCATAGCAACACCGCGCCAAATGCGCCCAGAAACCGTCCGAGCGTGTAGTTCCGGCGGTATATTGGCATTGCGCGGACCAAGTCGGCAAACCCGCTTAGCTCGTCGCGCAGTGCCGCCTCGCCAACAAACGCCGCCGCAGTGAACAGGAAGAACAGTGTCCAAACGAGGTGTGTTCGCATGATCGCTGCCGCCCCGGTGCGGGCGCCCTCGTCAGCAAGCCCCACGCGCAAGTCGTCGATTGCCATCCCGCCCGCAACCATCAGCGTGGATACTGCGAAGACGATCCAGAAGACACGCCCACCGAGCTGCTGACGAAGCTCGTGCCAGGCGAGACGAGGGATCATCGTCGGGACCCCGCCCGGTGCCCGAGCGCCGCGAAATACGCGTCCTCCAGCGTTGCGGTGACGGGCTCGAAGTCCGGACCCGGACGTTCATCGGAAAGTACCCGCACCGACAGTCGGCCACCAGAGAGCCGGCGCGAGAGCAACGTCGCAGCGCCAGCACCGGACTCTGCCGGTCCACGCCACACCCTTCCATCGAGCGCGCCGCCAAGCGCACCCGGTGAACCATTGGCCAGCACTCGCCCGCCAGCCAGCACAGCTACTCGCTCACATAAATCTGCGACATCGTCCACGATGTGCGTCGATACGATCACAACCGCAGTCTCACCAAGGCCGAACAGCAGTTCTTGAAAGCGGTTGCGCTCAGCGGGGTCGAGTCCGGCTGTCGGCTCATCCAGAATGAGCAGGTCCGGATCTCCGATCAGCGCCTGCGCCACGCCCCAACGCTGGCGCATGCCGCCGGAGAAAGTTGAGACTGCTCGGCCACGGGCGTCCCAAAGGTTCACCAGCCGCAGCAGCCGTTCGGCGGCGTCGCGCCGGTCACCCCGCACCGTTACTCCCTTGAGTACTGCGATCTGCTCGAACAGCACCTCGGCCGATACGCCTGGATAGACACCGAAATCCTGCGGCAGGTAGCCGAGCCGGCGCCGTAGCGCGCGAGGCTCCGCAAGCACGTCGATCCCGTCGAAGCGGAGCCGCCCTGCAGATGGCAACTGCAGCGTCGCTGCGACCCGCATCAGCGACGATTTGCCCGCCCCGTTTGGCCTAAGCAGCCCAAACAGCCCGCGGTCAATCGACAGCGTTACGTCATCTAGCGCCGGGGTGCCGTCAGCATAGGTGTGCGATACGTGCTCGATCTCCAGCAAGGAGTCTGTCCCGTTACGTGGTTAGTTGCCAACGCGCGCGGCGCGCTGGCTGAGCACGATGCGCATCGCTCCCTTGGTTGTCGCCCCGGTCACCGTGGCGCGCCCTACAAAGCCGGTCTTGTCGTAAGTGCCTGCTCGGGTGAGATGAACGGGGGCGCCACTCTTCTGCGGACAGGTAAGCGTCTGGTTGTATTTGCCATCGGCGACGTTCTGAACATCGACATGGCAACGCGCCTTCGGATCGGGCGCGATAAGCGCCTCCACTCCCTGCCCGGCCGACAGGCGTTTGCGCTCCGTCTTCGACTTACCCTTCATCATGCGCGCTATGAAGCCTGGCAACCCCGGCACGGACATGTCGATGGTAGTTGACGTGACGTCCCAACTGCCCGGTGCAAGCGCTTGGTCCGCAGCTAAGGCGTTGGAAGGAAGCACGATGAGAGCCGCAGCTAGTGATCTGATCATGCCCAACATGTAACGCGCGCGCAGTTGCACGACCAGTCCCATGGCCAGCTTGCGGCAGGCAAACGGCGGCATGATGGTGCCTCCCGTCAGCTTTGGACAGCGACAGAGCAGGCGGTCATCGCGCGACCCTTAGAGCAGCAGCTGCCACAAGGGATTCTTAGGGTCTATTAGCAGCTTGATCGTCAACGCCAATGACATCACGACCAGCAGTGGACGTACACCGCGCCCTCCAAAGCGGATTGCAAGCCGGGCGCCCACCTGATTGCCTGCGACGTTCGCTGCCGCCATGCTAAGGCCCAGAACCCAAAGCACCTTGCCGCCCGCGATCATGGCCAGCAGACCCGCCACGTTGGTCGCCAGGTTGATGAACTTCGTGTTCGCAATGGCCTTGAGAAGGCCAAGACCGCCGAGCGCGACGAGTGCAGTTGTGAGGAACGAACCGGTTCCGGGTCCGAAGAAGCCATCATAAAAGCCAAGGCCGGAGCAGACCGCTGCCAGACCCCATCGCCCAAACCTTGCATGTCGGTCGACCTCGCTCATCTTTGGCGCGAGCAGGAAGTAGAACACCATTGCGATCAGCAGCAGCGGCACGAACGCTGAAAGAAAACTGGAATCTATGTGTTGGACGGCGGTCGCGCCCAGGACGGAGCCGCAAAACGCACCGGCCGCTGGGATCGCGAAAGCCTTCAGATCGATACGTCCAGCTCGCAGGAATGTCAGCACCGCAGACCCGGTGCCGATCGTGCTCTGCAACTTGTTTGTTGCCAGTGCTGCCACGGGAGGAACGCCAGCAGCCAATAGCGCCGGGATCGTGAGGAGTCCGCCCCCACCAGCCAGCGCATCAATCCCGCCCGCGATGAACGCGACCAGGATCAGGAAGGAGAATGCGTCCACAGTAAGGTGCATCAGGCTCCCTTAACGAAGCTCATTCAAGTTGACAGCCGAACAGGCGAACCACCTTCCGCTATCTGGTAACTCGCTGAGAAGCGCTGCCCCCTAGGGGCGTTAGCCGCCGAGCGTTTTTCGCTCCAAAAACCCACAAACGGACCAGAAAGCTTCTTTCGCCGCTTCCCGAAAGCGGACAGTCATTCAGATCCCTATTTGGCCAGATGGGCAAGAAAGTTGGCGATCTCCCGGCGGCGGTTGATCTCTTTTGCCAGCTCGTCATCCACGCCGAGCGCCCACCGTGTTGGACGATGCTCCGGATCGGCGTGTAGCCCGTCCAGCAACGCAGCGTGGTCATGCACGTCGACCTCTTCGTTGGCCAATCCGGCCTCTACGAGGTCCGTCGCTTGGCTGCGCAACGCACTCGCGATCTCTGCGAGCGACAGTTCCGGGTGATATTGCACACCCCAGAACGTTCCCCCGTCGAAGTTGATCTCGGCTGCCTGGACCCGCGTGACGGCGTTGCTCGCAAGCAGGCTACTGCCCGGCGGCAGTTCGTCGACTTCGTCGCCGTGGATCGCCGCCGCATCCCAGGCCGCCGGGCGTCCTGCAAGCAAGGGGTGGTCGCGGCCGGCCGCAGTCGCGTTGATCCGCCGCGCTACACCCGCTTCCATCCGCTGCGGCATCTTCCGCGCGCGTCCCCCCGCCGCTGCGACGGCGATCTGAAGACCGGCGCACGACCCAAAAGACGGCACCCCCGATGCAAACACCGTACGCATGAAGGCGAGTACGCGATCGACTTCCGGAGTCTGGCGATATACGTGCATCGGCGAACCCGTCAGGAACACTGCATCGAAGACAGCGAGCTCGTCCGCCGCATAGGTTCGGGCATCGTCGTCTGCTGGCGCAACGATTGCCACCTTAGCGCCCGGCACCATCTGTGAAAGTGTGGCAGCATAGGTTTCACCTGAGCTCTTCCCGGCCCGTTCGCGGCGGGCAGCCCGTTCATCAGGCAGCTCGCTTTCAGCGATAAGATAATGAGACAACACGACTTCCTCTGTGACGGAGCCCCCATAACGTCTTATCGCGCTGGCGGACCCATCGGACCTGTCGCCGTCGTATCAACCGACCCTCAACTAGCCGTTCAAGCCTCCCGATAAGACGTTATCGGGGCTGCTGACCTCAAGCTCGATGACGCTCTTCGGGACTGGAGATACTGTTTCTAGCGTCTTCGGCAGTCGACTGCTTCCAGAGCAAGCAGACCCCTGCCAGCGCTCCCGGTGAACGCGGAGCACAAGCAGCGACGGTCACCAGCCAACCTCCGAAAGCCAGCGATTTCTTTGCGGGATGCACTGTTCGAGATCAGCAGCGCGGCAATTCCTTCTTTAGGAGAAGGGATCAATGAGGGCTTACTTCAATCGCTCAACCAATCGGCTGTGATCTCGCCTCTATGCCCCTCCGGCGCTAGCACGGCGCGCAGGGCTTCCAGCAGAGGCGGCAGCGCCTGCGTCAAGGCGTAGGGCGGATTGACGATATAAAGGCCCGCGCCATTATAGATGCCGGGCTGATCGCCATCGTACAACCAGTGCTCCACCTGCAGTAATTTCGGGATGCCGAGCTTGCGTAACTGCTCCTTCCACCGCCAATGCGTGGCGCGATCCTTTAACGGAAACCAGATTACCGTCACCCCGTGCGCCCATTTGCGGTAAGCCGCAGCGAGGGTGGCTGTGAGACGTGCGCGTTCATCGGGCTGCTCGTACGGCGGGTCGACCACCACGACGCCGCGCGCGGTGCGGGGCGGCAGCATCGCCAGCCAAAGCTCGTAGGCGTCGCGCTCATGCACGGCAGCGGATGTGTCGCGCATCACGCGGCGCAGGGCTTGAACGTCCTCGGGGTGTTTCTCGTTCAGGATCAGGAAATCCTGTGGGCGCAGAAGCTGCGCAAGAACCCTGGGCGAGCCGGGGTAGAGGTGCGGCTCGAGCCCGACATTCACCGCCTGTACGGCGGCGCGGTAGTCGTTCAGCAAGGGATTTGGGTCGGCAAAGGCGCGCAGCACGCCCTGCGCGGACTCGCCGGTGCGTCGTGCTTCCTCGCTGCCAAGGTCGTACAGCCCGCAGCCCGCGTGGGTGTCGATTAGGGTCAGCGCGCTCTGTTTTTGCTGCAAGGCCCGCACAAGCGCGACCAGTAGGCTGTGCTTCACGACATCGGCGCTATTGCCAGCATGGAATGAATGTCGATAATTCATTGAATTCAAAAAATCTGACGATTTGCCTTTATACGTGCCTTGGAGCGCGAGGCGTTCAAGCACCAATCCGGTGCTAGTATAAAGTCGGGCAAAAACCTTCAACGCAGATCGCGCCGTCGCGGCCATACGGACTTCGGCTCTCGCACGCATCAGTCGCTTCAATTGCCTTCGGCATCGACTGCGAACACCACCGGCTTGCCCCGGGACATCGGCTCCCAACCGGCCGACAGAGCGGCGCGCACGCACCGCGAAATCGTTGCATCATCGAGTTGAAGACGACCGCGCGGCATACCCTTCAAGAGCCGCTTAGGCGGCGGGAATGCTACCCATGCTTCGCGTTTGGCACCGCGCTGGAGAAGGGCAATCATCATTCCTTTCCAACCTTCGTCATCCGACTGATGCGGTTCACGCTGGAGGTGCCAATCATATATGGCGCCGTCGACATCGACGGTGCCGCCGTTACTTTGGGATTTTGACATATAGGCGGTTCTAGCATGCTCGCCCCGCCAAAGCACAGGTTTGGGGCTGATAGGCTCACGGCTTGGGCTGGCGGAACCGGCATGCAAGTGAAGCCAAGTTTGGTGTCGATATAGGCTTCTTGAGATAAGAGATTGGCCGAGTATGAAGATGCTGCTCCCAGTTTTTATTGCGCTTACGGCGTGCAACTTCGGCGAGACTTATTCTGGCGACAAGCCTGGGACAGACAGCGTCCATATTTCCATGGCCGAACGGCAAACGAAGCGGGAGGGAGCAGGAAGGCCCCCGAAAAGCGGCAGGACTTTACCGGCTAATTACATCAAAGCCTTCATGTGCGAATTTGACGAGAACCCTGTTGCTGAGGCAAATAGGTTCCATAAGACGTCGGGGGGGCGCGCCGAGCGGGCAGGCGACCTGACCCTGCTTAGATCACTCGGCTTCAAGAGAGAGTCGCGCGACGGCGATCTTGAGAGTGTCGGCGGCAAGGTCGCTGCGCCACCGGGCCTCGCTATCTTGGGCCTGCCTGTCCGGTTCCTGGAGATAAACGGGATGATCGGCGATACAAACGCGTTATACGTAACGACGTTTGCTGACGGGGTCACCGTGGGCCAAGTCGTACAGGCAGCACGACTCGAAATGAATCGCGCATTCTATACCAAATACAAGATACGTCATTACAGCAGGCGGGTGGATAAAAACCCTCATATCAATACTTACTTGGATGACAGGGGCAGCAGTAAAGCAATGCTTTCTTGCAAAATCCAATCTACCCCGGATTAGGTGGACTGGTGAGTATGAGGTAGCAAATCTCACAATCCAGAGGACAAGCTGTTGTTACGATACGGCATTGCTGACGACGGTCATAGATGGCTTTGCGGCCGAGGCCGGAGAGACCCACAAGGCGACATTCACGGCCCCGGCCGCGCTCCCCGGAACCGGACTTTCGTTCAGGTTCGCGTTGCTGTTTTCTCAATCTCCATTTTACTGGGCTGGCCGTCTCGTTGGAGGTCGGCCAGGTACGTGGTCCGGACGGCAGATCGAGCACAAAGCGTAGATATGAGAGGACTAGCCCAGTGTTGGGAATGTCACGCTTTGCATTCCGCCAGACTATCGAATTCGCACTGCGCCACCGATCCCTGCCACTGCCGAGCTACAATCGCGGATTACGTTGCTTGAAGGCACGGCCGACGAGTAGGTTTGCAAACCGATCAGAACTGTGATGGCCGCAGCAATCCTGATCGTCGCTGCCAACAAGCTGGGGGCCTCGAAACGTCCGGCGTTCCGCCTCGGCCGTCCGGCCGTTCAGGTCTCGAACCAGGACAGATATACGCGTACCCGGCCCTCGTTGGCCGGCGCTACTCCGACGTTCAAGTATGTCGCGGCCGGCAGGTTGAATTGGGCGCCCTTGATCGCGGGCTCGTCGCTCGGGTGCCAGGCACCCTCGCTGGCGCCCAGCAGCGTCGCTTCGTTGGCGGTATAGCGATCGGGCGCAACCGCATCGAGCGGCGGCGTCGCCTGCATCGCCGCCCATTCACCGGCCGGCATGAGCAGGATCAGTCGCGCATTGTCGTCCATCCCGCGTTCCTGCCGCACATATTCCACGATAGCGGAGGGCGGGGCCTTCAGGCCGATCCGGGCGAGAATGGGAGCAGCGTCCTGGCCCTGCTTTATGGACGTGGGGGTCACGGCAATCCTTTCGGGTTGGGGGGCAGCCTGGCCGCACGACGCAAGCGCCGCGAGCGAGCCAGTGACGAGCGAGCGGACGAGACCTGCACGCATTTACCGCCGCCCCGCCTGTAGGATAAGGTTTTCGCTGGGGGCGCTGACTTCCCCGACCCAGCTGAGGCGTCGCCGGAGCGACCCATAACAAGTATATTCTTTGGTCAGGCCCTGGCGATGGAATTCACCCATGAATTCGTCGGTGATGCGAATGCCGCCAATCTCGACTTCTTTGCCGCCGTCCCAGTTGTAGCGGTCGAAGAACTTGTAGGTGAAGTCGACGTCATAGCGGCGGTTCGCGCCCGTGCCCGTCATCTCCGCACGTCCCTTGCCCCACACCGAATAGCCGCCGATGGCGAAATACCAATCGGTGCTTTCCTGCTGCCGGTTGTAACCGCCGCTTCCTCGCCGCGATGTAAAATCATAGCGGCCGGGCGGCAGGCCTCGCAGGAATTCCAGCGCCTGGCGGAATTCAACCACCATTACCGTTCTGGCACTTGGCACAGTGCGGATCATGTTTTCCAGGTCGATCGTCAGGTCGCTACCATGGTTGGCGAAATAATGCTTGAGGTGGCGGGTCGCATTCCGACCGATGACGTGGCTAGTGCCTAGCTCCAGCATCTGCTGGATCGCCACCGCCTGGGCGATGGCCGAAAAGGTCCTGGGCTTGGTGTTCCATCCTCCCGCGCCTGGGTCGGGTGTGACGGTGGGGTCCGAGGTGCCGATCTCGTAATTCTCATCCCAGAGCGGAAGCGGGTATGGGTCCGCCGGGCCGATCGGTTTCGCACCTCGGGCGGCCGCCTTTGCCGCGGACTTGCTCGAGTAGTTGCGACCCGGGCGCGGCTTGATCGTAAGTGTGAGGGGCTGCTTGACCGCCAGATACTGGTCGACGGCGCCCAGCGTTGCCGCCTCCACGATCCCCGTCTGCGGAAGCGCGCGGTCGCGCTGGACGGCGCGAACCATGCCAGTTGTCTCCTCCCCGTAGAAGCCGTCCATGGCATTGCCCTTGCCAGTCGAACGGGTGAGTCCATAGCCGAGGTCGCGTAACGCGGCCTGGACCTGCGCGACGCCAAGCGAACGGGCCCCGGTCCTCAACGCGCCACCGCCCGCGGCAATGCTGCGCAACTCGGCGGCGTTTGCTAAATAGGGTGAGCGCAGAACCGGCATCGACGGGCTCCTGTTCAAGGCGCCAACTATGGCTTCGACTTCAAACGCTGTCGATCCCTTACTGGCAGCTTCCGCGGCCGATTGCGACGTCGCTGCCAGGATTGCACGGTTGCTTCCTGTGGCATGTTAAATGACTTCCTCATCAGTCCGGGATTCCGGTCAACTATGCTTTCTACCGTTCATCCCCGTTCCGATTTCGGCGCCGCATCCGCGGTGTGTTCTCCCCCAAGGAGGCTGAACTGACCTTGACGTCGCGCAGTATAATCGCCTCGTTAAGTGCTATCGCTCCGTTGTGGCGAAGGCCGGCGCGAGATAGCCGCTTCTACCGGATGACCCGACCCACTTCCCGCCATTCAGTTGCTTCGGGCCCCTTCCCAACTTCCGCCGTCCGTTCAGGTAGAGCAGTCAGCCATTGCGCAGATCTCGCGCGTGCCGCCAGAGCTCGCCCATGTGTCGGTCGAGCGAAGCCGGCACCACCGGCAGCAGTCCGGAGCCTGGATAAACGGTCACCTCGCCGAATAGCGTCTTTCCGGCTATTTCGTAGCAGTCGATGCGGAGGAACTGATGACCGCGCGCCAGCCGCTCAGCCCCAGCGATCAGCCGATCGAGGGTGCGCGGGCGGGCCGGATCGGCATCGCGGCTTGGTGGTGAAACTCGCAGCCAGTCGCGGTCCATAACGATCCAGCGGTGCGAGGTCGCTCGGTCGAGATGGACCTGCACGAACGCCGCACGGCCACCGAACACGAACAGCTTGTAATCGATGGGCAGCACTTCCTCTTGGCCCAGATAGGGCTCAATTAGCAGCCCCGACGGCACGCTTGCATAGGCCCACTCGTCCAACCAGCGGCCATAGCGCATATTCTCCCAGGATGCCGTCTGCGAACGTGCCGCCTCCCATTCGGCCAGCGTCCGCACGAACGCAATGTGCCCGCAGCCGTGCCGTGCCTTGACCACTAGCGGCAACGGGGCCGGCGGTTGGTCCGGCAGCGAGCGGCCCTCCCACAGTGTTGGGATCACCCACTCAGGTCCGAGCGCGAGGGCGACTACGGCCTTGACCGCAACCTTGTCGACAAGTTCCGGCAGCCGAGGATCGCGGTCGTAGAGCTTGCGGTGTTGCACCCATTCGGTGAACCGCTGCGGCGTACTTAGATGCAGAGCACGACGGTGCTGCCACAGGTAGGTGAGATGCACACGTAGCAGGGCAAGAACCATCACGGACGCTTACGTTGTGCGTTCGGACGGGTGGACGCAAGGATGGTGGGCCATGAGCAACATAACGGCCGCGCAGGACCGGCAGCTTGACCGATGCGACGACCCACCTCCAGACATTCGCCGCGGCTCGCGCGCTTCCCAATTGTAGACACTTGTTCAGGTAATTGGCGCCGCCGCTTAACGCATGATGATCATACCTGAACAAGCATCCTCTGCGATCCCGACGGATAAGCTGGACTTACGGTCGCCTACAATCCTTTATCGGCTACCAAATGCAGTTTTCAGTCGCTGGCCTGCGTAGGTTTGAGCGGCACGTGCCTCGGGAATGACCAAGTCACCACCAAAGAATTCGTGCGTCACGCGTGCGAACTCGCGGCGATCGACCAGAACGCCTGCTGCGCGGAGCCGCTCGGCAAGCATCTCGCCCTCACTGCGGAGCGGGTCGATCTGGGCGGCGACGATCGTTACCGGCGGAAGACCGGCGAAGTTGGCGGCGACGAGATTGATCCTGGGATCGGCGGCATCGGCAGGCGTGCGAGTCGTATGATGCAGAAACCACGCCATCGCGGCGCGGCTCAACGGAAGCGCGTTGGCGTTCTCCTGATAAGATGCGGTGTTCAGGTCATTACCCGCGATGGGGTAGATCGACAGGACGTGGACCGGCGCCGGCAGACCGGCATCGCGGGCCGCAATCGCGGTTGCGACGGCCAGGTTACCGCCGGCGCTTTCGCCTGCGAGCGCGATCCTTGCCGGATCTCCACCCACCGACGCTGCATTGGCGATCGCCCAGCGATAGCTCGCCAGCGCGTCGTCGTGCTGCGCGGGGAACTTGAACTCTGGCGCCCGGCGATAGTCGACCGAGATCACGATCGCATTCGCCTCTCGCGCCAACGCGCGCGCCGACGCGTCATAGACATTGCGATCCGCGATCACCCAGCCGCCGCCATGAAAGTAGACAATTACCGGCAGCGGCGCCCCGACTGACGTTGCCTGCGGCTGATAGAGCCGCGCCGGCAATGGTCCGGCCGCGCCCGCAACTTGGATTTCTCGCGTAGCGATGTTGGACGGCGGCGTCACGGGACGGTTCGCGAGCTGCGCCGCCGTCATCACGCCATCGGCAAAGCTCGGCTGCAACCGAGCCTCTGACGGCGCAAGCGTATGGTATGGCCGCAGGCGCAGCGGACCGGTCAGCGCGTCGAGCACCGCCTGGTTCGCGGCGGTAGGACGGACGCCCGACGCCTCCTGCCCGGGTTGCCCGTTCCGCAGCGCCGCTACGGTGCCGGGCGTGACCGCCCGACCTGCCGGTTGGGCGCAGCCGCCCAGCGCGGCACTCGCCGCAGCAACGATTAGGGCGGTGCGGCTAGCGACGTCTAACATGCATCAAGGTCCTCAAATCATGAGTTATTAGCCGCGGAACCAAAGTCGGCAGCGCTTGGTTCCGCGATCAACCGAGACGATCATGAGGTTAGCTGATGAAGTTCCACCTGCTCCTCGCCGCCGCTGCGGCGGCAACGGCTGCTGCCGCGTCGGCGCAAGGGCCGCGTATCGCGCAGGTCTCATCGTTCGATCAGGAAGTCACCGGCGTCGCTGCGGCGCAGGACGGTCGCATCTTCGTGAATTTCCCACGTTGGAACTCGGACGTGCCGGTGTCGGTCGCGGAGGTGCGGCCTAACGGATCGACCGTGGCGTACCCCAATGCCGAGTGGAACAGCTGGCGGAATGCAGCGGCAGCACAGATCGACCCGCGCACCCACTTCGTGAACGTACAGAGCGTCGTCGCCGACAAGCGAGGCAGCCTGTGGGTGCTCGACCCTGGCGCTCCTAACGCCGAAAAAGTGCTGCCTGGGGCGGCGAAGCTAGTAAAAATCGACTTGGCTTCGAACGCGGTCACTCGCATCTATCCGTTCGACGAGACCATCGCGCCGCCTGATTCCTATCTCAACGACATCCGCTTCGCGCCCGACGGGCGACATGCTTTCATGACCGACTCCGGCCGCGGCGCCCTGGTCGTGCTCGATCTCGACAGCGGCGTCGCCACCCGCGTGCTCGACAAGCATCCCTCCACCATGCTCGATCCAAGCGTGCAGGTGATGACGGACGGTCGCCCGCTACGCCGCCCCGACGGGCGCCAGCCGATGTTTCACGCCGACAGCATCGAGCTGTCTGCCGACGGTGAATACCTGCTGTGGCAAGCGCTGACCGGCAAGACGATCTATCGGGTACCGATTTCCGCGCTGACCCGACCGGATGCCACGGCGGACTTGATCGCACGCTCGGTCGAGCGCGTGGCTGAGAACCGCGTTGCCGACGGCTATCTGCGGCTGAGGGATGGGCGCCTGCTCATCACCGCGCCCGAGGACAATGCCGTGCGGGTCATGGCCGCCGACGGCACGATCACGCCGCTCATCCAGGATCGCCGACTGCGCTGGCCCGACAGCATGGCCGAACTGCCCGATGGTCAAGTGCTGCTGACCACCTCGCGCATCCAGGACAATGACTGGTTCAAGCCTGACGCCAAGCCGGGTGTCGCCACGCAACTGTGGCGGGTGCGGCCGTGATCGCGCGCGTCCTCACCACCATCGCTACCCTGGCGGCGACGCCATGCGCGGCTCAGCTGGCTTCCCTGCCCGCCGGACCTGGAGAGCTCGCCACGCCTGCTCCACCCGACGCACCGACCGCCGACCACGCCACCCAGCCTCGCGAGTTCACCCAGGCGATCACCCCGCCGCCGCCGGCGCCGCCTGTCACGAGCGCGGCCAAGCCGTTCCTGTTCCTTGCTGGCGAAAGCGACATCTTCGAGATCAGTTCCAGCCAGATCGCACTACAGCGCTCGCAGAGCCCAGACGTGCGGCGCTATGCGGTGATGCTGATCCAGCATCATACGCTCACCACCAACCAAGCGCTCGCTGCTGCGAAGACGGCCGGAATGTTACCGCCCACGCCCGTGCTCCAGCCCGACGAGCGCGACCAGATTACCCGGCTGATCGCGGTCGATGCAGCCGGGTTCGATCGCGAATACCTGTCGCAGCAGGTGCCCGCGCATGAGGCCGCGCTTGCTCTGCACCAGGCCTATGCGCAAAGCGGCGACACGCCCCAGCTGCGGACGGTGGCTCAGGGCGCTGTTCCTA
The DNA here is from genome assembly GCF_025231525.1 of Sphingomonas endolithica. Classification (NCBI taxonomy): domain Bacteria; kingdom Pseudomonadati; phylum Pseudomonadota; class Alphaproteobacteria; order Sphingomonadales; family Sphingomonadaceae; genus Sphingomonas; species Sphingomonas endolithica. The sequence continues at coordinate 1,885,683 of NZ_CP103057.1, forward strand.
TCGTTACTGGGCATTTGGAGGAGGCGCGTAAGCTGCTCGGCGCGAAGCACTGACGCCGACTGCTGACCTACATCATCCGACACTTCGAGGCGGCAGCGACCACTGACGCGCGGACTAATCGCCAGCGGCAGACCGGCGCCGGGTCTGCAGGTCGCCATAGAGTAGGGCTTCGGCCAACCTGGTCTCGCCTTCACACCCGCGGCAGGCGCGATGGATTGCGGCTGGCGTTAGCGATTTTGGCGGCAGCAGAAGCGAAATGGGCAGCGGTTTTAGGTGAGAGCCGGTCGTGCGGACCAACGCGAGGCCCGAGGTGCGGCACAAGACGCTCAGCTAGCGCAGAAGCGGATCCGACATCCTGCTCGGCAGTAAACGTTCAGACCGCCTTCGCTCGTTGCGGGACGTTCTGCCTGCGATAGTGTGCACCCGCGACCGCAGAGGTCTCTGAACGCAATGACCACCCATCGCTGCTCAGGCGCTTCTGCGCACGATCTGGTGCATCATGTCGGACGACGCGCGGATCCGTTCTGCGCGATCCTCATGCGGCCAAGAACCAATTCCAGCATCAAGCTCCGCCGCAGCGTCACCAAGTTCGGCCTCCCCGAACATACCCGCCGTTCCGGCCAGATTGTGCGCCATCTTCGCGACTTCGCTCACCTCGGTGTCCGTAAACCGGCCGGCGCGGATCAGCGCGTCGAGCGCCTCGAGGGTGGCCGTCCGCCGAACCGCATAGCGCTCGCGCAGCGTTAGGTTGGCTCTGGGAGCGCCCTCAGGCTCCGGCGCCGGTTCGCTCTCCGCCGTTTCGCCGAGATAGCGTTGCAGCACCTCCTCTAAAGCGTTCGGGCTTAGGGGCTTTGTCAGATGTTCGTTCATGCCGGCAGCGCGGCACCGAGCCAAATGCTGTGGCTGAGCGCTAGCCGTCAGCGCAACGATCGGCATCTTTGCGGTGGCGCCGGTCTGCTGACGGATCGCCCGCGTCGCGGCAAAGCCGTCCATCACCGGCATTTGGCAGTCCATGAGGATAAGGTCGAAGCTCTGCGTCTCCAGTACTGTAAGCGCCTCAAGTCCATCTTCCGCCAACTGCACGGTGCAGCCGTATGGGGACAACATAGCAAGCATTAATTCGCGGTTGAGATCGACGTCGTCGACCACCAGGATCCGCTTACCCGTCAGCGACAATGGTCCCCGCGCTGGAACTTCATTTTCGCTTCCTTCCAGTGCATCGGCGATGGGAAGCGTGATCTCAAACCAGAAGGTCGATCCCGTGCCGATTTTGCTCGTCACGCCGATCTCGCCCCCCATAAGCGACACGAGTTGCCGCGATATGGCAAGGCCGAGGCCCGTCCCGCCGTAATGACGCGAGACCGAAGCTGTCGCCTGGACGAACCTATTGAACAGCATCGCCAGCTTGTCTTCGGCTATGCCACCGCCTGTATCGATGACTTCGATCCGCAGGCGCGCATCGTGATCCTGACGCTCGACCAGCTTGACCCTGGTTGTCACGGAGCCGTTTTGCGTAAACTTCACCGCATTCGACAGTAGGTTGAGCAGTATTTGGCGAAGCCGCCCGGAGTCCCCCACCAGCTTAGTGGGCAAGCATGGATCGACATCGACGTGCAGGCGAACATCCCGCGAAGCGGCTTGTGGCTCCAGCAACGATACGGTGTTGGTGAAGAAAGCGTCCACGTCGAACGCGCCGCAATCCAGCACCAGCTTGTCCGCCTCGAGCTTCGAAAAGTCGAGTACGTTGTCGATCACCGCATGCAGCGCCAGGCCAGCGCTGTGCACCAGCCCAACCCTGCGCCGAACTTCCGGATCTAGCCCATTGCTTTCGTTGAGCAGGCGGGAAAAGCCGATAATGCTGTTGAGCGGGGTGCGGAGTTCGTGGCTCATATTTGCCAGGAAGTGCTCCTTGGAGTGCATTGCCTCTTCCGCGGCGAGCTTGGCCGCGGCCAATGCATTCTCCTGCTCCTTCTGGGCGGTCACATCGCGAATGACGTCGAGATAGCCGGTTACCGCCTGCGTCCCGGGATCGCGCAGCAGTGCCGGACTTGATTCTACCCATACCCAGCGCGCCTCGGTCTTGTGCCACAAGCGCCAGCGGACTCGCTCTCCCGTCGTGCCGCCCTTCAGCCTGCGGAAGGTCGCCAGTAACTCCACAATATCGTCGGGGTGCGTGATGTTTGCGGGCTGGTGGCCCATGCGCTCCACGCTGGTGTATCCGGTAACCGCGACCGACGATGGCGAGACGAACGTCGTACGGCCCTCGAGGTCGCTGGTGACGATGACGTCACTAGAATTCTCGGCCATCAGCCGGTATCGCATGTCGCTTTCACGCGCCTTCTCCTCGGCGCGCCTGAGTTCCGACACATCGAGCAGCACGCCGAAAACGCCGAGCGCGACACCTCCTTCGCGGCGGATCGTCCCTCGCGCGAGAATGTGGCGGACCTTGCCGCTGGGCAATAGTAGGCGATAGCTGCTCTCATAGTCATGCGCGCCACTGGCGATTGCATTTGCCATCGCTTCGGCTGCCTTTTCGCTATCCTCAGGATGGCGACGCTCGATCAGCTGGTCGATGCTGGGGACGTGGTGTTGCGGATCGAGTTCGAGCATGCCCCAGAGCTCGTTTGACCAGCTCACCTCCTGCGTGATGAGGTCGAGCGTGCAGTAGCCCATATGCGCGATCTTCTCGGCGGTGTGCATGAGCACGTTCGCCTGCAGTGCGGCCACCTCAGCGCGCTTCAGCTCGGTGACGTCACGCTTGCCGACAAAGACGCGGCGGACCTCGCCGGCGGCGTCATGCAACGGCAACACCCTGACATCGAAGATCACGTCGTTCCCCGAAGCGGTTCGCTCCTCGGCCGTGTGCCGCCCTTCTCCCAGAGCGATTGCCTCTTCCATATTATGCTTCGCGCGCTGCGCGCGTGCCGGGGGGAACAAATCCCGAAGTTCCTTCCCTCGCACCTCTGCGATGGTGAACCCCAGCGACCGTTCCGCAGCTTCGTTCATCGTGTTCATCGTAAACGTGTTGCCCGCTAGGTCGTAGACGATGTTTACGTCGGGCGAACTCTCGAAGATGCCCTTGAAGAGCGCCTGAGCTTCCTGGATCACGGCCGCCGAATGTTCAGCGACGATGTTTGCGCGAATGAGCTCCCGTGTACGTTCCTCCAGGGCTTCCGTCGCCTCCACACGAGCCGTGACGTCTCGGCATGCCGAGACGATGTGCAGCGCGCCATGCTCGCTGGCTGCCAAGCGCATACCAATTTCGATGTGGACGAGATGGCCGTCTTTGTGGCGCAACCGGGTCAGGTGCGTCACCGTGGTGCCCACGGGTGCGGCTTGCAGCGTCGCGGTCGCTTTCGCCATCGGCTCGCGCTCTTCGGGTGGCATAAAGCCGAACACCGTCTTGCCGGTCAACGCTTCCGGCGCATAACCCAGTATCTTCTCGCTTGACGGTGACATGTAGGAGCAACGGCCGCGTACTGAATATAGGCCGACCATGTCGCTCGCAGTGTCCGCCAGCAGGCGATAGCGGTCTTCGGACTCGCGTTCCGCCGAAAGATCCTGGATCTGAGCGATTAGATGTTTAGGCGCGCCATCGCTTCCCAGCACCAGAGATGCCGACAATCGCACCCATACGACCCGGCCGCTCTTGCGGATATACCGCTTCTCCAGCTGGTATGACGGGATGTCACCGGCGATCAGTTTTTCCAACAGATGTAGATCACCTGCCAGATCGTCGGGATGGGTAATCGTCTGAAAATCTAGCGTAGTAGCTTCAGCATGCTCATAGCCGATCAGGTCGCAAAAGGCTGAGTTCAACTTCAAGAGACTACCGTCCAGCGCCACCAGCGCCATTCCGATCGGTGCATGATCAAAAGCGTTTTCGAACAACTCGGTCTGAGCGCGCCGCTCAGAGATATCCTGTATCAGAGAGGTGAACTGCCATTCGTCGCCGATGTTGGTGGCGCTGAGCGCAAGCTCGATGGGAAAAACCTCGCCGTTCCGGCGCAGCGCAGTGACTTCAATTCGGCTTCCGATCAAGCGCGCGGCCCGGCTCGACATGTAGCGCGCTAAACCGACGTCGTGTGCCGCGCGTAGTTCAGGCGGTACTATGATTTCGGAGAGGATCCGCCCTGTTACCTCGTGGGCCTTCCAACCGAAGGTCAGTTCTGCGTGACGGTTCCAGCCGCTGATTGTGCCGTGTTGATTGATCGTGACGATCGCCTGGTGCGCGGTCTCCAGGATGCTCTGGAGGCGCTGCTCGTTGGCGCGCACAGCTTCTTCCAGAAAGCGGCGTTCATTCGCTCCAGCCGAAAGCGCCTCGGCGGTAAGCTCCGCGGTTTCGAGTTTGGCCGTCTGCCGCTGGAACACCTCCAGGTGCAGTTCACGCGACCGTCGCGCGAACAGGAAAAGGGAGGCCGCGCCAACGAAAAGCAAGGCGATGATCGCCTCGTCCAGCTGCCATGATTCATGTTTTTCGACAAAGGCAATGAGACGCTCGAACGCGTCGATCCTAATGCACAAGATGCATAGAATCGCTGCGCCTAGCATCACTAGGATCAGGTCGGATTGTTTTCTGCTGAGCCCGCGAGCTGACCGATGGTCCAGGGTCCATCTCCTTTGCCCAGAGTATGATGCAAAGCCGATAACAGGTGATGAAGAGGCTCAAACTGCAGCTTCCACGTCCGCAGCCACCCCGACGATGCAGGCTATCATGAGCTTTTCTGGTACAGAACGGTAGGACTGAGCGCGGCACGGCAAGACGTGGATCCACAAAGCGTAATCTCAAACAGCACCTGATTGGCGCGAGATTACGAGTGCCATCAAAGTCTTAACTTCATGGAGCTACGGATGTCCCGGGAGACGGATTTGGACAACCGGACGTGGAATACGACTCGGGCCGAAGGCGCACTTGCTGAGTTAAACTCAGTTCAGCACCGCTATGAGCAGATGCTGGCGAACTCAGCGACTGCGGCGGTGTGTGCCGGGCCAGACAATCTGATCGTATCGTGGAACACGGCAGCCGAGCAGCTTTTCGGTTACACTGCCGAGCAAGCGATCGGCCAGCCGCTTTCAATCATCATTCCACCAAGGTTGAGATCCGCGCATGATGCTGGACTCGCCCGAGCGGTTCAGAGCGGGCATGCACGCCTCGCTGGGCATTCCGTTGATATCCTTGCGTTGCATGCAAATGGCACGGAGATCCCGGTCGACCTGTCGCTTTCCATGTGGCTTGAGGAGGGCGAGCCGATGTTCGGCGCTCTTTTGCGTGACATTGCGGATCGTCACTCCGCTACGCAACGGCTCGAACATCTCGCCAACTGTGATACCCTGACGTCCCTGCCGAACCGCAATGCACTAAGCGAGCGGCTTGCAGCAGATGTGGAACGAGTGCCGTGTTCGTTGCTGCTGCTTGATCTGGACGGCTTCAAGCACGTGAACGACAGCTTAGGTCACTCTATAGGCGACCAACTCCTCACAGCCGTAGCAGCCCGGTTGACGGGGGCCGTGGAAGCCGGCGCGTTCGTGGCTCGACTAGGCGGCGACGAGTTTGCGGTCTTACTTACCGATTGTGCAGACCCGCTGAGGGTAGATGCGCTTACAGAGCAAGTCTTTTGTGCCCTGCAGCATCCTTTCGATCTTGCCGGACAATCGATTTACGTAAGCACGAGCATCGGAATCGCGATGTCGCCCAAAGATGGGTCGGATGTAGAGCAGCTCCTCTCAAGCGCGGATCTGGCGCTTTATAGTGCGAAGGGCAGCGGCGGAGGGGTGCGAACTTTCTTCGTCCGCGCGATGCAGAACAGTTCGGAGCAGAGACATCGCTTAAGCTCAGAACTGCGGCATGCGCTGGGTAACAAGGAGTTTGAACTCTGGTACCAGCCTCAGGTCCGCTTGGCCGATCACGCTATCTCGGGATTTGAGGCACTGCTCCGGTGGCGCCATCCGGATCATGGGCTGCTTGCGCCACAAGCGTTTATCGAGGTGCTTGAGGAAAGCGCAATTGCCGAAGAGGTAGGCGATTGGATCGTAGAACAAGCGTGCACGGCGGCAGCCGAATGGAGCCATATGGGGTGGGGAGCACTGCGCATTGGGGTCAATCTTTTTGCAGCGCAACTACGTTCAGAGCGATTATTTGAAGTCGTATCATCAGCGCTCAAAAGGCACAGGCTGTCTCCTGGTCAGCTTGAACTTGAAATCACTGAAAACACTGTCCTCAGGCATAGCAACCAATCGACCAAGGCACTTAGGAGGCTGAAGGCTCTGGGCGTGGGTATCGCGTTTGACGATTTTGGCACGGGGTTCGCCTCCCTAAGCCTGTTGCAACGATATCCCCTTACACGTCTGAAAATCGACCGCAGCTTCGTGGCCCGGATTGACCGAAAGGTTGGCGACGCGGCTATTGTCAATGCCATCATCAGAATGGCGGCAAGCCTTGATCTAGATGTTATCGCCGAAGGGGTAGAGACGGCGGAACAGGAGGCGGCGTTAGCCGAGCTAGGTTGCGAAGAAGCGCAAGGATACCGCTACGGACATGCTATGCCATCTGCAGAAATCTCGGCGACGTTTCTCAGGCGCGGGGCCGCCGCGTGGATATAGAGACCGATGCGATCGAACTTCGCAACCTAAGGTTGCTAGGAGAGTATTGTAGTGACGTGATAGCCACTGTCACTCCAAACATGCTGTTTAGTTATATCTCACCTTCTGTTGAACGTCTGTTCGGTTGGCCAGTCAGGCTGCGCTTGGCCATCCAATCAGTGACTTTGTCGTGGCGGATGATCTACCTGAAATTACTGCCGCGACGGCGAAGTTGAACGCAGGCGAGATATTGAGCGCCACCGTCACCGTTAGGATAAAGCGTTATGACGGAACGATCGTCTGGACGGAGATAACATCGCGTCCGATCAGGAGTGCTGACAGCGCCGAACTCGGTGAGCGGGCCGTGGTCATCCGCGATATCACCGAGCGCAAAATACTTCAAGAAAAGCTGCTAGCAATGGCCATGAAGGTGCTGTCAGTCTAATGCGAACCGCTCTCCACACGATGCACTTTGGTCTTTGAGCGCGATCGCCTAGCTCGCCACCTGACCCCACTCAGCCAGTGCGGCTGAGCGGCGTTCCTTGTAGGTCTGGCGGTCGACGAGATGGCGTTCGAGATTGAAGTGGTTGTGGACGTTGGCGTGCACGCTGGCAAACTTCTGTAGCGACTTCATCCGCCTGAACCTGAGCATCGCTCGCTCCCTTCTTCGGAACGAGAGGTGGCTGTTCTCAACCCGGTTGTTGGCCCAGCGTCCGACCTCCTGCTTCTGCTCGTTACCCAGCTCTTTCATTGCTGCACGATAAGAGCGCAGGCCGTCGGTGGTGATCGCCTCCGGGCTGCCGTGACGCTTCAGCGCCTTCTTCATGAAGCGTAGCGCTGCCTCCTTGTCGCGGGTCCTGGTGATGAAGCTCTCGAGGATCTCGCCTTCGTGATCGACCGCTCGCCAGAGGTAGACCATCTCGCCATTTAGCTTCACGTACATCTCGTCGAGGTGCCAGCGCCAGTGCCGAAAACCGCGCATTCGCGAAATACGCTGCCGGCGAATGTCGCCGGCAAACATCGGCCCGAACCGGTTCCACCACATCCGTACCGTCTCGTGACAAATGTCGATACCGCGCTCGAACAGCAGGTCCTCGACATTGCGGAGCGACAGCGGAAAACGCACGTACATCATGACCACCAGGCGGATCACCTCGGGTGATGAATTGAAGTAGCGAAACGGACTGGCAGGCTTGCGGGGGCGAGGCATGCCGATCCCTACCCCGCCCCGCCTAACGATCGGTGCATTTGCTCTGACAGAGCCCTTGAATGGCATCTGTCGTCCCTTTCGTGGTCCAGACTATCATAGTCTCTGGGCCACTTAGCGGGGGGCAGATCAGCTAGCGGGCTTCGCTCTCGATTTGCGTCTCATGCGGCTTGGCTATCATCCCGGCACACCGAGTGCCACATTGGTCTGACAGAGCCCCTTTCCCCGCCCGTCGGCGGGCAAAATGCACTTCGACCGCGCGACGCACGCTTTGCGCGATACGCTTGCGGCCGTCCGCGGAATCAATGAATGCGGCGTCGCTTGGGTTGGAGAGATAGCCCGTCTCGAACAGGATCGAGGGCATGTCCGGGGCCCTTAGCACCATCAACGAGGCCATGCGGTGGAAGTTGGCTTTCATTGGGATCAGAAGCTGCGCCTCGCGCCCAAGCAACCGGGCGAAACTGGCCGAAGAGTTCAACGTCTCGCGCTGCGTCAGGTCGATCAGGATCGACGAGATGTCGGTGCTCGTGCCGCCGAGATCGATCCCACCAATGATGTCCGCCTTATTCTCGCGTGCGGCCAGCCGCGCGGACTCCTTGTCCGATGCGACCTCGGAGAGCGTGTAGACCGAGGCACCGCTGGCCGTACCCGACCCCACGCTGTCGCAATGGATCGAGATGAACAAGCTCGCCTTCAGCTTGCGCGCAATGCCGTAGCGCACGCGCAGGACGAGGAAGCGATCGTCCTCGCGCGTTAACGCCACGCGAACGCGGCCGGAGCGGAGCAGTTCGTCGCGGATCGACTTGGCGATGCGCAGCGTCACGTCCTTCTCGCGGCGATTGTCGGTCGGGGAGATCGCACCGGGATCGGCGCCGCCATGCCCGGCATCTAGCACCACTAAAGGACGGCTGGCGTCGTCGCCGTAAATGATGGGCAGTTTTCGCGACCGTCTTGGCTTGGGCCCGCCGTTGGCTATTGCCTCCCTGCGCTCTGGTGCGATTTGAACATCGGCCGAAGGCGCGAAGTGACTGTGGGGCGCTGTAGCTGCGTCTATGAGCCAAGTGCGCTCGGATGCGGTGGAACGAACCGGTGGCGCTAGAAGGCCAGAGATCAAAGAAACAATGCTCAACGCAGCCACATGAGGGAGTCCAAATTGCAACATGTCTCGGCACCCATGATCGCTGTGCAGTAGCATACGCCGCCAACGGAAACGTCGCGGATTATGGTTCGTGACCTTAGAATCAGCATAGCTGAAAGATTGGGAACGCCTGGAGTGGCAGTGTTCAGATAACGGACTTAATCGCCTTAATCATTCTCGTCATAACGTAGGGTTTGTCGCACTTCACTACAGATGGATAGCGCTCCTGAGTGATCGCGTCCTCATATCCGCTAGAGAATATGAAAGGAATATCACGCGCTATCAACGCCTCGGCAACGGGAAAGGAGATCTCACCTCCAAGATTAACGTCGAGTATCGCAATATCAACTTCAGCCTCGTCGGCTATCCGAGTAAGGGCGCCTGCTATCGTTGGCTCGGGGCCGATGACGACTGCTCCTAGATCCTGGAGTTCTCGCATAAGCCCTTTTGCGAGCATGTATTCGTCCTCAACGATAAGAATTCGAATATTACCTAGGCTATCCATTTCACGCACCTTTGCTAATCTTGGTCTGACGCGAGCAGCGCTATCGAGCACTTAACCCCATCAGGCGCCATAATGTATGTCGTGCGTGCTTGAAGCTGATAAGGCAGCGCTTCCTCTATTAGACTGCGCCCCTGGCCTGTGCCGCGAGGTTCCGCATTGCTGGCTGGCATGGCAACCCCCGTCTCCTGCCACTCTACGTGCAGCCATGGCTTCCCGTCGCTATCAGCTCGCTCTACCCGCCAACCTACATATAAGCGGCCGCTCGATTGCCTGAGCGCTCCATATTTAACTGCGTTTGTGGTCAACTCGTGGATCGCCATCGCTAGCGTTTGGACGCTGCTTGAGCGCAGTGCTACACTGCCGGGACCTTCAAGTCTGACACGATCGTTGCTGTCCTCACCAAACGCCCCAACTGCAGCCAATTCGCTTTTAATCAAGTCGTCGAAGAATATGCGATGCCCTTCCTCCAACCGCGAGAGCAGCCGCTGGACCCGCGCAAGCGCATCTACCCGTTCGCGAAATTTGGGCTTGAAGTCGGCGAGGCTTTGGCTTGAGCGGATTGTTTCGTCCGCCATGCTCCGAACCATCCCCATAAGGTTAAAAGTTCGGTGTTGTAGCTCAGAAACGAGTACCTGCTGACGTACCTGCAGCTTGCGAAGCTCGTCGATGTCGGTCGATGTGCCAAGCCACCCGCTGATGGATCCGCCATCATCCCACACAGGGGTCCCGCGCGTCTGAAACCAGTGATAGCTCTGCGTCTCAGCTCGCCGAATGCGGTATTCCACTTCAAAGCCGTCATCTTCGATCGCCGCCGCCCACGCATGTTTTGCCGTTTCATGATCATCCGGGTGAAGCGCCTGCAGCCAACCCCAGCCCAGACTATCGGATAGTGACTGCCCGGTGTACTTCGTCCATTGCGGGCTTGCCCAGCTCCATTCCCCTGGACTTACCGCCTGCCAAACCAGGTGGGGAATGCCATCGAGCAAAGTCCGGAGGCGAAGCTCGGTCTCTCGTAGCTCCGTCAAGTCATGCCCTACCCCACCAAACACCCTTATTTGGCCGGATGCATCAGTAATAGGAAAGTCCGTGTCGCGGAGCCAGCGGATACCACCATCGACGGGTCGCCGAATACGATAGTCGAAGGTGACCCGCTCACCTTGACGAATGCGCCGTATAGCATCCTCAACTATCGCACGATCTTCCGGGACGATCAGTTCGAGCCAGCCCCGATAATTGTTGCCGCCGAGAGCGTCGTCACGGCTTAATCCATATATCGACTCGAAGGCTGGGGTGAGATACTGCCACTGTAATGTTTCCGCATCACGGAGCCATAAGACATCTTGTGACGCCTCCCCGAATTGTCGAAGCGTATCTTCACTCTCGCGTAATCGATCGTTTGCTTGCACGCGTTCGATGAGATCCGCCGACAGTCGAGCTAACACGTCGAAGAAGCGATAGTCGTCTGCTATGGGCTCTTGTCGGTCGTGCCAGTGGGTGGATAGCATCCCAACGATCCGACCGCTGAACGCCCGCAGCGGTGTCGACTGAACAGAGCGGATTTTCGAGTACCGGTAAGCCTCGCGATCATGTTGATTGGCCTCAAACCGGTCAATGTCTGAAACAACGATGCGTTCGCCGGCTTCAAGCGCTTGCCCACAGGAGCTGGCTGTATCGCCACGAACCCATTTCCAAAAGTCGGCCGACCGCGGATCAAATCCGCGCGATGCCATCAATTGAAGCCTGCCCGTCGCGTGATCCAGTGTCTGGGTGCTGGCGGCATTGGACCTCATTAGAGCTGCAGCGGAATCCACGATGCGCTGATAGTGTGACTGCGCATCGTGTTCGCCCACCAGTTCGGCACTAACCCGTTGCAGTTCTTCCATAGCCGCGAGGTCTGCGGACCGGCGCTCCTCCGCGATATTCCGTTGTTCTGCCAATTGGAGACGGTCGATCACCGGTCCCAAGACGGCGGAGTAGGTCCGCAAGAACTGAATGTCGTCATTGTCGAACTCGCGCGGCATAGTGCTATCGACCTGCAGGATACCGTATGGGTGCCCGCCAGGCACGAAGATTGGGACGTTCACGAAAGCAACGATTCGAGCATCTTTAAGGAATTGCGGTATGTCAAAGCGGTCCTCGCGCGTGATATCTTGAGTGATCACCGGCGCGGCAGCTTTTATCGAGTAAGTTTCCGAGGACCGATCGGTCATCTGCAATCGCAATTTACCGACGATATTTTCCTGCCACCCGAGTCCCGCCCGGACGAGTAGTTCGCTACCGTTGCTCTGAATCTCCAGAATCTTGGAGCGTGCGGTGCCGAGCGCTTCACCCACCAGCCGACAAGCCTCGGTTAGGATCATGTCGAGATTCTCCGACTGTATGGCAAGATCACCAAAGTCCGCGAGAGCTTGCTGGCGCTTCATCATCGACAGAAGATCTGGCACCCTTGCTTCGCTCCTCCAGCCCCCCATCGTCAGCAATTTATTCGCTGATCAACGGCTCGATGCATCACCGAGCGCCGTATCAACCCATGATACAGATCACCGCCGACTTTTCTTTTGACCAAGATCAACTGCTTTACAAAAAAGTTGGATCGCTAGCATCGCAAATACCAACGATTTGGAAAGCCACTGCGCTAAGCGCGAGAAGTTCGGCCGTTGGCTACTTGTCCAGGGCGACTGCGGCAACTGGTGGACGATCTGCGGCGATCGCTGCGCGCGCCGACTCAACGTTTCCTGGCGATCACGACCCGGACGCTGTGCCGGCGCGTCTCCTCGCGCAGCAGGCGGATCGCAATACCTTCAAAGCCATCGATGATGGCGCGCGCCGGCTGAAGCGAACGCTGTCCGCTGCTCATTAACATGCATCACAATCGCGGCTGGCGCTCCGATCGCAACAACGGCCAGCGGTACCAAGGGCGTGTCGCCGGGTCGCGAACGCTTCGCCCAGGCTCTGTAATTCCAGCGGATCCTTGCCGATCGAGCTCCACGTCTATCGCCGCGCTTAACCGTGCTCGCATCAGCGGGCCACATGAAGGATCTTGCACGGTGGGAAGCCGTCAACGCCTGCTATAATCAGTTAGGCAAGTGGGCCGCAGCCAGAAGGGCCTTGCTGCCGCAGGGCAGCCAACCACTCACGAGATAGGTGTGTCGACGCTACGCGGTGCTATGCACCAATCCCATGAAGTGCACCCGCTTGTATTTTCCGTAATCGCTTATAGGGCCAGCGGAAGTCACAATGCTCGGGATCAGCGGGTGAGATCCGCTGCCACAAGGCAGGATAGCGCAGCTTGCGAATGCCGAGATCGGCGAACAGCGCGAGATCCTCAATACGGTGCTCGTGCCCACTGCGGCGCGTTGGTCGAACCACCTGTTGCCCACACGATTGATGGTGCATTCATATCCGACCGGCAACCCGGACTTGTTCTGGGTCAACCAACGGTTCGTGAGCCGATCTTGAAATCCAAGCTAATGCTTGTGGCCCGGCGGACGCCAAAACATGTCCTTGGTGACGGCTTGGCTGATGCAAACAGAACCAAGCCGATGCCCAACGTGCTTGGGAGCTGAATGTGGATCCGACTTAAGCACCCGCCTGCGCGTTCGCCCATATGCTAGGCACTGCCGCCCTGTTCTGGCCGGGAAACGGGATAGCACGCCTGAACCCCTCGCTAAACACACCGTCCACGCGGATGCTGAACGACAGTTTGCCCGTTGCGTCGGCACCGTGGAACTGGTTCACGGTATCGAACCAGGCCGCGTGCCCGGCGACATAGGCCCGTTCGCCGGTATCGGGGTCGAGCATGTAGAACGGCTTGCTCTGGTTGGTGCGGAACCAGACGAATTCGTGGCACAGCTCGCTGCTGTCGTGATCTCTGTGGGCGGAAACGGCTCGTCCGCTCGCATCGTACATAATCAGCATCCGAGCCGTCGCAGCGAATGGCAGCGTGGCAATAAAATCCATTAGCGGCGCGAACTCCGCAGCCTCGGGACTTGGCTCCCACAATTCAGCACGATTGAGATCATAGTAGTTTTCCGGTTCGCGAGAGCGGGCCAGCTCTATCATACGCGATCCCGGCAAGTGCGACGCATCGGCATCGAGGAGGAACGGGCCGGTATAGAATTGCCGATCCTCTGCCGCGGCAAGCCGCCGGTTCAGGCGCTCCGTAATAAAGCCGTCAAGCGCTCTTAGGCGCTCCACGTCGATGAACGGATCCATGTTCATGTAGCTGGGATAATGCGGTCTCATACGAAGAACCTAGCGCCGATAGCGAACCATGACCACAGGCGAGAATTTCTTTTATTTTCTGCGGCTTGATCCGGGTTATAGCCGGAATTTTTAATTGTTTAAATAAGGCTCCATCGGCGTGTCTTATCGGAAGCTCACCTCGCGACTACTAGTCGCGGGTGCTGTCCGACCTTGTCTTTTGGAAATTGAATGAAAATCTATGTTAGCGGGCTCTATGCTGGCGGTAATCCCCAGCCGGGGGGAGGCATTGTTCGATCCGTTCGCCAAGGCTATCCCGACGCTACCATCGTTGGCGTCGAATATTCCAATCGGGTATCTGGCATCCATTACTGATCTGCCCCCCGCTGAGTGGCCCAGAGACTATGATAGTCTGGACCACGAAAGGGACGACAGATGCCATTCAAGAAGCACAAGCCGGAAGAGATCATCGGGAAGCTGCGTGAAGTTGAGATCGTTCTGTCGCAGGGGGCATCGACTGCCGAAGCGTGCCGGCGGATCTCTGTCAGCGAACAAACCTATTACCGCTGGCGCAAGGAATATGGCGGTCTGAAAACCGACCAGGCACGGCGTATGAAGGATCTGGAAAAGGAGAATCTTCGGCTCCGCCGGGCGATCTCGGACCTGACGTTGGATAAGCTGATCTTGCAGGAGGCGGCGCGGGGAAACTTCTAAGCCCCGCGCGGCGACGGCGTTGTATCGATCATGTGCGACGAGAGCTTCCGGTATCCGAGCGACGGGTCTGCCGGGTGCTGGGGCAGCATCGATCGACGCAGCGCAAGGTGCCGCGTGGGGCGGATGATGAGCAGGTGCTGAGCGAGGACATCATCGCACTGGCGAAGCAATATGGTCGCTACGGCTATCGCCGGGTGACGGCATTGCTGTGCCATGCCGGGTGGACGGTGAACCATAAACGGGTCGAGCGGATCTGGCGGCGTGAGGGGCTCAAGGTCCCGCAACGTCAACCAAAGCGCGGACGTCTGTGGCTTAATGACGGATCGTGCATCCGGCTGCGGCCTGAGTATCCGGGGCATGTATGGGCGTACGACTTCGTCGAAGGCCGCACGCATGATGGTCGCAAGTTCCGTATCCTGACCATCATCGACGAAGCCAGCCGGGAGTGCCTGGGGCTCATCGTGGCACGTCAGCTCAAGCATGAAGACGTGCTGGCGGCTTTGGCGGACCTGTTCGTCACACGAGGCCCGCCGGCGCACATACGGTCGGATAATGGCGCCGAGTTTATCGCCAACGCTGTGCAGAAATGGCTCGGCCAGATCGGCGTGAAGACGCTCTACATCGCACCGGGATCACCATGGGAGAATGGCTACAATGAGAGCTTCAACGGGTCGCTGCGCGACGAACTGCTCAACGGCGAGATCTTCTACAGCCTCGCCGAGGCGACGGTGCTGATCGAAGCCTGGCGGCGGCATTACAACACAGTCCGGCCGCACAGCAGCCTGGGCTACCGACCACCGGCCCCAGAAACGGCTTCACCGCCATATCCGGCCTCCGGTTCCGCTTCGCTCCACCTCCGCCCGGATATGGCGGCAACGAACATAATCCACTAACAATAAACCCGGTTCACTCGACGGGGGCAGGTCACAAGAAGGCTATCCGGATGCAGGACGACCGAGTGCTGCAAGCTCGCGCAGCAAGGCGGTTCGCTTTAACTCTGTGGCTCATGGCTGCGCTCGTAATTCTCCACCGTTTCTTAACCTGGTGAATTGATCACCGCCTATGGCGGGTCGCTCTTTGTAGACCGCTTTCTAGCCGCCGATGGCTGAACGTGGGCGCTGCCGCTCCGTCCGCTCTCCGCGTCCGCTCTGGCGATCGTGAACACCGCGACCTGGTAGAAGTTACGGTTGATCGAGCGCTGCGCCGCCCTCCCCGAGAGGCGGCTCCCTTAATCCTTCGCTCTCGATAGCTGACAGATTAAAGGGCAGCTCGAACCGCTCCTCGGGAGCAACAGCCGATGCCGTTGGCGCTACCGACGTCGGGATCGGAGCTGGAGATTGCACCACCGCTGCCCTCAGCGGCCCAGCCTGCGCCTGGCTACGCACGGGCCGGGCCGTAACGACGGTGATGCTAGCTTTGGCAGGCACACGCTCTACTCGCTCTGCGGGCAACAGTAACCACACCGCGACGGCCGCCGCCGTCGCGAACGGCCAAATCTGTAG
Organism: Sphingomonas endolithica; assembly: GCF_025231525.1. NCBI lineage: Bacteria > Pseudomonadati > Pseudomonadota > Alphaproteobacteria > Sphingomonadales > Sphingomonadaceae > Sphingomonas > Sphingomonas endolithica. The sequence goes on from NZ_CP103057.1 coordinate 1,901,531, forward strand.
TCGGTCGCCAGCTAGACCACCCTTGCGCTCAGACATCAGCCGCAATGAGCGCCGGTATAAAGGGAGTGATGCTTGCCTGCATGCGTGATCCCGCCGCCCGCCCTTACGCACCAGCCATCGCCAGCGGTACGGATCGGGCCAGCCTGGTAACGGTACGCACCGCGCTGATAAGCCGGCTGAGAGTAGTTCTGATCGCCGCGCCGCTTTCTATACAGCGCCACCCCGGTGTCGCGCGTCACGCCCCAGGTCGAGCCGCCATGCAGCATCAGGGCGCAATTGGCGCCGGTCTGCGCATTGTAGTACAGTTGAAGCTGTCCGATTTTCTGCCCGTTGGCGGTGAAAGGAACATACTCGACCAGCTTACCACTGCAACCACCGCCTCCGTCCGCCGCCTTGGCCTGCGGCGCCATCACGTACAGCGAAGCCCCCGCAATCATCGCACCTGCCAACACTAAACCCTTCATCATGCCGAGCTCCTTAGCCCTTCGTTTATTTATAAGCTGATGGAGACACACTTCATCATCGGTTGCAAGCTTAACTACCTAGGGACTAGTCGAACGCACTCGCACCACTGACAGCCATCCCCACGGTACTAATCGATGGCGAGGCGGTGCTGCACTGAACTGCAATGGCTCCAGCAATCATAGCCGCCAGAGGCGCTCGAAATCGTACAAGCCCGGCTCGCCCTTCAGAGTGACGGCTGAGACCCAAAAGTGTCACTCGATAGGAACTAACGCCTTCCTAAAGCCGTCGTTCGTTCATCTCGGTCGGTGCCGGTCTTACCGGGTGCAAAAGGGCACCGCGCTGAAATGTCCCGGTTGATCATTATCGCCGATTGACCGCTTGGCCTTGCGCGAGCGGCAGTCGATGGATCATCCTCTGATCAGCGCGTGCACACGCCGTTCCAGTTCGCCGATGTTGAATGGCTTTGTCAGAACTTCCATGCCTTCATCCAAATGGCCTGCGCCGACGGCAGCGTTTGCGGCGTAGCCGGTGACGAACAGCACCTTAAGCGCCGGCCGTATTGCGCGGCCAGCATCGGCAACCTGCCGCCCATTAAGCCCACCAGGCAATCCGACGTCGGTGATCAACAGATCAATCCGCTCGTTCGACTGCATGACCTTGACCCCGGCAGGGCCTGTCGACGCCTCGAGTATCCGATGACCAGCCTCCCCGAGAATCTCGCTCACGAGCTGCCGGATGGCGATCTCGTCCTCCACGATCAGGATCGTCTCGCCTGGCGTTGCACTCAGCGGCTGGCGTTCGCCATCGGTCGCGTCGGTGGCGACGACGTCGCCCAAATGACGAGGCAGATAGAGGCACATGGTCGTACCGTGACCCACCTCGGAATAGATGCGGACCTGCCCGCCCGATTATCGGACGAAGCCGTAGATCATGGACAAGCCGAGACCTGTCCCCTGTCCGATCGGTTTGGTCGTGAAGAAAGGGTCGAACACGCGTTCGATAATCTCCGCCGACATGCCGGTGCCTGTGTCGGTCACGCAGAGCGAGACGTATTCCCCTTCGGCCAGATCCTGGTTCGCCGCGGCGCGCGCGTCCAGGCGAGACGCACGTGAAATTGGTGGACCGGTTCGCCACGCATCAGCGTCGCCACCACGTCCGCAGTAGTCGCCAGATCGTCCGGATGGATGAGGTCGCTGAACGGGTGAGCGATCAACTTTTCGTGGGGTCGCTCAAGAATTGCCGACCAAGCCGGATTGATCGTCTTCAGATAGCCGTCGAACGTCGCTACGCCGAAGAGATCGCGTGTCATCTCGAACAGCCGATTGCGCGCCGCGGACGACTCTCGCTCGGCAACGACGCTGTCCGTTGTCTCGATACAGGCGCAGAACAGTCCGGCCACCGTACCCGCCTCGCTGCGGACAGGCGTGTAGCTGAAGGCAAAATGCGCTTCGGGGGGCCGGCCTGGACGATTTAACTCGAGCACGAGATCGGACATGTGGACCGGCTCGCCCCGCCGAACCGAGTCGAACAGCGGCGTCAGCTCATCACGAACTTCAGGCCAGACGTCGAAAAAGGGACGGGCAAGGGCCGCAGGATGCCGATCCGCAAGCATGGGTGCGTACCCATCGTTGTAGAGGAGCACGTGATCGTCACCCCAGCCGACGAACATCGGCTGATCGGCTGCGAGAAGAACGCCTACCAGCGTCTTCAGCGGTTGCGGCCAACCGTCCGGGGGTCCCAAAGGCGAGCTGGACCAGTCATGTGCCCGCATTGCTGCGCCCATTGATCCGCCACCTGGTAACACGTCGAAATGCAATGACTTGACCTCGCTGCGGCTACGCGGCTCAGCCTTAAGCAAGTCGCCGGGCGAGGCTAGCACCTGTTTTCGTCGGCAACACAAAATGGACGACTTTGATGGGCGGGGACGCATGAGCTAGCCCCAAGCGATTGCAAGCCGTGTAGCCTGATTGCCGCCTTGCTGTCGTTGGTGACCCACACCCGGACGTTCAGCACCCCTCGGGAGCTCCCCAAAACCGGACATTTGTTGAGAATAGTTCCACGGCCACTATTGTCTTGATCAAATCACACCAAATCCTTTCACCGATACTCGACCACAACCTGTGTGGGTCGCAAACACGACCATCATCACGCCATTCGTTATCGCCGTGCCGGGCCTGCTGTGGTTGAGCAAGACCGTCCGCCGTCACTCCTGACGCTGCTCGGGAACGCCTAGCGCGCGGCCTTTTCCTGCGCATCGAGGGCGTTGTTGGCGGCATCTCTGACCTTGTCCTGACGCGTCTCGTGCTCGTCCCGCGCCTTCTCTAGTGCACCCTGCCGTTCGCGAAGCAACGCCACTACCTGGTACCGCGGCGGCAGCTTCTCACCGCGTTTGGCCCTTGCGTCATAAGCGGCGAGTGCACCCTGCGTCTCACGGTCAACAATGCCGCCAGTGCATTGCACGAGGTCGGTAGAGGTCGCCCCCGTCGCGATCGAATTGCCCGCCCGCGCCAGTGTCGCACGCACGCGGTTGTTACTCAGGCGCATCTGTTCGGCCAACTCGCGGTCGAAACCGTCATCGTCGGTGACGTTGACGAAGCGCCCGCCGCCCGCGCTCGCGACCGCCTGCAGCGCCGACGCCTCGCCCTTCGGCAAGCCGAAGCCGATAATGTTTACCACTGCGCGGGTGCTTCCGCGGTTGATGTCGCGTGCGACTGCGACCGGATCGCCGCCGCACGTCTCGATCCCATCGGACACTACATACACCACCTGTTCGCCCGGAATGGATGACGGGCCAAGTTGGTTGCGGGCGGCGGTGAGGCCGGCTGCGAGCGGGGTCCAGCCAACCGCGCGAACCCCGGCTATTGCGCTGCGCATTTGCGCACGGTCGGCTGACATCGGTGCCAACAGATCGACGCCCTTGCAGGATTTCACCTTACCGGCCTCGCTGTTGTTGCCCTGTTGGCCGAATACGGCGAGCGATGCCGGAACGGCGGGCGGCAGGCCGTCGATGAACGACTGCGTTGCGGTACGGGCGAGTTCGAGCTTGGTTCGGCTGCCAACCCGCCCCGCCATCGATCCGGAGCTATCGATCGTGATCGCGACCCGAGTAGGCGCCGGACCGTCCGGCCGCTCGGCGGCCATCATGTTGGCCCCGTGCAGATTGGCTGTGCCGAAGCATTGTGACTGATCGGTGCGAATGAAGGGTGCAATAAACGTGCGCGCCGCGATGATGTCGTCCAGCTTACCACCGCCGTCCAGCAGATTCCGCGCCGCTGGCGACAACGCTACTTTGCGCATATTCTCCTGCACGATTGCGTTCGCAGACGGTTCGCTCTGGTGCGGCGATCCGCAGCCCGTGAACACCAGCGGGAGCAAGATCAAGTAACGGGATCGGCTCACGCTTGATCTCCATCTGTCAATTTTAGATTAGCAAACGCGGCAAGCTTGCAATCGCTGCATCATTTGCTGATTGTACGGAGCGATCCCGCAGGTCTGCAACACGCAATTTCGAGTGGTTGAGCCTCAATGAACGATTGGATTGCTTTGTGCCGGGTGGATGCACGGCGGGACTATGACCCAATCCCAGCCATTCACGCGTCAATTTGCGCTGCCCGCTAACTGCCGCTCGTTCATGTGAGCGGACCGACCGCTCGAGCGAGGGCTACCGGCACCTCGGAGCGGCTGAGATTGGGGACTTTCCTGCCCGACAGCTAACGGGAGCCCAGAAGCGGATAGCTGCCGCTTGTTGTGCTCCCCTGAGGTCGCCGGCGCTATGTTTCAGAGCGTGATACCTGCCCCACAAGAGCGCTATCGATGCGATCATCGAACTCGCGCTTCATGATGCGCGCGAGACCTGAGCCGGTTTCTGCCATTTCACGTCAGATCTTGGTGCGCCACTGGTAGCAAGCCTGATCATGCCGGAGCCGATCGAGCACTATGGCAGCAGCAGCAGTGATCGCCCTCAGGCATGCGGTTTACCTACATATACCTAGGCACTCCTAGGTGCGTCCTTGTGACCTGATGTATCCTGTATATCTTTGGAGTGTTCCCATGGGAGGCACGTGCTCTGATGACTGCTACCGACGTCCTGTTTCGCCCGTTCCGTATTGGCGCCATGGAATTGGCGAACCGCATTGTCATGGCACCCATGACCCGCAGCTTCGCAGTGGATGGGATCCCTGGGGCGGCGCATGCGGCCTACTACCGCCGACGGGCTGAGGGCGGAGTGGGCCTCATCCTCTCCGAAGGCACGTTGATCGATCGGCCAGCGTCACGAAACGATCCGGGCAACCCGTTCTTTCACGGCGACGCGGCACTAGCGGGCTGGAAGGGCGTGATCGACGCGGTTCATGATGCCGGCGGCAAGATGGGGCCGCAGCTTTGGCACACCGGATCGCTCCATAGCTTCCTGACCGACTGGGTGCCGGACGCGCCCGTCGAAAGTCCGTCTGGATTGGAGGCACCGGGCGTCGAGCGCGGTGTCGCCATGAGCGATAGCGACATTGCCGACACGATCGCCGCATTCGCACGCGGCGCTGCCGATGCCAAGCGCCTCGGCTTCGACACGATCGAGCTGCACGGTGCGCACGGCTACCTATTCGACCAGTTCTTTTGGGCGCCCACCAACCAGCGAACCGATCGCTACGGCGGTGCTACGATCGGCGAGCGCTCGCGGTTCGCCGCGGAGGTTGTCGCGGCGGTGCGGGCGAGCGTCGGCCCCGACTTCCCCATCATCATGCGTCTGAGCCAATGGAAAGTTCAGGACTTTGCCGCGCGTCTTGCGGAGACGCCTGACCAAATGGCCGAGTGGCTGATGCCCATGGTGGAGGCCGGCGTCGACGTGCTGCACTGCTCGCAGCGCCGGTTCTGGGAGCCCGAGTTCCCGGACGTCGATGGCGCGCAGGGCCTTAATTTCGCCGGCTGGGCCAAGAAGGTGACCGGCGCGGCCACGATCAGCGTCGGCTCGGTCGGCCTTGAGGGAGACTTCATGGCCGCGTTCGGCGGCGAGGGCTCCTCCACGGCCAAGCTCGACAAGCTCGTGGAGAGGATGGAGCGCGACGAGTTCGACCTGATCGCCGTGGGCCGCGCCCTGATCGGCGATCCGGCCTGGGTGGAGAAGGTGCGGGCCGGCGATAGCAGCGCCTTGAAGAGCTTCGACGCAGCCGTGCTCTCCGAACTGACGTAGGCATTTCGTGAACGCTCAGCGGCTCGCGAGCCGCCAAACAGGCAACTTCACCACCATTCCACTCCCGTCAGAAAGGTAGCTCATGACGAAGCGTTTCGATAACAAGGTTGTATTGATTACCGGCGGTAGCGATGGAATCGGGCTGACGACGGCAAGGCTTTTCGCCGACGAAGGCGCCCATGTGTACATCACGGGTCGCCGGCAGGAGCCGCTTGATAAAGCGGTGGCCGAGATCGGGAATGGCGCCATCGGCGTGCAGGGAGATGTTGCCGACAGCGCAGATGTGGATCGGCTGTACGAGCGGATCAAGGCTGATCATGGCCGGGTGGACGTCGTCTTCGCGAATGCAGGTATTTACGAGGTTGTCGGGATCGCGGACATCGACGAACCTCACATCGATCGTATGCTCGGTGTGAACGTCAAAGGCATGATTTTTACCGTGCAGAAGGCTTTGCCCCTGATGTCGGAGGGCGGGGCCATTGTGCTGAGCGGGTCGATTGTCTCGATCAAAGGCCTCCCCAGCCAATCACTCTATAACGCTAGCAAGGCAGCAGTTCGATCGTTCGCGCGCAGTTGGACCAACGAACTCAAGGATCGTGGCATCCGGGTCAACGTCGTCGCACCTGCCGGCACGGAAACACCGATGATCCGCAACTATCTCGACGAGCGACCCGGCGTGGAGGAAATGCTCAATCAGGGTGTTCCGCTCGGACGGCTGGCCAAGACCGAGGAGGTCGCACGCGCCGTGCTGTTCCTGGCATCGACGGACAGCAGCTTCGTTGCCGGCCACGAGCTGTTCGTGGATGGTGGCGTCGCTGCCGTCTGATCTGCCCGCAACACTTTGCCCGTCATAACTGACCGACCACCCGGGCGTGACTACGTCACCTATGCTCCAGCGAAAGCACGGCTAAGAAAGTGATGAGTTATCGCCCCGGCCGGTGGAAACACCCTGACATGCCTCCCGCGCGCTAGTGCGGGAGGCTAATACGGCAAGAACACGGCAACGCAGCGGCGCTGGCGGACGCCGTTCGGATCGATCTGCTTCGAAGCAGTCGATCCGTTCCGGGACGCCGCCCCCCACGGCTTCGGGGTTGGCATGTACCACCATCATCGTGCTCACATGCCGGACACCATCGGCCGCTTTGGTCAGGAGGGCAGGACGTCCGCCGCGACGCTCGCGCTGTCGGTCCGGATCAGACCTGCGCCATGCCGCCGTCGACCGGCAGCTCGGCCCCGGTGATGAAGCTGCTCTGGTCGCTGGCGAGGAACAGCGCGGCCGAGGCCACTTCGTCGGCACGACCCATACGGCCGAGCGGGATCAGCTTCGCGAGCGTCTCGCGCACCTGGTCGGACGCCGCCGCCATCATGGCAGTGTCGGTTGGTCCCGGCGCCACGACGTTGACGCGGATGTTGCGTGGCGCCAGCTCATTGGCCCAGGTCCGGGCGAACGAGCGCACCGCGGCCTTGGTCGCTCCGTAGACGCCGTAACCCTTGGTGCCGACCGTGTCGGCGATCGAGCCCACCAACACGATCGAGCCGCCCTCCGGCATGATCGCCGTGGCAGCCTTCGCGGCAAACAGCAGCGCGCGCACGTTGAGGTCGAAGGTACGGTTGAAATGATCTTCGCTGATGTCGTCGAGGGTCGCGAACTCGGCGATGCCGGCGCTGACGACGAGGACGTCCACCCGTCCGGCCTCGCTGCTCACGGTTTCGAACATGGCGGCAAGCGCCTTCAGATCGGCAGCATCGACGCGGCGGGCGCGCAGCCTGCCGGCCCCAACGTCGACATCCCCCTCTTCGGCCCGGCGACTGGTGGCGTAGACTGTGGCGCCCTCCGTCGCGAACCGCTCCGCGATGGCGCCACCGATACCGCCATGGCCACCGACAACGACGGCGATTTTTCCTGCAAGCATGCTCATACGTCCTCACATTAAAGGTGATGACGGGCAGATATAGATCCTATATCTGATCACAAGAACGCACCTGCCGGTGCTTAGATATAGAGGCATATACTCATGTCCGAAGACGTGCTCGAACTGCCGCTTGATGTCGCCGCGACGCGCCCCATCCTCGAACACATCGCCAACAAGTGGACCGTGCTGATCCTGAGCGTCCTCTGCGCGCAGCCGGCACGGTTCAACGACCTCAAGCGTCGCCTCGACGGCATCACCCACAAGGCTCTGTCCGAGGCCTTGAAGCGTCTGGAGCGCAACGGCCTTGTCGGCCGCAAGGTCCTGCCGACACAGCCGATCGGCGTCAAGTACACGATCACCGATCTTGGCTGCTCGCTACGCGAACCCTTTGCCGCCCTTTACAATTGGTCGCTCGCCAACGGCTCAGCGATGAAAGAAGCGCAGGGTGCCTATGACGCGTCGAGAAGGACTGGAGGGTTGGAGGAGGATATCTAGCAACCGGGGGCCATTCCGCCTACTCGCACACTGCTCCCGAGAGATCGACAAGGACTGAGTCCATCATCTCTTCCTTCCCACCGAGGAAGAAGCCGCAGAGCCTGCCTTTTCCGCAGCCAGTCGCTTTCTGCAGCATCGCCAGGCTCGCGCCCTCATCCGTGTTCGCGGAGCGCTCCCGCCGGTGCAGGTAGGTCACCAGCGCGATAGGTCAGGACGCGTTTTTTGCTTAGAGGTCGAGATCGCTGAGTGACGGATGATCGTCCGGGCGACGGCCGAGAGGCCAGTGAAACTTGCGCTCGCTTCCCGTGATCGGGAGATCATTGATAGAAGCGATACGCCTTGCCATCAGACCGGCGTGGTCGAACTCCCAGTTCTCATTGCCGTAGGACCGGAACCAGCTGCCGCGCTCGTCGCGCCATTCGTAGGCAAAGCGCACCGCAATCCTGTTGCAGTCATGGGCCCACAATTCCTTGATAAGACGGTAATCCAACTCCTTCGCCCACTTGCGCGTTAGAAACGCCACTATGGCGGCTCGGCCTGTCAGGAACTCACTCCGGTTTCGCCAGATGCTATCAGGCGTGTAGGCAATCGACACCCTTTCCGGGTCACGACTGTTCCAGGCGTCCTCGGCCATCCGCGCCTTCTGCGCAGCTGTTTCAAGGGTGAATGGAGGCAAGGGAGGTCGGGACATGGGCAACTACCTATGAGGTTGTCTGTCAGGCATTCGAGGGGCGAGGTCTTCTGGAGGCGCAACGCGTCGGGAGAGCACGCCACCGCTCACGTCGCGTCCGGTCCAGCGAGATGGATGTCCAGCACCGCAGCCGGAACCTCGTCCGCGAGGCCTCAGCCATGTCGGTCGGCATGATGCCGCCCCTGCACCAGGTTGACCGTGCTGTTGAGCATCAGTCGCGCGCGGGTATCTTCAATCCACGTTGCACGGCAGGTCGGGCCATTCCCCGCTCGAGCCATGCCTTCACATTATGGAAATCGTCGAACCCGACCAGTTCGCCCGCACCGTAGAACCCGGTGAGGCTGTTGATCCAGCCGAGCATGGAAATGTCGGCGATCGTGTAGGTATCGCCCATGAACCAGGTCTTACCCTCAAGCACCCGGTCCATCACACCAAGCAGTCGCTTCGCCTCGGTGACGTAGCGGTCGCGCGGACGCTTGTCCTCGAAGTCCCCGCCGGCGAACTTCACAAAGAAGCCAACCTGCCCAAACATCGGCCCGACGCCGCCCATCTGGAACATCACCCACTGGATGGTCTGCCAGCGCGCCACCGGTTCCGTCGGCAGGAACTGACCGGTCTTCTCGGCGAGATACAGCAGGATCGCGCCGGATTCGAACAAGGCAAGCGGGTGGCCGCCCGGTCCGTTTGGATCGATGATTGCAGGGATCTTGCCGTTCGGGTTGAGTGATTCGAACTCGGCGCTTTTCTGATCGTCCTTGGTGAAATCGATCAGATGAGGCTCGTATAGCAGGCCAAGCTCCTCGAGCAAGATCGAGACCTTCACGCCGTTGGGCGTCGGTATCGAGTAGAGCTGCAGCCGATCTGGATGTTCGGCGGGCCAGCGCCGGGTGATCGCAAAGGTCGACAGGTCGTTCACGGGCGCAACTCCTCAGGAGACATCGGTGGTATCGCGGAAGCTCGGTTCGGCTAGCGGTTGGCGCGGATGGTGCCGAGGAAGTCGCGCTTGGCGAGGTCTACGCCTTGCGCTCGCAATATCGCATAAGCTGTCGTCGCGTGAAAATAGAAGTTGGGCTGCGAGAAGGAGAGCAGGAAGTTCGCGCTGTTGAACGGTAGCTTGCGCTCGCCGGCCACGATGTTCATGTCGGTCCCGGTCAGACCGTCGACCCTGTCTCGATCAAGTGCGTGAAGGCCTGCGCCGGCGCGTTGAAGGACTTCGCGAAGCCCGTCGAAGTCGGTGAGCCAGGCACTCCAGTCCGGCGAGAAGCTCCCGGCTTGCGCGCCCTCGACTGCACCGATCGAGTGCACGGCGCAGGACTTCACCTGATAGCCGAGCGGTTGCATATCCGGTGCGAGCCGTGCGTCGATCATCTCCGCTTCGGGCGAACCGCGCTCGACGCAGAACGACTTGGCCTTCTGCAGAACCTGATCGAGCGCCTCCAATATCTGGATATTAGAGGGAACCACCGCGTCATAAAGAGAGAAAGGCATGTTGCTGCTCCGTTTGCTCCACCGGTATTCCACTGCCCGATGTTCGAAATGAACCGTCGTTTTTTCGGGAGAGGGCGCTGGTCGCCAAAGGCAATTGCCCTCCCCCGACGAGAGGTTGCTCAGGAAAGCACACCACCGCTCACGTCGATGACCGACCCGGTGATGTAGCCAGCGTCCGGCCCGGCTAGGTAGATGACCGACGCGGCGACCTCCTCGAGAGTGGCGATGCGGCGAATCGGATGCATGTCCAGCACCGCATCCGGGATCTGGTCCGCAGACGCCGCAGCCATGTCGGTGGGCATGATGCCGGCCTGCACCACGTTGACCGTAATGTTGCGTGGTCCGAGGTCGCGGGCGGCGCCCTTCGAGTACCCGACGATCGCCGCTTTGCTGGCGGCGTAGTCGGCCGTTCCCGGGAATAGGGCCCGGCTGCCCAGCCCCGAGCCGATAGAGATGATGCGGCCCCCGTCCGGAAGAACCTTGGCGGCCGCGCGGATGTTGGCCACGACGCCGAGCGTGTTGATCGTCCACTGTCTATCCAGCGCAGCGTTGTCGACGTCGCCGTCGTCGATGCGCTTGCCCTGGACAGCGATCCCTGCGTTGTTGACGAGGATGTCGAGCCTGCCGAGTTGCGCCACCACCTCGCGAATGAGGCCATCGGCCGCCGACGGATCGCCTTGGTCGCACTGTATGGCGACTGCGCGCACGCCCTTGGCCTTGACCAGCTCGACGACCGCCGCGGCCTTCTCCGCTGACGCGACGTAGGTGATCGCGACGTCGGATCCCTGGTCGGCAAACGCCAGGGCCGTCGCCGCCCCGAGGCCGCGCGAGCCACCGGTGATGAGCGTCACCTTACCTTCAAGTTTCTTGGTCATGATACTTCCTGATAAGTTGGATGATGACGGGCACCGATCCGGTGAGCCGTACGCCGGCGTCGCCGACTAGAACGTGAGCACGCTCTTGCCCCGGACGTGGCGTCCAAGAATTGCTTCGTAGGCCGCGCGGGCATCTTTAAAATCGTGGGTGGCGCTGATTTCCCATCTGAGCGCGCTGCTCGCGATCCCGGTCGCGACACGTTCGACGAGCGTCGGATCACGCCGTCGCATGATCGGAATCACCCGTGGCGACGTTGGTCGCGTTGCCGTGATCGACCCAATGACGCCATCAGGCTTCACGCGGGCAAGCGAGGCCTCCGTCGCCTCCTGCGAGCCCGCCATGTCGATCGAGGCGTCGAACAGGCCCGCGTGCGCCTTCCCCAATCTCTCGACCAGCCCAGGTCCGTACACAACGGGAATCGCGCCCAAGGAGCGAAGGTAGCTCTGGTTCGCGTCCGACCCCGTTGCCACGACGGCGATCCCCTGCTCCCGCGCGAGCTGGATGGTGATAGAGCCGACGCCGCCAGCGCCGCCATGGACAAGAAGCGATGAGACGGGCCCGAGCTCCTCGAGGATCGTCAGCGCAGTCTGGGCGGCGCCGGCGAGCGATCCGGCCACTTCCCACGACAGCGACGGCGGCCGCCGCACCAGATTGGCGATAGGAACGTCGATGATGGTGGCGTGGGTAAAGTCGCCACCGGCGCCGAGGGCCTCGTCCCCGACCGTCCATTCACCATCGTCGGCGTTCAACGCGACGATCGTGCCGGCGTATTCGGTGCCGAAGAACAGCGGCAGCTCCCCGAACCGTAGCTCACCCGTCATTCGACGGGCATCGACCGGGTTGATGCCCGCCGCCTTCACCTCGATCCGGGCCGTGTCGCGGCCAAGGTCTGGCATGTCGAACGTTACGTATTCGAGCACGTCGGGTCGACCGTAACGGCGTGCTGTCAGGGCTGTCGTCTTCATCAGACCAACTCGGCCAGCGAGGAGACATCGAAGCCCTTGAGCGGCTCGCTGTCCTGACCCTGGGTCTTCAGCACCCAATTGGAATCGCTCAGCAGCGCCCGCCCGACAGCGATCAGGTCGAACTCGTCCCGCTCCATGCGCTCGATCAGGGGATCGAGGCTTACGCTGGTCGAACCCTCGCCCCGGAAGGCGCTGGCCGAGTCCTGCGACAGGCCGACCGAACCGACGGCGATCGTCGCAGCGCCGGTCAGCTTCTTCGCCCAGCCTGCGAAATTGAGGCCGTTCTCGCCGTCCACCTCGGGGAACTCCGCCTGCCAATAGCGGCGCTGCGAGCAGTGCAGGATGTCCACGCCGGCGTCGATGAGCGGCTGAAGCCACTCGGCCATCAGTTCAGGGGTCTCTGCCAGGCGAACGGTGTAGTCCTGCTGCTTCCACTGGCTGACCCGCAGGATGAGCGGATAGTCGGCGCCGACCGCTGCACGGATCGCGGCGACGATCTCGCCGGCGAACCGCACCCGCTCCTTCAGGGAGGCGCCGCCGTAGCGATCGGTGCGGAGGTTCGTCCCCGACCAGAAGAACTGGTCGACCAGGTAGCCGTGCGCACCATGGACCTCGACAGCGTCGAAACCCAGCCGTCTGGCGTCGGCAGCCGCCCTGGCGAACGCCGACACCGTATCGGCGATCGCCTCCTCGCTCATCGCCTCGCCACGGGGCTGGCCGGGCGCCAGCAGGCCTGACGGGCTCTCCACCGGGGACGCGGGCTCCCAATCCTGAAACTGGGTCGATCCGGTGTGCCAGAGCTGCGGCGCCATCCGACCGCCAGCGTCATGGACGGCGTCGATCACGCCCTGCCAACCGGCGAGCGCGTCGTTGCCGTAGAAGGACGGGACGTCGGGATGGTTGCGGGACGCCGGACGGTCGATGACCGTCCCCTCGGACAGGATCAGGCCGACCTGACCCTCGGCACGGCGGCGGTAGTAGGCGGCGTTCGGCTCACGCGGGATGCCGCCGGGCGCCATGCCGCGCGTCATCGGCGCCATGACGATGCGGTTCTTGAGATCTAGCGTCTTCAGGCTGAACGGCCGGAACAGCGCACTGGTATCGGTAGAGGACATCGGGAATGCTCCGTTCGGAAAGGACCAGCGGAAGCCGCTGATGGCAGCCAACTCTACGAGGTGAGGACAAATTCTGAAGTTCAGAACATCGGAACAATTGATCTGTCTGTCAAGGCCACCTATGTAATTTGGCATGAGGCCGCTCTTTCACCCTGCCGTCGAGGACATCCGACCCGAGATGATCCTGCATGCGCTCGCCGATCCGGAGCGAGCAGCGATCTGCGCGCGCATCGGTGGTGAGGGTTCCGGCGGGACGTGTTCTGCAAATGCCCACGCCCGGGACCGCGTGATCCCGAAGTCCTCGCTCTCCGCGCATATCAAGGTGCTGCGGGAGGCGGGCCTGATCAGGTGCGAGCGGCAGGGCGTGGAGATGCGCAACCATCCCCGCTGCGATGAGCTGGACCAGCACCTCCTCGAGCTCGTGAAGTCGATCTTCGCGGCCTATGGATGGTACTACGGCGACAAGAAGGATGTTTTGCCACCTTCTCAGGCTCGCGCCCATCTTGAAGGCCCACTCTCCGTCCTAGAAATATAGCCGACGACCGAGCGAACCTTCTGCGAAGACGATCTGGCCTGCGCCGATAATTGGTGGATGTAGATAAAGCCGCGCCAGGGGGCTCGATCAGCGCTCCCCGCTTTCATGGATCAGCCGCGATTTTGCGGACGGTGACAAAGGAAACTCCGCCTTCAGGCTCGCAGGTCTGCGCGCGCCGTCAATGCATCACGAAGCGCGCCTACCTCCCTGTTCAATCGGACCATGTCCGCGACAGGAAGTCCCGAACGATCCAGAAGCGTCTCGGTGAGACATTTCGATTTTTGCCGGAGAGCCTTGCCCTTGACGGTCAGAGTGACGTTCACCTGTCGCTCGTCATCGGGATTGCGATTACGTCCAAGGAAGCCGGCTGTCTCTAGCCGTTTGACGAGTGGCGTGATGGTGCTCGATTCGAGCGCCAGCCGCTCGGCGATCTCGCCGATCGTGCGGCCATCTGTCTCCCAAAGCGCGCTCAGCACCAGATACTGCGGGTAGGTGATACCCAGCTCGTCGAGCACCGGCCGATACAGGCGATTGATCGCGATGTTCGCCGAGTACATGGCGAAGCAGAGATGATCGTCGAGCGGCAGGGTATCAGGCGGGGTGTTCACGTCGCGTCTCCACGGTGGTTCAGCGGAACCATATCGTCGAACTAGATATCGCGATAAATAAAAGCCTTTACAAGCCCGTCTGCCTCTCCCATTTATCAGTTATCACGATAACGAATATCGCGGCATACGATTCTGAGCTCGATGGAGAACGACATGAACATTCTTTACAGCGCCAATGCCACCGCCACAGGCGGCCGCACCGGGACAGCCAAGACAGGCGATGGACGGCTCGCGGTGGTCCTCGACACCGTGAAGGAACTCGGCGGCAGCGGCGGCGAAGGCACCAATCCCGAGCAGCTCTTTGCGGCGGGTTATGCCGCCTGCTTCCTCGGTGCGCTCAAGCACGTCGCTGCCCAGAAGAAGGTGAAGGTCTCCGACCAGACGTCGGTCACCGCCACCGTCGGCATCGGCCCGCGCGATGACGGCCAGGGCTTCGCGCTCGACGTGGCGCTCTCGGTCACCCTGCCCGGCATCGAACCCGCCGTGGCAGAGGAGCTGATCGCCCAGGCCGACATCGTCTGCCCGTACTCCCACCTGGCACGCCACGGCACCGCCGTCCGCCTGGATCAGCAATCGTAAGCGAGACGCTCACCGTGTCCATGGAGATGAAAATGATCAAAATGTTGAAGCTGCTGGGTTCGGCGGCATCCCTGACGCTGCTCGCCTCCCCTGTCCTGGCGGCCTCAAAAAGCCGCGCCGACATGTCGGTGGTGCTGGTCCATGGCGGTTTCGTCGACGGCTCCGGCTGGGACGGCGTCTACAAGCTGCTGAAGAAGGATGGCTACGAGGTCATCGTGGTCCAGAATCCCACCTCCACGCTGGAAGACGACGTTGCCGTCACCAAGCGCGCCATCGCCTCGGCCAAGGGCGACGTGATCCTCGTCGGGCACTCCTATGGAGGCTTCGTCGTGTCCGAGGCAGGCAACGATCCCAAGGTAAAAGGTCTGGTCTACATCACGGCCTTCGCACCCGACGTGGGTGAGTCCGTCGCCAGCCTGATCGCCAACCCGCCCGCTGGTGCGCCCGTGCCGCCGATCCTGCCACCGGTGGACGGCTACCTTCTCCTCGATCGGGCCAAGTTCGCCAGTTCCTTCGCCGCCGATGTGCGCCCCGACGTCGCAGCCTTCATGGCGGACTCGCAGGTGCCCTGGGGCGTCGCGGCACTTCAGGGAACGGTCAGCGTGCCGGCGTGGAAGTCCAAGCCCAGCTGGTATCTGGTCGCTGCGGACGACAAGATGATCCCGCCGCCGGCGCAGCGCAGTATGGCCGGCCGCGCCCATGCCACCGTGGTGGAATCGCCCGGCAGTCACGCCGTCTACGTGTCGCACCCGGACGCGGTGACGAAACTGATCGAACAGGCAGCGCAAGGCGCACCGGCCAAGTAAGTCCTACGTGGGCGTCGTGCCCGGCTGCTTCCATCCGCAGCCGGGTCCGTCTGCCACACGGCCAACACGCGAAGTCAGGAACGAGCGTTCGCCCCTTCCCTCCCCGAAGCGTGAGGCCAGGTGTTTGATGCCCTGGGCTGGCAGGCTGTGCGCAGGACAGCGCCGCGCGGCACCTTAGCTGAAGCTCCATTTAAAACCGCGGGACGAGCGTGAAATCCGGCCTGCTGATGAATTGGGAAAGTGGCTGGAGAACACCATGCTGCCGGTCGACGCCGCATGGTCGAGGAAACGGCGGCGCGATCGGCGGGAAGCGTCCGGGAACTCGCAGAATACCGAAACTAGATCGGGATCGTATATTTCGACCGGGTGGTGGAACACGTCGCCGCTGAACAGGGCGGTTTCGCGGCCACTGACCAGCTCGATCGAAGCATGATCGATGCTGTGTCCGGGCGTAGGCAGGAAGCGGATGCCCGGCAGCACTTCCGACCCGTCGACCTTGACGCGGCGGACCGGGATCTTACCCGCCAGCGGCATGATGCTGTCGGCGAAGGTGCCCGACACGGGCAAGCGAACCGGATCGCCAAGTCCGGCTCGGGCGCGCGCCGCGCTGATCCCGGATTCGTCCTCCTTGGTAAGGGCCAGGCCATAGGCATATTCCAGGTCCGAGACGATGACCTCCGCATTGGAAAAGGTCGGCACCCAGCGTTCTTTCTCCAACCTGGTGTTCCAGCCCACATGGTCCGAATGAATGTGGGTGAGGAGAATGGAGTCGACCTCCTCCGGTTCGACGCCCGCCTCGCGCAACCGCGCCAGGAACTCGGTTGAGAGCCTGTCCAGCACCTTCTGCTGCGGACGCTCCTTGTCGTTGCCCGCACCGGCGTCGATGAGAATCACGCGGCCCTCGTGGCGAACTAGCCAGGCATGCAGGCTCATGAAGGCATGACCTTCGCCGTCGAATGTTCCGGCCGGAAACCAGTCGGGATAAGCGCGGCGGGCATCGGCATCCAACCCCGGCAGCAATTGCGCGAAGGCCATGCCGTTCAGGTCGGTCTCCCAGATCCTCTGAACGGTCGCGTTGCCGATATGGTAGATCATGCGGGTAGCTCCCCGTCATGCGAGTAATGGCCTGATTGCATCCAGAGGAGATAACCGGCACATCCTGAGGCTCAAGTACCTACCCGGAGGTAAGCATGGAAGGAACCCGTCCGCCGTTCCGCGATCTGCCCTGCGACGTGTTCCTGCCGGACTGCCCGGCCCGGTCCGTCCTGACGCTTCTGGCAGAGAAATGGTCGATGCTGATCCTGCACGCCCTGAGCGAGGGCACACAGAGGACGGGCGCGCTGCGGCGACGAATCGGGGGCATCTCCGAGAAGATGCTGATCCAGACGCTAAAGCGCCTGGAATCGGCATCTCTCGTTATCCGGACAAGCTACGCCGAGGTTCCGCCCCGGGTGGAATACGAGCTGACCGACCTCGGCTGGTCACTGAGCCCATTGGTCAAGGCTCTTGATCACTGGGTTGAACAGCACGCCGAGACCATCATCGCCCGTCTCCCGGACGTAGCGTGAGTGGGAGACGCCCGGATCAGGAACCAGACCGGGTTCCGCATGGTGATCGGCTGTAAAACATAGGCTCGATCAGTCTGGGGCGCGTAGCGAAGCCTCGAGATGATCCACGATCGCCCGGACCTTCGCGGATGGCTTTGGACCTGCGGGAAAAACGGCGTAGACCTCGGCGGGTTCAAGCCGGTGCCCGTCCAGGATCTGCGCGAGCTGACCGGTGCGCAGTTCCTCCCCCGCCATGATCCGGGTCGCCAGCGCGACGCCCAGTCCCGCGACCGCGGCCGCGAGCACCCCAGACGCCGAATTGATCCAGAGCTTCGCGTGCACATTGACCGAGGTGACGGTCTGATTGTGGGTAAAGCGCCAGCTCTCCCTACCGAACAGCCCATGCTGGATGATGCAGTCGTGCTGGGCGAGCTCCGCCGGATTGGCGGGCACGCCGTTCGTAGAAAGGTAGGCCGGGGCCGCGACCACCAGTCGCTCGACCAGACCAAGCCTGCGGGCACCGAAGGTGGAGTCATCCAGCGGCCCGACGCCCAGCCGAATTGCAACATCGATGCCGTCCATGATGAGGTTCTGGCGCGCGTCGCTCATGATCATCTCGACCCGAAGATCCCGATGCCGGGCCAGGAAGACCGCCATCGCCGGGATCACCGCACGTGATCCGTAGAGTACCGGCATCGCGAGGCGGATCACTCCATGGAGCGAGTCCACGCCGCGGGTCGCCTGTTCGGCCTCCTCCATCTCTGCAACCAGATTTCTCGCACGCTCCAGGTACAAAGCGCCGGCTTCCGTCAGTGAGATGCTGCGGGTGGTGCGCAACAGGAGCGTTGTGCCCAGCCGCGCCTCCAGCGTGCCGACGATACGCGAGACCGAAGGTTGGGACAGCTTCAGTTCGCGCGCCGCGCGCGAAAGACTGCCGCTCTCCGCAACGCGGACAAACACGGTCATCTCCTGCCAACGATCACTCATTCAATATCCGGATATATGTTGTCCACACCGAGTAGATACACCGTTGCTCTTGGATAACCTAGATCTTCGTCCACGGCGGCTCTGCCGCAATACGGAGAATGGCGATGAAGCTGCAGGACAAGCTCGACGCGATGCGCGAGGATTTCGAGAACGGACGTTTTCCGCTCGTACCAAACCGCGAACAGCTAGACACAATGAACCGGGCCACGCAGACGCTCCTCGACAGCGGGCAGGCCGATCATGCCTTGAGGGCCGGCGACACGGCGCCCGACTTCACGCTCCAGGACGCGGACGGTATCACCGTGAACTCGCGGGAGCTGCTCACGCGCGGGCCGCTGGTAGCCACCTTCTATCGCGGCATCTGGTGCCCCTATTGCAACTTTGATCTGCAGGCGCTGGAAGAAGTCCGGCCCGAGATCGAGGTACGCGGCGCGAGCCTTGTGGCGATCTCGCCGCAGACGCCGGCGAACAGCCGCAAGTCGCAGCGCGACAACAAGCTCGACTTTCCGATCCTGAGCGATCCCGGTGCCGCCGTCGCCGACAAGTTCGGCCTGCGCTTCTCGCTGCCCGCTGATCTGATCGAGGTCTATCGACAGTTCGGGGCCGACCTGACGGAGGTCAATGGCGATCCGTCAGGGGTGCTGCCGATGCCGGCGCGCTACGTGATCGGGACGGATGGCGTGATTGCCTATGCCGAGGTCAACCCCGACTACACCCGGCGACCCGATCCGTCCGAGCTGTTGCCGGTGCTTGATCGGCTGCGTGCCGGCATCCCAGCCTGATTTTCCAAGTTACCTCACAAGAAGGAGTATTTCCAATGGCTATCAAGATTTATGGCGATCCCGGTTCGGGCAGCCTGCGCCGCGTGACGTCGGCAGCCGCCGTCATGGGCATCGAAATCGAGCGCGTGGGCATCGATCTCTTCAAGGGCGAGAGCCACACGCCCGAATTCCTGAAGCTGAACCCGCACGGCCTGTCGCCGGTGATGGTCGACGGCGACGTCGTCCTCTACGAATCCTCAGCGATCAACATCTACCTCGCGGAAAAGGTCGGCAGCGACCTGCTCGGCGCTACGCCGCAGGAGCGCTACGAAGTGCTGCAGTGGATGTTCTGGTCGGGTGAGCAGTGGAGGATTTTCTCCGTGCTCACGTTCGATGAGCGGATCGGCAAGCGCTTCATGAACCAGCCCGAGGACAAGAGCATCACGGACCTGACGTTCGCCAAAATCCGCGCCGCCGGCGCCGTCCTAGATGCGCACCTCGCGAACCGGCCCTTCATCGTGGGCGATCATCTGACGCTGGCGGACATCGACATCGCGGCCCCCTTCTCGCAGAACGAGCGCACGAAGGTGCCGTTCAACGAGTTCCCCAACCTCGTCGCTTGGCAGCAGCGCTTGCTGGACATGGTGCCGGCATGGGCTGCAACGAAGCGCGAAGTCGATGATCGCATCGACAGCGCTCTGGCCGGCGCAGGTATCGCGCTCTGAAGCCATGGCGCCGGCACCTTTAAGGGTGACCGGCGCCAAACCATAAAGGCAGTTCCATGAAGATCGACTTGAGCGGCCGCACGGCCATTGTAACAGGTTCCACCGCCGGCATCGGCCGGGGAGCTGCGGAAGGGCTGGCGCAGGCGGGCGCTTCGGTGATCATCAATGGCCGCACCCAGACGCGGGTTGATGAAGCGCTGCAACAGATGCGCGCTGCGTTTCCGCAAACTACAATTTCCGGCATCGCTGCCGATCTGGCGACCGCGGAAGGGGCAAACGCCTTCATCGCGCAAGCGCCGGACGCCGACATCCTCGTAAACAACGTGGGCACCGCGTACCTGCGGGAATATAATGGTATCGACGACATCGCAGCCATCCCTGACGAGGACTGGCTTGGGCTGTTCCAGCTCAACGTGATGAGCGGCGTGCGCCTGTCGCGCCACTATCTGCCGCGCATGGTCGGCAAAAGCTGGGGACGCGTCGTCTTCGTCAGCAGCGAGTCCGGGGTCAACATTCCCAAGGAGATGCTGGATTACGGCATGACCAAGACTGCGCAGCTCGCCGTCTCGCGCGGCTTGGCCGAAGCGGTCGCGGGCACGGGTGTCACGGTCAACGCGGTGCTTCCGGGGCCGACCCGATCCGAGATCATGGGTAACTATATGGTCCAGCAGGCAGCGGACAACGGCATGA
This sequence comes from Sphingomonas endolithica, assembly GCF_025231525.1. Lineage (NCBI taxonomy): Bacteria > Pseudomonadati > Pseudomonadota > Alphaproteobacteria > Sphingomonadales > Sphingomonadaceae > Sphingomonas > Sphingomonas endolithica. The sequence goes on from NZ_CP103057.1 coordinate 1,921,962, forward strand.
CGGTCGGGGAGGCCGAGCAAGGCTTCCTGCAGGCGCTCCGCCCGACGAGCCTGATCCAGCGTTTCGCCACCGTCGAGGAAGTCGGCAACATGATCGTCTACGCCTGTTCCGAACAGGCCTCCGCGACCAGCGGCGCCGCCCTGCGCGTGGATGGCGGCGTGGTGCGGTTCGTCGCCTGAACTCCAGCATCGAGAGCGATCTGCGCCCAACGTTCGCGTAGCAACTCCAGGATTTGAAGGTGGTCGAAATGACATTGGTGGTTGCTCAATACGGACAGGGTGGCCCGGAAGTGATGCGGGCCGAGGAGCGCGACGTTGCGGCGCCAGCCGCCACGCAGGTCGAAATCGAGCAGAAGGCGATCGGGTTCAACTATTTCGATGTCCTGCAGCGCCGCGGCTCGATGTCCGATGACGAGCCGGGCCGCGTGATGGGGATCGAAGGCGCCGGGGTGGTGACGGCGATCGGCGCGGATGTCACCGACTTTGCGGTCGGCGGTCCCGTCGGATATCTCCGATCGCAGGGAGCCTATGCGGCCACGCGCCTGATGGAAGCGGACCTGCTGTTCCCGTTGCCGAAGGGCATCAGCTTCGAGGCCGCTGCCGCGCTGACCGTTAAGGGCTTCACGGCCTGGCTCTGCTCGGTTCAGCTCTTCGAGGTTCAGCCCGGCCAGACCGTGCTTGTCACCACCGCTGCCGGCGGCGTCGGGTCGTTGACGGCACGGCTCGCTGCTTATCGCGGCGGGCTCGTGATCGGCGCGGTGGGTAGCGAAGCGAAACGCGCTCTTGCGCACGAGAGCGGCGCAGGCGACGTCGCCGTCGGGCTGGACGAAGCGATCGAACTGGTCGCGCGGCTCACCGACGGAAACGGGGTCGATGTCGTGTTCGACGGGATCGGCGCGGATACCGCCAACCGCCTGCTCGACGCTGGGACCGTGCGCTCGGGAGGGACGATCATCTCGTCCGGAGCGTCCGGGGGCTGGCCCAGGGCCGACCCTGACGCGATCGCGCGGCGCGGCGCCACCGTCGTTGTACCGCAGGTCCCGAATTACATCAAAACGGCGGCCGAGCTTCGCGCTGGCATGGCGGAAGTGTTCGCCCTCTATCTCAGCGGCGCCTTCGGCGAGATCTCACCCGCACGATACCCGCTGCGCGAGGCAGCGACGCTCCACGCCCAGGTCGAGAGCCGCGCCGCCTCGGGCATCTCGGTGCTGGTGCCGTGAGCGGCCCTCGACCGGCTGCGACCTTCGACAGGAGTCTTTGAGGCGCCTCCAATCCCCAAGCGTGACAAGACAGGACGAACGATGAAGATCGGAATCGTGGGAAGTGGCCAGATCGGTGGACAGATCGGAAAGCTCTGGTCGCAGGCGGGGCACGAGGTGCTGTTCTCGTCGCGCCATCCGGAGAACCTGGGCGATCTGGTCGAGCAAGCAGGCGGCGCTGCACGGGCGGGCACGCCGGAAGAGGCGATCGCCTTTGGCGACGTCGTCCTGCTGTCGATCCCGTTCGTTGCCCTGCCGGACTTCGGGCGCAGCATGACCGAAGCGCTCGGTCGCAAGGTCGTCCTTGAAACTGCGAACCCGTATCCGGATCGGGACGGCCCGATGGCGCAGGAGGTGCGGCAATCGGGCCGCGGAACCGGGCCTTATCTGCGCGAGTGGTTTCCGGGCGTGCGGATCGTGCGCGCCTTCAACAGCGTGTGGGATCGCACGCTGGCAACGGAGGCGCATCGGACCGCGCCCCGCGTCGGCATCCCGCTCGCTTCGGACCACGGCGGAGCGCTGGAGATTGCCGCCACGCTCGTGACCGACGCGGGCTTCGATCCGGTGATCGTCGGGTCGCTCGATCGCTCGCGCGAGTTCGATTTCGGTGCGCCCGTCTACGACACCGGCATGTCCGGGCCTGATCTGCGCAAGGCCCTTGACCTGCCCGCAGCGTAAGGCCTCTGCCAAACCGCGGTTCCTGATGACTCGAACGCTATGACTTCCCTGACGAAAGGATCTTCGATGACCGACCGCAAGATACTGATCCCGAATGCCAGTCACCCGATCGAGATCGAGGACTGTTCGTCGACGGTCATCGTCAGCAAGGGCCCGCTTGAAATTGCCCGGACGAGCAGAGCGCTGACGCTTTCGGAGGCGTCCTACCCGCCGGTTCGCTATATTCCGCGCGGTGACGTCGACATGTCGCAGCTGGAGCGCTCCACACACACGACCTATTGCCCGTACAAGGGCGACGCCAACTATTACAGCATCCCGGCGCTCGGCGAGGCAGGCGTGAACAGCGTGTGGACTTATGAAGCGCCGTTTAAGGCCGTGGGCGAGATCGCGAACCACCTCGCTTTCTATCCGGACCGGGTGTCGATCGAGCTTGCCGATTAGGAACGGCGTGTCTTCGTCGGGCCGGTTGACACTGCGGGGCGCTGAATGACGCGCAGGTCAAAGGTCGGTGCCGGCCCGAACATCCTGCGCCGGTTCACGCCGTATCGATGGTGGTCGCGGCGCACGTGGTTGCGTGCGGCGGTCATCAACGCCTTCATCGCCGGGATCATGATGATCGACCATTCCGCACTTGGGCAAGGCGCCCATGGCGCGCTGCTGCGCCAGGCTGCCCAGATTGCCTTGATGCACGCGATGGGCACGATCGCCTGCGCGACCTTCATGAACATGGGCGCTTCCTCCGCAGCGCGGGTGCCGCTGTTGTTTGTGCTCGGAACGGTCTTCTACAGCGTCCCGGTCTATCTCTCCTGGCCGCCCGGAGAGAGCCTCGACATCGTCCGTTTCGTCGGAGCCGTCTGCCTGGCACTTGGCCGGGTGACCCTGCTGCTGTCGACGTCGCAAGTCGATCGCGGCGCTGCTGGCCCGACGATCGCGAACCAAGGAACGGCGCAATGAGCAAGCCCGATATCCTGCTGTACACAGCGCCCACGCCAAACGGGTGGAAGGCATCGGTGATGCTGGAGGAGCTCGGCGTTTCCTACGAGGTGTCGCCGATGAACCTGGCGGGCAAGGAGCAGAAGGAGCAAGCGTACCTCAAGATCAATCCCAACGGGCGCATTCCGGCGATCGTGGACCGTTCGAACGGCGACTTCGCGGTGTTCGAAAGCGGCGCGATACTGATCTATCTTGCGCGCAAATACGGCAGGTTTCTCCCGTCGGACCCGAACGGGGAGTCGCGTGTCCTCCAATGGTTGATGTTCCAGATGTCGGGTGTGGGGCCAATGATGGGACAGGCCAACGTGTTCTACCGCTACATGCCCGAAAAGATCCCGATCGCGATCGAGCGCTACCAGAATGAATGCCGTCGGCTTTTCGAGGTGCTCGACCGGCAATTGCAGGGGCGGGACTTTCTCTGCGACGAGTTCAGCATCGCCGATATCGCACACTGGTGCTGGATCCGCATCCATGAGTGGGGCGGCATCGACGTGAGCGGGCTGGACAATCTCCTGACATGGGAGGCACGGATGGCGGCTCGTCCGGGGTGTATCCGCGGCGTCGACGTGCCCGAACCATCGGATTTCCTCGCTTCGGCCAGCAAGCATATCGAGACCGCAAGAAACCTGTTGCAGCGGTAAGCCGGACTGCCCGCAACGACTGATCCGGTCAGGTTCTGATTGATGCGCGTCTCCGGTGCAAAGCGGTCAAGCTGGCATCGTGACCGTTTGCATACGGGATGCGAGCGGTAGCCGAGGCGGCCAGACCTGCGCCGATTTGGGTCAATCAGCGACCGTGACGACGATCTTCCCGAACTGCTGCGCAGATTCGAGATAACGGTGTGCCTCGACCATCTGGTCAAAGCCGAAGACTGAGTCGATGACGGGCTTTATCTTCCCGGCCTCGAGAGCGTTCCCAATATGGGCGACCGCGGCGTCCATCCGAAGGGGATCCGCCAGCAGGTCGGCGACGATCCATCCCCGTATTGTCGCCATCTGCCCAAGATGCTCCAGCACGGGAATCGTCATGGTGTTGCCGCCGAGCGCCCCGTACAGATAGATGGTGCCCTTCCACGGCATCACCTTCAGAAGCCTGGGCAGGAGAGAACCCCCGACCGGATCGAAGGCAACACTCGCGCCACGCCCGTCGGTGATCCGCATCACCTCCGCCACCATATCGTCTTCGTCGTAGGCGACGACGTGAGCTGCACCCGCCTCGAGGAGCTTCTGCCGCTTGGCGTTGGTGCGGGTCAGCGCGATCGGGATGGCTCCAACAAGATTGGCGAGCTGGATGGCCGCGAGGCCGGTGCTGCTGGACGCGGCGGAGATCAGCACGTGCTCGCCGACCTGGATCGACGCCTCTTCAATCAGAGGACCATAGGCGGTGAGGAACATGGTCCAAAGCGATGCCGCCTCTTCGAAGGACAAGGTGGGCAGCTTGGCGATCACCGCACGCGCCGGCGCGGTCGCGATCTCACCGTAGATTCAGTAGTCTCCGAGCGGGAAGCCGGGCACAATGTTGACGTCATTACCTGCAGAGACATGCGTGACGTTCTGGCCAACGGCAATGACGGTTCCCGCCGCCTCGCTTCCGAGCACTGCAGGGAGGGTCGGCGCCTTGATGTACTCGTTGCGACGAAACATGGCTTCGGCCCGGTTCAGGCCGATCGCGCGTATGCGGATCAGCACTTCGTCTGGGCCTGGCTTTCCTGCTTCCGCCTCTACGAACGTCAGCACCTCGGGTTCGCCGAACTCGAAGAACTCTATATGACAGGGCAAAATCTCGTCTCCTCTCGGTAAGCTCTGAGCAGCGCCGCAGAACGTCGCAATACGGCCATTCGAACGCGAGGCTTCCGCTGCGTGCGGGCGATTGTCGCTGATGGCCACTGGAACGACGATCAGGGCCTGTTTGGGCACCCTTTGGCTCTGATACGATCGACAGCGGTTGCGCTGCCGATCGGGCGCGCACGGTGATCAGCCCGCGATCAGCGCCGGCGGCGTGGCTCGGCGCGGCATCTCCATGCCCTGTTCGTGAAGATAGATGGCAAGGTCGAGCGACTGGTCGGCGACGGTGAAATGCGTCACCAGTCCGTCCTTCAACTGAAGGATGAAGCTCTCGATCGACGTGCCGCTCTGACCGGTCGGCTCGAGGCCGAAGAACGCACCCCGGTCATGCTTCCAGTGCAGGTTGATCGTCACCAGCCCTCGGTCGCCTGCCAGATAGTGATCGATCAGATCAACACGGAGATCGAAAGCCACGTGGAAGGCCTTGATCCAGCTCTGGAGCGCCTCGCGGCCCGCAATGTCGCGACCGGCCGGGCTGTTGGTCATGACGTCGGGATGAACAATGGCGTTCCAACGCTTGGTCTGGTTGAGCTTGAACCCTTCGTAGATTTCCATCGTCAGGCCGGCTTGGACTTCTGGCGTCGTCATGATGATTATCCTTCTTACGTTAAGATGAGAATTTTTCGGCCGCGGTCAGGCCTAGGCCGCCTTGCGGAGAGGTTTGGCCGCCGAGATCAGGATCGCGCCGAAAAGCGCGGCAACACCTGCCACGGCGAAAGTGGTGACGGGGCCGAGGCGGTCGACTAGAATGCCGCCAAAGATCGCTCCCAAGGAGACGGCGATCATGAAGACACTTAGGTGGACTGCTCCGGCGCTCTCCGCATCGTCAGGCGCGGCCTGCGTCAGGTAAGTCTGAATGCTGACCGGATAGGCACCGAACGAGAGTCCCCAGAGGACGACAGCTGCCGAGGCGACCAGATGCGACGTGCCTGCAACGACTGCGGCCGCCATCGCGCCGGCGATGCCGATTGCCGCAGCGGCGATGGCGACGCGAGCGCTCCGCTGTGAGACGACGCCGCCCAGGATATTGCCGAAGAAGCCGGCAATACCGAACCCCAACAGAAGCAGGGAGAGAGATGGCGCGTCAAGCCTCGAAATGTCCTCAAGGAAGGGCCGAACGTAGGTGAAGGCTGCATAGTGGCCGCTGGCGATACAGAAGGTCGCGAAAAGCGAGATCCTGATCGCGGGCCGTCGCAGCGCAGCGCCGAGCGTGGACAGGCTTGTGCTGCCCATCGAAGGCAGCGACGGCACCGTTGCCATCTGAACGACAGGCGCCACTACGCCCACAATTGCAGTCAGGTGGAAGGCGAGGCGCCACCCGAGCGTCGAACTGATCCAGGCCCCGAGCGGAGCCGCGCAGACGGTTGCCACGGAGACGCCCGTCATGATGACGGCCATGGCGCGCGCCTCCGATCCGGGAGGAGACAGCCGGATGACGAGCGCCACGGACATCGCCCAGAAGCCGCCGAGCCCAACGCCGAGCAGTACGCGCGAAACGATGAGTGCGGTGAGATCGGAAGCCAGTCCGGCCAGCACGCTCGACACGATCAGGCATAGCGTCAGCGCAAGGAGGGTCGTACGTCGGTCGAAGCGGCTCGTGCCGATGACGACAGTTGGGCCTGCGATCGCTGCTACGAAGGCCGTTGCCGTGACCGACTGCCCGGCCATGCCGACGCTGGTTCCCAGATCTCGCGCCATCGGCGTAAGCAGGCTTGGCGGCAGGAACTCGGAAGTTACGAATCCGAACACGCCCAGCGACAATGACATGATCGCAGGCCATGCGATTGAGAGACGAGTCGTCGTCGGTATGTCGGTATCACTGGACGGCAGGCTCATGAATATCGCTCCAAAGCGACATCCAAATACGCGCTCCGAGGTATTTCCTGTAGCGGTCTACCAAGCTATTCAGTGTTGCCATGGTAGCAACACCGATGATCGCGGACCTGACGCTTCTCCAGCTTCGATGTTTCTCGGCGATCGTCGATCGAGGGTCGTTCGCGGCAGCCGGTCGTCAGCTCGGCATTTCGACGTCGGCGGTGTCCAAGACGATTTCACGGCTGGAGAAGGTTGGATCGATCCGCTTGCTTAACCGGTCAACGCACGCGCTCTCGCTGACGCCGGAGGGTGAGCGCCTGCTGCCCTCGGTGCGCGAAGCGCTCGACCGGATCGACAGCGTCGAAGCGGCAATGCAGGATGTCGCGACAAGAGGGGCCGGTGGCAAGGTTCGCATCAGCGCGCCGATAGCATTCCTAAGCGCCTGCCTCATTCCACTGGCAGCCCGCTTCCGGACCGAGCATCCCGAAATAGTGCTCGAGTTCCGCGCCAGCGACGCAATGGACGATCTGGCGGACGAGGGGATTGACCTCGCGCTGCGTGCCGGGCCGATCAGCGGGATCCCTGGTCATCTACGCCAGAGCTGGTTTACGTTCCCTTGGGTGACATGCGCATCGCCCGACTACCTGGCGGCGCGAGGGACGCCGATGACGTTGGACGATCTGACTCATCACGATCTCATCGCCTTCCGCAATCAGGGTACCGGCCTGATCGAAACGTGGCGCTACCGCATGCCGACCGCCTCTGGCGAGACGGCGATCCGAAGGGATCCGACGCCGATGCTGATCGTCAACGAGGGCAATGCGATCCGTGCAGCCGGCATTGCGGGCATGGGCATTATCTGGACGCCCAAGTGGAACGCGATCGAGGCCATCGAGGCCGGCCGCCTCCAGCCCATCCTTACGGATCTAATCGCTCACACGATGGACATCACCATACTCCGACGGGCACAGGAACACACTCCCCAGCGGATCGCCCTGGCGATCGCCTTCCTGCAGAGAAACGCTCAGCTTTTCAGCTGAGGGCAGCCCAAAGGTTGACCGGTCTTCAAAGAAGAACTCAAGCCGGGCTTTGGCTGGAAGACCGACTGCGAGACGCGCACGACGACCTGCCAGCGGGTATCACGGTCCACGACGGGGACCGTAAGCACCTCTCCCGCGGAGGCATCTCAGTGCGCTGCGTCGCAAACGGCCGATCGCCAAGCGCTCCCATCGTCAGCCGGTCTCGTCGATCTGAGTGAAGGCGTCGACGCCAGCTACCTCCCCGCGAGCTGCGGGCCATTGCGGCCCGACGACCCAGCGGCCGGCGCCGGTCACAGCTGGCAGGTTGCTAGAGGAAGGCCCGCCCCGCTGTTGTGGTCTGGGCGGACTTCGTCGTGATTGCGGCGTAGATCTACACGATCAATGGCGAAAATCCCGCTGAGGGTTGGAAGGGTCCGTCGCGGAGTGGCCTAATTGCGGATAGTCAGAACAAATTGCTTGAGCCTCTCTTACAGCTTGGGATTTCCAATGCCTTTGTTTCGGATCCCACGAACTTTCGGGGCAGATACGTTCGCCTGTCGAACGAGATCGGGAGATAGCACGGCGCGAGCTTCTTCGCCTCGCTGCAATCCACGACACGACTAAGACCCGAAAGCGACAATCGCCCAAGGCCGATGCCGCATTACAGATTCACAGACTTGTTCATTTTGCTCGGCCTCAAACTTCGCCATCCCTCAATCTGGCTTTTCAATGGTTCAGACGTGACAGCTTGAATGACACTCTCAAGAAAAGGCTTCATTCTCCAGTATCCGGCCTTGCTTTGGTGATTCAAAAACCCGGCCTGCGATGCTTCTGCTTCCAAACGCGCTGGGTTTCTGAGATCATTGGTTGAGTTTATATCATCAGAGAATTTATCATTGATAAGTCCCATTCTGACCGCACGGTCAACTTTATCTTTGAATTAAATGCTATTACGCTGAGTTTTTGCAGCCTTGTAGCGACCAACGTCCCGGTCTGCTCGTTTTCTATACTTCTGTACGGCCTAAGTTCATGCCGCGAGTAAGGATGCCGATCGCATCTTATGCCAGCACAAACCATTCGACTTGTGCTGCAAGCAGAGCAATGTCGGCGTACTGGATGGCAGCCCGCACGGAACCGCCCCGCCCCGCCGATGAAGGTCCGCGGGGCTGATGATGGTGGGAGCAGCAAGGTGCTGCTCGCCTTTGAACAAGGACCACCCCCATGACCAAACTGACCGATCTCGACGCCATCCTTTTGTCCGGCGCCGCCAAGCGTGACACGGGCAGCCTGCTGCCGGTCCCCGAAAGTGTGAGCGGCGCCGGGACACGCCTGACCAAGGCGATTACCGGGCTGATCAAGCACGGCCTGGCGGAAGAACGTGAGACCCGCGACAAGACGGCGGCACGCCGCACCGAAGCTGATGTGGCATACGGCGTGTTCATCACTGACGCCGGCAATGCCGCGATCGGCATCGGCGGCGACAATGGAAACGACGGCGAAGGTGAAGGTAACGTCGCTCCCTCCGCCCAGCCGGACGTGCCGCGGGTGACCAAGGCCAGTTCCGTGCTGGCGCTGCTCCAGCGCGAAGAAGGTGCAACGCTTGCCGACATGATCGCCGCCACGGGGTGGCTACCGCACACTACCCGCGCAGCGCTGACCGGCCTGCGCAAGAAAGGGCACACACTCGAGAAGTCCAAACGCGGTGACCAGACCTGCTACCGCATCGCGGCGGTGGCTGCGTAATGGCAGGTCTGGAGGACAAGATGCTTGCGCTGACGACGATGTCGTCGGCGCAACTGCGTGATGCGTGGCGCGCGATGAAGGTATCGCCAGTGCCGCTGATCAGCCCGAGCATGTTGCGGCTGGCGCTGGGGTACGAGCTGCAGGCGCAAGCGCTGGGTGGCCTCTCGCGTGTCAGTCAGCAGCGGCTCGCCCAGCTCGGGAGCGCAAAGACGGTTACCCAGGCAGCACGTCCCGGCACCCGGCTGATCCGTGAGTGGAACGGCACCGCGCACATCGTGACGATCGGCGATGACGGAGCGATCCGCTGGAACGATCGCGAGTGGCGCTCGCTATCGGAGGTCGCCCGCGAGATCACCGGCACGCGCTGGTCGGGTCCAGCCTTCTTCGGCCTCAAGAAGAGGCTGGCGGCATGAACCGCGTGCGCTGTGCGATCTATACCCGCAAGTCGAGCGAGGAAGGTCTGGAGCAGGCGTTCAACTCGCTCGATGCGCAACGCGAGGCCTGTGCCGCCTATGTGCTGTCACAAGCCAGCGAAGGCTGGAGTGCGCTGCCGGAGGTCTATGATGATGGGGGTCTATCGGGCGGGTCGCTGGAGCGCCCTGCCCTGCAGCGGCTGCTGGCGGACATTGCCGCTGGCCGTGTCGACATAATCGTCGTCTATAAGGTCGATCGCCTGACCCGCTCGCTGCTCGACTTTGCCAAGCTCGTCGAGGTGTTCGACAAGGCAGGCGTATCGTTCGTCTCAATCACCCAGTCGTTCAACACCACCACCAGCATGGGACGCCTGACGCTCAACATGCTGCTCTCGTTCGCACAGTTCGAGCGCGAGGTCACCGCCGAGCGCATCCGCGACAAGATCGCCGCCTCCAAGGCCAAGGGCATGTGGATGGGCGGCGTCCCGCCACTTGGCTACCGGCCTGACGGACGCACACTGGAGATCGTCGAGCCTCATGCCAACATCGTGCGCGACATCTACCGACGCTACCTGGATCTCGGCAACGTCCGTCTGGTAGTTGACCAGCTCACTGCCGAGCGGATCCACACGCCTGTCCGACGCATGGCCAACGGTCGCGACTTTGGTGGCTGTGCGTTCAGCCGCGGGCAGATCTACGCCATCCTCAAGAACCCGATCTATGTGGGGGACATCCCGCACCGTGACCAGCGCCATAAGGGATTGCACAAGGCCATCATCGGTCAGGATGTATGGGACGCGACACAGACTATGCTCGCCGGCCATGTGCCGGGTTTGCGACGGGCTGTGAACACGGCGAGCGGCAGCCTGCTTGCCGGGTTGATCGTCGACGATGCTGGCGAGAAGCTGATCGCGGCGCATGCCTGCAAGGGCAAGGTGCGCTATCGTTATTACGTCAGCCACTCAACGCACCACGGGGTCAGCAACAGCAAGGCGCTACGTATCCCGGCACGCGAGATCGAGACCGCAACCGTCGAAGCTCTGGCGGCCGCGTTCGATGATCCGATCGCGCTGTTGGCACGCGCGTCGATCCCGCTCGTATCGGCGGACGTTACACGCATCTTCAGCGCCGCAGGTATCGCTGCTGCGGCAATACGGTGCCGGGATCCTGAGATGCTGCGCGCGCTTGTCGCCAAGGTCATCGTGCATCCCACCATGCTGCAGATCGAGCTTGTGACCGCGGCAATGGCAGAACACCTGTCGGTTGCAACGAGCGCCGAAGCCGACGCGAACCTGCTGCTCACCTGCCCGACACGGCTGACGCGGACAGGCCACCGGCTCCGGATCGTGCAGAACGATGGTCGCGCGATCGCACCGGCGCCACCTGATGCCTCGATGGTCAAGCTTCTGGTCAAAGCGCAGCGCTGGTGGGCGCAGCTTCAACGCGGCGAGATCACCGTACAGGAACTGGCACAAGCCGACGGGGTCGTGAAATCCTACGTCACACGCGTCGTGCGGCTGGCGTTTCTGGCACCCTCGATCATCGACGATGTATTAGCTGGTCGGCAGCCCGCCACGCTCGATGCCAAGCGGCTGGCGTTCACCGCTGATCTACCCACCTGCTGGACCGAGCAGCTGCGGCATTTCGCCATCGACCCATAGCCGCGTCCTGGATCGAAATAGCGCTGCTGCTTTTCGACGACCAACCAACCGCCGTTTCGGCCTATGAGACGAAGTTCAGGCCTCCCAATGCGCGTCACGAAACCTACGACTGGTTCATCTCGGCCGAACGACAGCTTTCCGACACCTGCTGACTCGGTGGTGCGGTGTTGTGTTTGCAGTCTGACGGCTTTCGGGTTCATAAAGCTCAAGCTCAAAGCAGACATTCACCTGCGAGGCGGGAGATCGACAATGGGTGCAAGACGCGTCTGGTCAGTATTGATGTGTTTGGGTCTATTCGCCGCTTCTCCCGCCTCTCAAGCTCAGCGCGCCGACGATCCGGTCGAGAAAGGTGGGGCTGCCATAAGAGATCGGTTTGTCGCCGCAGTCCGGAAGTGCGGCATCGAGCCGAGCTTCATCCCCGGCGTGATTGTGAAAACCGACCCAACTATGGTCTCGTATATGTTCGCGGACCGGTCGGTTCACCTTCCCCGATGGTCCGAGTTGCCGCCACCGTTGCAGGGTATGATGGGGGCGTGAGCGGCTCAGGGTACTATGGGACTGAGCCCACAAGCCATGTTTGAAGAGGTTTTCGACAACTTTCTCGTCGCACATGAACTCGGACACTATCTGGAGCATATGTCCGGACGGATGCAGAAGCTTGATCGTACCGACAGCGAAACGGAAGCCAACCAGATTGCCTTGGCGTTCTGGTCGTTGGATCGGCGTGATGCCGATAAGCTACCCCGGCGGTTCGAAAATTTGACGCGCTTCCTCTACGCTCTCCCCAACCCGGTGCCTAATGGCAAAGAACCTCGTGCTTACCTGGAAAAGAATTACTCAGCTGTGGCCGCCAACGGCGCTGCTTACAGCTGGTACCAGGGAACGTTCTTGCGCACGGCGTGGGAAAAGCAAAATAGCCGAACGTTCTGTCAGTGGGTGCATTTGAACCCGCCCCAATCGATGTCCCACATCAAATAGCCGGGCACTGGCAGAGCTAATGCACCGCTGATTTCCTATTTGGTTGGAGCAGCAAGTTTACCGTCTTCGCTATCATATTGTTTAGCGGCAGACCTGCTTATGTTCTCGCTGTCACTCCGAGCGGGATCGAGATTTAGGCCGGTCTCCGTCCAAACGGACCAGATTCTGGTAAGTCTGACGGTACCTCGGCGATCCCTTATTCACCTTCCTGGGAAAGCCGTTCCTTCAAGACGATCGGCGCAGCACTCGTCAATCGCCTGAGTTCGTGCTTTCGGGTAGAATTGCCAGTTCGGAACCAGTTCCATAACAAGCGGGGCCTACTGCGTTGGAAGCCAGCCATGGTTCATCTCGTCGGAACAGATGTCTTTCGAACAGCCCTTCCTCCCGGCGGACTAGCAACGCTTGTGGGACAGGAACATTTAGCTGTTAAGCATCCCCACGCCAATTGAACTTAGATCAATTCACGAGGTGAGTATTCTCGGCTTTACCATCTCCGCGTTCAAGATATGATCCTTCTTCCACTGCATGGCGCGGCGAATGCGCGTCTCGCCCGAAGGGTGATCGAATAACAGAAATTCCTCAATTGGCCCCGGCTCCAGCTTACGATACTCCGAGAGGCGAATTGCAATCATCGCGAAAGCATCAGGCTGGCGTGCCGTGTCGAGACCAAACGCGTCGGCCTCGGCCTCGGCCGTGCGTACTATGCTACTTTGCAGTGGCGTAGCGAGTGTAATTACGAGGGTTGCGATCAATAGCAGCGCCGGAGTCGCCGCGACGTCGGAGACACCGGCTACACGCCAGCGCGGGTTTCGCGCGATAAGGAATGGCGTGGCTTTCGCCACGACAAAAAACATAGCGAGGAACAGCACTGCGAAGAAGGCCGAATTGCGCCAGACATGCCCCAGCACATAATGCCCCATCTCGTGGCCCATAACCGCTGCAACCTCGTCCGGGCTGGTGCGAGTGAGGAGATTATCTGCCAACGTAATCTGTACGGTCGGACCAAGCCCAGAAACGTTGGCCGAAATGCGTTTTGTCTGCCGTGAAAGGTCAGCGACGTAGATATGCTTTGCGGGGATGTTATGGGTCCGCGCCATCGCGACGATCCGTTCCCGCAGCGGTCCCTCCGGTAGTTCGCTCATTTTGAAAAACAACGGCGCAATCAGCACAGGCAAAGCTGCCGTTGTGATCATCAGGAACACCCACGCCAATCCCGCACCCCAGATCCACCAGAAGCGAGGCGCCCGTCGAATTACGGCGAAGATCGCAGCGAGCACCAGCGGCGTGACCACCAACGCAATAGCCAGTGCTTTGGCCTGATCGATGATCCAGAGGCCGAACGCTTGGCTCATGAGATCGTACTGCGCTTCGCGAATGAACCCTGTGTAAATCGTCCACGGAAGCATCAGCGCCGTAGAAGTTAACGTGAATCCCAGGGCATACAGCATTGTCGCAAGCGCCTTGCGCTTAGTTCTGGCTTCAGCCCACCTGCGCATCCATGCTGACAAACCGCTCGCCAGCATTGCCCAATAGATGAGTACACCGACGACCGCGCTCCACAAGATTAGCCAGTTTTGTCCTTCGAAGTAGTTGTCCGACTTTACCCTAGCTGGTCCGTGTAGCAGCCCAAGATAGGCGCGCGTCGCCTGCTCGACGTCGAAACTTTGCGCCATTGCGGCGGCAGGCATTAAAGCTGCGCCAAGCGTCAGCCAAGCTGCTATACCTCTGCGCATCGCCCCCCCCCAAGATCAACATCACGATACCTGCTGCGCCGATTATATCCTGTAAACTGCCACCTGAAAAGGCTACCCATTTTCATAGACCTAGCAACGGTCGCTCTGCAGGAAGCTTGGCAATTCTGATTAGGCTGAAATAGGCATCGAAGACGAATGACTGCTTTCAGCGTAGGATGGGCTCCGACGCTGCCTGCGCTTTCTTCGATGAGATAAGGAAGGTCATGACGCGCGAAGTACACGCTGAACGACGCATTCGCGGCGTGTGATTGTGCGTTCGCTAGAGCCTAGTTCCCATCGTTGCGTTGGCACAACGCGTACATCCCGCCGCCTCCGCTGCTACCATACGTGCCAGCGCCTACTAAGATGTTCGATTTCAATCCATCTTTCCTCCTGCCACTGACATCGACGTGCCGACAAGCGAGCATGACCCAGATCCCGCGCTCGGGACTAATTCCCGTTTCCCCAATTCCGTTGCCCCTTCTTGTCGAAGTTAAACCAACCCGACGGCGTCGGCCAATTCGGCGAAGCCAGTGCTGCCTCAAGGCGTACGGTACCATGTGCCGAGCCGCGTCAGACCATTTTACGCCACGTCCTGATCCAGCTTCACAATTAGGTCCGCGCGCGCTATGATTATGATGAATTTTTTCGCCGGGGGGCATAATGAATAGGCATTTGTTTCGGGCAGCGGCATTCGCCGTCGTCCTTTCTTGTTCTTTGGCGCCGGCTGAAGCGCAGTTCGGTGGATTGAAGTTGGGAGACCTGGCGAAGCGCGCCGGAATATCCTTGCCCAACCTGCGCAAAGAACCGATTTCCACCAGCCTACCTGATGCACGTTGGGGTGACCCGAGCCAAGATCGCTTCGTCCCGCCCCTGCCGCGGCGCGAACTGACGCAGCTGCAGCGAACGGCGAATGGCGGGTTCGTCCTTCAGGCTGGCTACTACCGCTTTAACGACCAAAGCTATTGTTTGCACGCCGGCACCCATGGTCCAGGAGGTGGCGACGGTTACCTCTACGCCCCCCCGATTGGTGGAGCAAAAGACGCCGTGATCACTATCGTCCGGAACTCGGTACAGCATCCGGAGATCGACCAGCATGCCATCCAAGCGCTGCTCTGGGCGATCCTGTCGCGCGCCAAGATCGAAGATTTGTCGAACGAGCAGCAGATGGCGGCATCGCAGCTGCTGACGCCGCGCCAGCTCGCCGGTCTGAATCGAAATGTGCTTGACGTTCTGTCGAGCGGCCCAATCTCACAAAACCTCCCCCGCGAGGTCCGGTCAGTCATGCAGGCTGAGGCGGACCTGCGCCGCATGCTTACAACGCCAGGAACCAGCTTCGCCGAGCTGGAACGGGTAGCGGTCCTTGCTGGCATGGCACCGGCTGGACCGGGCAGCATCCGGGTACCGAACGGGCGGTGGAGCCTTCATCCCGACGGTTACTGGATCCGTTACCTCCCCAACAGCTACTCGAACACGGTTGTTGAGATTTGGGCGCCCGTAGGATCGCCCGGCATCGGAAAGGAGTATGACCCGGCAACCCACATCGCCGTACCTGGTAACACCTCGCGTCAACGGCTGATCCAGTCAGGACGCTCTTACGCCATGAACTGATTGGATACTCAAACACGATGATGGCGGTAAGACCGTTGCCATCAACCTAGCGACAACGGTGACCGCGTCGACCCATTATACGACACTCAGCCCCCCCCTGCCCGCACCTCAAAACTCGACGTTCGTTCACCTATCAATTTTGCTATAGTTGGAGGAAGGCGAACGGCAGCTTTCGAGCAATGATCGGGAATAGCGAATTTAATTGTAGCGCAGGCAAGCGGCTAGCGTCGTTTAATAGTCTCCCTCATACTATAATCGATCGCAGCGAGGAGATTGAAGATGATCAAGAGAACGATCCAGCATCGCGCCGGTCTCCTAATGAGCACAATAGTGGCCTTCATCTTGATTGCAGATGGGCTGATCGGGTTGTTGCAGCCGAATGTATTCGCGTCTGACATGGCATCAGATGGCTGGGGTTCGGAGACACTACTTCCCGTTGCCATGCTCGCCCTCATCAGTGGTGTGCTCTACGCGGTTCCGCGCACAGCAGTGTTAGGCGCTATCCTCATCACAGGTTTTATCGGCGGCGCGCTGGCCGCGCATCTGCGCGTTACACAGGCGGTGATCGTGCCCGAAATCATCAACGTGGCGCTGGGCGTTGGCGCCTGGGGAGGACTGTGGTTGCGTGACCCCCGCCTGCGCGCGCTGCTTCCACTACGCTAATCAAATCGTACTGAATGCAGCTGATCCAATGTCCGGCGTTGGGAAGCTAACAAAGCGGTTTTTACGTCTGCTATTGGCGCGTCGCTGCGGATCAGCCCGTCAGTAGTAACGTCCGGTTTGTGTTGAGGGGGTGGACCCACACTCAAACATCCGCGGAAAGTTTTCGGCTGCCAACTCCAGATGCTTATTCATCATCGTCACTGCAGCTTTGTGGCAGCTGCAGTCGATCATCTGAACGACACTGGAAGGGAGAATAACTGTAAGTCCATCCTGTCACGGCAAGAAACCGCTGGCCGTTTGACCAGCGGCTCTCCGGTTGCCTGACCGTCGCGTCTTATGCGAGGTGGAGGCGGGTACTGACCTTGCGCTTGCGGCGCAGCGCAGTGCCGGCAAGCCCAAAGCCCACGATCATCATACCCCAGGTCGCCGGCTCCGGCACCGCCGCGATAGTCGCTGAAAAAGTAAGGTCTTGGGAGCCGTTTACCACTTGTGCAAACGTCAGCTCGTCCAGGTTGGCCCCTCGAGCGCTGCCAATAATCGCTCTGCCGAGGCTTGGGTTTGTATTCGAAACAGCGCACGTGCTGCTGGTGAATGGATTGCAGGAGGCGACGTTCGCCTGACCCGTGCCGATCGAATAGTACGTGCTTAGAAACGCAACGTAGTTTTGCCCCCCCGTCAGCGTGACGCCGGTGGGATTGAAGTCCAGAACCCCCGACGTGCCTGCAACGGCTGCGCTGCGCCAAATTTCCGCACCTGGCGTAAACGTCGAAGCTAGTGGCCCGTTCAAAGCATAGACGATGGCTTGAACCGAGGTCAGCGTCGAGCCGTCGAGTAAACCAAACTGGAGGTTGGTCAGGCTACCTGTGTTTGGAGCGGCAAAGCTCTCGCCGATAAAGACCGTTTGGCAGGCGCCGCCCTGATATGGCCAGCCACAGAGAGGACCGACGTTGGAACCGCCGTTTGGGTTGCTGACCGTGCCTGCATGAGCCGAGCTGGCGCCGAAAGCTATTGCTGCAGCAGCTGCGAGAAAAACCATCTTCATCAAAGCCATCCCTGTTAAAACATTGTGACGAAGGTTCCTCTCGGAAACCATACGGCTTCCGAGCTCACCGGCAGTTGATGCGGTGGCGAGCACGGACGTCGACCCTGCCACCGTTGCATTCGGTGATGACGCTTTAATGAAAATTTAAGGAAAGTTTTTCTGCGACTACGAATGTAGGAAGATCTTTCCGGCGTCGCTGATTCAGCGGCAAGAAGGACGTTGCCGATATTAGCAAAGTGGGTTTTCGCGAGCTTATAGGTTTCAGGACACCACTGGCAACAGTCGCCGTTGCGCCTGTGACGGTTGCTCCACCTAGAAAGGGCCGTTCGGCACGCCTAGACTGGCTCCGGGAACCGGACGTTGGTATATGTGGCCAGTGCTCAATATGCCTCGCGGCACGGAATGGGCATTATCTTGGCTCCTACAATGAATTGCGCGAATAAGCCATCGGGCCGACGCGTTGTCCACGCGATCACAAGAAGCGCACGATGACAGAAACGTTCAAGCCGAACACCAAAATGGCCGCCAACGCTGAGAAGGACTGAAGCTGCGCAAGGCGTTCGGGCGCGGCGGTACAGACGTCGGCGTGAACCGGGCGCAGCGGCTCGCGGATCGGAAGGAGCTCTCGGCGGACGACGTTAAGTCGATGCACAGCTACTTCGCTCGTCACGAGATCGACAAACAGGGCAAGTCGCACGAGCGGGGCTCGGACACGGACCCCTCCGCCGGCTACGTCGCGTGGCTGCTCTGGGGAGGCGACAAGGGCAAGGTCTGGGCCGACTGCCACGCCGAGAGACTCAAGTGATCTCGGCGCCAGGCTTAGATCGATATCGTCCCAGACAGCCTGCGCAACTGACCTGAATGCAATGGACGGGGCGGCACACTGTGCCGCTTCGTCCCATTCCCCCCACATTTGGCCATGCGAATGCCTGGCGGGAACGCACCCTGAAAGCGGGCGCCCTATCGCCGCGCGCCCAGGATCGAACCGAGAATATCCCCGAGACCGCCGCCGAGGCCGCCACCAGGCGCCGCGCCCGTAGCTCCAGCACCACCAAGGCCGCCAAGCACGGAGCTAAGGACCCCGCCAAGGCCGCCCTGCTGTCCGCCGGTGCGTCCCGTCAGATGACCAGCTACCAGCATCACCAAGATCGGCAGCATCTGCTTCAGTAGCTCGGGGGTAAGCCCGCTTCCTTGCGCGGCGTGGTTAGCGACCTCCCGGCTAACGTCCTTGGAACCGAAGATACCCCCGAGAAGCTGATTGCCTCGATCGATTTGCGTTGGCTCGGTGCCCAGTACGTTGGCAGCGAGGTCTGCGCCGCCAAGTGCATTTACGTGGGCATCCAACTGCGCTGTGTTGTCTCCCATGCCGCCCAGAACCGAAGGCAGCAATGCTTCGGCGCCACGCTGGGCTTGCTCGCGCGGTATTCCGAGCTGAGTAGCAAGTGCTTCAATGCCGCCATCTGGCAGTAGCTCGTTGAGGTTCATACTGGTTTCCTTCTCGTGACGAGCATCAACAAATGCGGGCGCGCATGGGTCCTATGCTTTCTTTTGCGCGGGTTCGACGGTTGCATTAGAAGGTGTAGCGCACCTTGCACTGATACTTAGTCGTCTAATCCGCTCCCGGCACCGAGGACATGATGGTGGTGGTGGAGGTGCTCGACGCTTTCTTGCACGGCGCTGCAACTCGGAGCCACGTCGATTGGCAGACAAGCTCAGACGACATCGAAGTCGATCCTGCGCCGCGCTGGATCCACCCCGATGAGGCGCGCATCGATGCGATCGCCGGGCGTCAGATCTTTCGCCGCGATGCGGGCGAGTACCGGCAGGTCAAACAGCTGGATGCGGGCATGGCGTGGGTCAGCCTCTACCACCGTTGCAGAGAACGTCTTGCCCACCTCGCCGCTGAGCATCACTGCTTCTGCAAGATCGAGTACCGCTCGATCGATCTGGCCCTGCCGCGCACCGGCGCGTGCCATGACAGGGGGCAGCGTTTCGAACGCCGCGGCGATGGGTTCGGGGACATCTTGGCCGTTCGCAATAGCGAGCGCGGCCATAACGACGTAACGGTCGGCGAGACGCCGCAGGGGCGCCGTGGCGTGCGCGTAGGTTGCGCCCATCGCCGCGTGCCAGGGCGTTGCACCAGATCGATAGGGCTCATAGCTCGCACCGGACCCGGCACGCCGGATCGCCAGCATCATCGCAGCGTCTCTCGGCACCTCGGGGCTGAGCGCCTGCTCGAAAGTTTGAAGCGGCATCTCCGGCGGCCAGACGACAGCGATCGCGGCGGCCCTGACGCGCAGACGGGCGACTGTTGCCGTATCGGGTTCTGGCATGACCCTGAATAAACCAGTCTGATGCGCCAGCATCGCGTCCGCAACGGCGAGGTTTGTGGCGAGCGAGAGGGCGGCGTTGCGGTCCTCGGCGACAAGACGCGGACGGAAGGACAGCTCGAAACCGCCGCCAGACGCCGCTTCCACCTGCTGCTCCGGCGGGTCCACGCGCGAGGCACCGCGGCGGCGCTCCGCCTCGGCAATGCGTTGCGCCAGCTCCTCCATCTGCGGTGGCAGGTCGGAGGGGCGGACGCCGTCATACGACAGCTTCGCCCGGCTGCGGATGATGGCGCGCTCAGCGCCGTCGAGCCTGACCCCGCCGTCAGGTGCGACGCGAACAATGAACACGATCGCTGGTCGCGGTCCGTCCGGCAGCAGGCTCGCCGCGCGCTCTCCCAGTATCGGAGGGTACAGGCCGGCCTTTCCATCAGGCAGGTACATCGTTTCTCCACGTCGCCATGCTTCGGCATCGATCACGTCGCCAGGCTCGACGAACCAGCTAACGTCCGCGATGGCGTAGCGCAGCAGAAAATCCTCGCCGCACGCTTCGATGCAGAACGCTTGGTCGAGATCAGTCGAGGTTGCCGGGTCCAGCGTGACAAACGGGAGATCGAGTCGATCGATGTGCGCCGTCGGAGCGCGCATCGACGCGCGTTCGGCAGCCGCTAGAACCTCCTGCGGGAAGTCTCCTGGAACCTGGAATTCGGTGCGGATCGCGTCCAGTCCGGTGGCGAGCGCGTGATCGGGATCGACAAGTGCTTTCATGGCGGCGAGACTACACGCGCGGTCCACGCGCGGAAATAGCAGCTGCTGCGCCCTATCCGGGCGCAAGACGGCGCCCGCTCGCGGCGTACGCACGCTGCTGATCAGGCGTACGGCAATGCGACGATCCACGATGACCGGATGTCCGAAGCGACCCACTTCCCGCCATTCAGTTGCTTCGGGCTCCTTCCCAACTTCCGCCGTCCGTTCAGGTAGAGCAGTCAGCCATTGCGCAGATCTCGCGCGTGCCGCCAGAGCTCGCCCATGTGTCGGTCGAGCGAAGCCGGCACCACCGGCAGCAGTCCGGAGCCTGGATAAACGGTCACCTCGCCGAATAGCGTCTTTCCGGCTATTTCGTAGCAGTCGATGCGGAGGAACTGATGACCGCGCGCCAGCCGCTCAGCCCCAGCGATCAGCCGATCGAGGGTGCGCGGGCGGGCCGGATCGGCATCGCGGCTTGGTGGTGAAACTCGCAGCCAGTCGCGGTCCATAACGATCCAGCGGTGCGAGGTCGCTCGGTCGAGATGGACCTGCACGAACGCCGCACGGCCACCGAACACGAACAGCTTGTAATCGATGGGCAGCACTTCCTCTTGGCCCAGATAGGGCTCAATTAGCAGCCCCGACGGCACGCTTGCATAGGCCCACTCGTCCAACCAGCGGCCATAGCGCATATTCTCCCAGGATGCCGTCTGCGAACGTGCCGCCTCCCATTCGGCCAGCGTCCGCACGAACGCAATGTGCCCGCAGCCGTGCCGTGCCTTGACCACTAGCGGCAACGGGGCCGGCGGTTGGTCCGGCAGCGAGCGGCCTTCCCACAGTGTTGGGATCACCCACTCAGGTCCGAGCGCGAGGGCGACTACGGCCTTGACCGCAACCTTGTCGACAAGTTCCGGCAGCCGAGGATCGCGGTCGTAGAGCTTGCGGTGTTGCACCCATTCGGTGAACCGCTGCGGCGTACTTAGATGCAGAGCACGACGGTGCTGCCACAGGTAGGTGAGATGCACACGTAGCAGGGCAAGAACCATCACGGACGCTTACGTTGTGCGTTCGGACGGGTGGACGCAAGGATGGTGGGCCATGAGCAACATAACGGCTGCGCAGGACCGGCAGCTTGACCGATGCGACGACCCAATCTCGGCCGTTCGCAGCCTCTTTTCGTATCCCCGACTCCGGTCGTTCGTTCAGCTCGCTTGAGCGATTGCATCGGGGCTGCTGACCTCAAGCTCGATGACGCTCTACGGGACTGGAGATACCATTCCCAGCGTCTTCGGCAGTCGGCTGCTTCCAGAGCAAGCAGCCCCCTACCAGCGCTCCCGGTGAACGCGGAGCACAAGTAGCGATGGTCACCAGCCAACCTCCGAAAGCGAGCGAATTTTTTGGGGGATGCACTGTTCGAAACCAGCAGCGCGGCAATTCCTCCTTTAGAAGAAGGCATCAATGAGGGTTTACTTCAATCGCTCAACCAATCGGCTGTGATCTCGCCTCTATGCCCCTCCGGCGCCAGCACGGCGCGCAGGGCTTCCAGCAGAGGCGGCAGCGCCTGCATCAAGGCGTAGGGCGGATTGACGATATAAAGGCCCGCGCCATTATAGATGCCGGGCTGATCGCCATCGTACAACCAATGCTCCACCTGCAGTAATTTCGGGATGCCGAGCTTGCGTAACTGCTCCTTCCACCGCCAATGCGTGGCGCGTTCTTTTAGCGGAAACCAGATTACCGTCACGCCATGCGCCCATTTGCGGTGAGCGGCGGCGAGAGTGGCTGTGATACGTGCGCGTTCTTCGGGCTGCTCGTACGGCGGGTCGACCACCACCACGCCGCGCGCGGTGCGGGGCGGCAGCATCGCCAGCCAAAGCTCGTAGGCGTCGCGCTCATGCACGGCAGCGGATGTGTCGCGCATCACGCGGCGCAGGGCTTGAACGTCCTCGGGGTGTTTCTCGTTCAGGATCAGGAAATCCTGTGGGCGCAGAAGCTGCGCAAGAACCCTGGGCGAGCCGGGGTAGAGGTGCGGCTCGAGCCCGACATTCACCGCCTGTACGGCGGCGCGGTAGTCGTTCAGCAAGGGATTTGGGTCGGCAAAGGCGCGCAGCACGCCCTGCGCGGACTCGCCGGTGCGTCGTGCTTCCTCGCTGCCAAGGTCGTACAGCCCGCAGCCCGCGTGGGTGTCGATTAGGGTCAGCGCGCTCTGTTTTTGCTGCAAGGCCCGCACAAGCGCGACCAGTAGGCTGTGCTTCACGACATCGGCGCTATTGCCAGCATGGAATGAATGTCGATAATTCATTGAATTCAAAAAATCTGACGATTTGCCTTTATACGTGCCTTGGAGCGCGAGGCGTTCAAGCACCAATCCGGTGCTAGTATAAAGTCGGGCAAAAACCTTCAACGCAGATCGCGCCGTCGCGGCCATACGGCGCCCCGCTTGCGAGAAGCACGGCCATCAGCCGACCGGCTCCGACAAGGTGCCTTGCCTGCCCGAGCGACCAGCCGAGCGCCGCAAGCAACGCCAGCGTCGTCGCCACACCAACCCCGTCCGCCCGCCCGGCCAGCAGCCAAAGCGCGTGCCAGCCGGCTGCCGCCACCAGCACGGCGGCGCCTCGCGCCGACATCACGCCGCCGCTCGCGCCAAGTCGCGCTGCCGCTTCAGCAGCCATGCGCCGACGAGCGCGGTGAGAATCAGCAGCGCCCAGGTTTCGGGCTCGGGCACTGTCGGCACTGCGTCCGGATCGGGAACCGGCAGGCCGTTCGCCTTGTAGTCCCGCTCGCTCTCGAGCACGACCGCACCGCTGACCGGTGTGACCAGGTTCAGTCGATGGGCGAGCGCGATCGCCGCCTCGCGCTCCTTGCCGCGACTGCGGCCCTGCCCGGCCAGTTGTTCCGCCGCCCAGAGCCTGACGAGGTGGGCCGATCCCGTCCGCCCGCTGCCCGCCACCGGCACCTTCACGACGCTCCATCGCGGTGCGTCGCTGGCGACATCCGCCAGGATGGCACGCAAGTCCGCAGCGAGGTCGCCGCTCGGCGGAGGCAGGCGTGCGTTGTCGAACCAGCGATACCCGGCCAGCGTCATCGCACGGCCAGGCGCCACCTGGTAGCGCACCAATCGGGGCAACGCGGATGACCGGTCGAGCACCTGATCGAGCGCCGGCTCGGGTGAGGTGAAACGGATCGGCTGCGCGCCGTGAAGCCACAGCAGCGTGGCGTCGGCGCGCGGCATCGCCTCAAGAGCGGTCGCCAGCGCGGCGCGGTCGTCCTGCCCGCCACCAAAGCGGATCGCCGCCAGCGCCGTCCCGACGCGCTGCGCCTGTTCGGGCGACCAGCGACGTGGCGCGACGAACGCGGGTGTGTCGCCAGCAACGACCAAGCCGACGAGACGACCGGGCGAGATCGCCTCCAGCGCCAAGGGCAGCGCGGTCGCGATCCCGGCCATGTCGCCCGAACTGTCGACGACCATCATCAGCGGCCCGCGCGATGCGGCAGCCCGCTCGATCCGCTGTTCGACCGACAAGGCGGGACCCTTGCCCTGCGCCACCACGCCGCCGACCGCCACCGACGGCATCGTCACCGGCGGCAAGGCAACGCGGAACCGCCCCGCAAGCAGCGTCGGGTCCGGCAGCGCCGCGCGCGTTGTTCCGGCACCCTCGATCCAGACCGCGTGGCGCAGGTCGGGAGCAAGATCGAAGTTGCGCTCTACCATGGCGGGGAGGGCCAGCGTCCGCCGTCCGTCGGGCGCAATTGCAAAGGGTGCGGTCACCCCGATCCTGAGCCGCATGGCAGCATGCGGCTGGATCGGGAACGCCTGCACCAGCAGTCGCTGCGCGCCGTCGGTGGTGACCAGCAGGGGATCGCGCGATGCGCTAACAATGCCGGCGTAGGCGCTACGCGCCTCGCCCCGCCCGGCGATACTGGCCTCGCGCGGCTCCCCATTGATCCAAAGCGTCGCGCGCGAGGCAACCGCGCCTTCGGGCAGCGCGACCGTGAAGCGCGCCTCCCGCTGGATGTCTCCCCTGTTGGTGAGATCGATCGTCCATTCGAGATAGCCCAGGTTGTCGCGCGCGGTCACCGAGCCGTCGATGCGGGACCCGGCCAGCGACAAATCGGGCACGCGACCGCCGACTTCGTCGCCGCCCTGATCGTCGTCCCAGCCGAACAGCCGCATCCGGTCACCGACGCCATGTCCCGGCCGCGCGACCGCGTTGAACGCCCTTCCCGTCACCCGATAGTAGAGTTCGCGCGCCGCGTCGGTGCGTGGCCGCTCGCTCCAGAAGATGCCGTTGCTCCAGGCGGAGATCAGGAAGCTGGCGATGCCGCTAGCCCTGGCCGTGTCGCCGTAGGATTGACGCAGCAGCATGTCGCGGTCGCCAAGCGAGCGCATCAGCGTGACGGCGCTCGACCGATCAGCCGCGCTTTCGCCATAACGGTCCAGTGCAAGCTGCGTGATCGTGGCGGGCAGGTCGACCAGAAGCAGCGCCAGCGTACCCGCTGCGACGCCCCCGACCGCCACACGGCCGCCGCGCGGACGGGACGCCGCTGCCTCGATGGTCCAACGGACTGCACAGACAAGGCCGGCGAGTGGCGCGAATGGCAGCAGGCCGATGCCGAAGAAGATAATCGCGATCAGCGCGAACGGCAGCATCGTCAGGAATAACAAACTGTAGCTCCCGGCAATGGCGATGCTCGCGCCGCCGGCGACCAGCAGCCATGTCGGGGGCGTGTCCTCGCCCTGCAGCGCTCGCCACAGCAGAAAGTTGGCGAACGGCACGATGGCAATGAGCACGAGATGACCGATCGTCGGCACCGGATCAAAGAACGCCCCTGCACACAGTCCGGTCAAGAGTTCGACCACGATGACGATGATGGGAAAGACACTGGCGATGATGAGCGAACCTGCGCCTGGTCGGGATCGGTCGAGGTAGGACATGTCGGTCGTCTCCTTTGTGGAGCCGATGTGCCGCAACGATGCCGAGCCTTGATGGCGGTGCCGTGGAGCCTATCAGG
The DNA here is from genome assembly GCF_025231525.1 of Sphingomonas endolithica. Lineage (NCBI taxonomy): Bacteria > Pseudomonadati > Pseudomonadota > Alphaproteobacteria > Sphingomonadales > Sphingomonadaceae > Sphingomonas > Sphingomonas endolithica. The sequence goes on from NZ_CP103057.1 coordinate 1,947,500, forward strand.
AGACGATGTGCACAGATGGTGCAGGCCCTTTCAAGGGCGCGCCAGCCACTCAGCTAACGGCGGGCGCCACGATGATGGTGGCGGGTCTGTGCCCGTTTCGCGCGAAGTGGCCCCGCAGCAGTCCCCGAAGCAGCGTCCGCCTTCTCGCGAACCGGATCATGTCCGTGCATGCAGGATCGAGGTCGGAACCTTCAAATAAGCGGACCGGGCGCGGCGGCGCTTGAGACCCACAAGGCGACGTTCGTCGATGGCTTGTTGCTTCCTCAAACCCGCCATTCGTTCATCAGGGCCGATCAGCACACAGCAGGGTCCAACCACATAAGTTTTGAGCGGCTTGTCGACCGCGAGGCGGCGTGCTGTACTGCTAATGCAGTAGCGGGGAAGACGACTATGCGCAGGGCAATTTGGGTGGCGATCGCGACGGGAGCGGCAATGATGACGGTGAGTGCTTCGTCTCAGATGACTAATGTTCCCCTCATCGAACGTACCAAACTCTTCGGCAACCCGACGCGTACGCGCGGGCAGCTGTCGCCCGACGGCAAGTGGCTCGGCTTCATCGCCCCGCGCGATGGCGTGCTGAACATTTGGGTAGCGCCTGTCGATCGCCCGGCAGACGCACGGCCGCTGACCGCCGAGAAGATGCGTCCGATCCGCTCCTATTTCTGGTCCCCCGATTCTAAGCAGGTGCTGTTCGTCAACGACAAGGGCGGGGACGAGAACTTCCTGCTCTACGGCGTCGACCTCGCCACAGGCACGCAAAAGGCGCTGACCCCGTTCGAGAAGACGCGGGTCGAGATCGTCGGCATGTCCGACACGATCAAGGACCGTATCCTCGTCGGCGTCAACAACCGCGACCCGCGCTGGCACGACGTGCAGGAACTCAACCTTGCCACCGGTAAGCTCACCTCCGTCTTTCAGAATGACGGCTGGGCCGGCTTCGTTACGGACGACCAGCTGAAGCTGCGCATCGCAGTGAAGACACGGCCCGACAGCGGCGTCGACTATTACCGGGTCGTCGACAACAAGGTGGAGGCCAAGCCCTTCACCTCGGTCGATTATGAGGACGCGTCCTCCACCTCGCCGCTCGGCTTCACGACCGACGGCAGGACGCTCTACTGGACCGACGCGCGCGGCCGCGATACCGCTGCGCTACTCGCGCAGGACATGACCACGGGCACGTTCACTACCGTCGGCACCAGCGACCGCGCCGACGTCGATGGGGGGCTAACCAATCCCCGGACAGGCAGGATCGAGGCCTATTCTGTCTATTTCCACCAGAACGAGTACGTCCCCGTCGACACCTCGGTGACGGCAGACCTCGCCTTCCTCAAGGCGCAGAACAAGGGCCAGTTCACCATCGGCACGAGGACCGATGCCGACGACAAGTGGCTAGTCACCTTCGACCCGGTCACCGCTCCATCATCGACCTGGCTCTACGACCGCCCGGCGAAGAAGCTGACCGAGCTGTATACCCCCCGTCCGGAGCTCGTCGGCGCACCGCTCGTCGCAATGGAAACGATTGACATCCCTAGCCGCGACGGACTGTCGATGGTCAGCTACCTGACTAGGCCTAAGAACGCGTCCGGCCCCGTGCCAATGGTGCTTCTCGTCCACGGCGGCCCCTGGGCGCGCGACGGCTACGGCTTCAACGGCACACATCAGTGGCTCGCCAACCGCGGCTACGCGGTGCTGTCTGTCAACTATCGCAGCTCGACTGGCTTCGGTAAGAAGTTCGTTCAGGCGGGCGACCGGCAATGGGGCCGCAAGATGCACGACGATCTGCTGGACGCCGTCGACTGGGCAGTGAAGCGCGGCGTGACCACAAAGGACAAGGTGGCGATCATGGGCGGCAGCTACGGCGGCTACGCGACGCTTGCCGGCCTGACGATGACACCCGACGCCTTCGCCTGCGGCGTCGACATCGTCGGCCCGTCGAACCTTTTCACGCTCCTCAAGACGATCCCTCCCTATTGGGAAGCGGGCAAGCAGCAGATGTACCGACGGATGGGCGACCCCGGCACGCCTGAGGGGCAGGCACTGCTCAAAGAGCGCAGCCCGCTCACCTACGCCGATGCGATCAAGAAGCCGCTACTGATCGGCCAGGGCGCCAACGACCCGCGCGTGAACGTCGCCGAAAGCGACCAGATCGTCGCGGCGATGAAGGCCAAGAACATCCCGGTTACCTACGTCGTGTTCCCCGACGAGGGCCACGGCTTCGCGCGGCCGGTCAACAACATCGCGTTCAACGCAGTGGCGGAGAACTTCCTCGCCAAGTGTCTCGGAGGCCGCGCGGAGCCGGTTGGCGGCGCCCTTGCGGCGTCGACTGCGCAGGTTCGCGCCGGCGTTGTCGAGGGTGCAGCAACAACAACAACCAAGCCTATCCCAGGCGGCTGAGACTTTCGCTTGCCGTCGTGCCGGATCGCACGGCGGCAAACCATCCCACGCTTTGACCCGCATATAGGCCCACATTCGGGCATTCACGCCGTCCCTGCCGCTTCCTAAAACCAAACACTCGTTCATTGCGAATCAGGGCTTGGATCGGCCGAAGGAGATGGCGGCCTCAAGGGGCCTCGCTGCCCAAGTGATTGTTATTGACCAACCGTAAGGGCTATCGGTGCGAGCGCCCAGCTGCACTTAGCGATTGAGCGCCGGGACGACGGATTGTCACTACTACGTGCTCTACCACATTGCCCCTCGGCCCGGCGGCAGCGATCCGTTCATCGGCATCCCCGGCGTTCGGATTCCGCCGTCCCCCACGCTCACGGGCGCAAACTGCACCGGTCGGAAACACGCACGGGGCTACAGCGCTCCATCGCCCCACCCGGCAGCGTCACGACGAAGCGGGCACGCAGCGGGTCAGGGGCACCTGGATAATAGTCGGTGCTGACCGCTTGGGCGCCGCTCGCCATGGCGGCGCGCGCCTTGGTGAGGTCATGGCTGCGCGCCTCGACCGTGTTGGCGTCGGTGCGGGTGCGGACGATCACCCCCTCTCCCACCCAGCGGCGAATCTGCTCGCCATCGGCGATCGGGTCCTGGACGATCTGGATTGCGGATTCCGGATATCCCTCAGGATACCATCCGAACATCGCTCGCCCCGCAAGGGAGGGATGACCGTCGCGGTAGACGTCGGAGACCGGTTTGCGCACGTCGAACAGGATGAATATCCGGCCGCGCGCTGCCGCCAGCGATGGCCAGCCACGTTGATGGACCGCGCTGCGCAAGCTCGCGGCACTACCGCGCACCTCGTCCGGCGTGATCAGCCGACGACCGGGCAGCACCAAGCGGATCTCGCCATCGAGCGCGTCGAGCAGGCGCTTGTCGTCTAGGGGTAGCGGGCTGCTGATCCCCGGTCGCCCGGACGACATGTCGGCAGCGTTGATCGTGATCATGATCGGCAGATGCCGCGGATGCGCGCGCGACCATCGGTCGATCTCGCCCAGACAGCGCACCAACGTCGGGCAGGTGCTGAGATAGTCGATGTCGGGGATATGAAAAACCTTGAACCCGGGTTTGAGCATCGCCGCTCGATCGAAGCCGGTAAGTTCTCCCGCGGCACGTGCCCAAGCCTCGCCTTGTGGTGCCGCATAGCGCCCGCCTTCTGGATCGGCGAAGATGTCGATCTCAAGCTGGCGCACGCCGCGGTCGAGTTGCTGTGCCAACGGCAGGTGATAGTAATCCAGCCCCTCCGCCGTGCGTGGCTCCGCGGCGCGGATCTTCGCCATCACGGCGGCAGGAATGCGCGCTTTGAAGCTGTTGTGCGAACCGACAACCTGGATGTCGTTCATCGCCCGCGGGGCGGCAGCCGCGCCAGCCAACGCCAGCGCGGCCGCGGCGACGAGGATCGCTTTCATCATCAGAACTGCGCCCGCACGCCGAACAGGATGGTCCGGCCGTAATTGTTGATCTCGCCGAACTGCAGCTTTCTGTCATTGTAGCTGTAGGTATTGGCGTTGGCGATGTTGATCGCCTCGACGCTGAACATCAGCTGCTCGGTCGCCCGCACCGACAGGTTCCCATCGAGCGAACCGAACGCCGCCTGATAGGTCGGCACCTGGGTGGTGCTGCCGATGCCGGTCAGGTACTTGTCGCGCCAGGTGTAGGAAAGCCGCGTCGAAAGCGGTCCCTTGTCGTAGAAGCCGACGACGTTGAAGCTGTTCTTCGACAGTCCGACCAGCTGGTCCTTGATCGGCCGCGCGCCGGCGGTGTAGCTCGCCTGCACGGAGGTGTGGGTGTAGGACGCCTGGAAGCCGAGACCGTCGAATGGCGCCGGCAGGAAGGTGAACACCTGGTTGTAGGCGGCCTCCGCGCCGTAGACCTTGGCGCTACCGCCGTTCACCTGCGTGCTGAGCAGCACGGTGCCGCGGCCGGGAATCTCGACGTTGATGTTCTGCGCTGTGATATAATCGTCCATCTTCTTGTAGAACAGCGCGCCGGTCAGTGAGCCGGAGCGGTTGAAGTACCATTCGAGCGATCCGTCGAACTGCGTGGCGAGGAACGGCTGCAAAGCCGGGTTGCCGCCGCTCGCAGTCGGCTGGTCGGTGGATACGCTGATCTGCGGTGCGCTCTGCGTCACGTTCGGCCGGGTGAGCACACGGCTGGCGGCCAAGCGTCCAACCAGATCGTGCGTCAGCTCGGCGCGCAGGTTGAAGCTCGGCAGCCAGTCGCTGAAGGTCTGCGGGAAGCGCGCCGGCGTGGCGACGTTGCCGGTCGTCAGCGTGCCGCTCGCCACCTGGTCGGTATGAACGTAACGCACGCCGACGTTGCCGGTGACCGCGACGCCACCCACCGGGAAGGCGTAGTCGGCACGGACATAGCCACCGGCGGTCTTCTCGGTCACCACGTAGGAGGCGCGCAGGTCGCCCGGCGTCAGGGGGCCGTTGGCGATCGCATCGGTGAACAGCTTGTCGTAGAATACGTCGGTGATCGGCACGATCCACGTGCGCGGTATGTTGCCGTCGACCCCTGACAGGAAGTTGTCGAACGGGATCTGCTCGAAGCCGTTGGGCGCGAAGCCGGTCAGCGACGTGTTGGCCGCGGGGTTCACCGTGAAGTCGCGGCGGCGGTAGTCGCGCTTGCGCCGGTGATATTCGCCACCGGCCGACAGCTTCGTGATGAAGCCGTCCATCTCGTGATCGACGTCGAGCCGCCCGTAGGTATCCCAGTCCTTGCTGTTCTTGGGCGCGATGTTGAACGGGTAGAGCGTGTAGTTCGCTGGATCGAGCACGTTGACGGGGGTGGAGAGCGTCGGCGCCACCTTGTAGCCGCCCGAGGAGTCGTAGCTCAGCGGGGCGAAGAACTGGATGCGGCTGCGCACCGTGCCCTCGGCGTAGCTCGGATGGAAACTATGCGCATAAGACCAGTTGGCGTTGGCGACGACGTGCCAGCCTTCGGGGTTCCATGCCTGCTTCAGACCCACCGTGATGAGATCGTGGCGGTTGAGGCTGTATTCGCGCGTGCCCATGAAGCGCACGTCGTTGATCGTCGCGGCGACCACGGTGTTGCCGTCGAGCTTGACTGAGCCGGGCACCAGCACCGGCTTGTGCCCGGCGACGCTGGCATCGTCGGGATAGATGTCGAGGCCGTATTCGTCATAGGCGACGTCAAGCCGCGTCGCGAGCACGTCGAGCGTGGTCTCAAGCTCGGGGCTGGGCTTCCACTGTGCCGAGATCATGCCCGAGAGGCGTTTGCGATTCTCGGTTTCAACGGTCGGTCGAGTGCGGCCCGGCGTGTAGAACCCGGTGCCCAGGGCCGAGCTGAACTTATCGAGGTACCAGCCGGTATTGTAGGATCGATCGTTGCGGACCTCCTTGGCCCAATATTGCGCGCCGGCGAGGATGCCGAACGTGCCGTCCTCGTTCTTGAAGCTGGTCAGCGCGGTGGCGTTCGGCTTCACCTTCTCGGTCAGCGTCGTGTAGGTGCCGCGCAGGTTCAGCGTGGTCTTGGTGCCGACGTCGAGCGGGCGGAAGGTCTTGACGTCGATGTTGCCGCCGAGCGCGCCCTCGGTCATGTCCGCGGTCGGGGTCTTGACCACGTCGATCTGCGAGACAAACTCGGCGGGGAGCATCTCGAAGCGGAATTGGCGGCCGTTGGCGCCGCCATTCTCGATCAGGTCGTTGATCGCGATCGGCCGTCCGTTGAGCAACGTGCTTTGGAACTGCGGCCCTAGGCCGCGAACACTGACGTACAACCCTTCACCACGCGGGCGGGTAATGGCGACGCCGGGCACCAGTTGGAGCGCTTCCGCCACATTCTGCGCGGGGAACTTGCCGATGTCCGTCGCATTGATCGCGTCCACGCCGAACCCAGCCTGCCGCTTGGTCTCGGTGGCGGCGGCGAGGCTCTGGGCGTAGGATCCCGTGACGACGATGTCCTCTTGGTCAGTGACCGCATCGGGTGTCTGCTCGCCCGTGCTGGACGCGCTCGCGCCCGTCTGCGCACAGGCCCGCTGAGGCACGCCCAATGCTGCGAAGGTAAGCGGCAGCGTCGCCCAAAGCAGGCGCGGATGTAGCGACATGTCGAATGTTCTCCCCCTCGGACCACGCGGCCCGAACAGGCGTGGCTTTAGAGGGCGCCTGTTGCACTTTGGCGGCCCGCCCATTGCCGTGTCGTGACGGTTATACGTCTGACGCATTACGGCTGACCTGAGCGGCAATGGCACCCCCAATCGGCGGCAGCACCGCGTTTGGCTCCCTCTGGTGTCCATAGTCGATGACCGCGCCGCCATCCTAATCGTGCAGCCTTCTCCCGCGGATCACTTATGCGCTGCTTCCTGCAAACGCGCCCTGCCGAACATGCGGGCGGCACCTTCAATGGAAAGGTGCCGCCCGTGTTACCGATCAGAAGGCGTAGGACACGTTCAGCATGTACACGCGCCCGGTCTCGACATAGCCGCCCTTGCGGTCGTTCGAGAGGTACGCCTTGCGTTCACTCGTCGTGGCCCAGTAATTGTGCTCATCGAACAGGTTTTCCACCGAAGCGCCGACGGTCAGCCCGGAAGGCATCGTATAATTGACGATCAGGTTCGCCTTGGACACGGGCTGGATGTACGTATCCGGGCGATCCGAGCGTAGATCATACAGCCGATCCCCCGTGTAATTGTAGTTGAGCTCCGCATAAATGCCGGCGTGCGCGTAGAAGAGCGCGCCATTGTACATGACACGCGGCGCCTGTGGCATCCGCTGGCTGCGGTCCTGGCCGTTGACGAACACCTTGGCATCCGCCCGCTGCAAGGTGACGTTGCCCTGCAGGCCCAGGCCGGAAAGCCATTTCGGCAGACCCTTCAAGCTGTAACGGCCGAACAGCTCCACACCGTAGACCTTGCCGGTCGCATTGGTCGACAGCTGCGAAACCTCGACGCCGCCCTGTTCCTCGGACTGGGGAGGACCCCAGATGTTGAGGTCGCCGCCAGCATTGGTGGTGCCCGTCGAAAACAAAACGTGCTTCAGCTTCTTGTAATACGGGCTGACCGAGAAGAAATCGGTGCCGCTGCCCTTCACTTCCAGCGACGTATCGAAATTCCATGATTCCTGGGCGTCGAGGTCGGGATTGGGAAGGAAGATGCCGGTGACCTGACCCGCATCGTTGCGCTCGATCTGGGTCGGTCCGAGCAGCAGGTCGAACGCCGGCCGCGAATAGCTCTTACGGACCGATGCACGCACGACGATCTGATCGTTCGGGCGATAGTTGGCGATGACGCCGGGCAACCACTGATCGTAGTTGCGCGACGAGGTGACGAAACCGGCAGTCGCGCCCTGGTCCTGCCAGTAGGTGCCCTTGAAGCGATTATATTCGTAGCGCACCCCTGGCACGACTTGCAGATCGCCGAACTGGAGCGTCGTCATAACATAGGCGCCGACCCGGTTCTCGGTACCGTCCAGCCGGTTCTCGCGCAATTTGTCCGGGTCGAGCGATGCGAGCTTCGAGGTCGACAAGCGCCGCACCTGTTCCTCGATGTACCGGGTGTCTAGCAGCTTGATCGGCACCTGCGCCGAATTGTGCATGAAGCCGCCGAGCATCTCGCCAGGCAGATCGGCGATCGAAGGCCCGGTCGCTGCATAACGCGGCGAGTTGGCGCCGGAGCTGGTCGGGAAGTAATACTGCAGTGCCCCGTCGTCGCCCAGACTGTTGGAATAGCGCTTGGCATCTTCGACCTTGGCACCGGTGGCAATCGATACCAGGCCCTGATCGGCGTGATGCCAGGTGGCGTCGAAGGCACCCTCCAATCGCCGTTCGTGCGCGTTTTCGAACTGCTGCGTGACATACCATTGCTTCAGCGTCGACAGATCGGTCAACGCCGCGCGCGCACCATCGCTCAATACAACCTGCGGGCTCGTCCGGTCACCGATCGACGTCACCAGGCGATCGATGGCAACCCCGGTGCCGGTCGGCGTACCGATATAGGGACGGCCGGAAAAGCCGGACTGGATGCGCAGCGGGTAATCCTGTTCACCACGCGAGTAGGCACCGTGATAGTCGAACGTGAAATTGCCGAGCCGCGACTGCCCGCCCACTTTCGTGCTGATCAGTTCCTGGTTGGAATGTTCGGTGCGGAAATAATGCGTCGCCGTCAGACCATAGTCGGCCCGGAATCCCGCGGCGTCGTAATTGCCCTTGTTGGGATTGGGATTAATCTGGTCGGGCGCTAGATCGGTCTGGCGCAATGCCGTCTGATCCATCCAGCTCTTCAGCTTGTAGCGGCCATAGGTCGAGCGGAGATACAGGCTCATATCCTCGCTGTTCCAATCGAGGTTCAGCGTGCCGCCCATGCGTTCGATACGATTGCGGAACGCCTGCCACTGCACACCGCGCGGGGCGAGGTTGTCCAGATTGTCGCGGATCATGCCGGGAATGTTGTTGTTATACTTTTCCCAGTCGTGCTGCATGGCGGTGGACTCGCCCAGTATATGCTTCAGGCCGTAATATGCGGAGGCGTAGATGCCGAAATCGCCGAAGCGTTGCGCCGTTTCAAGCTGCACGGTGCCGCCCCACGGGTTCTGATCGCGCGCGGCCGCGCGGCCGGCGATCTGGCCTTGTGCACGGATCTGGAAGTGATGTTCGGGCAGGTCGAACGCGCTGGCGGTGCGCAGATCGATCAGGCCGGCAATCGCGTCGCCATCGAAGTTGGCGGTAGGCGCCTTGTCCACCCGGACGCTCGCCAGCGCAAAGGGCGACAGCAGGTTCATCGAGATGGCGCGGGTGCGCGCATCGGTCTGCGCCAGCCGAACGCCATCCAGCAGATAGGCGTTGTATGCCGTATCGAGCCCGCGGATCGACAGATATTGCGCTTCACCCGTGCCGGCGGCGTTACGCGACTGATCGACCGAAGAGCTGATACCGGGCAGCCGGGTCAACAAGTCCGCCAGGTTCTGCTGTGGCTGGGCGCGCAATTCCTCGCCCGAGACGATGGTCGCGAACGACTGGCTTTTCACCTGTTCATCCTGCGCATTGCGGACGGTGTCGCGGCGGCCGGTGACCAGAATGTCGCCGCTCGTCTGAGTATCCTCGTTCTCGCCCAGCGTCGCTTGCGGTTCGTCTGGAATGGTCCCAGCCGATGCTGAAACAGGTGCGAGCAGCGCGATGGCCGTCCCGCACAGCAAATGGAACGCGCGCAGGCGCGTTTTCGACATCTTCATGATGTTCCCCCCGGAGAAATGTGGATTGGCGCGGGTCTGAACGACCCGTCAGCGGCGGCCCTAGGGAGGCGCAGTGACGCCGCGGTGACGAAACGACGGCACGGTGAATACAATGCCGCGGCAAGACCAATACAGGTGCCAGCGCCAGCCGTTTTTCAGAGCCGATCACCGGGGCTGAGGATCAGATTGTCATCGCGGTGCCGCTTTGCCGGCGCAGGGGGGCGACATGAGATACCTTCGCTCCCGCCTCCTGACGATCGCCGGCGCTCTCGCCACCCTTGTCGCGCCGGCATCGGTGGTGGCACGTACTGCGGTCACCGTGGACCAGGCGATCCTCGTCATGCGCCATGGTATCCGCGCGCCACTGTCGGGGGAGGTGCCGGCCGGCACGCGCACCGGGCAGCCATGGCCGCGCTGGTCGGTCGCCGAAAGCCGGATCACCGATCACGGCAAGTCTGCGCTGATCCGCGTCGCCGAAGAGGATCGCCGCCGCTTCGTTCGTCAGGGGTTGATCCCTGCCACCGGTTGCCCCTCCGCGCGAGGCATTACCATTCACAGCAATACATCCGACCGCACGATCGTCAGCGGCGCAGCATATGCCGATGGGCTGGCACGCGGCTGCGGACTCGCCGTAGATCATCTGGCGCTGGACCGGATCGACCCGATCTTCGAACCGTTGCGTGCCGGCACGACAGGGTTCGATCCCAAGACGGCGATCGCGTCGATCGATCGGAGCACGGGCGGCATGAAGGCGATGGCCGTGCGTCACGCGGGCAATATTGCGCTGCTTGACGACGTGCTCGCCTGTTCGCCGCGCGCCAATGGCTGCGCGCCTCCGGATCCGGCAGCCGTCACGTCTTCCGGCGATGGCAAGGGCGTCGATCTGAGCGGGCCGATCCGCACCACATCCGGGATCGCGCAGGTCCTGCTGCTGCAATATATCGAGGGAATGCCGTTGCGTTCCGTCGGCTGGGGCCGGGTCGATGCCGCGAAGCTCCAGCGGCTGGGCACCTTGCACGCCGCTTTGTTCGATGTGTTCACCCGCCCGCCGTACATGGCCGCGCATCAGGCGTCGGCGCTCGGTCGCGATGTGCTCGAGACGCTGTCCGCCGACGCGCCGCGGCTGCGCATCCTAATGGGTCACGACACCAACGTCACGGCGCTGGCTGCCGCATTGCGGATCGACCTTACCGCACCTGGCTATGCGACCAACGATGTGGCGCCCGGCGGTGCGATCCTGATCGAGCGGGGGCACGATTCCGCGGGTATACTCTTCGTCCGCCTGTTCTACCGTACGCAGTCGCCTGATGCCCTGCGGACGGGGACGCGTGCAGTGGATCGCACACCGCTGCCGATACCCGGCTGCACGCAGATGAAGGGCGGATGGTGTTCGCTTGCGAAATTTACGATGCTGCTAAGCAACAACCTCGCTTCGTCCATCTACAAGCATGCGACGACATCGTAAGATCTGGCTGCCTCGGTCGCCCTAATACCCACTCCCGGACATTCGTGGCCCTTATCAGGCGCCCCAACTTCGGTCGCTCGTTCATGTCGCCGGCGCAGGTAACGTCGGCGGCGAACCGCTTCCGTTCACCCGACCGGCCCGCTCAACAAGGGACGGTGTTTCGGGACTCGACAAACGGGCGGCGAAGACGGCCGCTTTACGTCGCTGTTGCATTTGATGGCCGGCATACTCGTCGTTGCCGGCGCCAAGCCGAGCGCTTGGCATCGGGTATGCGATTCGCCGCATACGCTACCGCCCGTGAACGCCTGACCGACTGGCCAGGGAACAGCTCAAATATACAAAATGCCGTAGAAGCGGGTTCCGCTGCCGGCTTGCGATATACTGGCTTAATGAAGGGCCTCGATGCCGCTGATCGCCGCTTCGGAAAACAGCTTCTTACCAACAATTGCGGCGCGCGCGGCGTCGACGTCTTGCGCGAACACGACCACGGCGAGATCCTTCGCCGCACGCGAACAGCACACGTAGAATAGGCGGGCGGTGCGATCGAGCACCGACTCCTCGCCCGCGTCGATATGCGCCTGATCCCGATCCGACAATGGAAGGAACCCAAAATACTTGCCGTAGGAGTAGAGGTTGTAGGCGGCTTCCTCATCGTCAATCACCACTAGGACGCGCTCGAACTGTGCGCCCTTCACCCCGTGATGCGTGGCGAACGGCGATTCTTCGTCGATATAGCGCCGGTAAGACCAGAGCTCGGCGACGTTGCAGGCAAGAAATGCCTGCACATTGGCAAAGCCGCTATGCCCGTCGTCGATCGGCTCGGCGAGGAGATGCGGCGCGAACCGATCGTCGAGTCTCAGCAGTTCGGTGTCACCGATATGGCGCAGCACATCACCGACGGAAGCCTGTGAGCCTTCCGCCATCAGCGCGACCAGCCCATCGACCGCCTGTTGCAAGGCAGCGAGCACCTCACTGACCACCTGCCCCGCCAACAGCGCCGGTTCCAGGCGCGGACTTTCTGCACGCACGATCGACATGACGGTGAACTGGTCGTTAGACCCGACCGCCGCCATCATCGGCAGGATATGCTGTACGAAAGGACGTAGCGGCCAGGCACTGCCGTCCCCCAGCCCCTCGCTAAGGCTTTGCGGCGCCTTGTCGTTGAGAGCGCCATAAAGGTTGGGAAAGCCGAGGCGCGTCGCGGCCATGCGATGGACCAGTACAAGAAGTCGGACATCGCTCTCACGAAGGTTGCTCAGCCACAGATCGTCAGCCGTTTGCGCGGCAAGCCAGGCGCGCACCGCAGTCAGCCGTGCGGTCCGCTGATCATCGGCCGGCAGGATGAAGAGATTCGCCGTTCCCGCGACAGGCTCTTCAACGCCCTCGACGATTCGCGTGCGACCGCGGGTCTGTTCCACGCCGTCCGCTGGTTGCCGGACAGCATTGATGACGCTGAGCACGCTGGTTGGGCAGCGGAAATTCTCGGGCTTGGTAATATCCGCCCAATCATCGAGCAGCTCCACGACGCCTGTCCCGGTCGAATAAATCTTTTGCATTGGGTCGCCGAAGAACCCGATGCAGAGCGGCTGTTCGCTGGCGATCTGGCGCAATGCCTCGACGACATGCGGGTTTGTATCCTGGCTCTCGTCCACGAAAATGAAGGGGAAGCGACTGGCAACCAGTTGGCGCAGCAACGGATGCTGCGCGACGCAAGTAGGCGTCAGCTTCAGAATGTCATCATGGCCGAGGATGCCCTCAGCGTAGCTGCTGCCGGTGCCATAGGTGAACGTCTCGACCCGATCGATCGCCGCCAGATCTTCCTCAAGGCCGGCGATCTCCCGTTCGAGCCGCTCCTTCGTCTTCGCTTGGGTCCGGGGTTTTTGATAATGCTCGCGCTTCTCGGCAATCTTTTCCTCGATCCGCGCCACGACCCAGGCAGCGATGTCTGTCTTGAACGGGCGGAATGACAGACCACAGGAAGCTGTGGATCGTCGAGACATGAAACAGTGGCGAGACGCCGACATCGCCGGAGACTTCTGCGACCGCGACTTCGGTGTAAGTAATGCATGCGATCTTCTGACCTGCGCGACGCAGATCGGCTCCGCGCGTCTCGCCGAGATGGGCGAGCGCCTTGATGAGCGAGGTTGTCTTGCCCGATCCGGCACCGGCGACCATGACGAATGAACGCGGAGATTTGCGGTCCAGACAGGCGCGCACATCGATGTCAGCCTGCGTATCGGGACTACCGATCCGGCTGGTCATGCGATTCCCTCCCCGCCGGCGACCGCCATGACGATCGCGGCCACTTCCTCGATCGGATCGGTAAGCGTCTCGGAAGGCGCTGTCAGTCTAATGCGAACCGCTCTCCACACGCTGCATTTCGCTCTTTGAGCATGACAGCCTAGCTCGCGACCTGACCCCACTCAGCCAGTGCGGCTGAGCGGCGTTCCTTGTAGGTCTGACGGTCGACTAGGTGGCGTTCGTGATTGAAGTGGTTGTGGACGTTGGCGTGCACGCTGGCGAACTTTTGTAGCGACTTCATGCGCCTGAACCTGAGCATCGCTCGCTCTCGTCGTCGGAACGGCAGATGGCTGTTCTCCACCCGGTTGTTGGCCCAGCGTCCGACCTCCTGCTTCTCGGCGTTACCGAGCTCTTTCATCGCTGCACGGTAGGAGCGCAGACCGTCAGTCGTGATCGCCTCCGGGCTGCCGTGACGCTTCAGCGCCTTCTTTATGAAGCGTAGCGCTGCCTCCTTGTCGCGGGTTCTAGTGATGTAGCTCTCGAGGATCTCGCCCTCGTGATCGACCGCACGCCAGAGATAGACCATCTCGCCATTCAGCTTCACGTACATCTCGTCCAGGTGCCAGCGCCAGTGACGAAAGCCGCGCATGCGCGCGATGCGCTGTCGGCGAATGTCGCCCGCGAACATTGGGCCGAACCTGTTCCACCACATCCGCACCGTCTCGTACAGATGTCGATCCCGCGCTCGAACAGCAGGTCCTCGACGTTCCTGAGCGATAATGGAAAACGCACGTACATCATCACCACCAGGCGGATCACCTCGGGCGACGAGTTGAAACGACGGAACGGGCTCGGTGGAAGCGCTCTTGATTTTCGGCTCATCCACGCCCGTTAGCAGCGGCCCGCTGCCGCTGCCACATTGGTCTGACAAAGCCTGCCCAGCGACTTCGCTGCCGCCAACCTGGCGTGGCCGGCAATGACCACCCTCTCCTCATCGGTCACGATGGTGCTGTCAGTCTAATGCGAACCGCTCTCCACACGATGCATTTCGCTCTTTGAGCACGACACCCTAGCTTGCGACCTGACCCCACTCAGCCAGTGCGGCTGAGCGGCGTTCCTTGTAGGTCTGACGGTCGATCAGGTGGCGTTCGAGATTGAAGTGGTTGTGCACATTGGCGTGCACGCTGGCGAACTTCTGTAGCGTCTTCATACGTCGGAACCTCAGCATGGCCCGTTCTCGTCTTCGGAAGGGCAAATGGCTGTTCTCGACCCGGTTGTTGGCCCAGCGTCCCACCTCCTGCTTCTCAGCGTTACCCAGCTCTTTCATCGCTGCACGGTAGGAGCGCAGACCGTCAGTCGTGATCGCCTCGGGGCTGCCATGCCGCTTCAGCGCCTTCTTCATGAAGCGTAGCGCTGCCTCCTTGTCGCGGGTCCTGGTAATATAGCTCTCGAGGATCTCGCCTTCGTGGTCGACCGCTCGCCAGAGGTAGACCATCTCCCCGTTCAGCTTCACGTACATCTCATCGAGATGCCATCGCCAGTGACGAAAGCCGCGCATCCGCGAGACACGCTGCCGGCGGATGTCGCCGGCGAACATGGGCCCAAACCTGTTCCACCACATCCGCACCGTTTCGTGGCAGATGTCGATACCGCGCTCGAACAGCAGGTCCTCGACGTTGCGCAGCGACAGTGGGAACCGCACGTACATCATGACCACCAGGCGGATCACCTCGGGTGATGAGTTGAAACGACGGAACGGGCTCGGTGGAAGCGCCCTTGATTTTCGGCTCATCTACGCCCGCTAACAGCGGTACGCTGCCGCTGCCACATTGGTCTGACAAAGCCACCGAAGGTGCTTCCCGATTTACGACCGCCCGGGTCGCGGAGCGTGCGGGCGTGAGCGTGGGATCGCTGTACCAATATTTTCCAAACAAGGCGGCGATCCTGTTTCGCCTTCAAAGCGACGAATGGCGGCGGACGAGTGCGCTGCTACGCGAAATTCTGGAAGATGATGGCTCCACGCCAACGTCGCGGCTTCGAGCGCTCACACACGCGTTTCTCCGCTCGGAATGCGATGAGGCTGAGGTACGAACGGCGCTTGCAGACGCGGCACCGCTCTACCGTGACGCTCCGGAAACCGGCGAAGCGCGGGAGGCGGGGTCGTCGGTTATCCTCGCTTTCATGCGGAAGACGCTGCCTGATCGTTCAGACGCGGATGTGAGGCTGGTGACCGAGTTAGTGGAGTTGACGCTCACACAGGTTGGCAGCCGGTTTTCGGAGAAACCGCGAACAAGCCAAGAGATAACCACCTTTGCCGATGCGATGGCCGACATGTTCTCCTCCTATCTATCGTGACTGTCGTGCTGATCAGTAACGTGTAACCTTGTCGAACCCGCTTCTCTCCTTTACTGAGCAAACGTCGCGAAAAACGGCCGCCTTTGCAGATAGCTCACGCTCCGCAAGCCGCCGCATATACGTCGTCCGCGCACCCGCGTGGTCGCCCAGCGTCTCCGAACAACCGCCCGCATCGAAGGATGCGGCGACGCTGGAGCGCACAATGCAAAATACCATTGCCATCATCGGTGCCGGCCTTGCCGGCCTGACCCTTGCCCGCACGCTGCATTGGCACGGGATCGAAGTGACGACCTACGAGGCTGAACGCTCGCCTGTGGCCAGGACGCAAGGGGGCTTGCTCGACATAAACGAGCATTACGGCCAGCCTGCACTCAAAGCGGCCGGCCTGTACGATGCATTTCTGCGGCTCGTTAGGCCGGGCGAGGATGCAAAGCGCATCGTGAACAAGGATGGGATCATCCTGTTCGACAAGGCACCGGACCATCTATCCCCGCGTCCGGAGGTCGATCGGGGTGAGCTTCGTGCCATGTTGATCGGCTCGCTCCCGGACAATGCGATCCGCTGGGATCACAAGGCCGTATCCCTGAAGCAGATCGGCGCTGGCCGCCACGAAGTCTGCTTTGCCAACGGTACACAGGCAATGGTGGACCTGCTCGTCGGTGCGGATGGCGCTTGGTCGAAGGTCCGCCCACTCCTGTCCCATGCCACACCGGAATATTCCGGCACCTGCTTCATCGAGATCGCGCTTGCTGCCAGCGACGCGCGTCGGGCCGGAAACATCGCGGTGTTTGGAGCCGGCACCCTCATAGCAGCGGCACCGGGCAAAGGCATCATCGTTCACCGCAACGCGGATGGCAGCGTGGCCGGATACGTTGCTCTCAACGAGCCCGAGGCGTGGATCAGGGCGATCGATTTCACCGACGCGCGCGTAGCACTGCACTTCATCGCGGCGCAGTTTGCAGGCTGGGCGCCATGCCTGACCAGCTTCATCACTGGCAGCATCGCCGATCCAACGATCCGCCCCATCTATGCGCTGCCCGTCGAGCACGAGTGGCCACGGATGGCCGGCCTGACCCTGGTTGGCGATGGGGCCCACCTCATGTCGCCCTTCGCAGGCGAAGGGGCAAACCTTGCCATGTACGATGGTGCGGAACTCGCTCGGGCAATCCTGGACAACCCCGAAGACGTGGAATCCGCCCTTTCGGCGTATGAAGACGCGCTGTTTCCGCGGAGCCGAGAAGTGGCGCGCAGGTCGGCGCAGAACCTGACGCTCTTCTTCGGAGAAACCTCTCCGCAGGCGCTGGTCGATCTGTTCGGCAAGCTTGCCGCACCTGACGCATGACCCGCCGCCTAAACCGCGCCTATGCAACTCAGCCTCCCGCGAAGGCACGGCAAGTCGGGAAAGCGGGCGCGATCCTGCCGGGCTACGCTAGGGAGAGCGAAACGCGCAGGTTACCAAGAGGTGGAAACGGTCGGAGCGGCCCGCTGCCGCCCCGCCCGCCAGATCAGCAGCTCTCCATCAAGGCACGAAGGCGCTCGTCCCGAACCTCGAATACGTCGAATACGCCAAGCACTTTCAGTGCGGACACGGACTTGGTGATTTCACGGCCCAGCGCGTCACGCTCCGGGTCTGCGGTGCTGGGGTCGCTCCATTTCATCGCGTTCTGCAGAAATGCCGCGACGGTACCCTTGCGCACGGTCATGCCGTCGATTTCAGTGCGATCAGCCCCGTCGGCCAGTACGTCTTCAGGCCGCGTTGGGGTCGTCGTCGGTGGGAACTGAGTAGTCATGGTGGCTGGCTCCATTAGGATGTGCCGCCCTTGTAGATTGTAATTGGTGGCGGTGCCGCCTCATCCTTGCCAAGAAGTGCTGCGTATCTGCCATGACCATGCCGCTCGTTGCTCCTGATATCGCCGAAGTGGCGCGCACGGGCCCGATCCTGGTGATCGAGCAGCGTAAGGGCGATCTGCGCGACACCCCGTCGCACACGCATGCGCCAGGGCAGTTGATCGGCAGCCTCGCCGGCCTCCTGTCGGTCACTGCGCAGGATGGGTCGTGGGTGGTGCCTGTGACACACGCGATCTGGATCCCACCGCAGGTTCCGCACGCGCTGCGCTCGCATGGACCGTTCGAGGGTTGGAGCGTGTATGTAACAGAGGACTCCTGCGTGCGGCTTCCCAACACTCCCCGCACGCTGCGCGTCAGCGGTCTACTGCGCGAAGCGGTGCACCGCGCCGCAGGCTGGGGACACACGCCACAGACCGAAGCAGAGCACCGGTTGGCGGGTGTTCTGCTCGACGAAATCGTCGCCCTTCCCATCGAGCCGCTCGGCCTGCCCCGTCCATCCGACCCGCGGGTACGCCGTATCACCGACGCGATGCTCGGGAATCTGGGGGACAATCGTCCGCTTCGAGCGTGGGCGGACTGGGCTGGAGTCACGCCACGCACACTGGCCCGACGCTTCACTGTCGAAACCGGCTTCGGCTTCTCCGAATGGCGTCAGCGGGCACGAGCGTTGCGGTCGATAGAAATGCTTGCGGAGGGATTGCCGGTTACGACGATCGCGATGGATCTCGGGTACGACAATGTCAGCGCCTTCATCGCCATGTTCCGTCGCACGATGGGTGTCACGCCCGGGCGCTACAGCCGCTCGCAGGCTAGCGGATAAAACGATCGACCGCCGCCTCCGCGATGCTCCCCAACCATCTCACAAACGATCGACAAAGGCAGAGGGTGCCGCACAGTAGCGGCGAGCGCTGCTGGATCTCTGCCCAGCAGATCTGCGAAACGTGCCATCGCTAAAATGCAGATAGTGGATGCGAGTTGGTTCGTCGGATTGTGTCGCCTGCGCCAGACGAGCTTGATCTTGGGAGAGATTTGACGTGACAACGGGACTGACGTGGAGACTTGCCGAGCCGGCTGACGTACCCACCGTAAATGCGTTAACCGCTCGATCAATCCGAGCGCTTCACGCCGAAAGCTACGACAGTGCAGTGATCGATGAGGCCGTCCGCCACGCCTATGGGGTAGACTGGCAGCTCGTTCGCGACGGCACATATTTCGTTGCCGAAGATGGTCCTATGGTAGTGGGCGCAGGTGGTTGGAGCTACCGACAGACCATTGCCGGCGCTCATGGACCGGATGACCCCGCAGCCGATCTTCTTGATCCCGCACATGATGCGGCGCGTGTACGGGCTTTCTACGTCGACCCCCAATATGTGCGCCGGGGCGTCGGCGCCCTTCTGCTTCGTGTCAGCGAGGAAGCTGCGCGAGAAGCAGGCTTCATGGAAGCTGAACTGACCTCCACCCTTCCCGCTGTCCCATTCTATGCCGCATTCGGGTACTGCCCGGTGGAAACGTTCAACATGCAGCTTCCTAACGGATCAGTTCTCAGCCTGGAGCTGATGAACAAGCGGCTGTAGCGCCTGAATGCTGCACGCCGAGTAGGCCACTTCGAGGTAGCAAGACCCACAATCGGCCATTCAGAGCCTCTCTGCGGCTTCCCGGAAGCGGACATCCATTCACCTAAATCTTCCGTTGATTCCACCTAACGCGATCTGCTGGATTAACAGCAAGTTGTCGTGCGGTTGAGCCAACTGGACGCTGCTATCGAGCCTTGCTCATCACCACAGGCCGCCATAAACAGAGGCGTTCTCGGGAGTTTCGAAATGATCAAGCGTCACCGCTAGAGCGGCAAGGCATTCGCTGGCGGAGTGATCCGCACACCGACTCTGTTTTGAGAACATCATGCAACGACTGAACAACAAGACGTGCGTCGTCACCGGCGCTGCGCGTGGCATCGGCCGCGCCGTCGCAGAGCGTTTCCACGCAGAAGGCGGCATTTCCCCAACATTGGCCGTTTACTCAGAGTCACATTGTCACTCGATGCAGGAGAGACGCGGCGGGTGCCTTGGCCTGCTTACATCCAGATCGACACCTCAGCATTGACCTTGATGATGTCATGTAGCATATAAAGTTACATGAGACGCGATAGCCGATTGTCAGGTGTGCTCCACGTGCTGCTGCACCTGGCTGAACAACCTGGACCCCAGACATCCGAAACGCTCGCACGGGCGATGAACACGAATCCCGTAGTCGTGCGGCGCATCATGGCTGGCCTGCGCGAACAGGGACTTGTTCGCTCCGAGAAAGGGCATGGCGGCGGCTGGACGATCGCGAGCGATCTGACTGCAGTCACCCTTGGCGACATCTACGAGGCGCTGGGTCGGCCGGAAATCCTCGCAATGGGCAATCGCACCGACGCGCCGGGATGCCTGGTCGAGCAGTCGGTCAACGCGGCGCTTGGCCAAGCCTTCAACGATGCCGAGGCGCTTCTTCTGCAACGGTTTGGCGAAATCACCTTGGCGCAACTGAGTGCCGACTTCCACGCCCGGCTTGGTGGTCGCGGCGGGAACATGACCCTGGAGAACGTTCATGCAGCATGATGCGATCGTCGTCGGGGGCGGCTTTGCCGGCCTGGCGGCCGCGACCTACCTGGCGCGTGGCCGCCGCGGCGTCTGTGTTCTGGACACAGGCAAGCCGCGCAACCGCTTTGCCGCCACATCCCATGGCTTCCTGGGGCGCGACGGAAGCAATCCGCGCCACATCCTTGTCGATGCGCGTGCGCAGTTGCTTGCCTACCCGACGGCTGAGTTGATCGACGCCGCGGCAAGTGCGGCCCGGATCATCGACGACGGCTTCGCCGTCACGCTTGCCACGGGCGAGGAGATGACCGCACGCAAGCTCATCCTCGCCTTCGGCCTCCATGATACGCTTCCCGACATGCCCGGCCTGCAGGAACGCTGGGGCGAGACCGTGCTGCATTGCCCTTATTGCCACGGCGTCGAGTTCAGCGACCAACCGCTTGGTGTGCTCTACCGCATGCCGATGTCTGTGCATCAGGCCAGCCTGATCGCCGAATGGGGTCCGACCACCCTCTACCTGAACGGTGCCGATTTGGCCGAAGACGATACCACCATGCTCGCCCAGCGTGGCGTGACGATTGAACCTGCGGCGGTTGCGCGGTTGATCGGAGAAGGCACAAGCCTCGCCGAGATCGAACTTGCCGGCGGGCGGCGCCGCGCCATTGCTGCGCTCTACCTCGCACCTGAGAGCTCGTTTAGCAGTCCGCTGGCCAAGCAGCTGGGCGTCGTGGTCGAAGACGGTCCATTGGGGCAGGTGATCCGCACCGATGGTGACAAGATGACCTCGGTTCCCGGCGTCTATGCGGCTGGCGACATAGCCAGGATGCCGCACAGCGTAAGCTGGGCAGTCGCGGACGGTGTCACTGCCGGCGTGTCGGCGCATCGCGCACTCGTGTTTGGCTAAGCGATGGACACGCTACAGCCGTTCACTGACCGAGTTGCCATCGCCCGGTATGCCGAGGACACGCCGCGCAAGGTGCCCGGCTATGCGGACCTCCACCGCATGGCGATGTTGCTGCTCGCCGAGACCGCACCGGAGGCGGCCAACATTCTGGTCTATGGAGCGGGTGGCGGCCTGGAATTGAAGGCGTTTGCCGAGGCGCAACCGAGCTGGAGCCTCACCGGCGTCGATCCATCGGCGGAGATGCTTGATCTCGCCCGAGAGGTGCTGGGCCCGATCATCGACAGTGTCATCTTGCAGCAGGGCTTTATCGATGATGCGCCGGGCGGGCCGTTCGATGGGGCGACCTGCCTGCTGACGATGCACTTCCTCGACCGGGCGGCGCGGCTGTACGCGCTCCGACAGCTGCGTCTGCGGCTGAAGCCGGGCGCGAGGCTCGTAATCGCGCACCATAGCTGCCCCGCAGGGGTAAACGCACAGCCCTGGATAGCGCGCTCGATCGCGTTTTCGGACACCGGCCGGAATGATCTGCAAGCGGCCTGTGTATCTGCCGAAGCCATGGTGTCCGTTCTGCCGATCCTCTTCTCGGATGAGGAGGAGGCACTGTTGCGCGAGGCGGGCTACTCGGACGTCTCCCTATTCTATGCGGCTTTCAGCTTTCGGGGCTGGGTCGCCACCGCGGGATCACTCGCGCCTGGTGCCTTCTCAGCTTGACTGAACTTGAAAGTACCTAGGGACGTCATCCACTCACCGGTTCGATGAAGCAGTAAAATGCCGCCACCATGTCTGCCTCGATCTCCTGCGAAGACCGATCCAGCGCCAGGCCCATCCAAAGAATACCGTCGCGTACTGCGCCAAGCGCGAATGCAGTTTGCAGCGGCGCCATTCTCAGCTTGATCTGGCCACTTTCTTCCATGATCGTCAGGTGACGAACGATGAAGTTCAGTGAGCTCTGGATAATCGGCTTGAGCAGCTCGTGTTGCGGCCCGGGCCTTATGGCCGTCGCAAGTACCTGGAGCTGGGTGCGAGCGACGAGATTGATGTCGAAATTTTCATCATCGGCGATGTTGGCGATCGCTCGCACGAACTCAGGCCAGGTATCGGGCAGCCGCCATTCCGTCACGGACGCGAAGCTCAGCGCCGCGGCGATGATCGCCTCCTTATTCTCGAAATGGACGTAGAGCGCGCCCGCGCTCAGGCCAGCTTGCCGCCGGATCGCGGCAATCGACGCTCCCTCGATACCATATTCGCTGATGCAGTGCAGCGTAGCGCGCAGGATCGCTTCGCGCTGCGCTGCCATGTGTTCGGACGAACGCTTCGGCACTGACCTGCCTTCTCACTTGAGTTGCACTCACAACGGAGCTTGACGAAGATCGTAAAACGAACGATCATTCGTTTACAAGCGCCGCCTCGGTGCTTCCTTAGACGAGATGTCCGATGAACATCGTTCGAAATGTCGAATTCGTAATTGGCGGGCCAGCAGCGAAGGTTGATCGCATCGGGAAGGCTGTCCGGCGTCCGTTCGGCCCCTACCCCGTTGGCCGCTTCCTCCTGCTTCTAGTGCTGTGCGCCATGTTCGCGCTGGTGGGTCGCGCCGCGTCACAAGAACCTTCACCGAGCGCTCCGGATCGAGCAGCGTCGCGGCACCCCACTGCCGGTGCCCTCCCCGAGGCGCAGCCGACGGCGTCGCCGCTCGACCGGGCGGATCTCGAGAGCTGGCTCGACGGCATGATCCCCTCCGCGCTGCAGCAGGGAAAGGTGGCCGGCGCTGTCGTGTCGGTGGTGAAAGACGGTCGTGTCATACTCGCCAAGGGCTATGGCTATGCCGACGTTGCCGCCAAGACACCGATGGATCCGGATCGCACGCTGATGCGAATTGGCTCCACCTCGAAGCTTCTCACCTGGACGGCGGTGATGCAGCTGGTCGAGGCCGGGAAGATCGATCTTGATGCCGACGTAAACCGCTACCTCGACTTCAAGGTCACGCCGAAGGTCGGCCGCGCCATCACCATGACCGACCTGATGACGCATCGCGGCGGTCTGGAAGAGGGGCTGAAGGACCTGCTCGCGACCAACCCTGCGCTGATGAAGACGACCGAACGCTATTTGAAGGAGAACACCCGACCGTCGCTGTTCCCCGCGGGAGTCGCGCCGGCGTATTCGAACTACGGCGCAGCACTTGCCGGCTATATCGTGCAGCGTGTGTCGGGGGAGCCGTTCGAGGTGTATGTGGAGCGACATATCCTCGCGCCGCTTAAGATGACACGGACGACCTTCGTCCAACCCCTTCCTCCCGCCTTCGCGGCGTTCGTGGCGAAAGGCTATCGTCAAAGCGATGGCCCCGCGACCAAGTTCGAACTGGCGGTGACCGCACCTGCCGGCAGCGCCAGTTCCACGGCGTCCGACATGGCCAACTTCATGCTCGCCCACCTTCAGGAAGGTCGGTTCGATGGATCACAGATCCTCAGGCCCGATACCGCGCGTCTGATGCACACGCCGTCTCTGACGGGACCGGCCGGGTTCGACACCCTGGCGCACGGATTCTTTTACGGCATCCGCAACGGCACGACGGTAATCGGCCATGGCGGCGACACCATGGTGTTCCACTCGGACCTGAACCTCCTACCGCATAAGGGCGTGGGCATCTTCGTGAGCTTCAACAGCCGCGGTGAGAACGATGCCGTGTATGGGATGCGGTCGCGCCTTATCGACCTGTTCCTGGACCGCTACTTTCCCGGTCCCAAGGTGATCACCCCACCCGCAATCGCGACCGCGGTCCAAGATGCCCAGGCGATCCAAGGCCATTATGAGAGCTCTCGCCGCGTCGAGACGGGCTTCATCAGCCTCTTCTATCTCCTCCAGCAGGACAAGCTGACCGCCAACAGTGATGGAACTGTCAGTCTCTCCTCGGCACAAGGCAAGCGATTCCGGGAGATCGCGCCCAATCTGTGGCAGGATGTCGAGAGCGCGCACCGCCTGCTCGTCACCACGATCGGCGGTCGCCGCGCCGTCATCGACAGCACCAACCCGATCCAGATCCTTCAAGCTGTGCCGCTTCAACGAGACTCCACGATCTTCCAACTCATCGTCGGTGGATCGCTCATCATATTGTTGATGACCGTGCTTGTCTGGCCGATCGCGGCATGGATGCTGCGCACCTACAAACTGCCTCCACTCGCCACCGGCAGACGCGCAATTGTGAGACGCGCCGTGCGCATCGCCGCGATTGCCGACCTCGTCTACTTTGCCGGCTGGTATTCGGTACTTGCTCCAATCCTGCGCATCGAGGTCGACGTCTACAACAAGACGCTCGACGGTACACTCCGCTCGCTCCAGATCGCTGCGATAATTCCCGTGGTCGGCGCGCTCATCGGCATTTGGAACGTCTGGCTGGCCTTCCGTGAGCCGCTCAATTGGGCCGCGCGTTTGCGTAGCGTCATCGTTGCCGTAGCACTCTCAGGCTTCTTGTGGATGGCGTGGATGGGCAATCTGATCGGCTGGAGCCTGAACTACTGACGCGACGCCCCTAGAAATGAGCACGAAGAGACAGCGAACGAAATGCCAGGAGCAGAGAGAACGAGGGCTTGTGGCGGCTTCCTGCCGAATATGCCGTGGGCAAAGAACCATTGCGGCCACAAGGAACGCGCGATCTACGTAGCAGCCGGCGCAGTCGAGATCGCCGGCGGGCGGTACGCGACGGAATTTAAGCTGGTACGCGGCTCAGCCGCGCCGCACGCCCTGTCGATCGAGCAGTCCACCGTGATGGTCCTCGGCGGCGAGCCGTTGGCGAACCCCGCAGCGTTCAATTCCAGAAGTTTGACAAGTGGCTGCCCACCGTCCCTGCTCGGATGTCACTCGTGATCGATAGGAGCTGCCCAAGAGCGGCATGCCAGCTTCACATCTGCAATCGATTGTTGAACAAACACCTACTTAGGTATCGATCATCGCCCCCTAACAGACGTACGCGACAAGAAGGGACTGCCATGAGTGTTCGCAAATTCGCGATTGCCGACGCATCGTTCGAGCGCTCGCCTGGGCAGGACGGAGACGTCTCTGCGGGAAACGTTATCGACCAACGAAACGGGGCGCCGATCACCATCGGGTTCGGGCGATACGGCGCCAACCAGAGCATTGAAGAGACCCTCGCCGTGGACGACGTCATGGTGGTCTTGGAAGGGCGGCTGTCGGTCACGTCCAACGCCAGCACGGTTACCGCCGGTCCCGGCGAGATCGTCTATATGCCGAAGGGCGAACGGGTCGCGATCCGCTCGCATGAACAAGGCGCCGTTACGGCTTACGTCACCTATCCACACTGGCAGGAGGCGCAAGCCTGAATGCCCGTGACTACCGGGAACGGTGCTGTCAGTCTAATGCGAACCGCTCTCCACACGCTGCATTTCGCTCTTTGAGCATGACAGCCTAGCTCGCGACCTGACCCCACTCAGCCAGTGCGGCTGAGCGGCGTTCCTTGTAGGTCTGACGGTCGACTAGGTGGCGTTCGTGATTGAAGTGGTTGTGGACGTTGGCGTGCACGCTGGCGAACTTTTGTAGCGACTTCATGCGCCTGAACCTGAGCATCGCTCGCTCTCGTCGTCGGAACGGCAGATGGCTGTTCTCCACCCGGTTGTTGGCCCAGCGTCCGACCTCCTGCTTCTCGGCGTTACCGAGCTCTTTCATCGCTGCACGGTAGGAGCGCAGACCGTCAGTCGTGATCGCCTCCGGGCTGCCGTGACGCTTCAGCGCCTTCTTTATGAAGCGTAGCGCTGCCTCCTTGTCGCGGGTTCTAGTGATGTAGCTCTCGAGGATCTCGCCCTCGTGATCCACGGCTCGCCAAAGGTAGACCATCTCGCCATTCAGCTTCACGTACATCTCATCGAGGTGCCAGCGCCAGTGACGAAAGCCGCGCATGCGCGAGATACGCTGCCGGCGGATGTCGCCGGCGAACATCGGGCCGAACCTGTTCCACCACATCCTCACCGTCTCATGACAGATGTCGATACCGCGCTCGAACAACAGGTCCTCGACGTTGCGCAGCGATAGCGGAAAGCGAACGTACATCATGACCACGAGGCGGATAACCTCGGGCGATGAATTGAAGTAGCGAAATGGGCTGGCGGGTTTGCGGCGACGAGGCATGCCAATTGCCCTACCCGGCACCGCCTAACGATCGGTGCATTTGCTCTGACAGAGCCCAAGGGAGGCACCACACATGTGGATAACGTTGAGATAGTCAGCTCGCTCAGCAGACAAACCATGTTGGGATGGGGCGAGCCCAGCAGAGGGTATCGCGTCCGAAAGGGCGATAATAATTGCGCCACTTTCGGTCATCCTGATCGGTGCGCCATCGGTCATTAAGATTTCAACAGCCGGAACTGAATGAAGGGGAAACCGCGATGTGTACTCGGGCCGGAACTGATCCCCATCATAAAGATCAACGAGTGTGACCTCGTGAACTATATGCTCTCCGAGTTCATGTAAGAGCCAGGCGATTCTCGTACTGCGTGAGCCTGGGTAGTGATAAAGCTTTACTCTTATCATTGCTTCATTCCATAGATTGCGGGTTTTCCATTTCACGTCAGCATCGGGGTGATTGGTTGTTTTAACCTAAAAGGATGGCTTCAAAACTTCTGCTCGCCTGTGCGGGTTTGCGCGCCATTACGTAGCGCCTAACGCGTCAGCATCGTCGCAGCAGGTCCGAAGATCTCGCCAAGTAAGTGACTTTGTTCCAGCAGAGCTGAAACTGGGAGTGCGCGCCTCGGTGTCGATCGCAACTTTGACTGCCGCAATGACGCCATGTAGTAATTGCGCGCTATGGCGAGCGCGCCTATTCACGAAGCCATCTAGCGTGCCTGCTGCTCCGCTCGAGTAGCCTAACCGCAGCGCTCCGCCGTCCACGCGTCGAACAGGCTGACCCCATAGACTATCGCCAGCGCTCGGGCCAAGTAATCTCGCCCTTACGCGTGTTACGAAGGTCAGGGTAAAATTGCCGGCGAAGGTTGCACGCTTGTACGGACTTTTAGCGCCCCACTCGGACGATCTTTCCACAGGCAATTGGAAGAGTCACGTGCGACGGAATAGGTCCCAGCGAATTGACTGAAACTGGAAGCTTCGAGGTGCTTGGCACACCATGCACATAGACTACTCGGTTGGCGAGGTCGATGCGCCCGCCTGGATAAACTTTTCCAAATTTTTCAGACAGCTCAGTCAGAGGAACCAACTTGGTATACTCAAACATGCCCGCAGCATTGGCGCGCGGATAAGTATGGGTTGGGATTTCCATTTTTTCTGGCGCATCGTTGAAGGGGACCATGGTGGTTCCGGAGACAGACTCCGTCTCAATCAGGTCGACGTAGCCGTCTTTATTTCCGTCCTTCGCGGGGTCAACGCAGCGCGCCGGCTGTCCATTGGGAAAGCCGTGAAAATGCTCCCAGTGCGGTGCTGTCAGTCTAATGCGAACCGCTCTCCACACGATGCAGTTCGCTCTTTGAGCACGACACCCTAGCTCGCGATCATGCTCCACTCAGCCAGCGCGGCTGAGCGGCGTTCCTTGTAGGTCTGGCGGTCGACTAGGTGGCGTTCGAGGTTGAAGTGGTTGTGGACGTTGGCGTGCACGCTGGCGAACTTCTGTAGCGACTTCATCCGCCTGAACCTGAGCATCGCCCGTTCCCGTCTTCGGAAGGACAGATGGCTGTTCTCGACCCGGTTGTTGGCCCAGCGTCCAACCTCCTGCTTCTCGGCGTTACCGAGCTCTTTCATCGCTGCACGGTAGGAGCGCAGACCGTCAGTCGTGATCGCCTCGGGGCTGCCATGCCGCTTCAGCGCCTTCTTCATGAAGCGTAGCGCTGCGTCCTTGTCGCGGGTCTTAGTGATGTAGCTCTCGAGGATCTCGCCTTCGTGATCGACCGCACGCCAGAGGTAGACCATCTCGCCGTTCAGCTTCACGTACATTTCGTCCAGGTGCCAGCGCCAGTGACGAAAGCCGCGCATCCTGGAGATGCGCTGCCGTCGGATGTCGCCGGCGAACATTGGCCCGAACCTGTTCCACCACATCCGCACCGTCTCGTGGCAGATATCGATGCCGCGCTCGAACAGCAGGTCCTCGACGTTGCGCAGCGACAGTGGAAATCGAACGTACATCATGACCACGAGGCGGATAACCTCGGGCGATGAATTGAAGTAGCGAAACGGGCTGGCGGGTTTGCGGGGGCGGGGCATGCATATCGCTCTACCCCGCCCCACCTAACTTTCGGTGCATTTGCTCTGACAAAGCCGCACCGTCTCATGGCAGATGTCGAGACCGCGCTCGAACAGCAGATCCTCGACGTTGCGCAGCGACAGTGGGAACCGCACGTACATCATCACCACCAGGCGGATCACCTCTGGCGATGAGTTGAAATAGCGAAATGGACTGGCGGGTCTGCGGGGACGGGGCATGCCAATCACCCTACCCGGCTCCGCCTAACGATCGGTGCATTTGCTTTGACAGAGCCCAAGCTTCCGAATCGGCTTTAGTGCGCGACGGGATCGTCGACGCCAATGCCGGTTTCCGATCGCAATCGCTGTGACGAATAACCAGCCTTGTCGATCGCCCCGCGCGGTGATCGGTCCAACACCGAGATCAGCCAAATCGCCAAGAACCCGGCCGGGACTGAGAACAGCGCGGGCGAGCTGTACGGGAAGACCGGCTGCGCAAACCCGAACACCGCTACCCAGATCACCGGCGACAGGATGGTCAGCATGAGAGCAGCGACCAGCCCGATGGCCCCGCCCCACGCCGCCCCGTTGGTAGTGCATCCCTTCCACAGCAGAGACATGACCAGCACAGGGAAATTGCCTGATGCTGCCAGCGCGAAAGCCAGGCTGACCATGAACGCGACATTCTGCTCTTGAAACACAATGCCGAGAACGATCGCGGCAATACCAAGCAGGATCGTGGTGATCCGTGAGACGAGCAGTTCCTTGGAAGGATCAGCGGCGCCCTTGCGGATCACACTGGCATAGATGTCGTGCGAAATCGCCGAGGCGGCGGACAGCGTAAGCCCCGCCACGACGGCGAGAATCGTGGCGAACGCTACTGCCGAGATGAAGCCTAGGAACAGGTTACCGCCGATCGCGTGCGCAAGGTGCATCACGGCCATATTGTTGCCGCCACGCAGCGCACCTGCCGCATCGACATAATCGGGGTTGAACGAGATCATCACGATCGCGCCAAAACCGAGCACGAAGGTAAGCGCGTAAAAATAGCCGATCCACACCGTCGCCCACATGATCGACTTGCGGGCTTCGCGCGCGTCTGGAACGGTGAAGAAGCGCATTAGGATGTGCGGCAGGCCGGCCGTACCCAGCATCAGCGCGAAGCCGAACGACAGCGCGGAAATCGGATCCTTGATGAACCCGCCCGGTCCCATGATGGCGCGGCCCTTGGCGGCGGCATCCCCTGCCGACAAGCCGCTGTCGAGCGCAAGCTTTGTCTTCACAGCGACCGCTTGGGCGAACAAACTTTCGAACGAGAAACCGACATGCGCCATCACGCCGATCACGAGGAAGGTCGCGCCGCACAGCAGCATCACGGCCTTGATGATCTGCACCCAGGAGGTCGCACGCATCCCGCCGAACAGCACATAAACCATCATCAGGCCGCCAACGACGATGATCGCATAGAGATAGGGCAGCCCGAACAGCAGTTGGATCAATTGCCCAGCGCCCACCATCTGCGCGATCAGGTAGAACGACACCACGAACAAGGTGCTGATCGCCGAAAAGCTGCGCACCGGCCCTTGCAGGAATCGGTAGGACGCTACGTCCGCGAAAGTGAAACGGCCGAGATTGCGCAGTTTCTCCGCCACCAGGAACAGCACGATCGGCCAGCCGACAAGGAAACCGATCGCGTAGATCAATCCGTCATAGCCGTCATTGAAGATTTGCGAGGTAATGCCGAGGAACGAGGCGGCCGAGCAATAGTCGCCGGCCATGGCGAGGCCATTCTGGAAGCCGGTGATCCCGCCGCCGGTATAGAAGTCGGAAACGGTGCGCGTCCGCCTTGCAGCAGCGCCCGTTATCCACAGGGTGATTGCGACGAAGCCAACGAACATGAGGATCGCGGTCCAGTTGGTCGATTGCTGCTGCACCGCGCCAGCGATCGCCGCGTTTGCACCCGTTGCCCAGCCTAGCAATGCGAGCAGCGCTGCGCTGCGCACCATACTGCGCGTCACGAGGCAACGTCCGCGAGCAAGGCGGCGATGCGGCTGTCGAATTCACCATTCGCGCGCCGCACATAGACGGCGCAGATACCCACTGTGCCGATCAACATCGCCAAGCCCAGCACCACCGCGATGCCGATCGTTCCGTCACCTATCGGCTGCGCCATGAACGGCTTGTCGAACGCGATCAACGAAATGAAGCTACTATAAGCAATCACGGTGATCGCCGTCAGCAGCCAGGTGAATCGCTGCCGGTCACGGACCAGCGCCAAGTACCGCGGATCGGCGGCCACACGTGTCTCAATCGCATTTTGAAGTGTGGGAGTTATCGACATTGTTTCTTCATCCACGAGCCAGCGCCGGATGGCAACATTGCGCAAGCCCGATCCCAGCCCTGCGCGCGGACAAAAACGCACCATCCTATTTGCATCGGCGTATTCCTTGATTTGAGAAGGATTGTTTTTTATTGAACAGTCGTGGTCTTGCCTCTCCTGAAAGCGGCCGTTAATTCAGGCGCCTGCCTTTGGCCTGAACCGGCCGTAAGCTGACAGTCGAGTTCCGACTCGGCGAAGCAGGAAAGCGGTTGCTCTGCGGCTTGTCGAACGCGCAATCATTCTGCTTATCTCGCAAACATCCTGGCCTTGCCCAGCCGTAAGTAGGTTTATTTCTTTTCTAAGCGCAGTTGTGCCAGCGCCAACGCGCCGAACAAGCCGGCTTGTTCACCGAGACCGGGCGATACTACGAGAACAGCATAGTCCTGCTTGCCGAAGTAGCCGGCCCCGAGCCGCTGCGCCTCCGAACGAACACGCTCGATGAGTCCTAGCGTTGCCATCACACCGCCGCCGAGTACAATTTTTTCCGGCGACAGTAGCGCTTGCTGCGCGACCACCAGTTGCGCCAAATAGTAAGCTATGATGTCATGAGCCGGATGGTCGAGCGTAAGCTCAGACAAGGATGCGCCCCATCGCGCCTGTATTGCGGGACCGCTTGCCAGTCCCTCCAGACAGTCGCCATGAAAGGGGCAGATGCCTGCGAAGTCTAAGTCATCGCTGTGACGGCGCAGCAGGGCGTGCCCCATTTCCGGATGGCGCCATCCATGTATCGGGCGCCCATCAACCACGGCACCGCCGCCTATGCCAGTACCTATGGTGACATAGATCGCGACCCCTGCGCCCGCAGCCGCGCCCCACAAGCTTTCTGCTAATATGGCGCCGTTCACGTCGGTGTCGAAGCCTACCGGACAGTCAAAGTTGTGCGCGAATACGCCCGCAAGATTGGTGTCGCTCCATCCGGGTTTGGGTGTGTTCGTGATGGAGCCGTAGCCAGGCGAATGGGGGTCTAGGTCTACTGGACCGAAGGAGGCGATGCCAAATGCATCGAAGCGTCCGAGCTCCTCACGGGCGGTCTCGAAATAGCTTAGAGCGGCGTCAAGCGTCTCCGCAGGCGTCGTGGTGGGTATGCGTGCGGTCCGAAGGATCGCGCGCGGACCGCGCGCGACTCCGAGCACGAACTTGGTTCCGCCCGCTTCGATGCAGCCGAACAGCGGCCGAGTACGAGCGGCGTTCGCCAACGACGAGACCTCAGGCGCCGCGTCCGGCATCAGACGATAACGAAGGCGCGACGCAGCGCTTTGATCTTGGCCGCGTTGAAATCCTGCGCGAGCACCGTGTCCGCCGCCGCTGCATCGAAGCCGTGAAACGCGCCCGGCACGACGACCAACTGGGTCGGTACGCCGGCCTCGAGCAGCCGGCGCGAGAACTCGATGTCCTCGCTGGCGAACAGGTCGATACCGCCAACACCGATGAAGGTCGGCGGAAGCCCGCTAAGATCCGTACGACGCGCCGGCACTGCGGTGGCGGGTACCCCTGTACTGCCCGGTTCAATCCCCAGCAGCGCACTCCAGCCGAAGACGTTGGACACAGGATCCCACCCGATCGATCCGAACGCGGCTGGCAGATGGTGCGTGCTGCCGGTCCGGTCGTCCAGCATCGGATAAACCAGTAACTGAAAAGAAACCGGCACCTCCCCGCGATCGCGGGCGGCGAAGGCGAGCATCGCGGCATGGCCACCGCCCGCACTTTCTCCCATCAAAGCAATCCGAGCCGGGTCGGCACCGATCGTATCGGCATGGCGATGCAGCCATCGCAACGCAGCGTAATTCTGTTCGACCGACGTCGTGTAGCGCGCCTCAGGCGCGAGCGCATAGTCCACGCTGACGATAACGCAATCGAGCATGGACGCCATTGCTTGCAGACGCGGCACTTCTTGCTGCGCGGAACCGAGAATGAAGCCGCCGCCGTGCGTGTGCAGGATCGCGCCACGCCGCGTGCCCGGTTTGGCGTTCACCACGTACACGCGCACCTCGCTCGAGCCTGGCCGTACGGGGACCATCCGCTCCTCAACCGAGGGCTGAGCGAGTGGTGCGGTCGTGAACCGAACGGCGCCGGCACGCACGCCGGGCAGGGATGCCGCGGTCAGCGTCGGCAATTGCCCCATCGCCAGCATCCGCAGCGCGGCCGGACGCAACTCGGGGGCGACGTGTGCGAGAGCGCGGGCCGGCATTTTTGCAGGCTGGCCGATCGCAACTGAAGCGCGCGCCTGCGGTAGCGTACTCAGCGCCGCAATCCCTCCCAGCCCCGCGAACGTCCGCCTAGTCATGTCCATGATACTACCCCCACAGAGCCGCCGTCTTCTACGAACGGCACAGCCCGGTCTAACCTCGAGCAGAAACAAAGCAACCGATTGCTTTCATGGTTCGCAACGGCCAAGAATGTGCTGGAGGCGACAAACGGGCGGGGATACATGGCGAAGGCAGCGACACGACACACCTCCGGCGGAACGACCGAAAGCACGACGGCGACCCTGAAAGCGCTCGTCTTCCTGATGTTCGCGGCCTTCGCGATGACGACCGATTCCGTCGGTACCGTGATCCCGCAGATCATCCGCGACTTCGGCCTAGGCCTCACCGCGGCAGGGACGTTCCAATATGCCACAATGTCCGGTATCGGACTGTCAGCCATCGCGCTCGGCTTTCTCGCCGACCGCATTGGTCGGCGCAATGCGATCTTGGCGGGACTGGTGCTGTTCTGCGGGAGCTGCGCATTGTTCGCGTTCGGACATGATTTCGGCTTCTTCGCTCTGCTGCTGTTCGTCGGCGGTATTGGAATTGGGATATTCAAGGCAGCCGCGCTTGCACTGATCGGCGACATCTCCACGTCCACGCGCGAACATGCGCGCACGATGAACCTGATCGAAGCGTTCTTTGGGGTCGGTGCGATCGTCGGGCCCGCGATCGTCGCGGGCTCGCTAGCATATGGCGCGAGCTGGAAGCTGGTATACCTGTTCGCGGCCGCATTGTGTGCGCTGTTAATCGCCGGAGCGCTGCTGACGCGCTTCCCCGCGACGTCGCGAATCCAGGACCAGGATTCCGGGCGTCAGGAAAGGACCAGCATGCGCACTAGCCTGCGCCTGCTGGGTGACCCGATGGCGCTGTTCTTCGCGGTGCTGCTGATGCTCTATGTCGGGGCGGAAGCGGCGATCTATGTCTGGGCGCCGACCTATTTCGCGGGCTATGAAGGCACCAACGCGTGGTTGGTCGGGTATACCGTGTCGCTGTTCTTTGTGCTGCGCGCAGGCGGAAGGTTCCTCGGCGCTTGGTTGCTCCAACAGTTCGACTGGATGATCGTTCTGGCGAGCTGCAGTAGCGCAGTCGCATTGTTGTTCTGGCTCGCGGTCCTGTTCGGGCGCGATGTTGCGGCGTTTGCGCTGCCGGCTACGGGATTGTTCATGTCGGTCCTTTATCCAACGATCAATTCGACCGGTATCAGCTGTTTCCCGCGGCAACGGCACGGGTCGATTGCCGGGCTTCTCCTGTTCTTCACATGCATCAGCGCGGTTCTTGCGCCGTTGGCGATGGGGCTGATCGGCGATCTGATGGGAACCAGCGTGTTCAGCATCGTACTAGGCGGGGTGTTCGCGACACTGCTCGCCGGGATGTGCGTGTGGAACGCCCTAGCTAAGCCTGCAGCAGCGCGATTGGTGGAGCGCAACCGCGCGGATTATGCCGCGGCATCTAACGAGGAGCTTGCCTCCCAGCCCTCGGCCTAATCCTGGGGGCGTTTTTTAGGGAAACAGCGACACGTCGATCGCCTCCGCCATCGCTCGATTGCCAGCATCGTTGGGATGGACGTGATCCCCTGGATCGAAGGCTGGCCGCAGCTGCATGGGGTCGGCGGGGTCGCGCACTACGCCATCGAAGTCGATGACGGCATCGAACCAGCCGCTTGTTCGGATCCACTGATTGACCGTGCTGCGCATCGCCTCGCCTCCGGCCGAATAGAAGGGCAGCCCCTTGGTCGGAAGGATCGTAGCGCCGGCGATACGTATGCCGTGCAGGTGCGCGCGCTCGATCAACTGCTTCATACCGGCGATGATCTGCCTAGCCTCAACGCCCTCGGACGCGGGCACGCCGGGGATGATGCTCATGTTGATGTCATTGATGCCCTCCATCAACAGCACCCATCGGACACCCGGTCGGGCCAACACGTCGGTGTCGAAACGTTGCAGCGCGCTCTCCCCCGCTCCGGTCTTCAGGATGCGGTTGCCCGATATGCCGGCATTCACGACCGACAAGCCACCCTTGCCCTCGCGCTGCAGTCGTTCGGCAAGCAACGCTGGCCATTCTTGATGCAGCCCCGGCGTCGTCGCATAGCCGTCGGTGATCGAGTCACCGAGCGCTACCAGCGTGCCGGCAGAAGGATCGGTTGCGGGCACGCTCATTCCCTCCAGCCAGAAATAGGACCGGAGCCGCTGTGGCGATGCGAGGCGCGGGGCGGAGGTGGCATCCCCGGCAACGACGAACGCGGGGCTGAGGCCAAGTGCGTGCACCGTGTTCGTGGCGGTCGGGTGCGGCAGGTAGACCGATACCGCGACAGAGCCGAGCGGCGGGACGGCGAGTGCCACCGGATCGCTCCACACCGTTGCGCCGGGGAACAACGTGACGGTCGGTTTTCCTCCAAACGTCACGCCATGATCGCTGGATGGATCGATCGCGCCGTCAGCGAGCGCAGCTGCATCCGTCCTGGCGAGCGCCGCGTGAACCGCCCCGAAGGTTACGGCATCGCCTCCTGCGGCGTTGCGAAAAGCGAAGCGGATCTGCGCCCCGCCCGTACTGACGCGTGCGATCATCCTTACCGTTTGCGCCGACAGTGTGGGGGGAAACGGGACCATCGGAGACGGCGGCGGCGCAGGGCGTTTTGGCTCGGGTTGCACAGGGGCGGTAGTCCGCAGAAAGGCAGGAGTCGGAGGTGGAACGGCCAGGGGCTGCGCCGTACCCCACGTTTCGATCCAGCGTGGCGCCGGAGCGGACTGGGCATATGCGGACAGCGGCAGCATTATCACTGCTGCCAATAAGGACCCGAGACGGTGCTTCATGTCGGTTCTCTCCCTTTCTTCAGTATAATCGCGCTTCTCCACCTTCTGCAATCATTTGCGTGATCCAAGTGTCCAGGTACACGAGCACCTCGCTTGATGTCGTGACAATCCATTGCAGTTGAGCGGACCTCGTCTATGCTTTGATTAACCCTACGGGAGGATGACCATGAGGACGATCGCGCTCACCGCTGCCCTGTTCAGCGCATTACCAACGGCCGCGCAGGTGCGCCCCAGCGGTCCGGAACTGGGCCGTGCCTATCCGGCGGTCAACGGCACCACGATCCGGTGCCCGGTGCCTTTACCACCGTCACCCGAACAGATGGGTAGACAGTTCGACACGCGTCCTCAGGATCTTGATGCGCTGTCTACGATAGTTAAGGGCATGATGGATCCGACCAATCCTGCTGGTACGGAGTTCCGTAAGCAGCAGGCTGAACAGCGTGCAACCGACTGGCCATTCCTGTGCCGCTATCGTGATGCAAACACCGCACTGAAGGCGTCAGGGCAGCGGCCGTCCGTCGTGTTCATGGGTGACTCAATTACCGAGGGGTGGATCAATGCCGATCCGCAGCTCTTCGTGCGCAACGGCTATGTCGATCGTGGGATCAGCGGGCAAAGCAGCAGTCAGATGGTGGCACGCTTCTACGCCGACGTAGTGGCGCTCCATCCACGCGTCGTCCACATCATGACCGGGACCAACGACATCGGGGGAGCCACGGGACCAATCACCGAGGACGAGTCGATCGACAACGTACGCGCGATGATTGATCTGGCGCAGGCGAACGGCATCCGCGTCGTACTGGCGGCGATTCCGCCGATGTCGCGGCTGCTACCGCGCCCCGAGTTCAACCTGCGACCGGTGGTGCGCGCATTAAATGCGCGCTTGCGGAGGTTAGCGACCGAACGCGGCATTGCGTTCGTGGATTACTACACGCCGCTGGCGCAGCCCGATGGCGCATTTGATCCACGCTATGCCAATGACGGCGTGCATCCGACCCGCAGCGGCTACGCTGTTATGGAGCCCTTGGCGCAGCGCACGTTGACCAATGTGCTCGCCGCGCGACGCTGAACCGTTGGCCGGCAGCCGCCATTGTGCGGCGGCCGGCCCTCAGGTCATTGGAAATTGGCGCGGAGCCGCAGCCCGATCGTCCGCGGCACCGGACGCACGCCCGCAGTCGGGATGGTCTGGATGATGGTTGGCCCCTTCACGTTCGACAGGTTGTCGCCAAAGAGCACGAGCTCGTACGGGCCATTGCGCACGCCGAATGTCGCGGTGAAATTCTCGTACGGGTCGGCGACCAGATTTAGGCTTTGCAGTCGGTTGCCCGTGTGGCTCCAGGCGATATTGAAGAACCCGTTATAGTCGCCGCTGATCTGGTGATCGTAGGAGGCATCGAGGCGCCAGTTCTGTTGGATGGTGTTCACCAGGCGGCCGCCCTTCTGAAGATAGGGCAAGGCGGCTTGCACTGCGGGATCAACCCGATCGTACTCGCCCTTGTTGAAGTTCGCGACAGCGCCGAGCTTCAGGCCGACGACCGGCGTGTTCCAGTGGATGTCGATGTCGACGCCTCTCGTTGTACCGTCACCGAAGTTAGAAAAGCCAGACACGTTCGTGTTGAGCGTCGGTGTCGGAGTCAGCAGATCCTTATACTGAGTGATATAGCCGTTCAGTCCGATCGACACGCGCCGGTCCGGGCTTCGCCATTTCACGCCGATCTCATAGTTGCGCGAACGCTCCGGCTGGGTCTGCGTGCCGGCGGGTACGCCAACTTGCGCGAGAAGGTCCGCCTGAACCTGCGATTGGACGATACCCGCGCGGAACCCAGTAGACGCGGTCACGAACGCGGTCAGCGCATCACTGGGCAGATACGAGAGGTTGGCGCGCCAAGTGGTCACGTTCCTGATGTTGCTGTTCGAGGTGGTTGCATCCTCGAACGTGCGCTTGTCGTGGTAGAAACGGAGACCACCTAGCGGCACAAGCTTGCCGTCAAACAGTTCATAGCTGATCTCGCCGAACAGCGCATAGTTCTTCGTGATCGTGTTGTTGTCGGCGTTGATCGACACGACCGGTACGATCTCGAGCTGGTTCGCCTGTGGGCCCTTGCCATTCTGATAAGAGCCCCCGGCCAGCCAGTGAAACGGGCCTGCTGAGTTGGAATTAACCCGCACTTCCTGACTGAACATCGTTGGGTAGAATTGGCTGGAAAAGAACCCGGCTGGCGAAAGCGGAACGTTGATACCAAAATTACCATCAATCTTGCTCGTCGCGCTGGTGATCGACAGGGCGTCAAGATCCCAGGTTGCGGACAGACTGTACAGCTTAAAATTGCCGTTGCCAAAGCTCGGCTGTGCGGCTGTATCGTCGTAATAGGGCGGACTAACCGACTGAAGCCCACCAAGGAACTGCTGGCGCGGGCGGAAATGCCAATATTGTGCTCGAATACTTAAATTGTCTGTGGGCTTGAGCAATCCGACAACGCGGATGTCATCGTTACGCACCTTGTTGACGCCCTTGCGATCGGGGATGCCGTCGAATGCGCCATAATATTCGTCTGCCCAGCCGGGGTTAAACGAATGGCCGCCGCTAATCCGTACTGCTAGCACATCTTTGATGATGGGTACGGAGATGACTCCAGCAATGCCGTAGTTGAGGCCCTCCGCACCGCGGGTGCTCGACATCTCGGCCTCGAACGCGCCCTCGATCTTTGTTAGATCCGGATCGCGGGTGTGGAAGATGAATACACCGCCTGCGGACCCCTGCCCATAAAGCGTGCCTTGCGGCCCACGCAGCACCTCGACCCGGTCGATGTCGAGAAAGCGGATCGGCGGTGCAATGCCGAAGTTGGTGACGACGAACGGCACGTCGTCGATGTAATAGCCGATAGGCGAGTCGCCGTTGGCGGCGCCCGCGCCAGCGCCACGGATGCTGTACGAACGCGACGCGACCGACTGGCGCTGGCTCTCGAACGCACCCGGGATGTTGGAGATGAGGTCCGCAACCGAGTTGATGTTGCGCTCCTTCAGATCTTCGCCGCTGAACGCCTGGATCGCGAGCGGGACCTTTTGCAGCGTGGTGGCGCCGGACTTTTGCGCGGTGACGACGATATCCTGTTGCTCAGTAGTAAGACTGGGGCGCTCCTCCGGTGTCGCAGGCGCCGTCTCCTGCGCGGTGGCGCCGTTCGATACCGGCTGTCCGGTCACCGTCTCGGGCACCGTGTTCCCACCCGTCTGCGCCGAGGCGCCTCCCGCAAACAGTCCTGCAGCGATCGCGAGTGTAGCCACTCCAACGTCGAAACGCATCGTTCCTCTCCCCATCGCCCTTGATCGAGCTTGTACAATCGATTGCCTAAACGTTTTACGACGTGAATCAAGCCAGATAAGGCAAATCTACCAAACGATTGCGAAGTGGAGCCTTGATGTGTGCTTCCGGAGGCGTCCGCCGGATGCAGCGTGCTGTGCCGCCGCTTAGCGCGGGCGGGTGG
The DNA here is from genome assembly GCF_025231525.1 of Sphingomonas endolithica. Lineage (NCBI taxonomy): Bacteria > Pseudomonadati > Pseudomonadota > Alphaproteobacteria > Sphingomonadales > Sphingomonadaceae > Sphingomonas > Sphingomonas endolithica. The sequence continues at coordinate 1,986,633 of NZ_CP103057.1, forward strand.
AGGCGCGTTCGGTCAATGTCGGTTCCAGCTTGACCGCTTGTACCGGTTCGCCCGCCATGCGGCGGAGCAGGGAGTCCACCAGCGCCTCCGCACCGCGTGCGAGGTCTTGCCGAACCGACGTAAGTGGGGGAAGCGTGTGACGGGCGAGATCGAGATCATCGAAGCCCAACACCTTGACCTCTCCGGGCACGCTACGGCCAAAGTGGGCAAGCGCCTGGATCGTCATCATCGCTATGGTATCCGAAGCGGCGAAAATGCCGTCGATGCCTTCGGCCAGGGCGAGATATTCCGAAATCGCCTCCAGCGCCATCTGGGGGGTGAAATGGACCGGCAACAAAGCACCGATTGGGCCGGGCTGAGCCGCACGGATCGCGGCGCGGAAGCCCTGTAAGCGCTGCTCGACCTCGGGCACGCGCGGGTCACCGAAGAACGCAAGCTTGCGGCACCCTTGTGCCAGGAGATGTTCGGTACCGAGCATTCCACCGGCATAATTGTCGCTACCGACTGCGCTGTAATGCTGGTCCTCGAGTATAGCGCCCCACACGACCATCGGGCGGTAGCGTTGGGCTACCGCGTCAAGAACTTCGGCCTGATCCGACTGGCCGACGACGATCATCCCGTCGATGCGACCGGCATCAATGATCGTATCAAGCCAAGCCGGATCGCTGGGAACGACCCGAATGAGCAGCAGATCGAAGCCGCGCTCGACAAGATTGTCAGCGATGTTGGCGAGCAGAGTCATGAAAAACGGATCGGATATATGCTGCGTCCGCTCATGCCCGAGGGGCACGACGACACCGATGGCTCCGGTACGCCCGGTGCGCAGGTTGCGCGCCATGTTGCTGGGCTTGAAGCCAAGCTCGTCCGCGAGGCTGCGGATCCGCTCTCTGGTTTTCGCCGACAGATTACCCGTACCCGCCAGTGCGCGCGACACCGTGGCAGTAGAGACCCCCGCGATCTGCGCCAGTTCCTGGATATTCTGCGGCTTGGCCCGGCCAGTTGCCGCGGCAGGAGGTGGGGCGGACTTACGGGTCAAGAAGGAGCCTCATACGTGAGTATCGGCATACCCAAGGCGATGGCGGCGTGTCCGTCAAGACGTCGCCACCGCGATCGGGCGCCGTCGGCGGCTACGGGCGCTCGGATGCCTGCTCGAGATCGAGCAGGCCGTTGATGATGCTTCCCTCGGCGCAGCCCTGCTTTAGTCGCGATGATACGACCTCGAAAGTGTTCTGCGTAAAAGCTTCGTCGTTTGGGATATAGCCTGACGGCGCCATGCCGTTGGTCAGCGTTGCCATCATCGTACGACTCGAGGCCGACCGCGCCTTGAATCGCTGTGCGATGGGGTTGAAAACCTCGCCATTGACGCCGCCGATCTCGATGTTGCCGATTTTCAACAGGCTCAGTCGGATCGGGATGGGATCCCCATCCACATAGGTGCCGGGATAACCGGCCCGGCCTTGGTCGGTGCGCGTCCGGCCGGGACATGTTATCGTCTTCGTCGCGCCGAACAGTCGGGGGCTCACCTCTGGCCGGTCGAGCGTGTCGCGGTTGACTCGTAGGACCTCTTCGCCAAGCATTTGCCCCATCGAATTCGTCAGTTGCCGCTGTTGAGTCATCAGCTTCATCACCTGGGGATCGCGCTTGTTAAGTCCCTGCCCTCCGGGTGGCATCGTATTGCTGATGTCCTGCCCGCGCTTTGCGTAATCAGCGATGCGTATCGTACGCAGGTCGTACGTCTGCTGGAAGAAGATCGGGTTCTGGTCGCCAGCCGCACCTTCGCTCCACAGCGCGACCGCTTTGTCGTCCAGTGCGTTCTCGATATAGCGCGACGTCGCACCTGGAATGTCACCGCTCACTTGGTCCAGTTGCCCGTTGATGACAGCATGGACCGCGTAATTATAGTAAATCGCGATTGGCTGCCCTACGGGTGTTTCGATCCGAACGACGCCAACGGTCTTATCCGACGCCCCCTCGTAATTGGGCCCCTCCCACCACCGATGCGTCGCCGGATCGATGAGATTGCGGTTCACGTTGATATACGAAACGCCTTGGCCGAAGGCGACGCGCGCCGGCTGAAGCGCACCCGCAGCCTGACGGAGCGCTTTCAGGATCTGAGCGGTTGGGTCCATGCGGAACGGCACGCTGTGCGTGTGCGTCGCCGTTATCAGCAAGCGTTCCGGGGCGATCCCCAGTTCTTTCTGCGCCGCCAGCGACACCGCGGTCCACGTGTCATCGCCAATCGCGCCAGCATCGACGGTGACGAGCGCCGCCTTGGTCATGCCATCGTCTAGCACGACGGCACGCGCATATATCGGATCGTTAACGCCCTCGAACCCTTTAGGAAGCGCGTTCTTGTTAGGGGTGATGTCTACCTTAGCCGCGCCAGCGCGGAACGCCGACGCGATCTGCGTGGGAGAGGCAAGCGTCTGCTGAGCCCTTGCAGCCAAGGGTATTTGCGCGGTTGCGAAGGTAGCTACGGCGGCCAGCCAAACGTGTTTCAAAGTGCCTCTCCTAGTTATCGTTTGGATCAGCATAGCCTTCCGACAATCGATTGCAATGACGGAACACGGAGTGATACGAGATCTAGGACGCGGTCACCTTGCGAGCGATGGAGAGAGACATGGGGAATGTAGCACGACGCTATGGGCGGAAGGATCGGCCGCTGTTGGCACTGGCACTAGCTGCGATGCTGGCGAACAATGCCGGAGCGCAAACCGCGTCGGCCGGGGCACCGGACGACGGAACTGTATCGATGGACGGCCTCCGCGTACCGCCGTCCGACCTGATGAGCCCGGAGGCTCAAGCGTATCTCCGACACCTGATCGTCGATCGGCCGTTCGGTGCGCCACTGCCCGACATCACCGCCGAACGGGCACGACAGGACACGATCATGCGCGGCTTCCTCGAACCGATGAGGCGCCGCTACAAGGTTGACGTTACCGAACAGCGGATCGGCGGTGTCGTCGCCGACGTGGTAACGCCGGCAGGCGGCATTTCACCGGAAAATCGCAATCGCGTGCTCATCAACCTCCATGGCGGGGGCTTCACCACCGGCGGCAGATCGGCATCGTTGGTGGAATCGGTGCCGCTCGCCGCGATCATGCGCATCAAAGTCGTGTCGATCGACTATCGCATGGCGCCCGAGCATCTGTTTCCCGCAGCCAGCGAAGATGTCGAGGCGGTGTATCGCGAAATGCTCAAATCCTATCAGCCGCAGCATATCGTGATATACGGTTGTTCAGCAGGCGGCATGCTGACGGCCGAGGTGCTGGCGCGCCTGCATCGCCGCGGGTTGCCGATGCCGGCCGCGGCGGGCGTCTTCTGTGCCACGCTCGGGGCGCTGACGGCGGGTGACTCGGCAGTTATCGCAGCGCCGCTCAGCGGAATCAAACTACCACCGTCCGATGGTCGTCGCATGGCGATTCCGACGATGAGCTATCTCGCGAAAGCATCGCCGACCGACCCTCTTGCCTATCCGCTGACCTCGCTGGAGACGCTGCGCACCTTTCCGCCGACGCTGTTCGTCAGCGGCACCCGCGCGTTTGAGATGAGTGCGGCACTAAACTCGCACAATGCGCTCGCCAAGGCGGGGGTGGAGACGCAGTTCCACGCTTGGGACGGCATGTTCCACGGCTTCTTCTACAATTCCGAGCTGCCGGAATCCCGGGACGCATACGCGGTCATGGCCGCATTTTTCAACAAGCACATGACGCGATAGTCGGAAGAAGCCGGGCGGATCGACCTATTCTGTTAGGCTGGCGATATCGCCCGAAAGATGCAGGTGCAGTAGAGGCGCGAAGGTGGCCCCGAAGCGTCTCGACGCACCTGCTGGGCGGTCATCCCCCCAGTCATCGATGAAGCTTATGACGGTAAGGTCGGGCAGAACAAGCCAGCTATACGCTTGATGCGGTGCGGCAGCGGGGTTGGCGAACACCAATCCCGTGCCGTTGAGCGGACGCCAATCGCCATTGAGGCTGGACGCTACCATGCCGTAAAGACCGGTCGGCAATGATCCATGCGCTGGAGAGAACACATGCTGTTGGGTCGACCAGAACATGTAGTAAAGTTTTTCAAATATGACGACGTGAGGCCGTTCGAGCTCGTTGTTAACGTCTGTAGCGTCGATCACGGGTGGGAGCAGCGACCAGGCAGGAGCGCCGTTTGGATCAGCCTCGATCGCGCCGATGACACCATTGAACTCGCTGTCGGTATGCGCACGCGAACCAGCGAAAAAAAGGTACCGTTTGCCACTTTCTGGATCTCGAAAATAGGCTGGGTCACGGAACGCCTTGATCGTCCCGACCTTTCCGCCGCCCGCCTCACCGGCCATGTAGTAAGTCGGATCGCGCTGCACGATCTCCTGCAGGTCGCGCCAGTCTAACAGACGAGCCGTCTGACCATCCGCCACGAGCGTTGCAGTCGCGCTGAACAAGCGTTGCTCGAACGTCGGTGTTTCCTCGCCAAGACGCCCTGTCGCGGTGAAGAACAGTGTGAGCGTGCTACGATCGGCATCAAGCAGGGCGGAGCCCGACCATTCGCGGCTGCCGGGAGAGAAGCCATTTGGCATCGCCGGCCCAAGATGCCGCCAGCCAAGGGACGTCTTTTGTAAAAGGTGAATGCGCGCATGGGCATGGCGCTCATCCGGGTCCTCGAAGCGAGGTGCGCCGAGCGCCATCCACAAAGTCTCGCCGTTAGCAAAGCTGGCCGGGGTGCCATTGTCGTCCTGGATGGGCCATGCATCCCAGATGTCGAGCTCAGGCGCGATGCGCCGCACGGCCTCGGCTTTGATCACCGGTGCCACTGCCCAGTTTTGTAGAGGGATTCGAACGACATGATTTTGTCGCCAGAAGGTCGGCGAGAAAGCGCTCTGATGAATGATCGCACTGACTGACATGGCTCCGCGCCCTCCTCTCGCTTGCAGCTGCGTCTTAGGTTTTCTGCGAGCAGAGGCTGCCGTGGCAAACGATTGCAGAAACATCAAGACGTTAAAAGCGCGTACGGCTGAAGATGCGTGCAAGCTGGCTAAAATTCGTGATCATTGATCGCCAACGTTAGCACGTACCATGACACGTGAGACAAATATGAATAGACGGCGTCGCGGGAGGCGGCCTGTAGGCGTTAACCTACCCAGTGGCGCATAGCGGAGGCTTCCGACCGCCGAGCAGATACCATTCGACTTCCGCTGGAAGCCGAGCATTGGTGTGCTCGTGAACGCCGCCGGAGGAGTCCGGCGGCAGCCCTGAACCGGGTGCGCCCGGCGGGGCTGTGGGTGGTGGGAGCAGCGCGGTGCTGCTCCGATCACAGGAGCCCCCATGGCACGCACCTTGAAGCTAGACGACCTTCACCTCATCCTGCTGTCGACCGCCACACAGCGCGATAACGGCAACGTACTGCCGGTGGCGGCGACCATCGCCGATCAGGGAGATCGGATCACAAAGGCACTCCCTGCCCTGCTGAAGCACAAGCTGGTCGATGAGGTGGTCGGCTTGACCACAGGTCCTGCCTGGCGCAGCGATGGCGACGAGCGGTTCGCGCGGTGCTGTCAGTCTAATGCGAACCGCTCTCCACACGATGCACTTTGGTCTTTGAGCGCGATCGCCTAGCTCGCCACCTGACCCCACTCAGCCAGTGCGGCTGAGCGGCGTTCCTTGTAGGTCTGGCGGTCGACGAGATGGCGTTCGAGATTGAAGTGGTTGTGGACGTTGGCGTGCACGCTGGCAAACTTCTGTAGCGACTTCATCCGCCTGAACCTGAGCATCGCTCGCTCCCTTCTTCGGAACGACAGGTGGCTGTTCTCAACCCGGTTGTTGGCCCAGCGTCCGACCTCCTGCTTCTGCTCGTTACCCAGCTCTTTCATTGCTGCACGATAAGAGCGCAGGCCGTCGGTGGTGATTGCCTCAGGGCTGCCGTGACGCTTCAGCGCCTTCTTCATGAAGCGTAGCGCTGCCTCCTTGTCGCGGGTCCTGGTGATGTAGCTCTCGAGGATCTCGCCTTCGTGATCGACCGCTCGCCAGAGGTAGACCATCTCGCCATTCAGCTTCACGTACATCTCGTCCAGGTGCCAGCGCCAGTGCCGAAAACCGCGCATTCGCGAAATACGCTGCCGGCGAATGTCGCCGGCAAACATCGGCCCGAACCTGTTCCACCACATCCGCACCGTCTCGTGGCAGATGTCGATACCGCGCTCGAACAGCAGATCCTCAACGTTCCTGAGTGACAGCGGAAACCGCACGTACATCATTACCACCAGGCGGATCACCTCGGGTGATGAGTTGAAGTAGCGAAACGGGCCGGCAGGCTTGCGGAGACGGGGCATGCCAAGCGCCCTACCCCACCCCGCCTAACGATCGGTGCATTTGCTTTGACAGAGCCCTCAAAAGCCATCGCCACCTAGCTGCAGCTTTGGAGTGACGGTAATCGAGACGTTCGAAACCGAGGATGCGCAATATTGGGCCATCGGCATGACTAGGGCGGCTCAGCGTATGCGCCAGTCCTTTACATGGTCGACCATCGCCCGCAGCTTGGGTGCGAGATGGCGGCGATTTGGGTAGAACAGGAAAAATCCGGGCAGCGATGGACAGAACGGGTCCAGCACCGCGCACAACCGACCATCCTTCAACCACGGCGCGAACGTATCCGCCATGCCGACCGTCAGCCCCGCGCCAGCGAGTGCCATCCTGACCATCAAACCCATGTCGTTGGTGGTCACTTCCGGGTCGACCGCGACGGCGAACTCACGCCCTTCCTCCGTGAACTCCCAGCGGTAAGGCGCAACATCGGTAGCGGATCGCCAGCCAATACAGGCGTGCTGGGTCAGGTCGCGTGGGTGGAGCGGCGTCCCCGCTGCTGCCAGATAAGCAGGCGCGGCGACAACGATCTGGCACTGATCGGTGCCGACCGGCACCGCGATCATGTCGTGCTCGATCACCTCACCCAGCCGTACGCCAGCATCAAAGCCGTGCGCGACGATATCGAACTCCTCATCGGTCACCAGGATGTCGAGCCGAACACCCGGGTGCGCTGCCCGGAACGATGCAAGCAGGTCGCCTGACAAAAAGCCTTCGGCGATGGAAGACACTGCGACGCGCAGCACACCGGTTGGCCGAGCCTGGGCGTCCGCCGCCGCTTCTGTTGCCGCGCGGATCTCAGCAAGCGCAGGCCCAAGCCGGTCGAGCAGCGCCTCGCCTGCTTCGGTCAGCGTGACACTGCGCGTCGTTCGACGCAGTACCGCTACGCCGAGCGAGTCTTCCACTTTGCGGACGGCCTGACTCACGGCAGACCGAGTGACGCCGAGTTGCTCCGCTGCCACGCGAAAGCTGCGGGCGCGTGCGACTGCCGCTAGGGTGGCAAGAGCGTTCAGGTCAATTTGCATTGTACAGCCCAGCTTACCAAGCCATGCAGCATTGACGCAATAGTCGGCTGCTCAGCGCCCATCTATCTTGTGTTCCAGCAAGAAAGGTGAAGCTCATGAACAAGATCGTACTCATCACTGGAGCAAGCAGCGGCATCGGCGAGGCCACTGCCCGTATATTGGCAGAGGCCGGCATGACCGTTGTCCTTGGTGCGCGACGGACCGACCGTCTTGACCGCCTTGGGGCCGAGATCACGGCCGCCGGTGGCACCGCGCGCGTGTCCAAACTCGACGTTACCGACCGCGCCGATGTCGCTGCCTTCGCCCACGACGCCGTCGAAACGTTCGGACGTATCGACGTCCTCATCAACAATGCAGGCGTCATGCCGCTGTCGCCGATGGCCTCGCTGAAGGTCGACGAGTGGGAACGGATGGTCGACGTCAACATTAAGGGCGTCTTGTGGGGCATCGCCGCGGTCCTGCCGACGATGAACGCACAAGGCTCGGGCCACATCATCAACATCGCCTCGATCGGCGGTCTTCAGGTCTCGCCCACAGCTGCCGTCTACTGCGCCACCAAATTCGCGGTACGTGCGATCTCGGACGGGTTGCGTCAGGAGAATGATCGCATCCGTGTGACCAGCGTCTGCCCCGGTGTCGTCGAGTCCGAACTGGCCGACAGCATTTCGGACGAAGCAGCACGTCGCGAGATGGCGAGCTTCCGCGCAGTCGCACTCAAGCCCGAGGCGATCGGTCGCGCCATCCTTCATGCAATAACGCAGCCGGCTGACGTCGATACGACCGAGATCGTGGTCCGCCCGGTCGGCAACCCGGCGTGACCATTGTGGCACCCCACCCCTAGGTCGGCATGTGGGTCACAGCCGATCGCGGCATTCGCCACGAACTGCGTCCAGATGGTCGTTACGACGAGGCTCGGGATGGCCGCGCACACGCCTACCAGGGACGTTACCGGGTGTCGCCGGCGAACATCGGACCGAACCTGTTCCACCACTTCCGCACCATCCCATGGCAGATGTCGATACCGCGCGCGAACAGCAGGTCTTCGACGTTCCTGAGTGACAGGGGAAATCGTACGTACATCATCACCACCAGGCGGATAACCTCGGGCGATGAATTGAAGTAGCGAAACGGGCTGGCAGGTTTGCGGGTACGGAGCATGCCACTGCCCTACCCGGCCTAGCCAAACGATCGGTGCATTTGCTCTGACATAGCCAGCCAGAGCGTAGCGGCGGAAAACATGGAAGCTGGACGGGCTATCGTTCGTTCAGCGACGCGCTGGCCGCCGCTGCTTCGCTCGAACCGGATCGTCATAACATCTGCAAAATGTGTCTCGGCTCGTATCGCGACCAAGGAGGCTACCGTGGGCCGCGCTAGGAACCGGGGATCACCTTCACGATTTCCGGATGTTAGTTTCCCTGACCCCAGAAAATCAAAATGCGTCACCACCGACAATCGGGTATTTTCCTCAGGCGCACCGGCCTCCACAAGATGGACGTTTGCTGCGACAAGATGCTCCTTGACGATATCGTTGAAGGCCGTCGTGGGATTAGTCGCAAGCCACCGGCTCGTCTTCAGCGACGGCATTCGCGCCGCGCCGGATTTCGGTCGCAGCGCTGCCTGCGGGCTCGATCAGCCATAATTTGACCGTCCTTGGCGAGTTGCGAGGTCAGCGCCATCTTCTCCAGCGTGTCCCGCTCCTTGATGTCGCGTCGGCGCTGCTGGTCTAGCATGCAATTGCTAAAAGCGGGCGTGCCGTAACTCGCTCCAAAACTCTCGCAGGTGCGCGCGTCCTTGTGGTGCTTTTTGCTTTGAGCGCTCGCCGGGCTCACCACAGCGCCGGAAGCAAATATGGCGAGCAGGCCCAGCGAGATCAGAGCTGGACGCATGCGATCGAAACGGTCCGTGATCATATTAGCTTTCCTCTTTCAACTGTGGGGTCGTCCGTAGCGACGAGAGACGCTCCCGGATGCAATGCCGCGAAATCAGGCGCGCAAAAAAAGCATTGGGAAGTTACGCGAACATGGCTTGGGCGCGGGGTCGCTCTGCCATTGCTCTAGATTTTCTACTGCGACCCGGCGTCAGGAAGCGGCTGTGAGAACCAGCACCGGGACTGTCGGCAGATTGCACATCATGTGCACAACGATGGGAGGCCAGAGCGATCCGGAGCGGCGATATAGTTCCCCTGCCACCAGCCCCTGCAACACCGCCACAGGGAAGACGATGCTTATTCCATGCAGCAATGCGAATAGAAGGGCGCCGCCTACCACGCCCACGACAGCGCCGTAGCGAAGGAGAACAGTTGTCACGACGCCCCTGAACAGGAGCTCCTCACCGATGGGAACGATGATGCCGATTAGGAACGTGGCGGTCACCAGCGACAGCGCTCCGCCACTGCCGCCCGCCGCATAGACTCCCTGTGGGCTGTCGCCAATGCCCGTCAGCGCGGTGAAGCCGAGGACGACGACCCCCTTGGCCGCGAAGGTGGCGACGCCGGCGCCGAACCCGATAAGCAGCCATCGCCGCGATGTCGCCTGCACGCCGAATGAAGCCAAGGGAGCCTTCCGAATTAGCCAGGCGCCCGCGAAGCCGGCGAGGCACGCTAGCCCCGACCAAGCCGCGAGAACAAGACCGTATGCCATCGCCCCAAGCCCCAGACGCTGGATCTGCGATCCGAGCCCGAAGCCGACGATCGCCGTAACCGCCAAGCCGGCCGTCAACTCCGGCCAGCCGGGGCGCCAGGACTGGACTTCCGGTTCGCCCTCAGCAACTTGCCCGGCCATCACCAGATTTCCTCTCGCGTTCGGTGGATAGACATCACCCCGACGTGACGTTGCTGCGAGTGAAGTTCAGCTCGCTGTCGGGATGCGCGCGATGACCTTGATCTCGAAGTCGAAGCCGGCGAGCCAGTTCACGCCGACCGCCGTCCAGTTCGGGTATGGCTCGTCCAAGAACGTCTCCGCCTTGACGGTCATGACGAAGGGAAACTGAGTCTCGGGATCGATATGGAAGGTCGTCACGTCGACGACGTCGTGGAACCCGCATCCACCGGCCGCCAGTGTCGCCTTAAGATTGGCGAAAGCCAAACGGACTTGAGCTTCGAAGTCGGGTTCGGGCGATCCGTCGCTGCGGCTGCCGACATGACCGGACACGAACAATAGGTCGCCGGATCGAATCGCGGCCGAGTAGGTCTGCGAAGTGTAGAGGTCATGCCGACCGGGAGGAAAGATGGCGGTGTGCTGGGCCATGAAAAATCTCCATTTGTGAAACCCGCCACCTGCTGACAGAGACATACGACGCGTATGCTAAATAAGTGATACGTCCCGTATGTCAATAGAGATAGAATTGACTATGTAGGTGGCGTGAAACGCGCGGAAACGATCGAGCAGACCCGGCGAAAGCTGATAGCGGCAGCACGCAAGGCGTTCGCGCGGGACGGCTACCATGCCGCGTCCATGGATCAGCTGACCGCCGAGGTCGGCCTGACCCGCGGCGCGCTCTACCATCATTTCGGCAGTAAGCGGGGCTTGATGGAAGCCGTCGTCGAGCAGATCGATACGGAAATGGCTTCACGGTTGCGAGAGGCGCTCAAGGGCTCGACTGACAAGCGGCAGGCGCTGCTTGACGAGGGGGTGGCCTACATCAAGCTCGCTCTGGAGCCGGAGTTTCAGCGGATCGTCCTCCGCGACGGTCCGGCGGTGCTAGGGGCGCCCATGCACTGGCCTAGTCAGAATGCGTGCCTCGCCGGCACGATCGAGAGGATAGAGCAACTGGTGGACGCCGGTGAAATCGCTCCGGTGGACGCGGAGGCGGCCGCCCGCCTGCTTGACGGAGCAGTCCTCGACGCCGCGATGTGGATTGCCGCGTCCGACGAGCCAGCAACAGTCGCGCAAAGGGCCATCGATGCCTTTATCCGTCTGGCCAGCGGATTGATCGCGCGATAGCTCGGTGAGCCCATACTAGATTGATTGGGGATCGGCGTAGCGTGCACGTTCGGAGACTTGTTTGATACTTCTAAGGGAGGCGAACCTGCAAAATCTGGAGAAAAACAAGAAGACCGTTGTCGCGTTTTACGAGATGATGTTCAACGCCTGCCAGCCGCGAGAAGCGTTGGAGCTCTACGCCGGTGCCGACTACATTCAGCACAATCCCGGTGTTGCGACGGGTAAAGATGCGTTTGTCGAGTATTTCGAACGAATGGCACGGGAATATCCCGGCAAGCGTGTTGATATCAAGCGAGCTATTGCTGAGGACAATCTCGTTGTTCTTCACTGCTTTCAGCACTGGCCAAACGCTTCAGATTATGCCGGGATGGATATATTCCGGCTTGATGACGATGGCAGGATCGTCGAGCATTGGGACGTCCTTCAGATAGTGCCGGCGCAAGCGGAGAACGATAACGACATGTTCTGATCACGGATTCCGCCCTGACCAGGATCTGTCCACGATCTGCACCGCTCGGGGAGGCTCTGTCAAACCAAATGCACCGCTGATTTCCTATTTGGTTAAGGCGGCAAAATGATCAGCATCACTGTCAAATTTGTTCAGCGAAAGGTCCGGCTATGTTCTCGCCGTGGGGCCGGCTGGGAGCCGAGATTACGACCTGTCGCCGTCAGACTAACCAGATTCTGGTTAGTCTGACGGGACCGCAGCAGGTGGTTCACCTTACTCAGATAAATTACGTAATGGCGATAACTATGCCCCGTTACCACTTCCACCTGGAAAGCAACTCCGGCACCAGCGGTAACGTGGGCGATCGTGAACTGGCAGATGACGCCACGGCGATGCACGAAGCTGGCAAGTCGGCCGATGAAGTCCTTATGGAGGAACTCGCTTTAAGCCGGCCGGATCCGCGGGCTGTAGTGACAGTCGAGCGGAGCGACGGGACCAAAGTAGCCGTCGTCAGGGCAAACGCTGAGATCGAGATCTTCCCTGCAGGTTGAGCTAGTCGCCGTCATCGTTGCTCAAGCACCCATTTCGGCACTTCCGACTATCCGTACGACCCAACCGGCAGGCCGAAAATTTCTACTGCTTCGCAAAACGGCACCCGCGCAATTTGAGTTCCATCCGCGTTCGAAATGTTGATATGGCACGAGACGCAGAGCGCTCCTTCAGCGATATCCTCCCGCATTATCGACCGCGCGTCCGCGATAGCCGCCCCCTTGGCGGCCTCAAGATCGGAAAAGACACGACCTTCACGATCGCACGTCAGTGACCCACACTCGTCCAAGTCGAAGTAGAACAGAGGCATTCTTCAGAGTTATCAGCTAACACCAACGAAGCCTATTTCTCCACATCAAGGCCCACCGATTATCTTACTAACATTGATCAGGGTACCGTCAGACTAACCAGAATCTGGTTCGTTTGGGCGGCGACCGACCGTAATCTCGATTCCGAGCCGGTCCGACGGTGAGAACATGGGCGGCCCTTTGGCGGAACAAATCAACACCAAGGCTGATTAACTTGCGGCTCTAACCAAATAGGAAATCAGCGGTGCATGTGGTTTGACAGTGCCGTTGTGAACGTTAGCTTGGACGCTGGCGAATTTCTCTAGCGTCTTCATTCGTCTGAATCTTAGCATTGCTCGCTCTCGTCGTCGGAACGGCAGGTGGCTGTTCTCCACCCTGTAGTGAGCCCAGCGTCCGACCTCCTGCTTCTCGGTGTTGCCGAGCTCTTTCGTCGCAGCACCATAGGAACGTAGACCGTCGGTAGTGATCGCCTCAGGGCTACCATGCCTCTTCAGCGCCTTCTTCATGAAGCGGAGCGCCGCGTCCTTGTCGCGGGTCCTGGTGATGTAGCTCTCCAGGATCTCGCCCTCGTGATCGACCGCTCGCCAGAGGTAGACCATCTCGCCGTTCAGCTTCACGTACATCTCGTCGAGATGCCAACGCCAGTGACGGAAGCCGCGCATGCGCGAGATACGCTGCCGGCGGATGTCGCCCGCGAACATCGGCCCGAATCTGTTCCACCACATCCGCACCGTTTCGTGGCAGATGTCGATCCGGCGCTCGAACAGCAGATCCTCCACGTTGCGCAGCGATAGCGGGAACCGCACGTACATCATCACCACCAGGCGGATCCCCTCGGGCGATGAGTTGAAGTAACGAAATGGGCTGGCAGGCTCGCGTGCTCGGGGCATGCCGATGGCGCTACCCCGCCCCGCCTAACGATTGGTGCATTTGCTTTGACAAAGCCCTTTACCCTTAGTCGGCGCGCGGGCCGCACTCAATGGAGCGACCACTGCCGCTGTTGATTTCAGGTTCACTGCGTGCTCCACTCAGGGCGGCAGCGAAGGTCTCCCCCAAGTAGCCCCGCTGCCGAACAGGGGCGACCCGTTCGGCGCGCGGACTCGCCGGGCGGGTCGTCTTGAGGCTTCCGGCTATTGCGCCGGGAACGTCGCGCGAGATTAGAGGTCCGGTTACACCGCGCCAACGTCTCGGCCCTGATTTCGCGACCGCGCCATGTTGTAGAGCAACGAGGCCTTTGTACGTGCAGGTCGCGGGCTAGCTGCTCGATATGTAGCGTCATGACGAATGAGAAGCAGTTGGACAGTAGCACACCTGTCTGTGCCCGAAGCTCGGGCCACAGCTAACGAGCACTTAACCATTAAACTGGTCATTGCCGGTCGCTTAGCAACGGCTACCCACCATCTCCGACGAGAGCTGCATTTTCTCTGATAAAGCCGGTTTGAGCCCTAGGAGGAAGTTGCGTAATCGGCATTCAGGTGAACGAAGAAGCCGCCAGCGTCAGCTGGCGACCTTTCGTAGTGTTCGCAAGGTGCATCAAGCGAACAACCTCAAGCGCGTCATGTGTAAGAAACCGTCGTACGGACCTTCAATCGACGACGCATGGAAAAGCCGATCCCGCCAAAGCCCACGAGCATCATCGCCCATGTGGCTGGTTCGGGGACCGCACCGGCGACAGCGGCCGGGGAAATGGTCAGCGTTCCATCACCGAAGAACGGATTGACCAGCGTAAAAGAGCCGGTCAAGAAGATCGGATTGCTGGGTGAGCCCGTAAACAACGTCGGAGAATTGAACTGCGTGAAGCCTAGGTTGGTAGCGGCAATGCTCAGGCTCGAAAAGATACCATTGCCAAAGCTGACCGTCGACGCCGTTCCAGCAATTCCGGCGAATGTACCGGCGACGTTACTGAACGAGAATTGATCCGATCCAATGAATGTCTGCGAAAAGTCGGGCGTCGGGTTCGAGTCGAGTTGGAAGATCGCCGTGCCCGAAGGACCGGAAAAGTTGAACAGCAGCGGTGCTGCGTATGCTGGTGAGGTAGCCACGACCATCGCAGCCGCCATCCCAAGTGCTATCTTCTTCATGTCTACTCCCTGCCTCTCACAGCCGCACTTCGCAGGCGCGATGACATGTTGAGATACGGCGCAGTCTGGAAAAGGTTGCACACGTATTAACCGATTTAAGCCGCGGTTCCATTTGGATCGGCTGATCTGACACGGCGCAAGGCGCGAGGACGGAACCCAACCCCGACTGTCGATGGGCACCGACCTTGCCGGAGAGGTCGACGATCAAACGTACTTTAGTGCATGGCATGGGCTGGCCGCGCATCAGCCGCTCGGCTCCGTGAACCGAGCGCGACGTCAGGAATACGAGATGTCGGCCGATCTCCGCGGGCAGTTCAACGGCTGCCCGATGCATGACTCGATCGTGGTGGAAAGCGCCACGCAGAACCGATCATAACACTTTTTCGTGTGCATTTTCGCGCAACTAATGCGTTTTCTGAACGTATCTATGAAAGCCTCTCAGTTTCCAATCATTTTGCTTCGAAACTCAAGGGCCGGAGAATGCAGATGCCCCTGGTGCGACGGCTCAGGGTGCGCCGATATCGATGATCCGTCGCGCAAAAGGGAGACGGGCATGACCGATACGGACCAGCATGTAATCGAGGCCTTCGACAATCGTGTCGAGCGACGCAACGAGCGCCGTGACTTCTTCAAGGCCGCGTTAGGCGCCGCAGCAGTGGCTGGCGCAGGTGTGGCGGCAGTGACGCTCGCCGGGCCGGCCGTTGCGCAGACCATTACCGATGCTGATGTCCTGAATTTTGCGCTGAACCTCGAATACCTTGAAGCACAGTTCTATCTGTTCGCGCTGAATGGATCGGGCCTCGCCGCTGCCGATACTGACGGCTACCTGACCGCTGGCACGCTCGTGGCCGGCGGTACTGTAGTCGCAGGTCAAAAGGTCGACTTTAGCGGCGACGCGGTCGTCGCGTCCTACGCCAAGGAAATCGCGGCGGACGAACTAGCGCATGTTCGTTTTCTGCGTGCGCAGTTGAACGGCGCTCGCGTGCCGATGCCTAACATCGACGTCAGCCCCGCTGCCTTTAACAAGGCCGCCGTTGCTGCCGGCATCGCCACCGCTGCAGCACCGTTCAATCCCTATTTGTCACCGGAGAATTTCCTGCTTGGCGCGTTTATTTTCGAAGACGTTGGGGTCACCGCCTACAAAGGCGCCGCCCCGCTGTTGACCAGCAAGGTTTATCTCGAGGCCGCCGCTGGCATCCTGGCAGTCGAGGCGTATCACGCCTCGATCGTGCGCACGTCGCTATATTCAAAGGGTATCGCCGCCCCGGCCAAGATGCTGATTGAAGCGACCGAGGCGATTTCGAACTTACGCGACACACTAGATGGCAGTCCGACAGCTGATCTGGTCAAGGGAATTGGCCCGGACGACGACCAGGGCGTGGCGAACATTGCGGGTGCCTACGGTGTTGGCTCAAACATCGTGCCGCTCAACTCCAACGGCTTGGCCTTTAGCCGCTCGACCGGGCAAGTGCTCAATATCGTCTATGGCAACACGACGACGCCGTCCGGCCTGTTTTTCCCCAACGGTGTGAATGGAACATTCAAGGCGAATGCTTGAGGCGCGTTGACGCCTTCTTTCCCCAATCAGTTCATCACCGCATTCAAGGGATCTTCACATGATCGATCAAAACAACGCCATCGACATCTTCGCCGCCGTTGAGAAGCGACGCGAAGAGCGCCGCCGCTTCATCAAAATCGCTGGCGGCGGTACCGCTGCGATCGGTGGCTTGGCCATGCTGTCCGCATGCGGCAGCGATGACAATAACAATCCAGCTCCGACTCCTACACCTACACCAACTGCCTCCCCCTCTCCGACGCCAAGCGCTGCGAACCTAGATCTCGACATCCTGAACTTCGCGCTGAATCTCGAATATCTCGAGGCGCAATACTACGTCTATGCGGTCAGCGGTGCGGGGCTGCCGGCTTCGATGACGGCAAATGGCGCCGGTACGAGCGCTGGTGGCACGGTCACGGGCGGAGCAGCGGTCAACTTTTCGGGTGACGCTCTTGTTGCTGCGTACGCCCGCGAGATCGCAGCGGACGAGGCCGCACACGTTACGTTCTTGCGCCAGGCGATCGGCTCTGCCGCAGTTGCTATGCCCAACATCAACATCAGCCCTGCGGTGTTTGGTGCGCTCGCCACGGCTGCGGGGATCGACCAGACGGCAGGAGCTTTTAATCCGTATTCTTCACCAGAAGCGTTCCTACTTGGCGCGTTCATTTTCGAGGATGTCGGCGTATCGGCCTACAAGGGCGCGGCCCCGCTAATCACCAGTAAGACGTATCTTGAGGCGGCGGCGGGTATCCTTGCGGCCGAGGCATACCATGCCGGCCTGGTTCGCACCGTCCTATACAATAAGGGTATCGCGGCACCGGTGCTTATCACGAACGCCAACAAGATTTCGGATGCCCGGGACAGTGTCGATGGCACCGCCGTCAGCCCAGCCAATACGCCAGCCACGGCAACCGTATCAGCTGCTGATGACGATCAGGGGATCACGAATGCCGACGGTTCGGCGAATCTGGTTCCGGCCGACAGCAACGCGATCGCGTACAGCCGCAGCGTTTCGCAGGTGCTCAACATCGTCTATCTCAACACTGCGGCAAAAACGGCGGGGGCCTCGATGGGAGCGTTCTTCCCCAACGGGCTGAACGCCAATCTCGCAGCGTTTAAAACCAGCAGCGCAAACGCCTGAGATGTTCAAACAAAGACCTGCACGAGTAAGTCCCTCGTGCAGGTCTTTGTAACACTGGCAAATCAGGGATGGCACGTCGCGGGTAGCTTAGTGGGGTACTGCCAGACTAACCAGATCTGGTTAGTCTGGACGGCGATCGGTGGTAATTTCGGTCCCGCGCCGGCGCCGCAAGGCGAACATAGACGGGTCCTTGACGGAACAAATCGACTGTAAACTGATCAACTTGCCCCTCTAACCAAATAGGAGATCAGCGGTGTGTTTGGTCTGAGGGAGCCGGCGCATCGGTTAGCTGTACGGGCGACGGTGCTGCGGCCGGCGGGCAAAGAGCTTGACCTCAAATTGCACAGCCCCGTTCGGGCGCGGATGGCAAACCGTCTAAGCGACGCCACTTTCACAATACGCCTAGGGGAAAGGCGCTGCTGTACGAAGATTGTCATGAAGCGCGGCTAGGCCGCCTTGCATGAAGCCGGTTTCTCGCCATCGGGCCATTTGGTTGGGCCAGCATATCTTTCCGCATGAGGCGGCGGTTCGCGCTTGGTTATCGCGGCGGGCGCTGACCCATGTGCTCGACATCGATGATGTCATACAGGAAAGCTACGCGATCCTCGCGGGCCTCGATCGGGTCGATCATATCTGCACGCCGCGGACCTATTTCTTTCAGGTAGCGAAATCCGCCGTGCTGCAGGCTCTACGCCGCTCCCGCATGGTCTCGCTCGATGCGCTGGCCGATGCCGACGCCCTGCAGATTCCGTCGAACGATCCGGACCCCGAGCAGATCGCGGCCGATCGGCAGGAGTTGGGGCGGGTCGAAGCTGTGATCTCGACACTACCCAGCAGGTGTCGCGAGGTTTTCCTGCTCCGCAAGATCCAGGGCTTGTCACAGCGGGACGTCGCACAAACCCTGGGTTTATCCGAAAGTACGGTAGAGAAGCACGTCATCAAGGCTCTTGGCATCCTTACTCACGCGATTGGGCGTGGCGGAAAACGAGCCGTTGATGCATCTACTGCGCGTGAACAGAAGAACGACCGCCATGCTCGACACCAATCGCGAGAGCGCGCAATCCATTGAGCAGGCTGCTCTGGTCTGGGCGGCGCGCGTCGATCGTGGATCACTGAACGACCAGGAAGAAGCTGAACTCAACGCTTGGGTGGCCCAAGACACGCGCCGAGCCGGAGCCTTCGCCCGGGCGATGGCGGCCAACGCGTATCTGGACCGTACCGCCGCGCTGGGTGCGCACTACCAGCCCGCGCGTGTCCCGCTGCTGGCGTCCATGGGTCGCCGCCGAATGCTAGCTGCCGCTGGCGGGGCACTGGCAGCGTCAATCGTCGCGGGCGTCTTCGGTCTCCGCCTGCTCCCACACCCAGCGCGTCTTGCGACGATCAAGGGAGACATCCGTCGCGTGCCGCTGGCGGAGGGATCGGCTGTCACGCTGAATACCGACTCCGCGATCGAACCGCTACTCAGCGCCGAGCTTCGGCGAGTAAACCTTGTGCGCGGCGAAGCACTCTTCGATGTTGCAAAGGATCCGGCGCGCCCGTTCGTTGTCTATGCTGGTGACACTCGTGTCCGTGCCGTCGGCACAAGCTTCAACGTGCGCTTACACGAACAAGGCGGCGTGGCCGTTTCGGTACGTGAAGGTATTGTCGAGGTGACGCGAGGAGCGCAGCCGTCCTTGCGCCTGCGGCGGGGCGAATACGCGCTCTCCGAGGCCGGTCGACCGCTTGCAGCACGTCAGATTCCCGATCAGGAACTCGAGCGATCGATGGCGTGGCGTGATGGTCGGCTCGATCTGACTGGGATGACGCTCGGCGAGGCCGCGGCCGAGTTCGCACGCTATTCCGACCAGCGCATCATGATTGCCGACCCGGCGGTAGCCTCTCGGCGAGTAGCTGGCGTCTATTCCACCAGCGACCCCCTTGGCTTCGCGCGCGCCGTAGCGCTCGGCCTCGGGCTTACGGCCTCACAGGAAGATGGCGCTGTCCAATTGCGCGCGCCGTTGCCCGGCGAAAAAATCTCGTAGGGTGATAGAGGAACTTCGACCGAACTGCATCTAGGTGGTGAATGCGGCGCGGGGCGCCGTGCGTTCCGGGGGTCGAAGATCATGAATGCCAAGTTGTTGCTGGGCTGCGGCGTTGCCGCGGCCGCTCTTCTGTCGCCTGCGTCGGCCAGCGCGCAGCAGGTGTCGTTCAACATTCCGGCGGGGCCGCTGCCTTCCGCCATCGCGGCGTTCGGCCGGCAGTCCGGCCTGCAGATCATCGCACCAGCCGACGGCATGGGCGGCGTCCGCAGCAACATGGTGCGCGGTCGCATGGACGCCGGCACCGCAGTCCGCCGCTTGATCGCGGGCACTGGCCTTGCGATCGCCTCGGAAAGCGGAGGCCAGATCGTCCTGCGCCAGGTAACGCGTCCTGCAGCACCGAAGCCAGCGGCCTCGCAGACGACGTCGCGGACGTCGAGTGAGGCGCAAACCGGAGCCGGAGACGACATCGTCGTCACAGGCCTGCGCGCCAGCCTTCAGACGGCGCGCGAGATCAAACGCAACTCCGACGCCGTCGTAGACGCCGTGGCGGCCGAGGATCTAAACCAGCTGCCGGATAATAGCGCAACGGAAGCGCTCGCCCGCCTGCCCGGCGTGCAGGTTTTGCGGTTTCGCGGTGAGGCGCAAGGCTTCACCGTGCGCGGATTGTCGCAGGTGTTGACCACCGTGAATGGTCAGGAAGCCTATTACGGCACCTCCCGGCAGAGCCTGCTCAACAGCTATCCCGCCAGCTTGATCGCGTCCGCCGAGGTGTACAAGGCACTGACCCCGGATCTCATCGAGGGCGGCCTTGGCGGCGCGGTGAACATCAACTTTCGTCGCCCGCTGGACTACAAACGCGGCCTCACCGTCGCCGGCACGTTGCGTGGCACCACCGAGGACCAGGACCACAAATTCTACTACAACGGCGATGTGCTGCTGAACGGCCGTTGGGACACCGGCATCGGCGAACTCGGTGTGCTTGTGAATGCGTCTTACATGCGCCGTGATTATCTCGAATCCTATCGGCAGAACCTGAGTCCCACCGCGACCACTGTTGCCCCTGCCTCTCCGGCAGGGCTGGCCAAGGGGCTCATTATCCCGGTGGGGATGCTCATCCGGCACAATGAGGGCAATTACCGGCGCCCGGTTCTTACAGCAGCGGCGCAGTGGCGGCCGGCGCCGAATTTCGATGTCGATGCCCGTGTCACGCATGTCATCGACAAGAACGAATATACCGACAACTACCTCGCGACATCGCTCATGGCCCAGACGGTGCTTTCGGACGTCGTGTTGGTGCCTGACACGAACATCGTGAAAAGCGCGACCTTCACGCCGTCGAATGCGCGCGGCCCTTACTCATCACATACCAAGCTCGATATCAAAACGACGCAGGTCGATATTGGCGCCGCCTGGCGCACCGGCATCGCGAAGCTTAGCACGCGCGCGGTGTACACGACGTCCGTGAACGACACCTATGCTCAGAACGTGCAGCTTGCCTTCAGGACGGCACCAAGGGTTCGCGCAGACTTCCAGAGCGATGCGCAATATGGTGGGCTCGCCTATCAATACCTCGGCGTCGATCTGGAAGATCCGGCGAATTTCTATCTGGCGTCCTATGCCGACGGAGTTACCCGCAACAAGGGCGGCGGCCTGCAATGGCGGACTGACCTCGAACTGACCCCCGATGCGGGCTTCTTCAGCAACATCAAAGCCGGCTTTCGCTATGCAGATCGCTCCGCGCATTTTCGCTCGGGTTCGCGGACGGCGGCGTTCCCGACCACGGCAGCGGCTCGGCTGCCGCTGTCGGCGATCCCCGGCGGCGATGCGCTTAAGCTAGTCGCCTCCGGGTTCGGCGGAGACAATGCGGACGTGCCCTCCAGCTGGATCGGTTATGACGGTAGCCTGCTTGGTCGCAGCACCACCACCGAAGCGCTGAACCGCTACCTGACGACGTCTTTCCCGCTTTTCGCCACGCAGAACCCGGCGATCAATCCCATCCAGACCTTTGACGGGAAGGAAACCAGCTACGCCGCCTATGGCCAGTTCAAGTATAACCTGTCGCTGGCGAGCATCCCCGTCGATGGCGTGATCGGCGCACGCATCGTCAACACTCAACTGGCGATCGACGGCACACGGGGTCGGACCACGCGGCTAAATCCCGCGCCCGCGAACCCCATCGTCTACGAACCGATCCACAGCCGACAGAACTATTTGGATTTCGATCCGTCGGCGAGCGCGGTGGCGCATTTCGCGGACAACGTGCAGATGCGGCTGACCTGGACCAAGACGTTCTCGCGCCCCGACTTCTCCCAGCTCAATCCTAGCACCACGCTGACCGAAGCGAAGAACGGCGACGCCTATGTGGGATTTGCCACAAAGGGAAATCCCGACCTTCAGCCGGTGCGGTCGCAGAACTGGGATGCCTCGTTGGAATGGTATTTCGGTCGGGCGGGTGCGCTGAG
Organism: Sphingomonas endolithica; assembly: GCF_025231525.1. Lineage (NCBI taxonomy): Bacteria > Pseudomonadati > Pseudomonadota > Alphaproteobacteria > Sphingomonadales > Sphingomonadaceae > Sphingomonas > Sphingomonas endolithica. The sequence continues at coordinate 2,008,511 of NZ_CP103057.1, forward strand.
CGTGGCTGGCTTCAAGCGAGACATCGATGGCTTCATCGTCAGCACGCAGGAAAGGCAGGATCTGGAGGGGGCGCTGGGCGCGGTTGACGTCACTCAGCCCATCAATGCCGGAAAAGGAACGGTGAAGGGGGTAGAGATCAGCGGGAGCACGTTCTTCGATTTTGCGCCCGGCATCCTTCGCAATTTCGGCGTGTCGGCGAACTTCACCTACGCGGACAGCCATCAGGTCCTGCCGACGACGAAGACCAACGTTGGGACGGAGGGCCCGATCGCCGGTGTGTCAAAGACGAGCTTCAACGCAGCGGCCTTCTACGACGATAGCCGGCTACGTATCCGTATCGCCTATGCCAAGCGTAGCAAGTTCCTGCTCGCCTACAACACGGCAAGCCGGCCATATGACCAATATTACTATCCAATCGAGCGTCTCGACTTTTCGGTCGGATACAAGATCATGCCTGGAACGTCGATCACGATAGACGGCACCAACCTGCTGAACATGCCCCAGCACGGTTATTACGGCACACCGCAGTTTGTCGACCGCGTCTACTACGAAGGGCGCACCTTCTCCGCCGCGCTACGCTTCGCTTTTTGAGCTGACTAGAGAGGCTTTGGCATGTTTCGAGAGCGATCCTGGCTGCTGTGCGGCGTCCTCTGCTTCGGGCTGTTGGATCCGGCGGCTGCCGCAGCCCAGTCAGCGCGTAAGCGACTTTCGGTCGATAACCGGCAGTTTGTCGTCGTCGCTCACCGTGGTTGCCACAACGCGGCACCGGTACACGGCCTGCCGGCCACGCCCGAGAACTCGCTTGCCGGGCTTGAGAACTGCATCCGGCTTGGCGTCGATATGGCGGAAGTAGACGTACGGCGCACGTCCGACGGCGAACTGGTGATGCTGCACGACGAAACCTTGGACCGGACCACCACTGGACAAGGCTATGTGTCGGCGACATCGCTCGCCAAGCTGCGGACGCTGCGGCTGCGCGACAATCTGGGCGGCCGCAACGTAGCGCAGACGGAACATGGTATCCCGACACTGGGGGAGATGTTGCGAGCAGCGCACGGGCGCATCCTGCTCAACCTCGACATCAAAGACGGTATCTATACCGAAGTGGTGGATGCCGTGCGCCGTGCCGGCATGCAGGACCAGGTGGTAGTGAAGAACGTCGCCGGCCCCACCACCCCGGCGCTGGCCGGCTTAGCGCCCTATGATCTCGTGCCGTTCGGCGTGATCCTGACGAATGCCGACACAAGCGCTGATCTACCAGCTATCCTGTCTCGGCAGATCAATGGCGCAAAACCGGTCGCCATCGAACTGCCGTCGATGCGTCCGGAACAGCTGCCTGCCGTTACGGCGATGGCCAAGCGTGGGCGCGTGCCGCTTTGGGTCAATACCTTGTGGTCTGGCTTCATCCAGGGCTGGGGCGGCGACAAGGCCGCCTTGCGCGACCCTCAAGCCGTGTGGGGCCGAATGGCCGAGGCCGGCATCACCATCTTTCAGACCGACGAGCCGGAGGCACTGCTCGCATGGCGCGCCAGTCGCGTTGCTCAGCAAAAGGAAGCGCGCCAGTGACCGATCCGCTCTCGCGTCGGACCTTCATCAAGTCCGCCGGCGCAGTTGCCACCGGGCTGTCCGTTGCTCCGGTTGCCGCTGAAAACTTCAACTCGTCGGAGCCCCGGCCACCCGCCAGCGCGATCGGTCGTCGTATCGCCCTGTCGGATCTACACTACACGGATCCGGTCACGCGGAGCGAGGAAGGCATACCCATCGGCAACGGCCGCATGGGCAGTCTGGTCTGGACGACACCGTCGCGGTTGCGCCTGCAGATCAACCGGGTCGACGTCTACCCCAGCAACAGGGCGTCCAACAGCTTCTTCGAGCCACACAACGATTATTGCGGCGGCTGCGCCTTTCTGGACATTGCCTTCGACGGGCAGCCGTTCGCCAGCCCGAAGCAGCACCTGTCAGTTTACGACGGCGTGATGACGATCGAAGGTGAAGGCATCACTGTTCGCATCGTGCCGAGCCGTACCCACGATGTGTTCGCTATCGCGATCAACGACCGTCGCGCCCACCCGGCACGCGTCTCGGCGGTGCTGCGCATGCTGCGCTATGAATCCAAATATCTTGGCGCCCAAAGCGAGACGGATGCGGTCTGCCAAGCCAGCACCGTGCAGACGCGCAATCATCGTGCGACATCGACCCGCCACGCAATGCCGGGGCGCATCGCGCTGACCCAGGATTTCAGTGAGGCTGGTCATAGCTGCCGCTCCGCCGTCGGGCTTACGTTTGACGACGTGGGTGCAGCGAGCGAGTTGATCGACGAAACAGGCGTATCGCTCACCACTACGCGTACCGGCGCCATAACGCTTTTCGTTGGCTCGTCCGCCAGCTTTGATCCCAAGGCGGATGTACTCGCCACGACGTGGAGTGCCGTACAGGCCGTGCGGACACAGGGGTTCGCCGCTGTCGCGGCCGAAACACAGGGTTGGTGGCACCGCTTCTGGGATCAGGGCTCGATCGAACTGCGCAGTGCCGATGGCCGCGCCGAACGTGCCCAGGCCGGCTATCACTACTTCCTCTACCTGATGGCGTCCTCCTCCTGTGGTGGCCCATACCCGCCCAAGTTCAACGGTATGCTGTGGAATACTGGCGGGGATGTGCGCGCCTGGGGCGCGCAGCATTGGTTCACCAATCTCAGCTGTTACTACGAAACGATGCCAGGTACCGGCCGGTTCGAGCTGATGGAGCCAATGTTCGCGATGTACTCGGCGATGTTCGACTCCTGCGCCACCGCTGCGAAGCAACAATGGGGATCGCAGGGCATCTTCATCCCCGAGACCGTCTACTTCGACGGCCTCGAACCGCTACCCCCGACAATTGCGGCCGAGCTTCAGGACCTCTATCTCGAGCGCCAGCCGTGGTCGGAGCGATCCAAGGCGTTCCTCGATTATGGCGCCACCAAGCACGCCCATTCCAGCGTATGGAACTGGAAGGCGACGGGCCAGTGGAAGGACGGGGTCTATGTGGTGCCCGAGCGCGGCGACGGCTGCTACGGCCCGACCAGCCACATCTTCGCGGCAACCGCCAAGGTCGCCTACCTCTTCTGGCAGAAGTATGAATTCACGCTCGACCGCGACTGGCTGGAGAAGCGCGCCTATCCGATGCTGCGCGGCGCGGTGGAATTTTATCGTCACCATCCGCGCATGCAGAAGGGCGCGGACGGCCGCTACCATCTGAGCGGCGCCAACAACAGCGAGCCCGTGCGTGGTGCGCGCGACACCAATGAAGACATGTTCGCGATCCGCGGAGTCTTGGGCGCGCTGCTCCGCGCGTCGCAACTGCTGGGATCGGACACGGGGATGCGGGCCACTTGGCGCGAGTTCCTCGATCATCTCGCGCCGTTGCCGCTGACGACTGATTCCGACGCGCTCGGTCGCAAGGAAGCGCCCGGCCCCGCGACCTTCGCTGCGGCGCGGACGCCAGTGGTGAAAGCAAACCCCGTTTTCCTGCGTCCCGACGTTAACAGCCTGCCGAGTTGGTTCTTCGACACGTGCGGCGTGGAGGCCGCCGACGGCGTCGTGCGCGACATCGGACAGGCGACGTTCGATGCTTTGGTCACGGCGGATGGGCCGAAGCCCGGCGCGTCCCCTGGGGTTCTGTCGAAGCTCGGCATCGCGGCCGCCACGCTCGGACGTGCGCAAGCGGTCGCTATCCTGGTACCCAACCAGATGGAGCCTAGGGCTTTCCCACAGTCGCGCACCTACAAGAACGGCGCGGCCCTGCGAAACCGGATGAGCATGATGGAGGGCGCGCAGGCGCTCGCAGCGGAGCATCTCGGCCGCGCGTCGCAGGCGCTCCAGATGGCGCTGCTCCAAAGCAACCCGCCGGCACCCGGAGAGGATCCGGTGCTCCACCTCGTTCCTGCTCTGCCGAGGGGCTGGGACGCTAGTTTCAAACTGGCGGCACGCGGGGGCTTCGTCGTCGAGGCGACAATCGCGGGCGGCAAGATCGATGCTCTCGCCATCCTGTCACAGGCGGGAGCGCGCTGCACGTTGCGCAATCCGTTCGACGCTCCGGCCGTCGTGCGACGCGCGGGCCGCCCGGATGTGCGCATGGCAGGCGACTATCTCCGTTTCGACACCAACAAAGGCGAGCGGGTTCGCATCGCACGTGCCTCCCAGGAGTAACCCGATGAAGTTTGTTTCTTCCGCCATGCTGGGGGCGTCGCTAGCAACCCTGCTGACCCCCATGGTGTGCGCCGCGCAGAGCCTGCCCACACGCAGCATCCCCGCGCATGATCTGCCCGTGCCCACCACGGCCAGCCCGGCGATGCAGAAGGTAATCTCTCTGTCCGGCCCGTCCAAGGCGCCAGCGAGCGTGCCGACCACCAACGAAGGGTGGAACAAGCGATCGAACCCCAACCCCGCTAAAAAACACCAGACGGTCGAGATGCTTCTCGCGCGCTACAAGCTTGCGATGCGGGAGGAGACGATAGCCGGGGTTCACTGCTACGTCCTGACCCCCACAGATGCTCCGAAAACCAACCATGGACGGGTGCTCGTCCATTTCCACGGCGGCGGCTACACCTCTGGTGCGGGCGAGGCGGCAGTCGGCGAAGCGATCTTCGTCGCCGGTGCCACGCGTATGAAAACGATCGCGGTCGATTACCGCATGGCGCCGGACTTCCCCTATCCGGTGCCGGTGGACGACGCGATCGCCGTGTGGAAAGCGGTCAGCGCGAAGATGCCTGCGAACAAGCTCGGCATGTTCGGCACCTCGGCCGGCGGCAGCCTGGTGCTTTCGGCAGTGCAGCGCGCGATCACCGAGCGGCTGCCTGTCCCTGGCGCGATCATGGCGGGAACTCCCTGGTCGGATTTGTCCGAAACCGGAGACAGCTATTTCCTCAACCGGTATGTCGATCCGATGGTGTATCAGGACGGCCTGAGCATCTCGGCCGCGCAGTACGCGCACGGCATCGACCTCAAGGATCCGCGGGTCTCGCCGATCTACGGCTCGTTCACCGGCTTCCCGCCCACGTTGCTACTCACCGGAACCCGCGACCTGTTCCTGTCGAACACGATCCGTGTGGATCGCAAGTTGCGCGATGCGGGCCGTCATAGCGAACTGATCGTCTACGAAGGGCTGAGCCACGGCCGCTACATCGCAGGTCCCGATTTCGAAGAGACCAAGACGGCGCTGAAGGACATCGCGACCTTCTTCAACAGCAATCTCGCCAAGTGATCGGAGCAACAAGCATGAAGAAAATTCGGTTCGCATTAGCGGCGATCGGTATGGCGCTTGCCGCTGCCGGCCCCGCGGCGGCGCAGCATTGGACGCGGAGTTGGGAAGTGGCGATGCAGTCGGCGCCGCGGTCGCTCGCCCGTGCTCACCCGCAGTTTAAGGACCACACGCTGCGCCAGATCGTGCGGCTCAGCATTGGTGGCGATCATCTTCGCTTACGCTTCTCCAACGAGCTTACGCCGACGCCGACCCGGCTTGGCGTGGTCCGCATCGCGAAAGTAGATGAGCGGGGCACGATCGTGCCTGGCACGGAGCGGGTGGTTTATTTCTCTGGTCAGGGGGGTGCGACGATGCCGGCGAACGGCACGGTACTCGGCGATGCGATCGATATGAAGACCGCACCGTTCGATCGGGTCGCCGTCAGCATCTATTTCCCAGATGAAATCGCCGCACCGACATATCACGATTATGCCAATGCCACGCACTGGATCGCCCCCGGCGATCAAACGGCGGCGGCAAAGCTGCGCGATCCCAGCTTGTTCATCTCGATGGCCGTCCTCGCCGGAATTGATGTCGAAAATGGCAAGCCTGTCAGGACCATCGTTGCGTTTGGCGATTCGATAACTGACGGGGCTCACGCCACGCTGAACCTCGACCGACGCTGGCCCGATCTGCTCGCCCGGCGCCTGCAGCAGAACAAGCGAAATATCGGCGTTGCCAATGCCGGGATTGGCGGCAATCAACTACTGCGCGACGGCGGAGCGCTAAGCGGAGTCAATCGCTTTGAGCGTGATGCCCTGAACGTTCCGGGCGTCAGCCATGTCATCGTGCTGGAAGGTGTCAATGATCTAGGCATCGCTGCCTATGCCAAGCTCCCATTGCCCACGTCTGAGCAGATGATCGCGGGCTATCGCCAGATGATTGCGGCTGGTCATGCCCGCGGGGTCAAGGTCATCCTGGCAACGATCACGCCGTACAAGGGCGCGCGCTACTGGAGCGAAGATGGCGAGAAGGTGCGGCAGGCGGTGAACGGCTGGATCCGCGAGAACAAGGAGGCGGACGGGTTCGTCGATTTCGACAAATCGGTCTCCGACCCGGCCAACCCCCAGGCCATTGCCAAGCAGTTCAACGGTACCGATAAACTTCACCCGAACGACCAAGGCTTCTTGGCCATGGCGAACGCGATCAACCTGAACCTATTCCGCTAAAGTGGTGGATCTACGAAAGAAAGTTTAAGCGGACAGGCTGGCCACGCCGCGCAACGTGCGCTGGCCGGTCCCAAGGCCGTCAGCAGCCTCAGGCGCGGCCGGTGCTTGGATAACAGAGTGGCGTATAGTCTGGCACAATATCCATCAGCTTTTTGGCAGGCGCGACCACGCCTTCGGCCGTGAAAACCCACCATCGTTCTGGTGGCTGGGACGCGACCTGCGTGCGTTTCAGCTAATCGCGGGCGGCGGTCCAGCAGGTCGGCCCTGCACCTAGCCGATAATCGATATCGCGCAAATCGGACGCGGTCCGCTCGTTGATCTGCGCTTGCTCACCGCGATCGGCTCAAAGGTTTGATCCCACGCTCCCTAAGCCGAAGCAATCCTCTTTTCTCTAGTTCATCCGCCTGAAGCTGAACACACTCCTGGACATAATATCCTTTGTCACTGAGGGTCAATGCTACGAGGAACGGAGATTTATTCGTTTCAGAAAACCGATAGCCTACTTCACCCCCAAACTCGGCGACATCATTACGCCATGGCGCCATTGATATAATACCACGACCTCCTTTAACGGCGTCTACGATCTCTAATTTTTGCCGATATGGCTCATCAGGAGATGAGGGAATAATACGCGCGAACCCGACGATATCCGCGTGCTTCATAGTATCCATGTAAAGCTTTTCCGGGCCCATGGACACAATGCTGCTCATTACGCATCCAGCACTCGCCGCGCCTGGCATAACGGCAGTAAAGATAAGTAACGCCTTCAGGTATCTAGACATACTAAGTTCTTCAAGCCCCCTGCACTATCGCCTCTTCGGCGTCACCTGGCGTATCTTCCCCGGCCCGCTCCGGCACGATCCGATCGAGCAGCCGAGACAAGCCGACAACAAACGGCAACGCGATTAACGCACCAGCGACGTTAAAGAGCACATGCGCGTTGGCGATGCGCTGTCCAGTGTCGGTCGCGGTCGCCGCGCCGAACTTGGCGAGTTGATCGATCAGGAGAACGCCGAACGCGACAGAGACCACGTTGAAGCCGAGATGAAAGATCCCTGCCTTGACGGCAGACCGAGAACGTCCGACCGTTGCAATCAGCGTGTCGGCGCAGGTGCCAATCTCGGCGCCCAGCATGATCGCCACGCCCGCGGGCAGCGTGATCAATCCGCCCCCGGCCAAGGTAATGACGATGCCCATCATCGCGGACGACGACTGGATGGCAATCGTCAGAAGCGCACCTGCAGCGACGCCGAGCAAAGGATTCTCCAGCTGCTTCAGGTGCGCGATGATCTCGGGATGGTCCTGAAGAGGCTCGGCCGCGGTGCCAATGATGTTGAGCCCGAACAGCACCAGCCCCAGCCCCAGCAGGATGTCGGCCCGCTGCTTTGCCTTGTCCGACTTACCCAGAACTTTCCACAGCAGACCGGCCGCGATGGCGACAGGCGCATAAATGTCGATATTCCAGGCAAAGACCTGGCTCGAGAACGTCGTGCCGATATTGGCGCCAAGAATCGCTGGCAGGGCATTGGCGAATGGCATCAGGCCTGCATCGATGATCGTGATAAGGAGGATGATCACCACCGATGAGGAATCTAGCACCACCGTGGCGGCAGTGCCGCTGGCCAAAGCCGCGAAGCGGTTCGAGGAACATCGTTTCAGCAGCGCCTGAAAGCGTCCGCCCTGGGCCTGCTTCAGGCTCTCAGCAAGGATGCCGACCCCGTACATGAACAGCGCGAGCCCGCCGATCGCGCCCATGGCCAATGCAACCCAGTCGATCGATGTGGACGCCTGATGCTGCTGCGCGCTCGCGTGGGGCACCCCCAGTAGCATCGCCGCCATTATAGCGGCGGAGAACACAGCCGCGCGGGACGAAACGAAGTCATAAGCCTTGCTCATGAACGCTAAGTCGCATCGTGATATGACTCGCTAATGACAACAAAATGCCGCCCACGGAAGTATGTCACGTAGAGAAGACCAAAAACTGCCGCTTATGCTTTTAAGGGCATTGTCAAACCCAATGCACCACTGATTTCCCATTTGGTTAGGACAGCAAGTTGATCACCGTCGCTATCACTTTGTTCAGGGCAAGATCCGCCTATGTTCTCGCTGTGCTTCCAGGTCGGGATGAGATCCCGACGGTGTTGTCAGAGCAACCGCACCAGCCGAAACGCAGGCGAGTTTTACCCCCGATTGCTTGCCCTTCGGCAGGCAATCGTACGCACATCCGGGAACAAGCCGAAGGAGTCCGCAGCACTGACAGCCAGTTCAGAGTAGGACCGAGGTCTAAAGCTACCGTTAGCAACCCCACCATTCTCGCCTGGTGCATTTGGTCTGACAGTGCCGTTGTGGACGTTGGCGTGCACGCTGGCGAACTTCTGTAAGGACTTCATTCGCCTGAACCTGAGCATTGCCCGCTCCCTTCGTCGGAACGGAAGGTGGCTGTTCTCCACCCGGTTGTTAGCCCAGCGCCCGACCTCCTGCTTGTTGGCGTTACCGAGCTCTTTCATCGCTGCACGATAAGACCGCAGACCGTCGGTCGTGATCGCCTCAGGGCTACCGTGACGCTTCAGCGCTTTCTTCATAAAGTGCAGCGCTGCCTCCTTGTCGCGGGTTTTGGTGATGTAGCTCTCGAGGATCTCGCCCTCGTGGTCGACCGCTCGCCAGAGGTAGACCATCTCGCCATTCAGCTTCACGTACATCTCGTCCAGGTGCCAGCGCCAGTGACGAAAGCCGCGCATGCGCGAGATACGCTGGCGGCGGATGTCGCCGGCGAACATCGGGCCGAACCGGTTCCACCACATCCGTACCGTCTCGTGACAAATGTCGATACCGCGCTCGAACAGCAGGTCCTCGACATTGCGGAGCGACAGCGGAAAACGCACGTACATCATGACCACCAGGCGGATCACCTCGGGTGATGAATTGAAGTACCGAAACGGGCTGGCAGGCTTGCGGGGGCGGGGCATGCCAACGCCCTACCCTCCCCCTCCTAATCAAAGGTGCATTTGCTCTGACAGAGTCCCGCTCCCATATTTTGATCAGTCTACGTCGCCAAAGCCGTGGCCGACGGTAAGCCGGGAGCCGGTGTCCGCGCCGCCCGTTCCGTTTTCCCACCAATAGGGTTTGCGCTTCCGCGTCCCGGTGGCGACTTCATTCAGCGTCGCCGCATCGTATAGCCGTCCGCCGAGCATCACCTGTGACACCTTGTCGCTGTTGCGGATATCGGTGATCGGATCGGCATCCAACACGACAAGATCGGCGAGCTTACCGGGTTCTAGCGAGCCAACATCCTTGGCATAGCCGAGCGATCTGGCCGCGGCGATCGTGCCCGCGCCCAGAGCCTCGATCGGGCTGAACCCGCCGCGCGCAAAGCTCCACATCTCCCAGTGCGCGCCGAGCCCGGGCTGCTGACCATGCGCGCCGATCGCGACGGGAACACCCTTGTCGGCAAGCTTCTTCGCCTCGCGTGCAGTGGCGGCATCGGCATAATCCTCCTCCGGTGCGATCTCCCGCCGGGCGTTCTGCGCGGCGAGCAAGGCGGGCGGCGCGTGACGGCTGAGCAGCGGATGCCGCCACACATCGCTATGTGCGCGCCAATAGGGATCGCCCGCCGGGCCGCCATAAGCCACCACCAGGGTCGGGGTGTAGCCTACCGTCGTCTGCGACCACAGGCTGACGACATCGGCATAGAAATGCTCGAGCGGCACATTGTGCTCGACCGTCGCATTGCCGTCCTGAACCAGCGACATGTCGAGCGTGAACAGTGACCCGCCTTCCGGCACCACTTCCATATTCTCGGCCTGCGCCGCGGCAACGACCATCTGGCGCTGTTCGCGGCGCGGCTGGTTATAGTTCTTCACGCTATGCGCGCCCTGCGCCTTCAGCCGCCGCACCACCGCCAGCGCATCCTCGTAGGTGTCGATCTGCGCGTACACGTCGGCCGCCTTGGCGCCGTAGATCACCTCGCCGGTGGAGAAGGTGCGCGGGGCGAGCAGCATCCCCGCCTGCTGCATTTCCGCCGCCGGGAAAATCTCCGCCGAACGGGACGAAGGATCGTGGATCGTCGTGGTGCCGAGCGCCAGATTGGCCATTGCCGACCAGTTCTGTTCCGGCACGAGCTCGTCCTCACCCTGCGGCCCGTGCGCATGCGCATCGACCAGCCCGGGGATGATCGTCTTGCCCCGCACGTCGACCGTGATCGCGCCCGCCGGCACGGTGACCGATGCGCGCGGCCCGACCGCAACGATGCGATCGCCGCGGATCAGCACCGTGGCGTCGTCGATGATTCCCCCATCGGCGCGCGCCATGGTGACGACGCGTGCGCCGGTCAGCGCGACGGTGGCGGTCGGCTTGTCGGCGGTGACATCCATCGACAGCGACACGCCGGTACGCGGCGCGGGGAATTTCGGCGCATCCTCGCCCGCCGGTGCCGGGCGGAACAACGCCGCCGTCTCCGCGGTGAACAGCGTCGGTCCGGCGCTCCAATGGATCTGCCGCCCGTCGTTCGACCAGTTGATGAAATCGGCGCCGTCGCCGCTGACGCGGGTTACCGGCATCGCGGTGCCCTTGGTGTCGATCTCCATCGCCTGCTTACCTGGCATCAACGGCATGACGAACGCTTCGTAATTCTGCCGGAACGCGACATAATCGCCCCGCGGTGCGACCTGGTAATCGTTGACCAGTTCGCCGGTAGCGTGGACGCGGCGATCCTGGCCGCTAAGATCGACGCTGACCAACTGGCGCTTGCCCTTGTCGTTGGCCATCACGAACACGCGGTCGTTGGCCGCACCGAACTGCGGGCCAGCGGCGTCCGTCATGAGACGGATCGGCGCGCCGCCGCTCGTTGACACGCGGTACACGCCGGTGCCGGGATTGCCGCGCGACGCGGTCAGCCCCCCGCCCTCACCTTGCTCGAACGCGATCGTCTTGCCATCGGGCGAGAAACGCGGCCGGGCATAATGGCCGGCGACCGTCGTAACGTTGCGCGCCGCGCCACCGCCTGCCGCCACGGTGCGGACTTGCCCCAGACCGGCATCGCTCCAGCCGACAAAGGCGATCTGCCGCCCGTCGCGCGACCAGGTCGGGAACAGCTCCAGCTCGTCGCCACCACGCGTCAGCCGCCGTGCCGCCCCCCCCGCGGCGGGCTTCAGCCACAATTTGCCCAATGTCTCGAACACCACGATGCGTCCGTCAGGCGACACGCTGGCCCAGCGCGGCATGTGCGTGGCAAAGCGATCCGGCGCGACCTCGATCTGCGGATGCACCGCGTCGACCACCACGCGCGTATCGTTGATGCGGAACGGAATCACCGCGGCGGTCGCCGCGCCATCCGCCGTCACGCGGCGTAGCTTGCCGCCGGCCCAGAACACCACCGCCTTGTCGTCGGCGGTCCATGCCATGTTCGGATAGACGCCGGTCACCGCCCAGGTTTCCTGCACGTCGCGGTCGAGCGGACCATAGACCATGCGCTCGATGCCGGTGGCGAAGTCCTTCACCCACAGCTTCGACACGTTGTTCTCGCGCCGCACGAAGGCGATACGCTTGCCATCGCGCGAAGGCGTCGGCCGCACCGACCCGCCGACGCCCGACACGACCGTCGTCACCTCACCGCTGTCGACGTCGTAGCGCTCGATATTGAACAGGTTGGTGCGCGAATTCTGCGCATATTCGAAGACGGGCCCGGGCGTGACGTTTCGCGTATAATAGATGCTCTTGCCGTTGGGCGCGTAGATCGGCTCGCCCAATTCCTTCTGCAGCTCCTCGCTGGCGCGCTTGACCAATTGCACGCCGCCGCCGCCGGACACGTGGTACAGCCACACTTCGCCGGTGCCGAGCGAGCGGCCGGTGGTGAAATGCTTCTTGGCGGCGATGAAGCGGCCGTCCGGGTTCCAGGTCGGCTGGTTGAGCAGGCGGAAGTCCTCCTTGGTCACCTGCTTCTTGTCCTGCCCATCGGCGTTCATCACCCAGATATTGTCGCCGCCGCCACGATCGGACGTGAAGGCGATGCGTCGCCCGTCGGGCGAGAAACGCGGCTGATGCTCATAGGCGAGGCCATCGGCGATGCGCGTCGGCGTGCCGCCGGCGATCGGCATGGTATAGATGTCGCCGAGCAGATCGAACGCGATCAACCGGCCGTCGGGCGACACGTCGACGTTCATCCAGCTGCCTTCGTCGACCTGGATCGACACGTCGCGGGTGCGCAGGCCACGCGGTTTGTTGACGTCCCACTTGGGCGGCTTCGCAGCCGCGGCGGACGGCGTCATCGGCGTGGCGGCGACGTCCGGCGCGGGCCCCGTCGGCGGGAGCGGCTCGGCGGCGCTGGGGATTGGCGCCGTAACCTTGTCCTCCGGCGCTTGACTATCCTGAACCGGCTTCTGCGTCGGCGGCGCGGTTTGCGCGACCAGCTGGCTGGCGCAGAGACAGAGTGCGACGGCAGTTAAGGCGCGGTGATTCACAGATGGTTCCCCTTTGCTGGCCGCAACCTAGCCGATTGACCGTCGCCGTCACCCGCCAAAATACACCTGCTTCATCGACGGTGCGGGGGTCCGGTGCGATCGGAGAGAGCGCGGATGAGATCTGACCATATCTATTGAGGGTCTTGTCAGAGCAACCGCTCCGGCCGAAAGCCAGGCAAGCTTTACCCCTGATTGCTTGCCCTTTGGCAAGCAATCGTCAGCACATCCGGGAACAAGCTGAAGCAGTCCGCAGCACTGCACGGACCCCACGCCGAGCACCGTTAGTTGTATGTGGCCTTGGTACGAGCGAGTGCTCGTCTGTGACTGGAGGCCGTGTTGGGAAAGAGGACGAAGCGTGACCGCGGTGGGTCGACGATCCCCGAGGACGCTAACGCAAACGGATTTGAGAGCATCCCGCCGAGCGAGGAATTCGAACTGAAGCTGGAGGTCGATCCGGCGAACCTCGCCGCGCTCCTCGGTGCCTCGCCTCTGGGCAGCGACGAGGCGGTCGATCGTGAGCAGGACTCGGTCTACTTCGACACGCCGGAGCAATTCCTTCGCAAGGCAGGGTTCTCGCTGCGGGTCCGCACGGTCGGAGACAACCGGATCCAGACCATGAAGGCGGAGAGCGCGGCCGCAGCCGGGCTGTTCGTCCGTCCCGAATGGGAGCGCGTGATCGATGGCGCGGAACCGACGCTGGATGATGATGCCTCTCCTCTTCGCAGCTTGATCCCGCACGCCGAGCTCGACCGGCTTGAACCCGTCTTCCAGGTCAAGGTCGTCCGGACGGTCGCCTTGGTGTCGCGGGAAGACGCGATCATCGAAGTCGTGCTTGACCGCGGCCAAATTCTAGCCGGCGATCGCTCGGATCGCGTCCACGAGATCGAACTGGAATTGAAGGGCGGCGCTCCTGCGGCATTATTCTCCTTGGCGAGGGAACTTGATCAATCCGCGCCCATGCGGCTGGGCGTGCTCACCAAGTCCCAGCGCGGGTATAGACTGGCATCCACTGCTCCAGATAAGCCGGTAAAAACCAGTCCGCTTGAACTGCAGGTGGGGATGTCGACCGCCGCGGGCTTCCAGGCGATCGTCGGTGCATGCATGCGTCAGTTTCGCCTGAACGAGGCTATCCTGGTACGTACCGGGAGCGCCGGCGCACTCCATCAGGCGCGCGTGGCGCTACGACGGCTGCGCTCCGCCTTGTCGACGTTCAAGGGCGTCGTGCGCGACGAACGGTACGATAACATCCGGGCAGAGCTGCGCTGGATTGCCGCGGAGCTCGGCCAGGCTCGCAATCTCGATGTCTTGCTCGAGCGGGTGTCAGGCAAGGAGGCAGCGAAGCCGCTTCGGGCAGCGCGCAAGAAGGCATATGCTGCCGTACAGACGGCCCTCGCATCCGATCGATTGCGCGCGTTGATGCTGGATGTGTCCGAATGGACGGCAATGGGCCCCTGGTCTTCCAACGCGGCTCATACCAAGGCACGGGCGCAGCCAATTGAACAATTTGCCGCGGATGCTCTGGAGAAACATCGGCGCCGACTGAAGAGACTTGGCCGCAAGCTCGACAAGGTGGGGGACGAAGAACGGCACGAGGCCCGGATCGAGGCGAAGAAGCTGCGCTACGCGACCGAGTTCTTCGCCAGCCTGTTTCAAGGCAAGAAGGCCACTCGGCGCCACCGGGGATTTCATGACGCGCTGGAAAAGCTGCAGGCGCATCTTGGCGATCTGAACGATCTAGCTACCGCGACAGCGGTGTTGGCCGAACTGAACCTCATTGGCACGCCCACGGCAGACGCCCTTCGGCCAGACCTGACGCTGCACGGTCCTCTGCTCGAACACTCGGTTTATGCCTATGCCGAGCTGATGGACAGTAAACGCTTTTGGCGCGGCTAACCATCGCACTGAACAAGTCGCCGCTCGGCCAGGATGGCTTGAAATCAGAATGGTCTGCGGCCGTCTTCCCGCGCCTGAGGCAGAACGACATTCTGGCATTGCTAAGGCCGGCCGACTATAGCTACGCCTCTGTGACGTTGAAGATGGACTCCACTAAGAAGAACCGAAGAACCGGTGACTGGTCGAACGATGTGCTCGCGCGGCGTGATCCACCTTGCCCTTCCACGACACATCATTGGGGCATGTCGTAGGAAAGTAGCGGACGTCGCGCGGCCATGGTCACCATCGACGGTGAGAAGTGGGAGAAGCCAGTAGAATTCTAAAAAGTCGTTGAGAGGGCGGTGTCCTGAAGCGGATAATGCATAGCGACTTCATACTGCGCGCCGGACGCCAACAAGTGGCTCTCGAACAAGCTAAATCCGTCAACTCGCCAGGTCGCCCGCAAGTCGGAGTTGCGCGTCAACCAATCGACAATCGGGCCGGTGTGACTGTTCAGGCGCGCGATCGTGATATGTGGCGTGAAGCGCCGGGTTTCGCCACCAAGTCTGGCCAGATCACACGCCCGCTCGATCTTCGCCCGGAGCCGCTCAAGCTCGGGCGCGGGCCGAACCCGCGCCCAGATGGCGGTCGGCATACCCTTGCGCTCGAAGTGCGACACCCCCTCAAGCTCCAATTCGAAGGACGGCAATGCGATACTCGCCAAGGCGGCGGCAAGGTCGTTTGCGGCCTCGCGCTCGACTTCGCCGACGAAGCGCGTCGTCAGGTGCAGTTGCTCGTCGTCCTGCCAGCGTGCGCCTTCCAGCGCTTCCATCGTGTCGATCAGCGCTTCTCGCACATGGGCGGGTGGCCGGATGCCGATGAACAAGCGGTGGGACATCTTCGCCACCTAACACGCTAAACCCGACCTGCTAATGCCTTTAGCAAGAAGAGAGGAGAAGGGGCGGATTCCACGGAGCGGGATATTTTCGCGCTCCCCGGACCGCCTAAGGAATTTGCGCGTTAACCTGCCGCAAGGCGCATAAAGCGACCTGATGGAGATA
Organism: Sphingomonas endolithica; assembly: GCF_025231525.1. NCBI lineage: Bacteria > Pseudomonadati > Pseudomonadota > Alphaproteobacteria > Sphingomonadales > Sphingomonadaceae > Sphingomonas > Sphingomonas endolithica. The sequence goes on from NZ_CP103057.1 coordinate 2,024,346, forward strand.
AACATGACCGATACCGCTGCCACACCTGAGGCTTCAACGAGCAACGGCAAGACTGGTCTGTCTGACGCGTTCCGAACGCATTTCGCTGGCGACGCGCCGATCACCGAGAAGGCGACGAACTTCGCCAAGGCGCGCCCGTGGACGAGCGCTGCCTTCCTCGGCGTGGCTGCGATCGCCGTGATGAACAGCCTAAGGGGTCGCGGCTGACCGCAGACCGGTTGCAGCGATCGGCCTTCGTTTCCTCAGGCCACGTGCTAGGGTCGATGATCGGTGACTACGCTGATAGCAAAACCGGCGTAGTCAGATCCTGGCAGGTCTGCACAGATTGTGTCGAAGCGATCATCGATCCCGGTATTCGCACATACGCATCAGGCTACCCGGGTTGGTAGCACACCAGAAGGAAGGGTGACCAAAGGGATGAGTCGACAGGAACGCCGCGCGCTTGCGGCGCAAACAAAGCCTGCGGCGAGCCGACAGTGCACATGCTGCACTGTGCCAGAAGAAACCATGCCCGAGATGGTAGAGATGACGCGGTTACCGATGACCACACGAGGCCAGAGTTCAAGGACGATTACCGAATCGAGCAATTTACATTCTGCCCAGTGATGTTATCGCGCTTGAACGGCAGATCCTCGATGTTGCGCAGTGATGGCAGGACACGCACGTATATCATCACTACTTGACGGATCACCTCAGGTGATCCGTTGAAGCAGAGAAACGGACTGGCAGGCCTGTGGGTGGCAGGCCATGCCGATCGCCTTACCCGAGCATACCTTCTGAAGCGTGCATTTGCTCTAACAGAGCAGCCAAGCGAGGTGAGGCGTCTGCAGCTCACTTGAGTCGAGCGGAAAGATCCTCGCCCATCTGCGACTGCGCCTCTTCCTTTATCCTGGTGGCGGGAACACTTCCCGCCTGAGATGTCAGGTTCATTACCCATCTTTGTACAGCCGCCTTACCGTGAGCAGCCTCAAGGTCACGAAAGGTCCGCCATGCGGCTTCGTAGCGCGCTCTGTTGAAGCTCGGATCGCTTTCGTCTCCCGTCAAATCGTTCGGCCCGAACTTGAAGCTTCGCGCGTTCATAGGGGGATAGTAACGCAGGTCAGCCTCCATCTTGCGTCGCTCCTCCTTGCTGACCTGCCGGAAGATGGCTTCGCGCTTGATTTTCAGCCCTCCCCAACTTTCCAGCGCCACCGGCATCGTCGCTGCGGCGAGGTCTGCTTCGTATCCAAGCGCATCTTTCTGCGCCGCTGCTGGCGCAATCGCCTGCTTTACAGAGCGGCTGAGCCATTCGGCATGCCCTTCGCTGAACCAGCGGGGTCCTTGAGCCCCGGCTCGCATTTGGAAGCCGTGGAGCTGCTCGTGCGGCATGGTGAGCACCACCATGTCCTGACCTTCTTCAAGCAAAGCGCCATCCGATCGAATCGGTACATGCCAGCGAGTCACGGTCTCGCTCGCAGGCGGCACGTATGCGGCGACCGCGGCGAATACAGCACCGTACCACTGAGCACTCCGTCGAGCGCCGCTGAGCTCAGCATCGAGCAGCCTGAGTTGAGCCCCAAGGCAAGCCGCCCGCGCCCAGGCGGCCCGCTCGGATGTGGCGTCGTAATACGCATACATCCACCCTCCACTTTCCACGTCGGTGATCCGCAGTTTGGGCAGGTCGCCGGCAGACGCGATGACGCGCTCGATGCGAATACCTTTTATTTTTGGGCGTTTGCCGACGGGAGCGGCACACGCAACGCGAGCCTCCGCAACAAACTTCATCTCGGGCAGCGGATGCACGACCATCCCGGCCATGGCGAACGACGCAGTCAACATACACGATCCTTGTCTTAGGACTCAAACCCAGTCAGCGGGTTCCCGAAAATAAATGCCTCGGGTGCCTTCAAGCGGGGTCCGGTAGCGTCCTGATGACCGCACGGTAGCGATCGACGATACGCAAATGCTACATAAGGTTGGTAAGCCCTTGTCATGGATCATCGAGTCATTGTCGGCAGCACAATCCTCGTCGTCGATGACGACGCGAGCATCCGTGATGCGATCGCGGACTTTCTAGGCGGCCATGGCTTTGCTGTCCGCACCGCCAGCGATGCTGCGGCCTGCGAGCGTGAACTGGCGCATGCCCCCACCGACTTGATCGTGCTCGACGTGATGATGCCGGGCGAGGACGGCGTATCGCTTTGTCGCCGGCTCGCACCTGCCGGCGTTCCCATCTTGATGCTAAGTGCGCTGGACGATGTCACTGATCGGATCGTCGGGCTGGAAGTCGGTGCCTGGGATTATCTGACAAAGCCGTTCGAGCCGCGCGAACTGCTGGCGCGCATTCGCGCACTGCTGCGTCGCCCCACAGCCGACAAGGCGAACGACAGGCAAGCTGGTGGCGACGTGACGTTCGCCGGCTGGCGGTTCAACGCTGGGGAGCGGCGGCTACGCGATCCCGCCGGACGCTTAGTCTCGCTCAGCGAAGGTGAGCATGCGCTGCTTGCGGCTTTCGTCCGTCGGCCGGGTCGGATTCTGACACGTGACGCGCTGCTCGACCAAGCGCGCGGCGTGGACGCGGTTTCCTACGATCGGGCGATCGACATCGCTATCAGCCGATTGCGTCGAAAGCTCGCGGACAGAGATGTTACCCCGCTGTTCGAGACGGTGCGCGGAGTTGGCTATCGTTTCACTCCAACGGTCCGCTCGGCATGAGGCGTGCGCCGAGCGCTCTGATGTTGATCGGCGGCTTTGGAGTCGCCGTGGCGATGCTTAGCGTCGCCACGACTGCGACGATCGTTGTTCTGTCGCCGTCACCGCCGGCACTTCGGATGAGCGCCCGCGACGCGATTGCGGCGCTGCGCGATCCCACGCCCGGTTTCGAACGCAGCATCGTAGCCTTCCCCCCGGCGGGCATGCGCATACGCAGCATTGAGAAACTCATCGCCTCGGAACTGCACAGAACGCCCGCTTCCGTCAGGGTTACGTGGGCGGAGGACTTAAGCTCATCCGCCATAGATGCGTTCAAGGGAAAGCCTTCTCGCCCCGCGTTGCCCGATGGTGAGGCAATCACCTTCAAACAACGTGGGCCAAATCTTTTCGAAATGATCGGCTCAGACACCGACGCGGCGTTTAGAAAGTCGCAGATTGAGCTCGCCCGGCCTGCCTTCGCTGTCAGTGTTCGACAGAAGAATAAGCAATGGTTGACCGTTGCGCCAGAGCGGCCACTACTCAGCGTCTGGCGGCGGAACATCCTGATCTCGCTAGGTGTCACGCTCCTGATGCTCATGCCGCTAGCCTGGATCTTTGCCCGGCGTCTGACCCGGCCTTTCCGCGCTCTTGCGGACGCGCTGGGCGATCGCCCCGAGGCCCTTCCGCAAGAAGGACCGCGCGAACTGCGCGAGGCCGCCGCCGCAATCGACGCGATGCGCAACCGCCTAGCAAGCGAGGCGGGGGAACGCGCGCGCATGCTGACGGCGATCGCGCACGACCTGCGGACGCCGCTGACCGGGCTCCGCTTACGCATCGAGGCCGCACCTGAGCCTCAGCGCACCCGCATGGTCGCTGATGTCGAACGCATGCAGGCGATGATTGGCGAGGTCCTGACCTTCGCGCGAGACGCAGCAGTGCCGGCCGAACTACTCGATGTGCGGCCGTTGTTGGCCGAGGTCGTCCGAGAGATGCAGGGACAAGGGACTGCGTTGTGCCTGTTGGACGGCGACGATGCGCGTGTTTCAGCACCCGCTCCCGCTCTTCGCAGCGCCATCGAGAACCTGCTCCAGAACGCAATTGATTACGCAGGCGGCGGTATAGTGTCATTGGAGCGCGTCGCGACGTTGGTGCGCATTGCGATTGCCGACTCAGGCCCCGGTATTCCGGTTGCTGATCGGGAGCGGTTGCTCCGTCCATTTGAGCGCGGCGAAGCATCGCGCAACCGCAACACGGGAGGGGCTGGTCTAGGCCTGAGCATTGTCCGCGAGTTCGCTACGCGTTTCAGAGGAGACCTAACGCTGACCGACGCTCCGGGCGGCGGTACGCTGGCCGTCCTCGATCTTCCTGCTGCCTCGCCAAGTGTGACATTCAGGACGCCGAAACGGTCTGACTGCTGATCCAAGAGGATACGTGCTGACAGCGCTCATTTGTTATTCCGGACTGTCCTCATTGAGCACGACAGCCTAGCTCGCGATCTGACCCCACTCAGCCAGCGCGGCTGAGCGACGTTCCTTGTAGGTCTCACGGTCGACGAGATGGCGTTCGAGGTTGAAGTGGTTGTGGACGTTGGCGCACGCTGGCAAACGTTCGGAGCGTCTTCATCCGCCTGAACCTGAGCATCGCTCGCTCCCGTCTTCGAAACGATAGATGGCTGTTCTAGACCGGTTGTTTGACCAGCGTCCTACATCATTACCACCAGGCGGATCACCTCGGCTGATGAATTGAAGTAGCGGAATGGGCTGGCAGGTGTGCGGGGGCGGGGCATGGCATTCGCCCTATTGCCTGCCCCGCCTAACGATCGGTGCATTTGCTCTGACAGAGCCCCCTCGTATATTGGTGTTAACGTCATCGGTGACATCGAGGGTGATGATGCGCATTGCTCGGAGGCGGATACTTACAAACTTCCGTATAATAGTTGCGGACTGAAGGATCGGCAAAAAGCGGGGTATAGCTGTAATCCACGGGAGGCATCATGTACCTTACCACTCTGAGTCGCGAAGCGGCGATTGCGGGCGCGGCAGTGCTACCGAGCACTTCGGACGAGACCAACCACCGAGTCGCCAACAGCCTGCAGTTGCTTACCGCGTTGCTCGCGATGGAAGCACGTGACGTCACCGATCCGGCTGCGGTCGCGGTTCTGGAGCGGATGCGCCTCAGGATTGCTGCGGTAGGGGGCGTCCATCGGCACCTGTACCTCGGCACAGACACGTCAACTTTTGACCTTGGTGGCTATCTTCGAACCCTGGGCGAACAGATCGTGCTTGGTGGCGCCGATCACAGGCGAGTCATCGTCGCTGCCGAGCCGGTCCACACCGACTGCCAGACGGCCTCTTCGATCGGTATTCTGACGGTCGAACTAGCCACCAACGCTTTCAAGCACGCCTATGCGGCCGGCGCCCCGGCCAGTGTCATCGTCAGCCTGCACCGCTTGGCCGACGGGGTGTACGAGTTCGTCGCCGAAGATCGCGGGCGCGGCCTGGATGGCGCACCGCCAGCCTCTGGCTTGGGTGCGCGGCTTATCGCCGCCACGGTCGCGCGGCTCGGCGGAACGGCGGTTTGGGAGGACGCGCAGCCGGGCACGCGCTTCCGTATGACGTTGAGCTTGTGAGGACGCAGGGGTAATTTCACCGGGTGGTCTCCCTTCTGAGTTGAACCATTTCGCCAATCGGACCAGCGGATCCCTTATGAGGATTAAAGATCGCTCGGGGGACAAATGCAGGATGATGTAGCCGCGAAACGGTGGGTAGCCGCTTTGCAGATGCCGGCTGCGGCGGCGTTGGCGCTCGGTATCTTCGCGCTCGACGTGCTCAGTCCGCTGCAAGGAGCAGTGGCCGTGCTGTACACCATCGTTATTCTTATTTCCGCGCGGGCTCAGGTCCGCAGCCTGGTGCTGAAAACCGGCGGTAGCTGCGGGGCGCTCGCGCTTCTCGGCTACGGTATTAGCCATGGTGGTGTTCCCCTGGGATCGCCCGCCGTCAGGTTGGGCGTCAGTCTGATCACGATCGTGACCACCAGCTTGTTGTGCGTGCGGCAGATCACGGCCTATGCGGAACGCCGGCGGGCGGACGAGCACTACCGGATAATTTTCGATGCCTCGGGCTTTCCAATGTGGGAGGCGGATTGGTCGCACGCGCATGCGTTGCTCAGTGCAGGTGCCGACCCGCGCGACCTCTCGAGACAGGTTATGGCAAACTGCAAAATTCGAGACGCCACACAGGAAGCCGCCAAGCTGTTTGGCTATGCGGACCGCAGCGAACTGATCGGCCGCAACCTTGTAGCGCATCACACCCCCGGCGCGCAGATGGCACTGGTACGCATCTTCGCCCAGTTGTTGCAGAGAAGCTCGCCTATCGAGGAGGAGGTGCAGTTCACCACGCTGGCGGGCAATACGATCGACGTGATCGTGCGCGTAACACTGCCGCCGCACGATCTCGGCTGGCAGCGCGTCGTGGTCACGGCACTTGACGTGACCCAGCGGAATCGCGCACGCGCAAAACTGGTAGAGTCGCAGGCAGAGCTTGCGCACATGGCGCGGATCACGATCCTGGGCGAGATGGCCGCCTCGATCGCACATGAGGTCAATCAGCCGCTTTCTGCGATCATCACCTACGCGCGGTCGGGCAACCGCTGGCTGGCGCGCGAGGCACCCAATGCTATCGAGGTCGCCGACTGCCTCGAGCATATCGCGTCCAACGGAACGCGTGCGGCCGACGTGATCGCACGCATTCGCGACTTGGCGCGCAAAGTCGAGCCCGTCCATGTCAGGTTGTGGATCGCGACGTTGATCGCCGAAACCGTCGCGCTGTTGGAACGCGAGCTTGTCTCCCACGATGTGGTGTGGGCAATCCGGATCGCCGACGATCTGCCGTCGGTATGTGGCGACCGCGTCCAGATGCAGCAGGTGCTGATGAACCTGATCCTCAACGCGCAGCAGGCGATGGCGGAAACGTCGGTTGGCGCCCGCGAATTGCACATCGAAGGCCGCCACCAGGACGGCCATGTTCTGATCGATGTGAGCGACTGCGGCGTGGGCCTTGCAGGCAAGGATCCCGAGACGCTCTTCCGTCCCTTTTTCACCACCAAAACGACGGGTATGGGAATGGGGCTGTCGATCTGCCGATCGATCCTAGAACAGCATCGCGGCACGTTGAGCGCGGCTGCAAACGCGCGCGGAGGTGTGACTATGCACATCCGCTTGCCCGTCGCTCTCTCATACGAAGGGCAGAACGCATGACCTATACTGACATTGCAGGATGCGTGTGCGTCATTGACGACGACGCCGAGGTGCGCGGCGCCATCGGGAGCCTGCTGCGCTCGCACGGTTTTGAGATCCAACTCTACGATAGCTCAACCGCGTTTCTTGCGGCGGGAGCACCGGCGAAAGTTTCTTGCCTGGTACTCGACATCCGTCTTTCCGGCGAAAGCGGTCTCGACTTCCAGGACAAGATGGCAGACCATGCTATTGCAATGCCGGTGGTCCTGATTACCGGGCATGGCGATATTCCGATGACGGTTCGCGGCATGCGCGCTGGTGCTATCGATGTCCTGACCAAACCGTTTGACGATGACCAGTTGCTCGCCGCCATCGCCCGCGCGCTATATTTTGACGCTGCACGACGAACGGAAGTGGCTGCGACGGCCGACCTCCACGCTGGTTTCGACCGGCTTACTCCGCGTGAAAAGGAGGTCATGGCGCTGGTCGTCACCGGGCTGATGAACAAGCAGATCGCCGCCAAGCTTGCGCTCAGCGAGATCACTGTCAAGATCCACCGCGGCAACCTCATGCGCAAGATGGCAGCGCAATCGTTAGCCGATCTGGTCCGGATGGCGGAGCAACTCGGCATTCGCGACGTGGCGATCCATCGGCATCATCCATCTGTATGAATGCAGCCGGGCTTGCCAATGTCTATTTAGACCAATGCGAGGGTCGGCATCCACAGGCCCGGAGTGTCGCTTTGCTAGGTTCAGGTTCTATCGCAGTCGTCGATGACGATCCCGGCGTGCGCGGAAGCATCGTCAGTCTCTTACGCTCGACCGGACGGACAGGCGTCCCGTTCGCCGCGGCAGAGGATCTGCTGGCATATGCGGACTGGAACTCGCTCCGTTGTATCGTCACCGACCTCCATATGCCGGGCATGAGCGGAGCGGATCTCCAGCGGGTGCTCAACGAAGAACGCTGGCCGCTTCCGCTTATTATGATGACGGCATTTCCAACCGCAGCGGTCCGCGAAAACATCCTGACGAAAGGCGCCTGCGCCTTCCTTACCAAACCGATCGATCCTGATGCGCTGCTCGATGCTGTTGAACAGGCGATGCTCAAGAACATTTGGGGTCAGACCCATTGGTCATAGCGGTTGGTGACGCCGCGCAAATCCTTCCACCCGCCAGACATGATCTGCATATTGCTGCGGCGTCTGTAGCGGCGCCTGTCGTGTCTGCCGGGCGAGAGTTGCTATGTCGATCTGGACGCAGCGCAAGGACGTGCCTTGCCGGCAATTATCCCAGACCAGCCACGTCGTAGCGGCGATCGCCAAGCAGCCACTGCCCTCGCCAGGTTGTCCAGCAGAGCCGATCCGCTGGCGTAGTTGCTGACCGGCCTGTCTGTCATCAATCCGCGGCTTGCCCGGGCCTTGGGAAAGAACACCAACCTAAACGCGCCATCTGCTCGGCCGTCAGCCAATACAGCTGCTCATCCACGGTCTCCGGACAAGGCATGATTCAGAGCGCAACGTGCACAACAAGGCGGTCCAGACCTAACACCAAGGTTTGTTCAAAACGTTCGTATGACTGACATAAGCAGACCTTTGTCTCATCTCGTGAAGACCAACCCACCGCGTTTACACAGGAGATAGACATGAAGGTCGCATTCAAGGATGACTCGTTCGCATTCGAATTCGTGCGCAACCTCGGCTTCACGTATTACGGAGGAGCAGACATCGGCGAAATGATGGCTACCTCCGAACGTATCACCGAGGGCGACTTCGAGAGCTGGTTTACCGAATGGGACAAGCTTGGCCGGCGGATCCTGTCACGAGCGGACGCCAGCAAGGCAGATGGCCATCTCGTAAGCGCCCGCGAAGGCTATCTGCGTGCATCCACCTACTTCCGGACGGCCGAGTTCTATCTCCACGGCGATCATTCGGACCCACGCATCCTGTCGGAGTCCAGAGCGTCGCGAAGCGCCTACGACCAGGCAGCGGATTTGATGGGACCAACATGGGAGCGTGTCGAAATCCCGTACGAGGGCACCACGCTTCCCGGATATTTCTACAAGGTGGACGATACTGGCACGCCGCGCCCCACGATCGTCTTTCATGGTGGATATGACTCCAGCGTCGAAGAACTCTTCTACTTCGGCGCCGCCGCCGCCATCCGCCGTGGGTACAATTGCCTGACCTGGGATGGTCCCGGGCAAGGCATGCCCATCCGCGAACAGAAGCTGCCGTTCCGGCATGACTGGGAAAACGTCGTCACGCCGGCCGTGGACTATGCCCTGACCCGACCCGACGTCGATGGCGACAACCTCGTTCTAATCGGGATGAGCCTGGGCGGCTATCTCGCCGCGCGCGCTGCCGCCTTCGAACACAGGTTCCGCGCCGCCATCCTGTTCGACGGCTTGTACAGTTGGCATGACAGCCTCGTGGCCATGCTGCCCCCGGAGGCAATCGCCGCGATCGATGCCGGCGACACCGCAAAGGGTGAAGCGATCATCCTGGCAGGCATGGAGAAAAATACGTCGCTGCGATGGGCCATCACCCAAGGTGTGTGGTCGTTCGGATCGCCGAGCATCAGCGCATTTATCGAAGAGACGAAGAAGTACACCCTCAAGGACGTCATCGGGCAGATCCAGTGCCCCACCATGGTGATGGAAGCAGACGGCGACATCTTCTTCAAGGGTCAGCCACAGAAGGTGTTCGATGAATTGAACGTTCCGAAGGTCTTCGCACGGTTCACCGCAGAGGACGGCGCCGAAAACCACTGTCAGTCCGGTGCGCTGGCGTACAAGGATGAGGTCGTCTTCAACTGGATCGACGACATATTGAAGCTGTCCGCGTGATAAGGACAATCAGGCGAAAATGCCTGATCGTTAGGTCACCAACTTCCAAGATCGAGTGTCTTCGAGTCGCGTCGACAGCCGAGTACGACCGACATAAAGTCCTTGTTCGATAAACAAAGACAGTTCGAAGACCTCGAAAGGAAAGGACGAGCGATGCGTGCATCACCTATTCCCAGTGTCGATATCGAGCCCTCGCAACGAGACCTTTACGATGCGTTCGTGAACAGGATCAGTACTAACTATAGTGGACTCGAGGCAATACCTTCTAATGGGTCTCCTTACATCCGCTTCCTTGAACGCTTTCGAGAATCCGGCGCCGGAGTGGACCTGAAGCACGAGCCAATCTGGCAATGCGCCTCGCCTTCACTCGACTAATGGGACCGCAACATGACGATCGATACGCCCGTACCCGGCACGACCCGCTTCCTCGATATGACCGGTGGCCGTCTTGCCTATGACGACACCGGCGGCGACGGCGAACTGATCCTCGCCATTCCCGGCATGGGCGACCTGCGGGGAGCATATCGCCACCTGCGACCAGCGCTTGTCGCAGCGGGGTACCGCCTCGTGACGATGGACGTACGCGGATTCGGTGAGACCACGGCCGGATGGGACGATTATTCGGCGCGCGCGGTCGGTCACGACGCGCTCGCGTTGATTAATGCGCTCGGCGCGGCCGACGCTGTGATCCTCGGCAACTCCTTCGCCGCTGGCTCGGCGCTGTGGGCCGCACGCGACGCACCGACGCGGGTCCGGGGCGTCGTCCTACTGGGGCCGATCGTGCGCGACCTGGCGATCGCGCCGACGGTGATGCTGGCCTTTCAGGTCGGCTTCGGGGGCCCGTGGCGTCACGAGTTCTGGACCGCTTATTGGGACGCGCTGTTTATTACCCATAGGCCGGTCGACCATGCCGACTACAGGGCGCGGCTACTGAAGAACATCGCGGAGCCGGGGCGGATGGACGCGCTAATGGCGATGCTCACTCTGTCCAAAGCCGACACCGCCGCGATTGTTGCCGAAAGTGATGTCCCTGCACTGGTGGTGATGGGCAGCCGCGATCCGGATTTCGACGATCCGACCGAGGAAGCCGTGCGACTGGCCACGATGCTCAGCGCCGGCAGCCTGATCGTCGGAGGCGTTGGCCACTACCCGCACCTCGAGACCCCCGAAGCCGTCGCTGCTGCAATAGCGCCGTTTCTCGGATCATTGCCGATGCCTGCTCGGCGACAGCGGCAATATTGCAATCGAACCGTACAAGGCTCCGCGCATTGAGCACTTACCGAATAGGGGACGCTTGTTCATGTTGACCTCGCGAAGCATCAACCACGCGCACCACCTCGGGTCTTATCCACTCGGTTTCCAGGGCAACGACACGGCGCGGGAGCTGGGAATCACGGTTTCCTCCACGCAGGTCCGCTCGAACGGACTGCAGCTCGCCGAGGCGGGTCGTCTCCTTGACGACAGAACGATCCACGTGACGATGGGCAGTACCTACCCGCTGGCACAAGCTTCGCAGGCCCACGAGCGCGCGCTGAACGGCGGCGGCCACGGCAAGATCGTCCTCACGGCCCTCTGAACCACACCTCGCCTGTCCAAATGGCGTCACCGAAGATCAATACCGAAGGAGACGGAGAATGACGGCAGATAGCCAAGTGACGCAGGGCTCACCGGCGTGGTTCGAAATGGTAGGCGAGATCATGAGCGAGGCGGCCGAGAAGGCAATGTTACAGCCTAATCAGCGCGTTTCGCTGGTGGAGCGTTACACCGATGGTGAGAAGTTAGGCGGCGGCTTCGTGCAAGGTTTCCGCTTCGACATCATCGGTGGCAGGCCAAGCTACCGCGTGGGCGTGAGGCCTGAAGAGCGAGGCGACATCACGATCGAGGTCAGTTCGAGGGCCGCGCGTGAACTGAATCACATGCCGGCCGCAGCGTCGGCGATTGCGCGCGAGACTTACCTCAGGACAGGTGAAATGCGACAGGAGGGCGATCCGTCGAAACTCGGCGACTGGTTCGGTCACGTGCACCAATCGATTGTCGACAGAACAAAATGACCGATCTGGTCGAACAAGATTGTGCCGTCAGGAGACAGACAATGAACAATAAGACCGCTCTTCTCATCATGCATGTTCAGAACATGATGGTAGCTGATTACGGCGGCGCCGAAATCATTCAGCCGCTTCAGCAAGCACTCGTCGCTGCACGGCGAAACGGCGTTCGCGTGATATATGTACGCGTCGCCTTTACCGATGGCTACCCCGAGGTCAATCCGCACAACAAGCTGATCGTCGCGATCAAGGAGAAGGTTGGCGTGACGCTGGTCGATGATCCGAAAATGCAGATCCATGAGGGCGTCCGGCCGCTTGAGGGCGAACCCGTCATTGTCAATTACCGGATCAGCGCGTTTGCCGGCAGCAGCCTGGAGCTTGTCCTTCGGTCGCTCGACATCGACACGCTCGTGCTCACCGGAATATCGACCGGCGGCGTGGTCCTCTCAACCCTTCTGGAGGCGTCGGACAAGGACTATGTACTGACGGTGCTCTCCGATGCGTCAGCCGAGCTCGATGCGGATCTGCAGCATACCCTCATGGAGAAGGTGTTCCCGTCAAAGGCGAAGGTGCAAACGACGGATGATTGGATTTCGTCGCTGTCATAGGGCGGCCCCTCTCCCGTTCGAAGACTAAACAGCGAAGTCTCGCCGGCGCGCCTGCGCGACCTCGCGGACTGCCGGTTCCGAGCATGGCTCGGGTCGAGATGGGCCCCACCTGGTGGGGTTGCATCGTCCAGCAGTCGATTTCAAACTTAAACGCATTCTCCCTGTATCAAGCTGATATCCGACGCAGCAGGAGGCACCTATGCCGCACTAGAGCATTTTCCAATCGGTATGCATGATGGCCAGCATGCCTGAAGTAGTTGGCGCATTCGTTGGGTGTGAAGGCATCGGCACCTGCTCGACATAAGCGAGGAACCACTCCCGCGTCCTCGGACCATCGAGCACCATCGAGGCGGTCATGCCGGTCAGCCGCAATTTGCCGGTGAACGTCGTCGTTTTCCAATAGCCTTGAGGGACGCTCATCCGTAGCCGCTGCCCGCATCGCGCGTCCATGAAGACGCGCCATCTTGGTGCTGGCGTGGGGGTTCCTCAATGTGCCGCGCGCGATTGCAAGCAGGGCTGTTCCTGCCTCATCTCTAGGCATGTGAGCGGGATCACCTTCATGGCGCCTCGTCAGAGCGTGTGCTCCACGATTGAGTCGTGAAGCTCCTGAAGCCAGCCGCCCAATCGGGAAGGGTCGCCGTTCACCCGCATCTCGCCAGTCCTGAGGACCTGATTGATCGCGTCCGCGTATAGTGGATCGATACTGCGAAGACTGTTCAGCCTCTGCGCTGCCGCCGTCGTGATCTCGACGGTGACATCGCCCCGCTCACCGGGACGTACTCCGACCCGGAACGATGGTTGCCCGGCTATAATGTCAAAGCAGATGCCCTGCACGAGGCCGTTCTCCAGCTCGACACCATCCGTGTAGAGTTCCACAAAAGACAGGTTCAGTTTGGGGGACAGGCCGGAGCGGGTCGCCGCATCGACCATCAATGCGCCCACCATCTCAAACCAGGCTGTGGTTCCAAGTCGCAGCTTCGGGGCGCTCATCATTTCACCTCAAGCACGATCTTGCCTTGGATATGCCCTTGCGCCGCCCGCTCATGCGCCAAGCTGGCGTCGGCAAGCGGATATTTGCTGTCGAGCACGACCCGGATGGCACCATCCTCCAACAGGCGGCCGACCTCCGCCAATTGTGCCCCGCTCGACCGGACCTGGGTGCTCGACACGGTGATGCGTAGCTTCTCGGCATCCTCGCCACCGGCGAAGCCAAGCGGGAACACCAGGAACAAGGCGCCACCCGGCTTCAGCGTCCGCAGGAACCGGCTTGCGCTTGGGCCGCCCAGTGCATCGATGACAAGATCGACATCGTGCACCACGTCTTCCGGTGTGGTCTTGGTATAATCGATGAATTCGTCAGCGCCGAGCTCGCGCAGCATCTGCTCGTGCTTGCCCGAAGCCACGGCAATGACGTGGGCGCCTTTCAGCTTCGCAATCTGCACCGCGAAGTGGCCAACGCCGCCAGCGGCACCGTTGACCAGGACAGTCCTGCCCTCGAGTGGCACTGGGACGTGCTGGTTCGCTTGCAGAGCATTCGGCGCGTTGTGCCCCAGGTCGACCAGGAACTGCCAAGCGGTCAGAAGCGACATCGGGGCTCCGGCGGCATGCCCATGATCGATCCCGGCCGGCTTCAGGGCGACCTGTGAGGAAGGTACGCTGACATACTCGGCATAGGCTTTGCTGTCGCCCTGCATGCCTTCAGGAAAGCGGACCATCGAGTAGACCTCGTCGCCAACGGAGAAGGTCTGAACGTTATCCCCGACCGCCTCGACGACGCCGGAGATGTCGGTCCCGGGGATGAGCGGGAACGACACTTGCGGCTGCCACTCGGGCGGAAGCATCTTGTATCCGTCGCGCAGATACCAGTCCGGTGGATTGACGCCAACCGCGTGGACGCGGACCAGCACCTCACCGGGGGCGACCTGCGGTCGCGCAGCGTCCTCGTAAACCAGTACCTCGGGTCCGCCAAATGCGTGCTGTCGGATCGCCTTCATTGTATCGTTCATGCCGAATCTCCATCATGCGTGGTCTCGTCGAGCTGAAGATGGCGTCGTAATTATGGGTTGATAATACCGCTGCGAGGCGCTTTAAATATGCCATGAAGGAACAAGTGTCTCTTGAGCGGTTGACCGGTCTTATCGCGTTCGCGCGGGCCGGCTCGCTGGGGAGCTACACCGCCGCCGCCAGATCGCTGTCGATCTCGCCTTCAGCCGTCAGCAAAAGCATTCAGCGGCTCGAGAAGCAGCTGGGGCTGCCGCTTTTCGCCCGCACGACGCGGTCCCTGACGCTCACGTCCGAAGGGCGCGAATTGCACGAGCGCGCGCTTCGCCTGCTGCGTGAGGCCCAAGAGATCGAGCAGTTGGCTATGACCGCACGATCGGAGCCGTCGGGCACGCTGCGCGTAGCGGCGTCGCTGCCGATCGGGCTGCACATGATTGCGCCCGCGTTGCCGGCGTTCCGCAAGCTCCACCCGAAGGTGACGGTCGACCTCAGACTCACCGATCGGATGGTAGACATCGTCGATGAGGGGATCGACGTAGCAATTCGCATCGGTGATCTCGCAGATTCACGGCTGCTGTCTCGCAAGCTCGCCTCGCATCGGCTCTGCTGTTTCGCGGCGCCGGCCTATCTGGCCACGCGCGGCACGCCCGCTCACCCTGACGAGCTGGCGGGGCACGACCTCGTCAACCTCCGGTACCAAAGCACCGGCCAGGTTTTCCGCTGGGCCTTCCGCGTCGGTGGTCGGGAAATCGAGATGGTTCCCGACGCTGCAGTACTCGCAGACGTCAGCGAAGCCGTGGTCGCGACGCTAGTCGCGGGTGGTGGCATTGGCATGAGCGCAACCTTCATCGCGGCGCCCTATGTGGCCCGCGGCGAACTGGTCCCCGTGCTCGGCACGTTCGCGGTCGAACGGCACAACATTACCGCCCTATGGCCGGAGAGCCGACGCGCAAACCACGCAGTCCGTGCGTTCCTAGCGTTGCTGCAGGACGTGTTCCGCGAGCGGATGCCAGCCGCCAATGGCTGAAGCGATCGGCCCGAGGTGAGAACGACACGGTAGAGGCACCGTCCTACCCGTCTTTGCGTTGCGCAGGCATTGAGATCTTCAACGCACAGTGAAGTATGGAAGCGGTAGGCAAGCGCCTAGCCAAGGCGTGATGGCTAGCGAAGATGTGGCTGAGATGTTGCCCGAAAGAGGGCTCCGCATCGCGGAGCCCTCGGTAACAGCGATGTCCGACACATGTGTCGCTGCAGCCCCCGGCACTTGCTAGCCGACGTAGCGCTGGAACCAGTCGAGCATGGGCTGCGGGTTAGCCGGCAGATAGTTGTAGCCGTCGAAGCGCCGGTTCGTGCCATCGATCCAGATGACGTCCTTGTGCTCGGTCGCCATCGCGTCGAAGATGGCCTGGACGTCGTCCGGCGTGGTGAGCGTGTCATCGCGAACCTGCAGCAGCAGCGTCGGCACATCCACCGCCGAGGCGTATTGCGGCATATCCATGTCCTTCAGCTCCATGCTCGTTACGCGTCGCAGTGCATCCGCCACTTCGGGGAGCGCATCTGGCATTCCCATGTGATCCAGGATCGTACGGTAGAAAGAGCTCAGCGAGATGGGCTGGGGCGCGACGATCGCCTGGACGGCCTCGAACTCCTCCGAATGCTTGGCCATGGCCACCATCGTGGCGTTCATACCGCAACAACGGCTGAGCAGACCGAGCTTCATTGCCTGCAAGTCAGGACGCGAGCGAACGTAGCGCAGCGATCCGATCACGTCGCGGTACTCGCGGATCCCATTGCCGATGGCGCCGCCGCTTCCCACCCCGCTCTGGCCGAAATTACGAAGGTCGTAGGCAAGGACGTTGTAGCCAGCGTCGTGGAGATGCTTGTAGTCCGGCATGAAGTTCACTTCGATGTCGTTGCCGCTTGCCGCCCAAGCGTCGCCGTAGGGCTTCAGATGCCCAGGGAAACCGTAGCGGTTTGCCCAGATCGGGTGGTTAGCGATGATCAGGCGGTCACTGTCGGCCGGGATGAACCAGCCCTCGATCGTCACGCCGTCCATCGCCGGGAAAAACACGTCGGAAAAGGCCAGGCCGTCATCGGCCGGCGAACGAAGGATAGGCGAGCGCGGCGGATTGGCCATCGCGGAAACCAGCCCGGCGATCATGTCGGCACGGGTGAGAGTTGCTGCTGCGTCAGTTGCCTGTGTCATTTCGAAGCGTCCTTTTCGAGGGTCAGTCCCGCCGTCTGAGTGACTGGTAGAGACTATATAGACCTTGACGATCATTACGATAATCCATCACTATCTGGACACGCTGTGTGAGAATCTGGACATTGACCACTCACGTCGACGACCTGAACGCGTTCATGGCAGTCGCGAAATCGCGGGGCTTCCGCGAAGCCGGACGTGCGCTGGGCGTTAGTCCAACGACGCTTAGCCAAACCGTCCAGCGTCTGGAGGCGAAACTCGGAGTGCGGCTTCTCCACCGCACGACGCGCAGTGTCACGCCGACCGAGGCTGGCAGGCGTCTGGTCGAGCGCCTCGCTCCGGCCCTCGGCGAAGTCGAAGCCGCGCTCAATAGCGTCAACGATCTCCGTGATACGCCGGCCGGGACGCTGAGGCTGAACGTACCGGTAAGCGCTGCGCGGCTGATACTGCCATCACTGCTGCCACGTTTCCTGACCCAATTTCCCGACATTCAGGTCGAAATCATCGCCGAGGACAGCGTCGTGGACGTGCTCGCGGCGGGAGCGGATGCCGGCATCCGCTACGAGGAAAGGCTTGAGCAGGACATGATCGCAATTCCAATCGGTCCGCGTGTCCAACACTTCGCGCTTGCGGCCTCCCCACGGTATCTCTTGGAGCGGGGTAATCCGGAGCATCCGCAGGATCTCCTGCAGCACCGTTGCCTGCGCGGCCGGTTCGGGAACGGCACCCTTATGAGTCCATGGGAACTCGAGCGCGGCGACGAGATCGTCCGCATCGAGCCGCAAGG
This sequence comes from Sphingomonas endolithica, assembly GCF_025231525.1. NCBI lineage: Bacteria > Pseudomonadati > Pseudomonadota > Alphaproteobacteria > Sphingomonadales > Sphingomonadaceae > Sphingomonas > Sphingomonas endolithica. The sequence continues at coordinate 2,041,738 of NZ_CP103057.1, forward strand.
GCCCCTTATCGTCAGCATCAGCGGCGCGATGGATCTCGCCGTGGACATGGCGGTCGAGGGGCTGGGGATCATCGCATTGTTCGAGGAGTGGCTTCGACCCAGGTTGGAGGCGGGCAGCTTGGTGCCCGTGCTGCCGGACTGGTGGTCGTCGTTCCCAGGACCCTCGCTATATTACTCCGGCCGCCGCCTGGTCCCCCCGCCGCTGCGAGCGTTCCTAGACTTCATCAAGTCGTCGCCGGAGAAATGAGCGTGGAGCCTGGCGGCCGGGTCGCGACGCAGCGATCCGGCCCTTGCGGCTTACTTCAGAAAGGGGTTGATGGAAGCCAATGTGTCGTCGAAACGGCCCTCGATCTCCGCGTTGCGCATGAAGTCGACCCCTTCCACCAGGATCTCTCGCGGGGTGGGTGTGACCTGAAAAAGCGCAAAAACCTGATCGGCGAACGTGTCGAGCGGCATCATGCGCTCGTTGGTCTTCTGGCCGGGGGTCAGGTTCGTCTGGACAGCGGGCGGCACCACTTCGATGACCTCGATCTTGTTCTTCAGGACCGCGCGAAGCGATTCCGTGTAGCTGTGGATGGCAGCCTTGATCGCCGAATAGGTTGGCGCAATGACAAGCGGCACGAACGCCAGCCCCGAGCTGACGTTGACGATGACCGCATCGGGCTGCTGGGCGAGATGTTCAACCAGGGCATTGGTCACCCGGATGGGTCCCAGCAGGTTGCTGGTGACGGACGCCTCCGCATCGCTCAAGTCGCGAAACGTATCGAGCGGCGTCTCCATGCGCATGATCCCAGCGCTGTTAAACAGCACGTTGACGTCTGGGAAATCGGTGACAAGCTTCTCTGCAAAACTAGCGACGCTGGCGGGATCATCCTGGTCGAGCATCAGAGCATGCATGTTCGGCCGATCGCCGATCGCCTTCTCCAGCGCCTCCATTCGTCGCCCCGCTATGATGACGGTGTTGCCGAGGTCGTGGAAGCGGTGCGCGAGGGCTTCGCCGATTCCCGTGCCGCCGCCTGTGATGAGAATGGTATTTCCGGTCGTCTTCATGAGGAGTATCCTTCGAGATTGAGGGGTCGGGGGTAAGCGTCGGCGGGACAGCGTCGGGCACGGTCCCATGTGCGCGGGTTATTAGAGCGTGCCGTCGGCGAGCATCTCGCGGGTGCGCTTCAGTGTGGACAGCAGCGCGCTGCGATAACCCTTGTCGGCGCTGTCGAACTGCGCCTGCTCGGTTTGCTCCTCGGGGCCGTTCGGCGCCTTGCCGCGCAGACCAATGTAGCAGTAGAACTTGAGCTGCAACTCGCCGGCATCATCTTCGAACAGCTCGTTGACGATCGCGCCTTCGCGCGGCCCGGTCGCCTGGAAGAAGGTAACCTTGCTCTGCGGTTCGAGCGTGATGATCTCGCGCAGCTCGGCGCCAGCGATGGTGGCTTCGCGCACGAAGTGGCTCGCGCTTTCCTCCACGACATCGCACTTGGTGCAGAGGCCTGGCGGGAGGAACAGGCGCGCGTCGCGTGCCTTGAGCTCAAGGCCCTTCCAAACCTGTTCGCGGGTGAGCCTGGTTTCGCCATCCGGGTTCACCGGAACGGTAGCGGTCGAGTAGATCATGGTGTGTCTCCTGAAGTGGGGTGATAGTTCGGGCGATCAGCCGGCGATCTGCGCCGCATAGTCGCGGTACGAGCGCAGCGGGCGACCGAGCAGCGTGGTGAGCCGATCGACGTCGCCAGCATCCGGGATCATGCCGTCGGTCACGAAGCGCTCGGCCATCAACCGCATGTCGAGCGCCATCCAGCTTGGCATGAACTGGCGCAGGTTCTGCTCGAACCCGGCGGTGTCGTCGCCCGGATAGGCGATCTCGCGGCCAAGGACCTCCGACCAGATCGCCGCGGCATCGGCACCGGTCAGCGTGTCCGGGCCGACGATGTTGATGCGCTCGAGCGGAAGCGGCGTTGCGGACTGTTCGCGGCGGATCAGCTCGATCGCGGCGACCTCGCCGACATCGCGCGCATCCACCATGGCCAGGCCCTTGGAGCCGATCGGCATCGGGTAGATGCCGTAGCCGGTGATCACGTCCTTGATCGTGATCTCGTTGTCCATGAAGTAGGCCGGACGCAGGATGGTGGCGTTCAGCCCCATCTGCTCGATCATGCGCTCGACGCCGAACTTGCCGGCAAAGTGCGGCACGTTCACGTAGATGTCGCTGTGGATTACCGAGAGGTAGACGATCCGCTCGATTCCGGCCTCGCGGGCGACAGCCAGCGCAACGAGCGCCTGCGTGTATTCGTCGGCGACGACACCGTTCAGCAGGAACAGCGTGGACACGCCCGTAAAGGCGCTGCGAAGCGCATCGACATCGAGCAGGTCGCCCTGGACGACATCTACGCCGACCGGGAAGCTGGCCTTCGCAGGATCGCGGACGAGGGCGCGCACATCGGCGCCGCGCTTGACGAGCTGTTCAACGACGTTGCGGCCGACATTGCCGGTGGCACCGGTTACGAGAATGGTCATGGGCTTCACTCCTGGGTTGAGCCGTTTGGCTGTCCTTGAAATGAGCGATCCACAACCAACCCGGTAGACGCTATGTCTGAACAGACCGTCTTGCTGGTGAAACACATGGATCTTCTCGCGCTTGCTGATTTCAATCTCGTCGCCCGGCACGGCGGCTTCGGAAAAGCCTCGCGTGCTGCGGGGCGGCCCAAGGCGACTCTGTCCCGTCGGGTCGCCGAATTGGAGGCCAGCCTCGACCTGCGCCTGTTCGAGCGCGGCGCGCGCGCGCTGAAGCTGACTGAGGAAGGACGCGCTCTGTTCGAGCGGACGGGCCAGCTGCTCACTGAACTCGACGAGACCGCCGCCGCGATAGCTTCGGGCGGGCAAAACCCGCGCGGCAGACTGCGGATTAGCTCGCCGCTGCTGTTCTCGCAAACCGCGATGGGGAAGCTCGCCGCCGGTTTTTCCCTCAAACACCCTGACGTCCGGCTCGAGGTCACGACCGAGGACCGCGCTGTCGACATGGTGGAGGAAGCGTACGATCTGGTGATCCGGGTCAACCCGCAGCCAGACGAGAGCCTTGTCGGGCGGGTGTTCCTCCACGATCGGCTAGTCGTCGTGGCAAGCCCGCAGCTTCCACAGCCGACTGACGGATCGGCGGTTCCGGCGGTGGTGCGCGGGTCAGCTGAGCAGGCCGAGGTCTGGGACGTGACCGGGCCCACCGCTAAATCCAAGATCTCGGTCACGCCAGTGCTGAGCCTGTCATCGCTCGTCATGGTTCGCGACGCTGTCCGGACGGGCGTCGGGGCGGGGCGGCTCCCCATCTCGCTGGTGAGCCATGATCTCGCCGATGGCACGCTCGTTCACTGGGGTGACGTGGAGGGGCCAGAAATCGCCTTGTGGACGCTCTATCCGACACGCCGGCTGCTGAGCGCGCGCGTGTCGGCTTTCCTGGGATATCTGAGGGAGGCTTTCCCCAAGGGAACGCCGGACGAACTTGCTGCCTATCTCGCGAGATAACGGCTCCTCGCCGTGTATTCGAGCCGGAGCCTTTCCCGTGAAGCTCAAGCCTCACCCCAAGCCTGGCGGACCCTTTGTATTGCAGGCCGCGTGAGCAGCCTCTCGTAATGCCGCTGGACGTTGTCTGGCAGCACGATCTTCTGCTTTGGCGTCCACCGCTCGACATAGAAAAGTGCTGCGTCGGCTATCGTGAACCGGTCGCCCGCGGCGAAGTCGTGCGAAGCGAGCACCGGATCGAGGATCGCGAAACCTCTTTCGACCATGTCCCGACCTTGCCGCCTCACACTGTCCGCGCCTACGCCGAGCTTCCCGTGCACAGCGTCCTGAGGCTCGAAAACCTGGGGCGCGAAGATCCTGGCAAAGCCCTGTCCGTGGATCGTGCCTTCGACATAGGCCATCACCTCGACCGCCCTCGCCTCCTGCGTGGCATCTTCGGGGATCAGGCCCACATTCGGGGCCTGTCGAGCGATCCAGGTCGCGATCGCGCTGAACTCTGTCAAGACCGAGCCGTCATCGCGCACTAGGGTCGGGACCTTACCCTTGGGATTGATCGCCTGAAAGGCGGGCTGCCGGGTCTCACCGCCCGCGACGTCTAGCCGCTGGGTTTCGTAGGCCAGACCGGCCTCCTCCAGCAGGATGTGAATACCGATCGCGCAGCTGCCCGCGCCCCAGAACAGTTTCATGTCAGGACCCCTTCCCGGTGCCAAGCACGCCGCGCAGAAAGGCCCCCACGCCGTCCAACGCCTCCGGTGCGGCCTTCAACATGCCGATGTTGGCGGGGAAGACGTGGATCATGCCTTTCCAGACATGTACATCGCACGGGGGCTGATGCGCGGCATCCGCGAGCGCCTGGAAGCGAAGCGTGTCGTCGAGCAGCACCTCGTCGTCACCCACGTCGATGCGGATCGGAGGCAGGTTCGCCAGTTCGCCCGCCATGGCGTTGGTGCGCCGGTCACTCGGGTCGCCACCGGAGAAATACTGGTCGACCGCCTGTTGCAGCGCTGCTCGCGACAGGATCGGATCGACCGCGGCACGGCTCTCCATCGTCGCGCCGGAAAGCGACAGATCGATCCATGGCGAGAGGACAGCGGCACCGACCGCTCGCGTCGTCGCTCCTGAGGCCAGCACCGCCAGCCCCAGCCCTCCGCCTGCCGAGTCACCGGCCACGGCTACGGTATCGAAGCCCTCGGCCTGCATCCCGTCCAACGCCCGGCACGCATCGTCGAAGGCGGCGGGAAACGGATGTTCGGGCGCCAGCCGATAGTCGGCGACGAAGGTCGCTGCGTTGGCGCGGAACGCGATCTGGCTCGCGAGGCCCCGATAGGCAGTTGCCGAACCGATGACGTAGCAGCCACCGTGCAGGTAGAGGATAGCCTTCCCTGGCACTGACCCCGACGGGACACACCACCAGCCCGGCACTCCATCGATCTGACCGGCAGCCCATTCCACGCCTTCCGGAGCCGGCGTTTTCGCCATCAGCTCGTCGTAACCCGGTCGACCTTCCGGAGCGATCGAAGGAGCGGCGGACAGTGCCATGAAGCCGCGCATCGCGACCATCGCCGCCCGGTCCGCAAGGTGCTCGTCGTGGCGAGTGACGGTCATCCGGTTGTCTCCTTCCGAGGAGCGACGCGCCCCTGATCGACTGCTTAACGGTCATACTCCGGGATGTATCGAGGCCCCGACCGAGATACAGTGTCTCCAAACGGGGACAATGAAGGCCCATTTATGATAGACGTCGATGACTTGAGGGCGTTCCAGAAGGTCGCAACTCTGCTGAGTTTTTCGGAGGCGGGACGCGTTCTATCCGTACGGAAATCGGCTATCAGTCGCTCGATCCAGCGGATGGAAGCGCTCCTTGGCGTCCGTCTGTTCGAACGCACGACGCGTGAGGTCGCGTTGACCGACGCGGGTCGCGCGCTGCTCAGCCGGGTAGGCGACATCGTTAACCGTGTCGATGAGGTGGTGGACCTCGCCGCCAGTCTGGGGTCTCATCCAAGTGGAAGGTTGAGGCTGACCGCCGGGATTGGATTCGGCATCGAGGTTCTGACCGAACTTCTACCGAAATTCTCGCGTGCCTTTCCGGATATTGAAATATTCCTTGATCTGACGAGCCGGTCTGTCGACCTCGTCGTTGAGCAGGTCGACGTCGCCTTCAGGATGGGACCGATGATGGACTCGACCTTGGTGGCGACCCGGCTCGGTGCGATCGGATGCATGCTGTGCGCGGCACCGGCCTATCTCGAGCAGCGTGGCAGGCCGAAGTCGCTCGAGGAGTTGCGCACGCACGATCTGCTCGCCAGTCCCCGTCAGGACGGCCTTCCCCGACGTTGGCGCCTTAGCGACAGAGACGGCGTCGAGCACCAGTTCGACGCGACCGCACGGCTGACGGCGAACGATCCGCACGCGATCCACGCGATGGTGCTCAACGGCGCCGGCATCGCCGCGACGGCGAAATATCTCGCCCTGCCGGAGATCGAGCGCGGCAATCTGGTGCACATTCTGCCGGACTGGAGCGTGCCGGCCGTGGACGTCAGCCTGGTCATGCCGGCGGGCCGGGAGCGCAGCCCAGCCGCCCGCGTCTTCGTCGATTTCGTCCGAAAGTGGGCGGCGGACGATGCTCGCTGGTTCGAAGCATAATATGCTGAGAACGACTACACCGCAGACTTGCGACAATTCGTCGCACATACGCGCGGGACGGGCTCGACGGCGTGCGCATCGTCCATTGGCAGTAGAAGGATGACGGCTGCAAGGGTGATGGCGTCTCAGGTATCAGCAAAGGCGTCACTGTAGAGACCCCCGACGATTGCCCGCAGCCAGCGTTGCGCGGGATGCGTATCGTTGCGGCGGTGCCACGCCAGCATGAAGGGAACGGGGCCAAGATCAAGCGGAGGCGCAAGGACGCATAGGTCGTCTTCGTGCCCCGAGGCGCTGACGACCCCGGCCATCAACGTCGCAATCATGTCCGACCGGGCGATCAGCGACGGCGCGGCATACATTTGCGGGAGGGTGAGCGAGACGCGGCGCTTCAGTCCACGATTCGCTAGGGCGGCATCGACAATGCCAAACCGTTCATTTTCTGGAGAGACCAGCAGGTGGGACAGCGCGAGAAATGCCGAGAGGTCGAGCGGGACGCCCGTTGCGGGATGACCGCGACGAAGGACGCACACAAATCGCTCCTCGAAGAGCGGGCGGATGAGGATGCGTGCCGTCGGGTTCGTAGGCGGAACGCCAACCGCCATGTCAACCTCGCCGGCATCGAGCATCACGACCGCGTCATCGCGCGCCGTGAAGCTGCGGATGCGCAGAACGATCGCCGGCGCCACTTCCGTCAGCCGCTCGACCAATCGCGGGAGCAGGACGTGAGCCGGATGCTCGGACAAACCGAGCGTGAAGACCGCCGTTGACGTATTTGGCTCGAAGGTTTGCGTGAACGCCAGCGTCCGCTCGATCTCCGCCAGGGCACGCCCGAGCGGTTCGGCCAAATCGAGAGCGCGGGGCGTGGGTTGCAACCCGGACGGCGCGCGCACGAACAACTCGTCGCCGAACAATGCCCGCAACCGGGACAGCGCGGCGCTCATCGCCGGCTGAGTGCGACCAATGCGCGCTCCGGCCCGCGTCACGTTTCGCTCCGTGATCAACGCGTCGAACGCTACTAGCAGGTTCAAGTCGATCCCATGCATATCCATGCGGTGGATGATTACACATACCAACTATCGATTTCAACAATGTCGCCGCTGCGCCCATCTTCTGCCCACACGATGAGGAGAACGCATGTGAACGACGATCGAACAAACCGCATCGACATGTCCGACGGAGTCGGCGCGACGCTGAACACCTTTTACCGGGCCTTTGCAGGAGAACCGGACCTGCTCGATCAGGTGGTGACGGCCGACTGGCAAGACATTCCGCTTCTGCCCGGCCAAGGCACCGGCCCCGAGGGCATCAAGCCAATGATCCGCGCCTTCAAGCAGGCGATCCCGGACCTCTCGATCATCATTCACGACGTTATCGTCGATGGCGATCGCGTCGGCGTGCGCGGTGCCATGACCGGCACGCATACAGGCGAATGGTTCAGCCTAGCACCCACGGGCCGTGCCTTCTCCGTCACCCTGCACGAGTTCCACCGGATCGAAAGCGGACGGATTACCCACACCTGGCATCTGGAGGACTGGTTCGGCTGGCTGAACCAGGTCGGCGCCTGGCCGCTCAACAAGAAGGACGCATCATGAACGCCGTACGCATTTCCGCCTACCGGGCTCTGCCCGCCGTCCAGGACGTTCTCGCTCCGGTGGTCGGCGCAGGGGACATCCTGGTCCGTGTCGAGGCGGCTGGGCTCAACCCCCTCGATGTGAAGATCCAGCAGGGCTTCATGCACGACTTCTTCCCTGTCGTGTTCCCGTATACGCTCGGAACCGACCTTTCGGGCACCATCGAGCAGATCGGGCCCAATGTGACAGGCTGGAGCATTGGCGACAAGATCGTCGCCCGCACCGACCCGCCTGCAGGCGGCGCTCTCGCCGAGCTCGCGGCGGTTCCGGCCACCCATCTGGCCAAACTGCCTGCGAACGTGTCGTTCGAGCAGGCAGCCGGTGTTCCCACAGTTGCCGGCACGGCATGGCAGGCACTTTTCGAGATCGCAGGCCTTCGGTCCGGTCAGACCGTACTGATCCATGCAGGCGCCGGCGGCGTTGGCAGCTTCGCCATTCAGCTCGCTCGCAATGCAGGAGCGCGTGTGATTGCAACCGCCTCAGGCGACGGCATCGCAACTGCTCGTCGCCTGGGGGCGGATCAGGTCATCGACTACAAGGCGCATGCGTTCGATGAATTGGTGTCGGATGTCGATGTCGTTCTGGACACGATCGGTGGCGAGACCCAGCAACGTTCGTTCGGGGTTCTTCGCCGCGGAGGTTACCTCGCTTCGACCGCATCCCCGCCCGACGAGGCGCTGGCCAAGGCACATGGAGTGGGTGCCAGCTTCATTTTTCATCAATCGGACGCCCCACGCCTGACGATGCTACTTGATCAGGTGGCTGCGGGTGATCTCGCGGTGCTGATCGATCGGACCCTCCCGATGGACCGCTTCGACGAGGCGTTCGCACGCCAGGCTTCGGGCCGCGCCCAGGGCAAAATCATTGTGAAAGGATACGCATCATGAAGGGTGAACAGCAGCGCGCCGCAATCGTCACCGGCGCTTCACATGGCATCGGCGCCGCGGTTGCTGAACGGCTCGCGCAAGACGGGTTCGCAGTGGTGGTCAACTATTCGTCTGGCAGCGACCAGGCGGACGCGCTCGTCGCGCAGATCGAGGCTGTCGGCGGCAAGGCGATTGCCGTCAAGGCGGACGTATCCGATCCAGCGGCGGTCAGGGCGGTCTTCGATGCCGCCGAGGAGGCCTTCGGCGGGGTCGACGTGCTCGTTAACAACGCCGGCGTCATGCGGCTGACGCCGATAGCCGAGGCGGATGATGACGCGTTCGACACGACGATCGCGGTCAATCTGAAGGGCGCGTTCAACGGCCTGCGCGAGGGTGCCCGGCGATTGCGGGACGGTGGCCGCATCGTCAGCTTTTCGTCAAGCGTGGTCGGGCTCTACCAGCCGACTTACGCGCTCTATGCCGCCACCAAGGCCGGCATCGAGGCAATGACGCACATCGTCGCAAAGGAACTCGGGGGCCGCCGCATAACCGTCAACGCGGTTGCACCAGGACCGGTCGATACGGCGCTGTTCACCAAAGGCAAGGAGCAGGCGCAGATCGATGCGATCAAGAAGATGAACCCGCTCGGCCGGCTCGGCGAACCGGAGGACATAGCGCGCGTCGTCTCGTTCCTGGCCGGCCCGGACGGCGGCTGGATCAACGGCCAGGTGTTGCGCGCGAACGGAGGAGTGATCTGACATGGCAAAAGTAATTCTCATCACCGGAGCGTCGAGCGGGTTCGGCGAGATGACTGCCTATCGGCTGGCCGATGCGGGTCACATTGTCTACGCCTCGATGCGGACGCCTGCTGATGACAAGGTCGAGCAGGCCCGAGCGTACTCGGTCAAGCATGACGTCGACGTTCGCACGGTCGCTCTCGATGTACAGGATCAGGCATCAGTCGACGCTGCGGTTGCCCACGTCCTCGCTGAACAAGGCCGTATCGACGTGCTCGTCCAGAACGCAGGCCACATGGCGTTTGGTCCAGCCGAGGCGTTCACGCCTGACCAGTTCGCGCTGCTTTACGACATCAACGTCATCGGCCCCCAGCGGCTCAATCGCTCGGCTTTACCACACATGCGGACAGCGGGCGGCGAGCCACTGATCGTCTGGGTTGGCTCGACCAGCACGCGCGGGGGTACACCGCCTTATCTTGCGCCGTACTTCGCGGCCAAGGCGGCGATGGACTCGCTTGCGATCAGCTATGCCGGTGAGCTCGCGCGCTGGGGAGTGGAAACCGTCATTGCTTCGCCAGGCGTCTATACCAGTGGCACCAACCACTTTGCTCATGCCGCCCAACCCGGCGACCTGGATCGCTATGACGAATATGAGAAAGGCCCAACCCGCGAGCTTACAGAACAGGCGAAGCAGGCCGACCTCAAAAGTGTGCCCGAAACCGCCGATCCAGCTGACGTCGCGCGGGCGATCGTCGAGGTCGTGGCCATGCCTTACGGCAGCCGGCCGCTTCGCATCACAATAGACCCTGCCGATGGCGGCGCAGACGAACTCAACAAGCTAGGGGACCGGGTCCGCGCCGGCTATCTGGAGCATGCAGGACTCGGTGACCTGCTCCACCCGACCCGGAGCTCCGACAGGTAGGCTTCGAACAGCAATCCGTATCTGAAAAGTTAGCGGAGCAATGCTCCGCTTAATATGGAAGGTGCTACGTCCCATGTCCAGTTATGACACCGCAAATAACGGCGCTGGCGTGTCCTTGGGAAGGGCGGTGTTGTCGGTCGCGCCGCGCGACGCTTATGATCTGAGTCCCTCGCCCAAGGCGCTGTTCACAGCGTTCGGTAAGCATGCCCCCTCGGTGGCATTCCCGGTTACGAAGCACACGACGACCGACGAACGCTCCGAGAGCGTGGCTGCGATCCAGCGCCTCTCGACTGCCTTCCTGCGCAGCGCTCTTTATGCCGGCGACTCCCCTTGGCGCGAGGCGGTTGCCACACTCGCCGCTGAGATGGCGCCAGAAGGCAGCATCGAAGCAAAGTAGGCCCGTCCACCCTCTCTGCACACCCGCACCCTACCCACACACGGTCTTTATCGCTTGGGGGCCTCATCCTCGACCACCACAGGAGTTTGCATGAACACTATCCTTATCACCGGCTGCTCGTCCGGGTTCGGGCTGGAGACGGCCCACTACTTCCTCAATCGCGACTGGACGGTGATCGCCACTATGCGCGCGCCCCGTGCGGACGTGCTGCCTGTATCCGAACGCTTGCGCATACTCCCGCTCGACGTAACCGATCCGGGCAGCATCACCCGCGCCATGGAGGCGGCCGGGCCGGTCGACGTCCTGGTCAACAATGCGGGTGCTGGGCTCATGGGCGCGTTGGAGGGCACACCGATCGATGAGGCCCGCAGGATCTTCGAGCTCAACACGTTCGGGACGATGGCGATGACGCAAGCCGTTCTGCCCGGCTTCCGCGCTCAGGGGTCCGGCATAATCGTCAACATTTCATCGGCGGTCACGCTCAAACCCTTGCCGCTGCTCTCGATCTACACCGCGAGTAAGGCAGCGGTGGACGCGTTCAGTGAAGATCTCGCCATGGAGGTGGAGCCGTTCGGCGTACGCGTGCGGCTGGTTATTCCCGGCCGTGCCCCGGACACATCGTTCAGCGCGACTGCCCGTGCGCGATTGCAAAGCGGCATCCCGGAGGCATATGCCGCTTGGGCCAAGCAAGTGTTCTCCGCAGCGCCGCAGCAAGCGCCCCTGGTTACGAACGCGAGCGATGTCTCCGAAGCCATCTGGCGCGCCGTGACGGACCCGTCCGCACCGCTCCGTATCGCTGCAGGGGCCGATGCGGTCGCGCTCTTCGCGGGCGGCAGCCAGGCGGCATAAATCTCCACTGGTCGGGGTGCGGGCGTGGCGCTCCCGTCCAGGCGATTAACGTGCTGCTTGGAGCCCAGACGATTTCGTTCGGAGTAGTCCCGAACGGCCATGCGCGCCGTCTCAAGCCATATCGCCCACAACTGCCTGGATGGCTCTGTTAGACTAACCAGAATCTGGTTCGTTTGCAGGAGACTGGTCGTGATCTCAATCCCGAAGCCGTGATACGGTGAAAACATTGGCGGGCCATGCGCAGAACAAACAGACAATGAGACTGATCAAGTTGCCGCTCTTACCAAATAGGAAATCAGGGGCGCATTTGGTCTGACAGTGCCGTCGTGCGGCATCGCGACTGGTCCACTTGGCGCCTCTGGGCTTGTCCGCTAGCTTGCTGGTGCTTGTTGCCGTCGCTCCCTGAACCATCCGCAGCTCCGCTGGGGGCAACTACCAAATTAAGCAGTCTCAAACTGAAAGGCAATTAACGATGGAAAGCGATCGTTGCTCCTCAGCCGCTTCGTACCACATCCAGGCCTCGCCGATGCAGTCGCGGGGCGGGTTCCCCTATTTTGCTCATCACGATTCCGTGTCTGCGTTGTGGGACAAGAAGTGGCGGGCACTTTGCGCCCACGGCATCTATCCGTTCGGCGATGGGGAGGTCGCCGACTTCGATCCAATATTCGCCGAGCTGATCAAGAGATCGGGAGATGATCCGGCCATCCTCAACCGCCCGGATGATTACGCTGCCTCCTTCCTGCCAGTCGGCGAGCGGCTGTACGCTTTAGCCGAAGACGTCCTGTCGAAGGGGCATCGTGAGGAGGCGAGAGCCCTCTTCCTTCGTGCCGCAGCCGTCTATCGAATCGCCCGCTTTCCAATCAACCGATCACCGTTGACCCAGGAAGCCTGGGAAAAGGGCAAAGCCGCTTACGAAAAGGGTGGCGAACTGCTTGATCCGCCAAGCGTCTCGGTCGATGTGCCGTTCGTCCATGCCGAGATTGCTGCGGGCGACCGTGATGTCGCTATTCCGACATACCTTCGCCTGCCGAACGGAAGCAAGCCAGCACAGGGGTGGCCCATACTGCTCTTCGTCTGCGGCCTAGACGCCTACCGCACCGACCATACGGAGCGGACCCAGCAGCACGTCGACCGTGGCTTCGCTACGATGAGCTTCGAGATACCGGGCACCGGCGATTGTCCGGCCGCACCGAATGATCCGACTTCGCCGGATCGGCTGATGAGCAGCATCCTCGACTGGGTGGCTGCCAACGCAGCACGGTACGGGCTAGATGTGACGAAGGTCGTCGTGCGCGCCGTCAGCACCGGCGGATACTATGCTTTCCGCGTGGCGCATACGCATGCCGATCGCCTCTTCGCCGTGGTCGCCCAGGGCGGAGGCGCTCATCACATGTTCGATCCTGCCTGGATCATGGCGCAGGATCAGATGGAATATCCGTATGCGCTCGCCGAGGCGCTGGCGTACAAGTTCGGCTATCGCGATGTCGATATGGAAGCGGCTCTCAAAGCCTATTCAGCCGAGGCGGCCAAGTTCAGCCTGCGGGACGCAGGCATCATCGACAAGCCGAGCTGCAAGTTGCTGGCCATCAACGGCATGGAGGACTCGATCTTTCCAATCGAAGACTCCTACCTCGTCGTCAATGCGGGCGGGCCTAAGGATCTGATCGTCCGCGGCGAGCGAGGGCACATGGGGAATCCTGGAGCGGAGCCGCTCCTCTACCAATGGATCGACGGCACCATTGCTGGACGACCATAGACGCGGGTGCAGGATGACAGCTTGGGAAACGAGCGCGTTTTCCTTCAGCCTTTGACGGTGGCCGGGTCCGGCGCGGCGCTAGGCTGACCGGCTCAGCTTCCTATGAATAGGGTGTTTTCAGAGCAACCGCACCAGCCGAAACTCAGGCGAGTTTTGCCTCCGATTGTTTGCCCTTCGGCACGCAATCGTCAGTATATCCGGGAACAAGCCGAAGGAGTCTGCAGCACTGACACCCAAATTAGAAAGGACCGACGGGCACTGTAAGACCAAATGCACCGCTGATTCCTATTTAATTAAAGCGGCAAGTTGATCGCCGTCATTGTTGATTTTGTTGAGCTAAATGTCCGGCTCTGTTCTCACTGTGGTACCGGCTCGGAAGCGAGGTTGCGGCCGGTCGTTCTCCAAACCCAAACTAACCAGATGCTGGTTAAAAAAAGCCGCGGCCTACTTTGCCAGGGACTCGATATGAAGTTCGGGTTCATCGCAAAGCATCGAGAGATTTGGCCGGTATCATGGCTTTGCGGGGCACTCGATCTCTCGCGCAGTGGTTTCCATGCCAGGCTCGCGCGGGCGCCAAGCCCGGTCGCGTTGCGACGAAGTGTATGCAAGGAAGACCCGCGCCAGCTTCATCTCCAGCTACCGAACCTATGGTGCGCGTCGCGTCTGGCACGATCTCCTGGCCGAAGGCCTTTCATGTGGCCCTGCATCGGGTCGAACGGCTAATGCGTGTGCACGGTCTGCTAGCGCGGCCGCGGCGCCGCGGTCAGCCCAAGGATCATGGCGAACGCTCGGTGATCGCCGGCAACGTGCTCGATCGGCAGTTCAGCGCCGACGCGCCGAACCAGAAGTGGGTGGCCGACTTCACCTACATCTGGACCGCCGAAGTATGGCTGTACGCGGCCGCGGTGATCGACCTGTTCTCGCGGCGGGTGGTCGGCTGATCGATGAGCGACACGATGACGGCGCAGCTCGTCACCGACGCGCTGGTCATGGCGATCTGGCGGCGCGGCAAGCCCGATGCGCTGCTGCACCACTCGGACTAGGGCAGCCAATATACCAGCGAGCAGTTCCAGCGACTCATGGCCGACAACGGAGTAAAATGCTCCATGAGCCGTTCCGGCAACGTCTGGGACAATGCTGCGATGAAGAGCTTCTTCTCCTCGCTGAAGACCGAACGGATCGCTCGCAAAACCTACCGAACGCGTAATCAGGCACGGCAGGACGTGTTCGATTATATCGAATGCTTCTACAATCCCGCACGCAGGCACTCGACCCTGGCCTATCTTAGCCCCATGGACATCGAGAAGCAGGCCAACGTAGCCTAACCTCGTGTCTACGAGGCCGGCAGCAGGTCACTTTGCTTAAAGCGGCGTCCCGGTTTCGACGCCGATCTTCAGTTTGGCGACCTTGGCGGGCTTGTCGCCCGTGACGACCAGCTTGCGCGCTGTATCCAACTTATCGGGTGTCAGTGCCGACGTCCGGTCAATGCCGATCCCGCGGTCTTTCCGTACCGTTGCCAACTCGGCAATCATGCGTTCCTTCATCAGTTCGTGTCCCCCTTTTGGACTGCCGGGGCGCACCGAACGATCCGGCTGATGAAGTCCGTTAAGCGGCCTGTGCAGCAAGCGTCACAGCATCCGCGCCAGCAGGGATGCGAAGCGGTGAGGATGCATCGGTCACGGCCTGCCAGACCGCTTTCGCTACATCGCTCGCCGTGGTGCCTTCAACGGGTTGCTGGGGCGCTGCGGAGAGGGTCGGGTCGCGTTTCGTGAACAAACGATACGGAGACTCAAATCACAATATGTTCTTGGTCGGTCGGGCGCCGACGATTGTGATGGTTGATTGCGACCTGATTTTGACCGTCAGCGGTGGGCTACTAATAAGTAAATTGGTCCAGGGGTCTGCCTATGTCAGTCTTACCGTGGTTTGGGCATACCTTAATATTAGAGCTATTAAGCGCATTTTTAAGCTAGCCTTGTTGGCGTCAACCATTGGCGGATTCAGGTTCATGAGAACAGCTGTCATCACTGGAGTGTCACGGGCGATGCGCTTCTCAATCAACGGCGACATCCACGAGGTGGAAGTCGATGTCCGTACTTCGCTGCTCGATCTGTTGCGCGAGCATCTCCACCTGACCGGATCGAAGAAGGGCTGCAATCAGGGCGCGTGCGGCGCCTGTACCGTGCTAGTTGATGGCGAGCGGATCAATGCCTGCCTAGCGCTTGCCGTGCAGTATCAAGGCCGCGAGATCATCACGATCGAGGGTGTCGGCACGCCCGGTCAACTCGCGGCGATTCAAGCCGCCTTCGTCAAGCATGACGGCTTCCAGTGCGGTTATTGTACGCCTGGTCAAATTTGCTCTGCGATCGGCATGGCGGCTGAGGCAAAGCGGGGCTTGCCGAGCTTCGTTTCGGCCGATCTGAGCGGATTGTCGACGATTGACCATGACGAATTGCGAGAGCGGATGAGCGGCAATCTCTGCCGCTGTGGCGCCTACAATGGTATTATTGACGCAATCCGCGAGGTTTTTGTCGACGAGACCACTACACCCGTGAAGTTTGAGGAGGCGGCCTGATGCTCGCGTTCGACTATACCCGCGTCGACACGCCCGCTGAGGCGATCGCGCTTGCGGTTCGCGACCTGGACGCCCGCTACCTTGGCGGCGGCACCAATCTGGTAGATCTGATGCGCGAGACGATCGAGG
The DNA here is from genome assembly GCF_025231525.1 of Sphingomonas endolithica. Taxonomy (NCBI): domain Bacteria; kingdom Pseudomonadati; phylum Pseudomonadota; class Alphaproteobacteria; order Sphingomonadales; family Sphingomonadaceae; genus Sphingomonas; species Sphingomonas endolithica. Next base: position 2,057,744 of record NZ_CP103057.1, read on the forward strand.
CTCCGCGCAGCCTGATCGACGTGACCGGCATCTCCGACGAGATCGTTGTCCAGCAAAACGGCGCAGTGCTAATCGGCGCGGCGGCAAAGAACACCGCAGTCGCCGAAAACGCCGCAATTCGCGCACAATTTCCAATGCTGGCCCGCGCGATCCTGTCCGGCGCCAGCGCACAGATTCGAAACATGGCGACTACCGGGGGCAATCTGCTCCAACGCACCCGCTGCTATTATTTCTACGACGATGCCGCACGCTGTAACAAGCGTGTATCGGGAGCGGGCTGCGATGCGATCGACGGATTCAACCGCATCCATGCGATCCTTGGTACATCGTCCAGCTGCGTTGCGACCCACCCGTCCGACATGTGCGTTGCGCTCGCCGCGCTCGATGCAATCGTCCATATCGATGGGCCGGAGGGCCAGCGCATGATCCCGCTGATCGATTTCCACTGCCTGCCCGACGACCAGCCACAGATCGAGGCGGTGCTGCGTCCCGCCGAACTGATCACCGCGATCGAGCTCCCCGCCGCATCGGCGTCGCCGCGCGGCACCTATCGCAAGGTGCGTGATCGGGCGAGCTACGCCTTTGCCTTGGTGTCGGTCGCGGCAGACCTCACGATCGAGGGCGGGCGAGTCGCCGATGTACGGCTCGCGCTCGGGGGTGTCGCGCACAAGCCGTGGCGCGCTTTCAAGGCGGAAGCGGCGCTGCGCGGCCAGCCTGCCACCGAGGCAAGCTTCCTCACGGCGGCCGAGGCTGAACTCGCCGATGCACAGCCGCTGCGCGACAATGCCTTCAAAGTGCCGCTCGCCAAACGGACGATCGTCGCCGTGCTGTCCGATCTCGCGGGAGTTACTGCATGACCATTCTCACCGAAGCCAAGCAGAAGGTCCAGGGTGCCGCTAATGCGGCTATGGCCAAGGCGATCCAGATCGCTCCCGATGGTTGGATCCCGGGCGGCGTGCCCGATCCGCTGATCCGCGAGCAGCATGGCAACGTTGGCCAGCCGATGTCGCGGCTTGATGGGCCGCTCAAGGTCGGCGGCAAGGCGCGCTACGCAGGAGAGTTCGTGTTCGCGGACATGGTCTACGCGGCGGTCGCGTTTAGCACGATCCCGCGTGGGCGCATCGTTGAAATGGATACCGTTGCGGCGGAAGCAGCGCCCGGCGTAGTTCTGGTTATGACGCATCTTAACGCGCCGCGCATGGCCAAGGTGCCGCTGTTCATGTCCCAGCCAAAGGCGGCGGGCGGCGTCGATCTGCCGGTCATGCAGGACGACCAGATTCATTGGAACGGTCAGCCGGTCGCAGTGGTGCTCGCCGATACGCAGGAGCGCGCCGATCACGCCACGTCGCTGATCCGCATCGCTTACGAAGCGAACTCTTCAATCACCAGTTTTGCGCAGGCAAAGGTGGAAGGTACCGAGCCCGGCGTGTTCATGGGCAGCCCGCTCGACATCACCATTGGTGATCCCGATGGAGCGCTGACGGTGGCGCCGCACAAGGTAGACCAGTTGTATGTCACCCCGCGCCACAACCACAATGCCATTGAGCTCCACGCCTGCACGGTCACCTGGGAAGACGGAAACCTGCGGTTGCACGATGCCTCGCAACTTGTAACACACACCGCCTGGTCGCTCGCTCAGGTGTTTGGGATCGACGAGGCGCAAGTCCATGTTACCTCGCCATTCGTCGGTGGCGGTTTCGGTGGCAAGGGCCTGTGGCACCATCAGGTGCTCGCCGCGGCGGCATCCAAGCTGGCAGGTCGCCCCGTCCGGCTAATGCTGTCCCGCGAAGGTGTGTACCGCGTCGTCGGTGGCCGTGCCGCGACCGAGCAGCGCGTCGCGATCGGCGCTGACGACGATGGTCGATTTACCGTACTCCACCATTCCGGCACCGCGGTGATGAGCATGCATAATCAAATGCCGGAGCCTTTTATTTTTCCGGCGATGAGCGTCTACGCCGCGGGCGCGCTTCAGCTCAAGGTGGAGGTCGCGTCACTCGATATGCTGGCAAACACGTTCATGCGCGGACCGGGCGAGGCGGTCGGCACGTTTGCACTGGAGAGCGCGATTGACGAGCTAGCCGAGACGATGGGCATCGATCCGATAGAACTTCGGTTGAAGAACGAGCCCGAGAAAGATCCTCTCACTGGAGCGCCCTTCTCCTCGCGGGAAGTGGAGAAGGCGTTTCGCGACGGCGCCGAACGGTTCGGCTGGTCAAAGCGGCAAGCGCCAGGCACGCGGCGCGAGGGCGAGTGGCTGTTCGGCATCGGCGTCTCCACCGGAACCTATCCATACTACCGCATGCCCGGCGGCGCAGCGCGACTTACTATACGCCAAGACGGAACAGCCATCGTCGATATCGCCGCGCATGATCTGGGCATGGGCACCGCCACCGCGCAAACCCAGGTCACTGCAGACCGGCTTGGGGTGCCGATGGACGCCGTGACCTTCAACTACGGCGACTCCGCGTTGCCTGGCTTGGTGCCCGCGGGTGGCTCACAACAGACTGCCTCGATCGGCGCTGCCGTGATCGCCGCCCACCGCAAGCTCGTCGCCGAGCTGCTTACGCTGGCAGGCAATGACTCACCGCTGGCCGGGCTGAGCGTCGACGAGGTCGGGGGGCTGAACGGCGGGCTTGCCAGCTTTGCGGACGACACGCGGCACGAAACCTACGCCTCTATCCTGTCGCGCGCACAGCGCGAAGAGCTGTCGGTCGAGGCCGAAGCGCCGCAGCCGCTCGAGACGCAGCATTGGTCGATGCACAGCCACGCCGCGATGTTCTGTGAGGTGAAGGTGAACGTCGTCACCGGAGAGCCACGCGTAACCCGCTTCCTCGGCTCGTTCGATTGTGGCCGCATCCTCAATCCCAAGACGGCGTCCAGTCAGTTCCGCGGCGGAATCATTATGGGTATCGGCCTTGCTCTGACCGAGGAGACAATGTTCGACGAGCGCAGCGGCCGGATCATGAACCCCAGCCTGGCCGAGTATCATGTACCGGTGCACCTCGATGTGCCCGAAATTGACGTGATCTGGACCGACATTCCCGACCCGCATTCGCCGATGGGTGCGCGTGGCGTCGGCGAGATTGGCATCACCGGGGTCGCCGCCGCGATCGCTAACGCCATCTACAACGCGACTGGCAAACGCGTGCGCGATCTTCCGATGACGCTCGACAAGCTGATGTGACGCTGTTCTATCATACAGTGATAGGGAGGCTAATTGTTGACTTCGCACTCAAGCACCCGGACGTAAGGCTTGAGATCACGACCGAGGACCAGTCCGTTGATACGGCGAAGGAAGCATATGACCTAATGATCAAGGTCACATATCTGGCGAGATGACAGTGTCCTCCCGTGCCTTGCAGATCAGAACTTACCCTGCGCGGATTACGTTACGCGCCCGCCCCTCTCTTTCTACCTCGGAGATATGAATGCTATCGCCAACCGCGCTCGCTTCCGCATTCGATCGTGTAAGCGACCACTGGTCGCCCAAGGTGATAGGCAAGGTCAACGATCAGCTACTCAAGGCTGCGAAGCTGAAGGGCGAACTCGTTTGGCATGCGCACGAGGGCCAAGACGAACTGTTTTACATCGTCAAAGGGTCGTTACGCATCGAGTTCGAGGATGGAGCGGTCTATCTTGAAAAGGGCGATTTCATCACGGTGCCTAGTGGCGTGCGCCATAATCCCGTCGCGCAGGAGGAATGCTGGGTGCTGCTTATCGAGCCTGCCGCAACCAAGCACACAGGAGAAGAGGTGACGTCCCGCACGCGGAGCCTTGAGGAGCAGCTAGCCTAGCCGCTGACGCCCGCTTACCGCTCATCCTTCCTGAAAGCCGCGCTTCCGCTTATCACCACAATCGGCCATGGCAGTTAACGCCCACTCGCCGCCGTAGAGACCGCTGCTACGCTGCCGGTTTGGCGATCCAGATGCTGCTTCTCTACGGGCAATTGCAGGCCTCGCCCTCGGCACCGTGATTCCCCGTCAGCGGATCGGCTGCATTGTCTTGCTGGTCGTCCGATAACGATGACCGTGTATTCCAGGTGTTGGCACGCGGCTCACTCAGAGAACATTCGATCCACTAGCGCCCTCGACTTCCTCTTCGGGCCGCTTTGGCGAAACCTCGGGGCGCTTGCCGGCTTTACATCGCGAAAGGGTTAAGGTCGTGGCTTGGGCGACGGAGCGGGAACGGCAGCTAAGCACAATTTTCCGGAATTCCCCGGGCTTGATCGGGGCGTGCCTTAATGGCCGCCAGTGGTGGAAGGCGGACGGTCCGCCTTCGGTAAGGAAGGCGGCGATCGCCGAAATTGGCAGCTGCCGCTTTTCTCGCAAAAGAGGGTGTTTCGGGAAGCACCGGTGAACTTGAATGGCAAGAAGCGCTGCCGGCGATCCGGCCACCTATAAAAGCGCGGAGGTTCTAAGCATCCGCACCGCTAAGCCGGCGCAAGGATTGGGAGCGGCTCGTAACGGAAGAACCCGAGCATCGCCTTCAACGGTGCGGACACATGGCGGCGACCGGAATAGTAGAGGTGAAATCCTGGCGTCGGCTGGCACCAGTCGTCCAAGAGGCGCACCAGCCGGCCAGCTGCTAGGTAATCGACTATGACGTCCTCTAGAAGATAGCCGATTCCGGCCCCGCCCAACGCCGCAGCGATAATCATGCCGGTGTCGTTAATCGTATGCAGAGCCTCGACCGCTACCTCCAGGGTTTCGCCCGCGCGTCCGAACTGCCAGCGATAGGGCGCCCCGCTGCTTGGCCAGCGATAATTGATGCACCGATGCGCGCTCAGATCGCTCGGTGTCACAGGTATGGTTCTGGACGCCAGGTATTCCGGAGAGGCGAACACGGCCGGGCGCAGGTCCGCAGTCAGCCGCACTGCAATCATGTCGCCTTGAACACGCCCACCGGGCCGGATGCCGGCGTCGAAACCGCCGGCCACCATGTCCGTCATGCGATCTTCAACCACCAGATCGAGAGCAATCTCGGGAAAGAGCCGAGTGAACTGCGCCAGCCGCGGTACGATAACCATCTCGGCGGCAAGCCGGGGCAGGTTGAGCCGCAGCCGGCCGCGCGGACGATCACCGAACGAGCCGGCTTCTTCGACGGCTTCCTCCATTTCCGTCATTGCGGGCAGCAATCGGATGAGGAGCGCAGCCCCGACCTCGGTCGGCGCGACACTGCGCGTCGTCCGGTGAAGCAGCTTGGCGCCCAGCCGCTCTTCCAGTGTGCGGATGACGTGGCTGAGCGAAGACGGTGTCACGCGGAGGCGGGCCGCGGCCTGCCGGAAGCTGCGCTCCTGCGCGACCGCGACGAAAGCTCTTAGCTCGGCAAACTCCGCACCCCGCATCATTGCTGCGTCCCGTTCAACTGCCAATGAAAACAATAGCGCATTGTTGGCGGTATAATCGGTTCATAGATCGGCGTCACCACGATGAAAGAGAACGCGATGACAGACACCCGATCGAACAACAGCATGCCATTGGCGGGCAAGGTGGCCTTGGTGACCGGCGGCGGCACGGGCATCGGGCGTGCGGCCGCTCTGGGCTTCGCCCGGAAAGGCGCGGCCGTCATGCTGGCCGGGCGACGCCAAGCGGAAGTCGATGCCGTCGCGGGCACCATTCGGGACATGGGCGGCCAAGCGGCCGTGACAGTCGCCGATGTGTCGCACGAGACTGAGGTGGTGAATTTGGTCAAGGGAACCGTCGAGCGGTTCGGTCGGCTGGACGCGGCGTTCAACAACGCGGGTGCGTCGACCTTCGGCGGTATCGAGACCCAGACCGCGGCCGACTTCGATCGGGTCATGGCGATCAACGTCCGCGGCGTTTGGCTGCTTATCCAGCAGGAAATCATCGCCATGCGCGCGCAGGGCGGAGGTGGGGCAATCGTCAACACGTCGTCGATCTCGGCGACCGGCGGCAATGCCGGCCTATCGATCTATGGAGCGAGCAAGGGCGCGCTCGACGCCATGATCCGCACGATCGCTCTAGAGGTCGGCGGGGACGGCATCAGGATCAACAATGTAAGCCCTGGCTTGACGAGGACGCAGATGACGGAGGGCATGCCCGAGGAGGCGTTTGCGGCAGTCGGCGCGCACGCGGCGCTGAAGCGGGTGGCCAACCCCGAGGACGTCGGCGACGTTGCGGTGTGGCTCTGCACGGACGAGGCCCGCTTCGTGACCGGGCAAAGCATCCTGACAGACGGCGGCTACAACATCGCCGGAATGCGCTGATCCGAAACCTTCCAGGGTGGGTCGGCGCTTCCCAAAAGGAACATAGTCGCGGCGGCGAGTTCTCGAAATTGAGCCCATAGCGGGATAGTGGTAGTAGCGATGTCTGCGGTCGTCGTCCCGGCATCCCCTTTCCCGGAATCTGTTCCCCATTGCCGTGGATCAGCGGCGGCACCGCTACGCTAATGAACGTGCTTCGTTCCTCGATTGCCCCACAAACCATTCGACTTGTGCTGCAAGCAGAGCAAACGTCGCCGTACTGGATCGCGACCCGGACGAAGCCGCCCCGCCCCGCCGATGAAGGTCCGCGGGGCTGATGATGGTGGGAGCAGCAAGGGTGCTGCTCGCCTTGAACAAGGACCACCCCCATGACCAAACTGACCGATCTCGACGCCATCCTTTTGTCTGGCGCAGCCAAGCGTGACAGTGGCAGCCTGCTGCCGGTCCCAGAAAGCGTGAGTGGTGCTGGTGCACGCCTGACCAAGGCGATCACCGGGCTGATCAAGCACGGCCTGGCGGAAGAACGTGAGACCCGCGACAAGACGGCGGCACGCCGCACCGAAGCTGATGTGGCATACGGCGTGTTCATCACTGACGCCGGCAATGCCGCGATCGGCATCGCTAGCGGCGATGGAAATGACCACGAAGGTGAAGGCAAGGTCGCTCCGTCCACCCAGCCAGACACGCCGCGTATCACCAAGGCCAGTTCCGTGCTGGCGATGCTCCAGCGCGAAGAAGGCGCAACGCTTGCCGACATGATCGCAGCCACGGGATGGCTACCGCACACCACCCGTGCAGCGCTGACGGGCCTGCGCAAGAAAGGGCATACCCTCGAGAAGTCCAAGCGCGGTGACCAGACTTGCTACCGCATCGTAGCGGTGGCTGCATAATGGCCGGTCTGGAGGACAAGATGGTTGCGCTGACGACGATGTCGTCGGCGCAACTGCGTGATGAGTGGCGTGCGTTGAAAGCATCGCCTGTGCCGCTGGTCAGCCCGAGCATGTTGCGGCTGGCGCTCGGGTACGAGCTGCAGGCGCAGGCGCTGGGCGGCCTCTCGCGTGTCAGTCAGCAGCGGCTCACCCAGCTCGGGAGCGCCAAGACCGTGACCCAGGCAGCCAGGCCCGGCACCCGGCTGATCCGTGAATGGAACGGGACTGCGCATATCGTGACGATCGGCGAGGACGGCGTGATCCGCTGGAACGATCGCGAGTGGCGCTCGCTGTCGGAGGTCGCGCGCGAGATCACCGGCACGCGCTGGTCGGGTCCGGCATTCTTCGGCCTGAAGAAGAGGCTGGCGGCATGAACCGGGTGCGCTGTGCGATCTATACCCGCAAGTCGAGCGAGGAAGGACTGGAGCAGGCGTTCAACTCGCTCGACGCACAGCGTGAGGCCTGTGCCGCCTACGTGCTGAGCCAGGCCAGCGAAGGCTGGAGTGCCCTGCCCGACATCTATGACGATGGTGGCCTGTCGGGCGGGTCGCTGGAGCGCCCTGCTCTGCAGCGGCTGCTCGCCGACATTGCCGCTGGTCGTGTCGACATCATCGTTGTCTACAAGGTCGATCGGCTGACCCGCTCGCTGCTCGACTTTGCCAAGCTGGTCGAGGTGTTCGACAAGGCCGGCGTATCGTTCGTCTCGATCACCCAGTCGTTCAACACCACCACCAGTATGGGGCGGCTAACGCTCAACATGCTGCTGAGCTTTGCGCAGTTCGAGCGCGAGGTGACCGCCGAGCGCATCCGCGACAAGATCGCTGCCTCCAAGGCAAAGGGCATGTGGATGGGCGGCGTCCCGCCACTTGGCTACCGGCCTGACGGACGCACACTGGAGATCGTGGATCCCCATGCCGACATCGTCCGCGATATCTACCGACGCTACCTGGATCTCGGCAACGTCCGGCTCGTGGTCGACCAGCTCACGGCCGAGCGGATCCACACGCCTGTGCGGCGCATGGCCAACGGCCGCGACTTTGGTGGATGCGCGTTCAGCCGCGGGCAGATCTACGCCATCCTCAAGAACCCGATCTATGTCGGTGACATCCCGCACCGTGATCAACGTCACAAGGGATTGCACAAGGCCATCATCGGTCAGGAGGTGTGGGACGCGACACAAACCCTGCTCGCTGGTCATGTGCCGGGTCTGCGTCGAGCTGCGAACACGGCGAGCGGCAGCCTGCTTGCAGGCTTGATCGTCGACGATACCGGCGAGAAGCTGATCGCGGCGCACGCCTGCAAGGGCAAGGTACGCTACCGTTATTACGTCAGCCACTCGACGCACCACGGCGTTAGCGACAGCAAGGCGCTACGTATCCCGGCACGTGAGATCGAAACCGCAACCGTCGAAGCTCTCGCGGCCGCGTTCGACGATCCGATCGCGCTTATGGCACGCGCGTCGATCCCGCTCGCGTCAGCCGACGTCGAGCGCATCTTCAGCGCGGCAGGTGCCACTGCGGTGGCAATATGTCGCCGCGATCCTGAACTGCTGCGCGCGCTCGTCGCGAAGGTCATCGTGCATCCCACCATGCTGCAGATCGAACTCGTGACCGCGGCGATGGCGAAACACCTGTCGGTGGCAACGAGCGCTGAGGCGGAGGCTACCTTGCTGCTCACCTGCCCGACACGGCTGACGCGGACAGGCCACAGGCTTCGGATTGTGCAGAACGATGGTCGCGCTATCGCAGCCGCACCACCTGACGCCTCGATGATCAAGCTTCTGGTCAAGGCGCAGCGCTGGTGGGCGCAGCTTCAACGCGGTGAGATCACCGTCCAAGAACTGGCACAAGCCGAGGGGGTCGTGAAATCCTACGTTACCCGCGTCGTCCGGCTGGCGTTTCTGGCACCCTCAATCATCGACGATGTGTTAGCTGGTCGCCAGCCCGCTACCCTGGATGCCAAACGGTTGGCGTTTACCGCTGACCTGCCCACCAGCTGGACCGAGCAGCTGCGGCATTTTGAAGTTGGTCGCTAAAATCAGTTGAGCGGTCGTTTGCTGTACGTCAGCGAAGTGGACAGCGGCCTGCACGAAGTCGGCGCACTCTCCAACCAGGACTAACGACGCACCCGACCGAAGCGGCTGCTTTCAAAAGACACCACAGCCCCCGCGTTGTCGCCCAGTGGAACCTCAGCGATCCCGTAGACGCCGCGCGCACCGTTAGCGCCGAGCATGACGCCCATCTCGCCGTGAATGGCCCGCCCGCCGCTCAACGACATGCCCTGCTCTCCACGAGCTGTGGCGGCACTCTCCACAGTGTTGTTGCCCAAGATCGTATTCCGCTCCGCGTCGGTCAGACGAATCGTGTCTTCCGTTGCGCCCGGCGCAGGACGGGCGACCATGGGCGTTGGTGATGCGGTTGATTGGGCAAAGCACGGTGTGCCGAAACTGAAGACGCCCACAAGGGCGAGCAGGATCGGGAGGACATGATGCGAGTGCGCTGATTTGGGCATTTCGCCTTCTAGACCGGGCAGGCAAGATCGCAAACAGCGGACTGACGGCACAGGAAGATGCAGACCACCGAAGCCGGTGACCGCGCTGGTTCATATCTGTCGCCGAGCGGTCCTGCCGTAGTGAGCCGACATTCATATCGAACAGGATGATGGTGCCGCACCCCCAGCATGTTAGACAGACCGAACGGCGTTTGGGCGGCATTGGCCACCGTGGATCAGGAGTGTGCAATGGAGATCGTCAGACTACCCGTTGGCAAACAGGCGTCAGTTGATGCTGACTGCATCCGTGTTGAGGAGCTTCCCGGATCAACCTTCAAGCTGACTGCGTCAGCATTGTGTGTTGAGTCTGATGACGGTGACTCCGTGTCGATTGTTGACGGCCCCGATTTCGAAACCATCGAACAGGCCGAAGCGGTCGGCATAGCGTGGGCGACTGATGTGGGTGTGGAGCGTCTGTTCATCAGCACGGGTACATTGGACAAGCCGCTCGAGGTGATCGAGATCGACAAGCCGCTGTAAGCTGGCGAACCGAAATTCCCGAGAGAACAGGCCCGCGGCAAACCTTAGAGCAGGGCTGGCTTGATTACCCGCTCGCAAAAATGCCGGAAGCTGGTCGTACCGGTATTCTCCAGTTGGCGCGCCGCGACGTTGTCGATCCCCGCGTCCTTGGCGCGATACATGTCGACATAGCCTTGGGCGACTGACTCGCTGGCGCCGCGATCGAGGAACTGCTGCTTGAACTGGTCATAGCCGATCTGCTGGTAGCGCATTGGGCGGGCCGCTACTTCCGATATGATAGCGGCCTGATCGTTAAAGGACAGATCGCCCGGGCCGAGCACAGGCACGTCTTCCTGACCTTGCCACCCGTTGTCGCAGAGCAGCTGCGCCGCCGCGGTCGCCATGTCCCGCGTGGCGGTAAACCGCAGCGAATGGTCGGGATCGATCGGCCCGAAGAACACGCCTTTGTCCTTCATCACGCTGATTTGCCGGGCGGTATTCTCCATGAAGGACGGCATGGCCAGGCCGCGAAAGGCGCTGCCGCTCGCCATCAGCATATCGTCCATCGCTATCGAGGCCGTCACCGGACCAGCACTGTCCTGCCACTCGGTGCCACGACCCAGCGCGGTGATGGAAACGACCCGCGGCACCGCGTGGCGGCGGATCGCCGCTGCCGCCGGGCGCGTGAACTCAAGATAGGCTTGCTCGAGCGTTTGCTGCCAGGCCGGCGGCGCAAGCCAGAAAAGAGCATCGGCACCGGCGAGGGCACGGTCGATGACCGACGGGTCGCCATGCGATCCTTCGACCAACTCGACGCGGGCGCGGACCTGTTCGGGCACCTTGCCGATGTCGCGCGCGACGAGACGCAGGGTGGCATTGGCAGCGAGCAAATCATCTACGAGCTGGCTGCCGATCTGGCTGGTAGGTGCGGTGATGACGATCATGATGATATTCCTATTGTCGATCGGCTCTACAGCCGGACCGATAGTTCGACGTCGTCGGTAAACCCCATGGTGAAATAGCCATTGGCCACCGAGCCGACCTGCTCCAGATAGTCGGGACAATAGTCCGCATTGTCGGCCACAATCACCGCGCCCGGACGCAGGCGGTCTTCGACGAGCGCCAGGACGTCGCTGTAGAGTGACTTGGCTCCATCGAGGAGCAGCAGGTCGATCGTCTCCGGTAGGTCGACCTTGAACGTCTCGAGCGCGTCGCCTTCGCGCACTTCGACAAGATCGGACAGGCTGGCCGCAGCGATATTGGCCTTGGCGATCGCCACCTTCGAAGGCTCGAACTCGCTGGTGATCAGGCGGCCGCCGCCATTGTCGCGGAGCGCTGCCGCCAGGTGCAGCGTCGAGAGGCCGAACGAGGTTCCGAACTCGACGATCGATCGCGCCTGGGTTGCCCGCGCCAGGATGTAGAGCAACTGGCCCGTTGCGCGCGAAACCGGAAGGGCGAAATCCTTGAGGCTGGTGTAGAGATCGCGATAATCCTCCTTGCTTCGCATCAGGCGGGTGCGCTCTTCCGAGGACAGTGCTGCGAAGGCGGGGCTGGCAAGCGGCGACACTGCATCAGCCTCGACAAACAAGCGGTCGAGCAGCAGCGCCACATTGGGGCTGGAAAGCGTGTTCATCCTAAGTCTCCGACGAGCAAAGCAGCTTGCTTGCCCTTGACGAAAAAATACGACTAGTTCGTCAGGTTCGCTAATCGCATTCCCGGAGCAGCTCGTGGCCCAACGCCCAAGCCCACAGATTTCCTCGCGAAAGCAGCCGAAGCAGGCGCGCGCCAACGACCTGATCGCGGCAGTTCTGGACGCCGCTGTTCAGGTTTTGCGGACTGAGGGTGCCGCCCGATTCACGACAGCGCGCGTGGCAGAACGCGCCGGAGTCGGTGTCGGGTCGCTTTACCAGTATTTCCCGAACAAAGCGGCGATCCTGTTCCGCCTACAGAGCGATGAATGGCGACAGACGGGCGAACTGCTGAACACCATCCTGACGGATCGTGCCCGCCCGCCGCTGGAGCGACTGCGACGTCTGACGCACGCCTTTTTGCGCTCGGAATGCGAGGAGGCGGAGGTCCGTATAGCGCTTGGCGATGCGGCGCCCCTCTACCGCGACGCCCCTGAGGTCGAAGAGATTCGCGCCGGTAGTTCGCAGATCATTCACGACTTCATTCGCGAGACCTTGCCTCGCGCAGAGTCGCCAACTGTAGAACTTGTCGCCGATCTGATCGAAGCGACCCTGACGCAGGTCGGCAGCGCCTTTTCAGAGACGCCACGAAGCGACGAAGATATTGCCCGCTAGGCGGATGCGATGGCAGATATGTTCGCGGCCTACGTGGAGCGAGCTGCCGAATGAAAACGCGGGGTCTGCGCCACGGGGAGTGACCGCTTTCAGGAGTGCGCACGTCGCACGACCGAGTGTGGGCGCTTAGCTGCCGGCCCGCATCCTTTATCGACCGTCCGCTTCGATCGCGCAGGCACGACCCAATTTTGAACGCTCAGCGCCCTCCTTGCGCTTCTCAACTACGGACACTCATTCATCGGTTCGCGAACGCCCTAAAGCGGCGCTAGAATGGCGAAATTGGGACAAACCGGCCGTTCGTGAGCTCAGGCACAAACGTCTGCCTTCGAACAAACCGGTCATCCAAAGTGCCTCAGGGAGCAATCGGGGAGTAACTAAGCTCGGGCGTTTGCGAAAAACTGCTTCCAGGAAGGCAGTCCGAAAGAGCTTTTGTTGGCCGCTGCGGTGGTCTACACCTTTAATTCATATTCCATTTGGTTGGTAAAGTGATTGGTGTACTGCCAAGATTGTTATCTAAAACGTCAAGGGTTGTGATGGGTTTGAGGCATATCTCCGGCAAGCTCAGCACCCATGAGGGGAGGTTTTGCCGAAGCTGGCTGCAAGCAGCGAGTGACATGCGTGACCACCTTTTCGAGGATGGGAATGGCTTCGATCCCTTTCGTTACAACGAGACCGCGACGGTCGGCTTCCTCGTTGCTGCTGCGGGACGCGCGGGTCACTTTGCGCTTCCTGAGTTTACCGAGGACAATCGGCGATTGCCCGAGGGCCGTGTCCGAGCCGGCCGCTGCGATTTGTGGTTGGCCAGTAAGAACTGGGCGGTCAACTGGCTTATCGAATTTAAGCTCGGCTGGTACGGCCCCAATGCTCGATCCGGATTGGTTACGCACATGAACAATGCGATCAGCTGTGCATTTGATCGCGATCGCACGGAGGCTGACCATCGCCTGGGCTGCGTCGTCTATGCCCCCGGGCAGCGCTGGGTCAAAGAGAGTGCAGCAAAGCGGGCCAGATGGAAGAGCCATGCCAGGGTCGATGAGCTTGCTGCCAGCGTCGACTATGCCTTCGAGATCAGCGGGCCGGCGGGTCCTGCGCATGTCCTGCTCAAAAAGATTCCACAGCGCGCACTCAAGCCCGCGCTTCATCTGCTGCCGGAGGACCTGCTGCACTCATGCCCCTAGGAACCGTGATCGAACTCCGCTTGCTCAAGGCCAAAACGTAGCGCGGCAATCTCCTCGAGAATTGCCGGGTTGCCGCCATGTTGGGCTTCATGGACCGCGTCGGCATAGTCTGCCGCACCGCTGCGGACGCGGTCCAGCAAATCAGCGGCAACGGGGCCGAGGTTCGGGGCAACAGGCGCAAGTGCATCCGCCAGCGCTGATCTCGACTGCGTAAATTCGACCTCGAACCGGGCTCTAGCCCGGATCTCTACCTCAGGGCGGTTTGCAGTACCGAGCGACAGGCGATCCATCGACTGCAATGCCGAAGCCATCGCGGCCGCACGATCGAACATTGGCCACAGCTCGCTGCTAAAGGCCGGGATGCCGAGCTGTGCGATGAACGCGTTTGCCTCGTCCGGCAGGGGGAGCAAGGTGGAGAAGCCCGACTGAGCGAGCGAAGGTACGGCAAGTCCCTCTACTGTCGGCATCACGGTCAACCGGATCGTCTCGGGCAGGAGCGCACGCGCGGTGGCTGTGGCTATCAGGAAAATTCCGGCTTCGGCAAAGTTCGGGATCGGCACCATCACCAGCACCTTGCTCGGCGGCCAGGGAAGGATTGCGTCCTCGTCCTCGAACACGCGCACCTCAGCATCAATGCCGGCTCCGGAAAGGTCGTCCCGCAGCTCCACGCCCAGCTTCGTGCGCGCGGCGCCCGCGCGGTTCGCGACGGTCATACCGGCCATGCGCAAGGCGTTGCCGGGCCGCGCCTGCTTTACGACGGAAGGCCACCGCGCCATCGGCGCAACCTTGTCCTCGGCGAGCTCTCCAGCAATCGCACGCATCGCAGCCAGCGCAGCCCGCACACCCGACAGCGAGGGTGGCACGCCTCCGACCAGCCCCCAGGGCTCTTCGCGCTCCGCCTTGTTCAAATCCTCGAGCAGACCGCCCATCCAGCCGATGTAAGCCCCCACGCCGTCGGGGAGGTGGATAAACCGCCTGAGGGCGTCGGCGCTTGCGCCCAACAGGACGTTCTGCAGCTTGGTCACGGCATTGTTGAATTCGGTCGGACCAGCGCCAGTTGCGTCGGCGACTGCGATTGCGGGGGGGGTCAGGTCGCGAGCGGCATCATGGACAGTACCCAGGTGACCGAGCGATCTCTCCGGGAAGTTCCGGCCACGGAGAACCGGATCGAGTATTTGTTCTAAGGCGGGTGCCAGGCGATCGAGCATCGCGACGGTCTGCGCCAGATAGCCACTATAGGTGGGACTCGCGACGCGCATCGCGATGGCATCGCGCCAGCGGCGGTTCCATGCCGGCACCGCGGCGCTTGGCAGGTTGGCGCGCGAAATACGCTTTTCGGCAAGCGTTACGATAGTGGAGCCAGCGACCTCGCCATTCGGTGCGCGGGCCGCGGAAGCGGCGATGTCAGACCTTGGCGAGAGCGCGAGTACGACTTCACAAATCCGGACCACGGGCCCGTGCGTGTCAGCCTGGTCGGGGTCGAATATGTAATGGAAGTCGCAGCGGGCAACTCTTCCGTCCTCGGCATCCTCGAAGGTCACCGGCGTAGCCCAGGCGACCTCCTGCGGAACGCGCGCAACCAGCACATCTTCGCCGACCTGGTCCACGAGTGCTATCGCTCGGTTCCGGTCGATCTCGGCCAGGGTCCCGAGCAGGCCAGCGACGGCTTCGAGGGGGCCACCAAGGATATCGCTCGGCACCTCATCCAAGACCGCTTCGATCTTGGGATTGAGGGTCATTCCGACTTGCGCGCCGAGGAAGCGATCCACGGTACCCGGCTCAGACGCGCCTGCCAGCATTTCGCACAAGGCTTCATCCGGCACCGCCTCCAGTAAGGCCTGGCGCGGATCGTTCAATGCATCATTTCGGATCGCGATGAGGTCGGCTGCCGCTGCGTTCGCCAACCCCAACTGCCCGATCTCCGGCATCAACGTGCCGCCGATCCCGATGAACGAGGCGGCACCGACTTGCGTGCGCGCGAGCACCGCGACCGAGGGCATCGCCATCCATCGGTCGACCGCAGCTGCAATCTGAACTGTGCCAAGCCCACGCAATATTGCTGCTAGCGCATCAATGTCTCTCTCGCTCTCCACGCGCGCGGCAAGGGCCGCGACGGCTGCGGCAAGCGAAACGCCTCGCGAGAGGATGGCATCGGCAACCAGCGGCTCCAGATCAGCACCCGCGACCACGTTGACCGTACGGGCAAAAGTCGCTTCGATCGTCGGTGGGGGCACATCGTGGGTCAATCGCAGCAACTCAGCCGAGCGGAGCTGGTGCAGACCCGACAGCAGGCCGGGCGTAGCCTCACGAACGAGATGCTCGTCGATCAGGCGCTTCAACCCGCGCGAGACATCGTCCTCCGCCACCCCGAGCGTCGATGCCAACCGGTCGGCCTCGACTGTCGCCCCTGCTGAGCCGGCAAACGCGACAACCCGGAGGACTGCCAGCTCCGTCGCGCGGCCTGGATCGCGCTCGCGGGTTGCTACTTGATCGGCAAGAGTTTCCGCGAAACGCTGGCCGGCGCTGAGGATATGGACATATTCCAGGATCAGGCCTTGGCTGCGCGTCCAGGGCTCGCGCCAGCCAGACCAGTCGGTACGCCCAATGCGTTTGAGCTCGTCATAGAGCCGCTTGGCAAAATCAGGATCCGGCTCCGCCCTCACTTCCGCGGCGCGGGCGCGGCCGTCCAGAAGAAACAAATCCTCTTCCCGGATTGATCCCAGCAGGAGCGCGCCGGGGATGGCGGCAAGCTCGCGCGTCAGGACGTCCCAACCCTCCGCGCCGCGACGGCCAATGTCATCGACCACCAATCCTACCGGACTGCCCGGTCCGACACGCAATGTACGAAACAGCTGGCGCAGGGCAGCCAAGTCGCGAGAATCGACTCTGAGCAAGCGATACCAGCGCACCGTATGGCGCAGAGCGTAGGCCGTGTCCCACATGATCGCAGACTTTCCCGAGCCCGACGGCCCAGCGACCAGCGCGGCACCACGTGCCTCGAGCCCGCGTGCCAGAGCCTCGCGCGGTCCAAGCCGGGGAATAACCAACCCCGCCGCGACATGGCCGGGTTGGACATCGACCCCGAGGTAGAATTCTGGATCGTTGATCGGCGTCAGGAAATCGGCTGGTTCACATGCGCCATCTCGCAGCGCGCGCTCGATCTGCGCGGAATCGACGGCCGCCAGAGTCTGCGTGACCGAGCGCTCCGTGTCGCTAACCGAGAGACCGCGATAGTCCGCTGGGCGCAACCGGCCGTTCTGATCAGCTAGCGCGCCGACCTCACCAAGCAGCTGCGCGAAGCAGATATCCGCGGCGATCGGCAGGCATCCGGTTCGATTGACGATGAGCGCAATCGCAGCCTCCTTCGGCTCGGCGACCTCTTCGATGCTGGTTTTGGCCAGCAGGCGGCGACCTCGATCTCCCCCAGGTAACTGGCGCTCAAGCGTTGCCCCGATCTCGATGCGGCCATCCTGTCTGGCGGAATGGCCAATGATAGCGCGTTCAATGACGAGTTCGAGCCCGACGGGGGCTGTCGCAACCTTGTCGTGACGATCCCAGAGATCTTTCAGATACTGCTTCGCATTCGATAACGGCAGATCTCCAAGATGCTCGCGCCGACTCTTCACCTGCACCAAGGTGCTGCCGACCGCGCTTCTGCGTTCGACATCATCATTCCCTTCCGGGATGATAATCGCCAGTTGATCGACACCCGCCCACGCGCGAACTGCCAGCAAAACAGCAACGGCATCCTGATAGCGGAAGCCGCGCCCAGCGTTGGAGCCATGACGATCGTGGGTGGCTGTCCTGCTCATTGCTACGTGGACTCTGCTTTGGGGTCGATCACAACAGCGGACACTCATCCAGCCAGCGCTGCTTATAAAGGGCGGCAATAACTTCAGTTCAGAATGTTGATGCCATCGTGGCCGAGAAACGGACTTGGAGGATTGCCCCACCTGTCCCGTTCGGCAACATACATCAAGAACCGCTCGGCCCTGGTGATGGCGACGTAGAACTGTCGCTTCTCCGCCGCGACGTCCGTCGTATTGTAGTAGGGGAAAGAGCCCGTGCGCATGCCGATGATGCAGACCGCAGAGTATTCCCGGCCCTTTGCGGCGTGGATCGTTGATAGGCGAAGCGCGCGCGTCGGGCTGGCGAACAGGCCCAGGTGCTCGATGGAGAGGTTGGTGACGTCCACCTTATGCCGGGCCATATCGGCCTTCATTTCCTGCACGGACGCGTAGAACAGTCCAGACTGCAGCTGGTCAACGTGCCCGGCCTGCCGGAGGATGTCGCCTGTGGCCTGCGACATGGCGTCAAGCCAGCCGAGCGCGCCGTGGCCTGCCTCGGCGAGCCGGACAGCCTCGCGCTGCAACCTGACCAGAATCCGCCGACCGCCGAACCCAAACAGATCGAGGTGGGTCTCGCCGCTCGCGTCCTGGACCGTGTGGAAGAGAGCTCGCTCGAGCTGCCGTGTCGTATCGGGCGACGGCTCTATGATAGCGCCGCAGAGCTGCTCGGCGAGCTGGGCAAATAGGCGCGACCGCTTATAAGGCCTCGCGCCTGGTCCGACGATCGGCGTGCCAAAGTCCCGCAGCAGCCGCGCGAGCGCTATGAGGGAATACCAGTCCTTCGCCAGAATGGCGGATTCGCCGAGCGGGATACGGTTGATCTCGAGCGTCGGCAGGAAGTGTTCCGTCACAGCCTCGAATGCCGTGCCGCCTGTGACGAGCACGGGCTCCAGCGGGCAATCGCGCGTCGAGCCGGCAGCCGTCATCGGTGGTACGCGTGGTAGGAGCCGCTCCCCATGGTTCACGATGCGCTGGCTCGAACGAAAGTTGAGCGACAGGCTCAGGTCGGCACGCGCGCCGATGTGAGCGCCGAAGGGCGCCACCAGTTCAGGCCGTGCGCCGGTGAAGCCGTAGATGGACTGGAGCAGGTCGCCAACCGCGAAGAACCTAGAACGCCCAGTCGCGTGCAGCAACTTGAGTATCTCGACCTGCAGCTCGGTGGTATCTTGGAATTCGTCGACCAAGAACCATGGGTGTCGGGCGCACAGGGACCGGGCGATCTGCGAATAATCGCGCAGCAGCAGGTAGGCGCCGTGGACTATTTGGCCGAAGTCGATATAGCCGAGCTGCGCGCAGCGGCTCCAGAAGTGAGATGCCGCGCGGCAGACTGCCTCGTTCCTCGAAGCCAGCCCGATGATTCTGCCGGCAGCGTCGACGCTCAGGCTTTCGAACGCCTCGAGATCTGACTGCTGCAAATTTACCAGGTTCACCCGAGCGGCCGCATATTCGCAGATCGGCTCGAAATCTGGGTTGTCGCGGGTCAGGACCTTTCGCGCCCCCCCGAGTTCAGGCCTAAGCCATGCGAAGGGCCGCAGTACCGAGTGCAGGCAGAACGAGTGAATTGTCGAGACGTGGATGTGGCGTTCGTCACCGGCCTGCAGCTGTTCGCTGGCGCGCTGCTCGATCTCCTGCACAGCCGTATTCGTATAAGTGATACAGCAGATGGACTTGGGCGTGCCGCGTACGCCTTCGATCTCCTTGACCAGCTTGGCAATCAGGGTGCGCGTCTTGCCGCTTCCCGGACAGGCGGTGAGCAGGAGGTTGCCGGCCCAGTCGACGGCTCCGCGCTGCTCCCTGGTGAGCAGGCTCACCATAGCCTGAGCCAGTTTACCGCTTGCTCGATGTAAGGCGGCAGGCGACCCGCCTGCTCGACGTGTCGAGCCGCCGCCTGGGCGAACCGGGCCTTGCCGAACCGGATGGCAGTCCTCAGAACCTTTTTCTTCAATTCCTCTGTGACGCCGAACGTGACGGCTGTCTCGAGGTTGGCCTTGATCCGCGGAGCGCCGAGATCGCCGGCAGCGGCTGCCAGCATGCCGGCGTTCCCGTCGAGCGTGATCTCGCGCTCGAACGTGGTCGCGCCGACGAACACGCGGACGAACTCGTTCTGCAGCGCGGCCAGGTCCTCGGGCGGCACCACGTCATCATCAGGTTCGGTGGTACCCGGCACCCGGTCGGCATCGGCGACGATGGCACACCGCTTGGGCATGCAGTCGGGCGCGAACATCCGCGCGAACGGGCCGAAGTGGGTGCCATGGATCGCCACGACCGAGATGCCTTCGCGCTCGAGATCGACACCAATGACCCGCTTCACGAGTGGCGGGATGAGCAGGAGTTCGGCAGGCCCCTCCACAAGCATCACGCGCCGGGCAAACAATAGATTCGACTTGGTCGCGTCGAGGTATCGCTCCAGGTCTTGCCGGTCGTTGGACGTCAGCCCCGCCGCCCGGCTCGGGACGGCTGCGATCGCTACCCCGCTGGGCTGCTGCGAGAGCACCGCGAACGACGAGAGCGGCGCGCCTGCAGTCACCTGAGTACTGTGCGTGGTAGCGATCACCTGGAAAGGCAGCTGCCGCATCGCGTCCATGAGTGTCCCCTGCAACTGGGGATGAAGGTGCGCCTCGGGCTCCTCGATCAGGATCAGCTCGCCCGCCGCGTCGCCGTTGGCGGCGCGCTTCCTGAACTGCTCGATCAGCATCGCGATAAACAGGATGTTGTTCAGGCCTAGGCCATTGCGGCGCGGCTCGACATTTTGGGCGAGCGTTCCCGACAGGAGAATGATCAAGTTACGCATAATCGAGTGGAAGGTCGGCGCGGAGAGCCCAAGGCCGACGTCGAGAGAGAACGCCGGGCCGGTGATGTCCTTCAGCGCGCCATCGATGGAGCCCGCCAGGTCCTTGATCGACGGCGAGCCCTCGATCTGCGCGTTGACGGCCTTGACCGCGGCTACGATCGCGGCCTGCTCGACCGGGTCCACCTCGCTAGCCTCGATCAGCTTCATCAGAGGCGAGCGCCGGAACTGCTGCAGGTCGGCCTCCACGTCGCGCAGCGCCGGCAGGAACACGACCAAGTAGGATTGGAGGATCTGTAGCCCAACGGACGTAGCGCCGAAGTCACCGTTCTCGTGCGACCACTCGATCGCCGCTATGTCGACCGCCGGGTTCCCGCCACCGAACAGTTCCCATCCAAAGTCGTCGAGCGTGAGCGGCCGGTCGAGTTCCTCGGCGGCGATGGCCTCTCGGATCAAGCGCTTCGGACGGAAGCGGTAGAAGAGGCGCGCCCGGTCCGGACCGATCTGAGTGCCGTGCAGCAGCGCCTCCTCATTCTCATTGCCGGCGAAGCCGGTGAACTCGACAGCGACCAGCACCTGGAAGGGCTGGGTCTGGTCGACTCCACAGTGTACGTCCTCCTTGCTCAGCGCCCGGAACGCGGAAGACAGCGTGACGTCGAGGCATAGTCGTATCCCATGCAGGAGTGTCGACTTGCCCGCGTTGTTCTCACCGATGACGACAGTCGCCGCCTCGGTGACTGGGATGTCTAGCGTCTGTATCGCTCGTAGGTTCTTTATTACAATCCGACTCAGCCTCACTGCGCTTCCCCCCGACTCCCCCAACCATGAAACGCACGCGGCTCGGTATCGTCAAGCCGCTCTCAATGACGATGCACGCTTGCCGTTAAGAACGGCAAACAGTCGTGTTCAACGGCTAGGCGGATGCTAACCAGACCGTGGTGCATGGCAACGGAGATAAGTGCGGTTGCGGACTAAAGTCTGCAACTTCTACCTAGCTGGTCCTACTCTGAGCATGACCACCGACGGGATGGGAGGCGGTCGGTCAGCGACATCTTAGACCCAACCAGCAGTACCATGCACCGTTAACCGAAGCCGATCAGAGTGGATAAGCGTCGAAACCGCCAATGTCATCATCGTCTTCCTCCTCGTCATCGTCGTCGTCATATTGGCTGCTGCGTTTTTCGATCGCTCGCTCGACCTCAGAATATTCGTCCAAATCCACGTCATCGAAGACTGGTGGAAGTCGGCTGGCATCAAAGATGGAAATTCCCTGCGCGATCAGCTCGGTGATGAGGTCATTTCCCACCTCGAGTTCGGCGTGACGCGTCCACTGCCTGACCTTCCATTCGAGCAGCAGAGGCCAGAACGATCCGTTGCCGCTTTCTCCATTCACCAGCGTCCAAGCGGAATCGAAGATCTGTGGATCGACAAGTCCGGCCTCAGCGGCCGAGAGGATGGCGACTGCGGTCAGCGCTCCGCAGTTGAGGATCGCGGCCTTGGCCGTGTCCAACGGCACGTTGATCTCCAGGCGCAACGCGGCGTAGGTGGCCCAGCAGACTTCGCCGTCGTTGCCCAGCCTGCCATGGCGTGCAATCAGTGCCAGGAGAACTGGGGCCCACCGCACAACATCCAGATCGCCGCGAGCGAGATGCCGCCACACCAGCATGCGGGCGACGTAGTCGACAGTATGACTGTAATGGGTCACCGAGCGCATCAAGAAGGGCTCGATCGTGGTCCAATGATCCGACGGCACGACGGAGCGGTCCAGATACCGTAAAGTATACTTCAGCACCCCGTCGTCTGACGTCAACGCGGTCATAGAAAAGGCGTGCTCAAGAGCGGAACGTAGCCGCTCGGGGACCCGTCGGACGGGTGATGCCAAGGCGAACTCGATCTTAGCGGCTATGTCGGTTGGCCAGCTGTCGGAAAACTGGAAGTCGTCGGAGTGGATGCGTGTCTTGGATTCGTTGATGTCCAATTCGAAAGCGCGGATCGATTCCCGGTACCGCCACAAGGCCGCTTCGGCCTCCGCGTGGGTGTCCGCTCCGATCCACACGTCATCGACGTGGCGGATCACGGTAGAGTCTGCGGCACCACCCCGCGAGACAAATTCCGCGTCGATTGCCGCGCCGATGAATTCGGCAACGTAGCGGGATGCATCCGGGCCGACAGGAATGCCGACGGTCTGCCCATCCTGCCCGTGGCGCAGGATCTGATCGAGGCGGTTGGCATAGACGGCACCCGAGTTCGCTCGCTGATCCGCCTTGGCCGCGGGCTTGCCGTGAATGGCCCAAGGAACGGAGTGCGTGTAGATCGAATGGTAGAACCTGGAAATGTCGGTTCGTGCCACGAAACGGTATCTCGCGAGCCGGAGCAGCCGCTGCTCCTCAAGTTCGCCATGCGAAGCGATTTCAACGGCTCGGTCTCCATCGGGAGTATGCCGGGGTGCTGACAGACTGAAGGTGCTGTTCGAAATGAATTGGTTTAGCGACACTGCACGGGCGGAAATGAACTCTGCCAAATCATGCGAGGTGCCGGGATGGATAAAGGAGAAGACCCTCCGCGTCAGCCCCCGCTTCGATGCATTGTAGGTAGCAGCCCGTGTCGGCTTACCGCGGCTGAAGAGCTCGTTGCGACCGGCGAGATAGGTGCCGAGCTCATACGTCCTGAACGTAGGAGGCAGGTTCTCTGGCAGGTGTCCCTTGGTCAGCAGGTCCAGCTTCAGCGTCATGCGGCGAAGCTATAGCGTCGGCCGTGTTACCCGAAGCGATTTCGGATCGCGCATAGTACACTACCGTTTGCTCGGTCACGCATCACAGTTGACAATATGAGGGGCGGTTGACAAATTCGTCCCGTTGCCCGATGAAGACGGTCGAAGGGGAGTGCTATGCGGCCGTGGGATTATCACCGGGAACTGACCGAAGACCGGCTTGTGAAGGTCGCGCAATTGCTCGCCTTGGGTCGTGGCAGCGCAGTTGATCGGTTCGACCCTGCGATTGGTGACGACAACTGGACGCTGGGGGTCTGCGCTTACAATTACGGCTGTTTCCAGATCGCGAGAGCTGCTGGCACGCCAGGGTTTGAATGGTTGGGCGTTATCGACGCTGGCAAGCATTTCCAGTTCAGCATCGGCGGTGTGCCGATGCGTTTCTGGCGGGGCGATCCGACTGAGCCGACCGCCAAGATTGTAATTGCCACTCCCCGCGAGCAGCTTCTGCTCGACCTGGAACCTGGCGTCCCAACCGCCGGAGTGCTGTTTCGCATTGGCGTGATCACCGACATCGATGGTGCGCTTCTGGGCGCAAGCTTCGTTGCGCTTCGGAACGATCAGCCAGAGACTGTCTGGCCGCTGCCGCTCGCCGAGGCTGAGCCGCTGATCGTTCTGCTTGGCGACGAGCGGCCTGAAGGGCGGGATCTGCTGCCGCCTTCCGTTGGTGACATCGGTGACGATGAAGACGATTACGGTACCGAGGCCGACGCCGGCCCCGACGGGATTTAAGCGTGGTGTCCAGGGGAACTACGCCGGGCCGTGGTCCGGGCGATCGCGCACGTACGTTCCACGGTGACAAGCTGCGGCTGGCGCGGCTGCTCGCCGGATTGTCGCTAGACGAACTGGGCGGCTTCGTCGCGACCAGCCGGCAGTTCGTTCATCAACTGGAGACGGGCGCCAAAGAGCCGACCGATGAGTTGCAGGAGGCACTGGCGTCAGTCCTCGCGGTTACACCGGCATTCTTCTCGAATCCGGCGATCAATCCCGTCCGCGAGGAGGATTGCCATTTTCGCCGATTGGCAAGCGCCCCGCGCGGGTTGGTGGCTCAAGCCGTTGCGCGCGGCACTGCGATCGAGGCGCTGGTGGACGGGATCGAGACTCAGGTGCGCTTACCGGTCGTGGATTTCCCGGAATCGGCGCGTCCTACATCTCCCGACGCGATTGAGCGCGCTGCCGAGGAAGCCCGGCAGCATTGGAGACTTGGCCTTGATGGCCCTGTCACCAGCATGACGCGCGTCCTGGAGAATGCCGGTGCGGTGGTCGTCCAGTTCGATGATCTCACCGAGCGCATAGACGCGTTGTCGATGGCACGTCGCCGTCCCATTGTGGTCCGGTCAATGGCCAAGGCGGCAGGCGCTCGCCTTCGCTTCGATCTTGCGCATGAAGCCGCCCACCTTGTCATGCATCAGGGGATCGTGACGGGGGACAGCGTTACCGAAGGAGAAGCGCATCGCTTCGCCGGCGCCTTCCTTATCCCGCGTGGCGCGTTCGCACGAGAATTTCCTCGGACGAGGCGCGTGCTCGACTGGAACGCCTTGTTCGCCATGAAGCTACGCTGGAAGGTTTCGGTGCGCGCCATCGCTCGTCGCGCGTTTGATTTGGGGCTCATCGATGCCGCACAGTATCGTACGGCCAATATTCAGTTGGTTAAGACCGGTCAGGCGAAGACGGAGCGATACGATGACCGAATTGTCGTGGAAGAACCTGAATTGTTGAATTCCGCCGTTGCATGGCTCGCCAAGCGGAATGGCGTTGCCCTTCATCGCCTGCTTTCCGAACTTGGGATGGCTCCAAGCCTGTTTACACGCCTTACCGGCCAACCCTTGCAGCCTCTTCCCGACAACGTCGTGTCGCTTCCCATGACCGGCGCAACAAGGCGACCGTCATGACGACCGGTTTCATTTCCTATACCCACGCAGATACGGCGTTGAAGGACCAGCTCGTTCAGCACCTAGCGCCGTTGCGGCGCGAGGGGCTGATCGACCTGTGGCACGACGGGTTGTTGCGACCGGGCGAGCATCTCGACCCCACGGTTCAGGCGGCTCTAGCCGAATCTGATTTCGTGATCCTGCTTGTGTCGGCCGCCTTTATCGCATCCGAGTATTGCTACGAACAGGAGATGCTGCGGGCGTTCGTACGTCAACGGCAAGGCACCGCTCGCGTCATCCCGATCATCTTGCGCCCGTGCCAGTGGAAGGGCGTGCCGATCGGAAACGGGGAGACGCTGGCGGAATTCGTTGCCCTGCCCAAGGACGGCAGGCCGGTGACCAACTGGCCCGACACCGACATGGCTCTCGACAATGCGGTCGGCGCGATCCGCGAAATGTTAAAGGCGCGGCTCGGCTCGCGCGCGCCGTCGGAATCTGGCGGTATGCCGGTCGCTGCCGAACCAACCTCAACACGTAAATCCGTGAGGTCAACCAACCTGCTCGGTATCGCGGCGAAGCCCACTGACCTCGACCGCGACCGGTTTCTGCGTAGCGGATTCGTGGCGACTGCGACGCTGTTCGAGCAGAACCTTGCCGAACTGAACGGCTCGGATCCGCGCATCGACACCGATTTCGAACGGATCGACAGTCGTTCGTTCGCGGCGAGCGTCTATCTCGATGGCAAGCGGGTCGGCCAGATCAGCATCTGGCATGGCGGCGATATGTGGCGAAACGCGCTATGCCTTAGCTACGACGCCGCGACCAGCACGCGCAATTCCATGAACGACTGGCTGCCCGTCGAGGAAACGCCTCAGGGTCTCGCATTTGGCGCACGGAACGCGATGTCGCACGTGAGGCCAGACGGGCCGCTCGATGAGAACGGTGCCGCCGCCTATTTTTGGGACAGCTTCCTAAATCAGGTCCGCAGCCGAATTCGATGACGTGCTGGTGGGGATACGATGCTCGGTCATGAATGAAGGGCGGCTTACCGCATCCGCTTCCCCAAAGCCGCCAGGCCGTGATCCACCCAAAAGCGACAACAACGGCTGCCTAAATTTAATGCCAAATTGAAGCTGGACGCGCAGTGCCAGTCTGCCTCAGGCACTCCTCAACCGGTCACTTTCCGATCTCGCGCCAGCTCTTCTCCGTCACGTCGACGCCAAACTTCTTCGCTGCCGCCTCAATCCGCTTCCATGCGGCGTCGCGTTCACCGTCGGTGACATCCTTTACCTGATTGAAGCGCGCGATAGCGTTCCGCACGTGGCTCGCATTCTCGAGCGGCTCCTTCCTCTGCTTGGCAAAGGCGAAGGAACCCTTGTCGAGTTCGTTGCGATCGTCGGCGGTGAGCTTGGTCATGATCGGCTCCTTGGCTGGATGCATCTGAACGCCCGTCGGGGACGGGTGGCTCCGGATCGTGGCAAAACGGTCGAGCAGTGGTACCTGGCTGGCCAGCATGTGGCGCCGCGCTTCATCGACGCTGAACCATCGCGCTTCGTCTATCTCGGGCACAGTCATCTTTCGGCCGCTGCGCGGAGGCCAGTCGATTTCGACCGTGTTGCTCACGATCGTGGTGGTGTCGAGGTCGCGTTCGACGGCATAGGCAACGACCGTCTTCCCTCCAGCCTGCCGGATCTCGCCGAGGGACTCGACTGGCTCGACTACCTCGATCCCCAACTCCTCGGCCACCTCGCGGCGTGCGGCCGCCTCGTCTTCCTCGCCTGGATCGACCAGCCCCTTCGGGATCTGCCAAGCGCCGACGTTCTTGTTTCGCCAGAACGGCCCGCCGGGGTGAACAAGCAGCACCTCGAAAGCGCCTGCCGGGCGGCGGTACAAGAGAATGCCGGCACTTCGCGCCGCCATTATGTGCGCTTAGCGCGCTTCGCCTGGCCATCGGCGAGCTCAATCCACACCGGCGCATGGTCGCTGGTCTTCTCCCAGCCGCGGACGTCGCGATCGACCTGCGCGTCAACCAAGCGATCGGCCAGCGCTGGACTGAGCAGCAGATGGTCAATGCGCAGCCCGGCGTTGCGGCCGTAGGCGTTCCGGAAATAGTCGAAGAAGGTGTAGATGGTCTCGTCCGGGTGGATCGTTCGCAATGCGTCCGTCCAGCCCTGTGCCGTCAGCCTGAAAAAGGCGTCTCTCACCTCCGGCGCGAACAGCGCGTCATCGACCCAGCGCTCGGGTTTGTAGACGTCCCGCTCAGTCGGCATGACGTTGAAGTCGCCGGCGAGCATCACAGGCAGGCCGGACTCCAGCAATCCCGCGGCGTGCTCGATCAGCT